>JBBQUT010000015.1:0-91458 GCA_038212215.1 Mycobacteriales bacterium
TCATCGATCGCCGCCGCCAACTCCGCGCACCCGCGCCCCACCGCCACACACGCCGCGCCGACCCGCCCGATATGGGCGCGCATCGCCGCGCACAACGCCACCGCCGAGGCCACCTCCGGCGCCCGCTGCGCCTCGATCGAGGCGATCGCCCCCGCCACCGCGCCCGCCGGCACCGCCAGATCAGCACCCGCCCGCGCCCACACCCGCGCCGCCGCCCGCAACCTGTCCTGATGCCCGTCCGGCCACACATACCCGACCAACGACTCGATCAACGACCACCCCGCCGGGCTACCCCCCGACCCGCCCGCCGCCGACCCCGGCACCGTGAACTGCACCCCACCACCGCGGTAATTCCCACGATCAGCCACCATCGGACGCAACCCGCTCGACGTCGAGGAAAACTCCGCCCACCCGTAATTGAACCCGCTCTGCTCCAACAACCCCGCCAACCGCAAACACCCATCACCCACACCCTGCAACACCGCGAACACCCGCGACACCAACCCGTCATAGCCCGACGCCCACACCACCCCCATCGCATCGCCACCCGCCATCGCAGCCGACCCGCCCAACCCCACACTCAACCCATCCCCAACCCCCACCACCCCCCGCGCCACGTTCTCACCCAGCACCCACGACGCCGCACAAAAACCCCCCGGATCCACCGCGATAACCGTCACCGCAGCAACCTAGCCACCCACCCACCACCCCCGCCCCCCATCACCCACACCTGTGGACAACCACCTCGGCACGGTGCCCCGCTGCCCGCTCACGGCGGGTCGGCCCTGAAATTCGTTTCGCCCGTGCCTACCTCGTCGATACGGTCGCGGGATTGTTTGCACTGCTGGGAGCCCATGAGGTTTTGCGTGTGGTCTCCCCGACAGTTCCCAGGCTGAAAGCAGGTTTCGTTATGGCATGTCGGATCAGTGAGCTCGTGCTCGGTTGCCGCGAACCTGAGGTGCTGGCGCGGTTCTGGTGCGAGGTCCTGGACTTCGTCGTGCTCGATCACGAGGACGACGGCTCCGTGGAAATTGGGCCGCGCGAAGGGTTCGGTGGTCCGCAGCCGACGATCATCCTCAGTCGCACGGATGGGCCGGAGAAGGAGAAGTCCCGCCTGCACATCGACGTCAACGCCACCGACCGCGATCAGGACGCCGAGCTAAAACGTCTTCTGAAACTCGGTGCGCGCCCAGCCGACATCGGCCAGACGGGCGAGGAGCCGTGGGATGTCCTGACCGACCCTGAAGGCAATGAGTTCTGTCTGCTCAAGGCCCGCCTCGACCCACTCTGATGCTCATCGGTCTCACCCCGACACCGACCGCCGAGTAGCTCATCTCGGTATCGCCTGGCTGACACTCGATTCGTGTGGGCCGATCGGGTGGGTACCAGACCGTAGGAGTTGTTGACGACCGTCGTTTTGAACGCGAGATGCACACCGAAGCAGGTGCGGCTCGGCTGCTTCGTCTTGCTCTAGCGGCGTTGCGTTATTGGCTCGAGGGAGGAACGCATCGAGGTAAGACCTATAAGCCCCAAGGCCCACACGGACGCTGGTGTTGACGCTCACTTCGCCTTAGTCCCGCAGGTCGGCCCATCGGCGCAACGGATAGATCGCGCTGCTAGCACGGGTGACTCCCCGGCTCGCCGAGATGATCCCAGCGTGCCAGAAACCGCATCCGTAAGGCAGTCATCGAATGTTCGCGCGCGCGAAGAATGCGCCCTCGGACGCCTTGATTCGTTGATCGGGTACGGGCGCCACGAAATACGCACTATGCGTATGGACACGGTCGGCCCTCCGGTCTAGATTCGACAAGTCTCGGGCGGTCCGCGGCCCTGAGCTGCATTGGACTGCATTGATCGAATCCGAGGGGGAACGATGGGGACCTGGCAGGACAACGCGTCGCGGGTCATGACGCTGTTCGAGGGAAGTGCCGTTGACGTCGAAGACAGGACGTGGCAGATCATGAATCACGTGCTGGACGAAGGTCACGACGACAGATACATAAGCCACGACTTCTTCAACGTGCAGCAAACTGCCGGTGGCCTCCCCGACGGCGTCACCTTCGACGACTTCCTCGCTTCAGTGGCAGGCCATGTGCGCCCCGAACTCGAGGGCAGCAGCTTCGCCGATGATCTTTCGGACGATGACGTAAAGACGGCCGCATTGACGTTCGACGATAACATTCGGCGACACATTTCATTCCTCAACGGCGTCGTGCACCAGGGTGCACCGGGTGACGTCCACGTCCAGCTGTGGAATCTGATTCTCCAATCGCGATCCGACGATGCGAGTATTTACGCCTGCTACCGCGACTTCCTGGTCGACGCCTAGCCGACCCGACCCGATTCAAGCAACGAACGCGAGGTAAGGCCGTATCAGACGACCCCCGGCCTGCCGCACCAAGTCACCAGTCCACTGCTGGACGAGCAGCTTCGAACTCGAAGTGCAGCTGCGAACATTGTAAGCCCGGTATTGCTGCTTACTCCGAAAAGACAGAACTCAGAGCGGACGATGTGTCGTGTCTGATGATCACCTTCTTCACGCGGCATCAGGTCGGACGTTCGGCGCATCACCAGCTCCAAAGACCTTCAAACCAGCCTGACGAGTCGACGCTTACATCCGCTGCTAGTGAGACGGTCGACAATCCGGACGGTTACAAGGCGAGGTACGGCGATCTATTCTGCCGACCCGTCACTCGTGGCGGGTTTGTTCATCGCGTCCTGCGATTCGAGACCTATGACGTCGAATCGTCCAACGCGATCGAGTCCAAGCTGCAGGGCTCATACGAACTGTTCTCGGCCCACGTTAACCGCCAAATTTAATAGCGTTGCTCGGGAGCATTCTGCGGGCCGATACTGCTCGTTACTCAGAAGGGGGCGCGCTGAAAGTCGGTCATTCGAGTGTTCGCCGCAGTACGACCATCTGCTCACGCCGGGCGGTCCGCAGCGTCGCGGTCCGAGTGAGCGGAAGGAGTTATGACCTCCTGAGGATCGCGTCGGCCGATCATGCCGGCGGGACGAATGAGGTCGCGCGCCCGGTCACGATCGCGCGTTGGCCTGCTTGGCGATGATCACCGCGCTACCCGCGACCTGGTCGTTCGCGCTCGATTCGTAGTGGAAGCGCTGGCGGCGTCGACGGTGGCGGTCGCGCTGACCCGGCGAACGAGACCAGCCTCGTCACCGTCGGTCAGGCCCCGGGGGCGCGATTGCGACGCAGTGTCTGCTGGAGGCCGGGCACAGCACGGTGTGGCCGTAAGCGGTCCGGTGCCCATACTTCCCGAAAATCGGTGGTGGCATCGTTATTCTGACGCGTAGTGTCAGGGGCCGTCGCAGACTCGTCGAGACGGGGACCCGCAGATGGCTGATCAGCCCGCTCCCCAGCGAATCGTGGTGCCGTTCAACGGCCACGTGATTGGTGAAGGATTTAATTCCGATGCCGTCGAACGCGTAGGCGTCGCGCTGGACGTCGCGAAGGTCGGCGAGGACGCCCAGGCGCCGGGACAGACCGCGTTGTTCAAGTTCGACATGGTCACCTCGCAGGCGAGTTTGGAGAAGTCGCTCAACATCGGCGCGCAACTCGAGGCACGGTACGCGTTGTTCAGCGGCGGTGGCACATTTGGATTCGCCGAGAGCAGCGCGATCAACACGACGTCGACCTACATCGTCGCGTCCTGTGTTGTGCTCAACGCCTTGCGCTCCGGTTCCGGTTTTACCGCGAACTCCGCCGCGCAACCGTTGATTGACAAGGGCGATCTCGAAACGTTCAAGCGCGCGTTCGGTGACCGGTACACCCAGGCGCTGCACACCGGCGGCGAGTTTCACGCGCTGGTACGGGTCACCTCTTCCAACGCTGAGCACCAGCGCGACATCTCCGCCTCGCTGCACGGCGAGATGAACGGGTTGTTCGCCAGCGGCAGCTTCTCAGCGTCGCTCGACATTGCGCAGAAAGACGCGTCGTCACACACCGAGGTCGACATCCAGATCTACCAGACCGCCGGCGTTGGCGCTGAGGTCAAGATGCCAGGCGCCGATGCCGCTGCTATCCGCAGTCACATGAACGAGTTCGCGCAGGCCGCCCATCAGAGCGCCGCCGCGTATCAGGCCGAGTTGCTCACCTACGACACGCTTGCGCTGCCCTTCCCCAGCTTGATGGAACTCGAGGATCGTCGCCAGGAGCTGGCGGACTGCCTTATCCGCAGGCAGGTCTATCTGTCAGCGATCAGCGACCTCACTTTCGCTCAGGCCCAGGACGCCCCGTTGATCTTCGCCGACCTGCCGACGCCGCAGGAACTCGTCGATCTGCAGAATGCGTTCCGCCGCATTCTCGGGCAGCTCATGGATCACGCGCGCGGAGTGGCTGCGGGGACGATCGATCCGATTCCCTTCGTAGCGCAGAACGAGCCTGCGCTGCCGCACTTCAAGCGTCGAACTGCAAGCAACTTCGCCATCTGGTGGGCCAAGCGCAAGCAGCCCGATCTACTGCAGGACGAACTGTTCCTCATCACGCGAATCGCCGACCGGATTCGCGGCACCATTACCGTCGACGTGGAGAGTGCGTCTCCAGAGATCATGGAGCGTGCCGCCGACGCGATCACCGAACTCGACCTCTCGTTCTCCGAGACCGACGGTTCCCCACACCTGCGCTCATTGGCTCCGCTGCCCACGATGCTCGACACGTCGCTGCGTGAGCTGACGGTGGAGAACCAGCAACTGGAGGACCTCACCGGTGTTGACGCGTTCACCCGGCTGATATCAGTCGTGCTGAACACCTCACAAGTTGTCGACCTGTCGCCGTTGGCGGCGGCCGCTGGCATCGCCGATCTGCACCTGCACAGCAACAACATCGCCGATCTGACGCCGCTGCGGTCGTTGACCGTCCTCGAACGACTGTTCGTGGGCGGTAATCGGATCACCTCGCTCGATCCGCTGAGTAGCCTCATCCGGCTGAGCATCGTGTCGATCGCCCGGATCGAACGCGGCACGAACGCCCTGTTGGAGAATCCAATCGCCGACGCGCGCGCCCTAGGTGCCTTGCCCTTGCTGGTCAGTCCCGCCACTACCGCCGCCAAGATCAGCCTCAAGCTGTTCGACAACATGGACACCGTCATCGAGACCGGCACCGCGACCCGCATCGGGAACACGCACCGATTCCGCTACACCGCGGACGGCACGTCGACTTCTGAAGAGATCCTCGTGATGGTTGTCTGGCAGTTGAGCGACCTGCGGGCGGTTCCGGCGCCGGTGGTGGTAACTGCAGTGCACTTCCGCGCGCGCGACGTCGAAGGTGTCGCTGCGACGCTGCCGGGCGACCCGACCGGCGCGATGACCGGACCGGACATCGCCGGCTGGTTCCTGGACGACACGTTCACCGCGGACAACGGCCTGGGCGAGCAGTTCACCCAAGTCGGCGTAGGGCGGGTGCCAACCGTATTTCTCGAGATCCAGGCCGACGAGCACTGAGGAGGACGACGATGAGCGCGATCGACGACAAGTGGCAACAGAATCAGTGGCTCGGACCACCTGTGGACGAGGGCGCGGGCAGCGCCGAGATGGTGCTGCCGGACGGGCACGGGCACGCCCGCGACTTCCAGAACGGCTCGATCTACTGGACGCCCGAACTGGGCGCGCACGAGGTCCACGGCGGTATTCGGGTCAAATGGGCGCAGACCGGCGGCACTCGCGGCGTGCTCGGGTACCCGGTGAGTGACGAAGCGGGGTGCGGGCCGGGCAATGGCCGCTTCAACCACTTCATGGGCGGCTCGATCTACTGGACGCCCGAACTGGGCGCGCACGAGGTCCACGGCCCGGTGCGCGACAAGTGGGCAGAGCAGGGCTGGCAGGACAGCGCGCTCGGCTACCCCGTCGGCGACATCCGCACCGACGGTGCCCAGCAGTCGGGCAGGTTCGAACGCGGCACGATTGTGTGGACCCCGGACCGGGGTGCCGTGGTCGCTCAGAACATCGACTGAGCCGGGAGCGGAGCGATGACCGAAGATCCGCAAGTTCTCTACAGCGACCGTTCCTCGCACTACACCAACGTCGCCCTGGACAAGGCGCACGGCGCCGATCATCCGGACTGGAATCCGTTGGTCGGATGGCAGGCCAACCGTGCACGGATCATCGATGTCTACGGGTATTACCGCGACCTCGCACTCGCGCAACCCGATGTGTTCCTGTGGGCGGGTCTCGGGCACATGGCCGGCGGTGCCATCGTTGGCGGCCTCGACTCCGACCCCGGCATCGTGCAACAGCCGATCATGGTGTCGATCGGACGCGACATCTTCTACGACCTCGCCTGGCAGCACGAGGCGTTCTTGGACGGCGAGGACATCGTCATGCTTGCCGGGCTGCACGACCAGTTCGCGATGTACCCGCGCTACGACGGCGACGGCGCCGTGACGTTCTTGCACGCTGCGCCCGCCGTTTCCTACGCCGGCGCGTGGGAGAAGATCGTCTCCGGCGATCCGGCATCGATCGCTTCGGGCAACCGCGATCTGCTCAACAACGAGCAGGCCTCGATCGTCCAGCCGCAGTACGACTTCCTGCGCACGGTGGCCGGTGCCGGGCTCGCCGGCCCGTTCACCAACGAGATCCATCCGTACCACCGCGCATTCCTCGTCGAGATTCCTGGCGGAGACATCCTGGAGTTCGACTCGCGTTGGCGGTGGATCACCTTCGGCAACGGGATGTACGACAACTGGGCTGCGGCGGGCAGCGACGAGCGAGCACGCCTGCTCCAGTTGCCATTCGACCAGATCCTGCGCGGCGACTTCGGCGTGCCTGGTCGGCCCGACTTGCTTCCGCCCGGCGGTCCGTGATTCATCAGAGCGGCATCAGGCCAGCGGACGATCCCGCTGTCGGTTCTCCGCGCTCGACTCCGACCTCATCGCCCGAGAACCTGATGAACGTCCGACTCGGCGACCGGAACGGTACGCTACGAAGGCGTTCGAGCGCGCTGAGCCGATCGAGCAGGATCGGCAAGACTGACGTCGGATCGTGTCGCTGCTGCACCCCGCTCGCTGACGACGTGCGCTATCGCGGGCGGTGGGGCGTTGCCGTCCGGCGTTCCTACCCTGACCGGTTTGGGCTAGGACACGCCCGGCGCGAGCGCAACACCGAGTGACACTGTGGTGCCGACGGCCATGTCTGCACCTGCGACCGGCCGTTGCACGTTGACGACGATCTCGGCATCCGTGTGGGCGCGACCGCCGCCTTCACCGGACATCAGCGTCTGCAGGTCTTCGCCGAAGATGTCGTCGGCGCTCTGCGCATGAACGAACTCGACCGTGACGCCTTCCTTCTTCGCCAGTGCCAGCGCTGCGTCCGGCGAGAGGTCGACGAACCGGGGCACTGCCCTCGGTATCAGTGTCAAGTCGTGATCCGATGTCTGGGTCGTGATGTCGCTGTGGTCACCCAGGTCGCCGTGCACCGTGCGTTCGAACTGGACGGCCTGCCCGGCGTCGAAGCCGTCGCGCCCGCCGGCCTCGGCGAGGGTCTGGTAGATAGCCAGCTGGCCGGGTCCGCGCTCAGAGCTCCCTTGGCAGACACCGATCGCGATCGTAAACCCGCGCCGCCAGGCGTCTGTGATCGTGTAGGTCATCGGCCGCTTGGTCCACACGCCATTGAGGAGGTCGAAGAAGTCGATGTCGACGCTGAACGTGCTTCCCCCGACGATGGCGCCGACGCTTCTGCCGCGATACCGGATCCCTGAAGCGATGAGCGCCTTGCCCTGATCGGCGAAGCCGTCGTGCTCGGCGACGTTGGTCTCGGCGACCGAACCGAAGGTTCCGACGAACGGCTCGTCCCTGAGCGCTGCACCACCGGGCAGCCCGAACTGGAGGGCCTGACGCGCGCCGTCGCTGAGCCTGTCGAGCGCCAGTTGGTAACCGAACTCGGCGACGTACTGGTTGAAGAGGGCCCCACCTTTGGCCCGTGCGGCAGCGATCGCCTCTGCGCCCTGACTCGCTGCCGCGTCCGCGAGGCCCTGCGCCTCGCGACGCACACCGTCGACCACAACCTGCTCGGCCTGGCTGAGGAACAGCTCCGGAACGTTCTCACCGTTGATCACTCGCTGTGCGAGGGCCATGCCTGCTTGGGCTTCGGGAGTCAGCTGACTCTGTATCGCGGCAAGGGCGACATCGCTCACCGCGGCTCCGCTCGCGATGCCTTCGACCACAGTCCAGGCCGCGTGCAGGACGTCACGAACTGATCTGTCCAGAGGCAGTCCGTCGATCATCGCCTCGGTGAGGCTGTCGCCCCTGGCGATGGCGACTGCGGTGTTGAACGCCATACCTGATGCCGGCTGATCGGGGAGCGCCGCACCGACTGCGTCGAGCAGCGACTGGTCAATAGGTTCGCCTTCCGCGAGCGACACCGTCGTAGTGATGGCGAAGCTCACCGCTGTTCCGAACACCGGAACCGAAGAGGCGACCATCGCGATCCCCCGCGCGGCGACGGGCAGCGCGTCCAGGAAGTCCGACCACGTCGACTCGAGTGCGGTCTCGCACTTCTGGCACCACAGCATCTCAATCTGGCCGCTGTCCCCCCGGCGCACCATCTCATCGCCCGGCATGTGCACCCAGCGGGGAGGGTTGGGAAGGCCGGGAACCGAGCGCGGCGAGGGCATCCAGTAGACGGACTGCCAGCGCATCCACTCGAGCGGGGTGACGAAATCGGGCCGGTACCCGCTGTCGGGGCCCATCACGAAGACGTAGCCCTCCATCTGATGGTCACCCTTGTCGGTGCGGCCAGTCGCGTCTTCCACCTGCAGGCTGTGGCCGTCCTGCTTGTACGCCGGAGGGTTGTCGTGGCTCGGGTCGTCACTGTCGTGCAGCAGGTAGGGCTGCCACACCGGCGCGCGGTCGCGGCAGCAGCGCTGCTCGCGGTGGACCCCGGGGCGACCCGCGAATCGTTTGTCGAATGCACCAGGGTCGTCATTCTCGACGATGTAGGTGTTACGCGGATCCTCGAAGAGCCGGCGGGCTACGCTCATTCGGACCTCGTCAGGTTAGGGAGTGGTCAGGTAGGACATCCATAGGCCACCGGTGACCAGGAAGACGACGGCAAACGACGTCTGTCGACGAAGCTTACGATGCGATTAATGTCCATGTCGATGCGTAGATCGAGGTCGGCGGCCTTGTCATCGCGACCTGTTGTCCGCAACTTGCAGCACCTGCTCACAACTTTTGGTGAGTCCACATTCGCCGATCTTGCTTTGGCAGCCCGCCAACATGAAAACATCGAAATAGCCATCGACGATGCTTTCGCCAAAGTCGACGTTATCCGCCGGATACACGAGTCAAGGCTTACCGGTCGGGTTGCAGATGATGACCCGGCGCGGCGATGATGCCATCCTGCTGCGGCTTGCGCGACTCCTCGAGGAGAACGCTCCGTGGGCCGAGTGCACCTGTGATGGCAAGCCCGATGAATGCGCCGCTGATTGGCATAACAGGCGAACGAACCAACGTCGGCGGTGATCTACCGGCGCTTTCATCAAGTTTCTAGATACATTGCGAAGCTATGCGCATCTGCGTGGGGGTTAGATACCTAGCGATCCACCGCGCGATGGCAGCGTTGAGCTGGCAGGAGAGTGGGCCGAGCTGCGACACGTTTGCCTCGCCGACCTGAGAACGGCCTTCAGCTGCCAGAGACGCACTGCCCGCGCAAGAGGCGAGCGGTATCGAGTTCACGTCACCCCGCCCGCGACCAGCACTTCGACCCTGCCGAGTTTCTCGCCGGCAACGGCATCCCGTACTTGCTCGGCTCCGCCAGCGGCGTCGGCGCGTCCGCCAATCCCGTCGCCGCCCTCACCGAGGACGTCGTCCATGTCGCGCGTCGTCAAGCTGCCACGTCAGCCCACCCACCCGGCTCGACCCTCCGCTCGCGCTGATCCTCGCGTCTTTCCTCCGCCGCGAGGCGGGTGGATACTGCCTCAGTGAGATGGGCGGTGATCGGGTGTGCGCTGGCGTCGCTGGTAGCAGTCGGGACCGCGTGCACCTCGTCAAACAACAGATGCTCAGACGGGAAATGCGGCCCGCCAGTCGGATCCAAGGTGACGGGCAACCCCACTACGGTCGGCGGCCATCGTGCGCCCCCGGCGGGCGCGCGGCTCGTCACATCGATCGCCATGCCGACGCCGGGTTCCGTCGCGGCCGCCTTCGGCTCCATCTGGGTCGGGAACGGGCCGGAGCCGATGGTCACCCGCGTCAATCCACGTACCGATGCGGTGATCGCGCGCATCCCCACGCCCGATCCCGCGTCCGTGCTCGGCGTCGGGGCGGGTGCGATCTGGGTGACCAGCTTCCCGGGCAACAGCCTCACGCGCATCGACCCGCGACGCGACCGCGTGACCCGGACCGTCAGCCTGGCCCCGAGGGGTGCCGGCCCGCTCGGCGTCACCGTGTTCCGCGGCTTCGTCTGGGTGGCGAACCACAACGGATTGCCAACCATGTCGGTTTCCAAAATCGACCCCGCCACGATGCGGGTGGTCGACGTGATCCCCGTCGGCGCCGGGTCTTCCGCCGGGCCCGTGTGGATTCTGTCCAGCGCCGGCTCGATCTGGACCGACGTCAACGGCAACGCGAATTCGGTCGTGCGGATCGACCCTCGCACCGACCGCATCCTGGCGCGGATCCCGGCCCTGAGCGCCTGTACGCAACTCGCCGCAGACGACACCGGCGTGTGGGGCGCCGGCAACTACGACGACTCATGCACGCCCGGCGTCAGCCGCATCGACCCGCGCACCAACCGGGTCGTCGCGACGTTCGACGTGGGCGGAGCGGCTGACGCAGTCGCGCTGGACCACGGCTCGCTCTGGTACGGCACCACGACGAGCCCCGCCAAGCTCGGGCGCATCGACACGCGGACGAACAAGGTCGTCTGCACGCTCGACCTACCCGGACCAGCGTTCGGCATGGCCGCCGCCGCCGACGCCATCTGGACGACCGACCGGGACGACGGGCTGCTCTTCAAGGTCCTCTCGGCGCAGGCATGCCGGCCCGGACACTGACGGTCGAGCCGCGTCCGTCGCCGCGGCGTTGCGACCACCCCGCTCCACGAGGCTGCGGACCTGCCGGGCGAGCTCCCGACGGCCCGCCTAGACTGCGTGCACGAAGACTCGGAGCTGGACTGGGCGCACGGGTTCGCGCAGCCGTAGTCCCGTCCCTCTGCATGGCGCCATCGATCGGCACTGACGGCATGACAGTCGGTCGCTGCGGTCAGGTGCCTCTTGAGCGACTCCGGCTCGGTCGAAGGACCCGATCCCCGACGGCATGGGCGGCTGGGACGAGGCGCCTACGCTGAGCCCGTGTCGTCCCCGTCTGACGAGGAGCTGCCGCAGCCCCGGCAGGACCTGGGCCGCCGGCAGCGGGCGCTCGCCGGTGGCGCGGCTGTCCTGGTGGTGGGGGCGTTAATCGCCCGGGCGATCGACAACGGGCATGGACCGGGCAATGTCAGGCCGGCGCCCATCACCTCGCCCTCGTCTGCGGCTGCGTCGACATCGGCACCCCTTTTTCGGCTGCCGTCGCGGACCGTCGGGACGCCAGTGACGAACTGCCCGGCCGCTGCGGTGTGCGCCCGCACACCGGGGCTGCCCGATGCCGCGCTGGAGGCGTTGCGCGGCGCCTTCGCGTCGGCGGTGCTGGTCACGGGTAGCTCGGTGCTTGCGCAGCGCGCGGGCCGCTTCGATCCCGACCTGGTGTCGCGCTCGTTCACTGCCCGGGCCGGCGACGCGGCGATTGTGGTGCAGCTGGCCAAGCCGAGCGCGAGTGGGCGCCCTGATGCCGGGACGCGACGAGTCGGCCGCCGACGATCACGTTCCTGGACGACTCCGTCCCCGGATTCGCGGTGTCGATCTCGGTGAGCCGCCCCGTCGGTCAGCCGGCCTACCCGCTGCCGCCCCTCGAACGACTGGCCGCGGACAAGAGACTTCTCTTGCCGGAGTGACGCTCTGAACTGCGCTCTTGCTGTTCTTCGAAAGGATGCCATGGCTGCCACACCGATACAGGCTGCGCCATGCAAGGGCGCCGGTACGCGCATGAGTTCATCAAGCGGCGACGTGGCTGGTGTACAGCTGGATTTGCGCCGATTTGGAGCTGTCCTCAGTGGCCAGTCCTACTGTCGGCTCCCTCGCGGTCGGCGACCGGACAGGGATTCCACGACCTGCTCGATCCCGACCACGTCCCGCTCGACGTCCTCCATGTACAGGCGTCCCGCCACGATCTGATCGTTGCGGATCTCGAACAGCGTGATCCCTCGGACCTCGAACGCGAGCCCGTCGCTCCGGGTGCCCGACCATTGCCATTCTGTCCAGGTGGTGTCACCGTCCTCAACGGACCGGCGGATCCTTGCGTGGAAGTCGGGGATTCCCGCGAACATCGCCTCCCAGTTGGCGCGCATCTGGGCCCGCCCCACAAAGGCCCGGCCCGGATGCGCCGGTTGCTCGCTGCGGTAGTCCTCATGGATGAGCCGCGCCGCAGTATCGAGATCATGGGCGTTCATCGCCATGACCAGTCGATCGATCACTCCAGTCATCGCGACCTCCCCGGAAGGTGCACGTTTGCCCGCACCCGGGCGCGCGTCTCCATGATTGCCGCGACTACGTAGGAAGCCCATGGCCGAGGACCACCCGCACGGCAGATTATCGACAAGCAGGCCAGCACCGAGCTCATTCGTGTGAGATGAAGGTTAGCGTTGGGCCGCCAAATCGGGGACGGAGGAATTGCCCGAAGCCCAGCAAACATTGGCTCTCTGTAAGCCCCGCGGGGCTCGAACCCGCAACCTACGGAGAAGGTTCCTACGGCATCCGATGAGGAGGAAATCCCCGTATTTGTTGGCCTGCGAGGATCTGGGATGGCACCACGGTTGCCACGTATGACGGTGATTTTCCGCCGATCGTAACCGTTACGTATCCGCCTCCAAGATCAAGATAATCGCCCGGGAAAGTAGGCGAGCGCCGGCTTAGCTTAGGAAGCTGACGGCGGGTCGAACTCGGTGCGCCCGAGCGGGAGCGGGCCAACGCAACAGACTTCGCAACTGGTGGTCGGGTGGCGGGAGTCGAGCGCACGCCTGTTCGTGCCGAGGCCCCCGGCGAAGCTTTTAACCCATGAGCGATCGCGTCCTAAGAAAGTGTCGGGATTCGAACGCTGGCCTCCAGCGGCCACGCTTGCCGCAACGCCGCCCGTACCGTGTCCGACATCCCGCTCGTGGGTAACTCGTGTTGCGCCGCGCTCAGCAGCTGGTCACCGAGATCGACCAAGCGCTTCGTCACAGCCACCCCGTCCATATGCCGCGAGTAGGTAGACGTATATATCTGTGGTGGTCGCACATCTCGCCAAACAGGTCACCAATACACAGATCACAGGAACCGGACAACCGCTAGGATCGGAGGACTTTCAGCCGAGGATTGACAGAGTCGATGGCCGCTTCGCTCGTCTTTTCCGAGAAACTACGTCGACCCACACCCGTCGCGCTGACGCGCGCCCGCCTCGAATCCCCGCTTCTTGCCGACGACGGGCCGGCGTTGACCCTTGTTTGCGCGCCCGCCGGGTCGGGAAAGTCGACCCTGCTCGCGAAGGTTGCAGCCGCAGCGACCGTGCCGGTGGCGTGGTACCGAGTCACTGCCGACGACATGACTCCGGACACATTCCTCGCGCATCTCGGCGTCACGCTGGCCCGGTGCTTCGCCGGGGACGGCCCGACCGGCAACGGCGTCGAAGCCTTGCTCGCAGCGGTAAGCCCGACGCAACGCGGTTTGCTCATCATCGACGACCTCCACGAGGCGAGCGGGTCAGCCGCCGACGCCGCGCTCGAGACCTTCTTGTCGCTGCGGCCGCGATCGTTGCGGGTGATCCTGGGATCTCGACGCGCGCCGGAGTTCAACCTGCCGATGCTGCGAGCCACCGGCGCGATCCACGAGATCGACAGTGACGATCTCCGCTTCCGGGTTTGGGAAGTAGAGGAGCTGTTCACCCTCGTGCATCACGAACCTCTACCGCCCGAGACGGCCGCTGCACTGACCCGCCGAACGGGCGGCTGGGCCGCGGGCCTTCAACTGTTCCACCTCGCCAACGCCCGCAAGAGCGGACTGGCGCGCCAGCAGGCGGTGTCGGCACTAGGCCCGCGGGCGAGGCTCATCCGCACCTACCTTGCGCGCAACGTGCTGGACGGCCTGCCGCAGGAGCGACGTAGATTCCTGGTCCGGACGTGCGCGCTCGGGTTGCTGAGCGGACCGCTGTGTGACGAGCTGCTCCAGACCAGCGGCAGCGCAGACGTGCTCGAAGGGCTCGAACGCGATCAGGTGTTCACGTCCTCGACTGACGACGGGGTGACCTACCGCTATCACGAAGTGTTGCAGCGTCACCTGGAACTGACGCTGCTGCAGGAATGTGGCATCGACGACACGCGGCGCTGGTATGAGCGTTGCGCGCAACTGCTGCTCCGTGCCGGTACTCAGCGCGACGCGCTGCGCGCCTACGCGATGGCCGAAGACTGGCAGTCGATCGCCTTGCTGGTGCAAGGGAACTCCGCTGACACGACGACAGCTATCACCGCCGAACCGGCCCGTCTCCTGCCCGCCCAGCTGCTCCAGGACGATCCGTGGCTCGCGCTCGCCGAGGCCCGGCGACGGCTTCGGCACGGCTCGCTCGAGCAGGCCATCGCTGGCTTTCGGCACGCGGAGACGCTTCTCGATGATCCAGACTTCCAGCGCAGCTGCGCCGACGAACGCCGCGTCGCGGCAGTATGGCTGCCCGGCATATTATCCTCGACCGACCCGCGGGACCCGGCCATCGCGTGGGCGAGGCGATTGCGGGCGGCGACCCGTACCAGGATGGGTGCGCGCGGCTCGAGCGCGCCACCACCGCGCGGCGCGCCGGATCCGCTGCCTGCGCGGACCGCGCTCGTCGTCGGGCTGGAGGCGTTGCTCTTCGGCGACTTCGAGGCAGCCGCGGCACATTTCGCCGAGGTCGTCGCTTCGACACGTGCGGTCACGATGACCCGGCTGTCGGCGTCGCTAGGCGCCGTGGTCGCTGACCTGGCGGGTCGTCGAGGCGGCCAGTACGTCGAGCGACTCGAGGAGATCACGGTGGATGCTGCTGAGGGCGGCTACCCGTGGGTGGATCGGTTGGCGCGCGGCGTGTTAGCAGCCGTCCTGGCGGTGTCCAGCCAGGCCCCATGGCGACTGGACACGTTCGCCGAGTTGCTCGTCGAATGCGATCGCGCCGGAGACAGCTGGGGCGCTGCGATGCTGCAACTCGCATCCGCGGTGGCAGGCGCTCAGATTTCGCACCCTATGGCCAGCGGCCGCTTCGACGACGCAGCGCGGCGTTTCGAAGCCCTGGACGCCGGGGTGCTCACGACGTGGGCACGCAAGCTGGCGACGTCGTCGGTCGGCCCGGCGAGCCGAGCGGCCGAGCCGCGATGGGCAGTACGAGCGACGCCCGCGGTGCGGTTGGTGTGCTTCGGGGGCTTCCGGGTGCTGGTGGCGGACGTGCAGATCGACCTGGGCGAACTGCGTCCGCGCCCACTTGCGCTGTTGCGCCTGCTCGCGTTGGAGCACGGCCGCAACGTGCACCGGGAGCGCTTGATCGATCTGCTGTGGCCGGACGCAACAGTAACCGTCGGTACGCGCCGGCTTCAGGTGGCGGTGTCGAGCGTGCGTCATGCCTTCCAGCAGGGCGGTCTCGGCGACCATGAGGTGGTGCGCCGAGCGGGTGACAGCTACCGGCTCGAGCTGGGCGATGTCGACGTCGACGTCCATCAATTCGAGCGCATGCTTGCGACGGCGGCGGCCGAACGCGATCATGTCGGGCGCCGCATCGAACTGAGGGAGCACGCGCTCGGACGCTATGTCGGTGAGTTGTTCCCCGAGGAAGGTTCTGCTGATCACTTCGTCGACGAGCGCGACCGGCTGCGACTCGTCGCGGCTGACGCGGCGTGTGCACTCGGGCGCGATCACGCGTCCGTCGGCGATCTGCCGGCTGCGGTGGTCGCTGCACGACGCGCCTTGGAGCTGGATCGTTACCGCGACATCGCATGGAAGTTGCTCGCCGACTCGCTGCTTGCTGCAGGAGACCACATCGCTGCCACCAAGACCCGCATCGAGCACGCTCGTGTCCGCTGCGCGCTCGACGACCAGGCCGCCTTGGGCGTACCCGAGCGTGGCAGGCAAGTGCCGATGCCGAACGCACGTGCGCGCGTTGAGCGGACGTTGAGCGTCCGTTAGCACCCCGGGAGCACGCTGCTCACAGACACCGGCGCGGCACAGGGGAGCGAATCGTGAGCAACAGCGTGCGGACCTACATCTACGCCAGTGATCCGATCTCGCTTGCCGGCGTGGCCAGCCAACTTCGGGCACGTCCGGAGATCCGGGTGGTGGACGCGACCGAGGTCGACTCCGCCGAAGTGGCGGTCGTGGTCACCAGTGCGTTGACCGACGAGACCGTGCGGGTGCTGCGTGCACTGCGGCGGGGCTCGCAGCCACGAATCGTTCTTGTCGCGGAAGTGTTCGACGACCACGCGCTGGTCGTCGCTGCCGAGGCCGGCGTGTGTGGACTGCTGCGGCGCGCGGAGGCGACTGCGGAAGCCATCACCCGGGCGATCGTGAAGGTGGCGGCCGGCGACGGCGAGGTGCCCGCGGATCTTGTGGCGCGGCTGCTTACCCAGCTCGGTCAGCTGCAACGGCATGTCCTCGGTCCACGCGGGCTCACGTTCTCCGGGCTGACCGACAGGGAGACCGAGGTGTTCCGGATGGTCGCGGACGGGATGGACACGGCCGACATCGCGCGGGAACTGTCTTACAGCGAACGCACGGTGAAAAACATTGTGCATGCCGTGACGACCCGCCTTCAGTTGCGCAACCGCTCGCACGCGGTGGCCTACGTCCTGCGCGAGGGGCTGATCTGAGGCTTCGCTATCCGGTCAGCTGCACTCGATAGTGGCGTTCGAAGGGGCCCCTGCGACCAACCCCTCAAGTGTTCGGCACGCACCGCGAGCCGCCAGTTGCAGCGGCCGGCCCGAGAGCGGGTGAACGGCGATGCGTTGCCAACGCTGCAGTGCCTGCAAGGCCGCGTCGCGGATCATGGCCGGGTCTGCGTCCGCGTTGAGTTCCAGGCGGTTGGCCGCAGCGTGCCCGCCGCCGCCGAGAATCCGGTCGAGTTCGCCCTGCCGATCGGGATCCAGACCGAGGCCGTCCGACCTCAGCGTCATCAGCAAGCGGAGCTCCTCGAAGGCGTGCGTGCCCACGAAAAGCTGCTCGATGCGTGACTGAAGTGTGCTTGTTCCGCTGCATCCGCCGGCGCGCAGCACGTCCTGCAATCCGCTCAGCGCTGAGCGTGCCTTGAGCAGCTGACTGCGATGCAGGAATTGTTGCTCCAGCAAATCGCGTAGCCGGTCGAGTCCGCTACGCGCGGATAGCTCTGCCGCCAGCGACGCCGCGTCGGGCGTCGCCCCGGTGCTGATCAGCTCGATCGCGAGCCGCGCACCGAACAGGCCGAGGCGCTCCAGCAGGTGCGTGCGCTCAATTTCGGTGACGTCCACTGAACTCTCGCGAGCGCGGAACCGGTCGGCGCTGAGCAGCAAAGCTCGCCGCTCGGTCTCGGGAAGCGCAGCGATCCGGGCGAGAGGACGAAACTCGCTCTCCCGCAGTGTCGCGCCGGCATATGCCAGCAGTCCGGCCACCGGCACGACGACGGGGCAAAGCCGGCGCATGCGGATGTCGCTCTGGTAGCGGTGCGCTACCCGGTCCGCGACGTCGAGGCAGTCCATCCGGCACGAGCCGATCTCGTCCGCGCGTGAGAGCACGCCCACGACGTTTAGGGGAGACCCATGGGCCAGCTGATCGTCGTGGAATGACTCGAGGAAATGCGCGTCGCTGCTGTGGGTGTGGCGGAGCAGGTAGACGATGGCGTCGACCGCCGGCGGATGATCGTCCTGCGGAGTCAAGATGCGATGTGTGCGTGCCGACACGTCGACCGAGATGGACGCGATCCCCGGTGTGTCGACGAGGGTGACTTCGGCGAGCCGGGGTGTGGGCCAACCGACCTCGAGGTGATCGACGGTCTCGACCGCGCGCTCACCAAGGTCGATGTCGAGTTCACCCCCGGAGCGCCGGAACGGCAGCGGCTCGGCGGCGCCGTCGAACGGATACAGCGTCACCTGGGGCTGTGTCGCGCGGCAATACCACGTCACGATGCGGGTGCACTCGCCCGCGTCGACGGCGGCCAGCGCCTCGCCGAGCAACGCGTTCAGCAGAGTCGACTTGCCCGCCTTCACTTTCCCGGCAATCGCAACGAGCAACGGGCCGTGTAGGCGGTCGGCGATCTGCGCGATGCGCTCGGAGGCAGCGGGTGTCCTGGCGGCCGCGGCCGCCGCCGACAGCAAGGCGTCGACCGAGCTGACGAGGTCGTCATCCATTGGCGACCGCCAACCCACCGGATTCAGAGCGGCGGCTGCGCAGGTCGACGACCGCTGCCGTCTCGCGTGCGACGGCGTCGGCGCGGGCATCGCGCTCGTCCGGCGCGAGCGCCATCGCCGTATGCACTGCGCGTAGCGCTGCCTCCGACGAGCGGTGCAGGGCGGCCGCGCGCGCCTGGAAGTCGTCGCGAAGCGCGCGTTGCGTTGCCCGCAGCGCGTCCCTGCTGTCCTTGGACACCATGAAGGCCACCTCGTCGACGTAGCGGCGCGCGGCGTTCTTGGCCTGCTGACGCCGATACGCGGTCTGCCGTCGCCGTTCGTCGCGGATCACCTTCTGCCCGATGCCGGCTGCGAGCACGAGCGCCAGTGGCGCGATGACGGGCAGCAGGAGATGCCCGAGTGCACCGACGAGGATCATCGGGACGAGCGTGGCGGTGCGGCCAGCCATCAGCATCGACGCCACCCTCCCGCCGGGATTCTCGAGGCTGGCCGCGGTCGCCATTCGAACGTTGGCCAGCGAGTCACTCACGCTCGCCGATCGTGCGCTGGTCACCTCGCTGGCGGCCAGGTCGAAGGTCGATGCGACGCTCTCGGCAAGCTCGCTGGCCATGGAGTCCATTCGGTCGTAGTTGGCGACGGCCGCCGCGACGACCTGGCGCCGTAGCCACACTTCGATGTCGGGCCAGGTCTGGTTCGGGTCCCCTTCGTCGATGATCGCCTCCACGTCGCGCATGACCGTGCGCAGCCGCTCCTGCAGATCGAACTCGACGTTGGCGACGAGGTCCTGGATGCCGTCGGTGAGCATCTGTTGCCACGTCGCGGTGGGCGCGGCGAGCCGCCGTGTCTTTTGCTGGGCCTCGTCGAGGCGCTGAATGACCTGCTCGGCACGCTCGGGTCGTTCGAGTACCGCATGCTCGGCGCGCAAGCTGTCCTCGAGCTGCGCCGCGATGAACTCGACCTCCCCCTCGGCTGTCTCGACAGTCCGCGCCGTCCCCGCAGGCACGACCGTCCCAAGCAGGAAGTCGACGAGCGCGGGAAAGCCCGACTCGACCAGCAGGTGCGGGTCCTTCGGCGCGCCCAGCCGCAGGAAGGACGAGACCGGGATGACCGGCACCTCGAGGCCTGCGACGCGCAGATGCTGCTCGTCCAGCTCGACGATGCGTCGCCAGTCCAGGTAGAGATCGGTCTTGGTGACCACGCAAGCGGCGTTGGCGCAGCGCGCGACCGCCTCCTTCAGGAACTCCAACTCGGGCGCGGTGAGCTCCTGCGAGGCGTCGGTGACGAACAGCAAACCTTCCGCCTGGGACAGGGCGCTAAGTGTGATCACCCCGTGGGCGGAGTCGAGCCCGCCCACGCCCGGGGTGTCGACAAGGCACAGGCCCGAACGCAGCATCCTGTGCGGCAGCACGACCTCGACCATGCGCAGTCGCCGACGGTTGCCAGGGTTGCCCGCCTCCGAGACGAACCCCGCCAGAGCCTCGAGTGGGACGTTCTGGACGGCAGGGTGCGGATCGTCCGCGCTCGGTTCGACGTGGGCGCTCGCCGCGGTCTGCTCGCCGAAGCGCACCGCAGTCGGCACCGCGGTCACGATGTCGGCGTCGACCGGGCAGACCGCGGTCTGCAGCAGGGCGTTGACGAGCGTGCTCTTGCCGCGCTTGAACTCGCCGACGACTGCGACCGACACCAGCTGATCGGCGACGTGCGCGCGTGTCTGGTCGAGATGGTCGAGGAGATCCGTGCGGCCGCTGATCAGGGCGAGGCGGCGGCCCTCGTCGACGGTGCCGAGCACGTCCCGGATCGGGCTGGATTGCCCGTCCGGGCTGTCGGGCACCATGGGCCGAATCGGGCGCGCCTCGACGGATTCGTTGGCGGGGTGCGCGAGTTGCTCTGCCGCGGGCTCGGCGACAGGTGTTGCGGCGGGTTCGGGCGGGCGGCGCTCGCCTTCCTCCCAGGCGAGGAAGTGATGGCAGGACGCGCAGAACGTGGCGCCCGCATCGTTGCCGACGCCACAGTTGGCGCATCTGACCACAGCCATTCTCACCCGTCGCTCCGCAGGCAATTTCCGATCATTGTGCTCTAGGTGCCGCAGCGCGCAGAGGTTGCCCGAAGGGGCAGCGCCGGTTGCCCGCGACTCGTCCCGCGCAGGCCGCCTGTGATCCGGTGCACCCGGCACAGTGACGAAGATGATCCAGGACGTCGACGCTGCGCTGCGGCTGCTCGTCAGCCGCGAAGCGATCGAGGGTGCCGACGTCCAGGTCGTGTTCGACGCGCCGACCAAGGACTGGGCCGGGCGCCGCAACGCACCGACCATCGACCTGTACCTTTACGACATCCGCGAGGATCTGAGACGGCGCTCGCGTGGGCTGCTCAACGAATACGACGATGCGGCGACCCTGCAGGCCCGAACGGTCCCACCGCGATACTTCAAGCTGTCTTATCTGATCACCGCCTGGACGCAGCGTCCAGAGGACGAACACCGCCTGCTGACCGCGTTGTTGTACTGCTTTCTTCGCCACGATGCGATTCCCGCCGATCTGCTCGTGGGATCGCTGGCCGAACTTGGGCTGCCGGTCCCGATGACCGTGGGCCTGCCGCCGCCTGAGGACCGGGCGTTCGCCGACGTCTGGTCGGCACTCGGCGGGGAGTTGAAGCCATCGCTCGACGTCGTCGTCAGCGCGCCGGTAGACACCGGCCAGCGGTACCCGGTCGGGCCGCCGGTGACCGCGCCGCCGCTGGTCTCGACCGGCGGACGGCACGGCGACTGGCCGCCGCGCCGGCAACGCCAAGGTCGTCCAGCGGCTGGCACAAACGCCGCGCCGGAAGAGGCGGTGACGCGGCCGGCGATGCGCCGCCAACGACGGGGCCGCGACACGTGAGCGACGCTTGCGAGCGAACCATGAGCATCGGGCCTGATCATCCGGACGGAGTCCGGACGTGAGCGACGCTGCTGGCGCGACGGAGTGCCGACGTGAGTGACCCGAGCCTGGGCTACCTGCTCGCGCGAGTGGCGCTTGTCCAGGACCGCATCCGCACCCTGGTCGCCCACCGCAGGCAGGACGATCCCGCACCCGACGATCCGTTCCGCGGGCTCTACCTGAGCGATGACGCCGTCGAGCGGTTGCTGCAGCCCGCTGCAGCAACGCCCGAACCGGATACCCGGCGCCGGGAGGCGGTGGAGCACGACGCCGACGTGGCGGAGCGGTCCGGCGCGATGATCCGGCTGCGTTGGCTGGCATCCGCAGCGGGGCTAACCGCCGTCGACACGGAGTTGCTCCTGATCGCCCTCGTGCCCGATCTCGACAGTCGATACGAGCGTCTTTACGGCTATCTGAACGACGATGTGACACGGCGCCGCGCGACGATCGGGTTGGCGCTGGACATCATCGCGCTTTCGCCGGTGTCGGCGTCGGTGCGGGCCCGACTGAGCGCGAGCGCTCCCCTGGTCAACTGGGGCCTGGTCGAGGTGGAGGAGCCGGATCGGCCCTTCCTGACCCGCGCGCTACGCGTG
This sequence comes from Mycobacteriales bacterium, assembly GCA_038212215.1. GTDB lineage: Bacteria > Actinomycetota > Actinomycetes > Mycobacteriales > Jatrophihabitantaceae > JALZAI01. Next base: position 21,917 of record JBBQUT010000015.1, read on the forward strand.
CCCGACCGGGTGACCGCCCACCTGCTCGGCGACGACGGCGTCGACCCTGCTCTGTCCGGTGTGCTCTCCGAAGCGAGGCCGCACGATGCGGCACCAGCCGCCGGCATCGCGAGGGCCCTCGGCGCGGGAGCAGGGCTGGTGCACGTGCGTGAGCGCGTTCGGGGCACCGGCGCGAGCATCGCGATTGCGGCCCTCGAGCGAGTGGACCGTAGTGCCGTCCACATTGATCTCACACGGGTGGTGGCTGAGGCCGATGCGGCGAACTTGGTGCGGCTCGCGGCACGCGAGGCGTTGCTGCGCGACGGCGGGGTGGTTGCCGGCCCGGTCGAGGCGCTCGCCGAGAGCGCGCCGAGCGTCCTGCGCCGGCTCGCTGAAGCGCCGGTGCCGGTGCTGACGTACGGGCCAAGTTCGTGGGACCCGTACTGGACCGATGTCGTCCCGCTGCTTGTCGAGTCGTCGCTGCCCTCGGCCGAGCAGCGCGCGTCGATCTGGCACCAGCACCTCAGCGACGGCCTCGCCCACCTCGATCCGGCGGTGACTGCGCATTTCGTACTCGGCCCCACCCAGGTTTCCCGCGCTGTGCAGGCCGCCCGCACAGCAACGCTGCTCACCGGGACGATTGCCGACGCGGATGACCTGCGCAGCGGCGCGCGCGCGCAGAACGCGGCCGGACTGGAAAGGTTGGCCCGGCGCATCGAGCCCGAGGTCAGCTGGGCGGATCTCGTGCTTCCTGCGAATGTGTTAGCCGGCTTGCACGACCTTGCCGGTCGCGCCCGGCATCGCGAGATTGTGCTGCGCGAGTGGCGGATGCGCCCGGGCGGCGGACGTGGCAGTGGCATCACCGCGCTGTTCGCGGGTGATTCGGGCACCGGAAAGACCATGTCGGCCGAGGCGATAGCCGGCGAACTGGGGCTCGACCTCTACACCGTCAATCTGGCCACGGTGATCGACAAGTATGTCGGCGAGACCGAGAAGAATCTCGAGCGGATCTTCGCCGAAGCAAGCGGGGTCAACGCCGTGTTGCTGTTCGACGAGGCAGACGCAATCTTCGGCAAGCGCAGTGAAGTGCGCGACGCGCATGATCGTTACGCCAACATCGAAAGCGCGTATCTGCTGCAACGCATGGAAACGTTCGACGGCCTGGCGGTGCTTGCGACTAATCTGCGCGCGAACATCGACGAGGCCTTTACCCGTCGTTTGGACGCGATCATCGACTTTCCAGAGCCTTCGGAGCAGCTCCGCCTGGAACTGTGGCGCCGCTGTCTCGCGGCCCCGGCGCCGGTGGACGACGACGTCGATCTCGAGTTCTGCGCACAGGCTTTCACCCTGTCCGGCGGCAATATCAGGTCCATTGCCGTCACCGCCGGATACCGAGCGGCCGCCGCCAAAGCGCCGATCAACATGACTGATGTGATCACCGCCGTGCAGCAGGAGTACCGAAAGCTCGGCAGGCTCGTGGTCGAGCAGGAATTCGGCGATCATCTGATCGGTGGTCGATGACCGCACTGCCCGCACCCGAATACACTCCGTAACGCAGAGGAGCGTGATGGGGTATCGGCTCGGCGTGGACATCGGCACCACCTACACGGCGGCGGCGATCTTCCGTGACGGCAAGGCCGAGATGCTCGGCCTTGGAAACCGGGCGATGCAGATCCCGTCGGTGCTGTTCCTCAAGGCGGACGGTGAGTTTCTCGTCGGCGAGGCTGCCGAGGCGCGGGGTGCGGCCGAACCCGAGCGGGTGGCGCGCGAGTTCAAGCGGCGCATCGGCGACTCGGTCCCGATCCTGGTTGGCGGGACTCCGTTCGCGGCCGAAGCGCTAACGGCTCGGCTGCTGTCCTGGGTCGTCGCCGTGGCCACCGAGCGGCAGGGCGAGCCACCGGAGACGATCACCGTGTCGCACCCGGCGAACTGGGGCGGCTTCAAGATGGACCTGCTGCGCCAGTCATTCCTGCTCGCCGATCTCGCCGACGTGCGCACCTGCACTGAGCCTGAAGCGGCTGCGGTCACCTATGCCACCCGCCAGCGTGTCGCGGCGGGCGAATGCATCGCGGTGTACGACCTCGGGGGCGGCACGTTCGACGCGGCCGTACTTCGCAACGACGACGGGCACTTCACCGTGCTAGGCGCGCCCGAAGGCATCGAACACCTCGGCGGCGTGGACTTCGACGAAGCGTTGTTCCAGCACGTCCTGCGCTCGATCGACGCCGACACGCTCGACCTCGACCCCGACGATCCTGACATCGTGTGGGCGCTGCAGAGGCTGCGCCGCGAGTGCGTCGAGGCGAAGGAACTGCTGTCGGCGGACACCGAAACGGTGCTATCGGTCGTGCTCGGTACGACCCGGACGTCGGTCCGGCTCACGCGTGGCGAGTTCGAGGACCTGCTTCGCCCCACGATCGAAGAGACGATCGGGACCATGCGGCGGGTGCTTCGCTCGGCGGGCGTCGAAGCGCAGCAACTGTCGGCGTTCGTGCTGGTGGGCGGTTCGTCTCGGATCCCGCTGGTCAGCGAAATTCTGGGCGAGTTCGGGCGTCCGCTGGCGATGGACACCCACCCCAAGCACGACATCGCGTTGGGTGCTGCCCTGTTGGCCGGGGCCGGCGCCGGGGATGCGGACGGTCGGGTCGCTGAGCCGATCGCCGGTACCGCGACGGTGATCGCGGCTGCGACTGATGACACCGCGCCGCAACCGCTTGGCGCTGCGGACTCCTCGCCTCGCCGTTCGGGCCGGTCCTCCTGGACCGATGGCAACGGGAGCGCCCTTCGCTCGCGGCGCGGCGCGCTGCTTGCCGCGGCAGCCACGGTCGTCGTCGCCGGAGGTGCGGTGGCGTACGCGGCGTGGCCGAACGGTGCTGGCGGCCCCGCACAGACGACCAGCAGCACGTCGCCGCCGCCGTCATCGCCCTCCCCGTCCTCGCCGGCTTCATCGACTACGCGGCCCGCAGTCACTGCGTTTGCGCCCGACGTGTTGCTTATCCCCCGGCAGGCGGGTCCGCTGAGCCAGATTTGGTCAGTGAAAGCTGACGGAACCGCGGCGCGTCCACTCACCGACGGCAAGCACGACGACGGTCTGCCGGCGATGTCCCACAACCGAACCGTGTTCGCGTATGTCCGCACCGTGGGCAGGGATCCGAGAAATTCCACCGTACGTCTGCTGAACGCCGACGGCACGAATGATCGGGAGCTGCCGGTCACGAACGACTCGAGATGCCCGTCTGCTCGACGCCCGGCCTTCAGCCCTAACGGCACGGAATTGGCGGCGCAGTGTTATCTCGGCACCGGCGATGTCGCAATCTATCTGGCCAGTTTGTCCGGGCGGCTCGGCAGGCTGCTGGTACGCGGAGACGTGGGCGACCCGACGTTCTCCACGGACGGCCGCACGGTGGCGTTCTGGCAGCGGGTGCCCGGCGCCGCCCGTGACACGCGGCTCGCCGAGGTGGCGACATCCGGAGGTTCACCTTTAGGTCTTACCGCTGGCAGCGCGAAGGACAACGATCCGGCGTGGTCACCGGACGGGCGCTTCATCGCGTTTCGCCGCACGCTGAACGGCAACGCCGACATCGGCGTCTACGACGTGCGGGCGAAGACGGTCACCCGATTGACGTTCAGCGTGCAAGACGAACAGGACCCCAGCTGGTCTCCAGACGGCACCCAGATCGCCTACAAGTACGGGCCGACCGGCCGCACCCAAGTGTGGGTAGTGAACGCGGACGGCACCGGGAAACCGCATGCGATGTTCTCGCCGCCGCCCGGAATCACGCCGGACACGCCGGTGTGGACAGCCCGCTGAGATGCCCGATCGGGCACCCAAATCTAGGCGGATGTGCACGATCACGGGCTGTTCGCGAGTGGACGACGGTGAGACGATGGTCTCGAGCGAGGGGTTGAGCTATGCGCACTCACGACCACGACAGCGAATCTGCCGAGCTGCGCCCGAAGGCGGCGCGCCTCGACGAAGGGCCGAGCAACCTTCAGCTCCGCGCGGCGGCTCAGGGGCGAGGTGACGTCCTCGATCCGGGCGCGGTGCTCGGTCTGCAGCGGGCCGTCGGCAATGCGGGAGTGGTCGCCGCACTCGACGAGGACCGCTCTCCGGTGCATGAGGTCGTCGGGTCAGGCGGTGGGCAACCGCTGGCGTCCGACGTCCGTGGCGAGATGGAACAGCGTCTCGGCCACGACTTCGGCGACGTTCGAGTGCATAGCGACAGCGCGGCGCACGATTCGGCGAAGTCGGTCAACGCGCACGCCTACACCGTCGGGTCGAGCGTCGTGTTCCAGCGAGATATGTACGACCCGTCCAGCGCCGGCGGCAAGACGATGCTCGCGCACGAGCTGACGCACGTCGTCCAGCAACGTCAGGGCGCGGTGGACGGAACGCCGACCGCCGGCGGGATCCGGGTGAGCGACCCGTCCGACCGCTTCGAACGCGAGGCGTCGGCGAATGCGGAGCGGGTGATGTCGCAGCCCGCCACCGCGCCGGTACAGCGCGACGCAACCGCGACCGGCGAGGTCGCCGTGCAACGCGAGGAAGCGCCCGAGGAGGAAGAAGAGGAGCCCACGGCGCAAGGCATGTTCATGCAGCGCGAGGAGGAAGAGGAAGAGACGACCGAATAGGTTACCGCCCGTGCGGCGCTGCCCCGCGCCCGTGTGTGTTCATCATCACTGCGAGTACCGTCCTGCGTCGCTTGGCGCTGCCCGATTCGCTCTGGCGGGATCGGGCGACGACCCCGACGTGCAACGGCGGGCGGCCTAACGACGCCACGGTGTGACGTCGTAAGTCTCGATTGGTCGAGCGGGTACGGATCGAGATGATCAGGTTGGCGGCGACGTAGCTGGTATGCCCGAGGACCAGACTCGAGTACCCGGTGCGAAACGTGATAATACGAGCGTCAGGCGAGGGGGCGGCCGTTCTCATCGAGATACGGACGCCCCGCAATGCGCTTACGATCCGCACTTTCTTGGGCGCTCGTGAATTCCTCGGTGACGTAGTTGCGTTCGCCGTATTTCGGCCTGTCGTCGTCCTCGCCCCGCGAACCCTTCTCCAGGTTGAATTCCCGCGTCACCCAGGCCAGGTTGTCCACGGCGGACGCATGGCCTCGGCGCGCGGCATCGGACGTCGTGTAACCCCTGTCGACCCAGTGTTCTGCTATCGATCTGACGTGGTCGACGTGATAAGGGATCGACTCCACGAAACGTGCGTTAAATCGGCGTCGCTCGTAAGCTGCGATGGCGCTCCTTGGCAGCAGACCGGCTTGCACGTTTTTCGCGATCTCGGCCCGCGCCTCTGCCCGCGAGAGGAAGCCATGCGCGATTAGATCGACCAGCGGCATGAAGTGGTCCACCGCGTGGCGAACCACCATCTGCCGAATGGTCTGCCATGCGCCGCCTGAGATGTACAGGCGCGTTCTCACCCGCTTCTTCTGCAGCAGGTATTTCGGCAGATAACGCTTCTTCGGGATTTCGCTAGCCGTCAAGGCCACAGTATCGGTCAGCTCCTCGGGGTTGAGTTTTACGTCGGCGTGATATCGGCGACCGTCGTCGGACAGCAGCTCGATCGTCGACACGGTGTGGCGCGCCCGGATACCTGGAATCGCAGCGCGCACGCTCTGCAGCGTTGCACCAGACGCCTTCATGGCCGCTTCGACAGCCAGCCGAGCAGAATGTACGGCGCGCCCCTTCTCCGACGCGGTGCGATTGTCCGGGCCGGTGCGACCGGCCTTGCGCGCCGTGCGCGGCATGAGCTTGCGGGCGAGGCCCCTGCCGTACTTGACGGCGGTTCGGACGATCTTGTCCTTCACCGCCTTGATCGGGCGCTTGACCACGTCGAGCATCGAGTGGATCCGCGCAACGACGTCGCCAAGCCCCAGCATCTCGGCCAGGCCGTCGATGAGCACCGGGATCGTCGCGCTCAGACCGGTCTTCACCTTCTCCGCGACACCGGGCACGGCCTCGTCCGTCTCCGCGTTCGCGATCGAGTCGACAGTGTCGAACACCAACTCGACTAGGGACTTCAGCCGGGTGAGATTGTCGGCCAGCCACTTGAATGCGCGATAGATCAGCTTGCACGCCTCGACGAATGCCGATACCGGCCCGAGCAGAATCTTCAGCTTGTCAATGCCGGCGCCGATGATCGTCGACTCGACGTAGTCCCACATCTTGACCCGCGCCGCGTCGACGACATCGCCCGCACGTTGCACGACCCGCTCGACGAGCCCCGCCGGGCCCGCCGCTGCGAGCGCCTGCACCGATTCGAGCACGAGGGCGCGCACCGGCTCAGGCACGAAGCCGAGGATTTCTTGCTTGATCTGCTCCCAGGTCAGCCCGAGCAGGCTGAGTACGAGCTTGATCAGCCCGCGGGCATCGAGCTCGTCGGGCAGTTCCAGATTTCCCGGCAGTTTGCCGAACAGCCAGGTCATCAAGCCCTCGCGGAGCTCGCTGCCGAGGTCCGCGACGAAGTCGGACACGCCTTGGCCGACCGACTTGACGAAGCTTTCAAAGAACCGGATGGGGTGCCTGATGATCGACGTCACGGCATGTACCCACCGGCTGAGCACCTCGAGGAGCAGGTCCTTGAGCTGGTCGACGGTGTTCCACACGCCTGCAGCGAAATCGTAGGCATCGGCCAGCAGTCCTTGATCTTCCTGCTGTGCCTGGGAAATCTCGGCGGTCACGGCCGTTGTGCACTCAACATAACGTTCGGCCAGCTCGGCTGCGAGATCCGTCGTAGTGTTCGCGCCGGATGTCTCGAGCTCGTCGAACTGCTCGCCGATGTCGGTCGCAGCCTCGGCGCCGATTTCGCGCAGCGCAGGCTTGAGCCCGCCCAGATACGTTGCGATCTCCGCGCGTCCGGACTCAATCCGCTGCTTGGCGCGGGTGAGCTCACGTGCGACGAAGTCAGCGATGTCGGAGATTGCCTTCTGCATCGCTTGCAGGTAGTGTGCTTTGGCGCCGTTGTAGATGTCCTCGACCTCTTTCGGCAGGCCGGTGGCCGCGTCGTCGATCGCGCGCGCCCAGCCGAACCAACCTGAGTGCCGTTCGTCCTTGTATGCCTCCAGTCGCCCCCTGTACTCGAAGGTGAAGTTGACACGAGCAATGGTTTCCAGGCCGTCGAACACCTTCGGAACGGTGTCGCCGAGCTGGCGCAGAATCGCGTCGACATCGGACTTGGTCTTGCCAAAGACGTCGTTCACGTGCGTGGCGACGTCGGCGCGTGCTGACTCGTCCGACGACTTGGCGGTGAGTTGGCGGGCCGTGCGGCCCGCCGCAGAACGCTGCGTACGCGCCCCCATCGACGCGACCGAGGCCTGCGCCAACGCGCGCGCCCCGTCGCGCGCCGCATTCAGTTGGGTAGCCTCGTGCTGGCGCACCTCGCCCGGCGCGCGCGCGGCGTGCTCGCCCTGCTTCTGCTTCGCTGCGAGGGCCGCACTGAACTGGGGCTCGTTAGCCTCGGCAAGCTGCTCGTCAGTGATGTCGTGGCCGCCCATCTGCTGCGCGAGGTCGGCGGACCCGGCGCTGAAATCGGTCTGCGCGGCCGGGGCAGGCGACGGGACCGCCCGCTCGGCGTCGACGGCGGGTGCGGGCGCGTCGGGTTGCGGAGGTAACTCGTGCACCGACTTCTCGATGGTCTTGCTCGTGTCCGGGCTCGCGGCGGTGGCATCGGTGAGCGGCTTCGCGGCGGCGTCCTTGCTCGTAGTCACCTCGCCGATGACGGCGGCCGGGATGGTGACCGCGTTGCCGGAGGTGGCGAGCCCGTCGGCCTCCTCAGCGGTCTTCGGCGCGCCGAACGCTACGTGCCGGGTAACCGCATCGATGAAGGCGGCCTTGTCGAACGCGCTTGCCTTCGCGGCAGCCATCGCGCCTGCCTGGGCCGTGTTCGCGTGCGCCTGCTTGTCCCCCACCGGCGGCCGGGCGGCTGCCTGTGCTGCGCGTGCCTCACGGCTTGCAGGTGGGTGTGCCCGGAACGCATGCTCGGCCGCGCGGACCTGCCCGGTCACGTCGCGAAAGCCTGCATCCTCCGTAGGTGCGGATGGGGCGGGCGCCGGTGGCGGAATCGCGAACCGCTGCACGGATACCTGCCGCCCCCCGACCCGGGCCGGGCGCGCTCGGGCGAGAGCGCGTGCCACCGCGGCGTTGCCGGCGCTGGCCTGCAGTCGCAAGATGCTGCGGACGGCCAGCGGTCGCCCTCCGGCGGACGAGCCCGTCTGGCGCGCCGCCCTCGGACTCGGATCGTTGGTCCGCCCGCGATCCCAATCGGTCATCGGTGACGACCGCGCTCGCGAAAGCACATTGCAGAGGCTGGCGGTGCAGCGGGCGGCAGCACCGGGTAAGTATCTTCACCGGTTCCCATACCTGACACGGTCGCCGCGCAGTCTTTGGGGCCGATGGCTTTGCCCGAAGAGGCAGAGAAAGAGGCGCGAGTTGCTGCTGCCCTTTCAGGCACGCAGATTTGCACCCGCTCGCGTCCGAACGGTAAAGCCACGGCAGGCCGTCATGTCACAGGATCGTGGACACCATCGCCGATCGAGGAGGCAGCATGCCGGAGTACTACTCCCCAGGGGTGTACGTCGAGGAAGTCGACTCCGGGTCGCGCCCGATCCAGGGTGTCGGCACCGCTGTCGCAGCGTTCATCGGATTGGCCGAGGCGGGTCCGTTCAACACGCCGACGCTGATCAGCAATTGGATGCAGTTCAGTTCCCGGTTCGGCGGCTTCGTTCCCGGCTCATTCCTGGCGCATTCGGTGTACGGGTATTTCATGAATGGTGGCGGCAATTGCTACGTCGTCCGGATCGGCGAGGACGATGAGGCGCGCAACGCCGGGCCCGGGGTCGCGCAGGCAATGTTGCGCGGATACCGGATATTGGCACTTGATGCCGCAGCGTCGGACGGCGATATCCAGGTGGAGATCGTGGAGCCCGGTGGTGAATCGCCCACTGATGAGATGTTCAAGCTGCTCGTGAAGCGCGGCGGTCAGGTCGTCGAGGAGTTCGATCGCGCCGTCGTCGGCCGAGGCAAGCAGAACCTCACCTCGATGGTCACCAGCGCGTCCAAGCTGATCAAGATAGAAGAAGTGCGCACGCAGGGCACGGCACTGGAAAAGCCGGACGTCGGCGAACTCGCCACCCTCACCACGCCGCCGCCGCCCGAATCGCTGCCCTCGCCGCGGCTCGCTGCTGACGACTACATCGGTGAGGTGGCCGATCGCACCGGCGTCCAGGGACTCGAGGCGATCGACGAGATCACGATGGTGTGCGTTCCGGACTTGATGAGCGCCTACCAGCAGGGTGCCATCAACCTCGAGACCGTGCAGTCCGTGCAGCTTGCGATGATCGCGCATTGCGAGCTGATGGGCGACCGGATGGCGATCCTCGACCCGCCTCCCGGCCTGAACGCTCAGCAGGTCAAGGAATGGCGCCAGGACAAGGCGGGGTACGACTCGCAGTACGCTTCGCTTTACTGGCCGTGGATCTCCACACTCGACCTGGCCAGCGGCGAGCAGATCTTGCTGCCACCCAGCGGTTACATGGCCGGCATCTGGGGTCGCAACGACGACACCCGCGGCGTGCACAAGGCACCCGCGAATGAGGTTGTGCGCGGAGCCGTCTCGCTGGAGATGCAGATCACCCGCAAGGAACACGATCTGCTCAACCCGGTCGGTATCAACTGCATCCGTGCCTTCCCCGGGCGCGGCATCCGGGTCTGGGGAGCACGCACCCTGTCATCCGACAGTGCCTGGCGATACCTCAACGTAAGGCGGTATTTCAACTACCTCGAGGAATCCATCCTCGGCGGCACCAACTGGGTGGTGTTCGAACCCAACGACGATGCGCTCTGGGCGAAGATCCGACGGACCATCAGTGCGTTCCTTGCCATGGAGTGGCGCAAAGGAGCGTTGTTCGGGCTGACGCCAGACGAGGCGTACTTCGTCAAGTGCGACCGCGAAACGAATCCGGCCGAAGCGATCGACGCCGGTCAGGTGCTCTGCATGATCGGCGTCGCGCCGGTGAAGCCCGCAGAATTCGTGATCTTCCGACTCGCCCAGTTCTCGGGCGGCACCAGCCTCATCACCGAATAGGAGACCACCATGGCCTTACCCGATCTCGATAGCGCTGCGGCGAACAGCTTCGGCCTGGAAGTCGATGGCGTTGCCATCAAACAGATCATGGAAGTCTCCGGCCTGAAGATGGAGCAGGACGTGATCGAACTCAAGGAACAGACCGCCGATGGCAAGTACATCGTCAAGGCCCTCCCAGGCCGCGGCAAGCTGCGGGTCGAGGTCACGCTCACCCGCGGTCTCACGGCCGACAACAGCTTCGACAAGTGGATCAAAGACGCGAGGTTCGGCAAGATGGCGGACGCGCGAAAGAACGCCGCGGTCACCGTCTACGACTTCGAGGGCAGCGCGATCAAACGCTACAAAATGAGCAACGCGTGGCCCAAGAGCCTGGAAATCTCTTCGATGAAAGCCGGCGACACCAGCGTGTTGACCGAGAAGCTCGTCGTTACCGCTGAGCTGCTCGAGGCAGAGTGATGCGGCGCTCGACCAGCGCGCCGGCATTGCTCGATCGACCCGAGGCTGCGTCTTTCGCCGCCGAGCCGGTTCCGCTGCGCACCGAGTTCCCGTTCGCGCTGCCGCGCGGCTATGTCGACTCGTCCGGAACGGTGCACCGCGACGGCCTGATGCGCCTGGCCACCGCGCGTGACGAGCTCGTCCCGTTGCGTGACGACAGGGTGCGGGAAAACAGCGCCTACCTGACTGTCGTCTTGTTGGCTCGCGTGATCACCAGGATCGGGACCGTCAACGACGTCCACGTCGGCGTCGTCGAGGATCTGTTCGCCTCGGATCTGGCGTTTTTGCAGGACATGTATCGCCGGGTCAATCAGGAAGGGCATACCCGGGCCACGGTGCACTGCCCGTCGTGTGAACACGATTTCGCCGTGGACGTTGCCGCAGGTGGGCGCCTGGGGGAATCGTGACGTACGCGAGCGACCGGCTGTATGAGGAGATCGCGTACGTCGCCTATCACTTCCACTGGCCGCTGACCGAGCTGCTCGACCTTGAGCACCCTGAGCGACGCCGCTACGTCGCGGAGATCAGTCGTCTCAACGCGCGACCAGCGCGCGGGCGGTGAGGATGTGCGCCTCCGGACCAGGCAGTCCACACATTCCGAGCCCGCGCGGGGAATGGGTGCGCGGCCGGTCGAGGCGGGCTGGACCGCCGTGGCGAGCATCCAACGGGTCGTCGTGCCGATCGCACCCGTGGCGCCGAGAGAGCCGTTCGTGCAATCGCTGAGTGCGCACGACGATCCGAGGTTTCTGCGGCCGCTCGCGCATATCGTCGATCCGGACGGTCCCAGCGGACGCATCGGAGGGCTCGTCACTCCCACCCCGTCGCCCGTGGAGCAGGTAGCGCAGCGAACTCCGTCGTTCGTCCGTCGGTGGGCGCCTCGCCTGCTACCGGCTCCGGTGATCTCACGCGCTGTGGACGTGGGTGACCGTGCATTGGATGACGTCGCGACGTCCGAACGGCGCCTGCATCAGCCGTTCGATCCGGAGGTGGGACACCAGACCGTGGAGGGCTTGGAACCTAGCGGGCAGCCCGCCGTTCCGGGGGTGCCTGGCGCTACCGTCGGTCCCGCGTTCGCGCCGATAGCCGACCCTGGTGTTGCGACCGCGCCGCTCCCCACCGCGACTGTGGCGCCACTCGCTGCGGACACTGCGATCGGCGGGCCGACCGTTGCGCGCGCGTTCGACATCACGAATCAATCGCCCGCACCCGGCGCGGGACCGCCGTCGCCCGAGCACCGACTGCATGCCACTTTCGAACGTATCCCCTTGCAAGCCGCCGTCGCCGGACGGGCCGCCGTCGCTGGGTCTGTCGTCCAGCGATCCTTGATCGCCGCGCCCGATCCCGAGCCGTTGTTGCGCGAGTTGCCGGTTGTCTCCCGCTCGATGGATTCGCCGGACTCCACGTCGCCGCAGGACGGTCTTGTGGATCCGTCCTGGGTTGCTTCCCCTGTCCTGGCGGCTTCGTCCGCGCAGGTCACGGTGCCCGACAGTGCCCCGACACTCGATTCGCAGGAGGAGCCACCTGCCCCGAGCCGGGCCCACGCCCCGGATGTACCGAGCCGAGCCGATGGCCCGTATGCGGCAATCGCGGTCGCGATGCCCGCCCCGCCGGCTGTGCCGTATCCATCTGGCAGCAGCGCGACCGCCCTGCCTGCGCTGCAGCGCGATGTTGCCGCGGCGCCGCCCCACGTGACGAATGAACCGGCGGATCACTCGGTGCCCGCGCAGCGCCGGCTAGGCCTCGGTGCGCCGCTCGAGTACGGATCCCCGACTGTGTCGGTCGCCGACAGCGTGTCAGTGAGCGAGTGGGCCGCCGCGCGGTACGAGGCGAACCCGCTTCAGCGCGCCGCGGGTGCGCCGTCGAGCGACGCCGCCGGCAGCGCGTCGGCTACCCGACCGGCGCCGATGCACGTAGAGCAGAGTAGCGCGCAAGCGCCCCCGCGAAGCGCGGGAGAGCGGCCGCCGGACGCCGTGCAACGAAACCGCGTGGTCGACTGGGTGCAGCGCGATGTCGGAGTCGAGCCGATTCGACCCGGACTAGGCATGCCAGTGCGCCGCAGCGTCGATGTCGAGCGGCCGGAACGTGACGGCGGTGACGCTCCAGCTCACCGCAGCGCCGCGGCTGAGCCGGTGCTGCGCGACGTCGGGATCGAGACGATCCAGCCGAGCCTCGCGGTAGACCAGGCGACCGGCAATGTTCCGGTCGAGGTGGTGCAGCGCGCAGCTGCAGGGAGCTCGACCTCGCCCCGGCATGCTTCGACGCCCGTGTTCCCCACGGCGCGCGACGGGCTGTTGAGTCCCGAGCATGACGAGACGGGGAAGCCGCTCGTCCAGCGACAAGTCGGTGCTTCGCCTGTGCTCTCCACGACGCCCGTCATTGCGCGAGGCTTAACCCAACCGACGACGCCACAGCCGATCACGAGGCCTGTGTCGCAAAGCGCAGCGGACGTCGCGCCGGCCTGGGTGCCGGACGCCGATCAGCAGCCGATGCGTCTCGGCGCACCAGATCCGTGGGTCGCGGACGCGCCCGATGCCGGTTCCTACGCCGTCGCAACCGGTGTCGCGCAACGAGTTGCCGACGGCTCGGTGGTGTTCAACTCGCCGTCCACGCTGAGCGCCGACGCGACGTTCGTACAACGCGAGGATGCGAGTGCGAGCGCCGATCATGGCAGTTCAGCTGAGGTTCCCGCGCCGACGTCGACTGACGCACCGCCACCGGTCGGGCCTACCGCGGTAACCGCACCGGCCCTGGCTGGTGCTGCGCCGAACATCGAAGCCTTAGCGCGCCGCCTCTACGATCCGCTCGCCGCTCGGCTCAAGGCCGAGCTCCGTCTCGACCGGGAACGCGCCGGCCTGGTCACAGATCTGCGTCGCTCATGACGGCCCGTCGCTGCGCTCCGGTCGCCGAAGGCCATGCCCCCTGGTCATTCGCTCGCGGAGCTCACTCATGACCGCCCGTCGCTGCGCTCCGGCCGCCGAAGGCCATGCCCCCTGGTCAGTCGCTCGCGGGGCTCGCTCATGACCGCGCCGGGCGATCAGGACCCTGCGGTCACCGTCTGCTTCGCGGTGAGCATCGACGACGACAGTCTCGGCACGTTCAACAGCTGCGAGGGCCTCGGCATCGAAGTCGTGCTCGAGACTCGCGAGGAGGGCGGCAACAACGGCATGGTGTGGCAACTGCCGTCCCGCTTGAAGTATCCCAACATCAAGCTCTCGCGACCGCTTGGCAAGCAGACGGTGAAGATCGGGCAGTGGTTCGCGAGCATGATCAACGGCGTCGAGCCGAAGACGGCGACGATCGCTGCGATGACCCTTGACGGGACGATCGTCGCCCGCTGGGGGCTCCTCGGCGTCGTGCCCGTGCGCTGGAGCGGTCCGGCGCTGAACCTGGACTCGCCGAAGGTTGCCACCGAGACCATCGAGATCGCCCATCACGGTTTCGTGCCGCCGGGTGGGCCATGACCACCGTCGTCGCCCTGCAGAACGCGCCGTCCGGCCAGCTCGCCGCTCCGTCCGCCGGCGGAGGGGGCGCACGACAGCAGTTGGAGAAGGCGTCGATCGACATGTACGAAGCGACGCCGCGAGACAACGGCGGCGCCGACATCGGCGCTTCCCGCGGGAGCATCCCGTTCCAGTTCAACCCGAAGGAGCTCTCGATCCAGAAGGGAGCGAAGTGGGAACGCAAGCCGGCCAAGGGATCCAAAACCGCCGGGCCACCCGAGTTCAACGGGGCGGACCCGTGCAAGCTCACCGTCGAGGTGTTCTTCGACGCGACCGCCAAGAATGCCGGCGGAGTCGTGGCCGCGGTCGAGAAGTTGTTCAGCTGCTGCGTGCCCACGTCCGGCAAGAAGAAGGCGCTGCCGCCGCTGGTGATCTTCCATTGGGGACGGACCACAAGTTTCCCCGGGTTCCTCACCCAGGTCAGCGCGAAGTACACGCTGTTCTCCTCCGAGGGGACCCCGATCCGCGCCGTGTGCTCGGTGGCGATGGAGGAGATGCCGCCGGGGGCACCGAAGCCGAACCCGACGTCGGGCTCGTTCGCCGCGCGGCGTTCGCACATTCTGGTCTCGGGGGACAGCCTGGCGTCCGTGGCGTACGGCGAGTACGGGGACGCGACGATGTGGCGGCCGCTGGCAAGCTACAACGCGATCGACGACCCGCTGCGCGTTTCCGAAGGGACGGTGCTGCTTCTCCCGCCGCCCGAAGAACTAGTCGGGAGCCGATGATCCATGCCTGTCAGCAGTTCATTTCTCGTTGACGTCGACGGCACGGCGCTGCCGGCAGACCTCGAGGGGTTGCTTGAAAGCGCGATCGTCGACGACAGCCTGCGGCTGCCCGATCTGTTTATGCTGCGCTTTCGCGACTCCGACCGTGGTGTGCTGTCGAAGTCGGGGATCAAGGTCGGTTCGGTCGTGTCAGTGTCGGTGATGACCGCGAACAGTCAGACGCCAGAGCGGCTGATCAAGGGTGAGGTCACCGCGCTCGAAGCCGAATTCGACTCGGTCGGCACTTTCACGGTGGTACGTGGCTATGACCACGCGCATCGGCTCTTCCGCGGTCGGCGGACGGCGACGTACACCCAGGTGACCGCATCGGACGTCGTCACGACGGTTGCGCGACGGGCCGGTCTACAGGTCGGCACCGTGGAGCCGACCAGCACGGTGTTCGACCACCTGTCCCAGGCGGGGGTCACCGACTGGGAATTTGTCGACGGGCTAGCCCTCGAGGTCGGCTTCGAGATTGCAGTGCACGACGGTGCGCTCGACTTCCGAAAGCCGCCGCGGGCGGCGGACGCCCCGAATGCGAGTGGGTCGACGATGTCGAATCCCCTGGTGCTGCAGCAAGGTCGCGATCTGCTCCGCTTCCGCGCGGTTGTCACGTCCACCGAGCAAGTCAAGCAGGTGGAAGTGCGCGGGTGGGACGTCGCCAGCAAGAAGGCGCTGATCTCGACCCATCCCGCCACGACGACGACCGCCCAACTCGCGGGCACGACTCCGGCAGACCTGGCGCACGCCTTCGGCGATCCGACCTATGTCGCAACCGACGTCCCGTTCCGCACCCAGGCCGAGGTCGATTCAGCGGCAGCGGCGCTGGCTGACCAGATCGCCGGCGCCTTCGCGGAATTCGAAGGCGTGGCACGCGGCAATCCGAAGGTGCGTGCCGGCGCTGCAATCTCGATCGACAATCTCGGTGCACCGTTCGATGGCAAATACACGATCACGACCTCACGGCACCGCTACGACACCGAAACGGGCTACACCACGTCTTTCGCGGTGACCGGGCGGCAGGAACGCAGCCTGTATGGGCTGACAAGCGGTGGCGCCGGCGGGCGGACGGGCCCCGATGTCGTCATCGGTTTGGTCAGCGACGCGCACGATCCGCAGGCGCAGGGCCGCGTCAAGCTCGCCTTTCCCTGGCTGTCGGACACTTACGTCAGCGACTGGGCGCGCACCGTGCAATCGGGCGCCGGTAAGGACCGCGGCGCGATGATCGTCCCGGAAGTGGGCGACGAGGTCCTCGTCGCGTTCGAGCGGGGCGACGTTCGGCGGCCGTATGTTCTCGGCGGGCTGTTCAACGGCGTCGACACCCCGCAGGCCGGGGCGATCGATCTGATCGACTCAGGATCAGGACAGGTGAACCGTCGTTCGCTCGTCTCGCGGCGCGGCCATCGCATCGATCTGCTTGACCGGGACGGCAGCGCCGAAGGCGTCTCCGTGACCACCGGCGACGGCAAGCTCCGCCTGGTGCTCGACGCCGTGGGGACGTCTGTGACAGTGCACAGCGACGGGACGGTCACCGTCGAGGGCAAAAACGGGATCGTCGTCGACGCCGGCTCGGCAAAGCTCGAACTCAAGGGCAGCCAGATCTCGCTGTCGGCGCAGAGCGGCGTCAGCATCGACGGCGGCGGCGGGGCGGTGTCCGTGCAGACGGGTGCGGAGCTGAGCCTGAAGGGCACTTCCGCTTCGCTGCAGGGCAGTTCCCAGACGACGATTTCCGGCGGCGCGATGTGCACCGTGTCGGCCGCGCTCGTCAAAATCAACTGATCCATCACAACGAAACGAGGTGAGGACGTGCCACCAGCCGCCCGGGTCGGCGATGCCACCGGCCATCCCGGTGTCATCGGGCCGCCTGGCGTCCCGACCGTGCTGATCGGCGGACTGCCCGCCGCGACCGTGGGGACGCCGCACATCTGCTCGTTCCCACCTCCTGCCGTCCACCCCCCGACGGCCATCGTGCCGCCGGGCTGCCCCACCGTGTTGATCGGTGGCATGCCGGCGGCGCGCATCGGTGACCTGGCCGCGTGTGGCGCACCGATCCTGATGGGCGCACCGACCGTGCTGATCGGCGGATGAGCGGGCAGCCCGACTTCGTCGGGGCCGGCTGGGCTTTCCCCGTCACGACGGACGCGACGGGCGGCATCGCCCTGGCCGTGAGGGAGCGCGAGATCGAGCAGGCGATCAGCCTCGTCCTGCAGACCTCGCCTGGCGAGCGGCCGATGCGCCCGGAGTTCGGCTGCCGGGTTTCGGACTACGTCTTCGGTCCGGCCAATGCCAGCACCTCGGGGATGATCGCCTATGAGGTGCGTCGGGCACTGGACCGATGGGAGCCGCGCATCGATGTCGAGGACGTTACGGTCAGTTTCGACGCGAGCGATCTCGGCAGGCTCTACGTCGACGTCCGCTACGTCATTCGCTCTACCAACGACGTACGCAACCTGGTCTTCCCGTTCTACGTGATCCCGACCGAGCCCGACGCGCTCGACAGCGCGGTCCGCGCTCCCGCGATCGAGGCGGCGCGCTGACATGGTGCTGCCCGCCCCCGATCTCGACGACCGGCACTTCCAGGATCTCGTCGACGACGCGAAACGCCTCGTGCAGCAACGCTGCCCGCAGTGGAGCGACCACAACGTGTCCGATCCCGGCGTGACCCTGATCGAGGCGTACGCCCAGATGGTGGATCAGCTGATCTACCGCCTCAACCGCGTCCCTGACCGGCACTACGTGAAGTTCCTCGAGTTGATCGGCGTTCAGCTGCGACCCCCTGCCGCAGCTCGCGGCTCGGTGACCTTCTGGCTGTCGGCACCGCAGCCACAGACGGTAGTAATACGCGAAGGCAGTGAGGTCGCGACACCGCGCACCGATATCGAGACGCCGGTCGTGTTCACGACCTCCGAGCGATTGGACGTCGTGCCGTGCTCGCAGGCGTTTGCCGCGTCGGTGGCGTCCGGCGAGCAACCCATTGAGCGCACCGAAGCCCTGGACGCGCGGGGCTTCGACTGCTTCGGCGACCCGCCGGTCGCCGGTGATGCGCTGTTGGTCGGGTTGTCCGATGCGGTCCCGTGCTGCGCCGTCACGCTGCGGATGGACTGCCAGGTCTCGGGTGTCGGCATCGATCCGGGCAAGGCGCCGATCGTCTGGGAAGCCTGGACGGGCGCGTCGTGGACGCCGTGCGAACTCGAACGCGACGACACCGGCGGGCTGAACAAGACCGGCTCGGTCGTGCTGCACGTCCCTCGCGGGCACCAGACGTCGGTATTGGCGCGCAAGCGGGCCGGTTGGGTGCGGTGCCGGCTGGTCCCGCCCACCGACGAGCAGCAGGAATACCGAACGTCCCCCCACATCAACAAGATCTCGGCCTTCACGATCGGCGGAACCGCAGACACGGTGCATGCCGAGGTCGTCGAGAACGAGGAGCTGGATAGGTCGGACGGCACGCCGTCACAACGGTTCCGGCTGCACCGGCGACCAGTACTGCTATCCGAGGGTCCGGTCGTCCTCGATGTCGTCAGCCGGGTCGGCGACGACGAGGTCGTCGAGGAGTGGACCGCGGTGGACGCCTTCGCGGGCCTCGACGCCGGCAGCAAGAACTTCCGGCTCGACGCCGTCACCGGCGAGCTGGAATTCGGACCGGTCGTGCGCGAAGCCGACGGGGGAGTGAGGCAGTACGGGGCGATTCCACCCGCTGGCGCGCGACTGCGCGTCGCCGGCTACCGCACCGGTGGGGGCCGGCGCGGGAATGTCGCCCGCGGCCAGGTTCGCGTGCTGAAGACGAGCACGCCCTACGTGTCGAGCGTAGTCAACCGGGCCCCGGCGGTCGGCGGCGCGGACGCCGAATCACTGGACGACGCCAAAGTGCGGGGCCCGATGCTGTTGCGCTCCCGCGGCCGTGCGGTGACCCGTGAGGACTTCGAGGAATTCGCTCGCGAGGTCGCACCCGACGCGGCTCGGGTGTATTGCACCGAGGTGGCCGACGCCGGCGCGAGTGGTGGCGTTCGCCTGTTGGTCGTCCCGCATCTGCCAGAGGATCCGCTCGGGCGCATCGACCGGCGCGAGCTCGACCCGCCGTTGGAGACGCTGGCGCGCATCACCGCCTATCTCGACGAACGCCGCCTCATCGGTACCCGGCTGATCGTGGAGCCGCCGGGCTACCGCTGGTTGACAGTGGTGGTGAGCGCACACGCGCGTCCCGGGTTCCGACCGGATGCCGTTCGCGACGACGTGCTCTCTGCGGTGCACCATCTGTTCCACCCACTCGTCGGCGGCCCGGACGGCACTGGCTGGCCTTTCGGGCGTTCGGTGCAAGCGCACGAGGTCGCCGCCGTGCTGGCTCGCCTGTCCGGAGTGGACATGTCCCGTGAGCTCACCGTGCAACTGTTCCCCGCCGAGGCGGGCGGCGTGGCTGGTCAGCACGGCCCCCGCGTCGACCGGCTCGACCTCGGACCCACCCAGCTCGTGCACTCCTACCAGCACCAGGTGCGGGTGCAAGCATGAGCGAGGCTCGGCCGTGAGGGGGCTGATGAAGGGGCACAGCAACCCGCACTCAGTGAGCGAGCGGCTGCCGGGCGTCTATCAGTACGAGACGTTCGTCCACAATCTGTGCGCCGGGCTCGACGACGGCCTCGCCCCGGTCGTCCTCACTCTGGACAGCTTTCCCGCCTATCTCGACCCCGGTACGACGCCAGCGGACATGCTGTCGTGGCTGGCCGGCTGGATCGGGGTGACTCTCGAGTCCGGGCAGGCGGTCGACGGTCAGCGCCGACTCGTGCGCCAGGCCGTTGAGCTGCTGCGCTGGCGCGGCACCGCCGAGGGGTTACGTGAGGCTATCCGGACCCAGGTCGGCGTCGATCCGCAAATCGCCGAGACAGGTGGCAGCGAATGGTCGGCGACGCCGGGGACGCCGCTACCCGGCGAGCCCGGCAACCGGGTTGTGGTTCGGCTCGCCGTCCCCGACCCTGGACGGATTGACGTTGACCGCATCGAGAATCTCGTCGCGTCCTGGGTACCGGCGCACGTGGCTTACCGTGTCGAGATCGTCGCGGCAGGCTCCGCGGCCAGTACGTGAAATGAACGAAGTGAGCGAACCAATGTGACCGAGAAGGGTGGACGTGACCGATCCCGTCGTCAGCATCGAACCGGCCGAACACAACGTCGAACCCGGCGGTCAGGTGCACGCGCAGGTGACCGTGCGCAATCCCGGCTCGATTGTCGAAGGCTACCGTCTGGAGATACTCGGCGAGCGTCCCGACCAGGGTCCGCCGAGCTGGGCCGAGGTCCATCCCGCTGAGTTACGCGTGTTCCCGAAGGAGACCGGCACCGCAGCCGTCGTCTTCGCCGTGCCGGACGGGGGGACGTCGGCCAGCGGTCGGTTCCCGTTCGGGGTGCGCGTCACGTCGACGGTAACGTCAGACGTTTCTGCCGTTGCCGAGGGTGACCTTGAGGTCGGACGGGTCTTCGGGCTGCAGTCCACGATCACTCCGATGACGTCGTCCGGGCGGTGGCGGGGCTATCACGTGCTGCGCTACACCAACTGGGGCAATGCGCCGGTGCACCTGAGCCTGCGTGCGACCGACCCGGACGAGCGCCTCGGTTTCCTGCTGCGACCGACCGAGGTGAACCTGCCACTCGGCGGCTCCGCGCAGGTACGGCTTACGGTGCGGACCCGCAAGCCCTTCCTGCGGGGTACCTCGGTGCGCCTGCCGTTCGAGGTGGTCGGCGAGCAGGATGGCGTACGGACCACGCCACCCCCGCCGGCGCACGTCGCCGATCCGCAGCGACCCGTGGCGACCGGCGCGCTCATGCAGAAGCCCATCCTGTCGCGGGCCACAGTGGCGATCGCCGGGCTGGCTGCGGCTGCGGTCGCGGGTGCGCTCGTGCTCGCGCTCAAGACTCCCAAGTCGGCGCCGAGCTTCGAGAATCTCGGGGCCCCGCCCCCGCCCACCACTTTGTCGGCGCAAGCCCTAAAGAACGGCGCCATCGGATTGAACTGGCGCCCGGCGCGCGACGTCGAGGCGTACAAGGTGCTGACCTTGCAGGGCACCGGAGTCGTGGCGACGACGAAGATCGACGGTCAACTCAGCCGCTACGTGACCCCGCCGCTCTCGCGTGCGAAGAGATACTGCTTCACGCTCGAATCGGTACGCGGCAAGCTGCAGAGCGGACGCTCGCAAGTGGCTTGCAAGACCACCGCCGCACCACCGCCGACTTCGAGCAGCCCGACAGGCGGGTCAGGATCACCAACGACAACCGGGGGTGCATCAACCTCCAGCGGATCGCCCAGCAACTCGCCGTCAACTAGCCCGTCAGGTTCGCCGATACCGAAGTTCAACCCAGGCGATTACATCGTGGTCATCGGCACGATCTACGACGACAGCCTGCCGAACGCCGAATCGCAGGCGAGGGCCGCCGCGGCAGGTCTCAGTTCTGTCATCGCGGCATCCGTCGTGCACACGAGCGACTATCCCAACTGGGTGTGGCGCGGGAGCCTCATCAGCCATCCATTCTGGGCCGTGTACACCGGGCCCTTCGGTGCCAGCGAAGCCACCACCACGCTCTCGTTGTGTCAGGCCGACCACCTGACATGCGCGAACACCCAACCGGCTGGACCGTGATGCTCGTGCGGAGCCGGCTCAGGAGGGACGGGTCATCAGCGCGATGTCGGCGACGGCTGCGAGCGGCAGGCCGTTTCCGGGCGGGGGCGGGTAGCCGGCCACAATCGTCACACGCACCACATTCGTGCGTACCGTGTGCACGGTGAGTACCTGCTCACCCGGCGCATCCTGCAACGCCACGCGTTGACACGTGCCGTCCGAGAAGCCGAGATCGAGGGCCTTCGGTCGCCACTGCAACGGGCGGTCCTGGTCGCCGGCGCCCAGCCCACCCCGCACCCTGACGGCGCGCAGCGTGATCCGTCCTGGGGCGGTCAGCAACAACGCACCCTGGTTGGCGGACGCGACGCAGGTCGTGGTGCTGGGCCGCTCGGGCCCCGCGAAGTTCGTCGCCCACGCGGTGTTCGCGAACTGATCTACCGCGCCTGCGGCCGGGAAGTCCCGCAAGACCGCCGAAGGCGGATCGGGCGCTGCGGTTACACCGTTGACCGCGACAAGTGTGCCGCGCAGCGTGTCGAGTCGGTGGCGCGCCCAGGTCAGTGGGTCGCGCCCGACGAAATGCAGGTAGCCGAACGTCGAAGCCAGGACGACGAGGGCCACGATGGCGCGACGCATCCGCACCAGCATCGGCAGGCTCTTGCGGTACGCCGCCCGCGCCGATCGATCCGATCCCACCCGTCCGTGCAGCCAGCGTTGCCACGAGGGGCGACCCGCCGGAGCCGCACCCGGCGGATTCGTCGTGCTCGGCGGCCCAACGAACAGGCCGCACTTGGCGCAGAATCTGCGCGAAGCGTCGTTGGCCGTGCCGCATCGTGAGCACCGCTCGCCGGCGCGCACGGCTGCGTTTCGCAGCGACGCACCGATCTCGGTCACGTCGTCTGGGGCGTGCTCGGCGAGCGTCGGCTGCGCCGTTCGGGTCGCTGCCAGTGCTGGTTCGGCAGTTGTCGGCGCCACGTTCCTGGTGGTTTCGCGGGCTACCCGCGCGGTGGGCGGTGAGCCGGCTTGGACTCCTGGTTCCGCCCAGCCGAGGTACGCCCCGCAGCTGGTACAAAACTGCACCCCGAGCGGTGTCTGCTCTCCGCAGACCTCACATGTTCTGTCGGCCATCGACTTACTCCGCTCAGTGTTCGGCGTCGCTCAGTGTCCGGCGTCCCACCCACCGTGGTCGAAGTCGTGGCCGTCATCAACCCCACCGGTGGCGCTGTGGGCGCCGATGCCGGACCCGAACCCGCCCGCGTGGTCAGTTGCCATCGTGTGGGTCGCAAAGAGGTCCTCGTTGCCCGGCTGCAGACCGGCGGAGTTGAAGCTCTCCTGCGCCACCCCGAACGAGGGGTGCGACGACGGGTCGGTCGTGCCGATGCCGGGGATGATCGCTGCGTAGTTGAACCGGCCGGCGGCGTGGAATTCGGTGACCCCATCCTGCGGATCGGCGGCCTCGATGGTCATGCCGTTGCCCAGGCTGATCGCAACGTGCGCGATCGCCGGCTCACCGGTTCCGGGCTGCGGTTCGCTGGCGAAATGGAACAGCAGGGCGCCCGGCGTGTGGATGGCCTGATCGACTGGGATGAGCATGCCCTGCTTCTTGAGCGAAAGATATTGGTACCCAGCGCCGTCGGGAAGTTCGACGCCGGCCTGGTGCGCGGCCCATTTTGTGAGGCCCGAGCAGTCGAATGCGGTGGGATCGGCCTGCCCGGCGCCCTTCGCGCCGAAGACGTAGGCGTCACCGCGCTGCGCCACCGCGGCGTCGATGAAGGTGTGCAGGGCGTCCGGATTCGCGTGGCCGGTGGGCGGATTCGCGTGGCCGGTAGCCGGAAGGTCAGCTGGAGGCGGGCCAAGACCGGCGGCATAGTCGAGTTGCTGCAACAGGTGCTGCTGGCTCGCATGCAGATCGGCGAGCGACTGCCCGTTCTCGATGTTGAAGTCGGGCGATTGTGTGGTGTCACCGGGACCGGTGGGCGCGCCTGCGTTGGGATCGGTCCAGGTGGTTGACCCGCCGCCGATCTGCACGTCTTCGCCGAGATACTTCTTGTAGAGCCCGCGCGTGTAGGTCGTCCACGGCGTCCAGCTGGTGCCGTGGTTGGACAGCTGGTAGGCGACGCGGGCATTTGTCGCCGGATCGAAAAGCTGGTCATTGGACGTGAGACCGTATTGATGCAAGCGCTCGGGACCGAGGTTGCCGATCATGTTGATCTGGAAAAGGCCGTAAGAATTGTCACCCGTGGACGCATTCGTATTGTGCGCTGTCGGGTGCGCACCCGACTCCGCTCGTGCTACCGCGACGGCGATGTCCAAACCATGTCCGTGAAATCCCGCCGAAGCCAGCAACGCTCTCAATGAGGTCATCGGCCCGCCTCCCGGTCGATTGCTGTCCCTGCACGGACCGTAAACAGCAAGATACGCGCGTGCACCTTGCCCACGCCACGGGTTAACGGATCAGCGCCCTGGAAGGTCGTCCAATTTACGACGGCAGAGGTGCGTCGAATCGCGGCTAGGCAAACTGGTCAGAGCCCCAGTTCGGCTTCGAGCTCGTTCATCTCCGTCAGGACCTCAGCCTCGATTTCGGCCTCGGCGACCCGAGCTTCCATGGCCAGCAACGCCTGGTCCCCTTGTGCCACGGTGTTGGCGATGCGGGTGGCGAGTTGCTCCTCGACCGATTCTGCCGCACCTTCGGCGGCCGCCTCGGTCAAAGCCTCGATGACCGCTTCGACGATCACCGGACCGGCGACCACTGCGACGATGGCGGCGAACGCGACCTCACCGATGGCGACCTGCGCCTGAGCGCCGGCCGCGTCGATGTTGTCCTTCCAACTGAGGTATCGCCGCTGAGCTATGAGGAATTGACGGCGGGCGCGAGCGAGACTGGCGGTCGCGGCACGGACATCGCCCCGACCGAGGTCGGATTCGACCCGGAGGAGGGATCCGTGGGCGTCGGTCCAGATTGTGGGCGGTGGGACGTCGGTGTTGAACAGATGGTTGGTCCAGTATCCGACGAACCCGGTGACCGACGGTGTGTTGATCAGGGCCGCCTGGGCCGCGTGTTCGGACTCGGTTTGGGTGAGGGCGTGGCCGGTTCGATCCGCAGCCGCGCGGATCTTGTCCAGCGCGGCTTTCTGGTCGGTCTCTTCCTCCTGGTGTGGGGGAACAACGACGGCGAGGAGGACCTGCCCGTGCTCAGCGCCGTACGCCTCCAGCGCCGGCGCACAGTCCAGACATGGGGGCCTGGAGACCGCCAGCGCCTTCAAAATGTGGTCGCCGGACATCAGCCGCTGTTCGGCGTCCCCGGGCGCGCCCGCCGGGCCGCGAGGCAATTTCGACGAGTCGCCGTCCCAGCGCCGCACCCCAAGCGAGGACAGCGCCGAGGTGATACCTGGGTGGTTCCAGTTGCCGTTGGCGGTCCAGTGCAGGATGGTGACATCCGGTTCGTCCGGGTCGACAACGGCACCGATCGCGAGGGTCTTCCACTTGCGCAGGATCGCCAGGGTCGCGGGGTCCTGCATCGCGTACACCTGCTGCAAGACATTGACGCAATCACCCAGAACCGCCGGGTTAGCCATGTACGGTGCGGGGGTCGCAGGCGGCGCGGACGGCGGGTTCCCCCGCTGCACGCTGCGCCGACTGACCTGCGACAACCACTTGCCGGCCGCCCGGTTTCCCGCGGTCCGCTGCACCGCCAACATCGCCGCCGGCGACCGCATCACCGGCGGGGCGCCCGCGACCGAAGCCGCGGACGCCATCGACCGAACGGCGCGCTCCTTCTCAGCGTGCACCCCATCATCGGGCGCGTAGGAGTAGCCCATTCAGGCAAGCTATGCCCGATGATCGCAGACGCACCGGTAGCGACCGGTCCTCTGCCCACTGAACGGGTCACTTTGCCCGCAAGGGCATCCCTACGGGGCATCAGCGACGGGGCGTGCGTGGCCCGACATCGCCCACGTTATCGGCTGGGCGTCCAACGGTGCGAACGACGAGACGAACTTGCGGCCAGCGGATGATCGCGTGCCTTCTGCTGCCTTTGGTCGTGTTGAGCCTTGCGTTAGGCAACGTGCAGCGTTGGGCTGGCGTCGGTGCGTCTGTAAGGATGACGTACCCGTCCGGGGAGCTGATCATGTGACGTTCGAGGAGTACCTCGCTCGGCACGGTCCTTCGTTACCCCGGTTGTCCTTCGTACGGGCATCATGGTCGCCAGCAGATGATGACAGGCACCGCCCGGTCTGGACTTGGCTTCATGGTTTCTTGCGCGCGCGGAACAGCGCGTCGATCGCCGGTCGATCCGCGCCGGCGACTGGACGTAGTACCCATTCGCACGTGTCCACGATGGCAGCGGGGTCGAGACCTAGGACGCGCTAGCGGACGTCGTCTGCCGTGTAGAGCGCGGCTGGGTCCTGGGGGCCACCCGCCCCGTGGGTGAGGTTGCGGGAGTCGTGGGCGACGACCAGCAGGGTGCCACCGGGCGCGAGTGCGTTCCATGCGGGTGCTAGGGCGGCGTCGCGGTCGGGCGGCGGGAGTTGCAGGTAGACCACGATGACGAGGTCGAATGTCGCGCGGAACGCGAGCTGTGTCGCGTCCGCGCAGAGCCAGGTGACCGACGCGCCTTCATCGAGCGTCTCGGCCTTGCGGATCGCTTCAGTGGAGAAATCGACCCGGTGGCGCGCCATCCGCAGCCCGCGAGCCACACGCTGTTGCGTCCCTCGCCGCAGGCGAGGTCCAGCGCGGCCCCGGGCGGAAGATCGGCAGTTTCGCGTTCGACCAGATGTTCGGGCCGTGGCCGCAGACCACGTCGCGACCGGCATAGCGTTCGTCCCATTCGGCGGCGGACGTGGTGGCAGGCATTGTGTTCTCCAGCTCCTGGGTTCGGCTCATCTCGGGATTGCTCCTCAACCGGTGTGGATGGCTTTCTGAATATCGGCTGCGGGGAGTTCCTTGGTGCAGAGAATTCAGTCGCTGCATTCAATGCCCCGGGTCGTAGTCATCCATGTGGTCTTCGGCGGTCTGCAGGGCCTGGATCAGCCGGAGGATCTCATCGACGTTGCGGCCGGTGCTCAGCGGATCGTAGATCATCGCCCGCACGATCCCGGTCGGGTCGGTGGCGAAGACGGCGCGCACGGCTTTGGTGGTGTCCTCGCCAGGCATGATCATCGCGTATGTGGTGGCGATCTCCATGCTGATGTCCTCGATCGGCGGGAGGCGATCGGAGCCTGGGTGGTGACCGCGTTAAGGCGGGTGCCGGGTCTGCGATTCGAGGCATCGTTGGGGGTGGGTGAGATTTCGATGGTGCACATCATCAGTGCACGGACATCGGGCACCATCCGGTGGCGACCATGAGCAGCTGATTGCCCCCGACCACGGTAGGCACGACGAGGAACCATGGCGAGACGGCGGCGGTGAGCAGGACACCGGCGAGGGTGACTGTCCCGGCGAGCAGGAACAGGATCCGGTGCAGCGGCCAGGAGCCGGTTGCTGCGACTGGCGGCGTGCAGGTCATGCGCTGAGCGCCCCGGTGAGGGCCTGCAGGGCGGCGGTCAGCTTGGTGCGCGCCTCGGCGGCGACGGGCTCGAGGGCTGGGTTGCCGGTGAAGGTGACCATGACGCCGGGATCGAGTGCCTCCACGACGGTGCGCTGCTCGCCGATCGAGCGCAGGACGACGTTGCAGGGCAGCAGCAGCCCGATCGAGGTCTCGGCCTCGAGGGCGCGGTCGGCGAGAACGGGGTTGCACGCGCCGAGGATGACCTGCGGCGCCACGTCCTTGCCGATCTTCTTCTTCAGGGTGGCAGCGATGTCGATCTCGGTGAGGACGCCGAAACCGTGCTCGGCCAGCGCCGCGACGACGCGTTCTCGTGCCGTTGCCATGTCTGTGTCCAGCTCGATGCTGATCCCGTAGTTGCTCATGTTGTTCTCCTTCGTCGTGGTCATCGTGTTCGGGTGGTCGGGGCGTGGCCAGAGGCGGCCGACCCCTCTTGCCGTCGGCGGCCGAGGACCCTGCTTTCGGGAGTGGCGCCGGTCGGCCTTGGGGTCAGTGGGAGAAGCGGACGTTGGGGAGCAGCCGGTCGAGCCAGCGGGGTGCGTGCCAGGCCGCGTGTCCGGTCAGGCGAAGCACGACCGGCAGCACGATCAGGCGGATGCACAGCGCGTCGAGGAAGACGGCGACGGCGAGGATGATGCCCATCTCCTTCGGCGCGAGCGGCCCGGACAGGGCGAAGGTGAGGAACACCGCCACCATCACTCCGGCGGCCGCGACGACGACGCGTCCGGACGTGCGCAGCGCTTCACGCATCGCGTGCTGCGGGTCGCCGGTGGCGTCGTAGTGCTCCCGCGCGGCCGAGAGCAGGAACAGCGTGTAGTCCATCGCCACGCCCGAGAGCATGGCTCCGAAGAACAACGGTCCCCAGGCATCCACGAAGCCTTGGGGCTGGAAGTTCAGCAGCCCGGACAGGTGCCCGTCCTGAAAGATGAGTTTCGCGACGCCGAACGCGGCGGCAATCGATGCCAGGTTGGTGACGGTGCCGACGAAGGCGACCAGGGGGCTGCCCAGTGCCACCAGCAGCAGCAGGAACCCCAGCCCGATGAGCAGGCCGAACACCAGCGGCGTGCGGGCGGACAGCACAGTCTCCAGGTCATGGTTCTCCGCAGCAGCGCCGCCGACCAGCGAGCCGGTGGGAAGTTCGGTGCGGATCCGCTCGATGGTGGCCCCGGTGGCCGGTGCCGAGGCATCGGTGCTCGGGACGGCCATGAGCATCGTCCAGCCGTTGCTCGTAGCGGCAGGAATGGTCGCGGCGATGCCGCTGTCCGCGGCGAGGGCCCGCTTCGCCGCGTCGGCCTGTGCGGTCGGGGTGAGGACCTGAAGCATGCCCGGTGCGCCCGGACCGAAGGACGACACGACCTGGTGGTAGCCGGCCCGCGCCGATTGGTCGGTCGGGATGATCGTGATCGAGGGCATGCCGGCGCGCAGGCCGAGCACGGGCGCGGCCAGGATGGCGAGGGCGGCGATGACCAGTCCGCCGGCCAGCCACGGGCGGCGGTGCAGCAGGGCGCCCCAGCGGTGCAGGTGCAGTTCCAGGCCGCGCCGCGGGCCCTCGGTGGGCGCCGTGGCCGATGCGGCAGCAACAGCATCGGCGTGGCGTGCGTCGCGCCGCCGGGAGCCCGGTAGCCGGACGTGTCCGGCGTCGACCTTGGTGCCGAGATTGCCGAGCACGGCGGGCAGCAGGGTGAGGGTCGCCGCGAGCACGGCGATGACGGAGAGCATGATGCCCAGCGCCATCGAGCGGAACGCGGGGCTCGGCACGAGCAGCACGGTCGACAAGGACACGAGCACGGTGACGCCGGAGAAGGCGATCGCCTTGCCGGCGGTGCCCATGGTCTCGGCGATCGCGTCGATCGAGGCCTGCCGGTCACCGGGTTGGGCGTTGCGGCGTTGCAGCGCGGCGCGGAAGCGGACCACGAGGAACAGCGCGTAGTCGATGCCGAGGGCGAGGGCGAACATCATCGCGAAGTTCAGGGCCCAGACACTCACCGGTGCGATGTGGGTGGAGATGACGAGCGCGCCCGCGGCGGTCAGCAGACCGATCATGGTGAGCATCAGTGGCAGACCGGCGGCGACGAGGCTGCCGAACGCGAGCACGAGCACGATCATCGTCACCGGCCACGACAGCACTTCGGACTTGATCATCGCCGCATGGTTCACCTTGTTGAAGTCCGACCACAGCGCGCTGTCGCCGGTGAGGTTCACCGAGACGCCCGAGGTCGCGAGCTTGCCGACCGGACCGGTGAGATCGTCCGCGGCGCGCACCATCGCGTTCGCGTCGCCCGCGGCGCCGCCCTGCACGATAGCCGTCGTCGCGTCCCGCGACAGCGAGACGCCGGGCCGCGGGCCGACGACGACGCTGACGCGCGGGTCGGCCTTGAGCAGGGTCTCGGCGCGGGCGACGATGCGCTGGGCCCCGGGGTCGTCCGCGATCCGACCGTGGCCGTCGTGGATCACGATCTGCAGGGCGGTCGCGCCCAGACCCTGGAAGTTCTTCTCGATCACCGAACGAGCCTGGACCGACCGGCTGCCGCTGTCCTGCCAACCGGCACCGGACAGTGCGGACTCCACGCGCGGCGCGAATGCGCCGAACACAGCAAGCACAAACAGCCACAGCACCAGCACCGCTCGCAGGTGCGACCCGGTCCAGGCGCCGAGCCGAGCAAGACCCTTGCGGGCGACTAGCTGGCTCTGCGGGTCGAGTCGACCGGCAGGCACGCCCGTCGGCACGCCATCCGGCGCACGGTGGTCAGTGGTGGTCACAGTCGGTCTCCATAGAGTACGGGGCAGGGTATCTAGCGCGGTTGCGGCGGAAGAGCTCAATCATGTCCGGATCGGCGGCGCGAAGATCAGGCGAGGGTGAGAAAGAGCTTCTCCATCTGCTCGGCGCTCATCGGCTCCGCCTCGCCGTTCGCGCTGGCCGTCAGGCACTGCTTCATGCCTGCAGAGAGAAGCTTGAAACCAGCTCGGTCCAGCGCGCGGCTGGCCGCGGCGAGCTGCGTGACGACGTCCGCGCAGTCACGCTTGTTCTCCAGCATTCGGACGATGCCGCCCACCTGGCCCTCGATACGGCGCAGCCGTTTGATGACGTCCTCGGTGGCCACGGCCTCGATCTCCATAGCCTGAAGCCTACCCATACCCCTACCCGTACACAAGCGGAAGGTGTTGTCGTATGCTCGATGTCACGTATACCCCGCCGGGTACCGCCGATTGAGGGAGTTGAGCATAGTGTGCTCGCCTGCGCGAGGCCCGACGTGCGGGGAGACGACCTGGCGCGGATCCGGTCAACACGTCGACGCGGTGATGCCCAGCGTCACTGCGCAGGACCGATGCCGTCGCGTCCGCTGCGCAGACTGATTCTTCTGCACCAAGGTCATCCCCACCGACGCGATCGACACCGCCATCCGCGTCATGGCACGTGCCGGCAGCCGAGTCCGTGCTGAAGTAGTCCTCGCGTGCCTGCGGAATGCGAACATCTCAACCACCAATAGGCTCACCGGGCTTGAACGAGCACCTGCCCCACGGCTGCGACCAGGACGCAACGGGAGCACAGAGGCGCAACGGAGTCCGAGACACCGATCCGGCCAGACCCGTTCGATCCACAGAACGACTCGACAACCTGCTTGCGCCCGACTTCGTTGAAATCGGCGCCTCAGCACCGCTCCGATCGAAGGCCGAGATCATCCGCGGGCTGGTTTCGGGCACGCGCACTGAGCGCGGCGCCATCGAGCCGAGCGAGATCACCGGCAGGGCCGTCGGCCCGTACCTGGTCGCCCTCCATTCATCACCGCAACGGGTGGCCGGCGAGTGCGACGCAGTCCCGATCTCGTTTCGCAGCACCGCCATCCAGGCGGACGGTGACCAATGGCGGGTGATCGGAGCGGTCACCGCCCACGGCAGCACCCAACCGGTCGAGATCACTGTCGACCGGGCCACCGCTTCCGGGACCGACATCACCATCCACGCCGTCGCACAGATCGACCGATACGCATTCGGGGTCACCGGAGTCAAAGGCATGGCCGGCCGGCACGTCACCATCGACTTCGACCTCATCGCCGCGACGACATCAACGTCTGCCGGCAGCCTGTAGCGGGATCCGCTTCCGAGAACCTGATCCGTGGCGTGCGGACCCGATGAGATGCCGAACTCGTCGCCACAAGCGGATCCGCTTGCGGTCGCCGACGACGTCGGCAATGTGCACCTCGGGCGAGGCCCACACGGTGCCCGACGTCGGGCCGGCCCCGAGACGAGAAGGGCGGGCCGAACCACTTTTGGCGATCGTTCCATCAGCGCGGTCCTGAGCGATTCCGCCCCACAATCGTGTCGAGAACGCCCGGTCGGCTCCGTCCCTTCAGGTGTATCGCGAAGCGGAATACCGGAGGATGGATCTCATGTCACACGTACGGCGTTTCGACCACGTCGGTATCACCGTTGCCGACCTCGACACGGTGACGGCGTTCTTCGTTGAGCTGGGTCTCGAGGTCGAGGGCACGCAGATGTTCGTGGAGGGAAAGTTCCTGGACATGGTCATCGGCATCCCCGACTCCCGCACCGAGATCGTCATGCTGCGCCCGCCCGACGGAGGCACCCGACTGGAGCTCTCGAGGTTCGTCCGGCCCGACCACCAGCCCGGATCGCCGACCGCGATGGCCAACGAGCTCGGGCTGCGCAACGTCGCCTTCGAGGTCGACGATCTCCAAGTGGCGGTCGACGGGCTGGCCGCGCACGGCTACGGGCTGGTCGGCGACATCGGCCAGTACGAGCACATCTGGCGTATGGCCTACGTGCGGGGTCCGGAGGGGATCATCGTGTCCCTGGCCGAGCGCATCGGGTGACGTGTCTTCAGCCGCGCGCCGACCTCGCCGGTGACGCCCGCCGGCGGCTACGTCGCGAAGGTCCTTCAAGACTGGGCTTTAACCAGGACTCGCTCGTCGACCAACGACGAGCGAGACATCTCGCGGAACTGCGCGCAGCCGGAAGTGACCGTCCCGTAGAGCTTCCTCTCACGGGAGGGCAGTCAGGCCAGCCGTAACACCCCGGCGACGCGGCTTCGCTGTCTCACGCGGTAGAGCCCACCCGGTCGCCCTGGATGACCACGTAGGGATCCTCGAGAAGTGCTGGTCGTGGATGTTGCCGAAGTTGAGTGGCCTGCCGAAGTCAGAGATCCGGCTGTTTCTCGGTGAGGGCCCCAGTTCCGGCGTTGCGTCCGGCTGGTGGCGGCCACAGGGGCGACGGGAGATGGCCGGGTAGCCAGTCGAGTGTCTCGTGCCGCAGCGTTGCTGCGGACGGCTCGCGTGCTTCGATAACGCTCATCATCGGTGTCGCGGTGCCGATGAAAGGGGCAGGAGGTGCGATGTCCAAGCGTAGTTTGTGGATGGCCGCGGCGGCGGTGTCCGTGGCTGCGTCCATATACGGGCTGTGGCTGGGCCAACGGTGGGGCGGTGCCCTCGCCACCCGGACAGTCGATGACGTGGGCCTACTCGTGTTCGCACTGTTCGCGACCTTATGCACAGCTCGGGCCGCACAGCGAGGCAGTGGACGCCAGCGCCACAGCTGGGTCGCGCTCGGCGTGGGCCTGGCCGCCTGGTCCATAGGCGAAGT
The DNA here is from genome assembly GCA_038212215.1 of Mycobacteriales bacterium. Classification (GTDB taxonomy): domain Bacteria; phylum Actinomycetota; class Actinomycetes; order Mycobacteriales; family Jatrophihabitantaceae; genus JALZAI01. Next base: position 54,484 of record JBBQUT010000015.1, read on the forward strand.
CATCTGGTGCTACTACGAGCTATGGCAGGGCCTTGACCAGACCCCGTTCCCGTCACCGGCGGACGCTTCGTTCCTGCTGTTCCCGGTGGGCGCCGGTGTGGCGCTGTACCTGTTCCCGGCCGGCCACAGCACCCAGTCCCGCAGCCGCCTGATCCTGGACGGGATCATCGTTGCCGGCTCGCTGTTCGTGATCTCCTGGGTGAGCGCACTGGGCAGCGTCTACCGGGCAGGCGCCTACAGCCACCTCGCCCTCGACGTGTCCCTCGCCTACCCAGCCGCCGACCTGGTGATCATCACGATGACGATCATCGTGCTCGCCCGCGCATGCACGGCGCAACGCCTCACCCTCGGGCTCTTGGCTGCCGGAATCGTCTTGATGGCGCTGTCGGACAGCGCCTTCGCCTACCTGACCACACTCAACTCCTATCACACCGGCAGCCTCATAGACCTCGGCTGGGTGGCCGCCCTGTCGGTGCTCGGGCTGGCCGCGCTGTCCAGCTCACCCCAGTCACCGACCACGCTGGAGCAAGTCCACGTTCCGACCAGGGCCCGCCTCTGGCTGCCCTACCTACCATTGCTGCTGGCCGGCGTGGTCGGCATGCACCGCGTGCTGCCCGGACTGAACTCGGGCCCAATACCCATCGCGGCCTTCATTCTGGTGATCACCGTCCTCATTCGGCAATTCATCGTGCTGGCCGAGAATCGGCGACTGCTGCTCACCGTCGCGCGCCAAGCCTTCCACGACCCCCTCACCGGCCTCGCCAACCGCGCCCTGTTCACCGACCGCCTCAACCACGCCGTACAACGACACCAACGAGAACTGATACCGCTGGCGGTGCTGTGCCTTGACCTCGATGACTTCAAGCTGGTGAACGACAGCCTCGGCCACCCCGCCGGAGACGAATTGCTGATCCGCGTCGCTGAACGCCTGACCGGTTGCCTGCGTACTACCGACACCGTGGCCAGACTCGGCGGCGACGAATTCGCCATCCTCATCGAACACAGCGCCCAGGACGCCCTGCTCACGGCTGCACGAGTGCTCGAGACCTTCCAACCCCCCTTCCTCATCAACGGACAACCACTCACAATGCACGCCAGCCTCGGCCTGAGCAGCGCCAACGCCTCGGCCACCGACATAACTGCCGACACCCTGCTCAAACGAGCCGACCTCGCCCTCTACGCCGCCAAACACGCCGGGGGCCGCAACTTACAAATCTTCACACCAGACCTGCACCTCCCCGACCAAGCAGCCCAGCTTCAAGACCACTCCCCGACCCGATGACGCTCGAACGAGACCGAACCCGGCGAGCAAGGGAATCGCGGAAGAACACTGCCGGGCCTTGCACGCCCGGCGAATGCCCGATGATCAAGAACGTTCCGTCATCTGCCCCCTCAGCGGGCGGGTGCCCGGATGGGATCCCTTGTGACACAGGACCAAGGTGGACTACGCCGTCACGATCGTGCCGGCCAAGTCGTGTCCGCACGGGGATCCCTCACCGGCGACGGCTGACGCGCTACCGGGCTACCGCCGCACGGCCGAGTAGAGGACCAGCCGCAGCTACGAACGCAAGTGGAGCGTCAGGGGGTATGACGTCCCAGTCGGCGCAAGGCGGTGCCGATGATCGGTATGCGATGCCAGCCCCGCTGAATGACGACACGGCGAGCGAATCGCGCTCGGTCACGCAGCATCACGGCCAACCCGGTACGTGAGCGGTCCTCGATCCCGTCAGCCTGCTTGCTCGCCCAACGCGCGCACCGCAGACACAGCGTGACCTCGGGATGGTTGCCGAGGTGCACCAGCTTCTCTGGGTCGTCGAGGGTCCCGAAGCACCAGCACTCCGATCGGCCGACGAACTCGTCTTCAATCGCTGTCCTTGTGTACATGGCGCCCCCCAATCGTCGTCAGTATCCCGTCAGGCGGCGTGCCGGCAGACTGCCTCCGGTTCGCGCGGCGCGCAAACGACCCACACCTCCCCTGGCGCGCTACCTACCGGCCAGCCGCTGCGAGACTTCTTTCCCGTTAGGGATCCCGAGCGGGCACCCGCCCGGTGATCGGACCGCCTACGAGAAGACCTGGATCGTCGGACGGTTCGCCCTGTCCACGGTCAAGGGCGAGTCCGACGACGTTCCGCTATCGGGACGCCGGAACCGCTTGCGGTGATGTCCGGCCACATGCTGGCCACCCCGCGTGCGCGCAACCCGCAGATTCGTATGCCCCGCGCGGTGTTCGCGTGTCACACAGGTACGTCTTACGGGACGCGCGCGGCTGCCCCGACGAGAGAGCATGAGATTCATCTGCGCGTCGACTGCTTGACCGACGTGCCGCGCAGACGGTTCCGGCGCGCTTGCTGGGGCAGTCGGCGCAACCGTCTCGCCATATGTGCGTGCGGCGGGAGATCGCTGGGGGGCATCTGGCGGCTGGTTCGGATGGCGCTGGCGGTCAGGTGGGGCTGGGGTCTGGGTCAGCAGGGGTTGAGAGCAGACGCTCGACCCGTCGGTCGGGAAGGAGCCACATCAGGGCGACAATGACGTAGACGGCGATGCCGACCCATTGGCTCAGGGCGAGCGCCGACGCGATGGCGAGGCCGTAGAGGACGGGTGACGCCTTGCCTTTGAGGTCACGCCCCAGTGCTCGGGCGAGCCGCGAGTTCCTGCCCTCGGCGCGGAGCAGCGCGGTCTGCAGGACGAAGTACGCCAGGGATGCGCCGAGCAGCGTGATGCCGTAAGTGGCGGTCGGCGTGGGCGGGAAGTCGTTCTCGCTCATCCACGCTGTAGTGAACGGCACGAGGGACAACCAGAACAGCAGGTGCAGGTTCGCCCACAGGACACCGCCGGTAACGTGGTCAACCACCGAGAGCATGTGGTGGTGGTTGTTCCAGTAGATGCCCAGGTAGACGAAGCTGAGCAGGTAGGCCAGCAGCACCGGCAGTTCGTGTCGCAGCGACTCCCAGGAGGTGCCGTGCGGCTGCTTCAGTTCCAGCACCATGACGGTGATGAGGATCGCGATGACGCCGTCGCTGAATGCTTCCATCCGTCCGGTGGTCATGGCGGACAGCTTCGTGGACCGCAGCGTCCTACATCAAGCCGGGCGCGGGCCGGCCGCCGTCGCGTCGCGTCGCGTCGCGTCGCGTCGACCGTATGGTCCCGTCATCAACGCATGAGACCGCGCCAGGAACGCGGTGATGTCCTCGGCCAGCAGTGCGGGTTGCTCGTGTGGTGCGAAGTGGCCGCCTCGTGGCAGCTGCGTGTAGCGGGTGACGTGGTAGGTCCGTTCGGCCCAGCTGCGTGGTGGGGCGGCGAGGTCCTTGGGGAACAGCGCGACGGCCGTGGGGACATCGACACGGGTGACGCGCTCGGCGAGTCCCGTGCCGAATTCGTAGTAGGGGCGAAACGAGGTCGCGATGCTGCTGGTGAACCAGGAGAGAGAGGCCACCGTGAGGATGTCCTCGTCGGCGAACACCAAGTCCAGCCGCTGTTCGTGGTCACTCCATGTCCAGTATTTCTCGACGAGCCAGGAGAGCAGGCCGGCCGGTGAGTCCGTCAGACCCTGGGCCAGGGTGAGCGGTCGGGTCATCTGCTGGTGCTCGTAGACGCCTTCGGTCGCGAACCACCGTGCCAGTTCGTCCAGGTAGGCCTGCTCCGCCGGGGTGATCGTCGACGCCTCCACCGACGCCGGTTCTGCGATCGACAGCAGGTGGATGCCGGCCACCGCCGCCGGATGGTGCTGAGCCAGTAGCGAGGTCACACCGGGGCCGAGGTCGCCGCCGTGGGCTGCATACCGTTCGAAGCCCAGCTCGTCGGCCATCAGCCGGTGCCACAGTTCGTGCGTCGGCACGGCAGCGGGCAGGTCGCCGGCCTGCGGTGTGAACCCGAAGCCGGGCAGGCCCGGGATCACGACGGTGCACGCGTCGTCGGGATGACCGCCCCACCGCGACGGAGCGGCGAGCCGCCGGGCGAGGCGGACCAGCTCAACCGGACTGCTCGGCCATCCGTTGCTCAGCACGATCGGGAACGGATCAGAACCCTCACCGTCGAAGCGCAGGTAATGCAGCCGGGCTGTGTCTGGAGCCGCCACCGCCCATGGCAACGCGTTGATCTCGCTCGTGCCGCCGCCAGTCGTAGGACGTCCGCCAGAACCTCGTCTTCGCCCTCGCCTACAACGGCATCGGCATCCCCATCGCCGCCGGCGCCCTCTACCCGGTCCTGGGTTGGCGGCTCTCACCCATGATCGCCGCCGCAGCGATGGCGCTGTCCTCGCTGTCGGTCGTCGGCGACGCAAGCCGACTACGCCGCTACCACCCCCCGGCAACGACCCAACCCGGCGCCGGGCCGACCACCATTGCATCCGCGACACCGACGTCCGAGCCCGACAACCAATCCAGCGCCGCCCCTGCTGCAGCGGCGAGCGGCAGACGGTGAGGACATGACCCAGTCACGTCTGATCGCCGCGACTAACGAGGCGAATGACGCCACCGTTCTGCTCCGCTCCGACGTCCACACTATGTTTGGCGCGGGGTACCTCGGCATCGCACCGAACTTCAGCCTGTCGTGATCCCGCGACTACGCCCCGAGTTCGGGAACGGCGAGGAGTTCCACCCGGCGAGCAGCGTCGAGCGAACCGATCGCCGTACCTCCACGGCGACCCGATCGGCCGGCCCGCGAGTCCTCGAGCGACATCTCGACGAATTCTTTCCTGCGGTCCTAACCGTTCCGATGCTGTGCGACGAACCGCGCTTCCATTAGTCGGTCACCTCGTGCCCTACGACCTTTCGTTTCGTCGCAACGAAAGCCGCCCAATTCAGGAACACCCCGTTGCATTACTTAACTGCCATTGCATTACTCAACTGTCTGTGGACAACCGACCAGCGGAGTGTCGGCCACCAGGTCACGGCTTAGTGCGGTGATCACCATCGCCCGACGGCGCCTGCATGGCGCCTTCAACTGCCGATCGGCAGCCGGCGGATGCGCAGGGTGTTCTCGCCGAGCACAACGACGGCGCCTGCGTCGAGGTCGTCGCTGACGGTCGGCAGGTTGTCGAGGATCAGCGCCGCTTGTTCGGCCGGGCGCTCGTTGACCGCGCGCCGCATAAGGATGAACGACGGCGTCGTCGCCCCAGACCGTGCAAGGATCGCGCCGAAGTCCGTGTCCGCACTGATCAACACCCGGTCCTCCGATCGGGCGGCGGCCATGACCGTCTCATCAGTGGCCGACCTCAAGCCGACCTCGCGAGCGACGATGACGTCATGGCCGGCGGCGCGCAGCGGCTCGGCAACCTTGGGCGAGATGTTCTGGTCGAGAAGGAACCTCATGCTGGGTGGCGGAGCGGCAACTCACGCTCACGCACGGCTGCGGCCGCGTAACGCAGCGCTTGGGCGACGTCCTCGGCCTCGAGATCGGAAAAATCATCGAGGATCTCGGCGACCGACATGCCGTCGGCCACCATTCCCACGACGGTGGCGACAGGCATGCGCAAACCGCGGATGCAGGGCAGGCCGCCCATCACATCCGGGTTGGTCGTGATCCGGTCGTAGGGCATGGAGTGAGCGTAGCGGCGTCGGTTGTCGTTGGACGTGTCTTTGGCGGGGCGCGCGTGGCAGAGGGCCGTGGCAGACCGAACGCACCGGCCCATCTCGGAGGCGATCATGGCCAGCCTGGCGAAGTGTGCAGACGGACACTGGCGGGCGCGGTACCGCGACACCGCGGGCAGGAAACACTCGAAGCACTTCAAGCGCAAGGCCGACGCCCAGCACTGGCTCGACGAGGTGACGACCGCCGTCACCACGGGCATGTACGTCGATCCCGGGCGGTCGCGCCTCACCGTAGGCGACTGGGTGCAGCGCTGGATTGAGACCAAGGTCGACCTCAAGCCGTCGACCGAGGCGCGGTACGAGGGCATCCTGCGTGGCAACGTGCTGCCGCAGTGGCGTGACGTCCGGCTGGCCGACGTCACCCACGGCGACGTCGCAGCCTGGATCGCGACGCTGACCGCCTCCGGGTTGGCACCGTCGACCGTGCGTCAGATTCACCGTGTCTTCTCGCTCAGCCTCACGCTCGCGGTCCGCGACGGGCGCATGGCCCGTAACCCCGCCGACCATGTCCCGCTGCCTCGGGCCCGGAAGCGCGAGAAGCTCTTTCTGACCGTCGACCAGGTCGACGATCTTGCCGACGCAGCCGGCGACTACCGCACAGCGATCCTGTTCCTCGCGTTCCCCGGCGTGCGCTTCGGTGAGCTGACCGCGCTCCGGGTGCGCCGGCTGGACCTGATGCGCCGCCGCGCCGAGATTGTCGAGGCCGTCGCCGAGGTGCACGGCGCGGCTGTCTTCAGCACTCCGAAGTCCCACCAGGTTCGCAGCGTCCCGATCCCACGCTTCCTCGTCGAAGAGCTGGCTCAACTCGTCGCCGGGCGTCGTCCTGAGGACTTCGTCTTCACTTCGCCGAAGGGCGGTCTGCTCCGGCTGACGAACTTCCGGCCGACCGTCTTCGACCACGCAGTGCGCGCAGCGGGACTGGACGGGCTGACACCGCACAGCCTGCGCCACACCGCGGCGTCACGGTTTCGCGAGCGGCGCCGATGTGAAGGTCGTGCAGCGGATGCTCGGCCATTATGCGGGTGATCCGTGTCAAGTGGATCATGAATGTTCTCGGTATCGGCGTGCTGCGGACTTTTGCGGACCGAACCGCAGTTGATCATGTTCCCGGAACTCGACCAGAACGCTGCAGGCCAGTAGTTATCGGACCTGCAGGTGGTGGGCCCCGCGGGGCTCGAACCCGCAACCTACGGAAAAGGCTGTGGCGGCATCCGACGAGGGGGGAATCCCCGTATTTGTTGGCCTCCGAGGACCTGGGACGCGTCCGCGGTTGCCACGTATGACGGTGGTTTTCCGACGATCGTAACCGTTACGTATCCGCCTCCAAGATCAAGATCGTCGGCCGGAGAGCCGGCGAGCGACGGCCTAGGAAGCTGACGACGGGTCGAGCTCACTGCGCCCGAGCGGGAGGAGTCGAACCGAGAGTCTAGTCGGGCTGAGCGACACATTGCTCCGTTGTCGAGGTCGACCATTACTGCCGGAAGGTTGGCAACTAGCAAGCCGAAGTGAGCGTCCTGACGTGAATCCCGGCGCCGACCCCGACCACCCGTTCTACGGACGAATCATCGTTTTCACGGGCGCGTTGATGTCCAGAACGCGGCAGATGGCATGGGAAGACGTGGTTCGCGTCGGCGGCATTCCCGAACCGAACGTCACGAAGCGAACCAATGTCCTAGTCATCGGCGACATCAACCCGGCTGTGCTGGCCCCGGGCGTGATCACCACAGGCAAGGCCGCCCACGTCCTCGCCCTCCAGGACAAAGGGCAAGACATCGAGTTGATGGCCGAGGACGACTTTGTCCGCACTCTGTAGCCCCTCGCGTTCGCTGTCCGGAGACGTGAACACGAATTAGTGGCGCTGATCGACCGCATCCTGTGCGACCTCGAACAATCGCTGCGGAGGCTGCTCGACATCAGCCGCGACGGCGGACCCACCGTGCGAGGCAGCACCGACGTCCGTGAGCTGCACAAGCTTCACCTCGCAAGTGGAGCGAGTGCACCGATTCGATCTCCGGGAATTATGAGTTCGCGAGCGCGTGGCCGCCAGATATAAAGACTTGCTCGTCGTCTTCGATCGCTTCGCGCGCCTTCGTGCATTCCCGGCCCGGCCGTAGATCGACGCTCATGCCCGGCGTATTTGCCGCAGTCACGTATGCGATGCGCCAATCGATATCTAGGTCGACCTTGTCGAGGTGGATCTTGCTGTAGCGACTGAGCATGGGCGACGCAGCGTTCTTTCCGGCAACGGCGTATCTGCGTGCCGAATTGGTGCGACAGCTCGACACAGGCCGGATCTAGGACCGGACATGCCGGCCGTTGTTGCCACGCTCAACGCGATCTGTGGGTCAACGGTTCGTCGGCTTCGACACCGACGATGGCGACGCAAAGGCCGGCTCCATTCGGTGCCTAACGGCGAATGGAGCGTGAGCCAAGACGCGTCCGGGGTGCGCAGGCGCGCTCGCTATGCGCGCTTGGGCGTGGGAGCGCACGGGGGCGGCGTCCGTGAGGCGATCGACTGCCGGACGGTCGTCGCGGTAGATAGCGCTGATCGAACACCGCCAGTTGCCGCTGCCCGTCACCAACGGGGTATTGCCCAGACAGGGCCACTATCCCGTGACGCTAGGTTGGCCGCCAGGGTCGCGGGCCGCACCGATCAGCAGTGCTGATAATCGCCTACCGGGTCCGCAGAGAGTCGGTCTACAACATGCCAACGTGGTGCGGGGTGGCAGCCGCCGGGCGAGTGGAACGCGGCTTGACCGCAGTTGGGGCGGCGGGCGAATAGACGTGCGCGGCGCCACGGAGCTGGCTCAGTTTTGCGGCAAACGGATGGTGAAGGTCGCTCCGTGTGTGTTGTTCGCGGCGGTGAGGGTGCCGCGGTGGGCGTGGATGATCGCGCGGGCGATGGTGAGACCGAGCCCGCTTCCGGAGTGTTGGGTGTCGGAGCGGGCTTCGTCGCCGCGGTGGAACCGTTCGAAGATCGCCTTGAGTTGGTCGGCGGGGATGCCGGTGCCGTCATCTGTGACCGTGATTGCGACCTGGTTGGGACGGGAGTGGACGGCAATGCTGACATGTCCGGTGCGCGGGGTGTGGCGCAGCGCGTTGTCGAGCAGATTGGCTAGCACCTGCGCGAGACGTTCGGGGTCGCCGGCGACGACGGGAACTGGTGGGGCGGCGCCGCTGTAGTTGAGGGCGACGCCGCGCTCGGCGTAGCGAGGCGCGGCGGCGGCGATGGCGGCGTGGGCGAGGGCGGCGGGGTCAATCTTGGTGAGGTGTAGGTCGAGCGCGTCCTCGTCGGCGCTGGCGGCCTCGCGGACGTCGATCGTGAGCCGATGAAGCCGGCTGACTTGGCTGCGCATCGTGTGGAAGGACTGCGCGTTCGGCGGAACGACGCCGTCCTCCAACCCGTCGATGTAGGCGGTGAGCGTCGCCAGCGGGGTGCGGAGCTCGTGCGAGAGGTCCGACAGTAGTCTGGATCGGGCCGCGTCGGTGTCGGCGAGCCTGGTGGCCATGTGCGTGTAGGCGTCGGCCAGTCGCTGCAGCTCGGTGGTCGATGCTGAGGGCAGGTCCACGTCGTAGCGTCCGACGGCGACGGCGTCCGCGGCGGCCGCCAGTTGTTCGATCGGACGAGTCACCTGTTGCACAAGCACCCAGGACGCGACGCCCGCGGTGATCAGCGCCGCGACGGCGGCGACGGTCAGGGCAACCGCGACTGTGACGGCGAACGCTTCTTCGGCGTGGTGGCGCACGGGCGCGCTGGTTACGCCGCTCTGCGTCAGGTGGTGTCGGAACAGGCCGGGGGCCACCACGCCGGTGGTGAGCGCCAGGGTGATCGACCCGACCGCGATGACGAAGATCTGCGCGGTCATGATTCGGCCGACCAGCCCGGACGGTCGAGGGAGGCGGCGGCCGGTCATCCGGCGCCCAGCCCGTAGCCGACGCCGCGGACGGTGCGGATGTAGATCGGTTCGCCAGCGTCGTCACCGAGCTTGGCACGCAGGTGCGCGATGTGCACGTCCACCACATGCTCGTCGCCGTACCAGCCCTCACCCCACACGGCATCGAGCAACTGACGCCGGCTGAACGCCATCCGCGGGTACGCGGCGAGCGCGGCGAACAGGTCGAACTCGGTACGGGTCAACTCGACACGAACCCCCTTCCGAAGGACGTGTCGCCCTTCAGTGTCGAGGATGATGTCGGTGAATACCGCGAGCGGGCTGTCGCCTCGGTCCGGGGGTCGACCGTCATCGGCGTAGGGGGCGAGGATGGCTGACACGCGGGGACGGCGCAGCATGGCGGTAATCCGGGCGATCAGCTCGCGGGGGGAGAACGGTTTGACCAGGTAGTCGTCGGCGCCGACCGACAATCCCACGATCTTGTCGACCTCCTCGTCGCGGGCGGTCAGCATGATGACGTAGACGTCGGTGAAGGTGCGCAGTTGCCGGCAGACCTCGATGCCGTTGAAACCGGGCAGCATCACGTCGAGCACGACCAGATCGGGCCGGTCCCGTCTGGCCGCCGCGACCGCGGCCGGGCCGTCGTGGACCGTCGTGACCTCGAAGCCCTCGCGCTGCAGGTAGCCGCCGATGACCTCGGCGAGGGCGACCTCGTCATCCACGACGAGCACCCGCAAAGCATCGGTCATCGTGACTCCCGAGCGCGGCGACGGAGGTGGGCGGCGGTCTGCAGTGAGCCTAGCGAGGCGGGTGCCGCGCTCGCTCAGCTTGAGCGTTTGGACAGCTCGACGCTGCGAGCCGCGCCCTGATCGACGTCGTGATCAGCGCTATGTCCTTCGAGCAGACGCCGGGTGGCGGCATAGGTCTGCGCGTCGATCTCGCCGCCGGCGAGGCGTCTGTCGAGGATGCGTCGTGCTGATTCCAGGCTGTTGCCGAGCGTCTGGTCACCCCGGTGGGTCATCCGGATCACCGCCCACACCGCAATCGCGATCAGCACGAGCCAGAACAGCCCCATGAAAAGCATTCCGCCGTTCCACCAATTCGTGTTGTGACCCCAGTCCATCATGGCGTCCTCCTCGGTTCAGGTCGGCGCCTCTTGTGCCGACGTTCTCATCGTCGGCTAGCGGGATGTCGAACAGCGCGCAAGTTCGACGCCGCTTTGATGAAGGTTTCCACCAGGATCGCGCGGCGTCTTCATCGAAGCTTCATGGGCCCTCAATGGGTCCTCGGTCGGCGCGGCCGATCGTTGTGTCATGACCACGCAGATGACTCGTCGTTCCGTTCTGTCCGGCTTGATCGGTGCCGGAGGCCTCGCCGCTCTGGCTGCGTGTGGAGGGGGGTCGACGGCGCTGCGCCGGCCTGCGGCCGGTGCGCTGCCCACAATATCGACGACCGGCCGCACCCGCTTCTATGGCCTCACCGCACGCGCGGCGCGGGTCGACCTGGGCGGCACGGTGGTCTCGACCTGGACCTACGGGGGCGGCGTGCCGGGCACGGTGCTGCGCGCGAGCGCTGGGGACAGGGTGCGGGTGGCGTTCCACAACGAGCTGCCCGCAGAGACGAGCGTGCACTGGCACGGGCTGGCGATCCGCAACGCGATGGATGGCGTTCCGGGTGTGACGACGCCGCCGGTCGCGGCCGGTGGCAGCTTCGCGTTCGACTTCGTCGTCCCTGATCCAGGCACGCACTGGTTCCACCCGCACACCGCGCTGCAACTCGACCGTGGGCTCTACGCGCCGTTCATCGTCGACGACCCGCATGAGAGCGGTGCATACGACCACGAATGGATCGTCGTCCTCGATGACTGGACCGACGGTGTCGGCCGGTCGCCGGAACAGATTTTCGCAGCACTGAAGTCCGGTTCGGCATCGACCGGAGGCGCAGCTGCCGGCACCTCCGACGGCATGGGAGGTATGGGCGGCATGGGAGGCGGCTCGATGGCTGGCATGGGCGGGGCTGGGGGCGCCGGTAGCGGCGACGTGGCCTACCCGCTGTATTTGATCAACGGGCGCGCGCCGACCGATCCCGACGTGCTGCGCGCCCGGGCCGGGCAGCGGGTGCGGCTGCGGATCATCAACGCCGCCGCTGACACGATCTTCGACGTGGCGCTCGGCGGTCATCGCCTACGTATCACCCACACCGACGGCTACCCCGTGCGCTCGACGACAACCCGTTCGGTGCGCATCGGAATGGGCGAGCGTTACGACGCCGTTGTCACACTCGGCGACGGAGTGTTTCCGCTCGTCGCGCGCCCGGTCGCCAAGTCCGGCGTCGCGCCGCGCGCCCTGGTCCGTACCGGCGCCGGCGCAGTGCCGGCGGTAACCGCGGTACCGGCGGAATTGGACATGCCGCCCCTGACCGTCGCGGACCTGCACGCCGTAGCCGGCGCCGCGCTCGCTGCGCGCACGCCAAACAGCACCCAGAACCTCGTCCTCGCCGGCTCCATGGCCAACTACGTCTGGACGATCAACGGGCGCACCTATGACCACACGGTGCCGCTCGCCGCCCAGGCCGGACAGTCGACCCGGCTGCGGATCCGCAACATGTCGATGATGAGCCACCCCCTCCACATCCATGGACACACGTTCCAGATCGGCCCGGCCGGCGGCACCGGCCCCCGCAAGGACACCATCCTCGTCCCGTCCATGGGCGCAACAGACGTGGACCTGCTCGCCGACAACCCGGGCAAGTGGATGGTGCACTGCCACAACGCCTACCACGCCGAAGCCGGCATGATGACCCGCCTCGAGTACTCCTAAAAGTCGTGTCGCCGGCGCAGTTTCGTCGGCGGGTTGAGATCACGTCATAGTGGAGTGCTTGCCCGCGCCCCGACAATCGACGGGGCGCGAGCGGTCCAGACAGGGCGAAGGTCATGAACACCGCGACCATGATGCCGGCGCAGCAACGCCCGAGCTGACCGGGCGGCGCGAGACTACGACACGTCGCTCGCTGACCGTCATGCCGAGTGCGGCGCGCCTGGCACGATCGGAAGCCACCGACGCACGCCGGCAGTGGACCCCGAATCGTCGGACGAGGTAACCCGGAAGCGGAAGTCGCAGCACTGCGCGCCGGAGACGAGGGTTCCCGAGCGGTACAGCTTCGCGCCCCACATCTCGGCGAGGGCGTAGTCGAGGTTGCACCAGGAGCCGCCGCACAGATCCGCAGCTGAGTGCGCGCCCAGGTAATCCGAGACCGGGCAGCGTCGCATGTCTAGCGACCGGCCGTCCTGTTGCGCGACGTCGTCGAAGCCGTAGCCGGGCCGGCCGAACGGAAACGTGAGGAAGGCGTTGACGCTCAACCGCAGCCGTCGCACCGGGTCGCGGCTGGCCAGCCGGGTCGCGCCGCGGGTGACTTGCCCCCAGTAGCGGTAGAAGCGCCAGCACGTATCCCCGGTGAGTTCGATCGCGTAGTCGCGCTCGATCCCGGCCTCCTCGAGCGACTCGAGCAACGACAAAGTGAGGGCCGCAAGGGTCACGTTCTGGCGGCTGCCCCGCGTCGGTTCGCGCGGCAACTCCGGGACGCGCCGCTTGAACCGCGCGAACGCGCCGCCGACGAGCCCATGCACCTGGGCTGGTGTGAATCGCCCGGCTGTTGGGTCGCTGCGAGAACGGTTGCGACCTACCAGCGCGCCGCGCGCGGCCACGATCACGAAAGGCCGCGCGGCACGCACTGCCCTCACCAGCCCTACACCCGGGGCGGTGCCTGGAGTCGGGCGACGCGGGGGCCGGCTGGTGGCGTCGTGTCTCATGGCTCAAGCTACGTCCGCGACGACACCCGTAACAAGATTGCGGAACAGCGCCGGACTCCGTTGAGCATGCGATGCGTCGCCGGCCGCGGGCACGATCACCGAAATGGTCGATGTCACGAGACGTTGCGTCCGATCAGCCGGTTGTGTGGCTGAGCGCGGCGAGTTGGCGCAGGCAGGGACCTCGCAGCGGGGCGGGGAAGTCGGCGGCGAGCCGGTTGTAGATCACTCGACCGTCTCGGCGCGTGGAGAGAAGCCCCGCGGCGCGCAGAAGTCTCAGTGCGTAGGAGACCGAGTCCTCGCTGACCTCCAGGGCAAGGGCGAGATCACCGACGCAAAGCTCGTCGGCGACGTCGAGGGCGTAGATCAGCCGGAGCCGGACAGGGTCGGCCATCAGCGACAGCAGGCCGGTGAGCCGCACGACGTCCTCGGCCGAGGGCAACCGGGACCGGGCGTGAGCCACCCGCTCCGGGTCGATCGGGTGGTCGTGATCGGTAACGCTCATCAGTCGTCTCCGGCACCGTCACGGCCGTCGGCGGACCCGGAGTAGGGGTCAAGCTGCACCATTGTGGCACCGGACGGAGTCCCTGCGGGGCGGTGCGCGAGGTAGCGCTGCGGGTTGTCGACGAACGTGGTTCGGCATCCAGCGCCGCAGAAGTGATAAGTCCGGTCATCGTACTCGGCCGTGTGGACAGTGACGGCTTCGTGCACCGTCATCCGACACACCGGATCAACGGCGACGTCTTCGCCGACAACCGGGCCGGCAGCTGGGCGGGCATCGGTGTGGGCTTGCTGCGGTGGTCCGGCGGCGACCGGGACCGCGGCGAAGCGGGACGGGTCTTCATCGAAGCGGTCGGCGCAGTGATCCGAGCAGAAGTAGACGCTCTGCCCGTCGCGGCTGCGCCGGGCGGGGGCGTGGATGGTTTCGACCTGCATGCCGCAGACCGGGTCTTTGGCGTAGCGGCTGCTGCCCGTGTCGCGGTGACGGTAAAACCAGTAGATGACCCCGAACCCGAGGAGGGCGATGAAGTTCAGGAAGGTTGTGTAGTTCCATTGGAAGCCGGTGTGCACGACCATCGTGGGTCGCAGCGGGGTGTGGATGCGGATCGCCTGGAAGAGGTACTCGACGGCGAGGCCGGCCATGCTCATGGTCGCCCAAAACGCGGCGAGGATCCGCAGGGTGAGGGCGGTGCCGAAGTACTTGCGGTAGATCGACAGCAACGGCAGCGTGATCAGGTCGGCGAACACGAATGACACGACGCCGCCGAAGCTGATCCCGCCCTGCCACAGCGCGGCGGCGAGGGGAACGTTGCCGATCGAGCAGACAAAGCTGATGATGGCCAGGAGCGGGCCGATGATCACGTTTTCCAGGCTCGACCAGAAGCCGTGGCCGGTGAGGAAGATGGAGCGCCAGAAGTCGACGGGCACCAGCGCGGCGAGGAAGCCCGCGACGGCGAAGCCGATGACCAGCTCCTTGCGGATCATCGTCAGGTCGCTGATGGTGTAGCCCGACGCGTCGCCCCACCCGCGCCGGCTGCGCAGCCGGGTGCCCAGCGGTTCGGTCTCCAGCGGCCCGCTCTCGTCGTTGGTCTGGTCGTGGCCGGCGGTGTCGTCGTGGCCGTGCGAGGCGTGCGGGTTGGCGCCGTTGCGGCTGCCGTCTGCTTCAGGGCTGTTCAGGCGTGCTCGGGCCGCCTCGGTCCAGCTGGTGGGGATGACTCGGGGTAATACCAGACCCAGCAGAACGATCATGATGGCGCCGCCGACGAACTCGGCCAGGGCGAACTGCCAGCCGATCAGCAGCCACAAGACGATGCCGAGCTCCACCACCAGGTTGGTGGAGGCGATCATGAAAACCATGCTGGCGGTGAAGTCGGCCCCTCGGGCGAACAGGCTCTTGGCCAGCGCCGATGCTGCGTAGGAACATGAGGAGGAGATGACCCCGAAGAACGACGACCTCGCCAGTGTCGCGGGCCGGTGGTCGCCGAGAGCGCGCTGCATCTCCCCTCGGGACACGAACGCCTGCACCGCGCCCGACAGGGCGAAGCCCAGCACGAGGGCCCACAGCGTCTCCCAGAACATGAAGAAGGCCTCGTCCAGGCCATGCCAGGCGCCCTGGAGGATGTTCACGTCGTCCCCCTCGACTCTCACTTCCGTACGGGTGCACGGATAACGCCTCAGGTTTACGCCTTTACGTCACATGATGCAAGTCCGTGCGGTCATGCGGATAAAGTGACGTCGTGGACGACCGGAGGAGTCAGCGACGCGCCGGCGTTGGTCCCGCGTGGTGGGCGCCGGCCGTCCTGATCGTCATTGTGGGCCTGTTCGGTATGCACGGCGCGCCGATGCCCATGGCAACCCAGGCCGTGGGTCTGGCGACGACGCACTCCATGTCCCACTCGGCGCCCGCGCCGAACTCGGCCGTCGCCTCGCCAACGAGTGATCCCGAGATAGGTTGCGGGCTCGACCACAGCAACTGCCTCGCCACCCCGCGCCAGGATCCTCACCCGGCTGCGGCAGTCGTCGTCTCCGCGCCGGCCCCCCGGCCGGCTCGGGCCACTGCTCAGGAACCGCGGTGGGCGCAGTGGGTCACCTTGGACCGGGGACGACCTCGACCGGGCTGTGTGGAGTTGTGCGTCAGTCGGACGTGAGCGGCAGCGCTGTCGAATCAGCGCTAATGCGATGTTCTCCGGCTCTCCCATACCCCACTGAAAGGTCCTGACAACCCATGAACCGCATTGCTCTCCTCGCTGCCGTCACGGCCGCGGGCCTCGCCCTCACCGGCTGCTCGTCCTCACCGAGCAACACCACTTCCTCGACCCGCACCGGCCATTCGTCGATGGCACCGTCGATGACTACGCCCGCCAGGTCGGCCTCCGCGCCAGCGGGGCCGGCGGCGTCGCGCCGAAACAACACGGCCGACGTCACCTTCGCCACCGACATGATCCCGCACCACCAGCAGGCGATAGAAATGTCCACGCTGGCTGCCAGCCGGGCCACGAATAGCACGGTCAAGTCCCTAGCCGCGGCCATCAAGTCCGCCCAGGATCCCGAGGTCGCCACCATGACCGGGTGGCTCAAACGCTGGGGGCGGCCGATGCCCTCGTCGATGAGCGGCATGGACATGGCCGGCGGCACCGCAATGATGAGCCCCGCCGACATGGCAAAGCTCGGCAAGGCAACCGGCGCAGCGTTCGACCGGATGTGGGTGAAGATGATGATCGCGCATCACCAAGGCGCAGTCACCGCGGCGAGGACCGAACTCGCGCGCGGCGCCAACGCTGACGCCAAGCAGCTCGCGCAGTCCATCGTGACCAGCCAGACCGCGCAGATCCTCCAGCTCAAGGCACTGCTCACCACGCTGCCCAGCTGATCCGGCGCACGGGCCAGGCCTAGGCCGCAAAGCGAATCAGGCTTGGCCCGTCCGCGGGCTCGCGGGCACCGAAGCACGCTTTCACCGACCGCACCCGCTCGTCGGAAGTGCTGACCTGAGGTTGGTACTGGCAACCAGTTCGCCGCGCCGTAGGGCCGCCGCGCAATTGTTCGACGGTCTGCAATCGATCGCGGCTGTACGGATCTTCGGCGGTGGTGTACGTCGCAATATGGCTGCGTGCGTGCTTGGCCACCTACGTCGCCTGAGCGCACGGCTACACACGCAGACCGGCGCTGCCGACAACCCCGCACGCACTTCGCTGCGCGCCATCGGAGCCTGACCCATCCAATGCGACAGGCCATCTCGACAAGCACTCCCGCGCCGAAAGGTTGGCGACGCAGTGATGCTTGCGCTCAACCGGGGCAAGGCCGCACCGAGGCTGGGGGTGAAAGTCGGCGCGAGGCAGGAGCCGCACGGCACAGGTGCGCCTGAGTATGTAGGGCTGTCGCGTGCTTGGTGCAGATTATCGGGCTGGGCATGGCCAAGATCGAGCTGGCTACCGCGCAGAACATCGCCGCCCCTGCATGCGTCACTCGTGAACAGGCTCGCCACTGACCTGGTGATCGGCGTGGAACAACCCCTCGGTTAGCAGCGCATGGACGTGGCCACCGCGCAGGCGATAGAGGATTCGTCGACCCTCTCGCCGGGTGCTCACCAGCCCAGCCAAACGGAGCTTGGACAGGTGTTGACTGGCCACGCTCTGGCGAGCGTTCGCGGCGGCCGCCAACGCCGTCACGTCCCGTTCGCCATCACGCATTGCCCAGAGCATGCGGATCCGCGTCGGATCGCTCAACAACGAAAACGCGAGCGCTGCCTGATCGACCTGCTCAGGGCCGAGCTCGTCCGGATGGCTACGCGCAACGCGCGAACGGTGAGGCCGGGACACGCGCCCACCCTAGCTGCCAATTGCTATACATTCGCAACTACGCATACGACGTAGTGTGAGCCCGTGACCGCCCACGACCACAGCCACCCCGAGCATCAACCCCACCAGCACGACACCGACGACCGCGGCGCCGGCCACAGCCACGCCGCCGGTCATGAGCACGAGCACGCAAGCTCGCTGTGGGCGAGAGCCCGGCACGCCTTATCCGAGATGTTCGGCGGCCACTCGCACGACTCAGCCGACCAGGTCGATCAGGTCTTGGAGGCGGACGCCGACGGCCGGCGCGCGCTACTGGTCAGCCTCGTTCTGCTCGCGCTCACCGCAGCCCTGCAGGGCGTCGTCGTCGTGTTCACCGGATCGGTCGCGCTGCTCGGCGACACGTTGCACAACGTCGCCGACGCCCTCACCGCGCTGCCACTGTTGCTGGCGTTCCGCCTCGCCCGCCGCCCACCGACCAAGCGCTACACCTACGGCTACGGACGCGCTGAAGACCTTGCCGGGGTTTTCGTGATCGCGATGATCACGCTGTCCTCCGTGCTCGCCGCCTACGAGGCGATCGGCCGACTCATCCATCCCCGCGACGTCAAACACCTGTGGGCCGTCGCTCTCGCTGCAGTGATCGGGTTCATCGGCAACGAGGTCGTTGCCCAGCACCGCATCAGCGTCGGACGCCGAATCGGATCGGCCGCGCTGGTCGCGGACGGTCTGCACGCCCGAACCGACGGGTTCACCAGCCTCGCGGTCCTGCTCGGCGCCGGAGGGGTTGCATTGGGCTGGCGCCAAGCCGACCCGATCATCGGCCTTGTCATCACCGCCGCGATTCTCGGCGTACTACGTTCGGCAGTGAAGCAGGTCGGCGCCCGGCTGATGGACGCGGTCGACCCACAGCTCGTCGACCAGGCCACTGCCGCCGTGTCCTCCGTGGCGGGTATCACTTCGGTCCGCGAGTTGCGTATCCGCTGGATCGGCCACACGCTGCGCGCCGAAGTGGACGCGACGGTGGATCAGTCGCTCACGCTCGTCGACGCCCACGACCTGGCCCACCACGCCGAAGAGCACCTCCTCGCGGGCCTCCCACGACTCACGGGCGCGACGATTCACATCAGCCCAACCAGCGGGAATCCGTAGGCGACGCCGCCCGCGTTACGGTCTGGACATGTCGCGACTCAGGGTCACCCTAGTGACCCGCGCGGCTTGTCGACGTCATCGAGGAGCCGGTGAAGGCGATCGCCGTGTGGCGCTCGGCTTCGCACTGCCAGCCGGGTCCGTAAGCGTCGGTGATCAGCGTGGTTTCAGCGTCGAGCCGTTCGCGCAGCCAAGGCGCGTAGACGTCGGTCCTGATGAACCCCAGGCAGGTCAGGTAGATCCGGCGTGAGCTCGCCCCGCTTGCCGACGCGCTGCCATGACTAGCGTCTACTCCCGCCGGCAGCGCAAGCACAGCAGAGACCAGCAGAGCCTTCAGAGTGGGCTGGTCGTCGATGGATGTTCCCCATGCCGCTATCTGGGCGCTACCAGCAACTTCTCGCCTGGCGTCAAGGAACCCCCCTCAGGTATGCTGGCGGCCACATATGGGAGGGTCCCGTGCAGGGGTACACGCAGAATAAGGACGACTACCTCAAGCGGCTGCGGCGCATCGAGGGGCAAGTTCGCGGCATAGCCAAGATGGTCGACGATGACAAGTACTGCATCGACGTCCTCACCCAAGTCAGCGCCGCGACCCGCGCGCTGCAGTCGGTCGCCCTCGGCCTGCTCGAGGAGCACATTGGCAGCTGCGTCGTCGACGCCGCGAGGGCCGGCGGCGACGAGGCGGACGTCAAGGTGAAGGAGGCCGCGAACGCGATCGCGCGCCTGGTCCGGTCCTGACCCGCGTTACCGCTAAGCCGACGTGCAGGCAGATGGTGAGCGGAAAGCCGTGTGAACAAGCGCGAGCAGGTACGCCGAGTTAGTTGCCCATCACTTGCCGTCCCGCTTGCTGCGAATTCTCGCTTACTGCGGAAGTGGACGAAGCAAGATCACGGAGATCGCGGTGGCGACAACGACGAGCGGCCACAGAGCGTCGTCGGCGCTCAACGCGAGCCTTCTGATTGCGTGCTGTCGTAAGCGAGCTCGCTCATCAGCCGGTGGTAATCGGATGGGCTCATTGCCCCCGCGAACAGCTGACCAGTGAGCTCGGTTTCGCGCGCCTCGGCGAGCGTGTCCGGTGTCGCGCCGCCGGGAAGTTCGTTCGCGCTGCGGGCGCCCATCGCATGGCGCAGCCGGTCCAGGTCCACCCCGTCCGGGTCGCGGTCGAGTTGCCGCAGCACCGGGTTGCGGGAGCGTCGGCCGCCGACGGCACTGCGCCCGTCGCGATAGGCGAGGCGAGCCAGCCAGAGCAGCAGCGCGAGTCCGATAACGGTCGCCATGTCCGACGCCTTCCGTGCGTTGAGTGCGTGGTCCGCGCTCAGAGCCATAGCGCGGCGCAAAGCGATGATCTGTCGTCACCTACCTTGCCTGCAGATACCGGTGCGGGGTATAGGCCTAAGTCCTAGGCTGCATAGGACTTTATGCCCTTACCCGGGAGGGGTAGACGGAGCAGGGTGACTACGTAAGCCCGCCGGAATGCCCGGCGGGCAGCCACGAGGAGGTGGCGTCATGGCGGGCACCACAGACGCAACCCACCGCCGCGAGGCGGTCACCGGGCTCTTGGCCCAAGACTGCAGTGCGCATCGCACTCGACCCCGTTTAGCCCATCGACGCCACGCCGAAATGGACACCACACTCCCGCCACAACCACCTCGACCAGCTCGCCCAAGGCACTTCAGCCCAGCCCAGTCGGCTGAACTCGTTGTTCGACTCCTGGCGCGAACTGCAGCCCCCGCACCCGTTGTTCTGGGCAACGCCGGTCGCGGGGACGGAGACTTTGATCGCACTCGCACCGATGGCGCGCGAGCGCAGACACCAACGCGCTGGTCTCGTCGCCGGTCGTCGCGCGACATCGTCACGGCACCGCGTAACGAGTCCTTGACGGAACCTGACCCAGGGAGGTCATCATGCTCAACTTTCTGACTGCGAACTGGTATTGGATCCTGTTCCTCGGCGCCATGTTCCTGATGCACGCCGGACACGGTGGACATGGTGGCGGCTGCGGCGGGCACGGTTCGGGGCACGGCACGAGCGGCGAGCACGAGCGGCCGCCGGTCAGCCTGGACAAGCACGCCGGGCACGCCTAGGCCGCCAGGGGCTTGGCCGCGGCGGTTGGCGACACTCGGCCCCCGGGAGGCGAGCTGGCTCACCAGCACACACTGCGCCGGGCGAGCAGGGTTCGGGCGCCGAGTAGCGCGATTGCTAAGCAAGACTCGCCACGCGCCACCAAACCATCATCGACCGGTCGAGGCCGACCAACTAGATGGAGACACCCGATGGCCACCACGACCGACCCGTTGTGCAGCATGACGATCGAGGATGCCCCGACCGCCCCGCGCACAACCCACTTCGGTCACACCCACCGGTTCTGCAGCGTGGCATGCCGCGACCGCTTCACCGCCCACCCCGACAGTTATCTGCCCGAGGGGCAGCCGCGGTGATGGTTGAACCGCGCGAGTTCGACGAACCGCCCCGGCCGCCGTGGCCGGGGCGGATGCTCGTCGTGACTGCCGGCAAGGGGCCCCGCTTCGTCGCGATCCGCTACGGGCTGGCCGACGCACCCGTGCAGTGGTTCGCAGCGCTGCGCGCCCCTGCTGGCCGGCGGCGCATTGTTGTCGGTCGGAGTCCTGCTGAGGCGTCCCCCGCCGCCGCGCGCGGCGTGGTCGGGTATCGCGATCACCGCCAGCACCCTGCTGGCCCGCGGACTGACCCGGGTGCTGATTGGGGTGCTGATTGGGGTGTCGGGGGACCTGGCCCGCCGCTGCGTCGAGTTCGGTGTGCATCGACGACGGGGTCACGCTCACCCTGCACGCCAAGCAGCCCGGCGAAGCGATGCACCACAACGACGGACCGCAAGTTGACGAAGCCCGGAAGGAAGCGCCATGAAAATGTCTAAGCGCAGCGACCCGAACGCGCCCGCGTCTATGGACGACCGCGGCGAGCACGGTCGAAAGGACCACAGCACCGTGGTGCTCGATGTCAGCGGCCTGCAATGGGCCTCGGAGCAGAACGTCGTGCGTGCATCGCTTGGGCGTCGACCCGGCGTGCTGCACGTCGAGGTCAACCCGGTCTCGCAGACCGCGACCGTGGCCTTCGACCCTGCCCGCACCTCCCTGGCGCAATTGCGCCAGGGGGTCACCGATTGTGGCTACCACTGTGCCGGGCAGTCGGTGCCCTCCCACATCTGCGACCCGATGACCGAACCGGACCCTCCGGGGCCGGTGCACACCGACCACAGCGGTCACATAACGCATGACCCACGCGTCGGCGCGGGGCTGCTCGAGCACGAACACCACCCCGTCAACGCGACGCCGACAGCATCCGCGTCAGACCATGACCTCCACACAGGCCCCGCCGGTCAGCCCGAGGCGGAGACGATGCGATCGCCGCAGGAGGCGATGGGCCACGGCGGACACGGCGGCATGTCGATGGCGGGCATGGTCCGCGACATGCGCAACCGGTTCTTGCTGGCGGCGTTGTTCGCTGTGCCGATCCTGTTGTGGTCACCGATCGGACGTGACGTGTTCGGAGTGCACATCCCGGTCCCGTTCGGGCTGCGGGTGGACGTCTGGTCGCTGCTGCTGACCCTGCCCGTGATCCTCTACGCCGACACCATTTTCTTCAACGGAGCCCTCCGGGCGCTGCGGGCCCGCACGCTGGATATGATGGTCCTCGTCGCGACCGCTGTAGGAGCGGGCTGGCTGTACTCCTTCGTCGTCACGCTGACCGGGGGCGGCGACGTGTTCTACGAGGCGGTCGCGGTCCTGTCGGCGTTTGTGCTTCTTGGGCACTGGTTCGAGATGCGCGCCCGGGGCGGCGCCAACGACGCTATCCGCACCCTGCTTAACCTCGCGCCGCCGAAGGCCGTCGTGATGCGCGACGGCCAGGAGGTCGAGGTGCCCACCGCCGAGGTGGCGGTCGGCGATGTGCTGCTGGTGCGGCCCGGTTCCAAGATCGCCGTCGACGGACTCGTCGAAGACGGCGACACCGAGGTCGACGAGTCGATGGTCACCGGCGAAAGCATGCCGGTGCACAAAGAAACCGGCTCGAACGTCATCGGTGCCACGATCAACATCAACGGCACGGTGCGGGTGCGGGCCAGCAAGGTCGGCGCCGACACCGCCCTGGCGCAAATCGTCAAGCTTGTTCAGGAAGCCCAGAACTCCAAAGCCCCCGGCCAGCGGCTGGCCGACCGCGCCGCCTTCTGGCTCGTGTTCGTCGCCCTGCTTGGCGGCGGCCTGACCCTCACTGTCTGGCTGCTGACCGGCAGCCCGCTGGCCACCGCCATGCTGTTCGCCATCACCGTCGTCGTCGTCACTTGCCCAGACGCACTCGGCCTGGCCACTCCCACCGCGATCATGGTCGGAACCGGCCTCGGCGCCCAACGAGGCATCCTGTTCAAGAACGCCACCGCCTTGGAAACCTCAGCGCGTATCCAAGTCGTCGTGATGGACAAGACCGGCACGCTCACCAAAGGCGAACCCGACGTCACCGACGTCATCACCGACGGCGTCACCGCCGAGGACGAACTGTTGCGCCTGGTCGCCGCCGTCGAACGCGAGTCCGAACACCCGCTCGCGAAGGCGATCGTGCGGCACGCCCAGCAGCGGGAAGTAGCCATTCCGCGTGCTGAGGGTTTCGAGAACGTCCCCGGTCACGGCGCCACCGCCCAGGTCGAAGGCAAGCGGGTCGCGGTGGGCAGCATGCGGCTGATGACCCGCGACAACGTCGAGCTCGGTGTACTCGCAGCCCGGCGCAATGAGGTAGCGGCAGGGGGTCGCACCGCGGTAGTCGCCGCGATCGACGGCATAGCCGTGGGTGTCATCGGCGTCGCTGACGCGATCCGCGACACCTCCGCAGCGGCCGTCGCTGCATTACACGAAGTGGGCATCCAGGTGGTCATGTTGACCGGGGACAATGAGGCGACAGCGAAACGCATCGCTTCCCAGCTCGGGATCGACACCGTCATCGCGGAGGTGCTACCCGGCGACAAAGCCGCCAAGGTGAGCGAGCTGCAGGCGGCGGGACGGAAGGTCGCCATGGTTGGTGACGGCGTCAACGACGCCCCGGCCCTGGCCCAGGCCGACCTAGGCATCGCGATCGGCGCCGGCACCGACGTCGCGATCGACACCGCCGACGTGGTGCTCATGCGCTCCGATCCCCTCGATGTCGCAGTGGCACTGCGAATCGGCCGCGGCACGCTGCGCAAGGAACGACAAAACCTGGGCTGGGCCGTCGGCTACAACACCATCGCGCTGCCCATCGCGGCCGGCGTCTTCCAACCCGCGTTCGGTCTCGTGCTGCGCCCAGAAATCGCGGCCCTGACCATGGCCGGGTCCAGCCTCATCGTCGCCGTGAATGCGCTGGCACTCAAACGACTGCGCCTACCCGCGGTGACCGTCGCGGCGCCGTCGGCACAGCCCGGGACGCGGCCAGCGGTCACCGACGAACGGCAGCGCATATGACCGGCCCTGCCGCCGTGCCCAGGGGCATCGACAACCACGGGACGCCCTCGTCTGACGCTGCCCCCGACGCGCCGGTGGATGCCACGCGGCACAGCGGCACCGCCACCGGCGGACGTGGGCCGGACTGCAGTGGGTCGGCGTGCGGGCCGTGCGTGGCTGAACTGTCCTCGCCCGGGGACTGTCTTGCGGCGCTGCGCGCGGCCCTAGCACGCGAGACCGAAGCGCTAGTGACCCTCACCCACCTGCTGCCTGCGTCCAGCCGCCGTCCTCGTCCTGTTCTGCGACAGCGATGCAGGGCCCACCGTGTTGCTGACCAAACGCACCGCCGATCTCACCCACTACCCCCAACAGCGCGTCTTTCCGGGCGGCGCCACCGACACGAGCGATGAAGGCCCGGTCGCGGCCGCCCTGCGAAAGGCCGCCGAAGAGGTCGGCCTCGACCCGGACACCGTGCACATCCTCGGCACGCTCCCAGCCCTCGGCCTGCCAGACAGCGGATTCCTCGTCACGCTGGTGATCGGCTGGACCAACGATCCCCGCGTTCCATACGGGGCGATCAGGCCGAAGTCAGCGCGATCCACAACATCGTCGCCCGCGACCTGGTCGCCCACCCTCGCCTCGTGTATGAACATTGACGATCACGCCGGCTCACCCACCGGGTCGGTGCTGAGCCTGCTCGGCCGGATGACGGCCGATGTGCTCAACCTCCTGCCTCCTTCCTTGGCGGTGACGACACCGTCCACGACCTGATCATCGCCTCGGCAATGAGGCCGTCACGGCCGGTGCCGAGATGCCGGGCCGCACCCAATTTCTTCACGCGATCACATGGCTGGCTTCACACGATCCATGTAACGGTCGGGCACGCTTTGGCCATACCGAAGCTTCATGGAGAGAAAGGAACGGAAATGTGCGGCATACACGATCACGCCGATCACCAGGAGACTCAGAACCACAAGCACGGGCACTGCGGGCATTGCGACAATGTGGATCCCACCCTCGAGCAGTTCACGAGCCGACGCGACGAGTCGGACCGAGACATCGGTGCGCGGGAACCGCTCGAACAGCCGAGCGCAGATCGGCTGCAACGCACCAGCTGACCGACATCCGGGCTACGCCAACCAGGTCACCACGTCGATGCAGCGGTAGGACCTTCGCACACGCTGCGCCCGTGCGCCCGATCGCGGCCGCGCCGACCGCCCGGAAAGGTGGGCAGCCGACGCCCAACCCTGCCGTTGCTGCCGCCGTGGCAGGCGGCATGTGGTCAGACCGGCAAGTAGCGACCGGTCCTCCTCGCCGCGCTCCAGCCGGGCACTAGCCGGCAACCCCAGAACGCGTCGATGATGCCGAAGATCGCGATCACGTGGTGGGCCTCGTGGTCGCCGACCGTGTCGAGATTGGTGCGCCATGCCCAAGATCGCTGGCTACCGACGTGTGGGCCGTTGGTCGCGCCCACATGTGTTCGGTCCGCCGCAATGGGGTGCTGGCTAAGTCTGCGAAGCAACGGAGCGGAAGTCAGCGCCGTGGTCAGGGCAACCGGTTCGGCGCCGTAGCACGCGAGGAAGGGTTCTTCGAGTGATGCTTCGTGGCTGCGCAGCGGGGCGCAACTCCGCGAGAGTGTCGGCGCCGACCAGCCGGCCAGCCAGCAGGATCGCTAAACCGGTCGGCCAGCGCGCGGCTCATCAACCCGGCGATCAGAGCGAGCTTCTGCCGGTTGCCCTTGGGGTCGCTACAAACCTCCTTCGATCGGTCGAGGCGAACCGCTCGATCAGCTCATCGCCATAGCTGGGGTCGACGCGGGCCTGCGCCCGACCTGGCAGGTGCAGCGTCTCCTGGCCGGTTAGCGAGGGACGCTGGGTGGTCCTTCCTGCCGTCGTCTTGCCCACCCGTTCGGGCCTATGTAGGCGAGCACGTCGCCGGCCTGGACCGCGAGGTCGAGCGGCGCAGACCCAGGGCGACGTCGCTCGATCAGACTTCAGGATCAACCCATATTCCCGCAGCGGGTGTGGGTGCAGGTTCCGTGTTCCGCCGGGTCTGCGGGCTTTACCTCACGCAGGTAGGGCATCGGCCGCAGGCTCAGCTCTCGGGCAGGGCGGCGACTACCACGTGGCGCCTTCATCGGATCTTCATCCGCGCGATCGTCGTGGCGTCACATTGCGCCAGCACGCTTGAGGGTGAACACCGAATGGTGTCGATAGAGACTGGAGTTGAACGAGATGGCTTTGAATCGCAGAACCTTCACAGTAAGCGTGGTGACCCTCGGACTGGTCGGCCTGTCTGGCGTTGGCGTCGCGTGGGCAGCGACCGACGGGAACTCCCCGTCAGCAACCGCGAGCTCGAACAGTAGTCATCGCGCCGGGATGTTCGGCATGGCCTACGGGAAGTATTCGCCGATGACCGCGGCGGCGAATTATCTCGGCCTGAGCCAGACCGAATTGATCAAGCAGATGCACGCCGGTAAGACGCTCGCCGACATCGCCAAGGCGCAGGGCAAGACGGTGTCCGGCGTCCAGGCTGCAATGGTCGCAGCTATGCAGCGCAATCTCGCCGCCGACAAGGCACTGACCGCCGCCCAGCGAACCGCGATTCTCGCTCTGATGAAGAGCCACCTGGCCGCGATGGTGAGCGGCGAACACGTGTCCGGCATGGACCTGGATGACATGAGCGGCAAAATGATGGGCAACTCCGGCACCAGGATGGGCGGTTCGAGCACCGGGATGATGGGCAGTTCGAGCACCGGGATGATGGGCCGCTAGCGCTCGTCCACGCCGTAATCTTGTTCGAGGGGTGAGCCGTGCGGAAGGTGCTGGTCGTCGACGACGAGCCACACATCCGGATTGTGCTGCGCGCCTACCTCGAGGCCGACGGGTTCGCGGTGGTGGAGGCAGCCGACGGAGAGGCTGCCCTCACCGCACTGCGCGCTGACCCACCCGATCTGGTGTTGCTCGACGTGATGATGCCCGGCATCGACGGGCTCGAAGTGCTTCGGCAGCTGCGGACCGTCAGCGACGTGTACGTCATCCTCGTCACCGCGCGCACCGAGGAGGTCGACAAGCTCGTCGGGCTCGGCGTCGGTGCGGACGACTACGTGACCAAGCCATTCAGCCCGCGCGAGGTGACCGCCCGGGTCAAGGCGGTCCTGCGCCGGGACCGGGGCGGCCGCGTCGGCGAGGACACCCGGCTGGGTTTCGAGGGCCTGACCATCGATCCGGCCGGCCGCGAGGTTGAGGCGAACGGCGCGCCGATCGAGCTGTCCAGCCTGGAGTTCGACCTGCTCTCCGCGCTCGCCCGTGCACCGGGGCGGGTGTTCTCCCGCGCCCAGCTGCTCCAGCAGGTGTGGGGCTACGACTTCTACGGCGACGAACGCGTCGTCGACGTCCACATCCGCGGCCTGCGGTCCCGGCTAGGCGACGACGCTAGCGACCCGCACCTGATCGCCACCGTGCGCGGCGCGGGATACAAGTTTGTGGGCAGGGCGGTGTGACGATGCGGCTACCGGTCCGGCTTTTCGCGTCGCACGCCATCGTCGCTGTGGTGGCCGGCGCGGTGGCCTACCTGACGGTTCGGTTGCTCGCCCCGCACCTGTTCGACCAGCACATGGGCATGGGCGGCGGCTCGGGGATGATAACGGGCACCACGTCCTCGAGCGTGCACTCCGCGTTCGTCACAGCGCTGAACACAGCGCTTCTCGTGGGCGTCCTGGTCAGCATTGCCGCCGCCGCGATCGTTGCCGCACTGGTCACCCGCCGGCTGCTCCGCCCGCTCGAAGCGGTGCGCGCCGCGACCCGTCAGATCGCGGCCGGCAGCTTCGAGGCGAACGTCCCGCTGCCGTCCGCGCCGGAGCTCGCCGCACTCGCCACCGACGTCAACACCCTCGCGCACGCGCTGGCCGACACCGAGACGCGCCGCGCCCGGCTGCTCGGCGACGTCGCACACGAGATGCGCACTCCGCTCACATCTCTCGACGGCTACGTCGAAGGGATCATCGACGGCGTGTTCGCTGCGGACCCGGATACGCTCGCGTCCGTCAGCGCGGAGTTGCGCCGGCTGCACCGGCTCGCCGAGGACCTGTCGAGCCTGTCACGGACGGAGGAGCAGCGGCTCGAGCTGCAGCCCGCCGATGCGGACCTCGCCGATCTCGCGCGGCGCGCGGCTCGCCGGCTGGCGCCGCAGTTCGGCGACGCGCAGGTCACGCTGGCCGTCGACGCCGAAGACGCACTGCCCGTACATGTCGACCCCGATCGGATCACCCAGGTATTGACGAACGTGCTCGGCAACGCCCTGCTCGCCACACCCACCGGCGGGGCCGTCACCGTCACCGCGCGGCGGTTCGGCGACCGCGGCGAAGTCGTCGTCACCGACACCGGAGTCGGCCTTGCGCCCGAGGACGTCGAGCGGGTCTTCGAGCGCTTCTACCGCGCCCCCGGACAGCCGCGCCGCTCCGGCGGCTCGGGCATCGGCCTCACCATCGCTCGCGGCATCGCACGCGGCCACGGCGGGGACATGACCGCGGGGTCGGCAGGGCGAGGACTTGGAGCCCATTTCACGCTCCACCTTCCGCTCTCCGAGAGGTAACGCGAGGGAGTTGCTCGGGCCGCCCACCGGACTGCATCACCCTGACGGCTGCCAGGACGGGTATCCACAACTCCGAGTAGCCGATGGACAACGCCGACCTTCGCGACCGTGCGATAACGCCGGAGCGGGGTCGCAAGGCGCGGTAGCTGAGCGATGTGTGAATCGGTAGACGAAGCTCACCACGGGCGCGATCTCCTTCGGCGTGCGGTCCGGCACGCCGTCCATATCGTCGCGGGTCGTGATGCGGTGCCAATGTACGGTCAGCGCGGCGGGCAGGTTGTTGATGACCCGCGCGCGCACGATGGCGCCGGCGATGACGCGAATAGTCGGGCCGGGGATCTGCCCGTTGAACGCCCGTGTGTGCGCAGCCCGGCTTCCGAGGCTGATGTTCGTGGAGCCGGGGGCAGCGTCACATTGCGCACCTGCGAGCGGGCCGAGTGCCGCAGGTGAACCCCTGCGCCGGGCCGACATCGAGTACCTGACGGTTAGAGCAGTGCGCAGCCGCTTTCGTCGCCGGGCGAGAATGCGCCGCTCGAGCGGCGCATTCATCGTGTCGCAGATGGCTGCCAAGATCCGACGCCGCCGCACTGCCCGCCCCCTTCTGATCGATCAAGTGGCCTCGTGCCTTGCCCGCAGAGGTCAAGCCCGGCACCCCATGAGTGGGCCGGCCCCGCAGCGGAGTGGTTCAGATCGTCAGCTGTGGTTCATGCCCCGCATCATCAACGCCATCATTGCGGTGCAGGCCAGCGCGACCACGAGGAAGCTTGGACTGGCCACGCCGGTGGCGACCAGCGCGACCGCGATGACGAGCATCGGGATACAGCAAGCGATCATCATCCAGCTGTTACCCCCGTGAGCGCTGTGACCGGCGGGCGCGTCCGGCTTATGGAAGTTGACCGGACCGTCGCGTCGGCCGTTCCCGGTGGGACGGACGTGGCCCACCTGATCTTGCTGGGCGTTTTCGTGTGGCGTGGTCATCGGGCGCTCCTCAACGACTCAGGTATGTGGCCCAGCTTTTGGTAGAGCGGGCAGTGTCCGAGTGCCCCGTGACCAGCATGTCCAGACCGGCGGCGACGAGCAGAAGTTCGAGGACGACGGCCAGCGCCGAGCGAGCGCTGATGAGCAGCACCACGCCGGCGATGATGGCGGCCATACCGATCAAGATCCGCCCGGCCTGTTCAGCGCGGCTGATATTCACCGTGCGCCAAATGGGGGTGGTTGGAGTGTGCGCGCCGGTGCTCGGCGTGGTGTGCGTAGTCATGACTGCGCCTTACCGTCCAGGACGGCCAGCCCGCCGTGGTATTAGGGCTCGTCGATCTCGCCGCGGGCGAACCGCACGGCAAGAAGCTGCGCTGGGGTCGGCGACGTCGCTTGCCCAGTGTCGCTTCGGCTCAGGGACCGGACTAGCCGCACGATGGCCGTGATCACCATCCCCCAGAACAGCATCATGCCCGCCACCATGCCGAACCAGCCCCAGGCGCTGAGGTGGTCACCGTCGTAGCCGAACATTCGTGATCCCCTCCTCCGTCCGCTGGACGGGCCAAGCGGGCGCGAAATGATCCCGCCTGGCCACTGAGGCCACTGTCGCGCAGGCCGCGCCGGGTAGGAAGAGACATTGGCCCTATGCCGCTTAGGCGAAGGACACCTGTAGGGGGCACCGGTATCGCGACTTTCCACTACTACCGGCGATAGGACGCTTGCCCCCATGAGTCCTGTCGCATTTCCCTACCCCGACGGCTTGCGGCTTCGGTGGCGAAGTCCTCGTCGATCCCGTCCTCGGCGCCCTGACCCAGGCACTTATGCACTCCCACCGCGGTCGGCCTGGCGCTGGCGCTGGCGCTGCCACGCTAGCCGCGGCGTTGCAGTCTCTGTTTCGGCGTGATCGGCATCGGGGTGGCCGTGCTGCTGTTCGTCGTGCTTGGAGACCCGAGCCCTCACTCCCGTTGCTGAGCATCCCCGGCATGACAGTTGTCGGCACGCCACTCACCATGCTCGCGGCCGCCTGGCAAACGCAAGCCAGCGTTCAACAACGACTGGCAGTAAGTCCAGATGCGGCGTCGGGAATTACAGCAGGCCGCCAGACTGCCACACCGTCCACGGCAGGTTCCAGTCACCGAACCCGTCCCACGACGGCATGCGCGTCCCGCCCGTGGCGGCGTAGGTAAGGACGTCACCGATTCGGGCGTACGTATAGAACCACTTCGCGTCATCGACGTTGAGGTTGGTGCATCCGTTCGAGGTCGACCGGATGCCTATGTTGCCGCCGTTCCATGAGGCGGCGTGCACGTACTCACCGGAGTTCGTGATGCGCACCGACCACGGCACCATCAGGTCATACGGATCCGCCGGAGTGTTCGACACCATCCGGACCGTCCCCTCGGGGCGCAGCCTGCTGGTTCCCGGGATGTCCTCGCCCTTCTGCATGACAACTTTCGTGCCCGTGTACGTCGGCGTGGTCGCTTTACCGCAGGACACTGACATGGTGCGCAGCGTCTTGCCGTCCGAGGTCGCGACCAGCTTCTCCGCGCGACAGTCGACGGTGGAGACGTTGGCCGCTGCAGTAGCGATGGAGAGCGTGAGGCTGTTGTCGAAGCTCAGCCCTACGCCGGCCGAGACGCCCCTGACGGGCAGATCGAGGTGAATCTTGGCGTGCGCCGGCCAGTACTGCCGCAGCCGGTAGTGGGCCTCGAGCACCTCGCCCTTGCGTCCCGACTTCTCCCAATACCAGGCGCCGGAGACCTTCTTGCCGTTGACGGTGACGGTCGCCGCCTGCTCGAAGGCGCTCGCGTCGGTGATCTTGCGGTCGAAGTAGGCGATGATCGGCATTCCGATCCCGTACACGCCGCCATCGCCCTCCAGCAAGGACACGTGAACCGGGGCGCCGACGACTGAGGAGGACCTCCCTGGCGAGGCCGAGCCTGACGCGGGCGACGACCCGCCTGTTGGTTGCGAGGCCGAACCTGGCGGTGACACGGTCTGACTGACCGTCCTGGTCGCAGTTCCCCCTCCGGACGAACACGCCGCCATCGCGACCAGCGCCGTAAGGCCGCAGGCGATTGCCGCGGCGAGCCGCCGGCCCCGCAACGGAAATCGCCTGACCACGCGAGCTACTAGGCGCATTAGGACACGGTAGCCGAGCAGGCTCGGCCGCCATCTGTCGCGGTCCGGCTTGCTAGAACCCGCGTGGTGAGTCCCGTGCCGAACCGGCCCGGCCCGGCCCGCACCCAGGCCCGCGCGTGATGAATTGGATGAAGCGGGGGGTTCAGTATCGGTGCTGCTCGGCCAGGATCACATCAGCGAGAACAGCACCGTTGTCAGCGGTCACCCTGCGGCCACATCGACGAGCGTCGGCGCCTGCTGCTTGGCGAACGCCGGTTGTGCACCATCGCTAGCTCGGTGGTCACGATAATGCTGGGCCACGGGCGGGAAGGCTCGGGAGCGCCGTGCCTAGTCCCCACCGCATCGAGGGGCTACTCGCCGGGATCCGGTTGCAGTGGCGGCGGCGACGGTGCGGCGATACTTGCGGCAACCACACGAGGGCGCCGGTGCGCAGGCAATGACCTCAGCGGTGCACGCCCCTGTTGATGAGGCTGTGGGACCACTGCGGGTCGCGGCCGGGTGCGCGAGGACGTTTAAGCCGGCGTCGTCATTGGATGATCAATTGGTTCGCGTCCTACTCGGCATGTCGCCGCCCGGCTTTCGCGGTGCGCCGGCGAGGGCAATGGCGTGCCCCGGTGTCGGCGAGCGGGCTTCCCTCGGCAACTATGCTCCGGGGCGACAGCGAGATGTGGGAGCGGTATGCCTCGGTTCGGTGACCTGGAAGCGGCAGTCATGGATGAAATTTGGGCAGCCGCGGCCCCGGTGCGAGTTCGCGACGTGCTGGCAGGGATCAACCGTAACCGCACGTTGGCCTACACGACGGTGCAAACGGTAATGGACGTGCTGTATCGCAAGGGCTGGCTTGCGCGGCAAAAGGACGGCCGCGCGAACGTTTACACGGCGACGGCTACGCGGGAGGATTACGTCGCCGGTCTGCTCGACGAGGCGTTGACGGAGACCGCGGACCGGGGGGCGACGCTGCTGCGGTTCGTGGAGCGGATGGATGCCGACCAGGCGGCGGAACTGCGCCGCGCGCTGTCGCTAGCAAGGCGGGCGGGTCGTCGCCGGTGACGGCCGCACTTGTACTCGTGGCCTACGCCGTGCTGATTTGCGTAATCGGTCCGCGGTTACTGACCTCTGTTGGCTGGACCGATCGCGCGCCGCGATTGGGGATCATCGCCTGGCAGGCAGCCACCACTGCGGTTGTCGCGGCAGTAAGTCTGGCCGGTACCGCGCTGGTGCTGCCGGCGGTGCACCTCACCACGAATCTGCGTGAGCTATTCCGGGCGTGCGTCGTGATGCTTAGCGCCCGCCACGCTACTCCGGCTGGGCCGCTGATGGCTGTCGTCGGGACGGTGGTGGCGCTCGGCGTACTCAGCCGATCGGCGTCCTGTGTGATCGGCGCCCTGGCCCGCGCGGCGCGCGAGCGCGCCCGGCACGGGCAGGCTCTCACCCTGGCCGGGCGGCACTTTCCCGACATCGGCGCGGTAGTCCTCGAGGGTGCCGAGCCGGCGCTGTACTGCGTGCCAGGGCGTCGTCGGCGGATTGTGGTGACGACCGGCGCCTTGGCCCTGCTGGACGGTGCGCAACTCGCTGCCGCCTTGGCACATGAGCGCGCGCACCTGCGTCAGCGTCACGACCTCGTCATCGCCTTTGCGCTCGGCCTGGCCCGGGCTTTCCCGAACGTGGCGGTGTTTCGTGTCGCTTCGACTGAGACGTCTCGTCTGGTGGAGCTGCTCGCCGATGACGCGGCGGCACGCGCCACCGACCGGTTGACCCTGGCTGATGCGTTGCTCACGCTGGCGAACGGCGACACGCCGGCAGCGGCACTGGGCGCGGCCGGCGCGGGTGCCGACCGGCTGCGCCGGCTCATTGCCCCGCCTCGGCCCCTGAGCCGCGGTCGGACTCTGGCCGCGGGGTTTGTCGCCGCCGGCCTGCTGGCGGCGCCGGTGACGAGTTTCGCCATCATCAGCCCATTGGCCACCCTGGACCACTGCCCAGCCGCCGGGGCCGTCGGCACCCGGCACTCCGGTTCTGCGCAGGACGTTTGATCCGGCCGCACGCCGCCGATTCGCCGGTCGATCCAGAAACGAAACCAAGGCCGTCAGTGCAACAGGTCCTCGCTGAGGTGACTTTGTGCCCTACCCCCGTTGGGTTCCAAAGAAGAAGATCAAGTTGTGATCTCGGGATCTTCCCCAGGCGGCAAGTGAAGGAAGGTGCGTCTTCGTGATGTGGTGGAACAACGGAGCGTGGGGCGCCGGCGACTGGATCGCGATGAGTTTCATGATGCTGGTGTTCTGGGGCCTGCTGGCCGCGTTGACCGTGTGGCTGGTCCGCAGCCCCCGCAAGCGCCAGGACAGCGCACTCCTGCAGGCAACTCCGCCAGCGACGTCGCGCCCCGACCCGCGGGTTCACCCGAGCAACAGTGGTGGCTCTGATGCCGGCGCTCGGGTGCGGAGATGATCCTCGCCGCCGCACCGGCCGCACCGGCGCGGCAACGGGCGGCCGGTGCGCGACAAGAAGCCCAGATCGTGTCCCGGTTGCGTAAGGCCACCGGACAGCTGAGCGGGATCGCGAAGATGTATGAGGACGGCCGGTACTGCATCGACATCCTCGACCAGCTCGCCGCCGTCGATGCCGCGATCGACGCGGTCGCGTTGCTGGTGTTGACCGACCACGTGAACGCTTGCGTCCGCGAGGCGATCGACGCCGGTAACGCCGATGCGAAGGTCGAGGAACTCGTTTCCACGCTGCGCCGATACGTGCGCACCCGCTAGCTACACCTACACGCCATCGGTCCTACGGGTCGTTGATGGCGAGGAGGCTTCGCCATGACCGTGATCGATGTCGTCGTGATTGTCGCGACAGTGCTCGCCTCAGCCGGGTTGCTGTGGTTTTTCTTCGGCACCCGGACCGCGACCCGCCGCGCCGTGACCACCGGTCAGACCCAGCAGGTCACCGTGGTCGTCCGCGGCGGCTACAGCCCGCAGCGCATCGAGGCCGTCGCCGGTCTGCCGCTGCAGATCACGTTCGACCGACAGGAGTCCGGCGACTGCACCGGCCGGGTCGTGTTCAGCGACCTCGGGCTCAGCGCGGCGCTGCCGGCGTTCGAGAAGACCGTCGTCGGGTTCACCCCGGAGCATCCCGGGCAGTTCGACTTCTCCTGCGCGATGAACATGATCCACGGGTCGTTGACAGTGACGCCCGGTGTCGGGGACCAGCCGACCGCGGCAGCGCCGGCGGCGGGCGGGGTGGACCCCGCTGCTGCCGCCGCCGAGGAGGCCCGCGAAGCACAAGCGCGCCACCGCGAGATCCGGGACCTGACCCGCCGGTTCACTCTCAGCGCCGTCCTGAGCGCGCCGGTGTTGTTCGCGGTGATGACCCGCGAGGTGTTCAAGGCCACCTGGGTGCCGGCGCTGCTGCTCAACCACTGGTGGCAACTGGCGCTGATCAGCCCGGTCATGTTCTACGCCGCCTGGCCGGTCCACCGGACCGGATGGCTTGCGTTGCGCCATCGGGCCGCGGACATGAACACCCTGATCACGCTCGGCACCACCGCCGCCTACGGATACAGCCTGCTCGTCACCCTCGCCCCGCGCCTGCTGCCCGCGAACGTGCGCGACGTCTACTTCGAGGCGGTCGGTGTCATCGTGACCCTGATCCTGCTCGGCCGGCTGCTGGAAGCCAAAGCGAAGGCAGGCACCGGGGAAGCGATCCGCGCCCTGATCGGGCTGCAGCCGCACACCGCCCACATCCAACGCGGCGACACCGAAGCCGACATCGACGTCGCCGACGTCACCGAAGGTGATGTGCTCATCGTCCGGCCTGGGGAGAAGATCCCGGTCGACGGGCAACTGCTCGACGGCCGCTCGACGGTCGACGAGTCGATGGTCACCGGCGAGTCGCTGCCGGTCGGCAAACACGCCGGCGACACCGTCATCGGCGCGACGGTGAACCAGACCGGCTCGTTCCGGATGCGCGCCGAGCGGGTCGGCCGCGACACCGTCCTCGCCCAGATCGTGCGCCTGGTGCAGCAAGCCCAAGCCACCCGGGCGCCCATCCAACGCCTGGCCGACGCGGCGTCCGGGTACTTCGTGCCCGCCGTCATCATCACCGCGCTGGCATCCTTCGCCGTCTGGTACGTCGTCGGCCCCGCTCCGGCGCTGACGCTCGGGCTGGTGTCAGCGGTCGCGGTCCTGATCATCGCCTGCCCCTGCGCGCTGGGGCTCGCCACCCCACTGTCGATCATGGTCGGCACCGGCAAAGGCGCCCAAGCCGGCATCCTGATCCGCTCGGCCGCCGCGCTGGAAACCGCGCACAAACTCGACACCATCGTGCTGGACAAGACCGGCACCCTCACCGTCGGGGCTCCACGGCTGACCGACGTCGTCACCCTCGACGGGTGGGCTGAGCCGGACCTGCTGCGCCTTGTCGCCGCCGCCGAGTCCCGCTCAGAACACCCCCTCGCGGGCGCCATCGTCGCCGGCGCGGCCGAGCGAGGCCTTCGCGCCGCTACGCTGGCCGACTTCGATTCCGTTACCGGACGCGGGGTGCTCGCCCGCGTCGAGGGCCGCCACATCCTCATCGGCAACCAGCGGTTGCTTATCGACGCCGGCATCGACGCGGCGCCGCTGCAGACCGACGCGGAACGCCTGGCGAACGACGGCAAGACAGCCATGTACGTGGCGGTCGACAACCGCCCGGCCGGGGTGATCGCTGTCGCCGACACGCTGAGGCCTGACGCTCCAGCCGCGGTCGCCGCGCTGCGCCGGCTCGGGCTCGAGGTGCACATGCTCACCGGCGACAACCAGCGCACCGCAACAGCGATCGCGCACCAGGCCGGCATCGACCACGTCCTGGCCGAAGTGCTGCCCGAGAACAAGGCAACCGAGATCGGCCGCCTGCAAGCCGCCGGACACAAGGTCGGCATGGTCGGCGACGGCATCAACGACGCCCCCGCCCTCGCCGCCGCCGACGTCGGCCTCGCGATCGGCACCGGAACCGACGTCGCCATCGAGGCCGCCGACATCACCCTCATCTCCGGCAACCTCGGTGGGCTCGTCGCCGCGATCACCCTCAGCCGCGCCACCATGCGCAACATCCGCCAGAACCTCG
>JBBQUT010000016.1:0-90947 GCA_038212215.1 Mycobacteriales bacterium
GCACGCCTACCGCGACAAGCACCGCGACCTACGCCTCACCCGCCGCCCCGACGGATCCGCGCACCTGTCCGGGGACCTCACCCCCGAATGCGCCGAACACCTGCACACCCACCTCGACGCCCTCACCCGCCCCCGACCCACCACACCCGCCACCACGAGCGGCAGCGGTGATGATGCCGACAGCACCAGTCACACCGACACCGGCGATACCGACACCGACCGTGACGAGAGCGGGCGCGATACCCGCACCGCCGGGCAACGCCGCCACGACGCGCTGCTCGACATCCTCACAATGGTGGAACGCGCCGAACAACTCCCCAACGCCGGCGGCATCAGCACCACGATCCTGCTCACCATGGACTCCGACACCTACACCACCAGCACCAGCAGCACCACCACCGGCACACCGACCCGACCCGGAATGGCGCGCACCGGGCACCGCTACCTCGTCCCCGCCCACCTCGCGAAACGCTGGGCCGGCGGCGACACCCGCATCATCGCCGTCCTGCTCTCCACAACGAAAGCAATCACCGCCTACTCCAGCACCCAACGCATCTTCACCGAACAACAACGCCTCGCGCTCATCGCCCGGGATCTGGGCTGCAGCTTTCCAGGCTGCGACGCCCCACCAGCCTGGTGCCAAACCCACCACATCACCGAGCACCGCCACAGCGCCCGCACCAGCATCGACGACGGCACCCTGCTCTGCGCACACCACCACCACCACCTTCCAACAAACGACTGGCACTGCATCATGACCAACGGCCGACCCCACTGGATCCCGCCAGCATGGATCGACCCGTCACGCACCCCACGCCTCAACACCCGACACCTATAGGGCACCGAGTCACCCAGCCACCGGACCGCGACGATCCGGGTCGCGCCGATTCGCCGGTTTTGCTGCATGAGACAGATGTCTGTGCCTCGCAGCGTCGGGAGAAACGGTGCAGGGATCCCTGAACCGCGCAGTGACCGACCTATCGGGCGCATCGCGCTCGGGTTCGTCCGGCCGCGTCAGACCTGGTGTCCTCATCTAGCAAGTGCGACCTCACCGTCGGGCTGCGGACCGACGCCGCACGCCCCGCTCAGTGCCCTGCGCTGACGCGACATTCCGTACTCGACTCGGGCCACTCGCATCGCGTCCTACGCGGCGAAGATCGGCGCCAGGTCGGTCAGATCGCATCCTTTGGACGCGATCGTCCTGCGACACAATCACCGGATGGAACAGCTCCCGGTCGATAAGCCTCGCGTGGCCACGGCGTCGGAGGCCGCCACGGTGGCGGATGTGCTGGATACGTTCAATCGGGAATTCGACACTCCGACGCCCGGGGCAGCGGTCCTCGCCCGGCGCTTGGAGCGCCTCCTAGTCGGCGGAGAGGTGATCGCGCTGTTGACCGGCGACCCGGCGGTCGCCCTCGCGCTCCTGACCCTTCGCCCGAACGTCTGGTACGACGGCCCAGTTGCCCTGCTCGACGAGCTTTACGTCGCGCCGCAGTTGCGCGGACGAGGACTCGGCTCCGCGCTGCTCATCGCCGCCGAGGACGTGATCCGACGGCGCGGCGGCGAACTGGTCGAGATCAACGTAGAGGGCGACGACATCGATGCGCGCCGGTTCTACGAGCGACACGGCTACGTCAACAGCGAACCAGGCGAGAGCCAGCCGCTTCTCTACTACTACCGAGGACTGAGGGACGAAACGTAACGAGCACAGAGGTTGTCGGCGTCCGAGCAGACCCGGACGCGGCCAGCTTGGAACGCGCTCAACTCGGTGACGGCTGGCTCGTCGTCGGCAACAGTCCGATCCGGAGTGCTACCGTCGTTATTGAACATCGTTATCACTATCACATCGCGACGATCTGCACAGGAGGGTCCTTATGCTCGCCCACGGCCGACGTCGCGCATCCGGGCTGGGCCTGAGCCTCATCCTGGCGATGACCTCAGCTTGTGCTGCGGCTCGGCCCGCCACCGGCACGATCGACATCGTCGCGTCTACCGATGTCTACGGCGCCATCGCTGCAGAGATCGGCGGTGCTTACGTCAAGGTGACCGCGCTCATCAATTCCTCGGTCCGCGACCCGCACTCGTTCGAAGCGAATGCGCACGATTTGGCGGCCGTCTCGCGAGCGGACGTGGTCATCGAGAATGGCGCAGGTTACGACGGCTTCATGACGAGGCTGCGCAATGCTGCTGGACGCTCTGACGCGAGCCTTATCGACGTGGTCCGCCTGAGCGGGAAACGCGCAGTGGACGGGCATCTCAACGAACACGTTTGGTACGACCTGGGCACCGTGCAACGATTGGCCCGCCGGCTCGCGGCGGCGTTGTCGCGCAAAGACCCCCGTCACGCTCAGATTTTCCTGCGCGATGCGGCCGAATTCAAGGCGAATGTCACGGCCCTGCAGCGAAGTGAGGCGCAACTGGCTGCGACTTACCGGGGTCAGGGTGTGGCAGTAACCGAGCCGGTCCCGCGTTACCTGCTCGACGCGTGCGGGCTCGTGGACAAGACGCCTGCCCAGTTCACGGCCGCGGTGGAGGAGGAGACCGGCGTCCCGGTCGCTGCGCTGCAGCAGACGCTAGCGCTGATCCGCACGCATGCAGTGCGTCTGCTCGTCTACAACAGCCAGACGTCCGGCCCGGAGACTGACACGGTCGTCGCCGCGGCGAAGCAGGCCGGTGTTCCCTTAGTAGGCGTGACCGAGACCCTGCCGGCGGGGATGAGCTTCGTGGGTTGGATGTCGGGCACGCTCGCCGCCCTACGTTCCGCGCTCGCCACGGCGGGTCGATCCTGATGGGCGCTGCCGTACTCGAACTGCGCGACGCGGCGCTCAGCTACGGCGACCGCGTGCTCTGGTCTGGTCTGAACGTTGCCGTCGAACCGGGTGAGTTCTTGGCCGTGCTCGGCGGGAACGGGTCCGGCAAGACCAGCCTGCTGCGTGCGATCGTCGGCCTACAACATCTGTCCAGCGGCACAGTGCTTGTGGCGGGCGTCCCGGCCCGGCGCGGCAGCCGACACATCGGCTACGTGCCTCAGCAGCGCCGTATCGACCCCCTGACGCCACTTCGTGCCCGCGATCTGGTGGCTCAGGGTGTGGACGGGCACCGCTGGGGCATCGGCTGGCGCACGGCAGCGCGGCGCCGGCACATCGACTCTGCGCTGGAGTCGGTCGGTGCCACCGACTACGCGGACATGCCGGTCGGCATGCTCTCCGGCGGCGAGCAACAACGGGTACGCATCGCCCAGGCCCTCGCGACTGACCCGAGCCTGCTGCTCTGCGACGAACCGCTGCTGTCGCTGGACATGCATCATCAACAGGCCGTCACCGCACTTGTTGACCAACGGCGGCGCACCGACGGCAACGCCGTGGTGTTCGTGACGCACGAGATCAATCCGATCCTTCCCTATGTCGACCGGTTGCTGTACCTCGCGGACGGCCGGTTCAGCGTCGGAACCGTGGATGAGGTCATGACCTCGCACACGCTCAGTTCGCTTTATGACGCGCCCGTCGACGTCGTGCACGCCGGTGGACGGATCATCGTTGTCGGCGTCCCAGATGCGCATGTCCACGAACACCACCACGTTGCTGCTGCGGTGGCACCGTGAGCGAGGCTTGCCGAGCGAACCAATGTGAGATGAGCGAGGCTTGCCGAGCGAACCAATGTGAGATGAGTGAGGCTTGCCGAGCGAACCAATGTGACTGCGTCTCCGCGCGCCCGAACCGGCGAATCGAGGTGCGGGGATGAGCGGGTATTGGGGACAGATTTTCAACTTCTCCGACTACGGCGACCTTTTGTCACTGGTGCATAACTCGCTCGTGGCAGGAGCGGTGCTCGGCGTCGTCTGTGGACTGATCAGCACGTTCGTGATGATGCGCGACCTGCCTTTCGCGGTGCACGGCACCAGCGAACTGTCCTTCGCCGGTGCGGCGGTAGCGCTGTTGGGCGGCGTCAGCGTTGTCATCGGCTCGGTCGTCGGATCGCTCGTTGCGGCGGTGACGATCGGGGCGCTCGGCCGGCGTGCTCGCGACCGGAACTCGATCATCGGCGTGCTGATGCCGTTCGGACTCGGACTCGGAGTGCTCTGCATCGCGCTGTACCAGGGCCGCGCGGCGAACAAGTTCGGCCTGCTCCTCGGGCAGATCGTAGCCGTGGACGACGTCCAACTGCGCTGGCTCCTCGGCATCTCGATCGTCGTGCTCGGCGCCCTAGCCATCATGTGGCGACCGCTTGCTTTCGCGAGTACCGACCCCGAAGCAGCCGAGGCACGCGGCGTCCCGGTGCGGCTCTTGTCCCTCGCATTCATGATCATTCTGGGCTTGACGGTCGCGATGTCGATCCAGATCGTCGGGGCGCTGCTGGTGCTCAGCGTGGTGTGCACGCCGGCGGCCGCCGCGATGCGAGTGACCGCCGCGCCTGTCCTGGTGGCCGCGCTCAGCGTCGCGTTCGCAACTTTGTCCATGGTCGGCGGGATCCTGCTCGCGCTCGGGAGTAGCGTACCGATCAGCCCGTACATCACGACGATCTCGTTCGCGATCTACGCGGGTTGCCGGGCGTTCGGGGCGCTGCGCGAGCGCCGCGGTTGGGGGTACCGCCGAGCGATCGTGCCCGCCTGATCGCCCCGTTGGGTCAGCCGGTCATGTCGTCGACTGCGACGATCTTGTCCGGGTGCAGCCGGACAAGCAATTCTCCCGGCACCGCGTTGCGCCGGCCGAATTCATCGGCGAGTTCGTCGCCCATGTAACGGCGAGCGATCGCGATCGACACCCGCAGCAAGTCGTCGGAATCCTCGGAGATCGAGACCCCGCCCTCGACAAGGACGAACGCGTACGGCGGCTGTTCGAGATCGACACACACGGCAGCACGCCCGTCCCGAGCCAGGGTCTTGCCCTTGACCGTCGCCGAATTGGTCATGAACGCGAGATCGTCGCCGTCAACCACGAACCAGACGGGCGCGACGTGCGGCCGGCCGTCTGCTCTGGTGGTCGCCAATTTGGCGGTGCGGGTGCCTTCGGCGAGGAAGGCGTAGGTCTGCTCCCTGCTCATCGACTTTGCCATGAATCACATTCTCCTCTGCCACCTATGAGGTCACGTTGACGGCAGCACGCGCCAGAATCCGATCGGTGTCGACTCCGGTTGGCAGCGTCCCGTAGGCGACGCCCCAGTTCCTCGCGAGCCGGGAAGCAACGAAGGCCCCGGCTACCGCTTGATCGCCGTGGCGCAGTAGCAACGAACCCTGCAGCAGGAGAGCCATTCGCTCCGCAATGTGTCGGGCGCGGTACTCGAGCCGGTCGACATCACCGAACTGCTTGCGCAGCTCGGCGAGCGCGTCGTCGTAGCGGTTGTCTGCACCGACCGCGAGTTCCAGCTCGCCTAGGAACGCCTCGACCGCCTCGGGTTGCTTGGCCATCACGCGAACAGCGTCCAGTGCTGCAACGTTGCCCGAGCCTTCCCAGATCGAGACGAGCGGCGCCTCGCGGTAGAGGCGCGGCATGCCGGAGTCCTCGATATAGCCGTTCCCGCCCAGGCATTCCAGCGACTCGGCCGAATGGGTCGACCAACGCTTGCACAACCAGTACTTCGTCACTGACAGCCCCAGCCGGAGAAATGCACTCTCAGCGGCGTCGCCTCGTGCCGCGCGGTCGACCGCACCGGCGAGCCGCAGCACCACCGTGGTCGCGGCCTCGGAATCCACAGCCAGGT
This sequence comes from Mycobacteriales bacterium, assembly GCA_038212215.1. GTDB lineage: Bacteria > Actinomycetota > Actinomycetes > Mycobacteriales > Jatrophihabitantaceae > JALZAI01. The sequence continues at coordinate 5,698 of JBBQUT010000016.1, forward strand.
CGGCCAGGACATTCATCATCGCCGGCTGATCGATCAACCGATTGCCGAAGGCCCGTCGATGCGTGGCGTGATGGGTAGCGTGGGCCGTGCCGATGCGCATTCCGGACGCGGCCATCAGCGCGCAGTCCAGGCGCGTCGTGTTGACCATCTCGATGATGGTGCGGACACCAGATCCTTGCGCCCCGACGAGCCAGCCCGCTGCGCCTTCGTACTCGATCTCCGACGACGCGTTCGACTTGTTGCCGAGCTTGTCCTTCAGCCGTTGCAGCCGGATCTCGTTGCGAGTTGCGTCTGGCAGTACACGAGGCACGAGGAAGCAGGAGAGCCCGCCGGGTGCTTGGGCAAGGGTGAGGAACAAATCTGACATGGGCGCGGATGTGAACCACTTGTGGCCGGTGATCCGAAACGATCCATCGGCCGAGGGCACCGCGCGCGTCGTGTTGGCGCGGACATCCGAACCGCCCTGCTTCTCTGTCATCGACATTCCTGCGGTCAGGCCGAGCTTGTCCAGCGGGGCACTAGAGCCTGAGTCGTAGCGGCGATTGGTCAGCAACGGCTCGTACTTGCTCGCGAGCTCCGGCGCGGCACGCAGTGCCGGTACGACTGCGTAGGTCATCGAGATCGGGCAGAGGTGACCCGCATCGGCCACACCCCAGGCCATCACCTTGGCGGCACGCGCGACATGCGCACCCGAACGCTGCGAGGCCCACGGGGCGCCGTGGAGTCCGTGCTCGACCGCCACCCGCATCAGCTGGTGGTACTCGGGCACGTAGACCACCTCGTCCAGGCGGTTGCCGTAGCGGTCGTGCGTGTGCAGCACCGGCGGATGGTCGTTCGCGAGTCGACCCCACTGCTGGGCCTCGGCGGAATTGGCGAGCTGACCCAGGTTGCGAACCTCGGGCTCGGCCCAGCCCGCGCCCTCCCGATGCAATCCTTCGATCAACGCAGGGAAGCTCGAGATGTCGCGCCCCTCGAGCGGTGGCGCCTGATTGGTCACCTCATGGGTACGCGTCATGGTGTTGTCCGCTGGTACCTCATTGCTGCAGTGAACCACGGTTGTTCCTCGGATCCGGGCTGGTCAATTCTCCACGCTCGTTCAGGCGTGGATTGTGCTCGGACGGGCGGTCGCCGCAGGCGTGGCCTGCGAGCGGATGGGAGGATCAGACCGCAGTCGAGACGTGCCCGACGTGGGGAGTACCGATGCTCGAGCTAGCAGTAGCCGGCCTGGCGCTGGCACGGCGGGTTCCGACAACCGTGCGCGAAGCGGTGGTGCTGCACCGCTCGGGCCTGGCGCCGATGACCCGTCCGGCCGAGACCGCCATGGCGCTTCGCGATATCCGGCGCTGGGGCATGGTGGCCGGCGCGGTTCGCATCGCCGCCCGCCGACACGGCGACGCCCTCGGCCTGGTCGACGACCTCGGCGAATTGAGCTTTGCCGACCTCGACCGGCGGTCCAACGCCCTCGCCCGCGCTTGGCGGCGGCGTGGCCTCGGCGAGCGGTCGGTCGTGGCGGTCTTGTGCCGCGATCACCGCGGATTGCTCGACGCGATGTTCGCCTGCGGAAAAATCGGCGCAAAGCTGCTGCTGATGAATACCGGATTCGCCCGACCGGCTTTCGCTGCGGTAATCGAGCGCGAAGGCGTCGACACCCTGGTATACGACGTGGAATTCAGCGACATTCTTGGTGACATCGCCACCGACGTCCCGCGCTATCTCGCGTGGACTGACAGCGACGACAATCAGCAGGAAACGCTGGACGATCTCATTCAATCCACCGATGACAGCGAACAGCATCCGCCCGCCTCGGTCGGTGGGCTGGTACTGCTCACCAGCGGGACGACCGGCACGCCGAAAGGTGCCCCACGAAAAATCCGCTCACCCTTCGCGGCGGCACAATTCCTCGACCGCATCCCACTGCGGATGGGCGAGCGCGCGGTCTTCGGCGCGCCGCTCTTCCACGGCACCGGACTCTCGCAATTCCTGCTGACCCTGGCGCTCGGCTCGGCGACGATCACGCACCGCAAGTTCGATCCGAAGCAGACTCTGGAGTCACTGCAGAAATACCACGCCGAGACGCTCGTGCTGGTCCCGACAATGCTCCAGCGACTGCTCCAGATCGGTGATGACGTCATCAAGCAATACGACACCAGCAAGCTGCGCATCATCTTCGTAGCAGGTTCGGCCCTCGCGCCCGAAATCGGGAATCACACGATGCAAGTATTCGGCGACGTGCTCTACAACCTCTACGGCTCGACCGAGGTCGCCGTCGCCAGTGTGGCGACGCCGGCGGATTGGAAACAGGCGCCGGGCACGGTCGGCCGGGTGCCGGTGGGGTGCAGGGTCGTGCTCTACGACGACGCCGACCGCAAGATCATCGAACCGAATGTCGCCGGCCGGATCTTTGTCGCCAGTGGATTGAAGTTCGCCGGCTACACCGGCGGGGACACGAAGACGCAATTGGACGGACTGCTGTCCTCCGGCGACGTCGGCCACTTCGACGACGACGGGTTGCTGTTCATCGACGGCCGCGACGATGACATGATCGTCTCGGGCGGCGAGAACGTGTTCCCTGGCGAGGTCGAGAATTTGCTCCTCGAGCACAGCGCGGTGGCCGATGCCGCGGTGGTCGGCGTGGACGACAAGGACTTCGGCAAGCGGCTCAAGGCGTTCGTGGTCGTGCGCGACGGCGCGCAGCTCAGCGCCGACGACGTGCGCGCGCACGTGAAGAGCGAACTGGCGAGACACAAGGTGCCGCGTGACGTGGCCTTCGTCCACGATTTGCCACGCAACGCCACGGGCAAGCTGCTGCGCGACGAACTTCCCGACGACGACGCAGGATGAGCCGCGTGACGATCCGGTTCCGCTTAGTTGGGCAGCACTTGCTCGACCCGACTGATGAAAGCGGAAGTGTGCCGGGCTGCTCCAGCAGCGGGAGCGTCGCGAACCGCTCGATCCAGGCATCAGGGCTGAGCGGAACGCTAGGATCGGCCCAGCCAAGAACTCCGTCGTCCACGAGCGACAGCGCCAGCACAGCCACCATCGGCTTGGTATTTGAGCTGATCCGCATCAAAGCGTCAGCGGTGAGCGGACGGCCGCCGCCGAGGCCGGTCGAACCCGCTGCGTCCACCGACATTTCCCCGCCACGCAGGTAGCCGACAACGGCTCCCGGTAGCTTGCCTGCAGCAATGAACGGACGGACCGCGTCCAACAGCAGTTCGGTGGTCATCGGGCCAGCTTGACAGGCCGCCGGAGCCGGCCCGCCGAGCTGCCGCGCCGGCGCCGGCGCCGGTGACGTCGTGCGGATTCGAGACTGACAGGTGTCCGCCGGTCCCTCATCGTCCATGATCAGGGGTGTGTCATTTCTGGACGGTCCGCTACCCCTCGCGTTCGCGCACCGCGGATTCGACCTGTCCGGCGCGGAGAACTCCATGCTCGCATTCCAGCAGGCGATCGATCTTGGCTACCGCTACCTGGAGACCGATGTCCGGGTGACCGCCGACGGGGTCGCACTGGCTTTCCACGACGCCCGCCTCGACCGCGTTACCGACGGGCACGGTGTCGTGTCACGACTGCCGTGGAGCACCGTTCGGGAGGCGCGAATCGGCGGTCGCGAGCCGATCCCTTTGCTCGTCGATGTCTTGGCCAGCTGGCCTGATATTCGGCTCAACCTCGACGTAAAGGCTGGGCACTCACTCGCCCCGACCATCGCGGCGATCCTGGCGACGGGTAGCACCGATCGGGTCTGCGTCGGCGCGTTCTCCGACAAGCGGGTGGTTGCGGTGCGCGCGGCGCTCGGCCCGAAACTGTGCACCGCGCTCGGCCCACGCGAGGCGGTGGCGCTTCGTCTCGCCTCCCGCGTTCGTCGCGCTTCGCGTCCACCTGCGCGATGTTGTGCGCAAGTGCCTGCTCGGCTGGGACGGCTCGCCTTCACCGATGCGCGCCTGGTCGGCACAGCCCATGATCTCGGGGTGCAGGTGCATGTGTGGACGGTCAATCGGCGCGAGGAGATGCAGCGCCTGCTCGATCTCGGTGTGGACGGGCTGATGAGCGACCGCGCAGACATCCTGCGCGAGGTGCTGGTACAGCGGGGGCGGTGGGCGCCGTGAGCGAACCGCGGTGTGCGCGATCCGAGCGATCGTAGGGCCACTGCGGGGAGATCGTCCGCCGCTACGGGGCCGGTTTCGACCGCGTCGCGAGCGCCGTCAACGCCGCCGGGAAGATCTCGGCGGGCGGGGTGACCAGGCCTGCGCCCACCTGCCCAGTGCCCGCGACCTTTCCGGCCATTCCGGTGTTGATCTGCGGAAGGATTTGGGTGCGTACGACTAACGTGACGTCGATTCCGCACGGCAATCCACGGAATTCCAGAATCGGCACCGAATAGGACGTGTGCTCGGCAAGGGTGATCTCATACATCCGTTGGGTAGTGGCAATGGCATCTTCGACTGTGCCGCCGACGAAGCGCACTATTGCCGGCGCAGCGGCCATCGCGAATCCTCCGAGCCCCGCGGTCTCGGTGATTGCGGAGTCGCCGATATCGGGATTGGCATCGGCCGGCCCATAGTCGCCGAGAAACAGCCCGTCGGGTATCTGCGCCGGGCCGGTGAACCATTCGTCACCGGTCCCGGAAACCTGGATTCCGAAATCCGTGCCGTTGCGCGCCAACGCGACGACCATCGTCGACCCTGGAATGTCGCGGGCCGCGTCCAACGCCAGCTTGCACGCGGGCATCGCCAGGTTCAGGAAGAAATGATCGTTGCCTGCGACGAAACGCGCGCCGTCGGCGATGTCCGCGGACGGCATCGCGCTACCGATCATCTCCGGCAGCAATTCCCGCAGGAGCATCAGCGTGCCGGCCCTGTTGCGGTTGTGCGCCTCGTCGCCCATATGCACCATCTGCGCGAGGATCGACTTGACGTCGACCGGGCCGTGCGCGCGCAGGGCCGCCTGCAGCAGCGGGCCGAGCACGCGTGACATCCAGCGCAGCCGGTCGATGACCTCGCCGGAGTACGCGCCGTAGCGCAGGACTTTGCCCAGGCCCTCGTTCAACGAGCAGTACGAACGCCGACTGGTAGCCGGATCCTCGAGCACGAAGACCCACATCGACGCCGACACCACACCGGCCATCGGCCCGACCGCGCCGTGGTGATGGCACGGGTCGAGCGTCACCGTCGTTCCCGCAGCCAGCAGTGCCTCGGCATCTGCGGGGCTGTCGACCAGGCCCTCGAACAGCAGCGCACCCACCAGCGCACCGCGCATCGGCCCGGACGCGCGCTCCCAGGTGATCGGCGGGCCGGCGTGCAGGAAGTCCGCGCGCCCGAGGTGCAGCGCCTCGTGAGCCGGCAGGACATCGACCAGATGCGCGCCCGAGGCAAGCATCCGCTCGACTGCGGTGGCATTCGCCCCGGCGCGGCGCGGGTCCCCCAGCACCATCGCCAGGTCGCTCTCGGAGCCGAGCATTGGCGGGCGCCAGTCGACCTCGCTGACGTCGACGGCCTGCGCGCGCAACGCGTCCGCAAGCAACTCGACACCCGCTGTCGCGATCCGCGGATCGCCACCGAGCAGGGTCATGAGCGAGCCCCGCGAGTGAGTGACCAATGAGAATGGCCTGCGGCGGCCGGAGCGAAGCGGAGGGCGGTCATGAGTGCACCAGCCCGACCGCGTGACGTGCCGCTGCGGCGTTGGACGCGAACACTGCGGCGCCGGCGGCGGCCAGGCGCTCGGCCTGGTCGCTCGTCGCCTGCGGGTCGCGGCGCGAGCCGATCATGGCGACGATGACAGTGCATCCCGCGCCGCACGCCGAGGCCACGGCGGGGGCGAGTTCGGTGCCAGGATCCGGATGCGCGCCATGGCCGAGGACGACGTCGAGCAGGACCACGGCGGTCTGCGGATCGCGCGCTTCGGCAGCGAGGCGTTCCAGCCGCAGCGTCGGATCGATCATCGGATGGGCCCTTCCGACCGTCAGCGCGTCGTCCCCGAGGTCGATCATGAGGTGACCGCCGTGGCGCAGCGAGGCGTCCAGCGCCCACTCCGGGCGCAGCGCGATGTTCGAGTACACCGGTCCGAGCACCTGGCTCGCGATGAGCATCGCCTCGTCACACAGGGTTCCCCCCGAGTACAACCCACGCAGCGCACCTGCCCGCGCCGGCGACGTGGCGCCCCATGTCGGCCACGCCGGAACGACAGCACCGAGCTTGCGCAGCGCTGTCTCGGCGAGGGCCGTCAGGTCCGGCTCCCCGGGGCCCAACAGCCCGAACAGCACCGGCGTCGACAACGACGCGGCGTGCTCGCGCACGGCCGCTGCGGTCCGCGGCGCGGGCGGCTTGGACACCACCACGATCAGCTCAGTCGCCGGGTCGGCGTCGAGCAGGTCGAGTGCCGCCATTGCCGACAGCCCGCCCACGTCGTCCGACAGATCGCGTCCGCCGACGCCCAGGCAGGCGCTCACCCCGACGTCGGCAACGTCGAGCAGACAGAGCAGCTGTTGCGCGCCGGTTCCCGACGCGGCGACGACGCCGACAGGCCCGGCCCGCACGGCATTGGCGAAGCCGAGACCCGCGCCGCCGATGACGGCCGTGCCGCAGTCCGGGCCCATGATCAGCCGGCCGAGCTCGACCGCGCGTCGCTTCAGCGCAATCTCCTGCGCGATGGGCATATTGTCGCTGAAGATCATTACGTCGCTGCCGGCGTCGAGAGCGTCGGCGGCCTCGGCGAACGCGAACTGGCCTGGAACCGAGATCAGCACGAGATCGGCGCTCGAGCGCCGCAACGCCGATCGAGTGGTGCGCGGCGCGGCCTCGGTAGTGGTTCGCGCCGCGCTGGCCGGCGGATGCAGTGCTGCCTCGAGCTCCGAGCGCGCCGCGTCGAGCGTCGCCTCGTCGTCGGCGCGGATCGCGATCAGCAGGTCGTTCGGCCCCATGCCTGCCGCGAGTGCGAACGCCATCCCCCGCGCCATTTCGAGGTTGAGTTCGGTGCCCATCGCGACGAATGCCGCCTGCACACCCTCGAGCATGCCGACGCGGCGGCTCACCTGTAGCAGCGTCACCGAGTCGGCGTACGCCGGCCGCACTTCAATATGCTCGACGCCTGTCATGCCGCGGCCGCAACCGGGACTCCCGCGGCGAGCGCTAGACCGTGCGCCAGTGCGGCCCCTGACGTATGGCCCACACGCAGCAACGCCGCGAGCGCTCCGTCCACGCCGTAATTCAAAGCAGGACCGCGGTTGAGCGCCGCAGCGACCGCGGCGAATTGCGGCAGGCAGCGTCCCGCAACCGCATGTCGCAGCAGCGCCGCTGACAATGCGCTCGTGCGCGGGGCGGCGGCAAGCACCGCAGCTGGCAGCGATCCCGCGTCGACGCCGAACGCCCGGCAGCCCAACAGGAAGCCCGCGAGCACGTCATCTCCGCTGGGCGTCAGGCCGGACCCGCGTCCGATCATCAAGTCGACATCGTGACAGATCGGCACGTCGATGGTGATCTCCGCGAGAGTCTTTCGCAGCGCAGCGGCTCGCGCCGGTGACGGCGTGACCCGCGGCACCACGGTCGGAGCCCACTCCCGAACAATCGACACCGACGCACCCGGCCAGCCGATGCGCCCGTCCCCCACGACAACTGGGCCGCCTTGGGGCAGCACGGGCGCGATGACTGCACATGGCAGCCGCAGTGCCTCCGGTGTCGCGAGAACGACCACCTCGGACGCGGTAAGCAGGTACACCGCGCAACGGCAGCGACCCAGCACGTCGACCTCAGTAGCGGCGGAACGGACGGCGCTCCGGATCGCGCTGCTGCTCGATGCGCGCAGCAGCGGAAGTACCGGCCTCATGGTTACCGGACGCTAGTTCGGGCGCGTACCGTCCCCCCATGGAAATTCTTGCCAACGTTGCACCGCCCGCGCGGCGTGAACTGCCAGCAAGGGCGGGTTACACCCCGACGGTCGGCGAATTGCTGACACTGCCCAGCTTCGCGGGTGCGCAACTGGTGGCCGGCGCAGGTGGCCGAGCGGTGATCGTCAGCCGGGTCAATGTGATTGAGGTGCCCGACATACTGCCGTGGGTGAAACCCAACGAGCTGCTACTCACCACCGGGTTTCCGCTGCGCAATGCCGACTCGGGACGCGTGTTCGGCACCCGCGAGCTGGTCGACTTCGTGCGGGCGCTCTCCGGCCGCAACGTTGCCGCGCTGGCGGTGAAGTCCGGGCGTTACCTTGACGAGCTGCCGGTCGAGATGCTGGCAGTTGCCGACGAGCTCGACTTCGCGCTCATCTCCCTGCCGCAGACGATCGCGTTCGACGAGATCATGTCGGAGGTGTTCGCGCAGCTCGTCGATCGGCAGAGCATGGCGCTCGACCTCGCCGACCGGATGCACCGCGTCCTCACCGCGATCGTCCTGGAAGGCGGTGACCTGCCGCAGCTCGCGGACGGCATCTCGACGCTGTTCGACGCAGCGGTGCTGATCTGCACGCCGGACGGACGCGTGCAGGCACTGGCAGGCAGCGAATTCGGGGACCTGCCGCTGTTCGACACATCCGGACGGTTCCTCGTCGAGCGGCTGGCATCCGGCGTGCAGGCTGCGCCGGGCGGGCACGGACAGCTCGTCGTCGCCGACATCGTCGCAGGCGGAACCGACCATGGCCGGATCGTCGCCTACGGCGGACCGAGCGAGCTCGGCACGGTCGCCGTTCAGGCGCTCGAGCGTGCCGCCACCGTCGCGGCGCTGGCGATCACCAAGCAGCTCGCCGTCGCCGCTGTCGAGTCGAAATTCCGCGGCGACTTCCTGCGCGATGCGCTCACCGGCTCCGCGGGCGCGCCGGATCAGGTCAGTGCGCACTGCGCGCAACTAGGCTGGGACGTCGCGCGTCCCCTCGTCGTCGCAGTCGCCCGGATCGACGACGCTGACCCGGCCGCGCCAGCCAGTCTCGCCGGCCGCACCGCTCAGGACCGCCTGACGGCCGCGTGGCAACAGGTGCTGCGGGCGCGTGACAAGGCCGCGCCGGTAGTCGGCTTCAGTCACGAGGTCATCGCGCTGCTGCCCGCGACACGCGAAAATGCCGCGGCCGTGGTCTCCGACGTGATCGCGGCCGTGACCGGCGATCGTGGCGGTGGGCGGCGCTCGTTCAGCACGGGCGTGAGCCGGGTCATCGAGTCGGTCGCCGATTTGCCGGTCGCCTACGACCAGGCCCGCAAGGCGGTGCTGGTCGGTCGCCGAACGAAGGGACGCGGGGCGGTGGCGCATTTCGACTCCCTCGGAGTGCACCGGCTGCTGTCGCTGGTGAGCGATCCTGAGGAGCTGCGCTCCTTCGCCGCGGAGACACTCAGCCGACTCGTCGACGAGACGCCCGTCTCGCTCGACCTGCGCCGCACGTTGCAAGCGCTGCTCGACTCGAATTGCAATGTGGCCGAGACGGCGCGGGCATTGCACTTTCACTACAACACGCTGCGCTACCGGATCGCGAAGCTGGAATCAATCGTCGGACCCTTCACCACCGATCCGGAACTACGCCTGGACATTGCCCTCGCCCTGCGCGTCGTCCAGATGCGCGGTCTCTGAGTCACGGTCTCTGAGTCATCCGCCATGCGGGAGCCGAATCTTTGGCAGGAGTGCACAATGCTGCGCCCGTCCTGCTGGCTCTAGCGTCACCGTTCATTCACCACGCAGGTTCAGGACGGGGGCGGCAATGTCTGCATTTGGCTGGAAGCTGGTCCATGGCGGACGCACGCCCCCCACCGGCGAGGTCGTGCGACCCGGCGAGCGGCTCTCCGGTCCGCGCATGCTCGGGCTGGGCGCACAGCACATCGTGGCCATGTTCGGCGCGACCTTCGTCTTCCCAGCGATCATGGGATTGAACCCGAATCTCGCAGTCATGATGTCCGGCGTGGCGACGATCATCTTCCTGCTGATCGTCAAGGGAAAGGTGCCGTCCTATCTCGGGACGTCGGCGTCCTTCGTGGCGGCGGTGGCGGCGATCCGCGCACAGGGCGGCGGGTCGGCACAGGTCACCGGCGCGATCCTGGTTGCCGGCGTGCTGCTGGCCCTGATCGGGGTGCTCGTGCACTTCGGTGGCTCGCACTACGTTCGCGCGGTGCTCCCGCCCGTGGTCACCGGCGCGGTCGTCATGCTCATCGGCTTCAACCTGGCGACTGTAGCCACTCAGGTCTATTTTCCGTCCGAGCAGTGGATCGGGCTCGCCACGGCGCTGTTTGTGATCGTCGTCGCCGTGCTCGGACGCGGCTTCATCAGCCGCATCGCGGTGTTCCTCGCGCTCATCTTCGGGTATCTGGTGTCCTGGATCGCGGACCAATTCACGACCATCCCCTCGTGCGCTGCCAGCGGCAAATGCGTCGACGTCGACCGGGTGCAATGGGCAGCGGTGAAGTCCGCGAACTGGATCGGGGTACCGAAGGACGTCATCAGCCCGACCTTCGGGCCGCTTACCGGGCCGCACCTGCCGGAGTTCAAGCTGACTTTCATTCTGCTGATCATCCCGTCCGTCATCGCCCTGCTCGCTGAGAACGCCGGACATGTGAAGGCGGTGTCGGAGATGACCGGCGAGGACCTCGACCCCTACCTCGGACGCGCGTTCATCGGCGACGGTGTCGGCACGGCCGTCTCGTCGTTCGTCGGCGGCTCCCCTACGACGACGTACGCCGAGAACATCGGCGTCATGGCTGCCACCCGAATCTATTCGACGCTGGCGTACTACATCGCTGCAGTGGTGGCGATCTTGTTCGGATTCTGCCCGAAATTCGGGGCGGTGGTCGCGGCCACCCCGGGTGGCGTGCTCGGCGGCATCACCCTCGTGCTCTACGGCATGATCGGCCTGCTCGGAGCGAAGATCTGGATCGAGAACCGCGTCGATTTCGCGAACCCGGTCAATCTCGTCCCGGTCGCGGCCGGCGTCATCGCCGGCATCGGCAATCTGGCGATCAAGTTCAGCAGCGACTTCTCGATCACCGGCATCGCCGCGGGCACGCTCATCGTGCTCATCGGCTACCACCTCATGCGCGCCCTCGCGCCGGCCAACATGAAGGAGCCGCTCGCCGGCGGGCGAGCCTACGCGGGCGGCGCGATGATCTCGGCGGGTAACGTCGCAACCCCAGCCGGCGAGGGGTCGCCGTTGCGCAGCGGGCAGGAGGACGACGCGACAAGGTGAAGCCACCAGCGTTCGACTACTCGCGACCACAGTCGGTGGATGAGGCCGTGCGCGTCCTTGCCGCACTCGGGGACGACGCGAAGGTGCTGGCCGGCGGCCAGTCCCTCGTGCCGCTGCTGTCGATGCGACTGGCGGCGCCGAAGCATCTCGTCGACATCAACCGGTTGCACGAGTTGGACTACGTGCGGGTGGACGGCGCCGGACGGGCGGACGGTACGGTGCGGGTGGGTGCGCTGGCCCGGCATTCCCGGGTGCTCGCCGACCAGGCCGCCGCGTCCGCGCAGCCGCTGCTGGCGCAGGCGCTGCGGCTCGTGGCCCACGCGACCATCCGCAATCGGGGCACGACACTGGGCAGCATCGTGCACGCCGACCCGTCCGGGGAGATGACGGCGGTGCTCGCCCTGCTCGGCGGCAGCGTGCGCGTGCGCGGGGCATCCGGCGAGCGGACGGTGCCGGCCGAGCAATTCTTCCGCGGACCGTTGGAGTCGGCCGTCGGCCCCGGCGAGCTCGCCGTCGAGGCCGAATTCCCTGTCCTGGCAGCTGATTCGGGGACGTCGTTCGTCGAGGTGGCACGCCGGCACGGCGATTACGCCGTGTGCGGCGTGGCGGCGCTCGTGCGCCTCGGTTCCGATGGCACGGTGACCTCGGCGCGCGCCGCGTACCTGTCGATCTCGCCGACCCCGTTGGTGCTCGACCTGACCGATGCGGTGGCAGCGGGCCGTGTCGCCGACGCGGTGCGCGGGCAGGTGCAGCCCGAGGCCGACATTCATGCCAGCGCCGACTACCGGCGTCACCTGGCGGCCGTCCTGACCGAACGGGCCGTGCGCGAAGCAACCGCGCGGGCCGCATGAGGGAAATGCCGGTGCGGCTCACCGTGAACGGCACGCCCCACGAGGTGCGCATCCCGGCACGCCGACTGCTGTCGGACTGCCTGCGCCACGACATCGGGCTCACCGGCACCCATGTCGGCTGCGAACACGGTGTGTGTGGCGCGTGCACGGTGCTCGTCGACGGCATGCCGATGCGCTCATGCCTGCTGTTCGCAGTCTCGCTCGACGATGCCGACATCACCACCGTCGAAGGGCTCGCTGACCCCGAGGGTGGGCTTTCCCCGGTGCAGCAGGCGTTCAACGACTGCCACGGGCTGCAGTGCGGGTTCTGCACACCAGGCTTCCTGACCACGATCACCGCGGGCCTGCGGGCCCATCCCGACCCGTCCGAGGACGACGCGCGCGAGATGATCGGCGGCAACCTGTGCCGGTGCACGGGCTATCAGAACATCGTCGCGTCGGTGCTCCGCGCGGCCGAACTGCAGCGAGCTCGCTCATGACGACCAAACTCTTCGGCGAACCGATCAAGCGGGTCGAGGATGACAGGCTGTTGCGCGGGCACGGCGGCTACCTCGACGATCTCGGCCACGATGCTTTCGCTGCCGCCTACGTCCGCAGCCCGCACGCCCACGCCCGCATCGTGGACGTCGACGTGACCGGCGCGCTCGACGTCGACGGGCTGATCGCGATCTACACCTACGAGGACCTGTCCGGCCCGCTCGCGCAACCGCTGCCGCTGCTGATCCCGCACCCGACGCTCACGCACGGTCGCACCCCGTACGCGCTGGCCAACGGCGAGGTCAACCATGTCGGCGAAGCGGTGGTGATGGTCGTCGCGCGAGACCGCTATCTCGCCGAGGACGCTGTCGAGCGGATCGTCGTCGAGTACGAGCCGTTACCGCCGGTCGTCGGCATCGACGCGGCGCGCAGGGCAGATCTGCTCGTGCACGACGACGTCCCCGGCAACATCGCCGCACACATGGTGCAGGAGGTCGGCGACGCGGGCGCCGCCATCGCTGGCGCCCCGCACGTCCTCGAACTGGACCTGTGGATCGAGCGCTCGGCTTCGACCCCGCTGGAAGGTCGCGGTGTGCTGGCACGCTGGGACACCGAGGCCGCCCGGATGCGCATCTGGTCCTCGACGCAGACCTCGACGGGGCTGCGTGCCGCGGTGGCTGCCAAGCTCGACCTGCCGTTGATGAACGTCGACGTCATCACCCCGGACGTCGGCGGCGGATTCGGCGTGAAGATCGTGCACCCGTGGCCGGAGGAGGTGCTCGTTCCGTGGGCGGCGCGGCTGCTCGCGCGGCCGGTCAAGTTCACCGAGGACCGCCGCGAGCACTTCGTGTCCAGCGCGCACGAGCGCGCTCAGCAGCATCACGTCCGTGTGGGCTTCGACGACGACGGTCGCCTGCACGGCCTGGACGTGCGGTTCTGGCACGACCATGGTGCCTACATCCCGTACGGCCTCATCGTCCCGATCATCACCTCGACGCAGTTGCTCGGCCCGTACAAGCCCGGCGCCTACCGGGTCGAGTTCGACTCGCTGTACACCAATACGGTGATCGTCACGCCGTACCGCGGCGCCGGGCGGCCGCAGGGCGTGTTCGTGATGGAACGCGTGATGGACGCCATCGCCCGCGAACTCGGTCTCGACCGGGCGCTGGTTCGCGAGCGCAACTTCATCCAGACGGGGGATTTCCCCTACGACCAGGGTTTGATCTTTCAGGACGGCCGTCCGCTCATCTATGACTCCGGTGACTACCAGGCGTCACTGGACAAGCTCAAGAAGCTCGTGGGTTGGGACGATTTCGCGAGCGTACGGGCGCGGGCGCACGCACAAGGCCGCCGCATCGGGATCGGACTCGCCTGCTACGTCGAGGGCACCGGGGTGGGGCCGTACGAAGGCGGCCACGTGATGATCGAGACGTCCGGGAAGGTCAAGGTCGCGACCGGTCTCACCTCACAGGGCCAGGGGCATCAGACGGTGTTCGCGCAGATCGTCGCGGACGAACTCGGCGTGCCGCTCGACGATATCGAGGTCGTCACCGGTGACACCCGCCGATTCGGTTACGCCGTAGGGACATTCGCGTCCCGCGCCGCTGTCATGAGCGGGTCGGCGATCGCGCTGGCAGCACGTGCTGCCCGCGCTAAGTTGCTGAAGGTTGCCGCCGACGCCCTCGAGGCCAACCCCGACGACCTCGAGATTGTCGACGGATTCGTGCGCGTCGCAGGGGCGCCTGGATCGGCCATCGCGCTCGGCACCGTCGCCGTACTTTCGAATCCGCTGCGATATTCCTTCGACGAGGCGTCGAAGGCAGCTACCCAATTCGCGAGCGGCGACATCAGCAGGCCACCTGTCGACGACGACGACGAGCCGGGCATCGAAGGCCGCGACTTCTTCTCGCCCATGCAGTCGACGTTCGCAAGCGGCATGCACGCCGTCGTCGTCGAGACCGATCCGGACACCGCCGAGATTCGCATCGTGCGCTACTGCGTTGTGCACGACTGCGGAACCCTGATCAATCCACGCATCGTCGAGGGCCAGATCCACGGTGGCGTCGCGCAGGGTGTCGGCGGCGCGCTGTCCGAGCGGATGGTCTACGACGACGCGGGGCAGTTGCAGAACGCGTCCTTCATGGACTTTCTGATGCCCTACGTGAGCGAGGTGCCGGCGTCGATCGAGATCGATCACCTGGAGACCCCGTCACCGCTGAACCCCCTGGGCATCAAGGGTGCCGGTGAGGCAGGGGTGATCCCCGGCGCCGCGGCGATCGCCGCCGCCATCGAGGACGCCGAAGGCTTCCCGATCACCGCGATGCCGATCTCGCCCAGCGAGCTGTTCGAGCTGCGCCGCATCCACACCGAAAGGACATCGAGATGAGGGTCAGCGGGGAGGCGACGCTGCACGCGCCGGCGCAGCGGGTGTGGGCGGCGCTGAACGATCCTGCCGTATTGGTGCGGACGATCCCAGGTTGCGAGCGGCTCGAGACGACCGGCCCGGACGCGTATTCGATGGTGGTCACCGCGGGCGTGGCGTCGGTGAAAGGCACCTATGCCGGCAAGGTGGCGCTGTCAGATCAGCGGGTGCCGAAATCGTTCCTGCTGACCGCGTCCGGTTCCGGCGGCCCGGGCACGGTGACGACCGAGGTTCGCGTGTCGCTCGACGATCTCGGCGACGGTTCGACGCGGCTGAGCTACGACGCGAACGCGGTGGTCGGCGGGATGGTCGCCGGTGTCGGGCAGCGGATGCTCAGCGCCGTCGCCAAACGCACCGCTGGAGAGTTTTTCACTGCTGTCGACGACGTGCTGACCGGGAAAGCAGTGCAGCGTCCCGCGGCGGAGCCAGCCGCGGCGTCCGGGGTGTACGTCGCCCCTGCTTTCCCGTCGTCGAGCAGCGAAGGCTTCGCGCGCGGCATCATCGTGGGCGCGCTGGTCGCGCTCGGCGGAGTGCTGGTGGGCGCCCTGCTGGGCCGGCGCCGCTGAATGCTTCTGTAGCCAGCAATCCACGTGCGACGAGAGGGAGTACGCGAATGGCAACCGGCACAGGCAGCAAGGACGATCCGTGGCAACTGCGCACCGCGCCCGGAACCGCTGAGTACGTCATGTATCGCGACGAGGACGCGGCCGAGCTGGTCTGCCAGGTCGGCTCGACGAAGCTGCGCTATCACCTGCGCGCGATCGAGGATCTCGCGCAATGGCTGCGCGAACGGGGCGACTGGGTGCCGCTCGGCGCGGCGGATGAGAAGAAGCCGGCCGCGGACGGCACCGTCGAAGCATTCGGGCGAGCCGAGGACAACCCCGTCGGCGGTTGGTACGGGTTGCGCAACGGTTACCGCGGCCGATTCGGGATGTACGTGCCGCCATTACTCGAAGCGCTCGGCCTTGCCGAGCTGACGCACAATCCGCGCAACAACGAGGTTCGCGCGATCTGATCGCGCCGTCGCTCGCTAGTGGCCGAGCTTGCCGCGCAGCCCGCCAAGCTTGCCGCGCAGCCCGCCGAGCAGCGCGTTGGCCGCGGAGACCGGCCGAAAGGCGCGGGCCGCCTCGGTGAGCGCTGCCTGGTCCGCCGCGTCGAGCACCAGATCGGCAGCCGCGACATTGACTTCGAGCTGTTCGACGCTGGACGCGCCGGGGATAACGACGACCTGCGGCAGGCTCAGCAACCAGGCCAACGCGACCTGAGCCGGCCTAACCTCGCGCGCGGCGGCAACCCGGCGCAACGTTTCCAACAACGGCGCCGCCCGGCGGAGATTCTCTCCAGCGAACAGCGGATTGACTGCTCGAACCCCGCCTGGACGGTGGCCCTCGTCGTAACTGCCGCCGAGCAAACCCTGCGCCAGCGGACTGTAGGCCATCACGATGCGATTCTCCCGCTCGGCGAACGGGACGAGGTCCTCCAGTGGTTCTGGGTGCGCGAGGGAGAACTGCACCTGGTTGCTCACCACCGGCTGCCCGAGCGCGGCGTCGGCCTTGTGCCACCGTTGCAGCGAGTAGTTCGACACCCCGACCGCGCCAATGCGGTTCTGGCGCAACAGGCTGCGCATCCCGGCCATGATTACCGCGTCGGGCACGACCGGGTTCGGCTGATGCACTTGGTAGAGCGGGATTCTGTCGAGCTGCAGTCGGCCCGCGCTTGCCCGCTCGCGATGCCGGATCACAGCCGGGAACGGGGCGAGCGGAAACAGTTTGCTTGCCACGACCACCCGATCGCGGTCGGCGCCCAATGCCTCCCCCAGGATTCGTTCGCTCCTGCCGAAGCCGTAGACCTCGGCGGTGTCGAACAAGTTCACGCCCAGTTCGCGTGCTCGCGCAACGATGTCGACTGCGGCGCCCGAGGCATAGCCGTCGCCGTAGCCCCATTCGCGCGAGCCGAACTGCCACGTACCCAGCCCGACCCGGCTGACCTGTCCAAGACCCGGCACCTCGAGAAATCTCACGCCCGCCAGCCTGCCACCACCCGACTCGGCAAAGATTGCCAGGGACACACGGCAACGCTGCCCAGTTGGATCGAGGCATGGCCCCGCTGCGCATCGGCATCGACACCGGCGGCACGTTCACCGACGTCGTCGCCTTCGACGAGTCCACTGGCGCGCTCGCCACCACCAAGACGCCGTCGACCCCTGACGATCCGGCGCGCGGCTTCCTCACCGGCGTGCGCAAGATCCTTGCGCAGGTCGGCGCGTCCGGCGACGACATTGCCGCGATCAGCCACGGCACCACGGTCGCCACCAACCAGCTACTCGAAGGCAAGATCGAGCGCCTCGGTTTCGTTACCACCGAGGGATACGAATTCATCCTCGAGATCGCCCGCCAGTCCGTCCCCGACGGCTACGGCAACTCCTACTTCTGGGTCAAGCCGGACCGAATCGTGCCCGCGCACCTGGTGAAGACGGTCGGTGGACGCCTCGACCATCGCGGTGGCGAGATTCGGCCCTTCGACGAGCACCAGGCGGCGCAGGTGGCGCGCTGGTTCAAGCAGCGCGGCATCGACACGATCGGCGTCTGTTTCCTGCACTCCTACACCGATCCCGGCCACGAACGCCGCATGCGAGACATCATCGCCAGCGAGCATCCGAACGCTGTCGTCTCGATCTCCAGCGACGTGCTGCGGGAGTACCGCGAGTACGAACGATCGATGACGACTCTCGTCGATGCCGCGGTGAAACCCATGGTCGGGCGCTACGTACGCACCATCGCACAGCGCCTGCGTGAATTCTCCGAGCGCGAACTGCCGTTCTACGTGATGAAATCCAACGGCGGCGTGCTGTCGGCCGACGAGGTGGTGAACCAGCCGATCACCACGGTGCTCAGCGGCCCTGCGGCGGGAGCGCTTGGTGCGGCGCTCATCGCCAGCACTGCCGGGTTCGAGCGGGTGCTCACCTGCGACGGCGGCGGCACATCCACCGACGTGTCGGTCGTGTTGGACGGCGAACCCACGCTGACCACCGAGGGCACCGTCGGTGCGTACCCGTCCAAGATCGCGATGATCGACGTGGTGACCGTCGGCGCTGGCGGCGGTTCGATCGCATGGGTGTCGCCCGAGGGTGCACTGAAGGTCGGCCCGCGCTCGGCCGGGGCCGACCCGGGGCCGCTCTGCTACGGCACGGGGGGCACCGATGTCACGATCACCGACGCGCACGTGATGTTGGGACGCATCCCCCCGCACCTGCTCGGCGGCGAGGTGCCGCTCGATATCGAGGCCGCCCGCAGCGGGGTCGTCGAACTCGCCGGTCGGCTCGCCATGCCGATCGACGCGTGCGCGCTCGGCATCCTCGAGGTCTCGGCGTGGAATCAGGCCAACGCGTTGCGGCAGGTCACCGTCAAGCGCGGGCTCGACGTGCGGGACTTCGCGTTAGTCACCTTCGGCGGCTCTGGCTCTTTGCTGCTGTGCAGGCTGATGGACATCCTGGACCTCCGCACCGTGCTCGTGCCGCTGAATCCCGGCAACGTCAGCGCATTCGGCCTGCTCACCGTGGACGTCAAGAACGATTACGTTCGCACTGCCGTGCGCCGGCACGCCGACCTCCGTGTCGACGAGGCGTCGGTCATCTTCGGCGAACTGCAGGCCCAGGCCGCAGCGGCGCTGGTCGCGGAAGGTTTCCCCGACGAGCAACAGCGTTTCGCGCGCACCGCGGACCTGCGCTACTTCGGGCAGGCATTCGAGGTGCGCGTACCGGTCCCCGGCTCGCCGCTGAACCAAGCGTGCGCGGACGAAGTCGCCGACGCGTTTCACGACGCCCACCGCGCGCTCTACGGCTATGACTTTCGCGGCAACGCGGCGCAGCAGGTCGAGTGGGTGAACCTGCGCGTGTCGGGCATCGGCCCGATCCGCCGGCCCCGGCTCAACCTGGTGGCACCGGTCGGCGGCGACCCCGCAGCCGCCTGCACCGGCCGGCGCGAGGTGTGCTTCGAGATCGAGCACGGCTATGAGTCGGTGCGCATCTACGACCGGGCGAAGCTCGGCCCGGGTGGCATCGTCGCCGGTCCGGCGATCGTCGAAGAATACGGCTCGACCGTGCCGATCCATCCGGGTTTCCAGGTGCGCGTCGATTCCTACGCGAACCTCATCGTGACCAGGCAAGCAAGCTGATGTCGACGACACGCACCGATGTCGACCCGGTGCTGCTGGAGATCGTCACCGGAAGCCTGGCCTCGATCGAGATGGAGGTGGAGACGGCGATCGGGCGAACCAGCCGCTCACCAATGATCCGCGACGCGCACGACTTCCGCGCCGGCATCCACGATCGGCTGCTGCGAAAGCTGACCGGCCGTTCCTACAGCGCGCTCGTCCACCCGATCGCGCGCGACTTCCCGCTGGACACCATGCGCCCAGGCGATGTTTTCTTCCACAACGATGTGTACCGCTCCGAGGGCGGCATCGGTCACCTGCCCGACCTCTGCGTCACGGTGCCGGTGTTCCACGACGCCGAGGTGGTCGCGTTCGTGCAGGCATTCGGACACCACGACGACATCGGCGGCACGGTACCCGGCTCGATGCCCAGCCATGCCACGAGCGTTTTCGAGGAAGGGCTCATGGTGCCGCCGATCAGGCTGTGGGACGAGGGTGTTCCTAACCGAGCGGCGCTCACGATCATGACGCGCAACTCGCGGATGCCCGACTCCCTGGCCGCCGACCTGGACGCCGAGTGCTCGGCGTGCCTGATGGGTTCGCACCGCCTCGGCGAGCTGTTCCAGCGCTACGGGCGCGACACGGTCGAGGCCTGCTTCGACGCGATCATCACCCGCACCGCCGAGACCTACCGCCGTGAGATCCTGTCGCAGATCCCGGAGGGGACCTGGACCTGGGAGGACTACGCCGAGCACGACGGCGTCGACGAGCCCAAGTTGCACACGCAGCGCATCACGCTCACCAAGACCGCCGAACCGAAACTGATCATCGACTTCACCGGCACCGCCGCGCAGGCGCGCGGGCCGATCAACCACTGCGGTGACTACGCCGAGGGCAACTTCCTGAAGAAGTGGCTCGCGCCGATCCTGCGCAACCTCGCCGAATCGCCCGAGCGGATGGCCGAGCTCGACGTCAATGAGGGCGTGGTCGAGCTGATCGAGATGCGCTTCCCGCCGAAAGGCACCCTGCTCACCCCGGTGTTCCCTGCGCCGACGAACGCCCGCACCTTCGTCATCCTGCGCCTGCTCGGCGTCCTCGCCGGTGCCTTGGCGAAGGCGGTGGACGGACGGATGCCGGCCGATCAGGAGACGATCCGCTACACCGGGGTGTACGGCACCGACGACGACGACCAGCCCTACCTCATGCGCGAGGTGCTCGGCGGCGGATCGGGCGGTCGGTATTACGCAGACGGCGAAGACACCATCCACGTCGTCCCGGACTCGCGCAACCTGCCCACCGAGTTCAGCGAGTCACGCTTCCCGTTCCTGGTCGAACGGTTGGGGCTCGCCCGCGACTCCGGCGGTGCCGGCCAGTTCCGCGGCGGCCTCGGTTACGAGAAGCACCTGCGGATGCGCCGCGACGGGTACTTCATGTCGATCGCCGACCGCTCCATCCTTGCGTGCTGGGGTGTGCGCGGCGGCAAGGCCGGCGCATCGTTTCGCGTGACGATCAACCCGGGCGGCCCGGGCGAGCACGACGTGGACGCCCTCGCCGACAGCGAGTTCGTGCCTGCCGGGACGGTGATCCGGATTCGCACGACCGGCGGCGGCGGCTGGGGAGACCCGCTGGAGCGCGACGTCGACGCTGTTGTCCGCGACGTCCAATGGGGGAAGGTGTCGCGCGAACGGGCCCGCGCGGACTACGGCGTCGTCGTCACCGGAACCGACGACGACCCTCACGCGGACGCCGCCGCGAGCGCGACGCTGCGTGCGGAGCGGGCCGCAGCGCGCCGATCGGACGCGGACGAACCGTTCTTCGACCGGGGGCCTGGGTATGCACGGCTCTCTGGCGGTGCCCGCTACCCCGACTGTGACCTGCGCTGAAAGCATGGCGCGATGAGCACCGGAGCACTGCACGACATCGTCGTGGTCGACCTATCTCGCGCTCTCGCCGGTCCGCACGCCGCAATGATGCTGGGTGACCTCGGTGCGCGCGTCATCAAGGTCGAATCGCCCGAGGGCGACGACACCCGGCACTGGGGGCCACCGTTCGTGCAGGGGAGCGACGGAGCGCGGCACTCGACGTATTTCCTGTCGTGCAACCGCAACAAGCAGTCCATCTCACTCGATCTGAAGTCCGACGACGGCCGCGCCACGCTGAGCGCCCTGATCAGGAAAGCCGACGTTCTCGTGGAGAACTTCCGCCCCGGCGTGCTGGCGCGGCTGGGCTTTTCCATCGAGCATCTGCAGGCGCTGAACCCCCGGCTGGTCGTGCTGGCCATCAGCGGCTTCGGCCATGACGGGCCGGAGGGTGGCCGCGCCGGATACGACCAGATCGCCCAGGGCGAGGCGGGGCTGATGTCGCTGACCGGCCCGTCGGCGGACGAGCCGACCCGTGTCGGCGTCCCGATCGGCGATCTGCTCGCCGGGATGTACGGCGCGTACGGCGTCGTAGCGGCACTGCACGAACGAGGCAGTACCGGCCGCGGGGCGGTGGTGCGCACCAGCCTGCTCGCCGCCATCGTCGGCGTGCACGCGTTCCAGGGCACCCGTTTCACCGTCGCCGGTGAGCTGCCGCGAGCCAGTGGGGGGCACCACCCGTCCATCTGCCCGTACGGGCTGTTCCACTGCGGCGACGGCCCGGTGCAGATTGCCGTCGGCAGCGAAGGCCTGTGGCGACGTTTCGCCCCGGAGTTCGATCTGGACCGGGACACGTGGGCCACGAATTCCGACCGGGTCGGCGACCGTGACGCGGTGATCGCCGCCGTCGACGCTGCGTTCGAGGCTTACGACAGCGTGACGCTGCTGCAGAAGTTGGACGGGTTGGGCGTTCCGGCCGGGCGGGTGCGCGATCTCGCTGAGGTCTACGGCTGGGAGCAGACCCGCTCGCAGGGACTGCTGATCGACGTGGAGCATGCCGCGCTCGGCCGCATCACTCTGCCGGGGCCGCCGTTGCGCTTCGAAGAGGGCGGGCGCAGCGCGCACGATGCACCGCCGACGCTTGACCAGCACGGCGCCGCGATCCGCGCCTGGTTGCGGTCTTGACGCCGGGTGACACCTGGTCGCCGCGCTGCTGAGGCCGCTGGCGGGCGCGGGGCCCGAGTTCACCTGGTCCTTGCGCCAGTTGGCGAACATTGCCGATGCCCCTCGATCGGCACGCCGCTAGCGTCGCCGGGGTGCGCCTGCTCATCGCCCTCGGCGGCAATGCCATGACCGCACCCGATGGCAGCGCCCGGCCCGAGGATCAGCGGCTCGCAATCACCGAGGCGATGCAGGCCGTCGCCGATCTTGTGGTCGACGGCAACGAGGTGGTGCTGACCCACGGCAACGGCCCGCAGGTCGGCAATCTGCTGGTGAAGAACGAGATCGCGGCATCCGTGGTGCCCCCTGTGCCGCTGGACTGGTGCGGCGCGCAGACGCAGGCGACGATCGGCTTGCTCATCCTCAATGCCCTCGACGCGGCGCTCGCTGCACGCCACAGCAGCGTGCGCACTGCCGTCGTCGTGTCACGGACCCTCGTGGCCGCCGACGACCCGCACTTTCGCGACCCGTCCAAGCCGATCGGGCGTTATCTGCCCGAAGCCGAAGCGCGGACGATGATCGAGCACGGGCAGACGTGGCGTGAGCGCGGTGCACGCGGCTGGCGGCGCGTTGTCGCCTCCCCCGAGCCGGTGAAATCTCTTGACGCGCCCGCCGCCCGCGCCCTGCTCGACGCGGGATTCGTGGTCGTGTGCTCGGGGGGTGGCGGAGTGCCTGTAGCGCGCAGTGCTGACGGGGCGTTGCACGGCGTGGAAGCGGTGATCGACAAGGACCTCAGCGCCGCGCTGCTCGCTGCCGATCTCGGCGCCGACCTGCTCGTGATCGCCACCGACGTGGCGGCAGTCGAGGTCGGCTACGGCACCGAGCGCGCCCGCGCCCTCGGCACTATCACCGTCGCAGAGTTGCGCGAGCATGCGGCCCATGGCGAGTTCGCAGACGGCAGTATGGGCCCGAAGGTCGAGGCCGCGTGCCGCGCAGCTGAGGGTGGCTGTCGCGCCGTGATCACGTCCCTGCACCACATCGCGGACGCGGTCGCCGGCCGTGCTGCGACGATCGTCACGACCCACCAGAAATAGGAGCGAACACGTGCCCGAACCGATCGAGGTCCGCAAGGTCCCGCTGCACTCCGTCACCGACGCGAGCGAACTGAGCAAGCTCATCGATGACGGCGTCATCGAAGCCGACCGCGTGCTCGCCGTCATCGGAAAGACCGAGGGCAACGGTGGCGTCAACGACTACACCCGCATCATCGCCGACCGCGCATTTCGCGAGGTGATCCTCGCCCGGGGCACGCGCAGCGCGGAGGAGGTCATGCAGATCCCGATCGTGTGGTCAGGCGGCACGGACGGCGTCATCAGCCCGCATGCGACCGTCTTTGCGACATTGGACCCCGACGCGGTCGAGCCGAGCGACGAGCCGCGACTCACCGTCGGTTTCGCGATGAGTGAGGTGTTGCTGCCCGAGGACATCGGCCGCACCGCGATGATCACCAAAGTCGCTGCCGCGGTCAAGCAAGCGATGCAACGGGCCGGGATCGAGGATGTCGCCGGCGTCCACTACGTCCAGACCAAGACGCCGCTGCTGACGATCGACACCATCCGCGACGCGAAAGGCCGCGGCAACGACGTCTTCACCGAAGACACCCTTGCCTCCATGGACGTGTCCAATGGCGGCACCGCGCTCGGCATCGCGGTGGCCCTCGGCGAGATCGAGATGCCACGCGACGAGGACGTGTTGCGTGACCGCAGCCTGTACTCCTCGGTGGCGTCCTGCTCCTCGGGGGTCGAACTCGACCGCGCGCAGGTCGTCGTGGTCGGCAACACCCGCGGGATCGGCGGCCGGTACCGCATCGGGCACGGCGTGATGAGCGACGCGCTGGATCAGGACGGCATCTGGGAAGCGATCCGCAACGCCGGCCTGGATCTGCCCGAGCGGCCGCGCACCGAGGACCTGGGCGGCCGGCTGGTCAACGTGTTCATCAAGTGCGAGGCCAGCCAGGACGGCCAAGTGCGCGGTCGGCGCAACGCCATGCTCGACGACTCGGACGTGCATTGGCACCGCCAGATCAAGGCCTGCGTCGGAGGTGTTGCCGCGGCGGTCACCGGAGACCCCGCGGTCTTCGTCAGCGTGTCCGCGGCGCACCAGGGTCCGGACGGCGGCGGCCCGGTGGCCGCGATCGTGGACCTCGGCTGAGGCAGCCACCCGCCCACACGGTAGGCATCAGGAGTGGACGACGTACCGGCGGTTCCCGCCGCAGGCGACCGGCGCGCCCAGCCGATGCCCGCGCAGCTGAAGTTCTTCCACGGGCCGATGGACTGCGGCAAATCCACACTCGCCCTGCAGATCGACCACAATCAAGCGCGCCAGGGCCGCCGCGGCATGCTGCTTGTGCGTCACGACCGATCCGGAACGTCGACCGTCACGACGCGGGTCGGGCTCACCCGAGAGGCCGTCGACATCACCAGCGCCGATGACATCCGCGCGCTCGTTCGCGCCGAGTGGGCGGCCGGCCGGCGCGTCGACTACCTGATCGTGGACGAGGCCGGCTTCCTCGATCCCGCGCACGTCGAACAGCTCGCCGAGCTCGTCGACGACTGGGACGTGGACGTGTACTGCTTCGGGCTCTCCACGGATTTCCGCACGCTGCTGCTGCCCGGCGCGAAACGCCTCGTCGAACTCGCGGACGAGGTCGTCCCGGTGCACGTCGAGGTGCTGTGCTGGTGCGGGCGGCCGGGCCGGCTCAACGCCCGAGTCGTCGACGGTCGGATCGCGCGCGAAGGCGAGACAATCGTGGTTGCTGACACCAGCAGCGGCGCCGGACCGGAGCCCGTCTACTACCAGGTCCTGTGTCGTCGCCATCACCGGCGCGGCGAGCTCGGCGCCGCCCCGGACACGAAGCGGGCGCCCGGATAGCCCTGCCTGCCCCGCCCGGGATGGCCTACCCTGCGAAGTGACGCCTAACAACACGCGTGAAGGAATAAGATGACCGAAACCAACGGCTTCGAGATCCGGCAGGCTCGCACCAGCGCGGGCGGCCGGCAGGTTGCCGGCGTGGCGCGGGCGCTGAGCGAGCTGGCCCGTCAGATGCAGGCCGACCCCGATGCCCTCGCGCTGCTGCAGCATCTGGTCGATGCCGCGGTGGTGAACGTGCCGGGCACGCGCTGGGCCGCGATCACCCTGCTCGAGCACGGTGAGCTGTCGACCGCAGTGCAGACGGCCGCATTGCCGTGCGAGATCGACAAGCTGCAGTATCGGCTCAACGAGGGCCCGTGTGTGCAGTCCAGCGAGAAACAGCAGACGGTCGTGGCCAATGACCTGCGCGACGAGCTGCGCTGGCCCGAGTTCGCTCGTGGCGCCGTGCAACTCGGGGTGCTGGCCATGCTGTCGTTCCAGTTGTTCGTCGAGAAGGCCAGTTTCGGCGCGTTGAACCTGTACTCCGACCGACCCGACGCGTTCGACGCCGAATCCGAGAACATCGGGCTGCTGCTCGCCGCACATGCCGGCGTCGCACTCGCCGAGTCACGAATTGAGTCCAACCTGCGCATCGCGTTGAGCACCCGCGACGTTATCGGTCAGGCCAAGGGGATCATCATGGAACGGTTCAAGATCGGTTCGCAGCAGGCGTTCGAGATGCTGGTGTACGTCTCTCAGCGCCAGAATCGCAAGCTCCGCGAGGTCGCGGTGGAACTCACCGAGACCGGTGGGATGGGCAGCCCGTAGGCCGCGAGGGCGCTGCCCCCTGGTCATTCGCGTCCTTGCCTCGCTGCGCCCTGCGACGGCGGCCGAGCCTGATCTCCTAGGTTCGCGCGCTAGCTTCGCCTAAGACGCACGCTTCAGTTCGATGGCCGCCCAGATACCGAGGGCCGCGCCGGTGGCCGCGCCGGCCGCGATCCCCGCCGCCACGACCCCGCGCGCTGTCCCCCGCCGCAGCGCCCCGGCGATCGCCACCGCGTCCACCGCATCGGCCAGCGCTGCGGCGGCGAGCCAGGGTGCGGCGCCCGCGCCGGCCGCGAGCGCTCCGGCGCCGAGGCCGATGTCACGCGCTGCCGCCATCCGGGCCAGGAACGCCATCCGCTTGGCACTGGCGGAATCCACCCCCAAGATGCGCACCGAGGCGACCGGGGCTGCGAGAAAGATCACTCCGATCGCCACCCGGCCGGCGCCAGTGGCCCGCGCTACCGTCGCAGCCGACGGCGCTGAGCGCGAGGCTCGGGTACCGAGAAACGTGCTGCCGGGAGCTGTGCCGGCAACAATGTTGCTGAGAAATTTGCTCATGTGGGAACCCGATCAGCCGATTTGTCGAACAGTGAGTAGCAGGGCCACGACCAGGGTGGTCGTGCACAGGTTAGCGCTCGGTCACGAGGGGAATCCTTAACCAACCCCGTTCGTTGAACGGTTGCCGACACTGGCGATGCACGTAGAGCTCCCGAAGGAGGTGCCAAACCATGGCAGATCGGACACTACGCGGAAGCCGTCTGGGCGCGATCAGTTATGAAACCGAGTACGGCGCAGAGCAGGCGCCGCGCAATATAGCTGCCTACCGTTGCCCGCGCGGACATGAGTTCCGCGTCCCGTTCTCAGAGGAGGCGGAGGTTCCGTCGACGTGGGAGTGCCGTCTCGACGGCACCAGCGCGTTGCTCATCGACGGCCCCGCGCCGGAGATGAAGAAGACCAAACCGGTGCGCACGCACTGGGACATGCTCATGGAGCGGCGTTCGATTGAGGACCTGGAAGAGGTACTCGCCGAGCGCTTGGACGTGTTGCGCGCCCGCCGGGGTCAGAAGAGCGCGTAACCCGAATCGCGTTCGCGTGAGCCGTCCGGGTCGAGGCCCGGGCGGCTTTGGCGTGCTTACGATCTTTCATACCTCTTCGCGGGCTCTGGCCGTCCGGCGCAGCGCCCGGCGCAGCTGGTCCGCGCGATGCGCAAGCCCCCACTGGGTGACCCGCCACAATGCCTCGCGGACGATCCCGCCGCTCATCTTGGACACGCCGCGCTCGCGCTCGGCGAAAGTGATCGGCAACTCGCGCACACGGTAGCCGGCCCGCACCGCGCGCCAGGCCAGGTCGACTTGGAAGCAGTAACCCTGCGAGATTACCGCGCTGTAGTCGATGTCGTCGAGCACCTCGCGGCGATACGCACGGTAGCCGCCAGTCGCGTCACGCAACCGGAACCCGAGCGCGAGCCGGGTGTAGATATTTCCACCTCGCGAGAGCAGCTTGCGCCGCAACGGCCAGTTGAGCACCTCGCCGCCGGGAACCCACCGCGAGCCGAGCACCACGTCGGACTCGCTCAATCCAGCGAGCAACCGCGGCAGCTGCTCGGGCGCGTGCGAACCGTCGGCGTCCATCTCGACCAGCACGTCGTAGCCGGCCCGCAGGCCCCAGTCGAAGCCGGCCGTGTAGGCGGCGCCGAGGCCCGCCTTTCCTGGCCGGTGCAGAACGTGCACCCGCTCGTCCGCCTCGGCGAGCGCGTCGGCGAGACGTCCGGTGCCGTCCGGGCTCGCATCGTCAACGACGAGCACATCCGCGCTCGCAACGCTGGCGTGCACGCGAGCGACGATCGGCTCGATGTTTTCGCCCTCGTTGTACGTCGGGATGATCACCAACACCCGGCTCTGCGTCACTGCCTCACCATCTCATCCGGCGCAGCGCGCTTGAGGTTCGGCTCGCGCGCGGATCTTGCACGCTGCCGCCGACGCGAAACCCGCACCGATCCGGCCGCACCGACCACGGCGAGCGCCGCGAGGACGTATTCGGGAAGCGGCCCCAGCCGCACGGCAAGCGTGTGCCGCGTCCCGGCATCGATGGCGATCGCTGCGGAGAGCACCGCGGGCCGGAACAACGCGCCTGAGCGTCGCACGACGCGACCATCCGGGCCGATGATCGCCGAAACGCCGGTCGTGGACACCTGCACCACCGAGAGGCCGGTCTCGACGGCGCGCAGCCGACTCATCGCCAGCTGCTGGTAGGTCTCGGCGGTGTGGCCGAACGTGGCGTTGTTGGTCTGCACGACCAGTAACTTCGCACCGGCGATAGCGGACGACCGCACCAGGTCGTCGTAAGCGATTTCGAAGCAGATCACGTCGCCGATCGGCACTGGCCCGCCACGCAGCAAGCCGTTGCCGTGTCCGGCGACCATGTCCTGGGTGACCAGTTTGGCCGCCGAGCTGACCTTCTCGGCGACGCTGCGCAGCGGGATGTACTCGGCAAAGGGAACCGGGTGTCGCTTGACATACACTGCCCCGGGCCCCGTCGTCGGTGACCACAGGATGCCCGCATTGCGCCGGTGTGCGGCGCCTGGACCGCTCAGGATCGCTCCGACCAGCACCGGGGCGCCGATCGCCCGCACCGCTCGGGAAATCTGCGCTGCCGCCGCCACGTCGCGGTACGGGTCGACGTCGGACGCGTTCTCCGGCCACAGCACCAGATCCGGTTGGGTGGCTGCGCCGCGCCGCACATCGGCGGCGAGACGAAGGGTCTGCGCCACGTGGTTGTCGAGCACCTGGCGGGCTCGGTCGAATGACGCGAGCCCGCGGTCGGGGACGCTGCCCTGGATGAGCGCGACAGTCAACTGCCGCCCCTGCGGTGCCGTGTAGCCGAGCGAGGCACGAAGCCCGGCCGCCGCCACGAGGGCGATCGCGATCGCGGCGCACCCGGCGAGCGGCTGCCACGAGAACGGCCGCACATACCGGATTGCAACCGCGAGCGCACCGCCGAGCGCCGCCACGGCAAAGCTGAGCAGCGGCTGCCCGCCGATCGCGGCGATCCACCGCAAGGGCGAGTCAGCCTGGCTGAAGGCCAGCCTGCCCCACGGGAAGCCGCCGAACGGCAGCCTGTCGCGCAGCGCCTCCTGCAGCACCCAGGCCGCCCCGATCCACACCGGCGCTCCAGGCAGCCGCTGGACCAGCGCCAGCAGTGCCCCGAGCCCGGCTAGAAAAGTCGCCTGGGAGGCCGCGAGCAGCAACCACGGCCCCGCTCCGACATAGGTTCCGGTCCAGTGCAGCAACATCGCGAAGAACGCTGCACCGTAGAGCAGCCCCAGCCACGCCGCAGTGCGGCAGCGTCGCCCGTCCACCGCCCAGGACAGCCCAGCGACGCTGAGCACCGCCAGCGGCCAGACACCGAGCGTGGGGTAGGCGGCGGTGCCGAGCGCTCCGGCGACGACGGCGCCCAGGGCGGCCCAGCGCGCCGGCGCTGCCGGGGTGGTGAGCGGGCGCGGGTGCATCGGCCCAGTATCGCTGCCTTGCGCTTAGAGAGCGCCGATCCGGCCCGCGTCGAAGAGTGTTCGCCCGCGCAACACGGTGGCGAGGCAGGTGGGCAGAGGTCGGCCCGGTGTGAGATCTGGCAGGACGCCGCGGGCTTGCTCCACGCCAACGTCCCACACGGCGAACGTCGCGGACGTTCCGGGCGCCAGGACGCCCTCGTCGCCGCGGCGCGCCGCTCGCCACGCGCCGCGCGTGTGCGCGGTGAAGGCCGCCTGCGCCGAGAGCGCGGCGGCCGGATCGGTGGGGTACGCCGCCGCGCGAACCGCCGCCCACGGACCGAGCGCGGTCACCGGTGTATCCGAGCCGAAGGCGAGTTCGACGCCGGCAGCGGCAAGGTCGGCGAACCGGTTCAACTGCGCGGCACGTGCTGGGCCGAGTCGCTCGGCGTACATCCCGTGCGCCCCGCCCCAGGTCGCGTCGAACATCGGCTGCACGCACGCCAGGATGCCGGACGCGGCGAGCCGAGCCGGATCGTGGACGAATTCGACGTGCTCGAGCCGGTGCCCGGTGCCCGCCGGACGGCCCAGCCGCTCGCTCGCGAGTTCGAGCGCGTCGAGGACCTGGTCGAGCGCGGCGTCGCCGATGGCGTGAAAACCTGCCTGCAGCCCGTGCGCGATGCAGGCGAGCACGTGCTCGGCCAGTTGCGCGGTGTCGAAACGCAGCACGCCGCAGTTGTCCGGGGCGTCGGTGTACGGCTCGCGCAATGCCGCGGTGTGCGAACCGAGCGAGCCGTCGCAGAACAGGTCGCCTGCGGCACCCGATGCACCCAGCTCTCGCGCGGTATCGACCCCTCCGAGCTCACCCCAGTAGCCGATCACCTCTGGCCCGGGTTCCTCGTCGGCGAGCGAAAGCAGCGAGGTGAGGTCGTCCGCGCCGGAGATCGCAGGGCCGGCCATCTCGTGCACACACGCGATGCCGAGCGAGGCCGCGTGCCGCAAGGCCGTGCGTTGCAGATCACGCGTCTGGCCCGCGGTCAATGCCGCAAGCGCGGCCGCCCTCGCGGCATCGTGCGCGCGCAAGGTCAATAACCCGTCAGGACGGTAGCCGGCAAGATCGCGCAGCCCGCGCACCGACGCCGCCAGCGACGACGACACGACCGCGGAGTGGGCGTCGACCCTGGCCAGGTAGATCGCACCGCCGTATCCGGCCCGGTCCAGCTCCCGGGCGCTCGGCGGCCGTCGCTCGGGCCAGCGCGTCTCGTCCCAGCCGCCGCCGAGGACCGGGCGACCACGTGCGGAGCGAGCGGCGCGCTCGATGAGATCCAGCGCCTGCGCCAGCGTGCCGACCGCGCTGAGGTCCAGTCCCGAAAGCGCGATGCCGGTGGCAGTCGTATGCACGTGCGCGTCCACGAAGGCCGGAGTGACCACCGCGTTGTCAAGATCGACGACAGCAGCACCGACATGCTGATTTGCTGTCGTTTCATCTCCTATCCACGCGATTGTGGCATCGTCAACCAGCATGGCGGAGGCGCTCGCATCGACAGCCGTATGGATTCGGGCGTTGCGGTAAAGGGTGCGCACGGGGCAAAGTCTGCCAGCGAGCACCGATAACGTTTCCGCTCGGAACCGGCGGCGGTGCCGATAGCGACGGGAGAGATATGGCGGCGAGCATCGAAGACGTCGCACGGCGCGCAGGTGTGTCGATCGCCACGGTGTCGCGCGCCCTGCGCGGGCTGCCCGACGTTGCTCATGCGACTCGTGAGCGGGTGCTGGAAGCCGCGGCCGAGTTGCACTACATCGCCTCGCCGTTCGCCGCGCGGCTGGCCAGCGGGCGCACCGCAACCGTCGGCGTCGTCGTCCCGTTCGTCAACCGGTGGTTCTTCGCCGAGGTCATCGACACCGTCGAGACGGCATTGCGCAAGGCCGGCTTCGACCTGCTGCTGTACAACCTCGGCGATCGGGAGGGCCGCTCGCAGTTCTTCGACATCATGCCGATGCGCAAGCGGGTCGACGCGGTGCTGGTGACCAGCCTGGTGCTGAGCGAGCGAGAGGTCTCGGCGCTGTCCGCGCTCAACTGCCCGCTGGGCCTGCTGGGTCTGAGTCACCCCGGTTTCCTCTCCACGCGAATCGATGACACCCGCTCGGCCCGGACGGCGGTCGGGCATCTGCTCGACATGGGACACCGTCGGATCGCGCTGATCGGAGGCGATACCGAGGATCCGATGCGGTTCACACCGCCGTTGGACCGCAAGGCCGGCTACGCCGGCGCGCTTCGCGATGCGGGCATCGAAGCGGACCCTGCACTGTCGGTGCTGGGCTACTTCACGATTACCGGAGGCATGGACGCCTGCGAGCGACTGCTGGCCCTGCCCGAGCGTCCCACGGCCATCTTCGCCGAGAGCGACGAGATGGCGTACGGGGTGTTGCGTACGCTGCGCCGGCACAAGCTGCGCCCGGCCCAGGACGTCGCTGTGATCGGCTTCGACGACCACGCCAACGCCGAGATGATGGACCTATCGACGATACGCCAGCCGGTTGCCGAGCAGGCGCTGGACCTGAGTACCCGGTTACTCGCCGCGGTCGCTGCGACCGAGGCGCCGATGGAGGACGTCGTGCTGCCGACCGAACTGATCGTGCGAGGCAGCACCGATCCGACCCGGTCGGTGGACTGATGACACTCATGCTCGTGGACGCCGCCGGGCTGTACTTCCGCGCGTTCTATGCCTTGCCGGAGTCGATCACCGCGCCGGACGGGCGCCCGGTCAACGCGATCCGCGGCTATCTCGACATGACTGCGGCGCTGATCGAACGACGTCGCCCGACCCGCCACGTCGCTTGCCTCGATCTCGACTGGCGCCCGGCGTTTCGCGTCGAGCTCATCCCGTCCTACAAGGCGCATCGCGTCGCGAAAGACGGCGGCGAGGAGGTTCCCGACACGCTCGTGCCGCAGTTGCCGCCGCTGCTGGAACTGCTCACCGCGTTTGGCCTCGCCACCGCCGGTGCCGAGGGTTTCGAGGCCGACGACGTCATCGCCACGCTGGCCGCCCGCGACAAGGACACCGTCGAGGTGGTCACCGGCGACCGCGACCTGCTCGCCCTGGCCACCGATCGAGTCACCATCCTCTACACCGGTCGGGGCATCGCGAAACTTGCCGTGATGGGACCGGCCGAGGTGCTCGCCAAATACGGAGTCCCGGCCGAGCACTACCCCGACTTCGCCGTGCTGCGCGGCGACCCGAGCGACGGGCTGCCCGGCGTCGCGGGCGTCGGCGAAAAGACCGCGGCCGCCATCGTGTCCCGGCTGGGCCCGATCGAGGCTGTCCTTGCCGCCGCACGCGTGGGTTCGCAAGGTTTCCCGGCCGGGTCGCGCACCAAGGTTCTCGCCGCCGCGGACTATCTCGCCAAAGCCCCCGCGGCCGTTCGCGGGCGGATCGACGCTCCGGTCGACGAGGTCGATGACGCGCTGCGCGCCGAGCCCCGAGACGCGCAGCGCCTGCATGCACTAGCTGCCGAACTCGGCGTGCAGGCCTCGGTCGGGCGACTGCTCGCCGCGATCGACAGGGCGCTCGCGGGCTGACGGGGCTCAGTTCGCCGCGTACCGGTACCCGCCCTTGTCGTCAGTGAGCGTGACGGTGAAGCTCGCCCCGCCGGCTCCGACGCAGCTGAAGGTCTTGCCCTTCTTGATCTCGATGTCCTTGCCGCCGTTGCACACGACATTGGACGCGCTCAACTTCTGCGCGATCTCACGCTCCACCGCCGAGTGGCTGAGATTCGTGCGAAAGCCCAGGAAGCTCGGCCTCAGCACGAGCGCGAGCACCACCGCGACGACGACCACCGCGAGAAGCGCTAGCAGCGCCATCAGCAGCCGCTTGCCCCTCTTGCGCGGCGGCGCTGCCGGGTACTGCTGCTGTCCGTAACCTGTTTGCGCATAGCCGGTCTGTGCGTAGGACGATTGCTGCTGCTGCCCGTAGCCCGGCTGCCCGTAGGACGCTTGCCCGTAGCTCGGTTGCCCTGGGCTGGATTGTCCGTAGGACGGTTGCTGGCCGTAGCCGGGCTGACCGTAGCCGGGCTGTCCGTAGCCGGGCTGGCCGTAGCCGGGCTGGCCATAGCCGGACTGGTCGTAGCCGGGCTGCTGCCCGTAACCGGCCTGGTCGTAGCCGGGCTGCTGCCCGTAACCGGATTGCCCGTAGGACTGCTGCCCGTAGCCCGGCTGCCCATAGGGCGGTTGCCCGTAGCCCGGCTGGCCGTAGCCGGGCTGCTGGCCGTAACCAGGCTGCCCGTAGTCCTGAGCGGAGCCGGCCGCAGTTGCGCCGCCGGGCGTGCCGTATCCGCCCTCGGATCCGAGGGGTTCATAGGACCGCGTCTGGTCATATTCGGGGCCCTGGCCGGCGGACGGGCGCTGTCCCTCGTCGGGCTGCTGCTCGCCGGTTGGCTGGCCGTAGGGCTGCTGGCCGTAGGGCTGCTGGCCGTAGGGCTGCTGGCCGTAGGGCTGTTGGCCGTAGGGCTGCTGCTCGCCGGTTGGCTGGCCGGAGGGCTGTTGGCCGTAGGGCTGCTGCTCGCCGGTTGGCTGGCCGTAGGGCTGCTGGCCGTACGGCTGCTGGCCGTAAGGCTGCTGACCGTAGGGTTGTTGATAGCTGCTCGGCTGCTGGGCATAGCCGGGCTGCTCCCCACCGTCCGAAGCGCCGAAGGTGCCCGTCTGCGAGCCACCCTCGTGCGCGGCGTCGCGCTGCCAGCCCGACTCGGCGTCCCGGTCGCGCGAGATGTACTCGGTCTGCGTCTCGTCGCGCGGCGCTTGATCCTCGGACGGCGCCTCGTCCGCCGGAGACGGGCCTCGGGGTGGATCCTGGGCAGGCCGCTGCTCGCCGGGATTGCCCTGGTTGCCCTGGTCACTCATCGCAGTCCCTAGCTCGTGGGTGTGCTTGCTACGGCACCCCGCCTGCTCGCGACGCGCCCGGCTGCACACGCTACTGCCATTCGCTGAGTAGCGGCAGCGGAAGCATTCGCATCTGCTGATCACGTCGCATCACAGCCCGGTTTCGACGCAGTGATCCGGGCAGGCGGGCGGCGGCGAGCACGCACGCTGACTTCGGCAAGGTGGGCTTTCCTCCGTCGCCTTGAGCTTGCACTGCGTGCCGCGCAGCCGACCCGCTCGGCGAGGGCTTCAGCGCAACGTGTCGAGAACTTGGATAACGCGTTCGGCGTTGGTGGCAGGGTTGACGAACGCGAGCCGCAACACCGCTTCGCCCCGCCAGCTGGAGGGCAGGCAGAGAATCACGCCGTCGCGAGCGGCGCAGTGTGACCATTCGCGATAGTCCCCGGTGTTCCAGCCCGCGCGCTGGAACAACAGCACGGACAGCTGTGGTTCGCACACGAGCTCCAGATGCCGACTCGACCTAATGGCGGCGGCCACAGTTCGTGCGGTGTCGAGGGTCTGCTCGACTGCCGCGCTGTAACGATCGGTGCCGTGGGTGGCCAGACTGAACCAGAACGGCAGGCCCCGAGTCCGCCGGGACAGGTGGATGGCCAGGTCGGCCGGGTTCCACATCTTATGGTCGATCTCGTCGAGGTAATTCGCGCTCTGTGCGTGCGCCGCACGGGCATCGGCCGGCTCCCGGTAGAGCAATGCGCAACAGTCGTATGGGGCGAAGAGCCACTTGTGCGGGTCAACGATAAAACTGTCGGCGCGTTCCACGCCATCGAAAAGGCCCCGGACGCTGGCAGCGGCCAGCCCAGCCCCTCCATATGCGCCGTCGACATGCATCCACACCCCATGCGCCGCACACGCGTCTGCGATTCCGGCCAGGTCGTCGATCAGTCCGGCATTGGTCGTCCCAGCCGACGCGACCACGGCGAACACGTCCGGGTAGGCGCGCAGAATCGGCTCGAGCCGCGCACCCGTCAGCCGACCAAGCTCGTCGCCGGGCACATCGACGATCGTCACGTCCAGAATCCGCGCGGCCGAACGGATCGAGGAATGCGCCTCGCCCGTGCAGGCAAGCTGCCAGCCCCCGGCCGGACGGCTCCCGCGCAGCGCCAGGGCCCTTTCCCGAGCAGCGACAAGGGCAGACAGGTTTCCGGTCGTGCCTCCCGATACAAAGCAACCACCAGCCGTTTGCGGCCAGCCCAACAAATCGACTAGCCAGCCCAGCGCCTCGTTTTCCGCGAAGATCGCACCAGCGCCGGTCTCCCAGACCCCGCCGAACACGTTCGCAGCACTCGTCACGAAGTCGAACGCGACCGACGCCCGAGTCGGCGCGGACGGAACGTAGGCCAGGTTCATCGGATCGTCCTGCGAGCGAGTGGCCGGCGCGAGGACTTCGACAAACACGCGCAGCGCCGCCTGACCACCGATGCCCTTGGCGCATACCGTCGTACCGGCCGCCTCTCTCAACTCAGCCGCCGATCGCGCCGTCGTCTTTGGATCGGTCTCGCGTACGACCCGCTGCTCGGCCCAGTCCATCGCCTCGCGGACCACCCGATACTCATCACCCCACACCTCGGCACCCACCCACCTGATGCTAGCCAGACGGGCGCGGCGGGCCAGGTGAGTGACGCGTTGCCCACGGCTGGGCGACTAGCCCCGTCTCTTGACGCAGCCCTGTCCCTTGACACATTGTGGCCACTGCTTCGACCAGGAAGCCGCGCTCCTCACACCGTCATGCTCTGTGCCACCACGCCGCGGCGCACTGCGGCTGCAGCGGCACGCGCGGTCCGGCCCAGCGAAGCAGTTTCGCTGGGAACGCCAGCCAGCTGTTCGAGCAGGTCAAGCACCTGCTTGCACCACCGCACAAAATCGCCCGCGGAAAGTTCCGCGCCGCTCGCTGCCGCAGCGCCGAGGGCTCGGTCGAGTCGCTCGCCGTTCGCCCACCGAAACAGCGCCCACACCAGCCCGGGCTGCGGCTCGCGGCTGGCCGGCAGTCCCAACTCCTCCTCGTCCTCGACGATGCCGGCCCAGATTCCCGCGGTGACCGCCAGCGCCTCGCGGACGGCAGTGTTCGGCATCCGGTCGGCGGGGCGCTCGTCGCGGCGCGGTTCGTACACGAGAGTCGACACGACCGATGCCAGTTCCGGCGCGTCGAGCCCGTCCCACGCGCCGGCGCGTAGGCACTCGGCGATGATCAGGTCGCTTTCGGACCAGATCCGGGCCAACTGCCGCCCGAGCGGGGTCGCCTCGTCGCCGGTCAGGTAGCCGCGTTGGTCGAGCAGGCGGCAGATCCGATCGAACTGGCGCCCGAGTGAGCCGGTGCGCCCCTCCATCCGACGGCGCAGGTCGGCGCTCTCGCGTTCCAACCGGGCGTGGCGCTCCGCCCACCGCAAGTGCTGCTCGCGGTCGCCGCACTGGTGGCACGGATGCGCGCGCAGTTCGGCACGCAAGGCCATCACCTCGACATCGTCGCCCCCGCCCTCGCCCGCATGGCGCCGGCGCCCGGGGATGCCGGGTAGGTCGAGCGCGTGCAGGCTCGACGCCAGGTCACGGCGCACCTGGGGCGAACGGTGATTGGTGCGCTTGGGCACCCGCACCCTCCCGAGCACGTCCGCTGCGATCGGGAAGTCGACCAGCGACAGCCGACCCGCCCACCGCGCCTCGGTGACCACGAGCGGGTGCGGGTCGTCGTGCGGCTGCACACCGGCATCCAGGACTACGGCCAGCCCGGCGCGGCGCCCGGACGGCACGCGGATCACGTCTCCGGGCCGCAACCGCTCCAGCGACTGCGCGACCGCTGCCCGCCGCGCCCGTGCGCCGTTGCGAGAGAGATCCGCCTCCCGCTCGCTCACCCGACGCCGCAGCGCCGCGTACTCGCCGATGTCGCCCAGGTGACAGCGCATCTGCTTCTCGAACTCGGCGAGCGTCGCCTCCTGGCGGTGGATCTGACGGGCGAGTCCGGCCACACCCCGGTCGGCCTGAAACTGCGCGAACGACGACTCCAGCATCCGGCGCCCTGCGTCCCGACCCAGCTGCCCGACGAGATTCACCGCCATGTTGTAGGACGGGCGAAACGACGAGCGCAGCGGATAAGTCCGCGTCGACGCCAGCCCGGCGACCCGGCCCGGATCGACCTCAGGGCTCCACAGCACGACGGCGTGGCCCTCGATGTCGATTCCCCGGCGACCCGCGCGCCCGGTGAGCTGGGTGTACTCCCCCGGCGTCAGGTCGGCATGGGTCTCGCCGTTGAACTTGCTGAGCCGCTCCAGCACTACCGAGCGCGCCGGCATGTTGATCCCGAGCGCGAGCGTCTCGGTGGCGAAAACGGCCTTGACCAGCCCTCGCACGAACAGGTCCTCGACGGTCTGCTTGAACGTCGGGACGAGCCCGGCATGATGCGCGGCGATGCCCCGGTGCAGGCCGTCACGCCAGTCCCAGTACCCGAGCACGTCGAGATCCTCGGCAGGAATGTCCGCGGTGCGCTCCTCGACGATCTCGGCGATCGCCGCCTGCTCATCCGCGCTGGTGAGCCACAGCCCGGCGTGCACGCACTGCCGCACGGCCGCGTCGCATCCCGCCCGGCTGAAGACAAAGGTGATCGCCGGCAGCAGGCCCTCTGCGTCGAGCCGCGCGATGACGTCAGGACGGGCCGGCGGGCGCCAGCCACGCAGCGGCCTGCCGCGTCCGCGCCGGTTCACCGCACCTGGATCGAGTGAGCGCATCCGCTCGTTGACCTCGCGGGTGAGCGCTGGGTCGACGGCCGTGTCGTCCGCCCCGAAAACGTCGAACAAGCGTTTCTGTACCAGCATGTGCTGCCACAGCGGAACCGGACGTTGCTCGTGCACGATCACCTGGGTCTCGCCACGCACCGACACCAGCCACTCGCCGAATTCCTCGGCATTGGACACAGTCGCTGACAGGCTCACCAGCGCTACCGACGCCGGCAGATGGATGATCACTTCTTCCCAGACGCCACCACGGAAGCGGTCGCCGAGGTAGTGCACCTCGTCCATCACGACGTAGCCGAGGCCGGTCAACGATGTGCTGGCGACGTAGAGCATGTTGCGCAACACTTCGGTCGTCATGACGACGATCGGCGCAGCGGGGTTGATCGAGTTGTCGCCGGTCAACAGCCCGACTTCGGTGACACCGTGGCGTTCGACGAGGTCGTTGTACTTCTGGTTCGACAGCGCCTTGATCGGCGTCGTGTAAAAGCACTTCTGTCCGGCGGCGAGGGCCAGGTGGACGGCGAATTCGCCGACAATCGTCTTGCCCGAACCGGTCGGCGCGCAGACGAGCACCGAGTGACCGTCCTCGAGCGCCTCACACGCCCGCACCTGGAAATCGTCCAGGTCGAACGAGTAGCCACTACGGAAGGCGCTCGATTCCGGACGCCTGGTGCGCTGCCGCGCCGCGGCGTATCGCTCGCTCGGCGACGACATGACTCCACCCTAGTTTCGAGGCGATCAGGGCTTCGCGATCAGGGTGCCACGATGTTCCGGCGCGATCAGGTCGTGTCGGTCCAACTCGCGTCGCTGACCCCGAGCGGCTCCGGGATGGCGTCGACCGAGGACGGGGTCTCGTCGTCGAGGTGCTCGACGCCCTGTTCGACGGCCTTGCGCTTGGCCTTGCGACGGTCGTGCACCACCGCCCACAGCACGCTTGCTTCGAACAGCAGCACCATCGGCAGCGCCATCGCTGTCATGGTGAACGGATCGGTGCTCGGGGTCGCGACCGCGGCGAACACGAAGATCAGGAAGATGCCGATTCGCTGGGACTTGACGAGCAGCTTTGCCGGAAGCACACCGGCCATGTTGGCCATCACAATCAGCAGCGGCAGCTCGAACGCGGCGCCGAAGACGACCAGCATCAGGGTGACAAAGGACAGGTACTCGGTGATCGTCAGAATCGCCTGCGTGCCGGC
This sequence comes from Mycobacteriales bacterium, assembly GCA_038212215.1. Lineage (GTDB taxonomy): Bacteria > Actinomycetota > Actinomycetes > Mycobacteriales > Jatrophihabitantaceae > JALZAI01. The sequence goes on from JBBQUT010000016.1 coordinate 44,835, forward strand.
CCCCGCCTGCTGGAGCAATATGTTGAGGCCCTTGGACAGCACGACGTAGGCCAGCGCCATGCCGGCAGCGAACAGGAGCGTTGACGCGATGATGAAGGCGACGCTGTATTTCCGCTCGTTCTTGCGCAGCCCTGGGGTGACGAACGCCCAGATCTGGTAGAGCCAGAACGGCCCGGTGAGCACGGCGCCGGCGATGAAAGACACCTTGAGCCGCGCGGTGAACCCGTCCAGCACACCCTGGTAGGTCAGCACGCACCCCGTCTCTCCGGTCGGCTCGTAACGGAACTTCGCCGGTACCGAGCAGTACGGGTGCTTAAGGAAGTCGAGGATGTGCAGGTAGAGGACCCAGCCCAGCACCGCGCCGAGCGAGATGATCAGCACGATCAGGATCAGCCGTCGGCGCAGCTCGCGAAGGTGGTCCATGACGGCCATCCGGCCTTCGGGATTCTTGCTGCGGCGACGCAGCAGGCGACTGACTTTCGCCACCGAGCGGCCTACCGACCCAGCCGGGCGGCGTGTCGTTGAGCTGCCTCGAGCTCGCGCTGCACGGCGCTGAGCTGCAGCCGCAGCGCTTTCAGATACAGCAATTCACGACGCAACCGCCGCGACTTGACCCGCAGCTCGTACGCGCAGAACGCCAGCACGAGCAACGCGAGCGCGACCACGCCGATCCAGGCAGCCCACGGGATCCAATGCACGTTATGACTCTACTTTCCTGCGTACGCCGCGAGGGCGCGTTCAGCATCGGTGCGGATCGACTCGGCCAGCCAACCGGGCGAGAGCACGTCCACCTGGCCGCCCGAGCCGAGGACGAGCGCGCGCACCCACGCCGGTTCGGAAACGTGCAGGCTGACTTGAAGCACACCGTCCTCGAGTTCGGTGACACTCTGGATCGGGTAGTAGTCGGCAACCCATGCGTAGGCAGGCGACAGGCGCAGCACCGCCAGCAGATGTTCCGACGCGGGCTGGTACACCCCCTCGGCGAGGTCGCGCAGCTGCACTCCGGCCGGCGGGCGGGCCGGCTCGTCGAGCAGTTGCGCGTCCTCGATGCGGTCCACCCGGAACACCCGCATGCCCTCGGCGCGCCGGCACCACGCCTCGAGGTAGGACACGCCGTCGATTTCGAACACCCGCAACGGGTCGACGGTGCGCTCGGTTACCTCGTCGCGCGCGGCGGTGAAGTAGCGCAGGGCCAGCGCCCGGGTACCGGCCACTGCGCGATGCAGGACGGGCAGCATCCGGGTCGCCTGGTCGAGGGCGACGGTGACCGTGCGGTCGTCGACCGCTCCGCCCGCTGCGGCCTCAACCTTCGCCAGCGCGCGCTGGACGGCACCGGCGTCGGTGACGCCGGGCGTCTCGGCAAGTGTCCGCAACGCGACGATCAGAGCCAACGCCTCCTCGGGCGACAGGCGCAGCGGACGCGACATCCCGGCGTCGAAAATGACCGACACCGTCTCGCCTTCGAAGGACAGGTCGATCAGGTCCCCGGGGCCGTGGCCTGGCAGGCCGCACAACCACAGCAGTTGCAGATCGCGGCGCAGTTGCGCCTCAGTGACCCCGAAATCCGCAGCAGCGTCGGCGACCTTGATATTGGGACGCGCCTGGAGGTACGGCACCAGTGCCAGCAGCCGCGGCAGGCGCTGCTCGTTGGTGGTGGCCATCACCGGCCCCGCGCCGCGGCCGTGAGCGTGGCCACTACCGCCTCGCGCAATTCCGGCGGCTCGATGACGTAGGCCGCCGAGCCGGCGCTCGCAATCTGGCGGGCCAGCCAGTGCACGTCGCCGAAGGTGATCGACAGCTCGTCGACCCGATTGGGCCCGTCGACGCTCTCGATGTGGTCGGCGATCCGCCGCAGCGACGCCGCACCGCCCGACACCCGTATCCGCGCCGACCGGGGCTCGTCAGATCGTCGCCCGGTGACCATGTCGAGCAGATCGAGATCGGCCGGACGCGCGAAGGAGCCTGGTGCGCCGAGGAAGGCAACCGCCCCGGTGATCCGCGAGAGGCGGAAGCTGCGCGGCTCGCCGCGGTCGCGATCAAGGCCCGCGACGTACCACCGCCCGCGCCAGGAGAGCACGCCCCAGGGTTCGAGCGAACGCGCCTCGGCGCGTCCCGCGCCGGCCTTGACGTAGTCGAAGCGCACCGGGCGAGCCAGCCGCGCTGCTTCGAGCAGGGCAGGCAGGCTGGGATCACTCGCGTCCAGATGCGGGACGGCGCCCGGTGCATCCTCGTCGCGGACGTCCGTGCCAGCCGCTCGCAGCTTCATCAGCGCATTTCGCGCCGGTTCACCTAATGTCGCCGAGCGCCAGAGCCGCGCGGCGAGGCCCACGGCGGCTGCCTCCGCCGCGTCGAATTCGATCAGCGGCAGTTCGTAGTCGCCGCGCTTGATCCGGTAGCCGTCTTCGCTGTCGAAGTGGCTGTTACGCCCGGTCTCGAGCGGTATGCCGAGATCGCGCAGCTCCGCCTTGTCCCGCTCGAACATTCGCTTGAACGCCTCGTCAGTAGCCCGGCTCCCGTCGGCACCCTCGTAGCCGGGCACGGCGTCACGGATGCGTTCGGCACTGAGGTACTGACGGGTCGAGAGCAGGCAGATCACGAGATTTACGAGTCGCTCTGCGCGTCGGGCCGCCATGTCGTCAAAGTTAAGGCCTCGGGGGGCGCCCCGCCGGGTCGACCCCGAGGACACGGACACGCTGCTCGTCCTCACGGCGACGATTGTCCCTGATCGGCGCCCTGCGCGGGCCGGCCCGGGGCGGCCCCCTCAGACCACTTGTTCACGATTCAGATCGGCGACGTCCACGTTGCGCTGCTCGAGCAGGGTCTGCACCGCTTCGGCACCATGCTCGCGCGCGTATCGCGCCTCTCGCTGGCCCATCGGAACGGCCTGTAGCCAGGTGATGACGATGCCGTCCACCTCGAGGTTGCTGAGGCCCTCCCAGGAGAAGACCGGAACGAACAGCATGTGCTTCATCGTGACGTCCGGGCGGTACTGCCCGATCACGTCCGGGAAGATGTTGCCCGGCTTGATCCCGTACTCGCCGGTGAGCACGTTGAACGCACACGAGGCGAGCATGTTCACGTACTCGGTCTCTGCCGACGCGCACATGCCGACCAGTTCCACCCGCAGCGGCTTGCCGTCGACTCTGTTGCCCGTCTCGCCCTCGTACATGCCAATCGTCGCGTAGGCGGTGAGCCCTTGCGACGGCGCGTCTGCGACGTAGAGGACGTCGACTTCCTCGGGCCCGTTGTCACGAAGGCAGCCAGCTACCTCGGGTTCGCCGCCGATGACGTCCAGCACATGCCGATAGATCGACTTCATCGCCGGTGTGGTCATCCGTGCGTCCTCTCGTCCGCTTGCCGTTCGCGCATGGAATCGCCCGGATCAGGCACCAAGGTAGCGCCCGGATCGGCGCTCGCCCACGTGGCTGCGGTTGGACGCAGGCAGTTCGGGGCGGTAGTGCGTCGGATTGTTGTGCTCGTCGAGGAACTGGGCGCGGGTGAGGCCGCGTTCGTCCGCGCTCTGTTGGTGTTTGCGGAACTCGTAGCCTGGCCGGTGGCCCATGTCCCAGGCTTCGTTGCGGTCCATCACCTTGCCGCTGAAAGCGTCGCGGACCACGCCGTCGCTGTCTCGTGCCTCGCCCCACACCGTGTCGCGCACTCCTTTGCGAAAGCGCGATGGACGGCTATAGAGCTCTGCTGCAAGCCGCTTGACGATCTTTTGCTCCGTGCGTGCCGCAACAACCTGTTCCGCGTCGCGGACGCCCGCCCGCTGCACCGTCTTGGCGATCACGTGCTCGACCTGGATCGCGGCGATCTTGCCTGCGGTTCCGGGGCCGGTCATGAGCGAGTTCGCGAGCGAGGGATCAAAGTGCATCGCCTTCGGCGGCGCGTACCCGGTGCAGATCCACCGGGTGATGGTATGCGCACCCGATCGCCGGCACCAACACGCCGCGCTTACCCCATGACCGCGACGACGGCCTCGTTCACGATCGCGCCAATGAACCGGCTGGTGACCTCCTTGAACACCGGAATCTCCAGTAAGGACGCGCCGAAGGTCGGTATCGCAGTGGCGAGCGCCTCGACGATTTCGGCCGCGAGGATCGTCAAATTAATGATGGTGTTGACCTTCAGCGCCAGCACGACCCCGGCGCACAACAGCATCGCGGCGCCACCCAAATCCACACCCACACCGGCATCGCCGAGCACGCTCGCCGGCGCGTTCGAGCCGGACCACTTCGCCCGGAACGCATCGACCGCCGCTCCCTGGTTCACCGCACCGACCCGGTCGGCCGCGCCCTGCGCGGACTGCTGCGCCGAAGACAGCGCAGCGCCGAACCCGCTCCACGTCGAGCCGAGGCTCAACAACTCGCTTTCGTCCACCTCAGGCCAGGTGAACCCGAGGTCGTTCAGCAATGTCTCCAACACACCTGGCAGGACAAGTCCCATGACGCCCCCTAGCCCGCGCTCAGCAACGACGCGGTGCCGTCCTCAGCCTGCTGATACGTCCGGCCCATCTGCTCCAAGCCGTCGGCGTACCCGCTCAACGCGTCCGCACACGTCCGCACGCACGAATCCACCAACGCCACCGCACCCTGAATCGACACCTGGATCAGCGGACTGAGCACGTCGTCGCCGCGGCCGAACTGCAGGCCGTCACTCTGTGACCTGACAGGCGCCCACACCGCACTCAACTGCGCTCCGACGTGGCGCAGCTCCTCGGCGACCGGGCCGAAACTCTGGGGGTCGACGGTAAAACCGGCCGACGTCATTTATGCAGCACTCGATTCAAGGCGTCCGAAAACGCGTGACTGATCTTGGTCATTTCTTGGACCGACTGCTCCTGGACCGCCTTGAGCTCGGCCAGCAGCGGACCAGTGCCGGCCCCCGGCGGGCGAGCATCGAGCGCGGCGTTCACAGCGTCGACGACCGCGGCACACACATCCTCGAACGGTTGCCGCAGCATCCGCGCGTCGACATCCAGGACGCGGAGCCGGCCATCGACGCCAACCTCAGCGCGTACCAAGCCCTCCGCAGCCTCACCCACCGCAGGCTCGCTCGGCACCGGCGGCACAATCCCGGCAATCGCCGCACGCGCCCGCTCGACCAGCGCGCTCAGCGCCTCGCTCGGGTCGGCATTCACCGGGCGATCCTAACCGGACCCGAGGCCACGTCTGAGCCAGCCAGTGTCTACATCGAGGTGATCAACTTGTCCACCCGCTCGTCAAGGCTGCGAAACGGGTCCTTGCACAGCACAGTTCGCTGCGCCTGGTCGTTGAGCTTGAGATGCACCCAGTCGACAGTGAAGTCACGCCGCTTCTCCTGCGCGCGTTTGATGAAATCGCCGCGCAGCTTCGCCCGAGTGGTCTGCGGCGGCACCGACTTGGCCTCGAAGATCGCTAGGTCGGACACGACCCGATCGATGGCGTGCTTGCGTTGCAGCAGGTAGTACAAACCGCGCGTCCGGGAGATGTCATGGTAGGCGAGATCCAGTTGGGCGATCCGCGGTGAGGACAGCGGCAGGTCGTGCTTGGCCCGGTAGCGCTGGATGAGCTGGTATTTCGTGGCCCAGTCGATCTCGCGATCGATGCGGCTGAGATCCTGGGCCTCGATCGCGTCGAGCGTGCGGCCCCACAGCTCGAGAACCCGTTTCGCGGAGGGGTCGTCACCGAAGCGCTCGACGAAGTCCACGGCACGCGAGTAGTACTCGCGCTGGATCTCCAGCGCGGCGGCGGTGCGTCCGGCAGCCAACCGGATCGCGCGGGTGCCGGTCAGGTCGTGGCTGATTTCGCGGATCGCGCGAATCGGGTTCTCCAGCGTCAGATCGCGAAAGATCACGCCGTGCTCGATCATTCGCAGTACCAGATGCGCCGAACCGATCTTGAGCATCGTTGTCGACTCGTTCATGTTCGAGTCACCGACGATCACGTGCAGGCGCCGGTAACGTTCGGCGTCGGCATGCGGCTCGTCGCGGGTGTTGATGATGGGACGGCTGCGCGTGGTCGCCGACGACACACCTTCCCAGATGTGCTCGGCTCGCTGGCTCACGCAGTACACCGCGCCGCGCGGCGTCTGCAGCACCTTGCCGGCCCCGCAGATCAGTTGCCGCGTGACGAGGAACGGGATCAGCACGTCGGCCAGCCGGCTGAACTCCCCTTGGCGTCCGATCAGGAAGTTCTCGTGACAGCCATAGGAGTTGCCCGCAGAGTCGGTGTTGTTCTTGAACAGGTAGATATCGCCGGCGATGCCCTCGTCGTGCAGGCGTTTCTCGGCGTCAATGACCAGGCCCTCGAGGATTCGCTCCCCCGCCTTGTCGTGCGCGACGAGCGCCTCGAGCGTGTCGCACTCGGGCGTCGCGTACTCCGGATGAGAGCCCACGTCAAGGTAGAGCCGGGCGCCGTTCTTCAGAAACACATTGGACGAGCGGCCCCACGACACCACCCTGCGGAACAGATAGCGGGCGACCTCGTCGGGCGACAGGCGACGCTGGCCGTGGAACGTGCACGTCACGCCGTACTCGTTCTCGATACCGAAGATGCGCTTGTGCACTGCTCAGTTCGCTCCGCTCGATCGGCCGACGACGCCACGGCGACAGTTGGTTCGCTCGATGCGCTCGGGTCACCTGCAACCCTATGTCGTCAGCCCGCGCCGCGCAGCGCTCACGACCATTCGTCGGAAATCAGTAAGTCACCCGCAGGATCGGCCTGCCGTTGACGAGCGCGACTTCGACCTGGCTGATCTGGGACGGGCGCAGGGCCGTGCCAGCGCTGAAGGTGACCGGCTTGCCGGCGGGCAGCGTCCAAGTGCCCAGCCGCTCGGTGTGACCGTGCCAGTCGCGGATCTGTAGTAGGTACGGCACGCCCCTGGGGACATGGGCAGAGTAGCTACACCGTAGGTCGATCTCGGTTCCCCAGGGCTTGGCGACCAGTGTCGCCTCGGCACGGACCGGGGCGGGAACCAGCGCAGTCAACGCTCGCGCCGGCGCCCGGCCCGCCGACGACGGGCTCGATGGCTGCAGCGCCACGACGAGCGCGACGAGTAGCGCGACGCACGCCGCGGCGAGCCCGACCAGCCCGGTGGCCAACCGGCGCTGCCGCCGCCGCTCGGCGCCTGCGCGGCGCAGCAGGCCCGGGAGCAACGTATCCGGCACGGGGGCGTCCGACCACTCGTCGGCAGGCGAGGCGTCCCAGACGGGCGGGTCGCGAAACAACGAGTCGGCTAGATCTGCGACGTCGTGCGCCGCAACCGCGCCTAGCTGCACCCGGAGCGGTTGCACGTCGGCGACGCGGGCTCGGCACTCGCCGCACGAGTCCAGGTGCGCTTCGAACGCCGCTCGCTCGTTGTCGGAGAGTGCGCCGAGAACGTAGACGCCGTCGTCGTGGGCGAACGGGTCACGGGCGAGCGCGTTGCCCGGATCGCCAGTCATGTGCACTCCCCCATCTCTTCCAGTGCCAGCTTCAGTGCCCGCAGGGCGTAGTGCGTGCGGGATTTGATCGTTCCTACCGGGATACCCAAAGTCATCGCAGCCTGCGCCACCGAGGAGCCGCGGAAGTAACACTCGAGCACTACCTCGCGGTGGTCAGCTGACAGTGCCCGCAACGCCGCCACGACGACCTGGCGGTCGACGATGCGCTCGCCGACGACGTCTTGCATCCCCTGCCATTTTCGCTCCGGCACGTCCTCGACGATGACCTCGGGACGTCGGCTGGCCGCGCGCCACTCGTCGATCACGATCCGCCGCGCCACGGTGAACAGCCAGCCGCGAGCCGGCGCACCAGGTTGCTGCAGCACGGCTGGCGTGCGCCACGCACGCAACATCGTCTCCTGGACGACGTCCTGCGCGTGCGCACGATCACCGCGCGTCAATCGCACGACGTAGGACCACAATGCATGCGCATGTTCGTCGTGCAGCGTACGCAGCAGTTGCTCGTCGCCGGACCCCCGTACTGCCTGCTCCTTCAAGTCCATGAGTGTGGCACTCATGGCAGTACCCGCGCGAGTTGGCAGGCAAAACACACCCACGCACCCACCCGCAAGCCGTGCAGCGCTCCCACACCTTGGCTACGTCGGCAGCGCCGATGTGGTTCGATCCGGCCGGTTGAACCATCGGGGTAGGTGCCGCGTTGGAGCAGACATGACCGTTGACAACGCGATCACTCGACGCACTGCGCTCGCTGCCGGGGCAACCGCGCTCGGCACCGTGGCCCTGACGGCCTGCAGCAGCGATTCCACTTCCGCCACGACCAACCCATCTGATTCCACGACCCCCTCTGGTTCCACGACACCTGCGGCAGGCACGAAATCCTCCGCCGGCGCGAAGCCGATCGTCGCCCTGGCCAGCATCAAGATAGGCGAGGCTGTTGCGGCCAAGCTGCCCGACGGGTCCGACATCATCGTGGCGCGCCCCACCAGCAGCACGGCGGTCGCCTTCAGTCGCACATGCACCCACCGGGGCTGCCCGGTCAACCCGGACGGCGCGAAACTGAAGTGTCCGTGCCATCACTCGGAATACAACGCATTGACGGGCAAGGTGCTTCAGGGCCCTGCGCCGGCACCGCTGCCGACGGTCGTTGTGCACGTGGTGGGTGGCCAGGTGCTTCCCGGCACCTGACCGGCCGCCCCGCTGGGGTCCAGACCGTCAGCGGATCAGCTCGCCTCGTCGTGCGGCGGCGTGTCGGCCTGGGCCGGCTCGGCATCGGGCGCTGCGCCGTCGCCGGGGTCGTCCGCGGGCAGGTGCGGGGTGAGCGCCGCCCCGGTGATCCGCCGGAACTTGCGCTTGCCCCGGTTGCGGTCGAGCACCGCCACCTCGAGTTGCGCGGCGTGCAGCGTGCGAGGCTTGCCGTCGGCTCCGCCGACAGAGCCGATGGCCTGCACCGCGACGCTGAGTGCAGCGTCGAGCGCGAGCCCGGCGCGGTAGGTCCTGCGCACCTCGGTGGTGAGCGCCTCGGCCTGGCCGCCCATCACCAGGAAGCCGGGTTCGTCCAGGATTGTGCCGTCGTAGGTGAGCCGGTAAAGCTGGTCGTCCTCGGATCGTGTGCCGACCTCGGCGACGCAGATCTCGACCTCATACGGTTTCGGCTGTTCGGTGAAGATCGTCCCGAGGGTTTGCGCGTAGGCGTTGGCCAGCGCTCGCGCGGTGACGTCGCGGCGGTCGTAGGAGTAGCCGCGCAGATCCGCCAGCCTGATCCCGGCGACCCGAAGGTTTTCGTACTCGTTGTACTTGCCGACCCCCGCGAAGGCGATCCGGTCATAGATCTCGCTCACCTTGTGCAGCGCCGAACTGGCGTTCTCGGCCACGAACAGCACGCCGTCGGCGTAGGCCAGCACGACGACGCCGCGCCCGCGCGCGATGCCTTTGCGCGCGTATTCCGAGCGATCGCGCATAACCTGCTCGGCCGAGGCGTAGAACGGCATCGACATGCTCGAAGTCTCCTGTCGGGAGGACGAAGGGCGACTATGCGCCGGGACGGGACGCGCGCTCAGCCAGAATCTCGCGCACGACGGTGTCGAGTTCGGCGTCGAGAACCCGTTCGGTGCCGGCAGCAGTGGCCAGCATCACAATCGGGTAGATGCCGCGCGTGATGTCCGGCCCGCCAGTGGCGGAGTCGTCGTCGGCGGCGTCGTAGAGCGCTTCGACGACAGTTCGGACGATGGCGGCCCGGTCCATCGCGGGCTGCCAGAGCTTCTTCAGCGCGCCGCGCGCGAAAAGCGAGCCGGATCCGACCGAGTGGTAGTGCTGCTCGGGATAGCGCCCGCCCGTGACGTCGAAGCTGTAGATGCGTCCGGCGCGAGGCCCGTCGTCGTCGACATCGAACCCGGCGAACAGCGGGACGACCGCGAGACCTTGCATCGCTTGGCCAAGATTGCCGCGGATCATCGTGGCGAGCCGGTTGGCCTTGCCGTCGAGGGTAAGCGGGATGCCCTCGATCTTTTCGTAGTGCTCCAGTTCGACCTGGTAGAGCCGAACGATCTCGATCGCCAGCCCGGCAGTGCCCGCGATGCCGACCAGGCTGAAGTCGTCGGCGGCGAAGACCTTCTCGATGTCGCGCTGGGCGATCAGATTACCTGCGGTTGCGCGTCGGTCACCGGCCATCACCACGCCGTCGGCGAACGCCGCCGCGACGATCGTGGTGCCGTGCGCGAGTTCGAGGGACGCGGTCGTGCCGCGGGGCAACAGATCGGGTGCGGCGCCTGCGAGGAAGTCGGTGAACGACGAGGAACCCGGCGCCGTGGCGAAGCGCAGAATTCCATGTGCCTGAGCAGGTCCGCCCGCTCGCTCGATGCTCAACGTCGCTCCTGAGTTGCTGGTCGGTCGTGCCCGGCATGCCCTGCGACCCTACCCAGGGTCTCTGCCGGCGTTGGCCCGCTGCCTGCCTCGATCCGGGCGGGCCGCCGTCACTGCCCGCCCTTCTGGACGAAGGCGCGGACGAAGTCTTCGGCGTTGGTCTCCAAGACCTCGTCGATCTCGTCGAGGATCGCGTCGACGTCCTCGGTGAGTTTTTCGTGTCGCTCGGCGACGTCGGTGCTCGATTCTGCGGTCGTTTCGACCTCGTCGTCGTGGGTGCGCTGTGGCCGGGTCTGGCCGCTGTCGTGCGTAGGCATCGCGCGTCCCCCTCTCGCTGGTGCGTTCACCCTAACTGTCGGCGCCAAGGCAACCGGTCCGGGACAGAGGCGATTGCAGGTGGGGTTGCCTCTCGTCACTTGCGGCGCGCACCGGTAGACAGTGCTACATGACACGATTGCTCGTCGGCCCGCTGCTACGCCACGTCGGAACTACGGACGCAACCGTCTGGGTCGAGACGGACGAACCGTGCGAGGTCGACGTCCTCGGCCACCGGGAGCACACCTGGACCGTCGGCGGCCATCACTACGCGCTCGTCGTCGTGAGCGGCCTCGCCCCCGCGGCGAGCACGCCGTACGAGGTCCGCCTCGGCGGCGAACTCGCGTGGCCGCCGCCGGATTCGAGCCGACCGCCGTCGCGGATCCGCACCCAGGGTGGCGACCGGCCGGTGCGGGTCGCGTTCGGTTCGTGCCGCTACGCACGCGCGTCGGTCACGGTCGCCGATCGCCATTACGCCGAGGATTCGCTGGTGTGCTACTCCCGCATGCTGGCCGCGCAGGACGACGCGACGTGGCCGGACGCGATGTTCATGTTGGGCGATCAGGTGTACGCCGACGAGACCACGGAGGCGACGCAGCGGCGGATCCGCGCCAAGCGCGACATCAGCACGGGCGCGAAGGAGCAGGTCGCGGACTTCGAGGAGTACACCTGGCTCTACCTCGAGTCCTGGACCGATCCGGACGTGCGCTGGTTGATGTCGACCATCCCAAGTTCGATGATCTTCGACGATCACGACGTCCGCGACGACTGGAACACCTCGCACCTCTGGCGGATGGAGATGCAACAGACGTCCTGGTGGGAGGAGCGGATTATCGGTGGCCTGTCGTCGTACTGGGTCTATCAGCACATCGGCAACCTCTCCCCGGACGAGCTGGCGACAAATGAGCTGTACCAGCAGATACGTTCGGGCAGTGGCAGCGACGCCGAGCCGATGCTGCGGGAATTCGCCCGGCATGCCGACGCCGAGGCCGACGGCGCGAAAGGCACTCGCTGGTCCTTCCGGCGTGACTTCGGCCGGGTGCGGCTGGTGATGATCGACTCGAGGTGCGGGCGAATCCTCGCGGAGGGCGAACGCAGCATGGTGAGCGACAGCGAGTTCGCCTGGATCGAAGAGCAACTGCACGGTGACTACGACCACCTACTCGTGGGCACGTCCCTGCCGTGGTTGATGGCGCGTGCGCTGCATGACATCGAGTCGTGGGACGAGGAGCTGTGCACCGGCAAGCACGGCCCGAGGCGGGCACGCCTGGGCGAGTCGTTACGGCGCGCCGCAGATCTCGAGCATTGGGCGTCCTTTCGCAAGTCCTTCGACCGGCTCAGCGACCTGCTCGCGTCGGTCGCCCGCGGCGAGCGAAGTGAACGCGCGCCGGCGACGGTGTGCGTGTTGTCCGGCGACGTGCACCACGCCTACGTGGCCGAGGCGCACTTCGAGCGCCCCGTCCTGTCGCGGGTGTACCAGCTCACCTGCTCGCCGCTGCACAACCATGTGCCGACGTTGATGAAGGTGGCGTTTCGCGTGTCGTGGAGCCGGTTCGCCGAGCGGATGACCAGGCGGCTGCTGGGGCTGGCAGCAACGGTGCCAGCGGTGTCGATTTCCTGGTCGCGGCTGGCCGGGCCGTACTTCGGCAACGAACTGGCCGAGATCACCTTCTCCGGCCGGCACAGCGAGACGGTGTTGCGCAAATCGGCACCCACCGACGACACCGCGGAACTCGTCGAGGTCGATCGCCGCCAGCTATCAGCGGGCTGAACGCCGCTCAGCTCCGGGCGAGTGTCGGCGAACTCGCTGCGGACCCGGCGACCACGTCGCTGCCGTACGGCGCAGCGTCCTGCCGCTCGCTGTGCACCGATGCAGCCTCCTTCGGCTCGCCGTCAACCGGCGGACGGACCACGGCTGGCAGCACGGCGACCGCGATCGCCGCGCCGACAATGAGTAGCCCCGCCGAGACCGCGAAGGCGAGCGTGTACCCGGCCGTCTGCGCAGCGCGGATGCCGCTTGCGGCGTCGGCGTGCGTTCGCGAAGCCGCAAGCGTGAGCAGCGCAGCAAGCCCGATCGAGCCGCCGATCTGGCGCGTCGTGTTGATCAGGCCTGAAGCGAGGCCGGCGTCGCGACGGGCCACCCCTGCCGTCGCCGACAGGGTGATCGGCACGAAAGCCATGCCGACACCAAAGGTGACGATCGCGCCAGGCAGCCCGATGTGCAGCGCGTAGGAACTGCCGGCATGCACGCGAGACAGCAGCACCAACCCGACTGACGCGATCAACGGGGCAACGGTCAGCAGGGTTCGGGAACCGAAGCGACCCACCAGCCGCGCCGAGAGCTGCGTGCCGACGATGATGGCGAGCGGCATCGGCAGGAACGCAAAGCCGGCGTGCAGCGGACTGTAACCCTGCACGTCCTGCAGGAACTGCGAGAGGAAGAAGAACAGCGAGAACATGACCGACCCGAGCAGCATCATGATCAGGTTGGCACCGGTAAGGGCACGCGAACGGAATAGTCGCAGCGGCACGAGCGGATCGCGGTGCCGGGTCTCGACCAGCAGGAAAATTGCGATGAGCAACACGCCGCCGATCAGGCAGCCCAGCACGAGCGGTGAAGTCCAGGCATGTGCCTCGGTCGACACGATGCCGTAGACGAGCGCAACGAGCCCACCGGTGACGCTCAGCGCGCCGGCCCAGTCCAACGTGGGCCTCGGGCCCTCGGCGCGTGACTCGACGAGGGCGAAGCGCGCCACCACCAACACCACGATCCCGATGGGAACATTGATGAACAGGATCCAGCGCCAGGACAGCAGGTCAGTGAGCACGCCGCCCGCAATCACGCCGGTTGCACCGCCCGCGCCGGCGACGGCGCTCCAGATGCCCAGGGCACGAGTACGTGCCCGCGGATCGGTGAACGTTGTTGTAAGGATCGTGAGCGTCGCCGGGGAGAGCACCGCACCGCCCAGGCCCTGCAACGCCCGTGCGCCGATCAATTCGCCACCGCTTTGCGCCAGCCCACCCAGCAAAGAGGTGGCGGCGAACAGCACGACACCGATCAGGAACATCCGGCGCCGCCCCCACAGGTCGGCGGCACGCCCTCCGAGCAGCAGGAACCCGGCGAAGGTCAGCGTGTAGGCGTTGAGTACCCAGCCGAGTCCGTTCTGGGACATCTGCAGGTCATGCCTCATGTCCGGCAGCGCCACGTTCACGATGCTGACGTCGAGCACCACCATGAACTGGGCAACGCAGACGACGGCGAGTACGAGCGCGGAGGGACGGCGGCGCCCGCGCGCCGCCAAGCTTTCGTTGAACATAAAATCCTGTCGCAGGTGGAACCGAGCCGATGTCGGGGACAGCAGCCGATCGGAGCGGGCTATTCCCGACGCGTCGATAGACCCAGTCACGCGTCATCGCTCTCGGCAGCTGCACTCGCCGACGGTGGACCCACAATCCACCGAAAACCCCGAGCCGGGGCTACCAGCCCAATTCGTGCAACCGGTCGTCGTCGATGCCGAAATGGTGGCCGATCTCGTGCACGACGGTGCGCCGGACCTCCTCGACGACCTCGTCCTCATCCGCGCAAAGGGAGCAGATCGCAGTGCGGTAGATGGTGATCCGGTCCGGGAGAGCGGCGGAGTAGTCCGAGAGCCGCTCGGTCAGCGGGATGCCAACATAGAGGCCGAGCAGGTTGGGGTCGCCCCTGTCGTCGTCGATGACGACGGCGACGTTGGCGAGATACGCGGCGAACTTGGCGGGCAGCCCGTCGAGCGCCTGCTGCACCATGGCGGCGAAGCGATACCGGTCGACGTCCATGGGCCGGCGATCAGGCCGGGCCGCACGCAGCGCAGGTGCCGAACAGTTCAATGGTGTGGTCGACGTCGGTGTAGCCGTACTGCTGCGCGACGTCGCCCGCCCACCGTTCGATCGCGCGGCCTTCGATCTGCTCGGTGCGACCACAGCGCCGGCACACCAGGTGGTGATGGTGCCCTGGCCCGGGATCGCCGCAGTAACGGTAGGTCGCCTCGCCGTCGGCGGTGTGGATGACGTCGACCACGCCGCCGACGACAAGTGCCTGCAGATGCCGGTAGACCGTGGACAGGCCCACGGTGCCGCCCTGCGAGCGCAGCGCGGCGTACACGTCCTGAGCGCTGCGGAACCCGCCGGCGGCGCTCAGCGTGTGGCGTACCGCCTCGCCCTGCCGAGTGGCGCGTTGGCGGGGGCCTGTCACGAGCACACTTTAGACGGCGTTCTCACGCGTAGGCTTCCACCGGCGGGCAGGCACAGACCAGGTTGCGGTCCCCGAACGCGTTGTCGACCCGGCGAACCGGCGCCCAGTATTTCGAGCGCGGATCGACACCGGGCGGGTACACCGCTTCGCTGCGCGTGTACGGATGCGCCCATTCACCGCTCAGACATTCAGCAGTGTGCGGAGCGTTGCCGAGCGGGTTGTCCGCACGTGGCCACTCCCCTGCGGCGACCCGCTCAATCTCGCCCTTGATCGCCGTCATCGCGATCACGAACCGGTCGAGTTCGAGCAGATCCTCGGACTCGGTCGGCTCGACCATCAGCGTGCCTGCGACGGGAAACGACATGGTCGGCGCATGGAAGCCGTAGTCGATCAGCCGTTTGGCCACGTCGTCGACCGTGACGCCGGAGCGCTTGGTGATCTCGCGCAGGTCGAGGATGCACTCGTGCGCCACCAATCCGCTTGCGCCGGAGTACAGCACCGGGAAATGCTGCTGTAGCCGCCGCGCCACGTAGTTCGCAGCTAGGATTGCGGCGCCCGTCGCCTGGGTCAGACCTTTGCCGCCCATCAGCCGAATGTAGGCCCAGGTGATCGGCAGGATCGACGACGAGCCCCATGGTGCCCCGGCGACGGCACCACTGCCGGTAGCCGGTCCCGCAAGGCGCTGCATCGGGTGATTGGGCAGGTAGGGCGCGAGGTGGGAGCGGACCCCGATCGGCCCGACGCCCGGGCCGCCGCCACCGTGCGGGATGCAGAACGTCTTGTGCAGGTTCAGGTGCGACACGTCCGCGCCGAACTTGCCCGGACGGGCGAGGCCGACCATCGCGTTCAGGTTCGCGCCGTCGACGTATACCTGGCCGCCGGCATCGTGCACCAGTGCGCACACCTCGCTGATGTGCTCCTCGAACACCCCGTGTGTGGAAGGGTAGGTCACCATCACCGCGGCGAGCGAGGACGCGTGCGCGGCGATCTTGGCACGCAAGTCGTCCAGATCGATCTCGCCCTGCTCGCCGCCGGTCTTGACCACGACAACCCGCAAGCCCGCCATCACCGCAGACGCTGCATTCGTGCCGTGCGCGCTGGCCGGGATCAAGCAGACGTCACGCTCGCCATTGCCCTGGGACAGGTGATAATTGCGGATCGCGAGTAGCCCGGCGAACTCACCCTGCGAGCCGGCATTGGGTTGCAGCGAGATCGCATCGTAGCCGGTGATCTCGGCCAGCCAGCGTTGCAGGTCGGCGAACAGCGAGGTGTAGCCGGCGAACTGGTCCGCCGGTGCGAACGGGTGGATCTGGGCGAAGCCGGGGTTGGTCAGCGGCTCCATCTCGGTCGTCGCGTTCAGCTTCATCGTGCACGAGCCGAGCGGAATCATGCCGCGATCCAGCGCGAAGTCCCGGTCAGCCAGGCGGCGCAGGTAGCGCAACATTGCCGTCTCAGAGTGGTACGCGCTGAACACCGGATGGGTCAGGAACTCGGTCTCGCGCAGCGTGGCGAGCGGCGCGTCGCCGTCCAACCGGTCGATATCGGCCGCACCGAGGGCGAGGCCGAACGCCGACCAGACGGCCACCAGGTGCTCGCGCCGCGTCGCCTGGTCGCAGGCGATCGATATCGTGTCCTGATCGACGAGGCGCAGGTTGACGCCTCGCTCGCGGGCAGCGACCGCCACTGCGAGGGCACGGCCGGGAACGTGCACCGTGATCGTGTCGAAGAACGGTTCGTCGTGCACATCTACGCCGCCCTCGCGCAGGCCCGCGGCAAGCACTGAGGCGAAGCGGTGCACTCGCCGTGCCATGTCACGCAGGCCGTGCGGGCCGTGATAGACCGCGAACATGCCGGCGATAACAGCCAGCAACACCTGCGCGGTGCAGATGTTGCTCGTCGCCTTCTCGCGGCGGATGTGCTGCTCGCGGGTCTGCAGCGCCAGCCGGAATGCCGGGGCGCCGTCGGCATCCACGGACACCCCGACCAGGCGCCCGGGCAGCTGGCGCTCCAGACCTGTGCGGATGGCGAGGTAGCCGGCGTGCGGGCCGCCGAAGCCCATCGGCACGCCGAATCGCTGCGTTGTCCCGACCGCCATATCGGCGCCCGCTTCACCCGGGGTGCGCAGCAGGGTAAGGGCGAGCAGGTCGGCTGCAACGACGACGAGCGCGCCGCGCTCGTGCGCGACCGCGACGATCGGGTCCAGTTCGCGTACCACACCCGACCCGCCTGGGTACTGCACGAGCACTCCGAAGACGTCCGCGTCGGGAAGTGGCTGGGACAGATCGTGGGCGACGACCTTGAGCCCCAGCGGCACCGCGCGGGTGCGGAGCACGTCGAGGGTCTGTGGGAAGACGTCGGCGTCGACCACGAACGTGTCGCCGGACCTGCGGGTGCGGTGCGCCAGCGCCATCGCCTCTGCGGCGGCGGTGGCCTCGTCCAGCATGGACGCGCCGGCGACCGGTAGGCCGGTGAGGTCTTCGACCATCGTCTGGAAGTTGATCAGCGCTTCGAGTCGGCCCTGACTGATCTCGGGCTGGTAGGGGGTGTACGCGGTGTACCAGCCCGGGTTCTCCAGCACGTTACGTCGAATCACCGGCGGCGTGATCGTGTCGTAGTAGCCGAGGCCGATCATGGACGTGAGCACATTGTTGCGATCGGCGAGCGCGCGCAGTTCGGCGGCGACGTCAGCCTCGGTGACGGCGTCGGGCAGAGCGAGTGCAAGCTTCTCGCGGATGCTGGCGGGGACGGCGTCGGCCAGCATGTCGTCCAACGAGGTGTAACCGACGACGTCGAGCATGCGCGCCTGGGCGTCGCCGACGGCGGTGCCGATGTGCCGGGCGGCGAAGGGAGCTTTGGCTTCCAATTCGACGAGCGGCATGGCTGCTGCAACGGGCTCGGTGAGCACGGGGTGGGCTGTCATCTGCGGCGGCACTCCAGGTATCAGACGGGTTCGTAGGACCTCCGTCGCCCGATTGCGGACGCGGTGTCCCCGTCTGTCGGGCCACGTCGCCCTCCAGAGTGGCCTGATCCGCGCGGTCCTGGTGCCTGAGAGGTTCCGGGGAGGTTGCCCCTTCGGCGCTGCACCGAGCCGATCGACTGCTTTCAGCACTAACAGTCGCGGCCTGGCTCAGCTCTCCCGCACGGGATGGTCAGCCATCTTCGAAGGTACCAGCCGCGCGCCGCGTTGGTGCTCAGGCGCTCGCGGTGCGCCGCTGCCGACGTTGTGCCAACTCATCCTCGCTCGCCGATGGGCGCGCGTCGATCTCGCCGCCGTCAGCGCGCTCGGACGGCATTTCGGCCAGCGACCCGCGCAGCTCGCGCAATGCGCCGCTGACGGCGATCCCGAACACGCCTTGACCGCCGCGTAACAGGTCCACGACCTCTTCCGAGGACGTGCACTCGTACACCGTGGTGCCGTCGGAGAGCAGGGTGATCCGGGCCAGGTCATCGACACCGCGCAGGCGCAACGCGTCCACGGCCAGGCGGATGTTGTGCAGCGAGACGCCGGTGTCGAGCAGCCGCTTGACCACCTTGAGTACCAGGATGTCCTTGAACGAGTAAAGCCGCTGGCTGCCCGATCCCGTGGCGCTGCGGATGGATGGCACGACCAGTTCGGTTCGAGCCCAGTAGTCGAGCTGGCGGTAACTGATCCCGGCCGCGGCACAGGCGGTCGGACCGCGGTAACCAATCAGCGCGCTGTCCGATCCTGCTTCCGGCGCGTCGAACAGCGCCCCCTGTTCGGGCCGTCCACCGGGCTGGTATTCCTGCACCCGCGCCCACCTCCCGCATTGTCGGCGCAGCAGCAGTGCCGCAACCTGGTCCGGATCAACCCGAATTGCACGGGATGACCTTTCGAACTACCTGACCGTAAGCTGCCTGGCGTGCGGAATCAACGCGACGCGCCGGTTGCTGGCAACCATCAACCTCAAGTCGAGAGTTAAATCAGCCACCCGGCGCGAAGTCCTCCGGCGAGATCGTGTCCAGGAACTCCCGAAACTTCTCGACCTCGTTCTCCTGCTCGTCCGGGATTTCGATGCCGCCCGCTTCCAGCACGGCATCGCTGCCAAGAATCTCGACCTGGCAGCGCAGCGCCAGTGCAATCGCGTCCGAGGGCCGCGCGCTGACCGTCACGCCACCGCTGAAGCGAAGCTCGGCGTAGTAGGTGTCCTCGCGCATCTCAGTGATGTGGACCGCTTCGAGGCGGGCGCCGAGGCCGGTGATCATGTCCTTCATCAGGTCGTGGGTCAGCGGGCGCGCCGCCTGCACACCCTGCTGCTGGAATGCGATCGCGGACGCCTCGGCCGCGCCGATCCAGATCGGCAGGTAACGGACACCGTCTTCTTCCCGGAGCAACACGACCGGATTGTTTGCGGGCAATTCCACCCGCACCCCGACTACCCGCATGGGATGCACGAATACCTCCGCCCGCAGCGCCAACCGACCTCGATCGAGTGACCACGACGCTACACGCCCGAGCGCCCCCGCACCGACGCGATTAGGACCCGCCGACGACCTCGCGGAGGCCAATCTGCACGAGCGCGGCATGCAGGCGAACCGACAGTGCGGCGAGCTCACGGACCGTCTCCTCGGCGCGGACCTTGGCCTCGCTGCTGCGCTGGCGTGACATCGGTCCGACGACCTGTGAAAACAACCCGACCTCACGCTCGGCCGCGGTGCGGAATGCCCGCAGGTGTCGACCTTCCAACCCGAACTTAGCGAGCTCCGCGACGATCTTGCCCACCGCCAGCGCGTCGTCGTCGTAGTGCCCGCCGGGCTTCTTGCTGATCAGCCCGAACTGCTCGAGCTCGATGAGTTGATCGGGCCGCAAGCCCGCCGCGTTGAGCAGTTCCTCGCGAGACAGTCGCATCGCCGCCGGCGAAGGGCGGAAGTGCCCGGCGGTCGGCGCGTTGTCCTGGATCGCGGCGATGGCCACATGCGGCACGCGCGGGCTCGCGGTCGACGGCGAGCCCGGCGCAGGAAGCCCGCGGTCGATCGTGTCGAGCTGTTCCTTGATCACCTTCAGCGGCAGGTAGTGATCGCGTTGCTGGGCCAGGACATAGCGCAAGCGGGAGACGTCGGCCGCCGAGAACTTGCGGTACCCCGACGGGGTGCGCTCGGGACGGATGAGGCCGGCGTCCTCGAGGAAGCGGATCTTGCTGATGGTGAGGTCCGGGAAGTCGGCGCGCAGGTGCGAGAGCACGTCGCCGATCGTGAGCGCCGCAGCGCCGACCCCCGCTCCCGTGCGCGACGCCGCCGTCACGCGGAGGTCCCGATGCCGGCGCGGACGGCGGCGGTCAGGTACACGAGGCGGAACTTCCCGATCTGCACCTCGTCGCCGCCAGACAGCGATGCCGCGTCGATCGGCTCCCGGTTGACATAGGTGCCGTTGAGCGAACCCACATCGTGGACGGTGTAGCCGCTGCCCTCGCGGCGGAACTCGGCATGTCGGCGGGACACCGTCACATCGTCCAAGAAAATGTCGCTGTCGGGATGGCGACCCGCCGTAGTGACCTGCTGATCGAGCAGGAATCGGCTGCCGGCATTCGGACCCCGCTTGACCACCAGCAGCGCCGAGCCGGGCGCGAGCGCGTCGACGGCCCCTTGATGCGCCTCGGTGGAAAAGTCGCCGTCGCCCTCGGGCAGGCTTCCTGTCGTGGTGATGGTGCGGGTCACGTCCACACCGGCGCCGGCGGACGTCGCAGGCAAGGCGGCTCCGCAGCTGGCGCAGTAGCGGCTGCCGGAAGGGTTTTCAGTGCCACACGCGGTACAGAACACTCGCCTCGCCCTTCGAAGTGGGAATGGAGTCTGGAAAGACACTGTCGGGGGCGGAAAACGCCGGCGGCGTCTCACCCGACCCGTACAGCGGATTGTTACGTCTCGGTTGGCAGAGCCTAGGCCCGTCGCGACACGAGGGTCAATCGACAGTGGAGGCTGAGCCCTGAACGCAGGCTGTCACCCTTCAGCCAGGCCCCTCAGCCGGCCAAGGTCGCGTAGGTTGCCCCGTCGACGAGCACGCTGAGATCGGCGTCGTCGGCCAGCTCCATCTCGAAGATCCAACCCGCGCCGTACGGGTCAGAGTTGATCAGCTCGGGCTGCTCGTCCAGCGTCTCGTTGTGCGCGGTGACGGTGCCCGTCAGCGGCGCGAACACGTCCGAGACGCTCTTGGTCGATTCGACCTCACCGCACGCGCCGCCCGCGCTCAGGCTGGCGCCCACCTCGGGCAAAGACACATAGACGACGTCGCCTAGCGCCTCCTGGGCGAAGTCGGTGATCCCGATGCGCACGATCGGAGAGCCGTTGCTCATCCGGACCCATTCGTGCTCGGCGGTGTACTTCAGATCGTCGGGAATGTCGGACATCGGGCGCTGCCCCTCTCGGAGGTTCGATCGGCGCGCCGTCCGCGGCGCGTGCAGTTTGCAGTGTCGGCGCCGTTCGCGGCGACCCGTCAGGTCGTGGCTGAAGCGACCTTACCGACCGGCCTTGCCACTCGCGAAAAAGGTGCCCGGGCAACACCAGGTCTCGCGCCCTTCGGCGCTTACATCGCCGTCGACAACCGGTAGTGCCAGGTGTGGTTCTGGTCGCATTCGAAATGCGGGCTTGTGACCTCAATTGGGTGAATATGTGGTATCCGGAGTGATCATGGGCGCGCTGGCGGCGGCGGCGATACCGGATGAGTCTTCGGTGGGCTTGCGCCGGAGTTGGACGTCGCGGCACAGCTGGGCGGCTGCCGCGGTGGCGTTGACGCTCGCGGGGATGCTGGGTTCGGCGGTGGCGGCGAGTGCGGTGAGCCGCGGCGATGCCAGCCAGTCGATCAAGGCTTTCGAGCGCTCGTCGACTGATGTCGCCTCGACGCTGCAGTTGGCGATCCAGCATGAGGACGATCTGGTGATCAACGCGGGCGCGTTCGTGACCAGCAACCCGACCGGGTCGCAGGCCGGCTTCGCACGGTGGGCCACCTCGGCGCGGGTGCTCGCGCGCTACCCCGAGCTCTACAGCATGGCTGTGCTGGTGATCGTGCCGGCAGCACGGCTTCCCGGCTTCGCAGCGGCGCTTGCCAGAACACTCGGAGGGCGCCCCACGCTCAGGATCGTGCCACCTGGTGCCCGCCCGTTCTATTGCCTGCCCGATCGAGATCTGGCCGGCGTCGACGTGCGGCAGAAGCCAGTCTTCGATCCGTGCGCAAGCGACGGCGGGCTTTTGCACGCGCGCGATCTTGCGCTCAGGGTGTACAACCCCCGTCCTAGGGGTAGTCAGTGACCGGCCGGAATGAGGTACTTGGGAATCGGTAACGGCCGCGTCGCGGTGATCGACACCACGTGCTGCTCGCGCACCGTGAGAGTGCCGCCGGCAGCGCGAACCGTGGCCGCCACGCCGCCGGGGATGTTGAGCGCGGTGTCGAGTGTCTTGGCTTCGCCGATCGCGAGGACACGGTACGGCGCGGTGAGGGGGGTGCCATCGACAGCGAGCGTGCCTCCCTGCGTCGTGAACGCGGAGTTGGTGGAGATACGGACGGCCCCGAACTGGATCGCCTCCGCGCCCGCGCCGCGCAATTCCTCGATCACGTCGAGCAGATCCTCAGCAGACAGTTTGCGGTCCGGATCCGCGATGGTGACAGCGACACCCGGGCCGGCGGCGGGCAGCGTGCCGAGCAGGACGCCGAGCGCCTTCGCGTCGTCCTGCGCCTGCTGCCGCGCGACAGCCGAGCGGTTGCCGCTGTCCTGAAGCTGGCGCAAGGTCTGCTCGAGGTCGGCGATCTGCTGGCGCAACCGGTCCGCGCGCGCATTCTGGTCGTCCAGGATGCCGACCAGATCGTTCTCGCGCAGGTTGGCAAGGTTGTCCGAACCGGAGTTCGCCCGGACCTGCACCGCGATCGCGAAGCCGAGCAGTGCGAGAAGAGCGATGGCGATGACGCTCGCCGCAGCGCGAATGCTGCGGGTGGCAGGCGGTCGTTCGCGTGTCAAGCTTCGCTCACGCATGAAACAACCGTCGACGGATGGCGGCAGCGTTACCGAAGATGCGGATCCCGAGCACGACCACCACGGCAGTCGACAGCTGGCTGCCGACGCCGAGCTTGTCGCCCAGGTAGACGATGAGCGCCGCCACCAGGACGTTGGACACGAAGGACACCACGAAGACCTTCGCATCGAACATGGCGTCCAGCCGGGCCCGTACCCCGCCGAACACGGCGTCCAAGGCAGCGACGACCGCGATGGGCAGGTACGGCTCCAGCCAGGTCGGGACCGTTGGGCGCAGCAACAGCCCGGCCACGATGCCGGCGACCAGCGCCAGCGCGGCGATCATCGGCCGCGCCGGGGCGGCACCCGCGCGTAGCGCAGCGCCGTGCCAGGGCTGGCGGGAACGCTGAGCCGGGACTGCTCGTGGAAGTTGAAACCGATCCCGCGCGCTCCGGACAGCGTCTGGTAGCGGCTGGCGATGTCGCTCGAGGCGAACCCGGTAGCCAGCCCGTCGGCGTTGCCGAGCGCGGAGATCCGGTACGGCGAGGAGATCGGCTGAAAGTCGACTAGCACCGCGTCACCGGCGAAGCGCACCGCCGAGGTCGGGGTGAGCCGGACGTCGTTCACTGCCACCGCCTCGGCACCGTCGGCCCAGAGCTCATTGACGACGCTGCGCACATCACGATCGGTGAGGATATGTCCCGCACCGATCCCGACGCTGCCGCCGCGCCCAGGCAGGCTGCTCGCCGACGTGGCCGGCGCTTCGGCCAGCGTCACTTCCAGCCCGGGCCCGGACGCCCCGAGCTGGCCGGCCAGCAGTTGCTCGCGATCGAGCACAACGGACTTCACACCGAGCGTCCGATCGCGCAACGCATTGAGCGACGACGTCAGCTGTTGGGCCCGTGTCGCAAGATCGCCCGCGCTGGTCTCGGCGGAGCGCACGCGCGACACGAGGTCGTCGTGGACCTTGGCCGCCTCGGGTGCGCCCCGGTTGGTGTGCACGTAGGCGACGGCGAGCAGAAACCCGGCGACGGCGCAGCCGAGCGCAACGATCGGCCGGTCGTACCACCTGCGCGCCGCGCGTCCGCCGCGGCGCTGAGCCGCGGCCAGGTAAGCCGGATCGCGGGGGTCCATGACGAGGTCGACGAGCAGTTGGGTCGGGTGCGGATGCACCCCCGAATCCCCAGGTCCGGAGCTCACGGGGCTCTGACCGGGGCCTGCCGGACCAGGTGCGCCGCCTGACGCAGGTACACAATCCCGGCCCACAGGTAGAGTCCGGTGCCCCAGATCGTGAACCCCCAAGCGGCCGGACGGGCGACGTCGGCCACCGAAAAACCAGGACCGTCGTGCGCGCCGATCAGCAGCAGCGGGAACGCATAAAGCAGGCAGAAAGTCGCCGCCTTGCCCAGATAATGGACGGTATACGGACCGTACCCGTGCCGGCGCAGCACCAGCAGCGAGGCGCTCAGGACGAGGTCGCGCCCGACGATCACTGCGGCCAGCCACAGCGGGATGATGTCGCGTAACACCAGTCCGAGCAGGGTGGCCAGAATGTAGAGCCGGTCTGCTGCCGGGTCGAGCATCGCGCCGAGTTCGCTTTGCTGGTTCAGCCGCCGCGCCAGCACGCCGTCGAGCCAGTCGGTGAACCCGGACAGCATCAACACGGCGAGCGCCCAGCCGTCGGCGTGCGGGCCGAGCAACAGCCACAGGAACAGCGGCACGCCGAGCAGGCGCAGCACGCTGAGGGCGTTCGGGATCGTAGCGATCTTCGTGCTCGCCTGCCCGGCCGCAGGGGTAGCCGTCACGCGTGCCTCCCCGGGCTCCGACCTGTCGGGACGACAGGATTTGAACCTGCGACCCCTTGACCCCCAGTCAAGTGCGCTACCAAGCTGCGCCACGTCCCGGTCGTGCGATGGTGCGCCGCAACCCTATCGCAGGCCCGCTGCGCGTCCTGCCCTCAGTCGCGCGTCGCGCCGCGTTTCTCCCGCACCCGCACCGAGATCTCGATCGGCGTACCCGTGAACTCGAAGTCCTCGCGCAGCCGGCGCTCGATGAAGCGCCGGTAGCCGGCCTCCAGAAACCCGGTGGTGAACAGCACGAATCGCGGCGGGCGGATGTCGGCCTGGGTGGCGAACAGCACGCGGGGCGCCTTGCCGCCGCGCGGTGGCGGCGGCGTCATCGCGACGACCTCGGTCAGCCATGAGTTCAGCCGGCCGGTGGAGATGCGCCGGTCCCACGAGCTGAGGCTGATGCGCAACTGCGCCGCCAGCTTCTCGACCGCGCGGCCGGTGCGTGCCGAGATGTTCACCCGCGGCGCCCACGCCACCCGGGCGAGGTCGCGACTGATCTCGCGCTCCAGGACCAGGCGGCGGTCCTCGTCGAGGAGGTCCCACTTGTTCAGTGCGAGGACGAGCGCCCTACCCGAGTCGATCACCTCGCCGATCACCCGCTGGTCCTGCTCGCTGATCGGTTCGGAGGCATCCAGCAGCACGACAGCTACCTCCGCGGCCTCGATGGCCGCCGCCGTGCGCAGGCTGGCGTAGTACTCCATCCCGCTGGCCTGGTTGACTTTGCGGCGCAACCCGGCGGTGTCGACGAAGCGCCAGATCTCGCCGTCGAGCTCGAGCAGGCTGTCGACCGGATCGATGGTCGTCCCGGCCACCGAGTCAACGACCGAACGCTCCTCGCCGCTCAGCCGGTTCAGCAGGCTGGACTTGCCGACGTTGGGACGGCCGATCAGCGCGACCCGGCGCGGACCGGCTTGCTCGTCCTCGTCCCTAGGTGCGTCGGGAAGCTCGGCAAGCACGGCGTCGAGCAGATCACCGCTGCCGCGCCCGTGCAGGCCGCTGACCGGGTACGGCTCGCCGAGGCCAAGCGACCACAATTCCGCGGCGTCGGACTCACCGCGCTCGTCGTCGATCTTCGTCACGGCGAGCAGCACCGGGCGCCCAGCACGCCGCAACGTGCGCGCGACGACCAGATCGGTCTCTGTCGCGCCAGTGCGCCCGTCCACGACGAAGAGCACCAGATCAGCGGTGGCGACCGCGCGTTCGGCCTGCGCCGACACCATCGCCATCAGCCCGCTCGCGTCCGGCTCCCACCCGCCGGTGTCCACCAGCGTGAAGCGCCGCCCGCCCCACAACGCGTCGTAGGCGATGCGGTCGCGAGTGACGCCGGGGATGTCCTGCACCACGGCTTCCCGACGGCCGAGGATGCGATTGACCAGCGTCGACTTGCCGACATTGGGACGGCCGACCACCGCGACGACGGGTTGCGTCATGCGAAACTCTTCGCCGTCAGCGCGACGAGACGCTCGATGACGGCGTCCACGTCGAGATCGGTCGTGTCGAGATCGACCGCGTCGTCAGCGCGGGCGAGCGGGCTGGCCGAGCGAGTGCTGTCGAGCCGGTCGCGTCGCTCGATGTCAGCGGCGACCCCGGCGACGTCCGCAAGCTGCCCGGTCTCGCCGGCGCGTCGCTCGGCACGGATTCGGGCGTGCGCCGTCAAGTACACCTTCGGCCGGGCGCCCGGCCACACCACGGTGCCGATGTCGCGCCCTTCGACGACGATCGCGCCGTCGTCGATGACCTCGCGCTGGGCGGCCACCAGCTGGGCGCGAACCGCCGCCACGGCGGACACCGCAGACACGGCAGCGGTGACCTCGGCGGAGCGGATCTCGTCGTCCACCGGCTCGCCGTCCAGGCAAATCGACGCAGCGTTCGGATCGGTGGAGACCTCGATGCTCGCCGTCTCGACCCGGCGGGCGATGGCGACCGGGTCGTCGAGCGCCACGCCGGCGCGCAGCACGGCAAGCGTGGCGGCCCGGTACATGGCGCCGGTGTCGAGGTAGCGCACACCCAGCCGGCGAGCCAAACCGCGGGCCACCGTCGACTTGCCGGTTCCGGACGGGCCGTCGAGGGCGACCACTCCGGCGAAATCCGAGCGGGCGGTGTTCTCGGGCACAGCATGTCTCCTGTCGGGACCAGTTTTGGATGGGCGGCGTCGAATTGGCACGCAGCGGGCGGCACTTCGAGGATACGGACCGCAAGGCGCTGTCCTGACCAGTTCGTTCCCGTCGTGCTCATTGGGGTAGATCGCGGCGCAGCGCCGCCGCACCCCGAAGGTAGGGGTGCTGCATGTCGGCGCGGGCGCGCGTGGTTTCGACGTGGGCCAGCAGGCGCAGTACCCGCGGCATCGCACCCGGGACGGCGATCTCGGTTGCACACATCAGCGGGACGTCGGTCATTCCGAGCAGCCGCGCTGCGTATGCCGGAAATTCGGCCGTCAGGTCCGGGGTCGCGGTGAACAGAATGCTGATCAGCGCGTCCTCGACGATGGCGTTGCGCTCGATGACGGCGCGCACCAGCTCGCTCGCACCGGCAAGGATCGCGTCGCGGTCGTCGCCGTCGATCTGGATGGCACCGCGGATCGCTCGAACCGCCACGACGGATCCCTTCTGTCTTGTTCAGGGCTGCTCGTCGACCAGCCTGTGCAGCTCGGCGAGTTCGGCACGAGTGAGCTCGCGTATCGTCGCGACGCGCTGCCCGCCGAGCTGCACCGGTCCCACGGCCGTCCGCACCAGACGCTGAACGGGGTAGCCGACCTCGGCCAGCAGCCGCCGGACGATGTGGTTGCGGCCCTCGTGCAGCACAACCTCCACGATGGCGCGATCGCCGCTGGCTTGGACGACCCGGAACTTGTCGGCGCGGGCCGGCCCGTCGTCCAGCTCGACGCCGTCCAGCAGCCGGCGTCCCACGCCGCGGCCCACGGGCGCGGGGACCGTGGCGAGATAGGTCTTCGAGACGCCGAAGGCTGGGTGCGTCAGCCGGTGTGCCAACTCGCCGTCGTTGGTCAGCAGCAGCAGCCCTTCGGTGTCGCCGTCCAACCTGCCGACGTGAAAGAGCCGCTCCGGTCGGTCAGCGACCAGATCGCCGACGGTCGGACGCCCGCGATCGTCCGACATGGCAGACAGGACGCCGCGCGGCTTGTTCAGCGCCAGGTAGACCAGGTCGTCTCGGACGTTGATCCGCGCTCCGTCCAGGCGCACTACCGCTGTCGCGGGATCGACCCGGGTGCCCATCTCGAGCACCGTGACACCGTCGACCGAGACCCGTCCAGCCGCGATCAGTTCCTCGCAGGCGCGCCGCGATCCGATTCCGGCCGCCGCGAGAACCTTTTGCAGGCGCACTCCGAGCGGCCCTGCGGGGCTCGACGACGCGTTCACAGCTCGTCGTACTCCAGCCCCTCGAGCTCGGGCAGCAGCGGCGCCAGGGAGGGCAGTTCGGTCATCGACTGGATCCCCATCCGTTCCAGGAAGAGCGCCGAGGTTCGCAACAGTCCGGCACCGCTCGCCTGGTCCGTAGCCGCCTCGACAACGAGACCGCGGGTCAGCAGGGTGCGCACCACGCCGTCGACGTTGACACCGCGGATCGCCGCGATTCGGGAGCGACTCACCGGCTGCCGATAGGCGATGACGGCCAGCGTCTCCAGTGCCGCCTGGCTGAGGCGGGTTCGCTGGCCGTCCTGCAAGAACGCCTCGACCTGCGGCGCGTACGCCACCCGCGTGTACAGGCGCACCCCACCCGGAGCGTCGCGCAGTTCGATGCCCGCCGCCCGCTCGTCGTACCCGGTGCGCAACGTCTGCAGGGCAGCCTCGATCTGGGCGACGGGCAGGCGCAGTGCGGCACCCAGGGATTCCAGGCTCAGCGGGGCGTCAACGACGAACAAGATCGCCTCCACCGCCCCGGCGACCTCAGCGGGATCGGTCGGCTGCGCCACGTCAATGTCCGGCACCCGCTCGCACGCTTCGCTCACGGCCGAGCCTCGCTGCGCTCGTTCGGCCGGCCAAGCCCGATCACATTGGTTCGCTCGCAAGCGTCGCTCACGACCGAGCCTCGCTGCGCTCGTTCGGGCGGCCAAGCCCTGCAACATTGGTTCGCTCGCAAGCGTCGCTCACTGGTACTCCTCGTCCACGCTGGTGTGCGCACCATCGCTGTTTGCGCCGGGCTGGCCGATCCAGCGCACCCGCAACTCGGCCAGCGGCGCCGCCTGGTCGAAGCGAACAGCACCGTCGCGAAACAGTTCCAGCAGGCCGAGGAATCGCGCGACGATCTCGAGAGTCGATCCACAGTCAACGACGAGGCTACGGAACGTCGCGGCACCGGCTTGCTCGAGGCGCGCCCGCAGGATCGCCATCTGCTCGCTCACGCTGACGCGGGGTGCGTGCACGTGCTCGAGCGACACCGTCGGGACCGGTCGGGGCGCGAGCGCCGAGGCTGCCAGCGCAGCGAACTGCTGCGCCGTGACCTCGATAAGGACATCCGGAAGCAGCTTCGCGTAGCGAGGTTCGAGTTCCGCGGCCCGCCCGTAGCGTCGGCCCTGAGTTCGCGCGAGCTCCGCGAGATAAGCGGCCGCGAGCTTGTACGCGCGGTACTGCAGCAGCCGCGCGAACAGCAGATCCCGCGCCTCCAGCAGAGCGAGATCCTCCTCGTCCTCGACCTCGGCAGACGGGAGCAGCCGCGCGGTCTTGAGGTCGAGCAGGGTCGCAGCGATGACGAGAAATTCGGTCGCCTGGCCGAGGTCAAATCCGCCAACCCCGGAGATGTGGCTGATGAATTCATCGGTGACCTGCGACAGCGCGACCTCGGTCACGTCCATCTGCCGGCGCGAGATCAGGCTCAACAGCAGATCAAACGGACCCTCGAAGTTGTCCAGCCGAACCCGGAACGACCCGTCCGCCGCCGGTGCCGGGTGGGTGCTGTGCTCGGGCTCGATGGATAGCGCTTCGATGTCGAGCGCGTCGTCGGGCGACAGGTCGACGCCCGTCGGATCTGGCCACTCACTCACGGCCGAGCCTCGCTTCGCTCGTTCGGACGGCCAAGCCCGATCACATTGGTTCGCTCGCAAGCTTCGCTCACGCTTCGTGCAACCGCCGCACGTGCCTCACGCGGGCTTTCCCGCCCTGGCGAGGACTTCCCGGGCGAGATTTCGGTACGCCGTGGCGCCCGCCGAGTTCGACGCCCACGCGGTGATCGGCTGACCGGCCACCGTGGTTTCCGGGAAACGGACCGTCCGCGCGATGACGGCGTCGAACACCGTGTCGCCGAACGCCTCGACCACTCGGGAGAAGACCTCGCGGCCGTGCAGCGTGCGCCCGTCGTACATCGTCGCGAGGATGCCGTCGAGCACGAGCGCCGGGTTGAGTCGTTCGCGCACCTTGTCGATGGTGTCCATAAGCAGGGCAACGCCGCGCAGGCTGAAGTACTCGCACTCCAGCGGAATGATCACGCCGTGCGCTGCAGTCAGTGCGTTGACGGTGAGCAAGCCCAGAGACGGCTGACAATCGATGAGGACGTAGTCGTAGTCGGCAAGTACCGGGGCCAAAGCTCGGGCCAGGGTCTGCTCACGAGCGACCTCGTTGACCAGTTGCACCTCACCAGCCGACAGGTCGATGTTGCTCGGCAGGAGATCGAGTCCGGCGACCGCGGTCTTGAGCAACACGTCGTCAATGCCGACACCGCGCTCCATGAGCAGGTTGTAGACGGTGCGATCGAGCTGGTGCGGTTGCACGCCCAATCCCACGGACAAGGCGCCCTGCGGATCGAAGTCGACGAGCAGCACGCGCCGGCCGCATTCGGCCAGCGCTGCGCCAAGATTGATCGCTGAGGTGGTCTTTCCGACGCCGCCCTTCTGGTTGCACAGCGCGATCACGCGGGCCGGTCCGTGCCGATCGAGCGGCAGCGGTTCCAGCACCACACGCTTGGGCCGCGCGACCGCGGGATCGGCGGAGGGCGACGCAGGAACTGAGAACAGCTCGCCAGAGTCTGCGTCGGGCTCGGTCGGTGCAGACGCCGCGTCGGTAGGCGCCGGATCTGTCGACATCGCCATGAACCGGCCCGCCTCCCTCATTGCTTTCGCCGCCGTGACGGCACGCCCTTCTTCCCGCCTGGGACGCTACCCCAGCGCTGCGACGTCCGTGCCCGAGTCATGAAATGCCGCCGTTCAGCCCAGCGCGCGCGGGTGCGCCGTCGCGTAAACCTCGCGGAGCGCCTCGACGGTGACCAGGGTGTAAATCTGCGTCGTCGTGACCGACGAATGACCAAGCAGTTCTTGGACGACCCGGACATCGGCTCCGCCCTCCATCAGGTGCGTCGCGAACGAATGGCGCAACGTGTGCGGCGAGATTCCCGCACTCAGCCCCGCTCGCTCGGCCGCGGTCGTCAGCACCATCCAGGCCGACTGCCGAGACAGCGGACCCCCGCGCGCGTTGAGCAGCAGCCGGGAAGTGCCGGCACCTGCGGCGGCGAGCGAAGGTCGTGCCTGCACGAGATAGGCATCGACCGCACGGGCCGCGTATGTTCCCAGCGGCACGCGCCGCTGCTTGCCGCCCTTGCCGCAGAGCAGCACGCTGCGCTCGGCCAGATCGACGTCGTCGATCGCGAGGCCCACCGCCTCGGAAATGCGCGCGCCCGTCCCGTACAGCAGTTCCAGCAGTGCCCGGTCGCGCGCGGCCAGAACTGTGCCCGGGTAACCCGCCGCCGCGAGCAACCGCTCCACGTCCTCGACACTGATGGCCTTCGGCAATCGCCGCGGTGTGCTTGGCGGACGTACCTCGTGGGCGACGTCGACGCCGACAAGTCCGTCCCGCAGCGCAAAGCGGTGCAGTCCCCGCACCGCAATCACGGCGCGGGCCGCGGACGGTGCCGAGAGCGCCTGGTGCATCTCGTCGCCCTCGCGCAGGTACGCCAGGAACGCAGTCACGGCCGCAGCGTCGACGTCCACGATCGAGGTGACCGCGCTCGCGTCCAAGTAGTCGACGTAGCGATTCAGATCGCGACGGTAGGACGCCAGCGTGTTCGTGGCGACACCGCGTTCGACAGCGAGGTGATCGAGGTAGGCGTGCACGACCGCCGCGGGCGCGAGCCGCCGGCTCGCAATCGCCGTCATCGACGGCCTGGATCAAGCGCGAGAGGTGCCGCCCCGGGGCGATCCGGCCAGGCTATGTCGGTGGGGCGAAGCCCCGCCCAGCCGTGCGACCGGGCGACCTCGGCTGCCAACAGACCGGCCACGGCAGCCGCATTGGTGATCTCGCCGGCACGCACCCGGGCCACTGCTTCGGTCAGCGGCACTCGCGTCACCGTCATCGCGACCTCCTCGTGCTCGCGGACGAAGCCTCCCGGATCAGCGGCATGGCTCAGTTCGCGCGCGAGGAACACGCGGATCGCCTCGTTGGAGAAGCCCGGGGAGGTGACGAGATCCAGCAGTACGTCCCAGCGCCCGGCCTGCAGTGATGCCTCTTCAGCAAGTTCACGCTGCGCGGCGCTCAGCGCCGATTCGTCGGTGACATCGAGCAGCCCAGCGGGCAGCTCGTCGAGGCGGCGGCGTACCGCCAGGCGGTATTGATTGACGAGCACGACGTGGTCGTCGGCGTCGATCGCAACAACGGCAACAGCCCCCTGGTGGTCAACAATTTCACGGTCCGCGGTGCTGCCGTCGGGCATCGTCAACGTGTCGCGGTGCAGCGAGATGATTTTGCCTCGAAAGAACCATTCGGTTCCCGTGACGCGGTACTCCCCCGCATCGCTCACGGCCGAGCCTCGCTGCGCTCGTTCGGGCGGCCAAGCCCGATCACACTGATTCGCTCGCAAGCTTCGCTCACGACCGAGCCTCGCTGCGCTCGTTCGGCCGGCCAAGCCCTGCAACATTGGTTCGCTCGCAAGCGTCGCTCACGACCGAGCCTCGCTGCGCTCGTTCGGGCGGCCAAGCCCGATCACACTCGCTCACTGGCTGACCGTACTGGCGACCGGCACCCCGTTGTGGGTCGGCGCGCCGTCATCGCTCTCGTCGTCGGGGATTATCACCGGCAGTCGCTCGGCGTCGCTGTAGGCCAACGCCGCGCCGATAAGAGCGCGAAAGAGCGGGTGCGCGCGGGTCGGTCGCGATTTCAGTTCGGGATGGGCCTGGGTTCCGACGTAGTACGGGTGCCGGTCTGCGGGCAGTTCAACGAATTCGACCAGTCGACCATCCGGAGAGGTACCCGAGACCATCAGCCCGGCCCGCTCGAGCTCGGCCCGGTAATTGTTGTTGACCTCGTAACGGTGCCGGTGGCGCTCGGACACGCTGGTGGCCCCGTATGCCGTCGCGACAACCGAGTCGCTGGTCAGCTCCGCAGGGTAGGCGCCCAGACGCATCGTGGCGCCCATGTCGGCGCGTCCCTCCACAATGTCGACCTGATCAGCCATCGTGGCGATCACCGGATGCAAGGTGTCGGGGTCGAATTCCGCGGAGTTCGCGCCGTCGATGCCAGCCAGGTTGCGCGCCGCCTCGATCACCATGCACTGCAAGCCGAGGCACAGGCCCAGCGTCGGCACACCCCGCTCACGTGTGTAGCGCAGGGCGCCGAGCTTGCCCTCGATCCCGCGGATGCCGAACCCACCCGGCACCACTACCGCGTCCGCACCATTGAGCGCGGCGGCAGCACCCGCCGGCGTCTCGCACGAGTCCGACATCACCCAGCGGATCGTCACGTGCGCCCGGTGCGCGAACGCGGCAGCCCGCAGCGCTTCCGACACCGACAGGTAGGCATCGGGCAAATCGATGTACTTGCCGACCAACGCGACCGTGACCTCCGACCGGGGATGGTGCACACGGTCGAGCAGGTCGCCCCACACCGTCCAATCGACGTCGCGAAAATGCAGACCGAGCCGCCGCACGACATAGGCGTCGAGCCCTTCGGAGTGCAGCACTTTCGGAATCTCGTAGATGGACGACGCGTCGACGGCGGTAACGACGGCCTCGGCGTCGACGTCGCACATCAGCGAGATCTTGCGCTTGAGGCTCGCGGGGAGTTCGCGGTCCGCGCGGCAGACGATGGCATCGGGCGTGATGCCGATGCTGCGTAACGCTGCAACCGAGTGCTGGGTCGGCTTGGTCTTCAGCTCACCGGACGGCGCGAGGTAGGGGACGAGCGAAACGTGCAGGAAGAAACAGTTGTCCCGGCCCGCGTCGTGACGAACCTGGCGGGCGGCCTCGAGGAAAGGCAGCGACTCGATGTCGCCCACCGTCCCACCGATCTCAGTGATCACGACGTGCGGCGCCAGCCCGTCCGGGCCGGGCTCGGCCATCGCGCGGATCCGTGCCTTGATCTCGTTGGTGATGTGCGGGATGACCTGGACGGTATCGCCGAGGTACTCCCCGCGCCGCTCCTTCGCGATCACCGTCGAATACACCTGGCCCGTGGTGACATTGGCCCAGCCGTTGAGGTCGGTGTCGAGGAAGCGTTCGTAGTGACCGATGTCGAGATCGGTCTCCGCGCCGTCCTCGGTGACGAATACCTCGCCGTGCTGGAACGGATTCATCGTGCCGGGGTCGACATTGAGGTAGGGGTCGAGTTTCTGCATCGTCACGCGCAAGCCGCGTGCCTTCAGCAGGGACCCGAGACTCGAGGCAGTGAGGCCCTTCCCTAGCGAGGAGGCAACGCCTCCGGTGACGAACAAATGTCTGGTCGGCTGTGCCGTTCGATCCACGGAAGTTCACTTTAACACCCGCGGCGGCCCCGCTGCGCCGACGCGCAGGTCCAGCCGCTCGGCAAAGAACGAAATCCCGACATCGACCCGCTCGCCGGACCCACTCGCGAACCGACCCGAGCCGAGCTATCTGCCGTCCACGCGCCCCGCGACGCGCCTTGATCATTGGCCGCTGTGCAGCGCACTGCCGCTGCAGGAAGCGCAACGATCACTCAGCGATCGACCGTCCGCGCCGCTGGATCATTGGCCGCTGCCGAGCGCTCGCTGACCGGCGTTGCGCATTGTTGATCTTGCTGCGGGCCGCGCCCGCGGGCCTGTTCGTCGAGCAAGCCACTCGCGTACAGCTGACGCAGCAGGCGAGCACGGGCGAAGGTCGTGAGCGCGAACGGCGACGCCGCGCCGGTGATCACCTGCCTGGGCACGAGCTCGGTCTGGCAGCCCCGCTCGGCTCGGGGGAGCAGCGGCGCGACGACATCGCCGAGACGCCGGCGCACGAACGCGACGAGGACCAGCACGGCGGGTGGCGCGGGAAGCCCCATTACCTGGCCGGAGTGGGGAAGAGCGCTTGCGCACCCTTCTCGGTGCCGTAGTGCCCGACCTGGGCGTTCTCAGCGCCGCTCATCGCGAGCGCGGTGGATACCTGACCGAATCCGGTGTCGGCATTGTCGATCGTCGAAACGTTCGACTTGTCCGCACCCGACCGGATGAGCGCGATGATGCCGTTGGCCTGCGCCGAACCGCGATCACCGGCCACGACCACGCGACCGCCAGCCTTGACCAGTGCAGTAACGAGGTCGAGTTCGCTCTGCCCGGCGTAGGAGTTCTTGGGCTGCGAACCAGAACCGACGACGACCACCGAGCGCGCGGGTTCGATGCCCTGCGGGTCAGAGGTGATCATGTGCAACGAGGAGAACCCGCGCAGCACCGTCTTGAGGTCGCTCGTCTCGCCCTTGCCGACCAGTACGTATGCGAGCAGTGCCCCACCGAGCTTTCCCGGGTCGTTGGTCTGCGGAAGCGTCAGACCGAGCGGGTGCGCCGGCCCGGTCGCGAGCGCGGTGATACTGCTGCCTTGGGACGGGTCGGTGAAGCTCGCGGCCAGCGACAGCCGTCCGGTGATCGTCGCCCCGGCGGCGGCGAGCTCGGTCGCGACACCGTCCTGCTCGCCGGTGCTGGCGCCCGGCAGCGCCACGACAAGCACCTGCTTGGCCTTCAACGTGCCGGCGACCAGTCGCGAGCCGAAGCTCGACGCGAACTGGCCGGCGGTATCGACCTGACCCTGCAGGCTCTTGACCTGGTCGGCAAGATGGGCGCGGTCGGTCTTGAGGTCGTTGACCTGGAGCCGCAGGTCATGAGTCACCGGCCCGTTCAGCGCAGTGGTGCCCACCACGATGCCGACGGCCAGTGCCAGGAACACCCCGACCAGGGAAACGATGTGATAGCGAAAGGAAATCACGAGAACAGGTCCTGAATCCGGTGGAAGGTGTTGTCGATGCCGTGCCCGATGTCGGTGAGGTAGAGCCGCCCGCTGTCGGACACCGACAGGACCGCGACGACTGCGACGAGTGCCGCGATCACGACCAGTAACAGCGCTGCGGCGGAAATCCGGTTGCGGTAGATCCGGGTCACGCCGCGGGCGTCGACGAGCTTGCCGCCGATCCGCAGTCTGGTGAGAAACGTCGAGGCCATACCGGCGCGGCCCTTGTCGAGGAACTCGGTGAGCGTGGCGTGCGTGCCGACCGCGACGATGAGCGCGGCGCCCTTGTCGTCGGCAAGCAGCATCGCGGCGTCCTCGCTGGTGCCGGAACTGGCGAACAGCACGGTCTCGATCCCGAGATCCTGCACCCGCGGCAGGCCCGGCGCCCGGCCGTCCGCGTAGGCGTGCACCACCACCTCGGCACCGCTGTTCAGCGCGGTATCGGACACCGCGTCCATGTCCCCGACGATCACTTGCGGCTTGTAACCGGCTTCCAGGAGCGCGTCCGCACCGCCATCGACACCGATCAGCACCGGCTTGTACTCGCGGATGTAGTGCTTGAGCGACTTCAGGTCCTGCTGATAGTCATAGCCGCGCACCACCACCAGCACATGCTTGCCGGCGAACGTGGTGCTGACGTCGGGGATGCCGATTCCCTCGAGCAACAGTTCTCGGTCGCGGCTCATGTACACCGAGGTGTTGACGGCGAACGCCTCCAGTTGCGCCGAGAGCCCGGACTTCGCCTCGTCCATCAGCTCGGCGATCGACTCGACGTCCTGCGGTGTGCCGGTGCTGACTGCCGAGCCACCGACGAACACGGTATCGCCGTCGACCCGAATCTTGGTGCCTTCCTTGATCGCAGCGAAGACTTCGCTGCCGACGTTGTCGAGCAGCGCGACACCCTGTCCGACGATCAGCTCCGGACCGAGGTTCGGGAACCGTCCGGAAATGCTCGGCTGCGCATTGATAATGACCGCGGGACGAGCCGCCACGAGCGCTTGCGCGGTGACCCGGTCGAGGTCGACGTGGTCGATAACCGCGATGTCACCCGGGTTCAACCGACCGGCTAGCCGGGTGGTGCGGCGGTCCATCCGGGCGACACCGCTGATGCCCGGCAGTACTTCGGCACGCCGGCGCAGGGTCGCAAGTCTCATGAGGCCCCATCGTGCCACCCATCGTGCGGTCGAAGGCGGCGCCACGCGGGTTGCACTCGTGAACACATCCTCGCGCAACGCAGGGCCGTCGCGCGGTGGGGCGTCAGCGGGCCGTCGCGCGGCGGGACGTCAGCTCGGCCGTTTTGGGCCGCCGCCCCTCCGCCGCCGGATCCGTGCCGGCTGGGTTGCCGCGCCATGCTGCAGCGCGGTTAGCCGCTCGCTCGTCGCAACTTGTAAGAGTTCTGCGGCGTGTTCAAACGCAGTTGCGGAATCGCTACCTGCCAGCATGCGCGCCAATTCGGCGACCCGCTCGATGTCGGTGACAGTGCGCACGTCGCTCGCGGTCACACCGTCGCCGATGCCCCGCTCGCCGACTACCTGCTCGCCGACTACCTGCTCGCCGACGACATGCTCGCCGACTACCCGCTTGCGGACTACCTGCTTGTCGACGACAACATGCCGGTCGGCATACGCGGCTACCTGCGCGAGATGAGTGACGACCACCACCTGATGCGCCCGGCTGAGCGTGGCCAGCCGACGCCCCACTTCAACCGCCGCCCGGCCGCCGACCCCGGCGTCGATCTCATCGAAGATCATTGTCGGCATCGGATCGGAACCGGCAAGGCATACCTCCAGGGCCAGCATCACCCGCGACAGTTCGCCGCCGGAAGCGCCGCGTGCAATGGGGAGCGCCGGAGCGTCCTGATGCGGTTGCAGCAGAAACTCCACCTCGTCCGCACCGCTCGGGCTGGGATCGGTGCGCACCACGCGCACGGTGAATCGCGCCGACGGCATCGCCAACCCGATCAGTTCCGCGCTGACCGCGCCGGCGAGCTCCTTCGCCGCCTGCAGCCGTTTCTCGGACAGCCAGCATGCCAGCCGCTGCACGTCGGCCAACGCGGCATCGCGCTGAGCGGTGAGGGCGCGGATCGCGTCGTCGGACACGTCGATGTCGGCGAGGCGCTGCTGCGCGCTCTCAGCCCAGGAGAGCACGGCGCCTAGATCCGGATCTGGACCGTCGGTATATTTCCGGACCAATCCACCGAGTTCGGCGCGACGCGTCTCGACCTGTTCCAGGCCCGCGGGATCGGCGTCGAGGAGATCGGCGTAGGCCGCGCAGTCGGCTCCGAGGTCCCCGGCCAGCGCTAAGAGTTCAGTCACTCGGCTGGCCAGCGCCTCCACCGCCGGATCTGCGCCGGCGTGCTGTTGCAGACTTCGGCGGGCACCGCTGAGCAGCGCCACGACGTCGATGGCCTCCGCCGCTGGGTCGTCGGCGTCGCCGAGCAACGCGTTATGTGCGGTTCGTGCCGCCACGCGTAGCCCGTCGGCGTGCGCCAGCCTGGCGGCGAGGGCGGCGAGTTCGACATCCTCACCGGGCCGCGGCGCAGCTCGTTCGATCTCGGCCAAGCCGTGCGCGAGTAGCTCGCCCTCCCGGCGCAGCGCACCCGCCTGTGCGACCCGCTCGTCGAGTGCGCTCGCGGCGCCCCGCCATCGGGTGTACGCGGCGCTGTACTCGGCTAGGTCAGTGCCGGCGAAGCGGTCCAGGACGGCTCGCTGCTCACCGGGACGGGTCAGCCGCATCTGGTCGGACTGCCCGTGGACGGCGACCAGTTGCTCGGCGAGTTCGCCGAGCACGCCGACCGGCGTCGCTGCGCCGCCGACGTAGGCGCGCGAACGCCCGGCCGCGCTCACGACACGGCGCAGCACCAGGCCGGTACCGTCGTCGAGTTGGCCGCCGGCGTCGTGCACCCGCTGCGCCACTGGCGAGCCT
This sequence comes from Mycobacteriales bacterium, assembly GCA_038212215.1. Classification (GTDB taxonomy): domain Bacteria; phylum Actinomycetota; class Actinomycetes; order Mycobacteriales; family Jatrophihabitantaceae; genus JALZAI01. Next base: position 83,542 of record JBBQUT010000016.1, read on the forward strand.
GGGTCCAGCTCGACGCGGCCTTCCACACTGGCCTGATCCGCACCGGATCGCACCCGGGCCGCGTCGCCACGCCCGCCGAACAGCAGCAGCAGCCCGGTGACGACCATTGTCTTGCCAGCGCCCGTCTCGCCGGTGACGACGGTGAGGCCGGGCGCGAGCGACAGCACGGCGTCGTCGATGACGCCGAGACCTCGAATGTGCAGTTCCTCGAGCACCCGCTAATCCGCGTCGCTCGACGGTGGCGGCTCGTCGCGCAGGCTGCGAACCGGCAGATGGAACTTGCTGACCAGCCGGTCCGCGAAGTTCCAGCCCGGCAACCGGGCTATTTGCACCGGCAATTCGCCCCGCCGGACGGTGATCCGCGCCCCGGAAGGCACCGGCAACGATCGTCGGCCGTCGCAGTTCAGCACCGCATCGTGCCCCTGGCTGACCAGATCGATATCGACAGTGGAGGTGGGGGCCACGACAACCGGCCGTGAGAACAGGGCGTGCGCGGCGTTCGGTACGAGCAGCAACGCGTCGACGTTCGGCCAGACGATCGGGCCGCCCGCCGAGAAGGCATACGCCGTTGAGCCGGTGGGCGTGGCGCAGAGCAGGCCGTCACAACCAAAACGCAGCAACGGACGGGAGTCGACAGCGACCGCGATGTCAAGAATCCGGCCCCGGTTAATGCGTTCCAGCGACACTTCGTTGAGGGCCCACGCGCGGGCCTGCACAGCTGCGTCAACGACCACCTCGGCCTCGACGGTAACTCGGTCCTCGACCGTATAGTCCCCGGCGATGATCTTGTCGATGGTGGCGGCGAGCGCGTGCGGCTCGGCTTCGGCGAGGAACCCGACATGCCCCAGGTTGACGCCGACCAGCGCTACGCCGTACGGACGGGCGAGCTCGGCCGCGCGCAAGAACGTCCCGTCACCACCAAGCACAAGGACGAGTTCGCATCCGGCCGCAGCTGAGTCGGCATCGACGATGTCGACACCCTGGACGCTCATAAACGGCGATTCGTCGGCCAGCATGCGCACCTGAACCCCGGACTCGAGAAGTTGCAGGGCCGCGAGGGTCGCTTGGTCGCAGATCATGCGACGTTCGGTGTGCGCGACTAGGAGCACGGTTCTCGTCCTCACGCCGTCCTCCTACCTCCGTCCCGTGCCGTCAGCCGCCACCACGACCGCACTGATCGCATCTCTGTCGAGCGGCCGGTGGACCACGCGCCGTAACCACAGGAAGAATTCCACGTTGCCCGACGGCCCCGGCAGCGGGCTCGCGCACACTCCGGCGGTGAACCAGCCCAGCCGTTGAGCCTCAGCAGCGACGTCGGCGACCACCTCCGCCCGCAGCGCCGGATCCCGCACCACTCCACCGGTACCCAGGCGGGCCTTGCCGACTTCGAACTGCGGCTTCACCATCGGGATCAACTCGCCGTCGACGGACGTGCAGGCCACCAGCGCGGGCAATACCAGCGCGAGCGAGATGAACGACAGGTCGGCGACGCTCAGCGCGACAGGTCCGCCGATCGCCTCGGGTGTCAGCGAGCGGACGTTGGTCCGGTCGTGCACATGGACGCGCTGATCGCTTCGCAGGGCCCAGTCGAGTTGGCCGTAGCCGACATCGACTGCCACCACCTCGGCCGCGCCTCGACGCAGCAGCACGTCGGTGAAACCGCCCGTGGACGCACCGGCGTCCAGACACCGCTTTCCGGCAATCTCGACAGCGTCGAACATATCGAGCGCACCCGCGAGCTTGTGCCCTCCGCGCGACGCGTACCCAGGCTCCGCGTCGTTAGTGACACGGATCGGCGTCGACGGGTCGACTCCGGACGCAGGTTTTGCCGCGACGACCCCCCGGACCTCGACGCGTCCCGCGGCAATCAAGGACACGGCGTGCTCGCGGGAACGAGCCAAGCTGCGCCGGACGAGTTCGGCGTCGAGCCGTTGCACACGCCGGGGCATCGTGGCGGCATCGGGGTTCAGGCGCCGTCGATCTCGGCGAGCACGGCCTGCAGTTCGGCGTGCAGGCGCTGATAGTCGTCGGCGTGCTCTGCCAACGGCCGCTCGTCCAGGCTGACAAGCGCGGCCATGGCCGACTCGACCCGAAGAACCTCAGCCGACCGCTCGCACGCTTCGCCCACTGGTGCGACGCTACCCGTGCGATGGCCTGCGGTAGCGTCGAACCGGGCCGACCCGCCGTGCCCGGAAGGAAGTCCGATGGCCAGCGTCGCCGAATGTGAGCAGGCGTTCCAGCAGCTGGCCGCTCGGCTGGCTGCCACAGATGCCGACACCCGCGAGCGCAATGCACTCGACCGCAGCATGAGCTGCACGCTTCCCGATCTTGGAGTTATCTTCGGCGGGCGGTTGCATGACGGCCTGCTCACCGATATCGAGGTGGTCGATGACCCGACTGCACAAGTCCGCCTCACGATGTCGAGCGACGACCTCGTCAAGATGGTCGCCGGGGATTTGAACCTCGCCTCCGCATGGGGCAACGGACGCGTGAAAGTAGATGCGAAGGTCTTCGACCTGCTCAAGCTCCGCTCGATCTTCTGACCCGGCGCCAAACCGGGCGGCGCTCGGGTAGTCGAGATCAGTTCCGCAGACCGAGCGTTTCCAATACCTGTTCGGCTGGTCCGTCCGCGGCAACCGGTTGCCAGTTGTCGCCGGCGTGCTCTGCTCGCCAGGACATCGCGCACAGTGCGCGCAGCGCGTCGATCGCGTCGTCAGGCTCGTCCGGACCACCGTCACCTGCCTCAGCCGCCCGTCCCACCCGCAACTGCCGCTCTGGGCCAGCGCTAACCCGCCAGACGCCGCAAGTCGCACTCGTCGAGTCCACTATGGGCGATTTGTGCGCGTGAAGTAGACCAGACACGTCCTCAGCCAGAAATGTCGGCCGAAGATCCGGGCGCGCGTCAAGCGCGTCACGGGCGGTGGTGACGCCGGTGAGTACCAACAGGCTGGCGCACCCGACCGCATTGGCTCCCTCGATGTCGCTGTCCAGACGGTCCCCGACCACGATCGGGCGATGTGCCCCCGACCGCTGAACCGACTCGCGATGCATGGTGGGGTCCGGCTTTCCGGTGGCTATCGGATCGGCACCGGTGGCCACTCGCAGGGCGGCCACCAGGGCACCGTTGCCCGGCAGCGGTCCTCGTGGGGACGGGATCGTTGCGTCGAGGTTGGTCGCCACCCATATGACGCCGGACCGAATGGCAACCGCGCCTTCTGCGAGCTGATTCCAACTCAGGTCCGGGGAGTATCCCTGCACCACGGCTGCGACATCCTGCGACGCCGTCCAGACTGGGCGGAGCCCGCGTTCGAGCAAGGCTTCCTCCAGCCCGACGGTACCTACGACCAGTACCGCCGCGCCGGGCTCCAGCCGCTCGGACAGATAATGGGCCGCCGCCTGCGACGACGTAACGACTTCCGCCGGGTCGGCCGCGATCCCAAGTTGGCGCAGGTGCTCGGCCACCGCCTTCGGCGCCCGCGCGGCGTTGTTCGTCACGAAGGCCAGGCGCATGCCGTGCTCGCGCACTGCAGCCAGCGCTGCCGGTGCGCCGGCAACCGCGTCCGGGCCGATGTATACGACACCGTCCAGGTCCAGCAGGGCGACATCGAAGTTCCGGGCGAGGCATTGGGAGCTTTGCAAGTACGTGTGGGCCACAGTCCGAATCCTGGCACGCCCGCCCGGCTGCGTAGCATCGCTCAGCGTGAGCGCTCAGACCGGAAGTTCCGACGGATTGGTGCTGCAGCCCTTTCGGGCGCTGCGTCCGACCGCGACCGCCGAAGCGCTCAGTGCGCTGTTGTGCCCGCCCTACGACGTCATCGATCCGCCCCGGCGAGCGCGCCTGCTGGCCGACAACGCCGACAACGCCGTCGCGGTGATCCTGCCGGAGGCCAACGGCGACACCGATCGATACCAGCATGCGGCGCAGTTGCTCGATCACTGGGTAGCGGACGGCAGCTACGCGGTGGACGAAACCCCGGCCTTGTATGTGTATGAGATGCGCGAATCCGACGGCGCGACGACACGCGGGTTGGTCGGTGCGGTCGAACTGCGCGATCCTGCCGACGGGGTGATCCTGCCGCACGAGAACACGATGGCGGCACCGGTAGCTGACCGTCTCGCACTGATGACCGCGACGCAGGCGAACCTCGAACCCATTTATTTGGTGTACGACGGAGGCGGGACTGCATCGCAGGCGGTGCGCGACCTCGCCGAAGCGGCGTCGATTGCGCGCGCGAGAACGCCCGATGGCGTCACGCACACGCTGTGGGCGATCACTGACAACGAGCTTCTCGACGCGGTCGCTGTCGATCTCGCGGGTCGGCGTGCTCTGATCGCCGACGGCCACCATCGTTATGCGACCTATCGCGAGCTGCAACACCGCCGGACTGCGACAAGCGGCCATGGCCCATGGGACTTCGGCTTGAGTTTGCTGGTCGACTCGACAAGCTACGGACCCCAGGTGCATGCCATTCATCGAGTGCTCGCGGGTCTGCCGGTTGCGGTTGCCGGCGAACGGGCGAGCGCGTCGGGATTGACCACGTCCCACGCGCCGAATCCGGACGACGGTCTTCGGCGCGCGGAGCTCGAAAGCGGGTTCGCTACCGTCCTCACCGACGGTGAGCGGACCGTGGTGGTGACTGACCCGGTCGGACAGCTGAGCGCCGCCATCCGGCGCGACAACGAGCCGTCGGCCCTCGCCGGGCTGGATGTCACGGTGCTGCATCGTGGGCTGGTGGAGCGGGTCTGGGGGCTCGCCGACTCCGAGGACGTGGTCGGATACGCGCACTCGATCGACGAAGCTGTTGACCGGGCCCGCGCGACCGGTGGCACAGCCGTGCTGATGCGCCCGACCCCGATCGCCGCAGTCGCCGCAGTCGCGGCGGCCGGTGCACGGATGCCGCGCAAATCGACGCTGTTCACGCCGAAGCCGGCGTCGGGCCTGCTCATGCGCCGGTTCCGAGACGCTTGACGCCGCGACGCTTGACGCCGCGATCCTTGACGCCGCGACGCTTGATCCGGAGCACCTCGACCTCGTATCGACTGCCCAGTCCGTTCGGCGAACGCCAGAAGCGACGGTGCAGATGCCCACCGACCTCGACCAGCTCGCCCACTGGCGATGCGCACACGCTGCGGCGGACGCGGGCGTTGGTGCTCGCACAATCGATGCTGTCGACCCGGACCCGGCCGCCTTGCGGACGCGGCACCGTTAACCGGAACGTACAGAGTTCGTCGCCGCTCGGCATGGTCCTGACCTCAGGCTCGGCGGCGAGCCGGCCACGCAGGAAGACCTCGTTGTCACCTGCTTGCGTCTCTTGCGATGTCATGCCGGACATGCTCGCCCACTTCGGCGGCGTGCTGCGCCGATTTTAGCCGAGCGGTGGATAACTCGGCGGATGTGGATCGTCGCAGCGCTTTTGTCAGACGCGGGTGCTAAGGGCGTTGCCGAGCATGGGCTCCGCAGGCTCGCACCGCCGACCTGCGGGCTCAGACCACCGCAATGGCTAGCTCAGAGCAAAGCGGCCGCGCGTTCCGCGGCGTCGGTGTCGCCATCGACGTCGAGGGCGGCGCTCGCGGCAAACCAGGTAGTCGCGTCCTCGGTTCGACCCGACGCTTCGAGCGCATCGGCGTAGGCGTACCAGAGCCGCGCCGAGCCAGGCTTGGGCCGGTCACGGTCGAGGCCGCCACGGGCGAGAATGGCAAGTGCGGCGTCGAGCTGCCCCAGATCACGGCGGGCACCGGCCACGACGATGAACAACTCCGCACGAATCTCCGGATCCAGGCGCGCCACCCCCGGATCGTCGATCACCCGCAACGCCTGAGTCGGCCGGCCCAGCGCCCGCTCGCAGTCTGCCAGCAGCGGAAGATTGCGCGCGTCGCCTGAGATTCGGCGCGCGGTACGCAGCTCAGTGAGCGCCTCCGCCCACTCCTGCGCGTGGTAGGCAGCGATGCCGACAGCTTCGCGCACCGCAGCTACCCGCGATGCACGGCCGCGGGCCGCGCGGGCGTGTGCGAGCGCCTGCTGCGGATCGGTGTCCAGCGCCAACCCGGCGGCGGCAAGATGCCCGGCAACGATATCGGCGTTCAGTTTGCTCAGTGAGCGGAGCTCCGCGCGGACCGAGCGGTCCAGCATCGATATGTCCAGCCCGTCAGGCAGTGACGGCTCATTCTCCCGGCGGACAGCGCGCTCGGCGCTGCGATCCGGTCGGTCCGTGGCGCGTGCGTCGCGACGATCCCGGTCGGTAGCGGCGTGTGCACCACGTGCGCCGAAGCGACTCGGACGCCCAGTGTCGGCCCGCTCGCCGTACGGCTGTGCCGAGCGCCCCCGCGTGCTCCCGCCTCGCGACCCGTCGCTACGGCCACCTTGACCCTGTGCGCTCGGCCGTTGCTGCGAGCGCTGCGAGCCATCGACACGGGTGGACGAGCGCGGCTCGCCCTCACGCGAGGACCTGCCGCCATTCGTCACCGGCCGACCCCGACTGTCGCGCCGTGGAGCATCGCTGCCCCCGGGAACCCCGTGCTCGGCAGCCGACCGGTCCTGCAGCGGACGTTGCCCACCGTCACGGGACCGCGCACGCTGGCCGGCGTCGCGCGGACCGCCGCGCTGGCCCGCGTCGCGCTGGCCGCCACTCGTCGAATGCCCGCGCTGGCCACCGTCGCGCGGGTTTGCGCGCGGCCGGTCACGATCGGGCGTTCCGGCGGCCGAGGATGCTGGGCGCGGCGGGCCTGACACACGCGAAGATCGGGACGTGCCCGCTCTCGTCACGTCGCGGGCGCGATCGGCTCGCGAATTTCCGGCACGGTGTGGCTTGGCACTGCGGCGCTCGCCGCCTCCGGCTACGTATGGCAACTGCTTCATCCCGTTTCTGCGCGATCTGGCGGATTCTGCCCGTACTGTATCTGGCGATTCTGTCCGCACCGCGCGTCGCCGTTCGGTCGCCGTTTCGCGCTACTGCGGCGGGCGCTGTCGGCAATGGGCGAAGTTAACGCAACGAGGGCCGTTCGGCATACCGAACGGCCCTCGTTGAAGTTGTGTCCGGCGACGTCCTACTCTCCCACGCAGTGGCCCGCGCAGTACCATCGGCGCTGAGAGGCTTAGCTTCCGGGTTCGGGATGGGACCGGGCGTTTCCCTCTCGCTATGGTCGCCGAAACTCTATTGAGATGTGGCCCGCACCGGTCTTACACCCAATGGATGTGAGACCGGGGACCGTACCCCGGGAACTGCACAGTGGACGCGAAGCTTAGCGGGCCGAAACCCGCAAAGATTGGTGTGTGGCAAGTCCTCGGCCTATTAGTACCGGTCAGCTGCACGTGTTACCACGCTTCCACTTCCGGCCTATCAACCCGGTGGTCTAGCCGGGGGCCTTACTCCATAAAGGATGGGAGATCTCATCTTGAAGCGAGCTTC
>JBBQUT010000017.1:0-88026 GCA_038212215.1 Mycobacteriales bacterium
CTCGATCGAGGCGCAGCGGGCGCCGGAGGTGGCCTCGGCGGTGGCGTTGTGCGCGGCGATGCGCGCCCATATCGGGCGGGTCGGCGCGGCGTGTGTGGCGGTGGGGCGCGGGTGCGCGGAGTTGGCGGCGGCGATCGATGAACTGCATTGCGCTGTGTTGGCGGAGTTGGCGTCGCTGCTGAAGTGGACGGTGGCGATCGAGGTAACGGGCGCGGCGCTGGCCGGTGCGACGCTGGGGTTCTCCGAGGGCGGCGCGCAGGCGTACGAGTCCGCCCGGATCGCGGCGACCGCGGCGCGGGTCGCTGCGCTGATCGAGCGGGGCATCGCGGCGGTGGACTCGGTGGTCGCGGGTCTGGCTGACTGGGTGCCGCAACTGGCCGGTGTCAGCGCGGACCTGCGGCCGTTGCTGGGCGCCCGCCTGACCCAGGCCGCGGCCCTGGACGCCGGCCGGATGAACAGCACCGCCGCCATCCCCAACCACGCCGAACAGATCGCCTCGACCGAACTACGGGACTGGGCCGAAACCCGCTCCACCTGGGGCGATCTGAGAACCCTGAAAAGGCACTTCGCTGATCACGGGCGAGACTTCGGTTCGGTGTCGGTGCACGACTACGCTCGCCAGGCGCACGAGTTCTTCCAGCGCGGCCTGCGGGAGAAGCTGCCCATGAAAGTCGATCACCAGGCTGGGAGCCTCAAGGTCTACGACCCTGCCAGCAACACGTTCGGCGTCTATCGCAAGGACGGACGCAGCCGCACGTTTTATAAGCCGCCGAATGGTGCGACGTACTGGAAGCGACAGAAAGGAACACTTATCGATGGCTGAGACATTCACCTGCCCGGTCTGCGGCTACCCAGGATTGTCTGAACCAGCGCGCTTTCCCGGTGGCGGCAGCTCCTACGACTACTGCCTCTCTTGCGGGTTCCAGTTCGGCTTCACCGACGACGCCGAGGGGTACACGTATGAGTCCTGGCGGGCACGCTGGATTTCGCGCGGCATGCCGTGGGAATTCATAGACATAGAACCGGCGCCCCCAGGATGGGATCCGCAGCGGCAGCTCGACGACCTGCTGCGCAACGGCGCCCCCTCCTAGCCGAAACGCTGACCGCCGGCCGACGCGTGGGGCGCGATCCTGCAGACGCACGCCGCGACCTGAACCGAGTCCTCGGTCACCCGTCGGCGCGCACCCAGTCCGAGACCGCCAGAACGGCCGACCCGCGGTGATGGTGCGCTGGCGGCTACAGCGACACCCATTCTGTGACAAGAATCGGACCACCCACATTGCACTCCAAGCGCAGCGGCCCGTTGGGCGGACGGTCAATCACGAAACATCCCGCCGCGTCGGCGCTGACCTCCGCGTGGACGCCGGCCATGCTGACGACGCGCACGGCGCCGGGCTGCGGGGGGAGCAGCTGACCGGTCAGCCGACCGGCATGAATCTCGATCTCCACCCCGAGTTCGTCGCCCTCGAAAGACAGGCTGCGCGGGGACGATGGCGACGAAGGCCCGCGCGCGAGCGCGCCCTCGTTCACGGCTGAATCGAAGCACACGAGCAGCGTCCTGAGTTCCTGATCGACCGTGCGCCAGGCGAACGTCGCCTGAGCCGCTTCGCGAGCGCCCGGGGGCACTGCCCGCTCTTCGGCCGCGGCGGCTTTCAATTCCATAATCAGCTGTTCGTCGGACGAGTCATACCTTGGCAAGCTCATTGCAGTCGCCCCCTTCGATACCGGAAACGCCGTCCGATTCCACCAATCGCTCCAGCCCTGGCGTCGCGCGCAGCTTGGTCAAGCATCTACCTCGAGTGGGGCCGATGCTCCCGACGGAAATGCCAAGGCGTTTGGCGATCTCGGCGTAGGTCAGCGGCGGATCAGCGATGAGCAACGCCATCAATCGATACTCCTCCGGCTTGAGTTGAGCCAGACCGTCACGCAGCGCCTGGTGACGCTCGGCACGCAACAGGTCGCAGTCGATCGTCGCACTGTCGAGGGCAGGCTTGTCGAACGCGGTGCTCGGATCGACGGGCTTGGTTCGCTGGCGCGCGGCGAGAACACGCAGCGCTTCTCGTTTCGTGGTCGTGACGATCCATGACGGCAACGCCCGTGGCTCGCGAATCGCATGGAGATTCTCGACCAGGCGAAGCCAGAGCGTCTGGCTGACGTCGTCGGCGTCCTCACCGCTCAAGCGATACTTTCGGGTCACCGAGTACACCAACGGAAGATACCGATCTACGAGGGCATTCCACGACGGCTGACATCCGTTCGCGGCCGCCGCCATCAAGTCTGCAAGGTTCGAACCGTCGTGTTGATCCATGCCAGCGCCCCTTGTCACAAGGTCATCGAGGTCATCACTGCTCAGGAAGCGTCCTGTCAGAAGTGAAATGAATAGCCACCTGAGCTTTCAGAGAGCCCACCGCCGCTGCAAATACCTGCCGTCCAAAACATTTCCTGCCGTCACCTGCCGGTCAGTTCGCCTCGTACGCACGCAGGACCAGCGAGCTGTTGAAGCCTCCGTATCCGCGCGCGTTGACCATGGCGACTCGCACGGTCTTCCTTGTCGCGCCACGGAGCAGGTCCAACCCTCGGGACGGCACCGGGTCGTGCAGATTGCCGATTCCGGGCACTACTCCATGGCGAATCGAGAGCAGCGCGTTGGCAACATTGAGCGCCGATCCACCGGCGCACAGCCTCCCGATCAAGGCTTGCGGTGCGGTCACTGCCACGGCGTCGGCTCGGTCGCCGAATACGTCCTGCAGCGCGCGAATCTCCAACTCGTCGAGATCGGGCGAGCCTGCGCCGTCTGCGAACACGACGTCCACGTCCTCAGCGGTCAAGCTCGCATCCGCCAAGGCTCGCCGCATTGCCATTGCGTAGTAGCGCGGGTCAGGAGCCGGATCCTGGTAGTGATGCGCATCGTGGGTAGTGCCGTACCCGGCGACTACACCGTAGATGTCGTCCACGCCGCGGGCTGAGGCACTCTCGGCGTCTTCGGCGAGCAGGACCGCGCCGCCTTCGCCGGGTGCGTGGCCGTTCGCCGCCTTGTCGAAGGGGCGATATCCCAGGGCCGGATCGTCCGCCTCGGTCAGCCGCCCACTCGTCATCTGGCAGGTCAACGCATACGGGCTGACGCCCGCCTCGGTGCCCCCGGCCAGTACTGCGCTGGTGCCACGCCGAATCAACCGCCGTGCCTGGGCGAGGCTGTCGATACCGCCGGCTCCCTCGGACACAAGGACGCCCGACGGTCCTTTCGTCTGGTGGCGGATCGAAAGCTGCCCCGTGCTGGCCGCGTAGAACCAAGCGATCGACTGGTATGCGCTGACTGCCTTCCTGCCGCGCGACCAAAGTTGGCTGATCTCACGCTGCCCGAACTCATTGCCCCCTGATCCGCTCGCAAGGACCACGCCGGTCGCGTAGGTGTCGTGCAACGACGGTTCGTAGGCACCGTCCGCGAGCGCCAACTGTGCCGCCGCCAGCGCGAACCACGACCAACGGTCGGTCTGAACGGCGATGCGTTCGTCGACATAGTCCTGCACTGCGAAGTCGGGGACCTGTCCGGCCAATCGGGTCGCGTAGCAACGCGCGTCGAACCTGTCGATCGGCCGCACGCACTGTTGCGCCGCGACCGTGGTCGCCCAATGCTGCGTGGCTCCGATCCCGCTCGGCGCGACAACGCCCAGGCCGGTGATGACTGTGTCGCTCATGATTGCGCACCGCCCGGGGACTGCAGCAGGATCGCAGATTGGAAGCCGCCGAACCCGCTACCCACCGAGAGTGCCGAATCGACCCTCCAGTCCCGCGCCAGCTTCGGAACGTAGTCCAGGTCGCATTCCGGATCTCGGTTTTCCCAGTTCGCTGTTGGAGGCACGACGTTGTTCTCGATCGCGAGCGCGCACGCCGCAAGCTCGATGGCGCCGATCGCGCCGAGCGAGTGACCGACCATGGACTTGATCGAGCTCACCGGCACCTGGTAGGCGTGCCCACCCAAGGTTCGTTTGAAGGCTGCGGTCTCGTGCCGGTCGTTCTGCTGGGTCCCCGAGCCATGCGCGTTCACGTAGTCGACGCGGGTCGGGTCGAGCTTCGCCTGAGCGAGCACGCTGTTGATCGCGTCAGCCATCTCTACGCCGTCCGCGCGCAAGCCCGTCATGTGAAAGGCGTTGCAGCGGTTCGCGTAGCCACCGACCTCTGCATAGACGTGTGCCCCACGACGATGAGCGTGTTCGCTTTCCTCGAGCACCAGGAATGCCGCGCCTTCGCCCAGAACGAACCCGTCGCGCGAGCGATCGAAGGGGCGCGACGCGTGCGCAGGATCGTCATTGCGCGCGGTCGTTGCACGGATCGCGTCGAAGCACGCGACCGAGATCGGTGAGATGGGCGCGTCAGCCGCACCGGCGATGATGACGTCGGCCTCGCCGTCCTGGATGAGCTGATGCGCGTGCCCGATCGCATCTATGCCGGACGTGCAGCCGGTCGAGATAACAGTGCTCGGCCCATGGGCCTGAAATCGGACCGCAAGCTCCGTGGCGGCGCTACTCGGGACGAGCGCGTGATGCAGAAACGCGGAGGCGTAGCGCGGATCCACTCGCCAGTCCGCACCAGCATTACTGACCACGACGTACTCGTCCTCGAGACGCGTGGTCGCGCCGACGGCGCTGCCTACGCAAATTCCAAGGCGCGCCTGCTCGTCGCCGTCGAGCTCGAAGCCACTCTCGACCACCGCCTCGGCCGCCGCAACGAGCGCGAACTGGATGAAGCGGTCGTTACGAGCGACATCTTGTGGCGACAGACCTGCCAGCAGCGGGTCGAAGTCACACTCGGCGGCCACCTGAGAGCGGAACTGGCTCGGGTCAAACAAGGAGATTCGTCGGGTGGCGGTCCTTCCGTCGGTCAGCAGCGACCAGAACGATTTGCGATCCAGGCCGCCCGGGGCCACCACCCCGATTCCGGTGATTACCGTGCGTTTCATGAACGTCCTTAGCGATTGTCGGAAGATGGTTCCTAGCTATCAGGAAATGGGAAGCGATTCGGTGTCCACATGACCGAGGTCGGGTCGCGGCGCGAGCGGGCTGAGGTGAAACACGCAGGACGCGGGTTCACCCGAACCGTTGTGCAGTCGGTGTCGGGTGCCGATGGGAATGAAGATGCCTGAACCGGCGACGAGCTCGGTCTCGACAGTGCCGAGTCGCACCGTTAGTCGACCGCTCACGAGGAACAGGAACTCCTCCGAGTAAGGGTGAAAGTGCTCGGTGACCACCTCGCCGGGCAGGAGATGCGCGGTGCCCATGAATCCGGACGTCGCGCCGACCGTCGACGGGGTGAGGACCGCCCTGACGTCGCCGCCGCGTCGGCGATTGGCTGGGACGTCATGCACCGAAACAGTGCGTTGCGCGATTGCGGTCATGAGTGAGCCCCGATGCTGGCGATCGAGAGCGCCAGGGTTTCGACGGCATCGCGAATGTGGGCCATCTGTACGTTGGTGTTCGTGTTGATGCGCTCCCTCATCTGCGCCCCGTCGACCGGGGACGCTGCATCCATCGCGAAGTCTTGAACCCAACGCATCCGGGTGCCGGTGCCCTCGGTGGCGTACGTCCAGCTGATGTGCATGTACTCGAACCAACCGAGTTCGATGCGCCGGGCGGTCACTTGGTAACTGTCGGGATCAAGTGTGCGTTCAGATACCCAGGACCACGCGTTGCCGGCCTCGTCCGGGTGCATCGTGAGCCGGAAGCGAAAGGTCTGATCGTCGTGTTCCAGGATCTGCACCTCGGCGTATTCGGTGAACAATTCCGTCCAACGACTGAGATCGTTCGTGACCGCCCATACCAGGTCAACGTCGGCTGCGATGTGAATCGAGTTGTCCGTGTGGCAATTCATGACAGCGCGCTCTCGTGGGCGCGGCCGCTCACCACTGACACGATCTCGCCAACAGTCAGGCGGCAGCCGGGTTCGTCCGGAATTTCGACGCCGAATTGGTCGCTGACCTCCGCCTGAAGCTGAATGAATGCCAACGAGTCGAGTCCCAACTCCGACAACGTGATGTCCGTTCGTTCTGTTCGCTGGGCTTTCGGCAGACCAACCTTCTGGATCAACATTTCCATCAATTTCGACGGCGTGAACTCACTGTTCGTCATTTCGGTCTCCTGTCGTGGTGCGGGCGTCGTGGTACTGGGCCCCGTAGCTCCAGCCACGCTTTGTCTGAGGTGGCGGCCGCGGCGGAAATACACCCCGGTGTGGGCCTTGTCCGGCGTATCAACAGACCCTTCAGACCCTCTGATTGTTCGTGTCACAAATAGCCAGGGGGTGGAGATGACACGACGCGGCTTGATAGTGGCAAGGATCCGTGCGGGTGCAGAACACGATGTCGCTCGCATATTCGCGGAGTCGGATCAGACGGAGTTACCTGCCCTGGCGGGTGTTCGGCATCGCAGTCTTTACCTGCTCAACGACGTATACATCCACCTCGTCGAATTTGACGGGGATCCGAATGGATCCGTCGAACGAGTCCGGCGACACCAACTGTTCCAAGAGGTCTCGCAGAAGTTAGAACCGCACATCGCGCCCTACAACCCGGACTCGTGGCGCTCGCCCCGCGACGCCATCGCACGTGAGTTCTACACCTGGGACACCGCGAAGGACTTGCCGTGAGCGCGCAGAAGGCCGTCATCGTCGGTGGCGGTTTCGGTGGCCTTGCAGCGGCGCTAGCGCTTCGGCGGGCAGGTTTGGAACCGGTCGTCATCGAGCGAAAGTCCGCGGTACCCGCGACCTCACACGGGTCGGGCGGCGGGTTGACGATGTGGTCCAACGCCGTAGCCGCTCTTGCCTCGCTCGGCCTCGACGAGCAGCTCATCGCCGGCGGGTCGGTCCTGCAGCGTTTCGACAACCGCACCGCGACCGGCAAGACCCTTGCTCGGTGGCGGATCGACCAGATGTCGGAACGCGCCGGGTGGCCCAGTGTGAACATCGAATGGGACGTGCTGCACCAGATTCTCGCGGATGCGGTCGGACCCGGAACCGTACGCGAAGGAACCTGTGTCGGATTGCGTGAGAGGGGCGACACCGTGTCGGCGCTATTGGCCGACGGCGGCGAGGAGCCCGCAGACGTCCTCGTCGGGGCGGACGGCATTCGGTCCTCGATCCGCACTGCATTGCTAGGCGACGCCGAGCCCCGCTACGCAGGCTACGACGTGCTGCGCGCCGTCGTAGCGTTCGAACACACCGTGGTCCCCCCCGGTGTGTTCGTCCAGACCTGGGGTCGCGGAGCCAGATTCGGCCACTACCGGGTGGGTGCCGGCCGCACCTATTGGTTCGCCGTCGTGAATGCAGCCGAGGACGGCCCGGAACCCGATCAAGGGCATCGACGGTTCCTCGAGGAGCGAATGGCAGGCTGGTCGGAACCCGTGGGCGACTTGATCCGCGCAACGCCGGACACCTCGATCTCGCGGATCCGCATCTATGACCGCGATCCGATCACGACTTGGGGATGCGGACGGGCGACCCTGCTCGGCGATGCGGCGCACGCGATGACCTTCAATGTCGGCCAGGGCGCGTGCCAGGCGATTGAAGACGCGGTCGCGTTAGGTAACGCGCTGCGCCGCTCGACCGACACATCGGCCGCCCTGCGTAGCTACGAGTTGGCACGCTCACGTCGCACGTCGACCCTGGTCCGCCGTGCACGCCGGATCGGCTCGATCGCAATGTGGACCTCGCCCGCCGCATGTGCTGTCCGCAATACGGCGCTGTCCGTCGTCCTGCCGGGCCCGGCCCGCCGTCAGCACGAGCAGTCCATCTCTCCGTCGTGACCACCAGGTCAGCGATTGGCCGAACCCCGAAAGGAATCACCAATGACTGCAATCTTCGCCCTCATCGCGGTGCTCGCGAGCGGCGTCGCCGCAGGTGGCTTGTTGAATGTGGGAATCACTCAGGTGCCCACGTTCCGGGCGCTCTCGCCGGGCAACTATCTCTTGACGAAGCAGCTCATCCACACCCGCGCCAACCACTACCTGCCATACGCGGTGGGTCTCAGCATCCCCGCCGGCACCGCTCTGGCGGTTATGCGGCCCGATGCGCTTGGGCGATCCCTGGCCATCGGCGGCGTCGTCCACATGATCGTGGTTGCGGCGATCTCCGAGCGGTTCAACCAACCACTCAATCGGCGCATCCAGTCCTGGTCGCCGGACGCCCCACCTCCGGAGGTCGACGAGGTCCGCACCCGGTGGGCGAAGTTCAACCTCATCCGGACGATCAATGCAGCAGTCGGGCTCGGACTGCTCGCTGCCTGCGCCGTCCTTCCCACCTAAGCAATACCGCCGGAATTTAGTCGACCTACGGCTGTCGACTTTTCATCGAACTGGAGGCTGATTATGGAACGTGCACTTGTCAACGAAGTAGAACTCGAGTACGAGAGACATGGCAGTGGGGAGCCGATCGTGCTTCTGCACGGCGGCCTGCTCGCGCAGGAAAACGACCCTCTCGCGCAAGCAACGGAATTGACTTCGCGCTATGAAGTGGTGAATTACCATCGCCGCGGGTTCGTGGGCAGCTCCCGCAACCCGGGGGTAGCAGTGTCCATCGGCGATCAGGCCGCCGACTGCGCCGCGCTCATTGCGCAGCTCGGACTCGACAGCGTACATCTGGTGGGCCATTCGTTGGGCGGGGCGATTGCTCTTCAGGTCGCCCTCGATCACCCCGACGTCGTCCGCAGCCTGGTGCTGTTGGAGCCGGCGCTGATGGGTGCGATCTCAAAGGCGCAAGCGACTGGGCGGCCCGATGCGGTGGCATCGCAGAAGGCGTTCGCCGCAGACTTCGATCGTGTGCTGCAGATCGCACGCCTGGGTGACAAGCGCGCTGCCCTCATTGCATTTCTCGAATCGCGGGCGGGGGAGGGATTTCGTGACGTCCTGGACTACTTGACCGCGACCGGTGAGTTCGACCAGGCCGTTCGCGACGCCGACACGTTCCTGCAGGTGGAGATGCCGTCCGCGTTCGCGTGGTCGTTCACGCCCGCGGACGCGGCCCGCGTCCGCCAGCCCGTGCTGTCGGTACTAGGCGCCCACAGTGCACCGCGCGCTCAACTCGTGCACAAGGTGTTGTCGGGCTGGATCGTCCAAACAGAGTTGTGCGTGCTCGATCGAGCCGATCACGCGCTACCTCTGATGGATCCGTCGGGAATTGCCCGCGACATCGCGGGGTTCTTGGATCGGAATCGAGTTCCGGCGAGCTGAGGCAAGACAATCGGGCGGCGGCTGAAATTTCAGCCGCCGCCCGATTTGTTGTGTCGTCGCGGTTCTTGGTCAGGACTTGTTCGGCTCCGCGACTGTGCCCTTCATTCCGACAATGCGGCCTCGCGGTGCAGCAAGATCGGCTCGACCTTCGCTGACACCGACTGACGCAGCTCTCGAATCGGTGCCGTCAGCAGGTGTTGCTCATCGCTTTTCTCCCAGCGGCGCATGTCCGCGATCGAGCTCCAGTCACTGGTGATCTCGATCTCGGCGGATGCGCCACCGCGACACAGCAGGGTCTGTCGAAGGTTGCCCGGCACCCGGCTGGTCGCCTCGGCGACCCGTCCCCACGCTTCGATGAATTCGTGTTCGCATCCCGGACGGGGCAGCATCGTCAAGGTGAGGCGCACGGAACCGGCTTGCTCGCTCATATCCTTACCCCCTCGAGCATCGTGAACGGCAGCGGCGCCTGAGTCGGCACCACTCGGGCCAACCGGAAGCCGGCAGCACCGAGCAGAGCGTCGTGCTCGTGCTCGGTGCGAATCCGTCCGCCCGCAGTCACCAGCATCATGTGCAGGTCCTCGCCGGCGGTGAGCGTGGAATGCTCGGCCGAGATCACCATTTCGGCGACGATGACGCGCCCGCCCTCCGGCAGCACGTCCGCACATCGCCGCAAGACCCGCGACGCTCGATCGTCGTCCAAACCTTGCAGGATCCTGGACAGCACGTAGACGTCGCCGCCTGCCGGTACGCCGGTTAGGAAGTCCCGGCCGACGGTCTCGACTCGATCCCCCACGCCGGACGCGTCGAGAAACGTGCGCGCCGCGGCTGCTACTGGCGGGAAGTCTACGAGAATCGCGCGGGTGCTCGGGTGCAATCCGAGCACCGCCTGCACGAGGCGGCCGTGGCCGCCCCCTACGTCGACGAGCGTCGCTACGCCGGCGAAGTCGTAAGCCGCGGTCATGGCCGCGACGGTCTCGTCCATCAGGCCAGACATCGAACTGTTCACGACATCCTGCAGCGCCGCGTTGGCCGACATGTACTCAAGAAACGGTTGACCGAATACGCGCGGGAATGCGGGCTCGCCGGTTCGCACTGTCTCCAGCAAATCACCCCAAGCGCGATAGTGAACTCCGCCGAGCAACATCGCCAACGCCCGCAGTGGGCCGCCTTCGAGTAGTCCGGCGCCGAGGGCGCTCAATCCGAAGCGCCGATCACTGCTCTCGGTGAAAATCCCCGCGCAGGCCAGCACGCGCAGCATCCGATAAAGGGAGTCCGCGTGCGTTCCGGTCAATCGAGCGAGCTCGTCGGCAGTGACTGCGCCGTCACTGACGAGATCCGCGAGGCCGAGTTCTGCGGCAACATGGATCGGTTGCGCGACCCGGTAGCACTGGATCATTTCCAGCAGTTGCAGGAAGGGTTCCTGCGCGATGTCGGTAGACGGATCGGTGCTCGTGGTAATCATCAGCAGGTGCTCCCCTGTCGAACGGATATGGCGTGGCGGCGGCGTCTCTGATTGCTGCGAGCGACGGCGCGGTGACGCGGCGCGTAGCGGGAGCGAGCAGGACGTGCGCGATGCGACTTCGCGACGGCGACGGCTTCGCGAGCCGGGAGGAACACGCCGACGACGCCGGCGCCCGCGATTGCGACGACGGCGGCGGCGATCGCGCTCACGTTCATCGCGGATACAAAGGCCGAATCCGCTGCAGCCCTTAGGCCGAGCGCGTTGCCGGACCCACTGGCCGCGGAGTGCGCGGCCGCCACTGAGTCAAGCATCGCGCTCTTGGCGGTCGCGGAATAGCCGCTCAGTGATCGCAACTCGGGCGCCAGATCGTCGGAATACCGGGACGCAAGCACTGTGCCGAGAACCGCGATGCCGAGCGTGCTGCCCAACTGGCGCACGGCGTCGTTGACGGCTGACGCGACACCTGCCTGCGCCGTGGGAACCGCACCCATGACCGACTCCGTAGCCGGAGCCATCGTGGCACCCATCCCCAAACCCGTCACGAAGAGGCTGACAGCAATCAACACATAGTTGGTGTCAGTTCGGACAAAAGCGAAAAGGGCGAGGCCGATGCCGTTCAACAACATTCCCCCGGCGACGACGCGCGTCGTCCCTATCCGCGCAGCGAGTCCGGCGCTGCGCGGTGCGGCCACCGCCAACCCGATGGCAAGGGGCAATGTTCGAACGCCAGCCCCCAAGCTTGTGTAGGCACGCACGATCTGCAAGTACTGCGTCAGGAAGTACATCGCCCCGAGAAGGACGAAGAACGTGATGACGATGGCCAAACACGCGGCCGAGAAACGGCCGCTCCGGAAGAAGTGCAACGGCAACATGGGATGCGTACTTCGCTGCTCGACGATGATGAACGCCGCAAGCACAACGATCGATGTGGCGAACCAGGCAAGGACGGTTGCGCTGAACCATCCGGCGTCGGGTGCCGCGATGATCGCATAGACGAGCGCCGTGATGCCGATCATCGACAGGATCGCGCCGACCACGTCGGGCGGACCCACCGCCGGATCCTTGGAAGCGGGAATGAGCACGGCGCCGCCGATCAACGCTGTCAGCACGATCGGGATGTTGACGAGGAAGACCGACCCCCACCAGTAGTTCTCGACCAACCAGCCACCGACGACAGGCCCGAGTGCAACGCCGACCGCGGCGCACGCTGCCCAGACGGCGATGGCTTTCGCCCGTTCCGCGCCGATAAACACCGTCGTAGTGATCGACAGGGTTGCGGGCATGATCAGCGCGCCGCCAACGCCCATGACGGCTCGCGCAGCGATCACTGCCGATGGCGTGTCCGACAGCACGACAAGCGTCGATCCCGCAGCCAGCAGGACCAAGCCGATCTGGAGACATCCCTTCCTGCCGTACCTGTCGCCCAGGTTCCCGCCGAGTAGGACGAGACCGGCAAACACCAGGGTGTAAGCGTCGATGATCCACTGAAGTTCGTTGGACGAAGCCTTCAGGCTGCGTTGCATGCTCGGCAGTGCCACATTGAGGACTGTGTTGTCGAGACTGATGATGATCAGGCTCAAGGCGAGTACCGCGAGAATGCCCCAGCGCCGCCGATGTGGCTCGGGCTGAATCACCAGCGCAGCGTCGCTGCGCCTGGCAAGGACTGCCGTCTCACCGCCGGTCATGAACACCTACTGGACGAAGGATGCGGTGCCGCCCACAACGCCGCGAAGCGCGCAGTCGACGATCGGATGAAGGGGCCACTCATCTTCAGACCAGCGACGGGACGTTGTGATACACGTACCCGATTCCGATAGCCCGGTGTACTTGCGCGACCGTTTCCCGCTCCGTTCAGTGTCGCCGTTGTCCGTGACATCGTCATCGCCAATCTCGAAACTGCAGGAGCGCACATGGATCTGTCATCGATCGGCCTACCCACCGTCTCCGGGCGGACGCTGGAATTCAGTGCACCCCGAGGGGGTCCAGCAGTCCTCATCCTCAGCAACCAGAAGACCGCAAAACAGGTACGCCTTCTGGAGCAGGCAATTCACGCCGACGCCGAGACCGCAGAGCTGCCCGTGATTCAGATTGCCCACCTCGTGGGAGTGCCGCGCGTTGTGCGAAAGCTCGCCGAGCGCGACATCCGCCGGGGTGCAATTGCGCAGCGCGACGCCCTGCTCGCCGCACGATCCGCCCGAGGGCTCGCGCCGGCAAACGTCGACGATCTGCTGAATACCGTGCTTGATTGGCAGGGCACGGTGACCACCGCCCTGGGCTTCTCCGACGCGGACGAGCTTCCCCTTGTCGCGGTTCTCCACGACGACGGCACTGCGTTACCCGTAGCGCCAGGGGCGAACCTCGCTGCCGCGGTGTCGAACGCCCGCTAAGCTAGAAACGCGTTCTCGAATTATGGGCTTGTGAACTACTAGACAACCTCTGGAGTTTGCGGACTCCTCGGCGTACGGCACTTGGGGGGGCCATGTCCAAAGTTTTAGCTGCGACCACCGGATCCGCTAGCACGTCTGTTCTAAGTTGGGGTCACGCGGTCGCGATTCTCATCATTGTGGCCGCACTCATTCTCGGGATCGGGGCAGTTGTCTCGGCAGCGCGGGGGTGGCCGAAGAATCGACGTGCTGGAGACTCAGTAATCCGGAGCTGGATCGCGATGACCCTCGTCAGCTCGCTGGTAATACTTGCGGTGATCAGCCTGACGCTGACCGACACGGATACACGAAGCGTGCTCATCGGTGGGATCGCGGCGAGTGCCGGGTCTGCAATTGCCTTCTATTTCTCGTCACAATCGGCGGACAAAGCGCGTGAGGATATTCTCAATGCCACCTTCGGCCGCGAGACGGTTCCAAATCTTGTCGACAAGACCTTTCTGGACGCTACTAAGTCGATAGCTTCGTCGGCGCTCACTCTTACCGTTCGGACCCCGGACAAACCGACCGACGACATGCTGGTCGATAGTCAAACTCCGGTCGCCGGGGTTCAACTGCCGAAGGGCTCGCCGGTCAGCGTCGATCTGAAGACACCACCAGCAGCCGGCCCTGCCTAGCCGCACAACAGGAGCGCTGCGCACGGGGCCAGGCCGATGAAAGGTTGAGGCCAACCCGTCCTAGCGAATCCCGACGCCCATGCAAATGAATCCGGCGCCGGCGGCCCATCCGGCGCTGCCGTCCGCGCTCACCTTTTGCCGCGCAGCGGTGAGGGCAAACGCCGGCAGCACGCCGGAAACGAGTTGGCGGTGGTATTCCAGCATCAGGTCGACGGTGACGGTGTCGAGAATCGGAAGAAGCGGAGCGATCAGCGACGACGTGCCTTGCGCGAGAAGCGCGACCGCCAGGCCGAGCACTTCGTCGCCGGCAAGCACGTGCGGCTGAGCCGCTTCGCACGCAGCGAGCACCACCTGCGTGGGGGCGCACCGCAGTCGCTGCAGGTCGTAAACAGTGAGTGGCCCGTCTGCCAACTGCAATGCGGAGAACAGCGGGTTGTCCGAGCGCAGGCGCCCGTGCGCCGCCACATGCACGAGTGACGCCCCGTCCATCGCGGAACACACGGCAGCGGCGGATGCCTGCTCGTCGACCAGCAGGCTCGCTCCGGAATGCAGCTTTGCCACGGCGGTGGCCTCGTCGCGCGCTCCGGGGAGCTCCGGGCCCGCTACTGACGCCACGTAGCCCACGGCGTCGTTGCCGCGTCGATGCAGTGCGGAGTGCCACAGCGCGGCCGATGGCACGACGGTCACTGCGCGGTCACGACACGAGGGAACTATCGCCCACGGCAGCGATTGCAGCGCACCGGTCGGCACGACGACGAGCGGTCGGTCGCCGATGTCGCGAGCCAACGGGGCCATCAGTAGCGCGTCGAGTCGTTGGCGGATCCGCGACAGCGCGGCGGATGCGCCGAGCCGGCTCGCGGGTGACGAACTCGGCCGCGCGAGCCGGTGCAACGCGAACGGCAGGTGCACGAGCGCATCCGACACGATCGAGGCAGCGCCCAGCCGGCGTAGGCGCACGCGTCCGCGTACCACCGTCACCGAGTGCAGGATGCCGTCGGACTCGACGTACTCAACGAGAGCGGCGTCGGCCAGGTCGGCGCAGAGCTCGGCTAACGATCGCGGTTGTGCCCGCGCCGAACCCGGCCGCGGCGGAAGCCGCCGTGAGCGATCGGCGATTGCGCGTTCCAGCTCCACCTGGCGCTGTAGCCGCGCACCGATCGGCGCTCCGGTAGCGCGGCATTCGTTGATTTCACTCATCGTCTGGCGTAGATCCGCGAGTTGCTCGGCGAGGATCGAGTCGTCGGGCGGGACGGGCGCCCGCAGCAGCAGGGCACTGGCGCGACCGCGTTCAGCCCACGAGAGCACCCGGCGGGCGTTACCGTCCTCGAGTGCCATGGCCAAACCCACCCTGGCGAGCGCACCGCGATGCACCGAGACGTGTGCTCGCAGCTCAGTCGCACCCAGTGTCGCTTGGTGATCCTCGACGACACGCAGTCCGGTGGACAATGCGATCGACGCCGCCCTGCGCCTGCCGTCGGCGCGTCGCAACAGCGCTTCTGCCAGCCATGCGCGAGCGCGAGCATCAGCCGGCCCTGCATGCCGGGCGCGGCTGGCTAGCCTCAGATCGTGGCGTGCAGCGGCGCGGTTGCCTCTCGCGAGCGCCAGCCGACCGGCAAGGACGCGCGCTTCGAGGGACGGCACCAGCCAGCCGACCGCCGCCAAGTCCGCTGCGCAACGACGCGCTTGCGACGCTGCCGGCGTGCGCTGACCCGCGGCCACGATCGCTTGCAGACGGGCGAGGCGGGCCAGCGCGAGACCGTCAGGGCGCCGGAGCCTCCGGAAGGCGGCTATCGCCTGCTCGGCGGCGTGGATTGCGCTCTCGGTGTCACCCTGTACGAGCGCGACGGTCGACAGCAACAAGCGCGCATTCGGTATCGAGACCGACCGATTCTGCGCCCTATACATGGCGACCGCAGCTTCAGCCGCGGACCGGGCCTCCTCGACCAGACGGGTGGACAGGTACACCTCCGCGCGGTCGGCGAGCAGCGAGGGAACCTGTACGTCCGCCGCCAGGTAACCGCGTTCGGCCCGGTCAAACTGATCGAGTGCCGCGACCACGTTGCCCTGGCTGGCTTTGAGGACGCCCAGGTTCTGCTCCACGTATGCGGCGGACAGGGCGAGCCCGTTGTCGGCACACAGGGTGCGCGCAGCCAACAGATCCGCCTCGGCGCCTGCGAATTGACGACGGGTGATCAGCAGCAGGCTTCGATTGGTGTGCACCCGGGTCTGCCACTGGACGTCGCCTGCTTGCCTGAGCACGGGAAGCGCGCGTCGCAGATCAGTCAGCGCCTCGTTGTCGAGCCCGAGGACCTGGTAGATAGCGGCGCGTTGGGTCATGGCCCGGGCTGCGGCCACCCCGTCCAGGCAGTCCAATGACGAGCTGATCGCGGCGATCGCGCGCCGAGGGTACCCACGCACCAGCAGCGTCGCGGCCAAACTCATCCGCGCCTCGCCGACGAGGCGTGAGGACGACGCCCGTTGCGCCGCACGGATCGCCGCCCGCAGATACCTGGACGCTGCGTCGAGATCACGCATGTGCAGCGCGGCCACTCCCTGGGCGCGCGCCGCGATGCTGGCTACTGCCCAGTTGCGTTCCTGTCGGGCCGCGACCTCGACACCGTGCGCGAGAGCGCGGGCGCGGGCCGGCGCTTCGGTCGCGATGCGAAGCGCTTCGCTTGCAGCGCCGGTGAGATCTGTCATTAGCTCCGCGCACCCGTAGGGGATTTCCAGCGACAACGGTTTAGGCTCGTGCGCTTGGACTCTATTAGCCGTCCCTCGAGGCTGTCATCCCACGACCGACTCTATGTATTCTTCAGCGCTTGCACGGCTCCGTCTCAGTGTCCCCAAGCTGAACCACCAACGGACTCATTCGAGGAATTGCCGTGCACGCAGATCTCTCCACGCCCATTCAGATCGTGCGCTCTCCGGCGCAGCTAGACCGCGCCACTGCCAAAGCAATCCGCGAATTCTACGAAGGGTTTGCGTCGTGAGAACCGGCGGCCGACCGTCCTGGGTTCTGCGTGGCTGGGCTCAGCTGGGCCTGTGGCTGCTCGAGTTCTGCGCGGCAACCGCAACGGTGTGGTTCATCCCGTACGAGCCGGCCGTCTGGAGGGATTGGCGCACCGACGTGCGCCTGAGGCACCTGGACGTCGAGATGAGATTCCTGCTCGATTCCCCCACCGAGTTGAAAAGGTGATGGATATGCCAGGCGGCGTCGATTCTGCGCTGAGGGTGTCGCCGGCGATGCCGAACGAGTTGATCGTGTCGAGCGAGTATTTTCCGCTTGTTCGCGCCACCCTCGATACGTTTGGCATCAAGTCCGCTGATCCGCAAACGGTCGACATCAGCACCGAGTTGGGCTTGACCCGCCTCTTGCTGACAGCCGCCGGCGCAGAGCGCACATTCAGGCACGCGGACCACGGCGATCGCTTGCTCATCGACAAGGTCGTTGGAGCGATGCGCGCCCGGTTCTACAAGGACTACCAGGGCTGGTCACCGCCAATGGCCGTCAACCACGTGATGAATCACGTGGCGGTCAGCGGGGAGGTGACCTTCGGTGGCGACGGTGAGATCCGCGACGCCGGTGAGGTCACCTTCGGCGGTGGGGGGCGCCCCGCGACATCCCAAGAGCCGCCCTGGCCGCAGCGCGGGGCGGGGCCGGGCCACGGAGTTCGCGTCGGTGTCGTCGACACGCTCTTCGTCCCGCAGCCGTGGCAGGCAGGGGGTTGGGCCGCACGCTATTCCGATCAGGCGCACGACCCTGAACCGTTCATCACATCCGGCCATGCCACCTTCATCACCGGGCTGATCCTGCACCAGGCCCCCGGCGCGACCGTGGAAATCCGTCACGCACTCGACGACACCGGTACCGCCCGTGTGTGGGACGTCGCGAAGGAAATCGTCGCCTTCGGCCGTGCCGGCGTGGACGTGCTCAACCTGTCGTTCGCCTGTTACACCGATGACGGGCAACCGCCGCTCGCGCTGGTAAACGCCGTCAATCGGCTCGACCCTGACACCGTGGTCGTAGCGGCCGCCGGAAACCTGGCGCCGGAATTGAACGGCGCCACACCGCCAGCCTGGCCCGCCGCATTCGACAAGGTCGTCGCCGTCGGGGCAGTGGACCACGCGGGTGGCAGGGCGCCGTTCAGCCCGCTCGCGCCCTGGATCGACGTTGCCGCGCTGGGCGTCGATGTCCGCAGCACGTTTCTCGACGGCCGGGTCCGGGTCGGCGCAGGCGGCGCTGGCTCGGGGAGCACAGGCGCGATCGAGGAGTTTCACGGCTACGCGCGCTGGAGCGGTACGTCCTTCGCTGCTGCGCTCGTCAGTGGGACGATCGCCGCAGGGATCCAGCCCGAGCGGATCACCGCGCGGCAGTCGCTGGACGACACAATGGCAGCGTTGCGAGCCTGCTCGCCCCGAAGCACGCACGGTGGCGGCATCCCGTACCTGAACGTGCAGCCGCCGAACTGAGTGTCGCCGCCGGCGAGCGACATCGACGGTCGATCCGAGGTGACATCTCGCGCGCCACCGCGTCTTATTAGATGTGACCCGTCCCGTCCTTGACACCGATGAGCCGCCCGCTGATGACACGCGCTCTGCTGAGCCTGCCTTGCGGGTGCACGCACTCCGGACGATCCAGGCCGTGAAGCACGCGCCAGACACTGCGGTCGCCCGCCTGTTCGACACGCACTACGTCGCGCTCGTGCGGTTGGCGCTGCATCTTGTCGACGACCAGGGCAGCGCCGAAGACCTCGTCCAGGACGTGTTCCTGGCCATGCAACGGCGCGGCGAACCGCCCGACGATCCCCGGCGTTACCTCCAAAGAGCGGTCGTGAACCGCGCCCGCTCGATGTTACGACGGCGCCGGGTCGCCCGGGCGTTCGTCCCTCAGCGCGAGGTTCACGCCGCAGCAGCGGACGAGCAGACCCTGCGCGACGACCGTCGGCGCATCGTGCTCGCCGCACTGCGGAAACTGCCGACGCGTCAACGTGAGGTAGCCGTGCTGCGCTTTTACGAGGACCTCGACAACACCACCATCGCCGAATTGCTCGGCATCAGCCCCAGCGCCGTGTCTACCGCGCTATCGCGCGCGCTGGCGGCGCTCACGACCTCGATCGAGGGCACCCGCAATGACTGACATCGAACCGATCCTGCGTGCGGCGCTCGACGATCGAGCCCGCACCGTCACATCCGAAACCCTCCTGCGCCCGCACCTCGATTCGCGCCGCGGCCGGTCTGCGCGCTGGTTGCCCGCCGCAGCAACCGCTGCCGTCGTCGTGACGATCGCGGTAGTCGTTGCGCTGTTCGCCCAGTCGGACCGCACTGCACGCCAACCGCCAGCTGGCGGCGGGAATCCAGGCTTCGTCGGCTACACCTGGACGGTGGCAAATGTCCGCGGGCTGGGTCACGTCGTCAACGTGACGCCGACCCCGGTGCCTACCGGAATCGACCCAGGATTCGCCCAATCGAGAGATGCGTCTATTGCCTTCGACAACGCAGGCAATCTTTACGGGTGGGACAGCGTGAATGGCTTCAGCGGTACCTACAAGCTGACCAACGACGGATTTGGCGCGCGAAAGGTAGCCAGCACAGCCGTGGGATACGCCGGCACCGATCAGACGATCATTACGCTGCAGCTGGCATTTGCCCGGATTCTCGCCGGCAGCGACGTCGGCGCGGCGGTCGACGGTCAGACCCTCACCCTTTCGAGCGGCCCGCTGAACATCACCTTCCACCGCGCGGGCGCGGCGCCGTCGCGGACGCCGACACCCTCTGCAACCGTCGATGTGGGATCCACCGACTCTGCTGTGTACTCCGGCGCGGCCTCTGCACCGTCAGGGCCCTGAGAAGGGCGGCGCGGCGTGTCGGCAGCGGCCGGGCACGATCGGCGCAACGATGGCAGGTATGGGCAATGCTCGCTGTTCGATCACGCTGCACACCGTCCACGGCCTCGTCACGACTGATACCGAGCACTTGCTCCAAGCAGGGGTTGCCGTCGACACGGACCTCTCCGACGCCGAGGTCGTGATGGGCTTCGTCACGGGCCGGTTGCAGCAGTTCGGCCACATCGCCTTTATCGACGCGGACGGTGCGGTCCAAGCTGTCCTCACCCATGCCATCGACGAGATCACCGTTGAGCGCGATCACGGTCCGTCTGGAACTTCGCTTCAATAGGGGTACGGACAGGACACCGCGTGGGTATCGTCTGCGCATGTCTGATCTTGTCGGCGACTACACAAGTGCCAAGCACCCGGAACGGCCCGTCGCGCGCCGTCGGGTGGCAGGCTTGGACGACGCGACAGTTGCGGCCGTCGGCAAGCTTTCCGAGGCTCTGGAAGTGGTCGAAAGCGCGCGCGGACTGCTCTACCAGTTCCACCGCATGTCCGGCACTGCCGATCTCGCGTTGGGTGACGCCGTCAGTCAGTTGCGGGCGGCCGGTCACGGTGCACTGGCCGATGGCATCAACGAGGTGCTCGTCGGACGTGACGTTCTCCCAGGCAAGTGGACGTTCGAAATCGTCGAGGAATACGACACGCAATATTGGTCGGTGTTTCGTGCCGTCGAGCAGCGGGTACGGGCAAGCCTCACCGGAGACGTCAAGCATGTTTTCGAGGCCGAGATGAAGCATCGCGAACAGGGTGTCACCGTCAGCGAAAATTTGTCGACATCGCGACACCGCGACTAGCCCGCCGGGGCGACGAAGGTTCGCTCCGGTTGAGTGAGGAGCACCCTGTCGATGCGAAAGCCCGCCGCTCGCGAGGGTGCACCCCGCCAACTATGCCCGCCCGTCGAACAGATCGACAGCTGACTCGGAGGTTGCTGTCGTGATGTGCGTGCTTACCGCTCGCCTTCGGCACGGAGATGGACGACGACGTCGGCCACCGTGACGATGTCGGCGTATTTCGCGGACAGATCGAAAAGATTCGCATCGTGCACCGCATCGTCGCGATCGCCGCAGGCATCGCCGACGACGAGCGGCGCGAATCCGTGCTGCAGGGCATCGGTCGCCGTCGCCCGGATGCATCCCGACGTCGACACCCCGGCAATGAAGAGGGTGTCGATGCTCGCCGCCCGCAGCGTCGACGCCAGCGATGTCGCGAAGAATGCGGACGCGTACTGCTTGACCACGACGACCTCGCCTGCTTCGGGTGCGACGTCGGGTTCGAAGGCAGCGAGCGGGCTGCCTTCGGTGAGTAGCGACAGCGCCGGTACCTTACGCACGAACAGACCGGCATCGGCCATCCCGGCGCAGTACGCGACGCGGGTATGCAGCACCGGGGTGCCTGCCGCACGAGCAGCACCCAGCAACGCCGAGCAGCCGGTCACCGCCGACCGGTCAGGCAGGCACATCGGCGATTCGGCGCTGTAGTACGCCCGCATCATGTCCACGATCAGCAGGGCGGGACGCGTCCCGAAGCCAAGGTCGCCGCCGAATCCTTCGGCGTGCGCGGTCATCTGGCGATCGGTCGCGTCGGCGCCGGCAGTCCCGTCTCCTCCTGGCAGCGCTCCAGTATCTGCGCAAGCGGCGGGCCCATGTCGAAGACTGGCAGTTCGGCGGGACGGTCGGCCCGCATCGCTGCGCGCAACTGTTCGGTGGCATCGGCGTCCACCACCGAGCCGACGTCGTCGAGAACCACGCCGTAACGGCGCGCTCCCTTGCTAGTGACGAGGCCGCGGCGCACTTCTAGGGCGACCAGGTCGGGTTCGCGCTGGAGCGGATCACCCCAACCACCACCGCCCCACGTGACGAAGTGCAGAACGTCGCCGGGCAGCACCGGCACGTCATGGCACTTACTGGGCAACACCTGGTGCGAGCCGTCCGCGCGGTCAAGCCACTTTGTGCCGCGTGAACCCGGCGTCCCACCGTTGACGCCCCAGGGGTAAGTGAGCCACCGGTCGTCGTGGATGGCGATCGCGCCGGGCTCTAGGAAGTGGTAGGCGACGTCGACGCCGTTGCCGCCACGGTGCAGCCCGGCGCCACCGGAGTCGGCAATCGTCTCCCATTTCTCGATCCGCAGCGGATAGTAGGATTCCAGGAATTCGCAGGGAATGTTCACAAAACTGGGCCAGAGCGAGTGCCCGTCAGGCCCATCGCCCATCGGTCTGCCAGGAATACCACCAAAACCGATCGAATACAGCTGGAACCACTCGCCTTTGCGTTCGCCGGTCGCGTAGTTGCCCGAGTACATGAAGTGCGGGCTGGAAGAGAAACCCGCCGCATTGAGCAACGCCGGATTCGTCTGCCCGAGCAGCCCACCGAACAGGTCAAAAACGCGACCGATGCCGTGGTTGCGGGCATTGAGCGCCGCTGGATACTTCGGTTTCCAGTAAGAACCGTCCGGAATGGTCACGTCGACCAGCGGGTAGAACCCGTCGTTCCAGAGAATCTGCGGGTCTGCCACGGTAATCATGTAAATCCCGAAGAACATCCGAATCAGGTTCTCGTTGATGTAGTAGTTGACTGGCCCCACGGCCTGCGGCGAACTTCCGGTCAAGTCGAGGTGCACCTTGTCGCCGGTCCGGGTGAGGGCCATCTTCAACTCGTACGGTCCGTAGCCGACTCCGTCGTCGCACACGTAGTCGGTGAACCTGAGTGTCCTGCCTTCTTCGAACACCATCGACAGCAGGACCTTCATGGCGTCGTAGTTGCGCTGCAGCAGCGCATCGAGGGCGGAAAGGTAGGTAGCGGTTCCGAATCGCTCGCACATCTCTTGGACGCGTCGCGCGGCGGTGCGGCATGCTGCGACCAAGCCGCCCAGATCGGCACGGTTCCAGTCCGGAACACGGACCTGATTCAGAATGATGCGCAGTGCGTCCTCGTTGAGCCGGCCGGCGCTGTAGAGCCGGAAGGGCGGGATCACCACACCCTCTTCGAAGATGGTGCGCGCGTCGGTGGGCATCGAACTCGGAGTCTTTCCGCCGACGTCTGACATGTGCCCGAACATCGACGCCCAACCTACGACGCGACCACCGACATAGATCGGCAGCACGACAAGCCAGTCGTTCGCGTGGCTGATCGCGGCCCCGCAGGCGTATGGGTCCGAGGTCAGTAGCACGTCGCCTTCGCCGATCTCGCCGTCGAAACCGTTGAGGAAGTCGGGGATCGACAAACCGAACTGACCGACCACCATCTTGCCGCTCGGATCGGCGATGAGTGGGAACTCGTCGTGCTGCTCGCGGATTCCCGGCGACAGAGCGGTGCGGAACAGGACCTCGTCCATCTCGTAACGGGCGTTACGGAGGGCGTTCTCGATGAGATCGAGCGTGACCGGATCGACGTCGACCTTTTCGACCGCCGCGGTTTCGGATTCGAGGATGCGGGCCATGATCTCAGGACTCCTTCGACGTCGCAGGCTCGATGAGTAAGCTGCCGCTCGGATGGGTGGTGGCGGCGTGGCCGGGCAGGACGAGAGTTGTCGAGTCCATCTCGGTGACGATCGCCGGGCCGACTACCGCGTCCCCGGCACGTAGCTTTGCCCGGTCGTAGACCGCGGCAGAGACGAACTCGCCGCCGACGTAAATGCGGGCCGTCGCGGTCAGCGCGTTTGCGGGATCGCCGTTGCCGTCGGGCAGTGCGATCGGCGCCACGTGCGGACGCGGCCCGGTGACGGTGGCTCGCGCGTTCACGAGCTCGTGGTCGACGCTGAGGATGAAGGAGAACAGCCGGTCGTGCTCGGCGTCGAACTGCGCGGCGAGAGCGGTGAGCACGTCCTCCGACGCCAGCACATCTGCGGCGATGTCCACCGGGATGTCGTTGCCCTGTCCGAAGTAGCGGACGTCGATCTGGTACGCGAGGCTTTGATCGGACGTTGCGATGCCCTGCGCTGCCAACCGCTTCGACGCGTGCCCGGACAGTTCCTGCAGGATGGCACGCAGTTCGGCGGCGTCGAGGTCGCGGAAGCGTCGCAGCAACGTTCGGGCGCTCTCGTCACGTACCGACGTCGTGGCATCACCGAGGGCGCACAACACGCCGGGCGACGGCGGCACGATGACCGGCCACGCACCGGTGAGGCGGCCGAGGGCGTTGGCGTGCAAGGGGCCTGCGCCGCCAAACGCAATCAGCGCGAAGTCGCGCGGATCGTGTCCCTTCTGCACGCTGATCAGGCGCAAGCCGCCGAGCATGTTCTCGTTGACGATGTCAATGATCCCGGCTGCGGCCTGCTCCAACGTCAGACCCATCGCATCAGCGACTTTCTGCACCGCCGATCGGGAAGCCTCGACATCAAGGGTGATCTCGCCGCCGGCGAGCGTGCTGGGCAGGTAGCCGAGCACCACGTTTGCGTCGGTCACGGTCGGCTCAGTGCCGCCGCGCGCATACGCCGCGGGTCCGGGATCCGCGCCGGCCGACTGCGGGCCGACACGCAGCGCACGCGTGAGCTCGGGGACGTGTGCGATGGAGCCGCCGCCCGCTCCGACGGTGGTCACGTCGACACCTGAAGCGCGCACCGTCAGGTCACCGATCCGCGTCTCACGGCCGATGCTCGGCGCGAGATCCCGCACGAGCGCGACGTCAGTCGACGTCCCGCCCATATCGAAGGTGAGCAGGTCCCGCTGGCCACACTGTTCTGCCACCCATACGGCTCCTGTCACGCCGCCTGCCGGACCGGACAGCAGCATCGTGACCGGCGCGCTCGCGGCAGCCGTAGCGGCGCAGAGCCCGCCGTCGCTGCGCAGGATGGACAGGGTCGCGCCGAGCCGTTGCTCGTCGAGCTTGTTGGTGAGGCTGGTGATGTAACGCCCGACATTCGGTTGCACGTAGCTGTTCACCACCGTGGTGAGCGCGCGCTCGTACTCGCGCAGTTCCGGCAGCACCACGCTCGACAACGACACAGTGATGCCCGGCAGTTCTTTGGCCGCAAGTTCGGCCAGGCGCTGCTCGTGCGCGCCGTTGGCGAAGGCGTTGATCAGCGAGATGGCGAGCGCTTCGATACCGGCGTCGCGCAACGACGCCAGGGCCGCCCGGGCAGCGTCCTGGTCGAGTTCCTGGATCACCGAGCCGTCGCTGGCGATTCGTTCAGGTACCTCGACGGTATTTTCCAGTGCCGCCAAGGGTTCCGGCTTCGGCCAGATGATCCAGCCGGCCAGGCCACCTGGCACGAACGAGCGCGCGATTTGCAGCACCTGCCGGAATCCCTTGGTGGTCACCAGCCCCACCTTGGCGCCCTTGCCCTCCAGAATGGCGTTCGTCGCTACAGTCGTGCCGTGCAGCACCGCTCCGACTGCGGCGCGCTCGATACCGGCTTGCTGGCACACCTGGTCGATACCGGCGAGCACGCCGATCGACTGATCCCGCGGTATGGAGGAGGTTTTGGCGCGCCACGTCCGTCCGCTGTCCTCGTCCACGAGCAACACGTCGGTGAATGTGCCACCGACGTCCACACCGAGCCGGTACGTCATCGTGTGCCTCCAGATTCGTTGACGGAACGTCAGATCACACCGTCGGCCTGCAGCCGGTGCAGTTCGTCTGCCGTAACGCCCAGCAGATCGCCCCACACCGATTCGTTGTGCTCGCCGAGTTCCGGGCCCGCCCTGCGCACTGAGCCGGGTGTGCGCGAGAGCTTCGGCGCGACGTTCTGCATCGGAACCTCGCCGAAGTCACGGTGCGCGATCCGCACGATGGCTTCGCGTGCTGCGAAGTGCGGATCGCTCAGCATGTCTTTGGCGCGAAAGATCCGCCCCGCCGGCACACCGTCGACGTGCAGCACGTCGAGCAACCGGTCACTTGACAGCTGCGATGTCCACTGCGCAATGAGGTCGTCGAGTTCGGCCATGTGCGCGCCTCGTGCGCCGTGCGTGGCATATCGCACGTCCTCAGCCAGTTCTGGACGGTTCATCGTGGCAGCCAGCCGGCCGAATACGGAATCCTGGTTGGCTGCGATGAGCACGAGGTCACCGTCTGCGGTGGGATAGACATTGCTCGGGGCGATGTTGGGCAGTGTGGCGCCCGTGCGTTCGCGTTGGTAGCCGGCTACCGCCCATTCCGGGACGAGCGATTCCATCAGTGCCAACACGGCCTCGTAGATCGCCGAATCGACGATCTGGCCGCGACCGGTGCGTTCGCGACTGTGCAGCGCGACCAGCGTGCCCACGCAGGCGAATGTGGCCGCCAGCGAATCGCCGAGCGAGATGCCGGCCCGCACCGGCGGAGTGCTCGGATCGCCCATGACGTAGCGAATTCCGCCCATCGCCTCGCCGACGGAGCCGAATCCCGCGCGCGGCGCATACGGTCCGGTCTGGCCGTAACCGGTCACCCGCGTGTAGATCAAGCGTGGATTGGCCGGCCACAGCTCGTCCGGTCCGAGTCCCCAGCGCTCCAGGGTGCCGGGCCGAAAGTTCTCGACCACGACATCGGCGTGCTCGAGCAACTTGCGGGCCAGGCTCTGACCCTGCGGATCGCGCAGGTTGCAGGTCACTGACATCTTGTTGCGTGCCACGACCGGCCACCACAGGGATTTGCCGTGTGGCTTCTCGCGGCCCCACTGCCGCATCGGATCGCCACCACCTGGCTGCTCGACTTTGATGACCTCGGCTCCGAAATCACCGAGCAACTGCCCGCAGAACGGCCCCGCGAGCAGTTGCCCGAATTCGACGACCCGTAGATCGTCCAGCGGCAGGCTTATCGGTGCCTCCCCGCCCGGGTGCACCGTTCTCACGCGGCACCGCTGCGCTGCCGCAGCATCGTCGCACGGGCGTTATGCAGGTGCGCACGCATGACCGCGGCGGCCCAGCCGACCTCACCTGCACGCGATGCGGCGACCAGTTCCAGGTGATGATCTAGGCTGCGCGCCAGCGAAGCGGCGTCATAGTCACCGAAGTTGCGCCGCACCACGACTGGGTGGGTCACCGCACGCAACGACGCGGCCAGCGCGGCATTGCCGGCCGCTGCGACGAAAGTGCTGTGGAAGCTCCGGTTCAGCTCCACAATGGCGTCGAGATCCTGGTTACGGCCCGGACGCCCGAGCCGTCGCATCCGGCGAGCCAGGTCATCGAGCACAGCGAGGTCCGCACCGGTGAGGTTCGGCACGGCGCATTCGACGATCACCGGTTCGACCGCCAGCCGTAGATCGAAGATCTCGCGCAGTTGATCGGCGGTCCAGGTCGCGACCCGAGCTCCGCGGTTCGGAACAAGCACGACCAGGCCCTCGGCGGCCAACCTGGACAGCGCCTCGCGGACGGGCGTGCGGCTGACGGCAAGCCGGTCGGCAAGATCGGCCTCGCCAAGTCGTGCACCGGCGGGGATATCGCCGGACAGGATCTGCTCGCGCAGCGAACGCACAGTGGTGTCGACCGCCTGGGCCATGCGCTCACCTGTCTCTGCGATGAGGTCTATCGAGGGGTCTCGGATTGCATGGAATCCTGCACCCGGCGCGACGGTGCGCGCAAGGGCCTTTGAGTATCGCGGAACGTTCGACGACCACGCCGCGACGATTGCATGCAATGCGTAGGGCGAGTAGGCATGCAGTCATGCGGTCATCTGTCGCGATCGTCGAGGTGTCGCCGCGAGACGGTCTGCAGAACGAGGCAGTCCCGGTGTCGACCCCGGATAAACTCAAACTGATCGCAACACTGATAACCGGTCGCCTGCGCCGGATCGAGGTCACCAGCTTCGTCAACCCCCGCAAGGTCCCGCAACTGGCCGACGCCGAGCAGGTGTGCGCCGCCCTGCCGAGCACCGCTGGCGTTTCCTGGAGCGGTCTGGTGCTCAACGACCGCGGCTTCGATCGCGCAGTGGCCGCCGGGCTCGACGAGGTCAACGTCGTGGTGGTGTGCACAGACACCTTCAGCCAGCGCAACCAAGGCGTGAGCACCGCGGGCGGGATCGAGATCTGGAATCGCATCGCAGCACGGGCGCGAGAGATGCGGATCCGCACCACCGTCACCCTCGCGGCCGCATTCGGTTGCCCGTTTGAAGGTGAGGTTGCCCCGACCCGGGTCCGTGACGTCCTTGCCAGCTGCCTGGCCGTGGCCCCCGACGAGATCGCCTTCGCCGACACGATCGGTGTCGGCGTCCCGCCGCAAGTCGACGCGCTCACTGCGATCGCCGCCGACCTCGCCCCCGGCGTCGCCTTGCGCTGGCACTTCCACAACACCCGCAACACCGGGTACGCCAATGCCTGGGCCGCGGTTCAGGCCGCTGAACCGGGTCTGCCGGTAGCGCTCGACGCGAGCGCCGGCGGGATCGGTGGCTGCCCCTTCGCTCCGAACGCCACCGGAAACATCGCCACCGCTGACCTCGTCGAGATGCTGGAGCGCGCAGGTGTCCGGACGGGCGTCGATGTCGACCAGCTGCTCGGGCTCGACGCCTGGCTGGGCGAGCGGCTGGGCAAGCAGGTACCAGGGCAGCTCGCTCGCGCGGGCCGGTTCGCAGCACACTGAACCGATGGACGCACCGCCGCCGCTCGCGGGTCAGGGAAAGCCGATCGCGCTGGTCACGGGCGCAGGTCGAGGGATCGGACGCGCCGTGGCGCTACGGCTGAGCGCCGCCGGTTTGCGCGTCGCACTCACCGCGCGCAGCGCGCCCGAACTTGCCGACACTGCCGCGGCATGCGCGGGCGAAACGCTGGTCGCGCCTGCGGACATCACTGACACGGTCGCCGTCGAGGGTATCTTTGCCGCGGTCGAACACACCTGGGGACCCGTAGCCGTGCTGGTCGCCAACGCCGGCGCCGGCTTCTCGGCGCGCATCGAGAAGACCGGCGACGACGATTGGCAACGCATGCTCGATATCAACCTGACGGCGCCTTTTCGCTGCATGCGCCGAGCCGTTCCCGCGATGCGCCGTGCCGGGTACGGTCGCATCGTCGTCGTGGCCTCGAACGCGGCGCGGGTGGGCGAGCCGTATATCGCCGGGTACGCGGCGAGCAAACACGGCGTGCTCGGGTTGGTTCGCTCCGCTGCTGCCGAACTTGCGTCGTCGGGCGTCACCGTCAACGCTGTTTGCCCTGGGTACGTGGACACTTCGATGACGGCGGCAACAGTCAACACCATCACTACTACGTCCGGCCGCACCGCCGAGCAGGCGCGGGCGGTCCTCGAGCGAAAGCAGCCGATCGGACGCTTGATCACTGCGGACGAGGTCGCCTCTGCCGTGTGGTTCTGCATCGACAACGCTGCGATGTCCGGTCAGGGTGTCAACGTCGACGGAGGTGCCGTCCAATCATGAGCGAGGACACCTCTATCGAGCGGGTGAACCCGCCGGAACTCGCCCGTCCGAGCGGTTTCGCGCACGCGGTCGTGGGCACGGGAACGTTCGTGTTCCTTGCGGGCCAGACCGCGCTGGACGCGAACGGGCGCATCGTCGGTGATAACGTCTGCGCGCAGTTCGAACGGGCGCTGCGCAACTTGCTCGTCGCTCTTGCCGCCGCGGGCGGCCGGCCCGACCAGCTGGCCAGCCTCACCGTCTACATCACCGACATGGACGACTACCGCGCGCACGCCCAAGACATCGGCCGGGTGTGGCGGCGCCTTATCGGCCGCGAATACCCCGCTATGGCCGGGATCGGCGTTGCCCGGCTATGGGACGCCGAGGCGCTGGTCGAGGTCCAGGGCATCGCCGTTCTGTGAAGTCACCACATCGCCGTCCGCCCAACTTCGTGAGCAGTTGAACCAACGAGCGGGTCGTTTCACGCGGATACTTGCCGCATGGGAATCGGCCGCGCATGACCACCGGCCGGGCTACGACACTGACGCGGTCCGGACACCTCGACTCGTTCTGTCGCGACAACCTGCCAGCGGTGTCGGCTTGGCCCGAACTGCTGTTCGACCTCCCCGAGTTGCAGTACCCCGAGCGCCTCAATTGCGCCGTCGAATTACTGGACACTGTGGTCGAGCGGCTCGGCCCCGACCGACCCTGCCTGCTCACGCCGCACGGTGCGCCGTGGAGTTACGGCCAGTTGCGCGCAGTTGTCGACGGCATCGCACATGTCCTGGTCAGCGAGGCAGGCATCGCATCGGGCAACCGGGTGCTGCTACGCGGGCCCAACAATCCCTGGCTCGCTGCATGCTGGCTCGCGGTCTTGAAAGCGGGCTGCGTCGCAGTGACGACCATGCCGCTGCTGCGTACCGGCGAGCTGAGCACGGTAGCCGACATCGCCCAGGTGGACCTCGCACTCTGCGACGCGCGTTTCGCTGCGGATCTGGACGCGGCCGACCTGCGGGGTGCCCCCGTCCTGCGCTTCGGCGACGGCAGCGATCTGAGCGAGCACGTCGCCGCCCACCGCGATCCCTTCGTCGCTGCAGATACGGCCGCCGACGATGTCGCTCTGCTCGCTTTCACGTCAGGCACCACCGGCCGTCCGAAGGCGACGATGCACTTTCATCGCGACGTTCTCGCGATGGCCGACACCTTCGCCCGGCACGTCGTGCGCCCGACCGCCGACGACGTCTTCACCGGCACGCCTCCGCTTGGCTTCACCTTCGGCCTCGGCGGTCTGCTCGTGTTCCCGCTACGCGCGGGCGCCGCGACGTTGCTGCTGGAGAGCGTCACGCCGAACGGGCTCGCCGACGCCATTTCCGAGCACGCCGCGACGATCTGCGTCACCGCGCCGACCGCGTACCGCGCGATGCTGGCATCCGGGTCGGCTCGACGGTTGCGCACCCTCCGCCGCGCTGTTTCCGCCGGGGAGCACCTTCCAAAAGCGACCTGGGAGGCGTTTTACGAGGCGACCGGTGTGCGGCTCATCGACGGCATCGGCGCGACCGAGATGCTGCACGTGTTCATCGCGGCTGCCGATGACGACATCGTTGCCGGCTCGACGGGGCGCGCCGTTCCTGGCTACCGCGCCACGATCCTCGATGATGTCGGCGATCCGGTGGCGCCCGGAACACCAGGACGCCTCGCCGTGAAGGGTCCGACCGGGTGCCGGTACCTCAACGATGCCCGCCAGTCCGTGTACGTCCAAGGCGGCTGGAACATCACCGGCGACACATTCGTGCAGGATGCCGACGGATACTTCCACTACTTGGCACGTAACGACGACATGATCGTGTCGTCGGGATACAACATCGCCGGACCGGAAGTGGAGGAGGCGCTCGCCGCCCATCCGGCGGTACTCGAGAGTTGTGTCGTAGGTATCCCCGATGAGGTACGCGGGCAGTTGGTCACCGCGTTCGTCGTCCCGACCGACACAGGCGCCGGCGACGACGTGTTGGTGGCCGAACTCCAGGCATTCGTGAAGCAACGAATCGCGCCTTATAAGTACCCGAGGGCGATACGGTTCGTCTCTAGCCTGCCGCGAACGAGCACCGGGAAACTGCAGCGCTTCGTGCTGCGCGAGAGCGCGATCACCGACGGTCGTTAGGGAGGTACTGTGCGCATTGCTGTGATCGGTGGTGGACCGGGCGGATTGTATTTCGCTGCCCTCAGCAAGCAGCTCAATCCAATGCACGAGATCACCGTCTGGGAGCGCAACGCCGCAGATGTGACCTTCGGATTCGGTGTCGTCTTCTCAGACGAAACTCTCGGCGGTATAGAGCACGCCGACGAAGCCGTCTTCGCTCAGATGCAACACGAGTTCGCCCGGTGGGATGACATCGACGTCGAGTTCCGCGACCAGGTGCTCACCAGTGGCGGGCATGGGTTCGCGGCGATGAGTCGCGGGCGATTGCTGCAGATTCTCCAGCTGCGTTGTCTGGACCTCGGTGTCGACGTCAGATTTTCGACCCTCGCACCCGATGCGGACGAGCTTGCGCGGACCCATGACCTCGTTGTCGCATGCGACGGCGTGAATTCTGCGGTACGCAGCGCGAACGCAGCTACGTTCGCGCCGAGCCTCGAAGTACGCCGCTGCAAATACATGTGGCTGGGCACAGCCAAGGTATTCGACGCCTTCAAGTTTTTCGTGCGCGAGACGCCGTTCGGTGTTATGCAGATTCACGGCTATCCTTACGACGCGACGAGCAGCACCTTCATCGTCGAGATGAACGACGATGTCTGGCGACGTGCCGGATTCGATGTGTTCGCGGACCGGGTTTTCGCGCCGGGAGAATCCGACGAAAAGTCGGTCGAGCTTGTCCGGGAATTGTTCGCTGACATTCTCGGCGGCTATGATGTGATGCTCAACAACTCGAAGTGGCTCAACTTTTGCACGGTGCGCAACGAGCAGTGGCGCTGCGCCAACATCGTGCTGCTAGGCGATGCCGCACACACGGCGCACTTCTCGATCGGCTCGGGTACCAAACTCGCGATGGAAGATGCTCTCGCGCTGGCGGCATGCCTGCACGAGCAGTCGGACGTGAACTCGGCTTTGGACGCCTACGTCGCGGAGCGCCAGCCGGTGGTGCTGTCCACCCAACGAGCGGCGCAGGCGAGCCTGGAATGGTTCGAAAACCTCGGCCAGTACACCCACCAGGATCCGCTTCAATTTGCATTCAACATCATGACCCGTAGCCGCCGCGTCACCTACGACAATCTTCGCGTCCGCGATCCAGAATTCGTTGATTCAGTCGACACCTGGTTCGCAGCACACGAGGCCGCTCGTGGATTCGGCACCGGCGAGGTTCGGCCCCCGATGTTCCAACCGTTCCGCCTCCGCGGCATGGAACTGGTGAATCGAGTGGTCGTTTCGCCGATGGACATGTACCGCGCCGAAGACGGCCTGCCGACGGAGTTTCACCTCGTCCACCTCGGCGGGAAAGCGCTCGGTGGCGCAGGGCTGGTAATGACGGAGATGGTCTGCGTCTCCGCCATCGGACGCATCACGCCGGGCTGCACTGGCATCTACACCGACGAGCAGGCGGCATCGTGGGCCCGGCTCACGGACTTCGTCCACCGTGAATCGTCGTCGTTCATCGGGATTCAGATAGGCCACTCCGGGCGCAAGGGCTCCACCCGGCTCATGTGGGACGGCATCGATCTGCCACTGCCCGAAGGAAACTGGCCGGTCGTCGCGCCGTCGCCTATTGCTTACCTCCCCGGTATCAATCAGATACCCCGCGAGCTCACGGGCACCGATCTCGACGAGATTCGCCGACAGTTCGTCGAGGCGACGCGGCGGGCCGACAGCGCCGGTTTCGATCTGGTCGAGTTGCACTGCGCGCACGGCTACCTGCTGTCGTCGTTCATCTCACCGCTGACGAACCGACGCACCGACGAGTACGGCGGCTCGCTGCAGAACCGGTTGCGCCTCCCGCTCGAGGTATTCCGGGCGATGCGGGCCGAATGGCCGCAACACAAGCCGATGAGCGTACGCATCTCAGCCACCGATTGGTACGAGCAGGGCATCACCGCCCTCGACTCCGTCGTGATTGCTCAAGCCTTTTCTGATGCCGGTGTCGACATCGTCGACGTCTCGAGCGGCCAGGTAACACCGGACGAGGCACCGGCCTTCGGTCGCTCGTACCAGACCCCATTCGCCGACCGGATACGCAACATCGCCGGAATCGCGACGATGGCAGTAGGCATCATTTCCTCCTACGACGACGTGAATTCGATTCTGCTGGCCGGACGTGCCGATTTGTGCCTGCTCGGACGCGCGCACCTCTACGACCCGAACTGGACGCTGCACGCGGCTGCTGAGCAGGACTACACCGGCCCCGGCGCCCTTTGGCCGCAGGCCTGGATCGCCGGCGCTCGCAAACCGCAGGCTGGGCGAAACGACGGACCGAAACCGCGCCTGGAGCTGCTGCGCAACGAGCGCGCCGGGACTGCGCATCGACGCTGGGGCCCACTTTGACGGCTCCTCATACCTGAGGTGACTGTGACCGTGACAGCCCGCTAGCGCCCTTGCCACCGCGGTTCGCGTCGTTCGTTGAACGCGGCGTGGAACTCGGCGTGGTCCTGAGTCGTCATCAACAACGCCTGCGTCATCGCATCGAGCTCCATCGCGCTCGACATCGGCATGTCCAACTCGCGGGTGAGCAGTGACTTTGTCTGCGCCAGCGCGAGGGTCGGCCCGATGGCAAGGTGGCTCGCCAGATCGCGGACGGCGCCTTCCAGTTCATTGTCCCCGACGAGGCGGGAAACAAGACCGTACCGGTCGGCCGTCGCAGCGTCGATGGTGGTGCCGAGCATGAGCAACTCGGTGGCGCGGCCCAGGCCCACCACCCGTGGCAGCAGGTAGGCCGCACCCATGTCGCCGCCGGACAGACCCACCTTGGTGAAGAGAAAAGCGAACTTGCCCGACGTGCTGACCACCCGAAAGTCCGAGGCGAGGGCGACCACCGCTCCGGCACCGGCAGCGATGCCGTGAATCGCAGTGATAATCGGGATCGGGCACTCGCGCATCGCCCGGATCACTTCGCCTGTCATCTTCGTGAAGCGCATCAGGTCACGAGGCTCCATGGCGATCAGCTCGCCGATGATCTCGTTGACGTCGCCGCCGCCGCAGAAGCCACGGCCTTCGCCGCGAATGATCAGCGCCCGCACGTCCTGATGGTGTGGGAGTTCGGCCAGCAGGTCACGCAGGTCGGCGTAGCTTTCGAAGGTCAGCGGATTGAGCTTCTCGGGACGATCCAGCGTCACAGAGGCGACACCGTCGTGTTTGTCGAAGCGGAAGTGCTGCCACTGTTCGGTCAGCTTGGCCGAGGCACGGAAGCGATACGGCGAACTCATGAGTCGATCATCTCCGATCAGTTCGCGCTCGCGCGCCTAACGCATAGTTGCACTGTCCGGGACGGCAAGTACAGGGTTCCGACAGCACACCCGGCAGCCACGTGGCGCTCGTCAATGACCGCGAAATGCCTCGGCCAGCCACCACGCACCGCCGTCGTCGGCAATCTTGGCGTCGATCAAGAAAGCCGACGTCCGAGCAGAATCCAGCCATGCGTCAAGCGCATCGAGATCATCGACTGCGCGGACGGTGATCGCATCCAGACCGTAGCCACGGGCGATCGCGGCGATGTCGACATCAGGAAACGTCACTGTCGAGAGGTCGGCACCAGCAGGCCCGAAGTGATGCACCTCAGCGCCGTACGCTGCGTCGTCGTACACGACGATCACGATCGGCAGCTTGAGCCGGGCGACCGTCTCGAGTTCGGCAGCCGACATGAGCAGGCCACCGTCACCGGTTGCGAGCACGGCGAGCCGATCCGGCCGGGCGAGGTGTGCACCGACAGCGGTCGCCAGACCGAGACCGATCGACTGAAACGACTGGGTGAAGCAGAAGCCGGCCTCGTCGGGCACCGACAGGTACGCGCTCGGGTAGCCCATGAAGTTACCGGAATCGACGGCAAGAGTGCGTTGCGGCGGTAGCCGTTGCTCAAGTTCCTTGCTGAGCAATCGCGCGTCGATACGCTCATTCGTGGACGAGTCAGATACCGCAACGTCCACCCACGCTCCCCCTGCCGCGATCTGTTTCCTAACGTCGGCCGACCGGCATCCGGTAGAC
The DNA here is from genome assembly GCA_038212215.1 of Mycobacteriales bacterium. Taxonomy (GTDB): domain Bacteria; phylum Actinomycetota; class Actinomycetes; order Mycobacteriales; family Jatrophihabitantaceae; genus JALZAI01. The sequence continues at coordinate 35,059 of JBBQUT010000017.1, forward strand.
GGGGCCGGCGGAAGATGCGCCAGTAAGCAACTGGCCGTCTCGCCGACATCGCCGTGGACCCCGAGCGTGATTGGGCGGTTCGCGCCCAGTGCCTCCAGGTCGGAGTCGATCTGGACGACAACGGCGTCGTCTGCAATCAGTCGGCCGTGCCGCGTCGTCCACATCGTGAGGCTGCATCCCCATGCCACAAGCAGATCCGCGCTCCGGATGAGATCGGCGGTCAACGGCGACGAGAAGCCCCCGGAGATGCCGAGATCGTAGGGGTCGCCCCGGAACATGCCCTTGGCGACCGCTGACGTGGCCAGTAACGCACCGGTACGCTCGCCTACCGCACGTAGCAAGGCCGTCTGCCCCCGAGCGCCTCGTCCGGCGATGAAGACCGGGCGGTGCGCGGCGGCGAGAGCGGCGATCAACTCGTCCACGGCACGCCCCCCTGGTCGGACCGGCACGACAGTGGGCAAGGTCAGTTCCGCTGACAGCAAATTGTCGTCGACCGCCTGGACCTGCACATCGAGCGGCAGATTCAACACCACCGTGCGGCGTCCGTCGCGTGCGATGCGCCACGCCCGCAGTGTGTCCTCGACCGCGGTGTCGGCGCGGTGCACCCGTTCGGCGACCGCGCCGACGCTGCGCACGAGCGCGTCCTGGTCGATGCGGAAGTTCGAGCGGACGGCGGACGACGCCGTGTCGGCAGCCAGCACCACCAGCGGAGTGCGGGATTTCGCTGCCTCGGCGATTCCGGTCATCGCATTCGTCAGGCCGCAACCCTGGTGGACGGTGAGCACGCCGACGCCACCGGACGTCCGGGCGTAGGCATCGGCCATCGTCGCCGCGCCGCATTCGTGGCGGGCAGCCGTGAATGTGACGCCGGCGGCGCGCATCGCATCGGTGACGAAGAAATTGCCACTGCCGACAACTCCGAACGCACGGCGTGCACCGAGCCGGGCGACAGTCCGGCCGACACACTCGGCCACCGTAGTCACGGCCGAGCCATCACATTCGTTCGCTCGCAAGCCTCGCTCACGGCCGACACTCGCTCACGGCCGACACTCGCTCACCGCTGACACTCGCTCACGATGTGGGACGCTCCACGAGGGCGAAGACACGGCTCGGGCTGCCGGTGCCACCGACGAGCGGCAGCGGGCTCACGATGAGTACTGCGCCGGTCGGCGGTAGCAGTTCGAGATTGCGCAACTGGGTCAGCCCGTAGCTTCCTGCTTCGAGCAGGAAATAATGCGCCGGGAAAGGCGGCTCGAAGCCGCCCGCCGCGCCGGCGTCGATTCCCACCGTTTCCACACCGAAACCGGTGACCGCGCGCTCGGCGACGAGCCATTGCACGAACGCCGACGACGGTCCCGGCGTATGCGGGCCCTTGGCGTCGGCGTTGAGGAACCAGGCGGCGTCCTCCTGACGCGCGCTCCAGCCGGTCTGCATCAGCAACCAGCTTCCGTCGGGAACGCGTCCGTGCACGGCCTCCCACTCGAGGACGTGCTCCGGCTCCAGCAGGAAATCGGCGTCGGAACGAACCTGGTCGCGGACATCGACCACGACCGCGGCACCGATCAGGCGGTCGGGCGGAATCTGGTCGACTGTCGCTCCGTCGCGAGCAGAGATCCAGTGCGCCGGTGCGTCAAGATGAGTGCCGGTGTGCTCACCGGTATGGATGTTGTTCCAACGCCAGGCCGGGCCGCGGTCGTCGAAAGCGCTGACCGGCTCCAGGCTCAGCGAAATCGTGTTTGCGAACGGCGGCGGTAGCTGCAGAACCGGCGTGCTGCTGCTCAGCGGCGCGGTGAGGTCAATGACCTCGACCTGCGCAGACCCGATCGCATCCACCAGTGCGCTCAACACACTCACGTCCGAACCCCGCTTCGCTCGCATCGGCCGGCCAAACCCATCACATTGGCTCGCTCGCAAGCTTCGCTCACGTCCGAACCTCGCTTCGCTCGCACCGGCCGGCCAAGCCCATCACATTGGCTCGCTCGCAAGCTTCGCTCACGTCCGAACCTCGCTTCGCTCGAAAGCTTCGCTCACAGGTTCCTCCGCATCGTTGTTGCTGGTCTGGCATGCGCCGGCACTGGCGCCTCGTGAATCGGCACCGTGGTGGCGGCCACCCTATGCTCCTGGAGATGCGCTGCGGCACTGCCGTCCGGAAATCAACTCACACGCGACGCCCCGAGGAGCTGCGATGCCGAGCTCGGACGCCGTGGCGCAACACCCACTTCTCGCGAGTGAGGTCATCGGGCTTTCCGGCCTGGACCCGGCACCGACCGAGAGCCAACTCTGGGTCGACTGCCCGGTGTGCATGCGGCACCAGTCGCTCGCCGAAGCCCACGTCGAACCTGCCGACGATCCGCAGGACATCACCGCCTACCGCTGTGCGAACGGTTGCGCAGTCTTGCTGTTGACCGGGCACCCGAACCCGTTCCCGATGCCGGGCTCGGGGCGCTATCGCCTCGGTGATCTGGCGGTCGCACCGCTGGTTGAGTCCGGATTGCTCATCGACATGCCTTCCGGAAATCAAGTGCGGCTCACCCCGGGCGTCCGCTAGCGCGCCGAGCCGTAGCCGAGCACGGCGGCCAACCCGAGGGCGCTGCGCGGCTGATACGGGCAGCGCCAAAGCCCACCGTGTACCGCGGCATACGCCTCGTCCTGCCACGGCTGATCGTGTGCCGGCCCACCGCCGGTCTGCAGATCGGCGACGAGAAGCGCAGCCATCAGCGTGTTCGCGGTCGCCGGCTCGAATACCTCGACGGCAAACCGATGCGCGCCGGCGTAGGCCGCGGCCAGCGCACGATTCTTCAGCACCGACCGGGTTCTGGTGGGCGGCGCGATGTTCATCGACACGGTGACACCGGCGGCACGCGCGACACTCGCTCGCCAGCGTTGCACGCGCTTGGCGAGGACGTAATTGGGACCCTGCTGCAGCACCAGCGCATCATGGATGCCTGGCGTGACTCCAGGCGCGTAAGGCCGTCTCAGCAGCCGTCCCGCCGAGATGGCGCGCAGTGGCCGGCCGACGAGCTTGGCCAGGCGCGACCGGTCGTCGTAGGCCCGCAGCGCGTGGGCGACGGCTTCGGGGGGTACCGCGAACACGTCGGTCGGCGTGGCGAGGAATGCGAGGGCCAGGTCATCGTGCTGCTCGAGCAGGCCCACCGTCAGGGCGTCGACCGCAGCCGACAGCCGCAAGTTGATCACCCCGTCGGCGTAGACGTAGTTGCCTAGAACCAACCGACCCGCAAGGCCGAGAATCCACTCGGCAGCGTCACCGAAGTCGGTCAACAGGTCGAGGCCACAACGCTGTGCAGGCTCGGAGTTGCCAGCCCGGTCGGCGTGCGTCGCAACCAACAGAGTTCCGGCCTGTCCCGCAGCAAGGGTCAGCAAACGCCGCCACAGTTCCGGGCGCGGCAGGTCAAGCGCTGCGACGCGAACGCCCCACCGCAGCAGCGGAAGCAGTGGACCCATCTCGGCACCGGCGCCGAGTACCACCACGGTGTGACCGTCCAGCCGCAGCCATTCGGGATGCTCCAGCACCGTACGGATCCGCTCAGCAGCCGACGGTTCCATGACGCCCGCTGTCGTCCACAACTCGAGCCGGCGCGCCAGGGCCTTTCCCGCCAACCGCTCACCGCGGTAGGGCAGGCTGAACTCAGGGTCCGGCTTCCCCGAGCCGCGAACCTCGAAAGTCGAGAGCGACGGTCGGGTGCGGTCGAAGGACGACGTCGCGAGTGGGGTCTCGACGTTGCTGCCGTCGCGGTAGTGCATCCGAGCGTGCACCGACTGCAGACCGTCGCCGGCCACTGTCAGTGCCGCCTCGCGAGAAGCCAAACCGGCTTGGACGAGGCGGCGGAAGTGGCCCATGTAGCCGCTTCGCCAGTTGGTCTCGCGTTCCGCGTCGAGAGCGCCGACTGGGTCGACGCCGCGTAGTGCGTCGGCCACGACCGCGCGGCCCAGCGTGGCGCTGCTGCGCCGTCCCGAGGAATCTGCCGGGACGACGACCCCGGTGTCGCCGCTGGTCACGCCCGAGCCACGCTGCCCACCGGGCGATCAGGGCAGATCGATGTCGGCGTAGACCGGATTGTGGTCGGAGGGAATGACGCCGACGAATGCTCCATATGAAAGGTCTAGCAGTTGGCCCCACGCCCGCACCGCAGTACCGCTGGAAACGAACAACCGGTCTGCGCTGCCGCCCAGCGGTGCCTGGCGGAAATAACCGTTGATGCTGCCGTACTGCGCGTTGTAGTGGGTCTGCGCGGCGCCAAATGCGTCAGAGATCAGATGCGTCTGCATCTCCAGCCCAGGCGTGTCTAGGGTCAGGTAGCGGTCAGGCCACGAGTTCATGTCTCCGCCGTAGATGGTGGACGTGACGCCATGGCTGCTCGCGTAGGCACGTGCCAGCGCAATCATGTTGTCGACCTCAATTTTCCGTTCGCTGTCGCCTACCGGTCCACGGACCGAGGTGAGGTGCGTGCCGAGATACAGGAATGTCGCACCGCTGCTGTTCGCCCTGAACAACTGGTAAGCCGTGCTCACCGAGTACCCGATCATCCAGTGACCACCCGGGCCCAGTGGCGTGACGGTGGAACGGTTGTAGAGAACGTAATTGCTCATGTACGGGCTGTTCTGATTCGGTCCCGGGTTGCTTCCGTGATCAGTGTTGGCAAGCGCATACCCACTGCCCAGTCCGGACGCGATGGAGTCGACCTCACGAACGTAATTACCGGAGGTGGCGACGTTGCCGCCGGCCTCTTGCACTGTGATCACGTCGGCAGAGGCCCCGGAGAGCAGGGAGACGACACCGGCGCGGCGCTGAGACCAGGGGGCCAGGACACTGCCGTTCTCGATATTTCCGTCGTAGTTCACGCTGAGCGTGTTGTAGGTCAGCACCCGCAGATGCTGCGGGGACGACATGGGGACGGCCGTGACAGCCGGGCCGAAGCTAGATAAGACCAACCCGTTGCTTGCGCGGACGCGGAACCAGTAGCGCACTCCGGCGCGCAAGTCGTACGGCGTGAAGCGGCGCGTGTTGTCGGTTGTCGTGTAAATTCGCTGCCCGGTGGTGAAGGCCGCATCGGTGGCCTGCTGGATCCCGAAGCCGGTGGTCGACGGCGACCACCACGCCAGGTAGGTGCCGCTGGATCCGACCGTTACGCCCAGCCTCGTGGGCACGGGCGGCATCAGGTGCACGTACTGGTAGGCACTAGACCACCGGATAATCGGTCCGTTGATCGTCGCGACCCGGTAGTAGTACGTGGCGGAGGTGTAACCCACCGGTACGTAGATCCGCGGTGCGGCTGCGCCGGTGGTGACGCGCTGTGGGCTGTAGCGGTTGATGTTGGCGTAGTAGATGTCGGACTCGACCGTCGAGGCGGTGACCCGGTACCACGTGGCGTTGGGTGCGACGTCGAGCGCGACGGTGAACGAGGTCGACGTACGCGCTGCTGTGTGTACGCCGACAGCCACCCCCGGCCATCCTGACGCGTCAGCCGGACCGGTTCCGGTGGCGACAAGCACTGCTGAAGCAACAGCGACGGTAAGCAATCGGGTTACGGACCGGGTGATATGGCGCCGACCGGCATGGTCACGGACGTGCGCCATCGTGAGCGGGGGCATGCGCATACTTTTCACGGGGCTTGTCTCCTTGCGCAATGACCGTGGTCATTGCGCCAATGTTGACTTCCCCCGCGCGTTCCGCTTCGGATTTTGAGCGGTAGTACCGCTTTAACTATACGCGAATTTCACAATAGATCGAACCGACCCCGTCGCACCGATGTGCCAGAGTGAACCCGTGGTGAGTTCAGTGCTGCTTGCGGTCGACGGAAACTCCCTGGTGCACCGCAGCTACCACGCGCAGGCCCGCACCGGCATGCTCACCATCGACGGCAGGCCGACGTGGGCCGTGCGCGGGCTGCTCTGCCAACTGGTCGCTGCCGTCGATCGGATCCGTCCCGCAGCTGTCGTAGTCGGCTTCGACGATGCCGATCGCTCGTCACGGCGCGAGCGGTGGCCGAGCTATAAGGCCAACCGCGTCGACAAGCTGGAAACTCTCGTGGACCAACTCCAAAGTGCGGCCGAGGTGTTGCGCGAACTCGGTGTCGCCGTCATCGTGCCGGACGGTCTCGAGGCCGACGACGTGCTCGCGTCGGCCGCTGCCTTCGCGCGCCGCAACGCCTGGTCGACTGTCGTCGTCACCTCGGACCGCGACGCGTTCGCGCTCATCGACGACACGACGAGCGTGCTGCGGATCATCAATGGAGGGGTCGAGGCGTCACCGCTGATGACCGCCGACCGGCTGGTCACCCTGCTCGGTGTGCACCCGACGCAATACCGCGATTTCGCCGCGCTACGGGGGGATCCGTCCGACAACCTGCCGGGGGTGCGCGGGATCGGGCCGCGAAGCGCCGCCCGACTGCTCGCGGAGTTCGGCAGCGCCGCTGCGGCGTTCGACGACCTTTCCCGGGTCCGATCCCGACTCGGCGCCGCCATCGCGAGCCGGCTCGCTGCGCCACAGGCGCGTGCAGCGTGGGAACTGAATTGCCAGGTGATGAGGATGCATGACGATGTCTTCGGGGGGTTCGATCTGCGATGTGGGCCCGGAGTGCTGCCGCTCAGCGCGGGTCCGGTCGGCACGGTCTTTCGAGCGCAGAATTTGACCTGGACCGCGGCTGAGGCCCTGCGCGTGCTCGCCGACGTCGAGCCGGAGGAGATCCGAGCACCGCGAGCGAGCGAATCCCGGGTGTCCGACGCCTGGGCGACACGCGGTGGCGGCCCGCGCTCCTTGCCGAAACTGCCCGTTCGCAAGCCCGTCCCGACGCAACTGTCGCTGTTTTGAGAGGTGGGGCCGGTCGCCGCCATGGGCCCGTTTCAGCGCAGGGTACGACGTGCGCTCAACCCGTTCTCCACCCGCGTGACGATGCTCATCCAGGGAGCGGGTACTCGTCGTGCATTCGGACCTCAGCGTCGTGCGATGCAGCGTTCATCCGCGAGCTATGGCTGGACGTTGACACCGAGCCCTCGACGCAGATCGTTCACCCGTGCGTTCGCAGCGCCGGTCGTCGAGGTGTTCGTGCCGTGGCGATCGGGTCTGTGGTCATGCAGTGGGTCGAGCGAGACCCGGGCTCGGCCGGGGTGCGTGAACCGCGCCGTCCCAAGCCGGCGCCGCGGACGGCGTCCGGAATGCTCGACGAACAACCCGACGAAGCCGTCGGCTGAGCAAGGCTCGCAAGAAAGGGCTATCGCACCGCGGGTATTGCGTGCTGACCACCGCCATAGTCACGTGTCGTAGTCGACGCGCACCGTATCCGTGGTCGGCAATGCCTGGCACGTAAGCACATAGCCGGCGTCGGTCTCATTCGGCTCCAGCGCGTAGTTGCGGCGCATCTCGACAGCGCCCAGGGTGACCATGGCTCGGCAGGTGCCGCACACACCGCCCTTGCAGGCGAACGGCAGATCCGGGCGCACCAGCTGTGCGGCGTCGAGAATGGGCACACCCGCGGCGACGGTGACGGTGGTGCTGCGGCCGTCCAAGATCACCGTCACCTCGGCGCCAGGTCCGGATGCGCCGTCTTCGTGGTGCACCTCGGCCGGTGGCTCGTCCTCGACGTAGAACAGCTCGCGATGGACGCGTGACGAATCGACACCGAGCTCGGCAAGCACGTCGATCGCGTCGCGCACCATGCCGAAGGGCCCGCACAGCCACCAATGGTCCACGCCGGGGACGTCGACCGTCACCGGCAGCAACGTACGCAGCTTGGACGCATCGAGACGTCCGGAAAAGAGCTCGACCTCCTGCGGTTCTCGCGACAGCACATGTACCAACCGCATGCGCACCGGGTACGCGTCCTTCAGATCGGCGACGTCGTCGGCGAACATCACCGAGTCGCTGCGGCGGTTGCCGTAAAGCAAAGTGACCGTGGAGTCGGCGTGCGCGGCGAGCACGGAGGCGGCGATGGAGAGCACCGGGGTGATTCCCGAACCGGCCGCGATAAGCACGTGGTGCCCCGGCTCGCTGAGGTCGGGGGTGAACGAACCGGACGGCGCCTGCACCTCGACCACGTCGCCGACACGAACCGATCGCACCAGCCAACCCGAGACCGCGCCGCCTGCGACCTCACGCACGCCGATGCGCGGTGGCCGCCCGGCAGGCGCGCAGATGGAGTACGACCGGCGCTCGACGCCGCGCTGCAGCGTCAGCGATTGCCCTGCGGCAAAGGCGAATGTCGCTCGCAGCTCATCGGGAACCGCAAATGTCACGGCCACCGAGTCGTCGGTCAAGAGGTCCACACCTGCCACCGTCAGCCCGAAGAAGTCGGTGCGCGCCATTCAGATCGCCTTGACGTATTCAAATGGCTCGCTGCACGCGACGCAGCGGTAGAGCGCCTTGCACGCCGTCGCGCTGAAGGCGGCTGTCTGCGCGGTCTGCCCCGACCCGCAGCGCGGGCACAGGACGGCGTCCGGACGGGCGGTGAGCCGTAACGGGATCGGGCCGGCGCGCATCCCGAGCGAATGCGGCGCCGCGATGCCGGCAGCGGCCAGCTTGCGGCGGCCCTGCGCGGTGATCCAGTTCGAGCTCCACGCCGGAGCAAGCTGCGTGCGGACCGCCACGCGTGCGTAGCCCGCCAACTCCAGTCGGTGTCGCAGGTCGTGGCTGATTTCGTGCATGGCGGGGCAGCCGCTGTAGGTCGGCGTGATCGTGGCGACGACGCCGTCGCCATCCTCCTGGACGGCACGCAGAATTCCCAGATCTGCGACGGTGAGCATCGGCAGTTCCGGATCCGGTGTTTCGGCAGCGATATCCCACGCGGTGCTCACCATGTCGCATCCGGATGCGCGCGCGCCACGCTCTGCAGTTCAGCGAGCACGTAGCCGAGCGCTTCGGTGTGGATTCCGTCCCTGCCGGTGCGTCCGGCAACCGCTGCCATCGCAGCGCTGTCGGGACGCTGCAGGCCGGCCGTTGCGAACACGGTGTCGAGAACCACGTCGACCTCGCCGCGGACAGTTGCGGGATCAGCCGCGACACCAGGCAAGGAAGACTCGACCGAATGGGTTCGGAAGAGCTCGTCCACCAGCGGCCAGAAGGAAGCGAGCGCATCCTGCATCCGGGTTCGGGAGAACTCCGTGCCGTCGCCTAGCCGCACGACCCACTGCGCCGCGTAGTCGCGATGGTAGGTCAGCTCTTTGACGCCCTTGCCCGCGATCGCACTGAGCACCGGATCCTTAGACACAGCAAGCGATTCGAAGAGGGCAAGGCGCCAAGACGCGAAAACCAGCAGCCGCCCGACGAGCTCGGCGAAATCCTTGTCGCGGTGTTCGACGATGCGGACGTTGCGGAAGTCCACCTCGTCGCGGAAGTAGGCGAGCCGGTCTTCGGAGCGTCCGGTGCCGTCGGCTTTACCTGCACGCGCAAGCAACAATCGTGCCTGGCCAAGCAGATCAAGCGCAATATTCGCGATTGCCGTCTCTTCCTCCAGTTCGGGCAGGCAGGTCATCCATTGCTGCAGGCGGTGGGAGTAGATCAGCGCGTCGTCGCCGAGCATGAGGCAGTACGCACCGAGCGCGACACCGTCGACGTAGGACGGCACGGACGTGTCGATTCCCTCGAGCGGATCGGTGAAGCCGGTGCCATAGGCCCAACGGTGATCGTCGTTCTCGGAGAGCCCGTCGTACGGGGTGTCGTGGCTCATCATTACCTACATGTGGGGGACGTCGTCGGGGATGTCGTAGAACGTGGGATGCCGATAGACCTTGTCGCCGGACGGCGCGAAGAAAGGATCCTTCTCGTCCGGGCTGGATGCGGTGATGTCGCGCGCCGCTGTCACCCAGATCGACACGCCCTCGTTACGGCGTGTGTAGAGATCACGTGCGTGGTGCAGCGCCATCTGCGCGTCGGCGGCGTGCAGCGAACCGACGTGCACATGGTTGAGCCCACGCTTTCCACGCAGGAACACCTCGTACAGCGGCCAGTCGGACTTGACGACCTCCGGATCGGGCGCGACCGGCACGCCGCTCACCGGCACCGCGCCGTGCCCGCCCTCGGCGGTGAACTCGGTCATGGCCGCCCCTTTGCGGCATGCGCGCTCGCCGCTTCGCGCACCCAGGCGCCGTCGTCATGCGCGGCTTTGCGATGTGCCACGCGCTGGGTGTTGCAGGGACCGTGGCCCCTGATGACGGCCGTGAACTCGATCCAGTCGATCGGACCGAAGTCGTGATGCCCGCGCTCGGCGTTCCAGCGCAACTCCGAGTCCGGCAACGTCACGCCGAGCTTGGCCGCCTGCGGCACGGACATGTCTACAAAACGCTGCCGCAGTTCGTCATTGGTGTGTCGCTTAATCCCCCACGCCATCGACTGCTCGGTGTTGGGCGACTGGTCATCGGGCGGTCCGAACATCATCAGTGCGGGCCACCAGAACCGGTTCGTCGCCTCCTGCACCATGGCGCGCTGCGCGTCAGTGCCGCGCATCATCGTCATCAGCAACTCGTAACCCTGACGCTGGTGGAACGACTCTTCCTTGCAGATCCGGATCATCGCCCGCGCGTAGGGCCCGTAGGACGAGCGGCACAGCGGCACCTGGTTACAGATTGCGGCGCCATCGACCAGCCAGCCGATCACGCCGACGTCGGCGTAGGACAGCGTCGGGTAGTTGAAGATCGACGAGTACTTCTGTCGACCGTTGATCAGCTTGTCGGTGAGATCCGCACGGTCGGCCCCGAGCGTTTCGGTGGCGGAATAGAGATACATTCCGTGCCCTGCTTCGTCCTGCACCTTCGCAATGAGAATCGCCTTACGTCGCAGGGAAGGCGCCCGCGTTATCCAGTTGGCCTCCGGCTGCATGCCGATGATTTCCGAGTGCGCGTGCTGCGCGATCTGGCGGATCATCGTCCTGCGGTACGCGTCTGGCATCCAGTCGCGGGGTTCGATGCGATGTTCGTGTTCGATCGTCTCGTCGAAGTGCGTTTCCAGACTGGTCATGCCGGCCACTCTCTAGCCACCATCGTTAGCACGTCGTAGCGCGCGACCGATGAACCGTCCTGCTTGGTGACGTCGGCATCCCAACGCACCTCACCGTGCGCGCTGTCTCCACGCGGTGTGATCTGCTTGCAGGTCAAGGCAACTGACAGCTCGTCGCCGGGGTACACCGGCGTCAGGAAGCGCAGGTTGTCGATTCCGTAGTTCGCCAGCACCGGCCCCGGGTCAGGATCGACGAACAACCCCGCTGCGAGTGACACGACCAAGTAGCCGTGCGCGACCCGTCCGCTGAAGAACGGATTCGCGGCTGCCGCGGCGTCGTCCATGTGGACGTAAAAAGTGTCGCCGGTGAACTCGGCGAAATGCTCGATGTCCTCGACAGTGACGGCTCGCGGACCGGCGCTCACGGTGTCGCCGATTCGTAGCGTGGCAAGCGACTTGCGGAACGGGTGCTCGTCGGCGGTGTTGCGCTCGGTGCCGGGCACCCACCGGTTCGTGATGGCCGACAGCATGCGCGGGCTGCCTTGAACCGCGGTGCGCTGCATGTGGTGCAGTACGCCGCGGATCCCACCGAGCTCTTCGCCGCCGCCGGCTCGTCCCGGCCCGCCGTGGATCAGCGCCGGCATCGGCGAACCGTGGCCGGTCGACTCAGGCGCGGCCTCCTGGTCGAGCACGAGCAGACGGCCGTGCCATGCGGCGGTGCCAAGCACGACGTCGCGGGCGAAGGACGGGTCGCCTGTCACAACGGAGCCCGCAAGGCTGCCCAGGCCCCGGCCGGCGAGTTCGATCACGTGCGCGGTGTCGGTGTAGCCGAGCACCGTCGACACCGGCCCGAAAGCCTCCACCTCATGTGGTTCGGGGCGCTCGACGTCGTCGCAGCGCACCAGCATCGGCGAGACGAAAGCGCCTCGCGTCGCGTCGGCATCGACGAGTTCGACGTGATCCGGGTCGCCGAACACCAGGGTGCCGGCCGAAGTGAGCGCCTTCATCGAGCGGCGTACCTCCTCACGCTGCTCGAGGCTCGCCAGGGCCCCCATCCGCACGCCCTCGGCCGCCGGGTTCCCGACGCTGATCTTCGCCAACCTGGCCGACACGGCGTCGACGACGTCGACGACGACACCGGACGGTACGAACGCGCGCCGGATCGCGGTGCATTTCTGCCCGGCCTTGACGGTCATCTCAGTGACGAGTTGCTTTACGTACAGGTCAAACTCCGGCGTCCCGGCGGTCGCGTCCGGTCCGAGGATCGAGCAGTTCAACGAGTCTGCCTCGGCATTGAAGCGCACCGAGCGCGACACGACGGACGGGTGTGAGCGCAACCGCTGCGCGGTCGAGGCCGAACCGGTGAAGCCGAGCAGATCCTGCTCACCGAGATGGTCGAGCAGGTCACCGGCACTGCCGCAGACCAGCTGCATCGCACCCTGCGGCAACAGCCCGGACTCGACGATCAACTCGAGCAGGCGGTGGGTCAGGTACGCGGTCTGCGACGCGGGCTTGACCAGCGACGGCACGCCGGCAAGGAACGCGGGCGCGAACTTCTCGAGCGGGCCCCACGCGGGAAAGTTGAACGCGTTGATCTGCACGGCCACGCCGCGCAATGGCGTGAGGATGTGCTGCCCCAGGAACACACCGGTCTTCCCGAGCTGTTCGGACGCACCTTCGACATAGGACCGCTCATTGGGCAGCTCACGCTTGCCCTTGCTCGCATAGCTCAGCAGCACGCCGATGCCGCCGTCGATGTCGAACTTCGAGTCGTACAGCGTCGCCCCGGTGTGCGCGGACAACGCGTACAACTCCTCGCGGTGCTCACGCAGCATCAAGGCGAGCGACTTCAGCATCGCGGCGCGCTCATGGAAGGTGAGCTCACGCAGCGCCGGCCCGACGACCGTCCTGCCGTAGCGAAGCGCCGCGCCCATATCGATGCCTGCCGATGAAATGCGAGCGACTTCCGTTCCGTCGATCGCATCGTGGACGGGCTGCCCGTCGTCCTGCGGCGCCATCCAGGAGCCGCCGACGTAGCTCGGCAATGCCCTCGTCAAATCCGCTGTCACCAATACCTCCAGTAATTACTGACCGATCGTTCAGTACGTTATCCTGACCCGGTGCCGGAGATCCAGCGCTCCGCCGACGCAGTCTCTGTGATGATGGCGGCCGACGTCGCATCGCGCACCCTCGGGATCGAAGTCCTCGAGTACGGCGCCGGTCGTGCGGTGGCCCGGATGACGGTGCGCGAAGACATGGTCAACGGCCACGCGATAGCGCACGGCGGGCTGGTGTTCACCCTCGCCGATACCGCGTTCGCCTGCGCATGCAACAGCCATGGCCCGGTCACCGTCGCTGCCGGCGCCGAGATCGTCTTCGTCGCGCCGGCCCGCCTCGGCGACGAGCTCATCGCCGACGCCGTCGAGCGCACCCGCTTCGGGCGTTCTGGCATTTACGACGTCACCGTACGCCGTGGCGCCGAGGTGATCGCCGAGTTCCGGGGGCGCTCGCACACCCTGGCTCGCTCATGACCGCCCGTCGCTTCGCTGCGGCCGCCGAAGGCCATACCCATGGGCCACTCGCTCGCGGAGCTCACTCATGACCGCCCTCCGCTTCGCTGCGGCCGCCGAAGGCCATACCCATGGGCCACTCGCTCGCGGAGCTCACTCATGACCGCCCTCCGCTTCGCTCCGGCCGCCGAAGGCCATACCCATGGGCCACTCGCTCGCGGAGCTCACTCATGACCGCCGTCCGCCGCGGACGTCCTGGCTACGACGTCGAGTCCCTGCTCGCTGTTGCCGTCGAGGTGTTCAACGAGCGCGGCTACGACGGTACGAGCATGGAAGATCTCGCCCAGCGGCTGGGGATCAGCAAATCCGCGATCTATCACCACGTACAGAGCAAGGACGCACTGCTCGGCCTCGCGCTCGACCGGGCACTCAACGGCCTCGAGGACGCCGCTGCGCAAGTGCGCCGGATGCACGGGCCCGCGTTGGAGCGCCTTGAATCGCTGTTGCGTCGCAGCGTCGTGGTGCTCGTCGAGAACGTCCCATACGTGACGCTGCTGCTGCGCGTGCGGGGCAACAGCCCCGTCGAGCGCGACGCGCTGGCCCGCCGGCGCCGCCTCGACCGACTCGCCGCCGGCCTCGTCGCGCAGGCGACGCGAGAGGGCGACCTGCGCACGGGTACCGATGCGAAGGTGACGGCCAGGTTGTTGTTCGGCATGGTCAACTCGCTGGTCGAGTGGGTACGCCCCGGCACCGAACACGCAGCCATGGCCCTCGCCGACGCGGTCACCGCGCTCGCTTTTGAAGGCCTTCGCGCATCGTCCGCCTGAGCGGACCACGCTCGCGGCTCGCGGCTGGCGGCTCGGCCCGGCGGCATGCGCCCCCGTCCTGCTGACCTTGCCCTGATCTTCGCCTAACCTTGCGTGCCGCCTGCCGCGGCTACCGTGAACAGGTGGCTCAGCCCGGGACGGCCCGCGGCCTCGTGCTCGTAGTCGAGGACGAGGCCGCCATCGCCGACGTGATCCGGATGCACCTCGCCCGAGCCGGCTACGGCGTGCACGTCGAGAGCAGCGGCGACGCCGCGCTCGATGCGGTGCAGGCGCTGCGTCCCGTCGCGATCGTCCTGGACGTCGGGCTGCCCGTCATCGACGGAATCGAGGTCTGCCGCCGGCTGCGCGCTGCAGGCGACTGGACACCGGTGCTGTTCGTGACCGCCCGCGACGACGAGGTCGACCGCATCGTCGGTCTCGAGCTCGGCGCGGACGACTACATCACCAAACCCTTCTCGCCGCGCGAACTCGCCGCGCGGGTCACCAGCGTGCTGCGCCGCACCCGGCACCGTGGCGACGACGAGGCCGCGCTGTCGCTCGGTGCGGTCAGCCTGGACGTCGGCCGGCGCCGGGCCCTCGTCAACGACGACGAGATGGCGCTCACCACGACCGAATTCGATCTGCTCGCCTTCCTGATGCGCCGTCCCGGATGGGTGTTCAGCCGCGAGCAGCTGCTCAGCGAGGTCTGGGGATACGCCTCGGTCGGCGGCACCCGCACCGTCGACGTGCACATCGCGCAGTTGCGCGCGAAGCTAGGCGACGCCAGCCCGATCCGGACCGTTCGTGGCGTCGGTTACTCGGTCGAGACCCGCGCGGCTCGCGCATGACTCGCCGGCGCGGGTCGCTGACCGGGCGGCTCGCTCTGCTGTGCGTCGCGATCGCCGCGCTCACCGGTGTGCTGGCGAGCGTGTTGGCGATCGGGCTGATCCGTTCGGCGGACGATCGCGCTGCGCGTCGGACGCTGAGTCGGCTTGCCGACGCTGCCCAGACAACTATCGATCGGAGCTCAGCCGGATTGTTGGCGCAGGCCCGCACCCGGCGGGTACTCACCGTGCTCGGCGTGCGCTACGGGCTGATTCGTCCGGCCGACGGCGTTGGGCCGAATGGACACGCCCGCCGGGTCATCAGCACCTACCCGCTCATGCGCGCGGCCATCACCGATCGCGACATCGCCGCCGTCCGGGCCGGCCGCGCAGTCTCGGCCAGCCGGACCGTCCGTGGCCGACACGTCTATCTCGAGGCTCGTCCCACGCTTGGCGGCGGCGGCGGCATCGTGCTCATCCAGCCCGGCTCGGACGCGACCGCAGGCGGCGACGCCGCGGTTCGGCGGGTGTTGCTGGCGACCGTCATCGGCGCCGGGGTCGCCGCGCTTGGCGGGTTCCTGCTCGCGCGGCGCCTGGCTCGTCCGCTGCGACGCACCGCGTCCGCCGCTCACGCCCTGGCCCAGGGACGTCGCGACATCGCAGTGCCAGTCGAGGGGCCGGCCGAGGTCGCAGACGTCGCCGGGGCGGTGAACTCACTGGCCGGCGCGCTGGCGCTCTCCGAAGCACGTCAGCGTGAGTTCCTGATGTCGGTCTCGCACGATCTGCGCACCCCGCT
Organism: Mycobacteriales bacterium; assembly: GCA_038212215.1. Taxonomy (GTDB): domain Bacteria; phylum Actinomycetota; class Actinomycetes; order Mycobacteriales; family Jatrophihabitantaceae; genus JALZAI01. Next base: position 50,940 of record JBBQUT010000017.1, read on the forward strand.
CACGGCGATCAGCGGATACGCCGAGTCCCTCGCCGACGGCGTCGTCCCGGCCGAGCGGATCGCCGAGGTCGGCGGCGTGCTCGTCGGCGAGGCGAAACGGCTGGACCGCCTCGTCGGCGACCTGCTCGATCTCGCACGGCTCAACGCCGAGGACTTCCGTATCGAGCCGGGACAGGTCGATCTCGCCGAGATGGCCCGCTCGGCGGCGATGGTATGGGACGCGCGGTGCGCGGCGGTCGACGTCGAGTTCCGCCTGGAGGCCACTGCTGCCCACGCCTACACCGACGCCGCGCGCGTGCGGCAGATCGCGGACGGGCTGCTGGAGAACGCCCTGCGCGTGACCCCGCGCGGTGCCCCGATCGTGCTGTCGGTCAGTACCGATCTCGGGGGGCACGCCCGGGTCGAGGTTCGTGACGGCGGTCCCGGCTTGTCCGAGGACGATCTCGCGGTGGCCTTCCGGCGCGGCGAGCTGTTCCGCCGCTACCGAGGGATCCGCCAGGTCGGCACCGGACTGGGCCTGGCGATCGTGCAGGGGCTCGTCGAGCGGCTGAACGCGACGATCGAGGCGGGCCATGCGACGGAGGGCGGCGCCCGCTTCACGGTGCGCCTGCCGACGTCATTTCCGTCTGCCGACGGCACCTCATTTCCGTCTGCCGACGGCACCACATTTCCGTCTGCCGACGGCACCACGTCCCCGCCACCCGACGGCACCACGTCCCCGCCACCCGACGGCGCAGCACCGTCGGCGAGCAGTGGGGCTGGGGTCACCGCTTCTTGAGCCCGTCGACGATGATCACTGCATTCGGGTTCGCCCCGGCCGTCGCTGGTTCGGTGCCGTAGACCGCGACCTGGTCACCGGACCTGACGTCGGCGATCTTGGCTGGTGCGCCCTTCCCCTGCCCCGCACCGGCCACTCGCTTGCGCACGTGGGTAGAACCGTTGACAAGGAACGTCTTGGCGTAGCCGTCTGCGGCCTTGACATTGATTGACGTGGCAGACACGGCAGTGACCTGTCCGACGATCGCGTCGTGGTGCACGAACGCGCCAGTCCGGTCCGTAGTGACGAACTCGCCGTGCGCGATGTGGCGCAGCGCCCGGCGCAGTTGCTTGCCCCGCCCGGCCTGCTTGCCGCTGTGCTGCTGTCCGGAAGCGGCGCTGGGCTGCCCGGGGCTGCTTTGCGTCCCGCCGGACACGGCGAGCGCCGTGGAACCGGCACCGACGATGACGGCGCCTGCGGCGGCGGCGACGACTGCTATACGAAACATGAGAGCTCCCTGGCGGTTTGTGTTGGACGGTTGCGGTGGTCACGATGCCCACCAACGTCCACCCTGCGCTCGCGACATTCGCAACTCGCCACAGAATTGTCAGCATCGGGTACGGGAGCGCACGGCATACTGAGCCGCCGGAGCGCGGGGGTGTGCACGCAAGCCATGAACGATCTCGTGGAGAAGGTGCTGCACGGCTTCGGGCAGGCTCGCGAGCGCATCGCGAGGCGACCTCTCGTGCTGCTGTGCGTCGGCGGCTTCGCCGCAGCGTCGCTCACCATGTTCGCCGGCGCTCGCATCGGCGCTGCGCCCGCCGCCCTGCCGCTCGACACCTGGCTCGGGCTGTTGCCACGCGCTGGCTACGAGGTGAGCGATCTCGTCCCAGGCCTGAGCATGCTCGCCGGCATCGCGGTGCTGTGCGGCCTGTGGCTGCTCATCGTGCTCGCCGCCCGGGGGCGCAGGCTCGACGAGGCACAACTCTGGACGCTTGCGGCGAGCTGGAGCTTCCCATTCGTGCTCGGGCCACCGTTGCTGAGCACCGATGTCTTTGGCTATGTCGCGCACGGCCTGCTGGCTCGTAACCAACTCAACCCCTACCACCACGGACCGTCCGCGCTGGGCGACAGCATCCTGGTCAACGCGATCGACCCGACCTGGCGCAGCGCCGCCAGCACGCAAGGCCCGCTCGGCTCGGCCCTCGAACACCTGCTCGTGATTGTCGGTGCCGACAACCCGCTCGCCGCCGTCCTGTTGTTCCGCGCGCTGGCCGTCGCCAGCGTCGTGGCAATCGGACAGCTTGCTGCGGAACTCGCCGGGCACCGGCGTGCGTCGGCGATCGCCGTGACGGTGCTCAATCCGCTGACCCTGCTGTACTTGGTGTCTGCGGCGCATCTGGACGCGCTGTTCGTCGCGCTTGTGCTCGCCTCGCTGGTCGCGGCTGCGCAACGCCGGTGGACGCGTGCCCTGTTGCTCGTATGCATCGCGGCAGGTCTGAAACCGATCGGTCTCGTCGCGGTCGTGGCCGTGGTCGTCGCCCACAGCGCCCGGCAGCAACCCGGGTTCGCTTGGCGAGTCGCCCTGCGCGACGCCACAGTGGCGCTCGCCGCTCTCATCGCGTCGGTGTTGAGCGTCCCGTACGGATTGGGTTGGGCAGCCAACCTCGGCACGGTGACGCGGGAACACACGCCGTTCGCCCCGGCGAGCGTGGTCAGCGACGTCATCTCGGTGATCGTCACGTCGGCGTCGTTCGACGATCTGGCGACCGGTGGACGACTTTCGCTGGTGCTCGCTGGCGCCACCGCGGTGGCCTACCTGCTGGTCACGGTTCGTGCACGGCCGCTGGAACACACCGTGGGCTATGCGCTCCTCGCACTCGGGCTGTGCGGGCCGGTGCTCTATCCGTGGTTCCTGTCCTGGGGAGTGCTGGTCCTGGCTCCTACCGCAATTCGCGCCCGCCGCGACTGGGTGCTCGCGCTGAGCGTCGCCGCGTGCGTGCTCGCGCCCGCCGGGTTTGTGCAGCACACCGCCGAACGAGTGAGCTTGGCGGCGCTGGCCCTGATCGGTGCCGCGTTGTTCGCGTGCCTGGCCGCACGCCGCGAGCGATCGTTGCGGGCGGCGTCGCAGAGCGGCTAGCGCCCGGCGCCGCCGCCGACCTCACGCACGGCCGGCCGCACGTCCGCAAGGTAAACGCAGGCGATGACGGCAGAGATCAGCGATATCGGGCCGGTCGGCAGCGTTGAGATCACCGATCCGAACAGGCCGCCGAACAGCAGCATCGCGGCCCAGGCGGGCTTGGTGAGCTTGTCGACCGCCGGGAACGCAGGCGCCTTGCGGATCAGGCAGTCCACCAGCGCCCACACCCGCAGTGCGACCAGACCCCAGAACAAAACCCGGTTGGTCCAGTCGTAGAGGCCGGCGACGATGTCCACGATCCCAGCGTAAATGACCCGGGCAAGCGGGGCCGGGCAGATAGCTGTCCCGCCGCCCAGTAGCGGGTGGCGGGGCAGGCAGGGCGTTGCGTCAGCTCAGGAGCTGGCCTTCTTCGCGGGGCTCTTGCGGGCGGTCGCCTTCGCGGTGGCCGGCGTGGTGGTCACCTTGCGAGTGCGGGGCGCTGCAGGAGCCTTCTTTGCCGCCGGACGGGTTGTTGTCGGACGGGCGGCTGCCGGCTTCGGCGCCGTCCGCTTGGTAGCGGAGCGCTGTGCAACGGTCGGCTGGGAGGATCGCTTAGTCAGCGAAACGACCGGCTTGACGACGTTCTGCTGGACGGTGACGACGACGACGCCGGACACGGACCCGGCAGTGTCGACGAGCTTCGCGACGCGCTTGTCGTTGCGCACGCTGGCGTAGAAATCGTTGGCAAGATCGGTGATGCTCTGGCTGTAGCTCTTCGCCTGTACGAGGTAGGGCTCGACAGCGGATCGAATGGCCTCGAGGTCGAAGCTCTTCTCGGCCTGCTCGAGCAGGTCACCGAAGACTGCCGTGGCCTTGTTGCGCAACTCCGAAACGTTGTCGATAGCGGTGCGGTTGAGGTCCAGAGCGGTGTCGGTGAGCTTGCTCACGATGCCGTTGGCCTGCTCGGTGACATCGGTGAGCTGGGTCTGCGCCTGGTCGATGACCTGCTTGCCCTGCTCGAGGGCGGTATCGGCGTAAGAACGGATGTCGCTGGTGATGGACATGGTGTTGCTCCTTCTTTGCTACTTGTTGGCGATCTGGTGTGTGGTGGTGAACTGCTGCTCAGCCGGTCACGGCGGGTACCCCGGGTTCTTCGAGCGGCGCGGCTTCTCCGGTGGGCTCGGGTTCTTCGCGTGGCTCGGCGGACTGAGCGTTCTCGCGGCGGAAGGACTCGTAGATATCGATGAGCACCTGCATCTGCCGCTCGCCAAGCACCGGGTCAGACAGAATCGCGGCGACAACGGCCGGATCCCCTTCGTGTGACTCGAGGATGCCCGCGCGGATGTAAAGTTGTTCGGCCGAAATCCGCAGACCCTTGGCGATCTGTTGCAGGATGTCCGCGCTCGGTTTGCGCAGCCCCCGCTCGATCTGCGAGAGGTAGGGATTGGAGACCCCGGCGAGCCGAGCCAACTGGCGCAACGAAACCTGTGCCTGCTCGCGCTGCTCCCGGATGAATTCGCCGATCGCAGCACCACTGCGCTTGGCCTGTTCCTTAGGGCGTTCTGGTATCACAAGTCCCATTCTGCCACAGGTGCTAGCTGTTGCAAGCATCGAGCAAGCGCGATCTTCGTCACGGTGCGGCGGAGGACCGGGCCGCACGACCGCGACGCCCGTGCGCACGCCGTCGAAAATGAAGCGTGGCCCCGTTCCTTGTCGGAACGGGGCCACGCTCACGCTGGGCGCCGGCCTGTCAGCCGCCTCTCGGCGAGTGGCCGCTCGTGGCGGCATATGTTGAGGCCCGGGGCATGAGTCAGGCCGGCACGTGGACTCCAACGAGGCACCTCCCGGCAACATTCCCGACCGGACGCGAATCAGCGATGGCCGCCCTCGCGGTTGTCAAAGTTCGCGCTGGTCCAGGGCGCGGCGGCCGGGAGCAGCGCCGCTGCCGCCCCGACGCCGACGCCGAGGGAAAGTGCGAGCGCGACGAACCGCAACCGGCGACGGCGCGCCCCGCCGCCTCCGGTCGCTGTGCGCACCTCGCGCCAGCTCACTTGTGCCGCTTCAACGAGGTGGCCCAGCACGTGGACGCTCAGCACCACAAACCAGACCGCGAAGCTGGCCTGATGCGCCGTCAGCAGGGCGCTGTTCTCGTCCGGGGACACGGCGAGCAGGGCAATTCCGGTAGCGAGCAGCGCGAAGCTGGAAAGCACGACCAGCGGGCCGATCGCCCGTAGCACCGGATGCGGCGGACCCTTCTCCCGGTACGCAGCCGCGCCCCGGTAGTAGCGCCCGAAGCGGAACGCCGTGCTGGCGGTCTTCAACAGCACTGGGCCGATGAGCATCACGCCGAGGAAGATGTGCAGCGTCAGCATCTGGCGCACGCTGAGCACGGTGACCCCCTCGACAGCCAGCATGACCAGCAGCACCATGCCATTCGCCGCGGTGAGCCGACTGTTGCCCTCGACTCCGGCGTCCACGACCGGCACGTCGCGTCGGCTCGTCGTCACCCTGCGCTCACGGCGCCGTTCACGACCTGCACCGCGATCCCCGGGAGCGGCGCTGGCGGCGGTCCCTGCAATACCTTGCCGGTCGCTGCGTCGAACGTGCCGCCGTGGCACGGACAGATGAAACTCTTGGTGGACGAGTCGTAGTCGACGGTGCAGCCCGCATGCGTGCAGATCGCCGAGAACGCCGCGAACGTCGCGTTCGACGTGTGAACCAGCCACGCCGGCGAGTTCGAGGTCGGGTCAGTGAACGATTGCGCGTGACCGACCGCGATCGTCGACGCCTGGGCGATCACCGTGCCCGACGGCGCCGACGAGCCGGCCGGTGTCGTCCCGCCGGCCGGTGTCGTCCCCGTCGCCGGGCCGGAACTCGTACCGCCCGAAACGGGACGCTTCTGCGCTGCCGCGGGGGTGCCCTTGTCATTGCGCACCAACCGCCCGACCGCGGCCGTCGTACCGGCTAGGAGCACGGTAGCGACGCCGGCACCGGCCACGCCGACGCCGGAAGCGAGCATCGATCGGCGGTCCAACTCCGCGCGCTGAACAGCTGGCAGGCGCTCGGCGGACGAGAACACCGGGCAACCCCGCGCCCGGGAACATGCTCCGTCGGCACCCAGCCCGCACTTTGCGTCCCGCGGGCACAGGGTTCTCAGTTTCTCTGCCGACACGCTGACGACAGCGGGTTCACGACCGAGTCCGGACCGAGCGCGCGCCCGGTCACGTAGCCAGGTGTCCAGACTCAACACGCCGCCTGATCCGATCGCGAGTAGCACCGTCCAGGCAAAGATGAAGACGATGTCGGGCCCGTAGTAGTACGGCGTTGTGTTCCAGCTCACGGTGAGGAAGAAGCTCAGTGCCAACAGCAACCCGCCGACGGCCGCGAGCCGGGTCAATAGGCCGAGCAACGCGCCAACACCGACCGCGAGCTCACCGACCGCGATCAGCAGCGCGACGAGCGTCGGCGCATGGGCCGACAGCGAGAGCAACGGCCCGATCGGGCTCTGGCTCCGCAGTGCCCGCATCTGAGCGAGTACCGAGCTCGGGCTGTTTGGGTCGAGATAGGACGGATCGGCGAGCTTCTGCAGCCCGGCGTAGCAGAACGTAACACCGAGGAAGGCGCGCAGCGGCAGCACCGCCCAGCCGGGGTTGCTCAGCCGCGTCGTCCAGATCGGGCCGAGACGTGCAGCGAGGCGGCGCGGGAGCGTAATCGAGGACACGCCCCCATGGTGCGGCCAGAGCGTCTAGAAGTTGCGAACAGCCTCACCCGGATGCCAGTTCGCGGGCAGTCGTCACTTCCGCGACCTGGCCTTCTGCAGCCGGGCCAGTGCCGCGTCGGCCTGCTGCGCCGCGCGCTCAGCAGCCTCGCATGCCCGGTTCGCGGTGTCGCGGTCCTTCGCCGCCCGGCGCTGCTCGGAGTCGGCCGCCGAACGATCGGCCTCCGCCTGCGCGAGCGCCTCGGTGAGTTCGGCAACCCGCGCGCGAGCGTTCGCGGCGCTGTCGCTGGCCGCGGCCAGCGACACGTCGGCGGCAGCCAGTTCGGCCCCGGCCCGGGTGAGCGTCGAGCGAGCGTCGCGTGCGCTGGTTTGCGCCGCGGTCAGCTCAGCGTGGCGGTCCTCGTTCGTGCGCGCCGCCGATCTGAGCGGACGGGCGGGCACTGGGCGGACGTCGTCGGGAGCAGCCATCGCGCCAGCCAGATCAACCGGCTCGAGGCCGGTGGAGCTCAGCGCGCGCATCAGCCGCCCCGAACGAACCGCCGCGGCTGCGGCTTCGTCGCCCAGCGCTGCCTCCAGCGTGGCGCGAACGTCCGCGGCGGCCGCGTCGGCGAGGGAGTGTCCAGCGCCTTGTACCAGTTCGCGTGCTTGCTGGGTGAGCGATGCGATAACGCGGTGCCGACGGGTCGACAGCGCCCGCAGCTCGGCGCCGGCCAGCGCGAGTTGTGCCTCGCGAAGCTCTGCGCCGAGGCTCAGCAGATCCTCGAGCTGTGCACTGCGTTCGCGGGCCAGCAGGTTGATCGCCCACGCGCTCACCGGCGGACGTCGCAGCTCTTTCACAGCGGCAGCAACGTCGCGCTCGCCATCCTGGCGAGCATGGCGGACGGCCGCGTCGCGGGCCGCCGTGAAATGCTCGGGCGACAGCGCGTAGAGCCGGTCGGCTACCTCGGCGAGCTGCACAGCCATGATCCTGCCCTGCGCTCGCTAGCCAGCGGTGGACGTGGCCCACCAACCCAGCGCGGCCGCGGCAGCACCCGCGACGATGGAGGCCGCAAGGTACCCGGCTGCCAGCCGCGGCCGCGCGGTCTGGGCCAAGCGCATCGTCTCGAAACCGAAGCTCGAATAGGTCGAGAGCGCCCCGCACAAGCCGGTCGCGGCCCCGGCCTGGAGGCCCGTCGAGATGTGTCCGGCCAGTCCGGTGAGCGCCCCCAGCGCGAGCGAGGCGACAAGGTTCACCGTAAACGTCCCCAACGGGAAGGCGGTCGAGCGCCAGCTCTGGATCGCGCGGTCGCTCAGGTAGCGCGCCGGCGCGCCGATCGCCGCCCCGAGCGCAATCCACAACGCGACGCTCACGTCCGAACCTCGCTGCGCTCGGTCGGCCGGCCAAGCCCGATCACACTGGTTCGCTCACTGCGTTCGCTCACGGCCGAACCTCGCTGCGCTCGGTCGGCCGGCCAAGCACCCGCCTGGTGCCGATCCAGCCCGTCACGACGGCCAGCATGCACAGGGTTGCCGTGGCCAGTAGGTAGCCCAGCGCGACGATCACCCGTCCGGCATGCAGCAACTGGTCCACGTCCACAGCGAAAGTCGAAAACGTCGTGTAGCCGCCGAGGACGCCGACGCCGAGAAAGGGGCGCGCCAAGCGAGGCGCGCGCACTGCCCCCAGAACGGCCATCAACACCCCGATCAGCAGGCAACCGGACACGTTGATCAACAGCGTCGCCGAGGGGAACACGCCTGCCGCATGGGGCAGCAACACATCCAGTCCGTAGCGTCCCTCGGCGCCCAGGACGCCACCCGCCGCGACCGCCAGCAGCAGATTCCACTCACGCGGGCGAAGTTCGGCGGCATTACGCGCATCGTGCAGATCGACGTCTGGATCGAGCGGAACGCGACGATCGGCAGGCGGTTCGGCACTCATCGCAGCCCACCGTAAACGACGACCGAGCGGCTAAACGACACCTGCGTCGATCGCGACGGGGGCGCCGTTCACGGTCGGAGCGGCGTCGTTGCCCACCGTCCGTTTGATCACCGCAAGCGCAATCGGGCCTAGCTCGTAATGCTGGACGGCGGTCCCGACGAATCCCACCACGCGTCCGCCGGCCTCGACAGGGGTGCCCGCTGCTGGGGACTCGTCCGACTCCCCGGACAAATGCAACAGCGCCAGCCGGCGGGGCGGGCGGCCCAGGTTGTGCACACGTGCCACGGTCTCCTGCCCCCGATAGCAACCCTTGTCCAGGTGGACGGCCGAGCCGATCCAGCCGACCTCGTGTGGAATCGTGCGGTGATCGGTCTCCACGCCCAGGCGCGGCCGGCGGGCCTCGACTCGCAGCGCCTCGAAGGCCCAGAGTCCGGCCGGGGCGGCTCCGGCGACGTGCAATCGCTCCAGGACGGCGGGCGCTGCCGTGCGCGGCACGATCAGATCGGCAGCGTCCGACGACGGCCATGCCATCCGGCGTACGAAACCGCCACCGTCCAGCGCAGCAACGCGCTCGGCGTCCGGGACGGGCAGTCCGGCCGCGGTCAACACCTGCGGCGTAGCCGGTCCGACGAGAGACAGCACGGCCCAGTCAGCGCTCATGTCCACCGGTTCGACGCGCTTGAGGAAGCGCATCATTTGCAGGTATTTCAGCACCTCGGACGCTGCACCCGGTTCGGTGTCGATCCAGAAGACGCCGTCGAGGTCGCAACTGTGCCAATGCTGCTCGACGTGACCATGCGGGGAGAGAACGAGCGCTTCCCGGGCGTCGCCGTCGCGCAGTGCGGACAAGTGTTGCGAGCAGATCGAGTGCAGCCAGGGCAGTCGATCGACTCCGCTGACCTGCAGCACGTCACGATTCGAGCGGTCGACCACCCCCGCACTGGTTGCCAGTGTGCGCTGCTCGCGCAACGGATCGCCGTAGTGCCAAGGCAGTGGCGCGTCCAGCCCGGATGCAGGAACGGCCTGCACGCTTGTGCTCATGTCGGTGTCAATCTTCCCGGGACGAGGCTTGTTCCGTGCGGTCGCGTTCCGCGCAGCCGCGGCAACGCCCGAACACGGTGAAGTGCGAGCGATCCAGGACGAAGCCCTGCTCCGCCTGAAGCTGCTCCTCCAGGGCGTTCACCAGGTCAGGCGCCACGTCGACCACTGTCCCGCAGACGTGGCAGACGACGTGGATGTGGTCGTCCTCGGCCGGACGATAGGCCGGTGCACCATGGGCGAGGTGGGCGTGGCGCACCATGCCCAGTTCCTCGAGCAGCTCGAGCGTCCGATAGACAGTGGTGAGGTCGACCCCACCGACGGCGTCGTTGATCTGCTCGGGCGTAGCGTGCCCGAGCGCGCGCACCGCCGCCAGGATTCGCTCGCGCTGCGCTGTCAGGCGCAACCCGCGCGAATGCAGCCGAGCCGTCAGATCCGGCCCGGCCACCGGAGCATGCGGATGTCCGATCACTCTGGTTCGCTCGCTCACTCGTCCATGCTAGATAGGCTCGCGCGATGGCGGTGCAGGTTCTGGGTGTCCTCGGCAACGGCATCCTCGACCCCGCCACGCCGGTCGTCCGCGCCGACGATGCCGGGCTGACACGCGGCGACGGCTGCTTCGAGGGATGCCGCGTCCGCACCGACACCGCAGGACACACCAGGGTGGACAAGCTGGACCGGCACGTCGCTCGGATGGCCCGCTCGTGCGCTGCACTCGATATGCCATTCGACGAGGCTGGCTGGCGGACGCTCGTCGAGCAGGCCTGCCGGGCGTGGACGGTAGCCGGCGAGGCAGCGCTGAAGCTCGTTCAGACCCGCGGCCCGGCCGATGGCGGGCCGACCGGTTTGCTCACCGTCTCGCCGCTCCCGCCCGACTACCCCAGGCAGCGCCGCGAGGGCCTGCGAGTGGTGAGCCTCGCCCGTGGGCTGAGCGCGGACGCGTTCGCAGAGGCACCGTGGCTACTCGGCGGCGTCAAGACGCTGTCCTATGCCGTCAACATGGCCGCTCAGAGGGAGGCAGAACGGCGCGGCGCGGACGAAGCGATCTTCGTCGCGGCCGATGGCGCCGTGCTGGAGGCACCGACCGGATCGGTGGTCTGGGCATTGGACGGCGGGCTGCACACGACCCCGACCGGCGACACCGGCATCCTTGCGGGCACCACGCAGCAGCTGCTGTTCGAGCGGGCTGCCGATGTCGGCTGGGCAACCTTCGAGACGCTCGCGACGGTCGAGGACCTGCACGCCGCCGCGGTCGTCTGGGTGATCAGCAGCGTGCGTGGGCCCGTCGACGTCATCGAGCTCGACGGTAAGGCGCGTAGCCGCAAACCTGTGATCGACGCCGAGGTCCGCGCGCTCTGCGACTTCTGATTCGCGCAACCCCGTTGCCGTTACCTACCGGTGCGTCGTACCGTGTCAGTACACGAGAAAGGGGGTGGTCCAGAGTTGAGTACTTCTAGGACACGTGAGGTGGCTGTCCGCTAGCCGCTGTACCGCAACGGACTGCGTGGCATCTGGTTTCTCTGCCCCTTCGCGAGCGATCGCGGCGGCCAGCAATTCCAGGCAGCTACCCGGCCCCGAGTCGTCGGCCCGTCCAGCTGACCCGCGCAACGCGCGGTCAAGACTCGGGGTCGTTCCATGCCCACCGGAACGGATTGCCGGGGTCTGGTCCGGTACGCCCTCCCGGCAGCGATCATCATTCAATCGGGCCGTCCCACCCCACCGCGCACATGAAGATCGCCGCGAGAACCTAGTTGCGCAGAAGCGTCGCGTTCAGGTGCGGGGCATAGGGCCGACCGGCCGGAGCCAGTTCGGTTACGTAGGCGAGCGTCTCGCCGGTCAACGCATACATCCGCCGTTCGGCGTCGATCGTCTTGGCGCTGGGTGCATGGGCGCTCGACGTGGTCTGGATCAGCCAGCGCTGGTCACCGGCCGTACCGGCGTACAGCAGCGCAGCACCGGTGTTGGACGCGAGGACGACATCGATGCCATCGGGCCCGTCCCCCGGTCGCCAGAAGCCGGATTCGCGCCAGGCTTGACGGATCACGCCCCCGTCAGGGTCCAGCAACCACGAACGGGCCTCATAGGCGAGAAACGGCCGCCCGTCGTGGACGAAGCGGAGTTGCTGTCCGAAGGCGAACTGGTCACCGTCGGGTGCGACACCGACGCCGGTGCCGACCCACGCCCCTACGAGCGGCAGCAGCGCGAGCAATGCGTCGTGCAGTGGCGCACCGGAACGCAGGTCCGCCGTGTCCGGCGCGCTCACCGCTGCCCGGCAAACAACTTGGTCAGGATGTAGCCCGACGCCGCAAGAATCGCCACGAACGTCGCGACGAGCAGCATCAGAATGGCGATCTCCATGCGCTGCAGGGTATCGCGCCGAGCGGGCAGCGCCCGGCCGCCGCGGCCAGGCGCTGCCCCCAATTGCGATTCAGCCGAGCGCGAGCGGGGCCTCGATCAGCCCGGGGGCCTCGGCGGTCACCTCGGCGCGAACCTTGCCGTCGCGGTGCATGACCGACAACGTCCAGGTTCCGGGAGCGGCGAAGAACCGGTAGTCGCCGGTCGCTGAAGTCACGACCTCGGCGGTGAACTCACCGGTGCTGTCCAGCAGGCGCACGTACGCGCCAGGCACCGGCGCGTCGCCCTGGGACACGACCCCGTAGATCACGGTCTCTTTCTCCAGGTCCACGCCGGCGGGCAGCGTTGGGGACTGGGCGGGTGCTCCGCACATATCAGACGCCTTTCTCGATCGGGACGCCGACCAGCGAGCCGTACTCGGTCCACGAGCCGTCGTAATTCTTGACGTTCTGGTGACCGAGCAACTCGTGCAGGGCGAACCAGGTGTGGCTGGAGCGCTCGCCGATGCGGCAGTAGGCGATGGTCTCCTTGCCGTCGTCGAGGCCTTCGTCACCGTAGAGCTTGGCCAGCTCGTCGTCGGACTTGAACGTGCCGTCCTCGTTGGCCGCCTTGCTCCACGGGACGTTCAGTGCGGTCGGGATATGGCCGCCCCGCTGCGACTGCTCCTGCGGCAGATGCGCCGGAGCGAGGAGCTTGCCGGAGAACTCGTCGGGTGAGCGGACGTCGACCAGGTTCTTCGTGCCGATAGCCTGGATGACCTCGTCACGGAACGCGCGGATCGAGGTGTCCTGGTCCTTCGCGGTGTAGGACGTCGTGGGGCGCGAGACCGAGTCCTTGGACAGCTCGCGACCGTCGAGTTCCCACTTCTTGCGGCCGCCGTCGAGCAGCTTTACCGAGTCGTGACCGTACAGCTTGAAGTACCAGTAGGCGTACGCCGCGAACCAGTTGTTGTTGCCGCCGTACAGCACCACAGTGTCGTCACTGGCGATGCCCTTGGCCGACAGCAGCGCCTCGAACTGCTCCCTGTCGACGAAGTCGCGTCGGATCTGGTCCTGCAGCTCGGTCTTCCAGTCCAGCTTGACGGCGCCGGGCAGGTGCCCGCCGTCATAGGCGGAGGTGTCTTCGTCGACTTCGACGAGGACGACCCCAGCGGTGTTCAGGTTGTTCTCGGCCCAGTCGGCCGAGACGAGCACGTCAGCGCGGCTCATGTGGTGTGTCTCCATTCGGTGTGAGTGCAGCTTGAGGGCGGGTGCAGCTTCAGGCAGTGCAGCACGAAGGGCAGCACGAGCAGACGATTGGGCGCGGTGGCGCGGGCGTCAGCTGATCAGTGCAGTTGACACAGGCAGCTGCCCACACGGCACAGGTCGACCGTGCGGCGGGTGGTGAGCTCAGTGCTCACAGCGCAGAGCGCGATGCCCATGCCGTCAGGGTAACCGGCGGATCACCGTGCTGGCGACTCGACAGCAATGTGGTCCCGAAGGTCGCAAAGATCCGCATCGGCGGCGCGTGCTCAAGCCCGCAACGCCGAGCACAGCAGGAATCCCACCGGCGCCATCAGGCACAGCGACAGCAGCACCGTCAACGCCGGACGAACGTGGCGCGCGAAGCCGGCTTCTGCGACCGCAACGCCTGATTGGAGAAAAGCCATCGCGATGGCGAACACCGCGACGAGCGCCCCGAGCAGGGCGCCGACGAATGCTCCGCGGCCACCCGCGAACTCCAGTGATCCGCGCATTGCCACGAGCCCGGCCGCACCGCCCGCGACCGATGCACCCAGCACCGCGATCAGTCCGCGCGGCACATCGCGGTCCAGGCGGGGGAATGCAGCGACGAGGTCCAGCAAGTAGCTGACGACGAGAGCAACTGTCGCCACGACGAGCACGGCTCGTGCGACCAGTCCCGGGAACTCGTGGCGCACTTGCAGCAGGGCGCTCACGCCCACTTCTGCCAGGACGAGCACGGCGATCGTGCCAAGCGAGTCCAGCAACCGCACTCGCGCCGCGCCCCGCCAGAGCTGATGCACGAACATGACCGGCACGGCCAGTCCGAACACCGCCAGCAACGTCCCCAATCGGCCGTGCGACCAGTGCGAGACGACCATGTCCGCCGCCGATGACGCGAGGCCGGCGATGACCAGCGCGCCGAACCATCCCGGCACGCCAAGCCCGAAGACGACAGCGAAGGCCAGCAACGTTTGGACGGCTGCGACCGCGACGAGCAGTTGCGGCGCACCGGCGGTGGCGGCCATCGCGAGCAGACCCCCGACCGCGAGCGCGACAGCGATACTCGCGGTGGTGTCGGCGATAGCGACGCGGGGCTGCTCGGCCGTGTCAGTCATGATCAACATCGTCCCAGACGAGCGGCGTGGCATCGGGTGACGGCGCGGCGCAGGCGGTGCGCAGCCAGCTCGCGATCCGGGCGACGAGTTCGGGCGACGTCGCGTTCTCGGCGTGACCCATCCCCGCCTCGATCCACACCTCAGCGGCTGGCGCGGCATCGCGTAGCAAGTCCACGTGCGCCATCGGGAAGTAATGGTCGGCCGCGCCGTGGACGATCAGCAACGGCGCGGCGACAGCGCCGACCACCTCGTGCGGGGCATCGGGCACCTCCACCCAGCCGGCCGGATCGACCTTCGTGCGGCGCAACAGCCGCAGCGCGAGGCGCCCGGTGCGGGCCTCGCACAACCAGTGCACGATCCGCATCGGACGCGTCCCCCGCTCGAACCATCGACCGGGCGAGCTGACGGCGACGATCGCGTCGGCCGCGTGCGGCGACAGGCCACCGAACCGCAACACCGCGGACCCGCCCATCGACCAGCCGAGCGCGGCGACGTGCTCGTAACCGTGCCCACGTAGCCACGCGACCGACGCCGCGACGTCGAGCACCTCGTCCGCCCCAAGGGTGCTGTGTCCTCCAGAGCCGCCGTGGCCGCGGAGGTCCGGCGAGAGCACGCCGATCCCGCGCTCCGCGAGTTCGCGGCAGATCGCGCGGACTTGCGGCGCTTGCGAGGAACCGGTGAATCCGTGCGCGACGACGCAACCGAGATCGCGCCGGCCCGTGTCCCAGTGCAGCCCGGCCAGCGCTACGCCATCAGACGTCTGCAAGGCGACACTGTGCAGGTCGAATCTGTGAGTGGCGGGCACACCCGGTATTGTCCTCAATGGACGATCGTCCGGGCAGCGCCGCCCGTCGTGTTTTCCACCGGTCCTGAGAACCGCCCGCACCGAGGCCGGCGCGAACAGACCGGCGCAGTGAGCCGACCGTAGCGATCCGCTGACCTTGGAGGCCCCATGGACCTCACCCTGCTCACCACCGCCCGGCAGCCGACGGCCGAGGTATTGCCTGCCCTGGGCCTTCTTCCGCATCGAGTCACCGTGTTGCCGTTGGACGCATCTGCACTATTGGACCGCACACTCGGCGACGCAATCTTGCTGGACGCTCGCCGGGACCTCGCGACCGCCCGGGGCTTCACCCGCGTGTTGACAGCGATGGGGGTTACCGTGCCGAGCATTGCGGTGCTTACCGAGGGCGGACTCATCGCGGTGTCGGCCGAATGGACCGTCGACGACGTGATCCTCGACACAGCGGGCCCGGCCGAACTGGATGCCCGCCTTCGCCTGGCGATCGAGCGCCGGACGTCGTCGACGACCCAGTCCCCGGAGCAGGTCGATATCGGCGACCTCACCATTGACGAGACCACGTACGCCGCGAAGCTGCGCGGGACGGCCCTCGATCTCACCTATAAGGAGTTCGAGCTGCTCAAGTTCCTCGCCCAGCACCCAGGTCGGGTCTTCACCCGATCACACCTGGTGCAGGAGGTATGGGGATATGACTACTTCGGGGGTACCCGCACGGTCGATGTCCACGTCCGGCGGCTACGCGCCAAGCTCGGAGTCGAGCACGAAGCGATGATCGGCACGGTGCGCAACGTGGGCTACAAATTTGTCCGGCCCCCTACTGAACGGGGCGAACGGGGCGAACGTGTCGGTGTCGAACCGGGCACACGCGCCGCCGCGATGCACCCCGAGACGGCCCGCTAGCGCCGCGCTAGCCTGCGGGCGTGCCGATCGCGCTGTCGTCCCCGTCCGAGCTGGATGCGCTCGCCCGCAGCGACATTCGCGCCCTGGCCGCTCGCGTCGAAGCCGAAGACGGCCAGCCGCCACTGTCTGACCAGGCGATTAGCCAGCTCACCTCGCGGCTAGTCCAGCACACCATTGCCCGCCGCGGCGACGAACTCGTCGGTTACGCGCAGCTCGCCGGCGGTTCGTTGGAGATCGCCGCGTCGGGCGAGGCACTCGCGCCGCTGCTGGAAGTTTCTGCGAGACGGCCAGTGCTCGTCTGGACGCACGGCACGCGCAGCCGGTTGGCCCCGATGCTGGAAGCGAACGGGTTCGAGCGGGCCCGCGTGCTCCATCAACTGTGCCGCAGTCTGGCCGATCCCATCGAAAGCTCGGCAACGCCGCTACACATCGACGTCCGTCCGTTTGTGGTCGGACGCGACGAGGACGAGTGGCTGCGGGTCAATTCCGCCGCCTTTGCCGAACATCGCGAGCAGGCCGGGTGGACCCTCGCGGACCTGCAGGCCCGCGAGGCCGAAGCCTGGTTCGATCCCGCCGGATTTCTGCTCGCCTGGCACGGTGGTGAACTCGCGGGTTTTCACTGGACGAAGATTCATCCGGACGGCGCCGGCGAGGTGTACGTGCTTGGGGTCGCCCCGTCCGCACAGGGCACCGGGCTGGGCAAGTTCCTTCTGCTGCAGGGGCTTGCCTGGTTGCGGGCACGCGGTTGCCAGCAGGCGCTGCTCTATGTCGACGACAGCAACTCCACCGCGATGCGGCTGTATGAGCGATCAGGCTTCGAGCGTCACGACGTCGATGTGCAATGGGAACGCCGCTGAGCTCAGCGAGCTACATCGTGCGAACTTGCCAGCGGTTCGGTGTCGAAGATATAGCCGATTCCGCGCACGGTGCGCAGGTGCCGACCGGCCCGTGGATCTGGTTCCAGCTTCTTTCGCAGTCGCAATACGTGCACGGCGACGGTGGACGGATCGCCGTGGAAACCCGGCCCCCATACCGCGTCGAGGATGAACTTCGTCGGCAGCACATGATCGGCTCGCGACATCAGCAGGTCGAGCAGTCGGTACTCCTGCATCGCCAGTTGCAGGCGCCTACCCCGCACCAGCACGAGGCGGGCTGCCCGATCCAGGACCACATCGCCCAGCGCCAACGATTCTTCGTCCGGCGGCTGCGAACGCAGACTCGACTCGTCATTCACGTCCTAGGCTCAATTCGCAGGGTCAGGACGTGTGTTCGGGGCGCCGACCCGTAACGATGAAGATCGTTCGACGCGCCACCGCCACCGCGTGATCGGCGTAGCGCTCGTAGTATCGCCCGAGCAGGGTCATGTCGATCGCCGCTTCAACTCCGCGCATCCAGTTCGGCGACAACACCACGGTGAAGAGTTTGCGCCGGAGCGCGTCCATCGAGTCGTCCTCAGCCTCGATCGCTTGCGCGAGCGCGATGTCGCGACCGTCGACCACATCAGCGACTTTGGTCACCAACGACCGGGCGACCTTACCCATTTGCGAGATGACGTCGCGAGCTTCCTCGGGAACCGCGACGTCGGGATAGCGCAACCGGGCGATCTTTGCCACGTGGTGCGCCAGGTCGCCCATCCGCTCCAGGTCGGCCGCCAGGTGGATCGTCGAGATGAGCACGCGCAGGTCGGTCGCGACGGGCTGTTGTTGCGCGATGACCTGGAAAGAACGGTCCTCGAGTTCCTCACGCAGCAGGTCAACGCGCCGGTCGTCGGCGATGACCTGATCTGCCTGGGCGAGATTGGCATCGAGCAACGCGCTTGTCGCGCGCTCCATCGCAACAGCCACCAGGTTGGTCATCTCGATGACCCGCTTGCCGATGTCGTCCAGTTCGTCGTGGTAGACGTCCCGCATCAATCCCGCCCTCGTTCCAGGTGCCTTGTCGCGCTTCCGGGTGAATCAGGTTTGGTGTGCATCAGCCGAAGCGACCCGAAATGTAGTCCTCGGTCCGCTTGTCGTGCGGGTTTGAGAAGATCGTTTGCGTGTCGTCCATCTCGATGAGCTGACCGGGCTTCCCGATTCCGGCGAGATTGAAGAACGCGGTCCGATCCGAAACGCGCGCCGCCTGCTGCATGTTATGCGTCACGATCACAATTGTGTACTTCGTCTTCAACTCCTGGATCAGGTCCTCGATCGCGAGCGTCGAGATCGGGTCCAGCGCTGAGCACGGCTCGTCCATGAGAAGCACCTGCGGCTCGACCGCGATCGCCCGCGCGATGCACAGGCGCTGCTGCTGCCCACCCGACAGGCCCGCGCCGGGCTTGTCGAGGCGGTTGCGCACTTCGTCCCACAGATTGGCCGAGCGCAGCGCCTTCTCTACTGCCACGTCGAGGTCACTCTTGGACTTCTTCTGGGTGAGCTTGATCCCGGCCGCCGCGTTGTCATAGATCGACATCGTCGGGAACGGATTTGGCCGCTGGAACACCATGCCGATGGTGCGGCGCACATTCACCGGATCGACGTTCGGGCCGTAGATATTGTCACCGTCAAGCAGTACTTCGCCTTCCACGTGCGCCCGGGCGATGACCTCATGCATCCGGTTCAGCGTGCGCAGCACCGTCGACTTGCCGCAACCGGACGGTCCGATGAACGCGGTGACCGAGCGCGGCTGGATGGTGAAGTTGACATCGCTCACGGCGAGGAACTTGTCGTAATAGATATTGAGGTTGTTGGCGTCGATGCGCTTGGCCACAGCAATTCCCTACTTCGAGACCTTGTTGAACCGCCCGATGAAACGGGCGACGATGTTCAGAACGAGCACAATCAGGATCAGCGTCAGGGCAGCGCCCCACAGTCGGTCGGGCGCGAAGTTCGCGGCCGCTCCTGCGACCCGGTTACCGTTCGCGTCGAGGTGATACGCGGTGGCACCGCTGGCCTGGTTGATATTGATGAACTGGGAGTTGATCATAGTCGGCAGTGCGCCCTGGAAACCGCTGAACAGGTTCGCGTTGGTGCTGTCCGCGTATCCGACCAGGATGAGCAGTGGCGCCGTCTCACCTGCCACGCGGGCGATTCCCAGCACGATGCCGGTGATGAGCCCCGTGAACGCCGTCGGAATGACGATCTTGATGATCGTTTTCCATTTGGGCACACCGAGGGCGTACGAAGCCTCGCGGAGTTCGTTGGGGACCAGCTTCAGCATTTCCTCGGTAGCTCGAACGATCACCGGGATCATCAGGATGACCAAGGCCAGTGACACGAGGGAACCCGATAAACCGGCGTGAAAGACCTGCACGAAGAGCGCGTAGATGAACAGCGCCGCGACGATGGACGGGATGCCGGTGAGGATGTCGACCATGAAGGTCGCGGCGCGTGCCAGCCGACCGGTGCCGTACTCCACGAGGTAAACCCCGACCAGCAGGGCGATGGGCACCGAGATCAGCGTGCACAGGGCTACCTGTTCCAAGGTGCCGACAATGGCATGCAACGCGCCGCCGCCGGCATCGGTCGCCTGCTTGTTGCGCTGCGTCTCGCTCCACCACGACGTGTCCAGGATCGTGCTGATGCCTTTGTCGATCACTGTCCAGAGCACCCACACCAGCGGGATGAGCGCGACCAGCAGGCAGCCGTACGCCACGACCGTGGCGAGGCCGTTCGTGAAGCGGCGCTTACCGGAGGCGCGGGCGAAGGCCCCGACCTGCGCGGCGGTCGCGGTCATACGAAGTCCTTCCGGCGGTTCACGATCGCGCGGGCGAGCGCGTTGACGACGAACGTGAGCACGAATAGCACCAGCCCGGCGGCAATGTAGGGGCCAGGGTTCTGGCCGAAGCCGTCGGTACTGCCGGCGATCTTGGACGCGAACGTCTCGCCGCCGCTGAACAGCGAGGAAGAGAATGTGCTGACCTTCGACAGGATCAGGTAGACGGCGATGGTCTCGCCGAGGGCACGACCCAGGCCGAGCATGGAACCACTGACGACGCCGGCGCGGCCGTAGGGAAGCACCGACATCCGGATCATCTCCCACCGGGTCGCACCGAGCGCGAGCGCCGCTTCCTTGTTGGCTGTCGGCGTGCGGTCGAAGACGTCCCGACTGATCGCCGTGATGATCGGCAGGATCATCACGGTCAGCACGACCGCACCGTCGAATACCGTGCCGGTGCTAAATCCTGATTTGAACAGCGGGATGACATGCAGGTGCTGCAGGAAGTTCTGCACCGGCTCGAGTTTGGGCGACAGGATGCGCGCCCCCCACACGCCGTAGATGATCGACGGGATGGCCGCCAGCAGATCGATGACATAGCCGATCGGGCGGGCCAGGCGGGGCGGCACGTACTGGGTGATGGCCAGCGCGATACCGATCGCGATCGGTACGGCGATGAGCAGCGCGACGACTGAGATCAGCACCGTGGTGTAGGTCAGTGCAGCGACGCCGAAACGCAGGTCTCGCTTGCTCGTGCTCCAGTCGTTGGAGAACAGGAAGTTGGACTTGTCATCGATGATCGAGGGCACTGCCTGCACCAGCAGGAAGACCGCGATCAGGACGACGAGCACGATGATAAAACCTGCGGCGCCGGAGGTCAGGGCGCCGAAGATCCGGTCACCGGGCCGCATCTTCGACCTTGGCGCACCGAGCGCCGCCGATCCTGCGCCCGACACGGGCCGATCGTGGGCGGGTGCCATAGCGACCGGTTGCGCCGAGCCGACGAGTATCGGCCCGTCGCCGTTCGCCGTCGGCTCGTTGGGCGGCATGGGCTCTGGTTCCCCCGCCGGCGGGGGCGGGGCGGGCCTGTCCACTCTGATGTCTCCGTCAGCCATGAGGCGTCCTCTTGCTGTGGGAAGCGTGGGCCGGCCCGCCGGTACCGGAACAGGTCCGATGACCGGCGGGCCGGGATCAACTAGCTGATGGAGGCGATCGACGCCTTCACCTTGGTCTGCAGCGACGCCGGGAGCGGTGCGTAACCCTCCTGCTTGAGCGAGGTCTGCCCACCGTTCGCGGTGTAGTCCAGGAAGTTCTTGACCAGCGTGCCCACGGCGGCATCGCTGTACTTCGTGCACACGATCTCGTAGGTCACCAGGATAAGCGGGTACGAGCCCGGTGTCTTCTGGGCATAGTCAATCTTGAGAGTGAGGTCCTTGCCCGTGCCGGTGACCGTCGCCGTACCGGCCGCCGCGCTGGCGGTGTCCGGCGAAAGGTCTACCGCGCCCCCGCCGTTGTCGATCGCTGCGGTGCTGAGCGACGCGCCCACTGCGAATGAGTACTCGACGTAGCCCACGCCACCCTCGGTCGCGCTGATAGCTGCGGCAACGCCCTGCGACTTGGCCTTGCCCTGACCGGCGAAGCCGGCCTTCGAGGAATCCTTGTCGGGTTCGCTCTTGAAGATGCTCGACGCGGTGGCCTGCAGGTATTTCTCGAAGTTCTTCGTGGTGCCCGAGGAGTCCGAGCGGAAGAACGGCGTGATCTTGGTGGACGGCAGCGTGGCGGCGCTGTTGAGCTTCTTGATCGCCGGGTCGTCCCAGGTCTTGATCTTGCCGAGGAAGATCTGGGCAACGACCGGGCCGGTCAGCGTGAGCTTGGCGACGCCCTTGAGCTTGTAGGCGATCGCAATCGGCCCGACGACCATCGGCAGGTCGAGCGGAGCGCTCTTGCACCGCTTCGTGGCCTTGGCGACCTCACCGGCGCTCGGGTCGAGTGCGGAGTCCGACCCGGCGAAGTCGATCGAGGCGTTGCTGAAGGCGGTTACCCCGTCGCCGGAACTGCTGGGCGTGTAGTTGATGGTCGCGCCACTGCAGGCTTGCTGGTAGGCCTTGCGCCAGCCGTCCATGGCATTGGTCTGCGCGGTCGAACCGGCCGCGTCGAGCTTTCCCGTCGCGCACTTGACGGCACCGGTGCCGCTCGAACTGCTCGGGGCCGTGCCGCCGGTGGAGGTCGAGGAGCCTCCGGGCGCTGGCGTGGTCGTTTTGGACGGGCTGCTGCTCGAACTGCAGCCAGCGAGCGCAACCGACCCGGCGGCGAAAAGCGCCGCAAGGGGGACAAGGCGACTACGCCCCATCAGATCACCATTCCTTCAGCTCAGGTTGTCTGTCGAAGCCGACGCTAGGGACGGTGCACGTCCAACTCCTGTCCAGAACATGAACGCGCCATGAATCACGCTCAAGCCATCCTGAAAAGGCGGACACTTTACCCAGATCGCGACCGACGACCGCGATCGCATCGGCCGATGCTTCGCTGACACTCGGTTGCTGCTAAGACTTGAGCTACCGGTGACGCCGCGGGACCGGTCCAGAACTCCGCACCACCTACAGAATGGACGTGTGATGCCTGGATTCGACGACATCAAGAAACTGGCCGACGAGCACGACGACCAGGTCGACCAAGGCCTGCAGAAGGCCGGCGACGCAGCGGAATCGAAGTTCGGACATGGCGACCAGATCGACACGGCAGTGGACAAGGCGCAGGAGTCCACGGGTTCCGGCGACCAAGTTCCCTAAGCGCCTGGTGCAGTAGGGCATTGGTGGTTACTACCGGGTAGCCTGCGGTATGCCCTCGCCCGCAGTACCTCCCGAAGATCACGATTACGACGTGGTCGTGATCGGCTCCGGGTTCGGCGGCAGCGTCTCGGCGCTTCGCCTCACCGAGAAGGGCTATCGCGTCGCCGTGCTCGAAGCCGGCCGCCGCTTCACCGACGACACACTGCCCAAGAACTCGTGGCACCTGCGCGATTTCCTGTGGGCGCCGCGGCTCGGTTGCACGGGAATCCAGCGTATCCACGTCTTGAAGGACTGCGTCATCCTGGCTGGCGCGGGTGTCGGCGGCGGCTCCCTCAACTACGCAAATACGCTGTACGAGCCGCCGCAGGCTTTCTACGACGACCCGCAGTGGTCCTCGATCACCGACTGGCGCGCGGAACTCGCCCCGCATTACGACCAGGCGAAGCGGATGCTCGGAGTGACGACCTATCCGGGCGATACGCCCAGCGATGTCGAGATGCGCCGCCTCGCCGGACAGTTCGGCAAGGCCGACACGTTCCGCAAGACCCCGGTCGGCGTCTTCTTTGGGGCCGGCCCGGGCGAGACCGTGCCGGACCCCTTCTTCGGCGGGGCGGGACCCGCGCGCACCGGGTGCATCGACTGCGGCGAGTGCATGAGCGGCTGCCGGCACGGCGCGAAGAACACCTTGGTCAAGAACTATCTGGCCCTGGCCGAACGCGGCGGTGCCGAGGTCCACCCGCTGACGACGGTCACCGGTGTCCAGGCGCTACATGCCGGCGGGTATGCCATCGATTCGGTCCGAACCGGGTCGTGGCTCTCCGGTGGTCGACGGACGTTCACGGCCCGGCACGTCGTTTTCTCGGCGGGCACCTACAACACGCAAAAGCTGCTCCATCGGCTGCAGGCGACGACCTTGCCGCGCGTCTCCACCCGGCTCGGATATCTGACCCGCACCAACTCCGAGGCCTTACTCGGCGTCCGGATGAAGCACCCGGAGCACGACTACACGAAGGGCGTCGCGATCACATCCTCGTGGCATCCGGACGAGAGCACGCATATCGAGCCGTGCCGCTACGGCAAGGGCAGCAATGCGATGGGCCTGCTGAACTCGATCCTGACTGCCGGGGGCACCCGTCGGCACCGGTGGGCGCAGTTCGCGTCGTCGCTGTTGCGCCGGCCCAGCCTGGCCCGGCTGTTCGTGCCGCGGCGCTGGTCCGAGCAAGTGATCATCCTGTTGGTGATGCAGTCGCTGGACAATTCGATCACCGTCCTCCGCAAGAAGACCCGGCTGGGTTACGCGCGGCTGACGTCCGTCCAAGGCTCCGGCGAGCCGAACCCGACCTGGATCCCGGTGGCCAACCGCGCCGCCGACCAACTCGCCGAAAACGTCGGCGGGATGGCCGGCGGAACCTGGGGCGACCTGATGAACATCCCGATGACCGCGCACTTCATCGGCGGCTGCCCGATCGGGGCGTCCGAGAGCAGCGGCGTCATCGATGCCTACCACCGGCTCTACGGCTACGACGGGCTGCACGTGATCGACGGCTCGACATTGTCGGCGAACCTGGGCGTGAACCCCTCGCTCTCCATCACGGCGCAAGCCGAACGGGCGGCAGCGCTGTGGCCGAACAAGGGTGAGGTCGACCAGCGCCCGCCGATGGGTGCTGCGTATCGCCGCCTCGACCCGATCGCGCCGTCGACGCCGGTCGTTCCGCCCAGCGCTTCAGGGGCACTGCGTAACGGCGCAACACCGCTCGGGATGCCGTTCGTGCGCAGCGCCTGAGCGTCAGCGCGAAAGCGCGCGCACAACGCGTGACGGGCTCGGACGCCCCAGCTGTTGCGCCATCCACAGGCTCGTCCGGACCAGCTTGTCGAGGTCCACGCCGGTCTGGATGCCGAGACCGTCGAGCATCCACACGAGGTCCTCGGTGGCGAGGTTGCCGGTTGCATTCTTCGCGTACGGGCAACCACCCAGCCCGCCAGCCGAGGCGTCGATCGTCGTGATCCCGTGCTGCAGCGCGACGAGGGTGTTCGACAGGGCCTGACCATAGGTGTCGTGGAAATGCACGGCCAGCCGCTCGGCGCCGATGCCCCGCGCCGCGAACGCGCTCAGCAGCGCAGTGACCTGGCCAGGTGTGGCAACGCCGATCGTGTCTCCCAGGGACAGCTGCGTGCAGCCCAGGCCGAGCAGGCGTGCACCCACGTCCACCACCTGGTCGACGGCGACGGCGCCCTCCCACGGGTCGCCAAAGCACATCGAAAGATAGGCGCGGACGTCGATGCCGGCGCCGCGGGCCTTGGCTACGACCGGCTCGAACATCTCGATCGATCCGGCGAGGCTGCGGTTCAGGTTGCGCTGGGCGAAGGTCTCGGTCGCGCTGCCGAAGATCGCTATGTCGTGGACGTCGTTGTCCAACGCCCGCGCCAGACCGCGCTCGTTCGGGACGAGCACCGGATAGCGGATCCCGTCGCGCCGCGTCATGCGCGCCAGCAGCTCATCGGCGTCAGCGAGCTGCGGCACCCATTTCGGGTGCACGAAGCTGGTCGCCTCGATCACGCGCAGCCCGGCGTCAGCTAGGCGGGCGATGAAGTCAGCCTTGATCTCGACCGCGACGGTGGTCTGCTCGTTCTGCAGCCCGTCGCGCGGGCCGACTTCGTAGATCGTGACCTCGGCCGGCACGCCCGCCTGACTGACCTGCTGTGGCGCCCTCATCCGATGCCGAGATTTCGGACGACCTGCCCACCCTCGATAAGGAGCGTCACGCGATCCGCGCGGTACTCCATGGTCATCGCCTCGCCTGCCGACACGGTACGCAGCGTCCCACCTGCGGCGGTGACGGCTGCTTGCGCCTCGTCCGCGGAGCGTCCGACGAGCGCTTCGAGATCGAGTTCCTGCACTGGGCTCATGACGTCAAGTATTCCCTCGTCGGGCCGTTACCGTGATGCAGTGGCGGCTACTCCTGGGCAACTCACGGCCGACGCACTGCAATTCCTTCGGGACCGGCACCTGGCGACCCTGACATCGTTGCGCCCGGACGGCTCGCCGCACGTGACACCGGTCGGGTTCACCTGGGACGCGGACCGAGCACTGGCGCGCGTGATCTCTAGCCGGACCAGCCGCAAAGTGCGCAACGCCGCGAGAGGTGGGCCGGTCGTGCTGTGCCAGGTGGACGGACGGCGCTGGCTCGCCCTGGAGGGCAGGAGCCGCGTCAGCGCCGACGACGATGACGTCGCCGACGCGGTGGCCCGCTACGCCGAGCGGTACCGACCGCCCCGCGAGAACCCGCAGCGGGTGGCGATCGAAATCGTCGTCAGCCGGATCCTGGGCTCCGCCGCGTTCTTCGCCTGACCCAGTGTTTTCCCCGCTGGTGACCCAGTGCTTTCCCCGCTGATGCTCGGTTTGGCGCGTACTGGGCGAGCACCAGCGGGGAAGACTCCGGCGGCGGACGAGCCGCCTCAGACGACCTGAATGACGACCTTTCCCAGCGCATGCCCGGACTCGACCGAGGCGATCGCCTTCGGCGCGTCGTCAAAGGCGACGATGTCGATCACCTGCGGGTCGAGCTTTCCCTCGGCGACGAGCCGGGCGACCTCGTCCAGAACTCGCACGGTGCCGTCGCGATTGACTGGCACCCCGCCCAATTCGGCAACAGTGCCCGGGTCAGCCGCCGTGATGATCTTGGTGGGGTCCTTGGCCAGGTCCGCTACGGCTCGCAGCGAGTCGCCGCCGACAAGGTCATAGATCGCGTCGACACCGTCGGGAAGCAGCTTGCGTACCCGCTCGGCGACACCGTCGCCGTAGACGACGAGCGTGGCACCGAGCGACTCGACCAGCGCCCGCTTGGCCTCGCTCGCTGTGCCGAAGACGGCGATGCCGGAGTCGCGCGCGATCTGTGCCGCCGCGACACCGACGCCGCCGCCTACACCGTTGATCAGCAGGGTCTGCCCCTCCGTGAGACCGAGCTGCACGATGCCGTCGTAGCCTGTGGCGGCGGCGACCGCCAGCGTTGCCGCGTCAGTGAAGCTGACCTGCGCCGGCTTCTTCGCCGTCGTGGCGGCACTCGTCACGGTGAATTCGGAGAACGCTCCGTGGGTCGGGGCTGGGTTGCCGAACACCTCGTCGCCTTCGGCAAATCCTTCGACGTCCTTACCCAGCTTGACGACGACCCCGGACACTTCGCTGCCGAATTCCGAAGGCAGTTCGCGGGGCGCGAACGCCTGGAACAGCCCGAGCCGGATTTTCCAGTCGACCGGGTTCACGCTGGCCGCATGCACCTTGACGAGGAGCTCATTAGGTCCCGGCTCGGGCTCGGGCAGATCAACAAACTCCTGGGTTTCAGGCCCGCCGTACTCAGTGAATCGAAAGACTTTCGGCATCGTCGCACTCCTAATGTCGAGGGGCATTGCGTCAAAAATCGGCCGCAAGTCCAACCGTAGTCACACGTGGAGGACGACCATCGTCCAACCGTCCTCGCGACTGTGGCATCAGCTCACTTTCAGATCACTTGCACTTTCAGATCACTTGCGTAACGATGAAGCCATGGACTTGAATCTCGGGTCAGCTGTGTGCAGGAGGCTCTTGAGCGCCAATGCGCCGCTCGAACTGCTGGCAAGCTGCCTGCCGACAATCGACTCCGGCGTCCGGGTTCGGGTGCGTGCGCTGCTTGACGGAGCATTGGACGGAAATGTCGCCTCAGCGCGCGGGCTGACTGCATTCTATGAGCAGGCCGCGGCGAGCCTCGCCGACTGCTTCGCGCGAACCGGCGCCGACGCCGTCGATCTCGACCTGAGTGCGCACCTGCTTGGACTGCCGCAACTCGACACGGTGTACGACCACCCCGCAGCCGGGCTCTTTCAGTGGGCGCTGGTCGGCATCCGGCAGGGTCGGCAAAGGCCGGTGTCCTATCCGGTGCGTCGCGGCGTCGACCCGGTTGTAGTGGCGCGCTACGGGCAGGCGATGTCGACGGCGCTACTCGACCGGGTGAGCTCGGTCCGCCGCATCAAGCTGGCCTTCGATGTGTCCAACGAAGACATCGGCCGCTGGACCGGAGTGAGCTCGCAGTCGGTGAGTGCCTGGGAACGGGGCGCGAGCGAGCCGAAGCCGAACAATGCAGTAACGCTGACCCGGTTGCGGCGGCTCGCCGAGACGTTCTCCGAGGTGGTGCGGAGCGACCGCATCGCCCAGACGTTTGCCGGTCGACCGATACCGCTGCTTGCAGGGCACACCTACTCGAGTGCGCTCGACGCTGGCGTCGAGGTCGACGTGCTGATCGACGTGGTGCGCCGAACTGTTGGCCGGAAACCGGAAACCGAAATGGGCGCACGCTGGCTGGCCGGTCCGCATGCCGCCGCCGCCCTCGCTGAGTACGAGGCCGCCAGCGGCACGAATCCGGTCACCCGCAAGGGTGAGGCCCTCGCCGAAGTGCGCGCGATCGACAGCTTGCGCGCAACTGGCAACCGCGCGAGCGGGAAAAAGTCATCAGCCGCGAAGAAAGCAACCAACGAGCCCCGAGTTCGGAAGAAGGCGGCGGTCAAGACCGTTGCTGCGAGCAAGGCGAGCCCGGCGCGTGCTGCCGTCAAGCGAGTTCGGACATGAGTAAACGTAGTGAGCGAACAAGCGTGATCGGGCTTGGCCGGCCAGGCGAACGCAGTGCGGCTCGGACGTGAGCGAGCCACCCCGGGTGGACGTCGGGCTTCCGCAGTACGTTCTCGTGCCCGACGACGTCGACTTGGACGGCGCTGTGCCCGACGGCTCCTGGGACGAGTTCACTGACCTCAATCGTTGGTACACGCCCGGATCGACGCCGGACGCCACCGTCCAATACTGCGCCGACGACACCGACGTTGCGCTCGCCCGGCTGCGCACAATGGCGGCCCAGTCCGGTGCCGACCTCGACGACCTGATCGCTGGTCCCGGCCTGCTCGACGTCACCGTCGACATCACGGACGCCGCGGACCTGACCGGCCCCGTGACCTTGAGCGAGCTCGGGCTTCCCGACTACCCGGCCGGCGCGAATACCCCGGCGGCCCGCGCCGCGTGCGCGGTTGCCGGAAACAGGTTCGTTGCCGGTCAGGAAAGGCTCATCGTCGTCCGTCCCGCCGAAGCACAGGTCAGCGTCAACCGCGAAGTCCTTGCCGTGCTCCCCCGCGTCCGACTCGGGGTCGCCCGTCGCAGGCGGTGGCCGCACTGGTGACCCGACCATCGCAGCGAAGCAGCTTTCGCGCGCGAATCGCGGTGGCAGCCGTGTGCGCGCCCTGGTTGGTGCTGACCCCAGCCGCCGCGGGCACGCCCGCGACACCAGCACCGTCCGGACCACAACGGGTCGTGATCGTCAACCCGGTCAAGACAAGCAGCGACACGCCCTGGTGGCAGGACCCGATTCTCACCCTGTTGTTCGGCGCAGTGCTGTCCTTCGGCATCGCGTCCCGCTCCGGCGCCGTCCAGCGGCGTCACGATCGCGCCCAATTCGATCTGGAACGCGCCGTCACCCAGGGACAGGCAAAGGCCGTCGGAAGCCTGGCCCGCTTCCAGTTGCGGCTCGAACTCACCGAGCGGCGGGCGCGCGAGAGTTCCGCGACGCTGCGGAGCCTGCGAGTGCTCGACACAGTCCTCGCGGAGAGCGGCACACCGTCCACCACGATCGCCGATCTGCCGGTATATGCGCTCAGTTTCGACGAACCTGTCGTGCGCGAGCGCACCGAGACCGTCGCCACATTGCTTGCCCGATACCAGGTTTGCCCCGTCGCCAGCCAGGCCGGAGTGGGGCTCGACCTGCGGACGGCGGTGGCCGCCGCGCTGCCCGGTGTACAGATTTCTGCCGGCGCTCAGGCGAAGGACGCTGAGCGCCTGGCCGACAGCGGTCGCAAGCTGGCTGACGCGGACGCCGAACTGCTCGAGAATGCGGGGGTTCCATCGGCTGCGGCCGTCCGCCCGGTCTGGAAGTTCTGGTAGCTGGCGCGGTTGTGAGCGGAGGCCGAGCGTCGTCACTGATAGGAAGGGGGCAGTGCCAAGGACGTCGCGGGACGGGCGTCGCGAGGGGGACACTGCTCGAGCAGCAGTGCACCGTCAGGACCCACCTCACCCGCGCCCCGAGGAGACACGATGACGACGAGCGACACCCGTCCGATGATGCCTGCGGCGTTCATCGGCCACGGCAATCCGATGAACGCCCTCGAGCGCAACCGCTACACCGAGGCATGGCAGGCGTTCGGTGCCGCGGTGTCCCGGCCGCGGGTCATCCTCGTCGTTTCCGCGCACTGGTACATCAACGCCACCGCCGTCACCGCGATGGCCCGTCCGCGCACCATTCACGACTTCTACGGCTTTCCGAAGGCTCTTTTCGACATCGAGTATCCGGCCCCGGGGCTGCCGGAGCTGTCCGAGCAGATCGCCGACGCGGTGCAGCCGATGTGGGTCGGTCGCGATCTTGACAGCTGGGGCATTGACCACGGGACATGGTCCGTCCTCGTCCATGCCTTCCCGGACGCCACCATCCCTGTCGTGCAGTTGTCCCTCAACGCAGACAAGGGAATGGACTACCAC
Source organism: Mycobacteriales bacterium (assembly GCA_038212215.1). Taxonomy (GTDB): domain Bacteria; phylum Actinomycetota; class Actinomycetes; order Mycobacteriales; family Jatrophihabitantaceae; genus JALZAI01. Next base: position 80,913 of record JBBQUT010000017.1, read on the forward strand.
CTCGCGCTCGGCCAGAAGCTCGCCGCCTTGCGGCGCGAGGGGGTCCTGGTGGTCGGCAGCGGCAACATCGTGCACAACCTGCGCGCGGTCGACTTCTCGCAGCCCGAGGGCGCTTACGACTGGGCCGTGCGCTTCGACGACCACGCGCGAGAGATCCTGCTCGACCGACCCACTGAGGTCACGTCACTCGACGCCGACCGCGACTACCGGCTGGCCGTCCCCACACCCGACCACTTCCTGCCGCTGCTCTACCTCGCTGGACTGGCTGCCGACAGCGGCCAAGAGGTCACCACACTGGTCGACGGCCACGCCGCCGGGTCGATCAGCATGGCCAGTTACACGATCGGCGTCGATTGCCCGACAGCCGGCGACCTCGACGGCACCCCTGCCGCGCCGCTGCCGACCAGTGTCCCGGCGGACGAGACGAACCTCTGACCCAGCTGCCCTGCCAATGGGAGAACGCGAGCACGTCGAACCGATAGCTGCCGGGGGCTGGGTTTCGCCGCCCGCCGATCGCCCGCGTGCGACACAGGCGTTGCGATCGCCGCACAGCGAAGATTGAGACGGTCTCAGCTATGCTGCGCGGTTGCTGGTTCTTTCGTTGCTCCAGCCTTCCTCGGGGAGGCAGGGAGGCTGCCTTGAGGCTGATCTGATGAGCAAACCGACGATTCTGACCGTCGATGACGACCCCGCGGTTGCTGCAGCGATTAGCCGGGACCTCCGCAGGCGCTACGGCAGCGACTATCGCATCGTGCGGACGACATCGGGTGCCGAGGCGCTGGATGTACTGAAGAGACTTGCCCTGCGCGCCCAGGTGGTGGCGTTGATCGCCTCCGATCAGCGGATGCCCGGGATGACGGGCATCGAGATGCTTGGGCAAGCCGGTACCCATGCGCCCGGCGCAAAGATGCTGTTGCTCACGGCGTACGCCGATACTGACGTTGCCATTGAGGCGATTAACGATATTGGCCTGGACTATTACCTGCTCAAACCGTGGGATCCTCCCGAGGAACGGCTGTACCCCGTCATCGACGACCTGCTCGCCGACTGGCGGCACGCCAATCCTGATCACAATTTCGACGTGCGGGTGATCGGCCACCGGTGGTCAGACCGCAGCTATGAGATCAAGACGTTTCTGGCGCGCAACCACGTGCCCTACCGCTGGTATGACATCGAGCGCGACTCCGAGGCCCAGCGGTTGCGCGATCTCGCCGACGCAACCTCGGTCGACCTACCTCTCGTGCTGGTGCCTGACGGCGAGGTTCTCCGCGCGCCATCGACCATCGATCTCGCGGGCGCGCTCGGGCTGCGCACTAGCGCGCTGCAGCCGCTTTACGACGTGTGCATCGTGGGTGGTGGCCCGGCTGGCCTCGCCGCCGCGGTGTACGCAGGGTCAGAGGGCCTGAGCACGATCATTGTGGAGCGTGAGGCGCCCGGCGGCCAGGCTGGTCAGAGCGCGGCGATCGAGAACTATCTCGGGTTCCCGAAGGGGCTCACCGGCTCCGACCTGACGCAGCGTGCTATCGCTCAGGTGTCTCGCTTCGGTGCCGAAATGGTTCTCGCCCGTGATGTCGTCGGCTTTGAGACCCGGGGGCCCGTGCAGGCGCTGATTTTGGACGGCACGGGGGAGATCGAGGCACGTGCGCTGATCGTGGCGACGGGGGTGTCCTACCGGCGCCTGCAGGCAGCAGGGCTGGAGGAGCTCACCGGTCGGGGGGTGTACTACGGCGCGGACGCCAGCGAGGCCCGTCAGTGTCAGGACGACGACGTGTACATCGTCGGAGCCGCCAACTCCGCCGGCCAGGCCGCGCTCAACCTCTCCCGCTTCGCTAAGCGCGTGGTGCTGGTCGTTCGAGCCGCGACGCTTAAGGACACTATGTCCCAGTACCTAGAACAGCGAATCAATTCCGCACCCAACATTGAGGTGCGGTACCGCAGCGAGGTGGCGGCTTGTCGAGGTGACGGCCACCTCGAGGCCCTCACCCTCACCGATCGGGACTCAGGAGCCACGGAGGAAGTGGCATCGAGTTGGCTGTTCGTGTTCATCGGCGCCTCGCCCCGTACCGAATGGCTCGGCCCCGACATCGTCCGCGACGACAACGGGTTCGTGGTGACAGGTCAAGACCTGCTGAGTTCCGCGCACGCCCAGCGGTGGCCGCTGCCCCGGGCGCCTTTCGCGCTCGAGACGAGCGTGCCCGGCGTGTTCGCTGCCGGCGACGTGCGCCTCGACTCGATGAAGCGAGTCGCGTCTGCCGTAGGAGAAGGTGCGATGTCGGTCTACCTGGTGCACCGCTACCTGGCCACGGTCTGATGCGCGTCGATGAGCTCCGCTCGCTCGGCCTTTTCGAGGGTCTGACCGACGGGCAGCTCGCGGAGCTGAACGCGGCCGGCGACGAAGTGCGCATCCATCCTGGCGTCGAGCTTTTCCGCGAGGGTGAGCACGCGGACTTCTGGTGGGTGCTCATCGACGGTGCCATCGACCTCATGCGCCACATCGGGCGCGAAGACACCGTACTGGGGAGGATGGACACACCGGGGCGCTGGGCGGGCGGGTTCCGCGCCTGGGACGAACACGGCGTCTATCTCGCGACCGGCAGGGGGGTGGCCGAGGGTCGAATGCTCCGCGTGCCGGCCGCGGCGCTGCGGGAGCGGTCAGACGCTTGGTTCCCGTTCGCTGGGCACCTCATCAAGGGGGTGTACGGGACCGCGCGCAGCATCGAGGCGACGGCGCGCCAGCGTGAGTCCCTCGTCACCCTTGGCACGCTCGCCGCGGGCCTCGCGCATGAGATCAACAACCCCGCAGCCGCCGCGACCCGGGCAGTCGACGCCCTCGAGGACGCGTGCCGCACCCTGCTCTCCTCACTCGCCCGCCTCGCCCAAAATGAGATCTCGGCTCACCAATTCGGCGCGCTCGACGCGCTGCGCCGTGAGATCGAACCCCGGGCAATCGCGCTGGACCCGCTAGCCCTCGCCGACCACGAAGATGCCCTGTCCTTGTGGCTCACCCGCCACGGCGTCGAGCGCGAATGGATGATTGCCCCACCGCTTGCTGCCGCCGGGGTAGACCTCGCCTGGTGCGAGCGGGCGGCGGCGGTGCTCGCCGGATCGGCGCTGGAGCCGGGCCTGGAATGGGTAGCGAGCACATTCTCGGCGGCAACATTGCTTACGGAGGTGAAGGAGTCGACCCAACGCGTCTCCGATCTGGTCGCCGCCGTCAGGTCGTACTCGCAGATGGACCGCGCGTCGAGGCAGCACATCGATGTCACGGACGGGCTCGAAAGCACCTTGGTGATGCTCGGACACAAGTTGCGCGACGGTGTCACGATCGTGCGTGACTACGGCTCCGACGTCCCCCGGATCGACGCCTACCCAGGCGAACTCAACCAGGTGTGGACCAACCTCATCGACAACGCCATTGATGCGATGGACGGCTCGGGCACGCTGCGCGTGGCGACGCACGCGGCGGGCGACGCGGTGGTGGTCGAGATCTGCGACACCGGTGTCGGCATGTCACCTTCAGTGGCAGCCCGGGCGTTCGAAGCGTTCTACACGTCAAAGGACGTCGGCAAGGGCACCGGTCTCGGCCTCGACATCGCCCGACGCATCGTCGTCGAACGCCACGCAGGCACGATCACCATCGAATCCCAACCGGGAAACACCGTTTTACGGGTCCGCATCCCCATCCAGTCCGCCGAGAGGTAATTCCGGTGATCCGGAACCGCGGAAGTTTCCAAGTCCGGACGCACGTTCTATGACGTCGGTGTTGCGGTTCAGCGCCCTGCGACCGGTGCGGCCGTTGCCGTCGAGGAACGGATGAACCTTCTCGAGACGGTGTGGATGCCGGCAAGTTCCAGGGGTAGCTCGCGGGCGCGCTGATCTGCGCGGTGAGGGTGTTCGCGTCTTCGGCCCAGCTCGGGAGCTGGGCTGCGACGTCGGCCCATTTCGGTCGGGCGCATCTCGCCGGCGAAGGGATGGATGTCGCATTCGCGGACTCCGCCGGGTGCCTCGGCCGCGCTTGGCGTCCGGGTGGGGCGACCTCCCAGACCGGCGCCATCGCCCGTCGGTGGATCTCATGCACACCGTTGACGGTGATCAGGTGATCGGCGGCCTTGGGCCGCTGCCGCTGGCTTGGGCGTAGACCAACCCGGCGGCGTCACTGCACGTCCACAGTTGATACAGCACGCTGGTGCCGGACCGCCGCGCATCGGTGTATAGCACACCGACACCGATTCCTCGTAGCTACGGCATGGCAAGCTGCGTGCTCATCGGGGACGAGACACTGAAGCCGCTGACCGTCGCTGAGCTCGCCAAGCACGTCAGGAGCTAGCGTCGCGCTAGGTAAGTAGCTTTACCTCGTGAGATCATGATGTATGGCGTTGACTCCCTTTACAGGATCAGGAATTCATTCCCGCTTTTATTCACGCAATGTTATTGTGTGAATAATAGGGATAACCGCTCGGAAGACGTGCGCCCGACGTTGGTCCTGCCTGAGCGGTTGCGAACGAAAACATTGACTGAACGCCTCAACGTTGAGGTCGCGCAAAGTCGACTACCCACCCGGCCCGTAATCCTTGCGGTGCCGTTTTTTTGTCGCGGAAAGCGACAACACGCCGACGCCGGTACCCGGACTAGGCGGAACAAGCTGTGCTAGCTGGGTGGCTCGGTGTAGGCCGGGCCGGGCGTGACCGGACGGGTTGCAGGATTAGGCGGTCCAATGTCTCGGCGTCGAGGGGTTTGGCGAGCAAGAAGCCTTGGACTTCATCAACACCTTGACGGCGGACGTGGTCGAGTTGCTGGGGGGTTTCCACGCCTTCGGCGACGGTGCTCACGCCGAGGTCGTTGCCGAGTTGGACGAGGGTCCGGATGATCGCGTCCGAGTCGCGGGTGCGACTGATGGCGTCGATGAAGGTGCGGTCGATTTTGAGGCTGTCCACGGGGAAATGTTGCAGGTACGCCAGGCTGGAGTAGCCGGTTCCGAAGTCGTCAAGAGCGATGTGCACACCGAGTTCCTTGAGTTGGTTCAGGCGCCCGGCGATAGCGTCTAGGTCGTGCATGAGTGCAGTTTCGGTGATTTCGAGGGTCAGCGCGGTGGCCGGCATGCCACTGGCGGTGAGCGCGTCGCGGACGGCGTCGATGATGCTGTCGGCTTCGAGTTGACGGGCGGAGACGTTGACGGAAACGCTCAGGTCACTACCGGCGGTTCTCCATTGCGCCATTTGCGCGCATGCCTGGACGAGGACCCAGCGACCGACCTCGATGATCTCGCCGCTGGATTCCAGTGCGGCGAGGAACTCCTGCGGTGCCAGCTCACCTCGGGTCGGGTGTTGCCAGCGAATGAGTGCTTCCACGCCGACGAGAGTGAGATCATCGAGGTTATAGATCGGCTGGTAGACGAGGCGGAACTGCTCCTTCTCGCGGGCAGCGCGCAGCTCGGTGTCGAGCACGCTTCCGGGCCGTTGTTCCTGACGCAGGTCGGGGCGGAAGACTTCGTAGCGGTCTTTGCCGGCGGTCTTGGCGTGGTAGAGGGCAATGTCGGCAGCGCGGATGAGCTCGGCGCCGCCCTCGCCGCGACCGAGCGCGATGCCGACGCTGGCGGTCACCGTCATCGTGACAGGCCTCGTACGCGAATCGGTGTCGGGGTCCGAGGCCAGGGTAAAGGGTTGACGCAGCACGTCGAGCACCCGCTGGGCGAGCAGTTCAGCGGCCTGGGGGCTCGACGAGCAGTCCAGCACCACGACGAACTCGTCGCCGCCGAGACGGCCCGCGGTGTCCACTTCACGTAGTGTGCTGCTCAGACGAGCCGCGACCGCCTGCAGCAAGGTGTCACCTGCCTGGTGGCCGAGGGTGTCATTGACCTCTTTGAATCCGTCGAGATCGAGGAACAGCACCGCGCACTGGCCACCGTCGCGACGCACCCGAGCCAGGATCTGTTCGAGGCGGTCCAGGATCAACGCTCGGTTGGCCAGCCCAGTCAGCCCGTCATGCAATGCCAGATACCGCAGCTCAGCGGATTTCTCGGTGACGACGGCGAGTGTCACGCGCTGGTCGGCCACCAACCGGCGGATGCCGGGCAGCAGCACCAGCGCGACAGCGAGCAACACCACCACGCGCAGCACGTCATCGGCTGGCGGCAGCGGAACCATCTCCGCGCTCAGCAACGCAGCGGCGACCGCGATTGCGATGTATAGGTACTGCCGCAACTCATACAGCGCGAACCAGATCAGCGGCACGAGGATCAACCCGAGCAGATGGGAGTTCACTCCTTTGTCGGTGCGCATATACCCGGCGATCAGCAACAGCGCTGCTAACCCCATCGCGGCCTGCGTCCATCGAGGATAACGGCGCCACGGCAGCCACAGCATCGCAGCCATCGCTAGCGCCGCGGCGCTGATATAGAAGACGGTGGACGCGGTGTTCACTCCGGGATTGAACGGCAGTGACGCTACAGTCATCGCGACAACAACGAAGAACGGCGCAAGACGTCTGCCGCTGCCCGGGGCGGCCAACGGACCTAACTCCGAGAGCGCATCGGCGCGCTCAGTTACCGCGGGATGATCGCGGGGGGACCAACTCATGACCTCATCGTCGTTCTCCGTGCGTCGCGAATCCAGAGGACGAGGTCCTAAACTTGACGTATATCTGACGTCTCGCCACACCGCAGGCGCGACGAAGCAGCCCGCCACACCTGAGTGGCCGGCAGGATGCAGAGGCTCGCAGCGTCGCCCTTCGCTCAAATCGGTCCCGTTTGGCCGTGCCACCTCGCTTCGCTGGTATGAGTAGCGCACCGCCCGGTCGGGCCGACCCGGCACGCGCGGTCGCGGCGGCGGACCGCGGCACACCGACCGCTTCGACCGCACCGAACACCGACGCATGGGCAAGCATCGAACCGGCGTGGTTGCGAAGCCATGGTGTGAATTTCGGGGCTGTCATACGAACGGTCGTTGCGGGGGGTGCAAAACTATCGGGGATTCACGATTTGTTGCCATGGCGGTCGCGTCGTGTGCTGCGGCGAGCATTGGTTCTATGGTTGTGCAGACGGCGATGCGCGGTTTCGTGGTCAGTAATGCGTTCAGCCCGTGTGTGAGCGCCTCGGCAGCGACGGCGCGTGCGGCGA
>JBBQUT010000018.1:0-86765 GCA_038212215.1 Mycobacteriales bacterium
TCGGGGCCCGTCACGCCCGCCTCGCCCGGGCCGGGCCCGATCGCGAAAGCCGCACGAGTTGCCGGCGACGCGCTCAAGGCCGCTGATTTCGCAGCGGCCCGGTCGGCCGCCGCGCTGGCCGCTGCCTTCGCGACGCCCACCGACGCAGACGTCATCGCGGTCGCCTTCGCGGCGGCGAGCGCGGAGACACAGCCGAAGGCCGAGCACGCGGAGAAGCAGCAGCGGCTCGCCGAGGTGGTCGGCTCCGACACCGGCGCCGACGGCGGTCAGCTCGCCGGCATCTGGGCCGCGACACCGGCCCCGGCGCTGAAGGCCATGTACTTCGCCCTCTCCCAGGTCGGCAAGGACTACGTCTACGCCACGAGCGGGCCGAACAGCTACGACTGCTCGGGCCTCACCCGCAGGGCGTGGGCCGAGAACGGGATCGGCATCCCCCACTTCTCGGGCGCGCAGCTGGGCGTGGGCACGTCGGTGAGCGTTGCCGATCTCCGCCCGGGCGATCTCCTCGCCTACGGCCCCGGCGGGAGCGAGCACGTGGTGATGTACATCGGTGCCGGCTGGGACGTCGAGGCGAAGGGCGCCCAGTGGGGCGTCGTCATCGACCGCGCCGACACAAGCAGCGCCCGGTACGCAGGCGCATCCCGGCCACTCTGATGGTCGGATCCGCTGCGCCGGCTCGACCGCTCACCGATGCCCGGCCCGCAACCGCTTTCCGCCGGCTCCGCTTCTCCTCCTGACCGCTCGCCTAGAAGTTCGTGATGGCGCCGGTCTCGGCGCCCTGGGCGAGCTTGGCGTACTTGGCCAGGAAGCCACTGGTGTAGCGGGGTTCGGGCAGCTTCCAGTTCTTCCGCCGCTCGGCGAACGTGGCTTCGTCGACGTCGACGTCGATCGTGTGCGCCTGCGCGTCGATCACGATGCGGTCACCGTCTTGCACGAACGCGATCGGCCCACCGTCGACGGCCTCGGGTGCGACGTGACCCACGCAGTAGCCGTGGGTGCCGCCCGAGAATCGCCCGTCGGTGATCAGCGCGGCGTCGGCACCACGTCCGGCACCCTTCATCGCACCGGTGACCGCCAGCATCTCGCGCATCCCCGGGCCACCCTTCGGACCCTCCCAGCGGATCACCACGACGTCGTTGGCCTGCAACCGTCCCGCCGCGAGCGCTTCCATCGCGGCCTGCTCGCGATCAAAAACCCGTGCGACGCCGTCGAACACGTCAGTGTCGAACCCGGCGCTCTTGACGACTGCGCCATCAGGCGCCAGGGAGCCACGCAGAATGGTGAGGCCGCCCGTCTTGTGGATCGGGTCCGCGATCGCGTGGATGATCTTGCCGTCCGGATCCGGGGGCGCGATCAGCTCGAGGTTCTCAGCCATCGTCCGGCCGGTGACGGTCATCGCATCACCGTGCAGCAGGCCCGCGTCGAGCAGCGCCCGCATGACGACCGGGACTCCGCCGATCCGATCGATGTCGGTCATCACGTACTGACCGAACGGCTTCACGTCCGCCAGGTGCGGCACCTTGTCGCCGATCCGGTTGAAGTCGTCCAGGGTGAGCTCGACGTGCGCCTCATGGGCGATCGCCAACAAGTGCAGTACAGCATTGGACGAGCCGCCGAGCGCCATGACGACCGTGATGGCGTTGTCGAACGCCTCGCGCGTCAGGATCGTGCGCGCGGTGATCCCGGCGTCGACTAGGTGCACCGCCGCCTCGCCGGAGCGCTCGGCGTAGTGGTCGCGGCGGGCGTCCGGGGCCGGTGGCGCCGCGCTTCCCGGCAACGACATCCCCAAGGCTTCGGCCGCAGAGGCCATCGTGTTCGCTGTGTACATGCCGCCGCAGGCGCCTTCGCCCGGGCAGATGGCTCGCTCGATCTCGGTGACCTCCTCGCGGCTCATCCGGCCGGCGAGGCACGCCCCCACCGCCTCGAACGCGTCGATGATCGTGACGTCGCGGCCCTGGTAACGGCCGGGCAGCGTGGAGCCGGCGTAGAGGAAGACCGCAGCGACGTCGAGCCTGGCCGCCGCCATCAACATGCCCGGCAGGGACTTGTCGCAGCCGGCCAGCAGCACGCCGCCGTCGAGCTGCTCGGCACGAAACACGGTCTCGACCGAATCGGCGATCACTTCACGGGAGACGAGCGAGTAGTGCATCCCGTCGTGGCCCATCGAGATGCCGTCGGAGATGGAGATTGTCCCGAACTCCATCGGAAAGCCGTCCGCACCGCGCACGCCCTGCTTGGCTTTCTTGGCCAGGCGGTTCAGCGACATGTTGCAGGGGGTGATTTCGTTCCACGAGGACGCGATGCCGATCTGCGGTTTGCGCCAGTCGTCGTCGCCCATGCCCACCGCGCGGAGCATGCCGCGCGCCGCCGCCCGTTCGATGCCGTCGGTGACGACCGTGCTGTGCGGCTTACGGTGCTCGACGTTTCGCTCGCTGCGCTCGCTCACGACCGAGCCTCGCTTCGCTCATTCGCCCGGCCGGCCGGCCGATCACACTGGCTCGTTTCGCTGCGCTCACTCACGCCAAGAGCCTACGGCTACCGTTGCGGGCATGTCTGCCGGTGCTGCGAACCCGAACGCATCGGGGCGGCGCGTGTTCCGGCTGCCGGGCCTCACCTACCTGGTGGCCGTGTTCCTGCTGTTCTCTGTCGCGCCGCTGGCGTTTGCCGAGACCGGAGCCGAGTCTGCCGGAGCCGTGTACGGGCCGCGGATGCTGTTGCTGCTCATCCCGATTCTCGCTGCCGCGTTCATTGCACGCACCGCGACGGTGGTCGATCCGTCTGGCGTGGTGGTCCGTGCCCTGCTGGGCAGCCGGACGCTCCCGTGGGACAAGGTGCGCGGCCTGTCGGTGAGCGGGCGTGCCGTGTATGCAGTGCTCGGCGCCGGCGCGGTGCGCCTGCCGTGCGTTCGAGTCGCTGACCTCGCAGCACTTTCGCGGGCGAGCGGCGGGCATCTGCCCGACGTGGCCGAGGCGCCACCGAAGTACGCACCCTCACGGCGCTCGCGGCGCCGCTAGCGCTGTTCGCGGACCGCGGTAGCGGTGGGCCGACCGGGTGGTGCCTTCGCGCTCGGTATCGCGATCTTCATCCATCTGAACGGCCACAGCGCATCCTGCGCATGACGATCGCCCACGGCTTCGCCGATGCGCCGCCCGGTGCCGCGATCTTCATCCCCCGGGACGCTTCCGGAGGGTTGTCGCGGATTTGGAAGCCAGTGCCGTCCGGCCGGCTGGGAGCGGCCGCGGCAATTATCGGCGGCCCAGGGCAACTGCAGGCACGCATAGGCGCCGCGTCGCGCCGCCCGCGCCGCCGATCGCCCCAACCCAGCCGGGCAAACCGTCATACACGCGTCAACCCCTGACCGCACAGGTGAATGAAGATCACCGCAGGTGCACCCGGTGCGCCGAAGTACCCCCGCAGCTGTGGGCGATCAGTAGGTCGCGCCGACCACGTTGATCAGATCGTCGCCTGCTTGCAGGCGAGCGACCTGCTCGCGGATCAGGCGACGGACCCGGCGCTGCCAGCCGCGCGTACCGCCGCCGACGTGGGGGGTGATCAGGACGTTCGGAAGCTGCCATAACGGGTGCTCGGCCGGCAGCGGTTCGGGATCGGTGACATCCAGAAAAGCCGACAGCCGGCCGGTCTGCAGTTCGGCGACCAGATCGCCGGTGTCCACGATCTGGCCGCGAGAGACATTCACCAGGATCGCACCATCGGGCAGCGCGGCGAGAAAGCGCGCGTCGACCAGCTGGTGCGTTTCGGCCGTATGCGGCAATGTGACGACGACGATGTCATGCTCGGCAAGCAGCGCGGGCAACTCTTCGACTCCATGCACGTTATTGCGCGCGCTACGGGCGACGAAGGTGCATTGCGCATCGAAAACACCGACGGCCTTGGCGACGCGGCGGCCAATATCGCCCGCTCCGAGGATCAGCACCCGCTTGCCGTCGAGTTCGTCGCCGGTCCTCGGGCTCCAGCGTGCGGCTTGCTGCTCGTCGTGGAAATGCGGCAGGTCGCGCAGCAAACTTAGCAAACCGGCGACGGCTAGTTCCGCGGTGGACCCGCCGTGCACTCCGCGTGCGTTGCACAGCGTGACGCCGTCCGGAACGAGCGGTAGCCACGGTTCGACACCTGCCGAGAGCAGCTGGATTACCCGCAATGCCGGCATCTGGTGCAGCGCCTGCCCGGAGGCGCCACCCATGTACTCGGCGACCAGGAAATCGGTGTCCTCGACCCCGTCCGGCGCCTCGCCTTGACCGGACCACACAACAACCTGGACGCCGGTCGGCAAGTCCAGCCCAACAGCGAATTCGTCGTCGGGCAGGCAAACGGTGATCTCGGTATCGGGCAGGCTCACGACATCCCAGGCTAGCGGCGCCGCACCTGGCCGCACCAGGCACATCGCGGCGGGCACGCCGCACCAGGCACACTGAGGATATGACGCGGACGGGTCACCTGAGGCGGCTGCGGGCCGGATCCGGCGTCGCCGCGGTGCTGCTGCTTGCAGCCTGCACCGCGGGTGCTAAAGCCAGCGAGCCCACATGGCGCCCCAAGCCGTCGTTCTCCGGTGAGAACGGCGCTCCCGGACCGCTTCAGCCGGCCCCCGGCGGGGCTTCGCCGAACCAACCGGCCGCGCCGAGGACTCCGGGGTCCAGTTCGGCCACAAAGCAGCTGGATCCGTCGGTCGTTGCAACCAATCTCAGCGCGCCGACCGGCATCGCGATCATGCCCGATCACACCGCGCTGGTCGGCGAACGGACCACTGGGCGGATCGTCCGCGTGCAGCCGATCGCGGGGCAGCCGGTGCGCACGGTGCGGACAATCACCGGGCTGAGCACCGTTGGGGACGGTGGTTTGCTCGACCTCGCATTGTCGCCGAATTACGCGGAGGACAACCTGATCTTCGCCTATGTCACGACGCCGACCGACAACCGCGTGGTCGACTTCACCCTGACCGGACCAGTGACCCCGGTGCTCATCGGGATCCCGCGCGGCACGACGGACAACACCGGCCGGATCGCCTTCGCCGTCAACGGCGACCTGCTTGTCGGTACCGGCGACGCCGGACGGGCAGCGGATGCCGCGAACCCGAAGAGCCTGGCCGGAAAGGTGCTGCGGGTGAGCGACATCGGCGCGCCCGCCGCGGGAAATCCGACGCGCGGCTCCCGGGTGTACACGAGCGGTCAGCGGGTGGTCAACGGACTGTGCACCGGCGCCACTGGCCAGATCGTCGAGGTCGAGACCCGTCCGGGTGTCGCGTCCGACCCGATCAACCTGCTACAACCGGGTGCGTCCTACGGCTGGCCCAGGCGAGCGACGGGCTACCGCGTGCCGGCGAAGACGATGCCCGCGGCCGCACAGTCCCCCGGCGGCTGCGCCATCCTGGACAGTCGGCTGTTCGTCACCTCGCGAGACGCGACGCAACTGCTGTCAGCGCAGATCGGCATTGGCCAGCCTGCGCTCGGCGTGTTCAGCGCGTCACTGCGCAAGCGCTACGGGCGGCTGCTCACCGTCTCGGCCGCCTCCGACGGGTCGCTATGGCTCACCACGACCAACCGGGACGGGCACGGAAGCCCTGTGCCTACGGACGAGCGCGTGCTGCGGATCGTCCCGTCCGGTGCGTCGACGAACCCCGCCTGATGTCCGCACTGCCGCAACGCCTGGTGTCGCTGCTGCCCTCAGCGACCGAGATCGTGTACGCGCTCGGCGTCGACGATCGGCTCGTCGGCGTGAGCTTCGAATGCGACGAGCCTCCTTCTGCGCGCACCGACAAAGCTGTCGTCGTCGGTGGCCGCGACACCAGCGGATTGACCCCGGCGGAAATCGACGCATATGTGCGCGCACAGGCTGCCGCCGGGGCAGATCTCTACCACCTCGAACGCGACGCCCTGGCCGGCCTCGATCCCGATCTGGTCTTCACCCAGGACTTGTGCCGGGTCTGCGCACTGCCGTCGGCGACGGTGTCCGAAGCCCTGGACTTCCTCGGCTGCAGCGCCGAGGTCGTCGCGCTCGACCCGCATTCGCTGGACGAGGTGCTGGACACGATCCACATCGTCGGGCGCCACACCGGTGTGCCGCGCCGAGCGGCCACCGTCGTCGCCGCGCTGCGCGCCCGTCTGGCGCACGTCGCCGAGGCAGTCGCCGGATGCGCTCGTCCGCGGGTGGCAGTGGTGGAGTGGGTCGATCCCCCGTTTCCGGCCGGGCATTGGATACCGGATCAGATCATTGCCGCGGGTGGCGAGCCGGTCGCGGCGCTCCCCGGAGCGCGCTCGGTGCAGACCACATGGGATCAGATCGCCGCTGCACGCCCGGACGTCGTGCTCGTCTCACCCTGCGGCTACCACCTGGACGCTGCCGCCGAGCAGGCCACAGTGGTCGCAGAGATGCTGCCCGGCCCCGAGATCTGGGCGATCGACGGTGACGCTCTGGTGGTGCGTCCCGGCCCGCGCCTGGTCGCCGGGGTCGAGGCCATCGCGTCGGTCCTGCATCCGGAGGCCGTCCCAATGCAACGCAACGCTGTGCGTCGCGTTCGATGACAAGGCGTGTGGTGTCACTGGACCCGAAGGTCGTCGCCGCGTTGCACTCGGTGCGCTCGCTGGGGTCGTTCTTCGCCGTCGAGTTCGGTACGGACGTGGAATTCGGTGCTGCCGGAGCAGGGTGGCACTCGCTGGACGTGCCGCCCGGAGACCCGCTCCGCCATCGTGACATTGGATGGCTCCGCCATCGTGTCTCCTCTGCGCAAGACGCGATCGCCGGCACGGCGGCATGTGCGCCTGGCGACGTGCCATTGCGGGCAGCCGCGTCGATCGACCTGCTCGGACTGTCGGCCCGCATCGTGTCGCCGGTACTCGCCGCATCTGTCCTGGCCGGGCTCACACCCATGCTGTATCCCGACCGGCTATGGCTGCGCCCGGGCGGGCACCCGGTCGCAATCACCGAGTCGACGGGCACGGCCGTGACCTCGCCGCCAGAGGCGGCACGAGCGATGTATTCCGGCGTCGTTGAGAGCGTCCTCGCGCCACTGGTGTCGCTCTACCGTAGCGAATTCGGGGTCTCGACCCGCGTGCTGTGGGGCGACGTCGCGTCGGCGCTGAACGGGGCCGCGCAGGTCGTCGCCGGATCCGGGCGCTACCAGCCCCTGCGTGCCGACGACGTGGTGGCGGCGTTGCTCGCGACCGGCGAGTTGGTAGGCACGGCCCGCTCGCTCCCGCCGCGATTCGTGCGCAACAGCTGTTGCCTGTACTACCGGATTCCCGGCGGTGGCCTCTGCGGCGACTGCGTTCTCGCCGGCTGAGTCGCCTGAGTCCACTGAGCCAGCTGCATCGCCCATACCTCCACGTCAGAGCTCACGCTCGCGCACGGTGCGCCGGATCTGATCGATGTTGTCGCGCAACATGTCGGAGACGAGTTCGTCGGTACGGGGATCGGCGAGCACCTCGAAGATGATCCGCAACGATGTCTCGGTGATCTCGGTGATCAGCCGATCGTGGAACGGCAGGTATCCGACCGCTTTGGCGGTGGGATCTTCCTTGATCTTCTCGGAGATCATCTCCTTGATCTCGTTGCGGTTCTCCGCCAGCGCGCTGGCGATGTTGCGCGTGTAGTGCCCGCTGCGCAGCACGTCGGCAACCTCGTCCAGCACGGCTATCGTGATCGGACGCTTGATCACCGCGACGAGCCGGTCGGATGCCCGGTTGATCAGGCTGACCACGAATGGTTCACGCAGCCCGCGCCGCACCATCGTGCGTCCGAGGAATGCCGCGCCGGTCGACAAAACGATGAGCGCGGGCAGGATCAGCAGCGTCCAGCCGCCGGCAGTTCTCGGCAGGGCACTGATCATGGCTGTGATCCTGCCCCCTCGGCCGGGTCGGGGGGGCACCGACCCGGCCGATTGCTGCTACTTCAGAACGCGGTAGCGGGTGATCATACCGGCGGTGATGTGATCGTTGACGTGGCAGTGGAACAGCCACGTACCCACGTCGTCGGGAACCATGTCGGCGACCGTCATCGTCATCGGCAGCAGCCCGACGACATCGGTGCGCATGCCGTTGGCGATGACGGTGTTGCCATGCCAGTGCGGCGTGTGCAGGTCGACCTCGGTGCCCATCGAGGTCAGGTACCAGCGCACCCGCTCACCCTGATGCATCGTCATCGAGGCCAGCGGCTGGTTGCCGAAGACGTAGCCGTTGATCGTGTGCATCTGATTGCTCTCCTGGAAGTCCGGATCCTCCGGATCGACCTTGGCCGGATCACCGGCGAACGTCTTGATGTTCTGGTCAAGGTACGGGCTCTGGTTCTCGCTGCTCACCTTGAACTGGACGACGAACTCACGATCGACGTCCTTCGGCGTTCCGTCAGGTCGAGCCATGCTCGCCTTGGTGACGATGACCGGTCCGGCCAGACCCGAGTAGTCGTCGGGTACCTCGGTGGCGTGCGAGTGATACATCCACATGATCGAACTGCCGTCCATCGGCCCCGGTCCCGCGCGTTCGGGCGTCGTGTAGTTGTAGATGTGCATGCCACCGGGCGGTACCGCATCGTCTGCCTTGGCGGCGCCGTGCGTGCCGTCGGCGTAAGGCGCACCCTCAGAGGACTTGGTGTAGCGCAAGCCGTGCATGTGGATGCTCGCCGCGCGGTGCAGGTTGTTGCGGAACACGATCCGTACGTGGTCCCCGACGACGGCGCGAACCAGCGGGCCGAGCATGCCGAGGTGCCGCCAACGAGCCGCGATGGGCTTCAACTTGGTGAACGACGCGTCGGTGTACTCGCGGTAGAGCGCCTTGATGTAAGTGCTTCCGATGCGCAATGGACCGCGCTGCACGTAGGTCTTTGCGGTGTCGTCGAACGGCGCCCCGGTGATGTCGTTCTTGCCGTCGGGCGCGTAGTTCCAGCGCACCTCGTCTGCGGCCAGGTAATAGACGCGCGTTTGCGGGACGTACGCCGCCCCCTGGGAAGCGGCCGCGGCCGGCGCCGCGTGCAGCGCGGTGCGGCCGAACGCCGCGAATGCGACACTCAGCACTACCGCCACGAGCAGGGCGGTCAGCGTGTGCCTCCGCCCGCTCGAAACCCTGCTAATGCTGGAAATTCCGATGACTGACTCGCTCATGCGAACGCCCCTCCGCTGTCCGTGACATGTGAAGGGAGTGTGGACGAGGCTCGTCAAAATCCTGTAAACAAGATCGAATACGGTGCTGCGTTACCCCCTGCGGACGGCCAGGCCGGCCAGCGCCAGGGCGACGCCGTCCTCGGCGAAAGCGCCCGGGAGGTCGCTGCCGAAGCGCTCCGCGAGCATGGCGCGGGCGCGGACGCCCAGGAAGCTCGTGGCGGCGGCAGCCCCCGAGCCGATGAGCGCGGCCGGCACCCTGGCCGTTCCGTCGCGACCCGCGAGCGAGGCGCCGGTGACCGCGCCCAGCAGCAACCGTGCGCCGAGCCCCACAGGTGAGAGCCTGCTCGGCGTCATCGGTAGCTTGTCCCCGACCAACTCGCCGGCCGCCCCGAGCGCCGCGGCTACCCGGCGCGGGCGGGAATGCGTCGACGTCAGCTCGTAGGCGGCCAGAGCGCTCTGGCTGCGGCATCCGGTGGCGAAGCCGGCGAGGGCCGCGCGAAGCAGTGTGTTCATTCGGACTGCATATCAGCAGCGCCGCCGTCCACCGTGGGCGGCACTGTGCCGATCACGACAGTTGCGCTAAGTTCCGCCGAGCGTGTCTGCCGGGCCGTGAGCCCGGCACTCTCGATCGCGAGGGCGGTCTGCTCGGCCTGGTGCGCGCTGGTCTCGATCAACAGCCAGCCGCCCGGCGCGAGCCAACGCGGCCCCGCGGCGATCAGCCGCCGCTGCACGGCGAGTCCGTCGGTTCCGCCATCGAGCGCGACCAGCGGCTCGTAGAGGCGAGCCTCAGGCGGCATCAGTGCGATCTCGTCGCTCGGCACGTAGGGCGCGTTGACGACGATCACATCGACCCGGCGCTGCAGGCGGGCGGGAAGTGGCGCGTACAGGTCGCCCTCGTACACCGTCGCCTGCACGTCGATCAGATTGCGGCGAGCACAGCGCACCGCTGCCGGATCGATGTCGACAGCGTGCAGTTCGATCCCGTCGAGCGCGCCGGCCAGTGCGGCGCCGACGGCACCAGTGCCACAGCACAAGTCGACGACGACGCGGGACGAGCCGGCGAGTAGCTCGAGCGCCTGCCGGACGAGGAACTCGGTACGCCGCCGCGGCACGAACACGCCAGCCTCGACGCCAACGCGCCGACCGCAGAACTCCACCCAGCCCAGGATGTGCTCCAGCGGCTCGCCGGCGACCCGGCGCCGGACCAGCGCATCGAGCTCATCCGCAGTCACCGCTGCTCCAAGCAGCAGCCGAGCCTCGTCCTCGGCGAACACACACCCCGCCGCCCGCAGCGTGGCGACGAGCGAGCTAGGCGTCCACACCCAGTTGCTGCAGCAGAATCTGGCGGACGGCCGCGGCGTCGGCCTGCCCGCGGGTGGCCTTCATGACCGCCCCGACGAGCGCACCCACGGCGGGCAGTTTCCCGCCCCGTACCTTGCTCGCGATGTCAGGGTTTGCAGCGATCGCGGCAGCGGCGGCGGCTTCGAGCGCACCCGTGTCGGACACGACCTTCAGCCCGCGCTCCGCGACGACCGTGTCGATGTCCGAACCGGTTTCCAGCACGCCGTCCACTGCCTGGCGGGCAAGCGCCACCGACAGCGATCCGTCAGCGACGAGGGCGATGAGCCGGGCGACATGGGCGGGCTCGATCCCCAACTCGACCGGTTCGATCTCGCGCTCGTTCGCCTTCTGTGCCAGATAGCCCATCCACCAGTTGCGCGCCTCGCCGATCGGGGCGCCGAGGTGCACCGTGGCTCCGACCAGATCCACTACCCCGGCGTTGGTCATCTTGCGCATGTCCTCAGCGCCGACGCCGAGCTCGTCGCCCAGCCGTGCCCTGCGAGCTGCCGGCATTTCCGGGAGCCCGGCGCGCAGCCGCTCGACCCACGCCACGTCCGGCGCGATCGGGACGAGGTCTGGCTCCGGGAAGTAGCGGTAGTCGGTCGCCTCCTCTTTGCTGCGGCCCGGACGGGTATCGCCGGAGGTCTCGGAGAAGTGCCGCGTCTCCTGCTTGATCCGCGTTCCTGCGTCGAGCAGGTCAGCCTGGCGCAGGATCTCGGAGCGGACGGCGCGCTCGACCGAGCGCAGCGAGTTGACGTTCTTGGTCTCGGTACGGGTGCCCCACTGCGCTCCCGGCAGGTTGAGCGAGGTATTGACATCACAGCGCAACGAGCCCTGCTCCATGCGCACGTCGCTCACGCCGAGAGTGCGCAGGATGTCGCGCAGTGCCGTGACATACGCCTTCGCAACCTCGGGAGCCATCGCGCCGGTGCCGGGCACCGGCTTGGTCACGATCTCGACGAGCGGGATGCCGGCCCGGTTGTAATCGACGAGTGAGTAATCGGCGCCGTGGATGCGTCCGGACGTCCCGACGTGGGTGTTCTTGCCGGTGTCCTCCTCCAGGTGCACCCGCTCGATGCCCACCCGCACCTGCGCACCGCCGACCTCGACGTCCAGATAGCCCTCGACGCACAGCGGTTCGTCGTACTGCGACGTCTGGAAGTTCTTCGGCATGTCCGGGTAGAAATAGTTTTTGCGTGCGAATCTACACCAAGTGGCGATCCCGCAGTGCAGCGCCAGCCCGATCCGGATCGTCGACTCGATCGCCATCTCGTTCGCCACCGGCAGGGCGCCGGGGAGCCCCAGGCAGACCGGGCAGGTGTGTGTGTTCGGCTCGGCACCGAACGTCGTCGAACAACCGCAGAACATCTTGGACGCTGTGCCGAGTTCGACGTGGGTCTCGAGTCCGATCACCGGCTCGTAGCGAGCGACGACATCGTCGTAGGTACGCACTGTGTTGGTCATGCGCTGAGCCGCCGCGGGTGCAGACCAATTCCGCCAAGCGCCGCCTCGTAGGCGGCACCCACCCGGAAGCACCGATCGTCGGCGAGGGTGGGCGCCATGATTTGCAGGCCGACGGGGAGACCTTCCGAGATCCCGCACGGCACCGAGATCGCAGGCGTGCCGGCCAGCGATGCCGGCAGCGTGCAGAGGTCGTTGACGTACATCGCCATCGGATCGTCGACCCGCTCGCCGATACCGAACGCGACGAAGGGCGAGGTCGGCGAGACGAGCACGTCCGCCTGCCCGAAGGCCGCCTCGAAATCGCGCACGATCAGCGTGCGGACCTTCTGCGCTTGCCCGTAGTAGGCGTCGTAGTAACCGGATGAGAGCGCGTACGTGCCGATCATGATGCGGCGCTTGACCTCCGCACCGAAACCGGCCTCCCGGGTCAGCGACATGACGTCCTCGAGGGAATTGACGCCGTCGTCGCCGACCCGCAATCCGTAACGCACTGAGTCGAACCGTGCCAGATTGGACGAGCACTCGCTCGGCGCAATCAAGTAGTACGCGGCGAGCGCGTACTGGAAGTGCGGGCACGACACCTCGACGATGTCGGCACCGAGGCCGTGCAACGTCGCGACGGCACTGTCGAAGGCTGCCAGCACGCCCGGCTGGTACCCCTCGCCACCAAGCTCGCGCACCACGCCGACCCGCACGCCGGACAGATCCTCGCCCGCCCCCGCGCGAGCCTGGGCGGCCGCGCCGAAGCGGACACCCGGGATGGATGTCGAGTCGAGCGGATCGTGCCCGTGCAGCACGTCGTAAAGCAACGCGGCATCGAGCACCGTGCGAGCGAGCGGCCCAGCCTGGTCCAGCGAGGACGAGAACGCGATCAAACCGTAGCGCGATACCGCGCCGTAGGTGGGCTTGAAGCCGACGATGCCGGTGACTGCGGCAGGCTGGCGGATCGAGCCGCCCGTGTCCGTGCCGATCGCCAGCGGCGCCTCGAAGGCCGCGACCGCCGCGGACGAGCCGCCCGACGAGCCGCCCGGAACCCGCGAGAGGTCCCACGGGTTATGCGTCGGACCGTAAGCCGAATTCTCCGTCGAAGAACCCATCGCGAACTCGTCCATGTTGGTCTTGCCGAGCATGACGATGCCGGCGTCCTTGATCCGTCGGGTGATCGTCGCGTCGTACGGCGGGCGCCACCCTTCGAGAATCCGGGACCCGGCCGTGGTCGGCAGGCCCTTCGTGACGACGACGTCCTTCATCGCTAGTGGGACGCCGGCGAGCGGGCCAAGTTCCGCACCCCCCGCGCGCCGGGCGTCAACCGCCTTCGCCGCCGCAAGTGCACCGTCGGTGTCGACGTGCAGGAACGCGTGCAGGTCCCCATCGACCGCGGCGATCTCGTTCAGGTGCGCCTGCGCCACCTCGACGGCCGACACGTCACCGGACGCGATCGAGCTCGCCAACTCAGCCGCGCCCAACCCAATCAGTTCCCCGCTCACGCCCGAGCCTCGCTTCGCTCGTTCGGGCATGCGGAGACGCTATGACATTGGTTCGCTCGGCAAGCCTCGCTCACGCCTCCTCACTCAGGATGCGCGGCACGCGGAACTTGTCGTCCTCGACCGAGGGAGCACCTTCCAGCACAGCGTCCCGCGACAGCGATGCCACGACGACGTCGGGCCGGAACACGTTGGACAGCGGCACGGCGTGCGTGGTGGGCGGGATGTCGGCCGCCGCCACCTCGCCGACGCGCGCGACGGCCCCCAGGATCACGTCGAGCTGTCCGGCGAAGAGGTCGAGTTCGGCATCGGTGACGGCAAGGCGGGCCAAGCGGGCTAGGTGGGCGACGTCGTCGCGCCCGATCCGCGCGGTGGAATCAGTAGCGTCTGGCACGACCGGTGAGTCTATCCGTGTCCAATCCCGTAACCGCGCTGACACAGTGCTGCGAGACGCTGAGCGGGTGTCTTACCTGCTGCGCATCGTGTTGCCAGACCGTCCGGGCGCGCTCGGGGCCGTCGCGACGGCGCTGGGTCACGTGGGTGCCGACATTCTCAGCCTGGACGTGGTCGAGCGCGGCGCTGGCCACGCCACTGACGACCTCGTCGTCGAACTGCCCCCGGGCAAGCTCGCGGACGCCCTCGTCACTGCTGCGGGCAGCGTTGATGGCGTGCACGTCGCCTCGATCCGCCCGTACGCCGGCCAGATCGACGCGCATCGCGAACTGGAACTGCTCGACTCTCTCGCGGCGCACCCAGAGGAGTCGCTCGTACTGCTGACCGAAGGGGTCGCCCGGGTGTTCCGTGCCGGCTGGGCGCTCGTGCTCGACGAGCCTGTTCTCGGTGCGGCCCGGGTGCTTGCGGCGGACGCCGCCGCGCCGGAGGTCGAGGCACTCGCCGTGCCGTGGTGGCCGCCCCGGCCGGCCCGCGGGTTGGCTGTCGACGGTGACTGGGCGCCGGCCGACTGGGATCGGCTGGGCACCGAACTGGCGGTAGCCCCGCTGGGCAAGGGCGCGTTGTTGATCGGCCGGCCAGCATTGCAGTGGCTGCCGTCGGAGTTGGTGCGGCTGCAGCACCTCGCGGCGGTCGCGGCCTCGGTCACCGCTGTCTGACGCTGCTCAGGCGCAATCGCTACCGGTCAGTAATGCCGGGCCGAGCTCGGCTGCCCGCTGCGGGTCGCCGTAGAGCGCTGCGAGGTCCGGTGCCGTGGGAACCGGCGCCGCATGCTCAGCGCAGCGGCCTCGTACCACCGCTCGGTCGTGGGTAGCAGCCACGGCAGTGCGAGCAGCACCAGCCCTCCCGCAGCCCAGCCGCCCACGACGTCGCTGAACCAGTGCGTGTTCAGATAAAGCGTGCCCAGGCCGACGGTGAAAGAGACGAACACCGCGGCAGCGACCGCCAGGCGGCGGTGCTCCACGGCGATCCAAGCGAGAATCCCATAGAGGACAACTGCATTGGAGACGTGGCCCGAGGGGAAGATATTGCCCCCCTTGACAAAAACGGCATGAATGTCGGAACCGCGAAGCGGGCCGAGACGCGCCGTCGCGGTCTTCACCACCCCGACGGACACGTTCAGCACCACCAGCGCGGTGCCGAGCATGATCAGGGGACGGGGCGATCTGGCGCGCCAGGCGCGCCAAGCGATCCATGGCAGCGCCACGGCCGTGGACGGCGCGCGCTGGCCGAGCATCACGTAGCGATCGACCCAGCCGAACGCCCACGGCCAGCGCACCCGCAGGTGCCAGTCGTAGATCGCGCTGTCCAGGTTCAGCACCGGCGAGCGATAGATGACGCCGAGGGTGAGCAGCAGGTAGCAGACGAGCAGGGACAGGAATGCGAGCGTGCGCCAAGAATCGCGAGTCGACAACGCGGCGCGCGGTTCTTCGACCCGCGCGTGCGCGCTCAGCGTCGCCGTCACCCGCTACTTCCTCCCACTTGTTCCCTGGTCCGCCTCTCGATTCGCAGTTGGTCTACCCATCAGCCTTCGTGGTGCACCACCTCGAACGCGCGTCGAAGTGACCAATGCCATGCTGTGCATTCCCTAGGTAGGTGGGGTGGCTGCTGCGGCGCCGCCGTCGAGTAGGCGCCGGAAACCGTCCTCGTCCAGGATCGCGACGTTGAGCTGTTCGGCCTTTTCCGCCTTGGTTCCGGCGTTCTCGCCGATGACCACGAAATCGGTCTTCTTCGACACCGAGCCCGACGCCTTGCCGCCGCGGGACACGATGGCCTCCTTGGCCTCGTCCCTGGAGAAGCCGGCGAGCGAGCCGGTGACGACGACGGTGAGCCCGGCGAGGGTCTTGGGCAGCGCGTCGTTCTGGTCGTCCTCGGTGCGCACGCCGGCTGCCGCCCATTTGTCCACGATAGCCGCGTGCCAGTCGACGGAGAACCATTCCTTTACCGCCTCAGCTATGACAAGACCGACACCCTCGGGCGCGGCGAGCTCCTCGACCGACGCGGCCCGGATGCGATCGATGGAGCCGAACTCGCCGGCCAGTGCCCGGGCCGCCGTCGGCCCGACGTGGCGGATCGAGAGCGCGACAAGCACGCGCCACAGCGGACGATGCTTCGCCTGCTCGAGATTGGCGATGAGCTTCTGCCCGTTCGCCGACAGCACCCGCCCGTCGTGGACGTCCACCGGCGCGTCACTCTTCTTGGCCGCGCGGGTGTACAGCCCGACGCGGGCGAGAATTCCCGCGTCCAGACCGAACAGCTCACCCTCGTCGGCGATGACACCGGCGTCGAGCAAGCCGACCGCGCCCTCGTAACCCAGCGCCTCGATGTCTAACGCGGAGCGGGACGCCAGCGAAAACAGCCGCTCGCGCAACTGGGCCGGGCACCCGCGCGCGTTCGGGCAGCGGATGTCCTTGTCGCCCTCGCGTTCGGGCTTGAGCGGCGTGCCGCAGGACGGGCACTCGGTCGGCATGACGAACTTCGTCTCGGTGCCGTCACGCAGCGATTCGACCGGCGCGACGATCTCGGGGATCACGTCACCGGCCTTACGCAGCACGACCGTGTCGCCGATGAGCACGCCCTTGCGTTCGACTTCCCACTGGTTGTGCAGCGTCGCCTGCTCCACCGTGGAGCCCGCGACCTTGACCGGCTCCATCACCCCGTAAGGGGTGACCCGCCCGGTCCGCCCGACATTGACGCGGATGTCGAGCAGCTTGGTGTTGACCTCCTCCGGGGGGTACTTGAACGCGATCGCCCAGCGCGGTGCCCGGCTGGTCGAGCCGAGCCGGCGTTGCAGCGAGAGGTCGTCGAGTTTCACCACCACACCGTCGATCTCGTGCTCGACAACGTCATGGCGGTGTTCGCGGTAGTGCTCGATGTAGGCCTGCACGCCGGCCAGATCGGGCCGTACCTCCGCGCGCGCCGACGTCGGCAGGCCCCAGCTCTGCAGCAGCTCGTACCACCCGGACTGCGTCGAGACCGGCGGGCCACCCTCGACGCGGCCGACGCCGTGGATGACCAGGTGCAGCTTGCGGCTCGCGGTGACGCGCGGATCCTTCTGCCGCAGCGAACCCGCCGCGGTGTTGCGCGGGTTCGCGAACGGCGCCTTGCCCGCCGCCACGAGTGCGGCGTTGAGCGCGTCGAAGTCGGCAACCGGGAAGAAAACCTCGCCGCGGACCTCCAGCAGCGTCGGCAGGTCATTGCCGCGCAACCGATGCGGGACGTTGTCGATCGTGCGGACGTTGGGCGTGACGTCCTCGCCGGTGCGCCCGTCACCGCGGGTCGCGCCGCGCACCAGTCGGCCGTCCTCGTAGAGCAGGTTCATCGCGAGCCCGTCGACCTTCAGCTCACACAGGTAGCCCGGCACCGTTCCCGCGTCGCGCTCGACTCGCGCAGCCCATGCGGCCACTTCGTCCGCCGAGAACGCGTTGTCCAGGCTCAGCATCCGCTCGAGATGGTTGACCGCTGTGAATAAGGTTGAGTAGGTGCCGCCCACCCGCTGGGTCGGCGAGGCGGGAGTGCGCAGATCCGGGTACTGCGCCTCCAACTCCTCAAGCCGGCGCATCGCCGTGTCATAGTCGGCATCGCTGACCGTCGGCGCGTCCAGCACGTAGTAGCGGTACTGGTCCTCGTCGACCTCCTGCACAATGCGCGCGTGTTCCTCCCGCGCGTCATCAGGTGCTGTAGCCGGTGCGTTCACGCCGTCAAACTACCGACGGCCTCCGACACTGCGCCGCGTCCGGTCGACATGACGCGACCTTGAACCTGCTGTGAGCCGGAAGGACAACCCGGCGCACGCATGGGAACCTTGATCTTTCCCCCGCCTCCCCCACCTCGAAGGAACTTCTGTGCTGCACACCCTCAGCTGGCTCGAAGCCGGCGTCATCGGCGCCATGCAGGGCGTGGCCGAACTGTTCCCGATCTCCAGCCTCGGGCACAGCGTGCTGATCCCAGCGCTGATCGGTGGCAGCTGGGCGCGCGACCTGAACGTCAGCGCGCCGGAGTCGCCATACCTGGCGTTCATCGTCGGACTGCACGTCGCCACCGCGATCGCGTTACTCATCTACTTCTGGCGCGACTGGGTGCGCATCATCGGCGGCCTGGCCACGAGCGTCACCAAGCGCGAGGTGCGTACGCCCGACCAGCGGCTCGCCTGGCTGCTGGTGCTCGGCACCATCCCGATCGGGCTGGCCGGCCTGCTCGCCGAGCACTGGTTCCGTACGACACTCGCCAAACCGTTGCCGACTGCGACCTTTCTGGCGATCAACGGACTGGTGCTGCTAGTGGCCGAACAGCTGCGCCGCCGCGACGGCACCGTCAACTCGGAGTACATCGACGAACGGATCACCGGTCCGGAATCGGACAAGCGACTCGCCGAGCAGTCAACCAAGCAGGCGGTGCTCATCGGCGCGGCGCAGATTCTTGCGCTGGCACCCGGCATCTCACGCTCCGGAATCACCATGGTGGCCGGGCTGCTGCGCGGGCTCTCCCGCGAGGACGCTGCGCGATTCTCGTTCCTGCTTGCTACGCCGGTGATCCTGGCGGCCGGCGCGCTGAAGATCGGCGACCTGTTGGGCCCACTCGGCGACGGCATCCGTCCACAAGTGATCTTCGGCTCGGTGCTCTCCGGGGTGGGTGCGTACCTTTCGGTGCGCTTCCTCACCCGCTATCTCGCAACCCGCTCCCTGCGGCCGTTCGGCGTGTACTGCCTGGTGGCCGGCGTGGCCAGCTTCGCGGTGCTCGCGATCCGCTGATGGAGCGGGTGCACCAACCCTATTTGCACGAGCTGAGCGTTATCGTGGCCGCCCCGGCCGTGGCGGTGTCGGGGGCCGGTGGCGACATAGTCTCGGGCGCTCACGGGGTGTACGTCGCCGACCGGCGCGTGCTCTCGCGGCTGGTCGTGCGCTTCGCCGGCGACGAGGCCGAAGCGGTCAGCACCGCGGAACTGGGCGCTGACCGCGTTTCGTTTCTCGGCGTGTTGCGTGCGCAGGGCGATCTTGGCGCGGACCCGAGCGTGACGCTCGAGCGCTCACGACGGCTCACCCCGACCGGTTCGCTCGAAACCGTGTCCGTTGTGTCGCGCTCGCGCGTTGCGGTTCGCGGCACGTTGACGGTGGACGCAGCAGTTGACCTCGCCGACATCTCGACAGTGAAATCCGGCGTCGCACCGAAGGCCTTGACCGCCGACGGGCTGTTGTGGGCCGCGCGAGACGGCACGCGCATCCGGCTACGCGCCGACCCGGCACCGGAAACCACGATGTCGGCGGAGATCGGGTCAGGGGAGATCGCGTCGTGGAAGGTCGAGCTCGAACCGCGTGGCCGGTTCGACCTGACCCTGACGCTAGAGGTCGACCCCGACCCGCAACCGGCCGTCGTGCTGCCTGCCGACGGACGCCTGGCGACGAGCGGGCTCGCCGTCAACGGCCCGCTCGGCGCCCTGCTACAACAGAGCCTGCTCGACCTGGACGCGTTGACGCTCGCCGACCCGCTGCAACCGGCCGACCGGTTCCTCGCTGCCGGCGCCCCTTGGTACGTCACTCTGTTCGGACGCGACGCGTTGTGGGCAGCGCGGATGCTGTTGCCGCTCGACGTCACTCTCGCCGCGGGCACGCTGCGGGCGCTCGGACGGCGGCAAGGGACCGTGCTCGACGTCGCGTCCGGCCAGGAGCCGGGCAAGATCGCCCACGAGATTCGCCGCGCGCCCACCGAGCACGAGGGCCGATCGGGTGTCATGCGGTTGCCGCCGCTGTACTACGGGACGGTCGACGCGAGCGCGCTGTGGATCTCGTTGCTGCATGACGCCTGGCGCCACGGCCTGGCCGAGGAAGAAGTGACCGCCCTGCTGCCGGTAGCCGCGCGAGCGATGCGCTGGCACCGCGACTTCGCGTTGCGCGAGTCGGGCTTCGTCTCCTACCGCGACAACAGCGGGCGCGGGCTGGCCAATCAGGGCTGGAAGGACTCCGCGGACGCGGTCCAGTTCGCCGACGGCACGCTCGCTGAGGCGCCGATCGCCCTGTGCGAGGTGCAGGGTTACGCCTACGCGGCGGCGATCGCTGCGGCGGAACTGTTCGACGCGTTCGGTCGGCGCGGCGGGGACGAATGGCGCGACTGGGCCGCCGGCCTGGCAGAGCGGTTCCGCGCCGCGTTCTGGGTCGACGCTGCCGACGGCGCGTTCCCGGCGATCGCGCTGGACGCAACCGCGCGCCCGGTCGACACGGTCACGTCCAACATCGCGCACCTGCTCGGCACCGGCCTGCTGAACGCCCGCGAGCAGGAGTTGGTGGTCGCTCGACTCGGCCGTCGTGACCTGGACAGCGGATACGGACTACGCACCCTGTCCGCGCAGGCGCTCGGCTACAACCCGCTTTCCTATCACTGCGGCTCGGTATGGCCACATGACACCGCGATCGCGATCAACGGGCTCGTCGCGTCCGGCGCGACGACGGTTGCCGCTTCGCTGGTGCAGGGCCTGCTTACGGCGGCCCCGTCGTTCGGCTACCGGATGCCTGAGCTGTACGGCGGGCAGGGACGCGACGAGGTACCCGCGCCGGTGCCCTACCCGGCGTCCTGCCGGCCGCAGGCATGGTCAGCGGCGTCCGCGGTGGCAGTCCTGACTGCGGTGCTTGGTCTGCGCGTGGACGTACCACGCGGGGTGCTCTCGCTGCGTCCGATGCGCCCGTCGCCTGTCGGCGCCCTGTCGGTGCGGGCGCTGGCCGGCCTCGACGTCGATCTGTCCGCGGACGGCTCGGTGCAGGTACTCGCAGCACCGCCCGGATTACGCGTCACGCTCGGCTGAGCGTTCCAGCGGGTCGACGAGGTCGCGGCCGAGGTCGCGCAGCAGCGCCAGGATCGCGCGGGCGCGTTCGGGTGCGGCGTTCGCGAGCCCGCATTCCGGGGTGGGCACGACGGCGCCTGCGAGTTCGTCGTCGGGGAACCCTAACTGCGACCAGAGTCGGCGGATCGCGGCCCGTGCGGCGTCGAAGCTCGGGTCGGTGCCGGTTCTAGCGTCATTGTCGGTTTCGGGTGCGGTGGGCGAGAGCACTCCGAGCCACAGCGACGTGCCCGCCTCGACGGCCTCCCCGAGCGCGTCGAGGTGCGCGTTCGTCAGCACGTTGAGGTCGAACCCGAGCGCGTCGGCGCCCGCCTCGCGCAGCAGGCCGATCGGTACGTCCGGGGCGCAGCAATGCACGGCGCGCGCGCCGACCGGCGCGACGAGCAGCACGTCGCGCAGCGCCGCCCTGACGATGCTCGCGTCGACCGCGCGCACCGTTCCATATCCGGACGGTGTCGGCAGCCGCGCGCCGAGCACGTCGGGCAGCGTCGGCTCGTCGAGCTGCACGACGAGCCGGGCGGACGGCACGCGGGAGGCGAGGTCAGCCAGGTGCCGGCGCACACCTTCGGCCAGTGACTGGGCAAGATCGCGGGACGCGCCGTGATCGCTGACGACGGTGTGCCCGGACGGCAGTTCCAGACCCGCGGCCAGCGTCCATGGCCCGGCGAACTGCACCTTCAGCGCGCCGGCGTATCCGTCGGCCTGCACCTCCAACGCGTCCAGATCGCGTGAAAGGTAGTCACGAGCGCGCCGCAGGTCACGCCCGGCGCGGGCGGTGAGTCGCCAGCCCGACGCGACGATCTCGACCGGCAGATCGGCCAGCAGGCTGGCGCTGCGCCCGATGAAGTCCGCGCCGGCACCGCGTTCGGGGAGCTCGACAAAGTGTGGCAGGTCGGGCAGTTCGCCGAACACGACCCGTGCCGCCTCGGCGGGGTCGGTACCGGGTAGCGAGCCCAGCCCGGTGACCGCGCCGGGCGGCCAGACCCTGCTCACACCCAAGCCCCGCTCATGCCCGCGCAGGTTCGAACTGACGCGCAGCATTGATTGTCGCTGACCCGAGGACGGTGTCGCCGTCATACATCACCAACGCCTGCCCGGCCGCGACCCCCCGTTGCGGGGTGGCCAGCCGGGCGACGACGCTATCGCGCTCGACAGTGACGACCGCGTCACTGAGCATGCCGTGGGCGCGCAGCTGAACGGCGCAGTCGAAGGTGCGGGCCGGCTCGTGCAACGTCCACACCGGACGTTGCGCTGCGACCTCGTCGACGTCGAGCAGCGCAGCTGGCGCGACGACGACGGTGTTGGTCGCCGGCTGGATCGACAGGACGTAGCGCGGTGCGCCGTCGGGCGACGGCCGATCCAGGTACAGACCGCGCCGCTGGCCGATGGTGAAACCGTAGGAGCCGCTGTGCCTGCCGAGCACCGCGCCGCTCTGCGCATCGACGATGTCGCCGTCGGAGCCACCGCCGTCGGCAGCGCCGAGACGCTTCTGCAAGAAGCCGCGGGTATCGCCGTCGGCGATGAAACAGATGTCGTGCGAGTCCGGCTTGTCGGCGACCGCGAGGCCCCGGGCCGCGGCCTCGGCGCGCACCTGGGTCTTCGTCGAGTCGCCGAGCGGGAACATCGCATGAGCCAACTGTTCGCGGGTGAGCACGGCCAACACGTAGGACTGATCCTTGGCCGGGTCGACCGAGCGCCGTAACGTGCCGGCATCGAGGCGGGCGTGGTGGCCGGTGGCGACCGCGTCGAAGCCGAGCGCCAGCGCGCGGTCGAGCACCGCCGAGAATTTGATCTTCTCGTTGCACCGCAGGCAGGGGTTAGGGGTGCGACCCGCCGCGTACTCGTTCACGAAGTCTTCGATCACGTCCTCGCGGAAGCGCTCGGCGAGATCCCAGATGTAGAAGGGGATCCCCAGGACATCGGCGGCGCGCCGGGCGTCGTTGGCGTCCTCGCGAGTGCAGCAGCCGCGCGCACCGGCGCGCAGCGTTGCGGGGTGCTGGGAAAGGGCGAGGTGCACGCCGGTGACGTCGTGACCGGCGTCGACGGCCCGCGCCGCAGCGACGGCTGAGTCCACGCCGCCGCTCATCGCGGCGATGACCCTCATCGGGCAGCGACGGAAGTCAGCCCGGCCCGCCGCGCGCGATCGACGGCAGGGCCGATGGCGTCGATCACGGCGTCGACGTCCTCGGGTGTGGAGGTGTGTCCGAGCGAGAAGCGCAGCGAACCGCGTGCCTCGGCGTCGCTGACCCCCATCGCGGTCAGGACGTGCGAGGGCTGCGCCACACCGGCCGCACAGGCCGAGCCGGTCGAGCATTCGATGCCGCGCGCGTCGAGCAGCATCAGCAGCGCGTCACCCTCACAGCCCGGGAAGCTGACGTGCGCGATGCCCGGCAGCCGCTTGGTCGGGTGGCCGTTGATGACGACGTCCGGAATCACGCCGGCGATCTTGCAAATCAGGTGATCACGCAGCGCGGACATGCGCCGGGCGACCGACTGGCGTCGCTCGACCGCGATCGCCGTCGCGACGGCAAGCCCCACGATCCCCGCAACGTCGAAAGTCCCCGAGCGCACGTCACGTTCCTGCCCGCCACCGTGCAGCAGCGGCTCGCACACGGCGTCGCGGCGCAGCAGCAGCGCGCCAGTGCCGACGGCGCCACCGAGCTTGTGGCCGGTCATGGTCAGCGCGTCGACGCCGGACGCGGCGAAGTCGACCTGCAGACCGCCGACCGCCTGCACGGCGTCGGTGTGGAAGGGCACGTCGAACTCGTGGGCGATCTCGGCGAGTTCCGCGACGGGCTGTACGGTGCCGACCTCGTTGTTTGCCCACATGACGCTGACCAGCGCAGCTGATGTCGGGTCGTCGGCGAGCGCCGCCCGGAGATCCGCGGGCGCGACCCGGCCCTGGTGGTCGACCGGCAAGTAAGCGACCTCGGCGCCCTGTGCCTCGGCAAGCCACTGGGCGGTGTCGAGCACCGCGTGATGCTCAACCGCGCTGACGATCACCCGACGGCGGCGCGGATCGGCCGCGCGGCGGGCCCAGTACATGCCCTTCACCGCCAGGTTGTCGGCCTCGGTGCCTCCGGCGGTGAAGATCACCTCGGACGGTCGGGCACCGAGCGAGGCGGCCAGCTGCTCGCGAGATTCCTCGACCCGGCGCCGCGCCCGGCGCCCCGCGCCGTGCAGCGAGGAAGCATTGCCGAGTTCGCCCAGCGCGCCCGCGACGGCCGCCAGGGCTTCGGGGAGCATGGGCGTCGTCGCCGCGTGGTCCAGGTATCTCATCGTCCGTCAGCTTACGACGCGCTACGGCCTTACCAGCCAGCGCCCGGACGCGCCTGTCCGGCCCCGATCGAGCCTGCGACGGCGATCGCAGCCATGGTGAGGGTCAATACCCAGAAGGCCGCGGTGAACCCGAGCACACCGCTCGCTGCCGCCCCGACCAGGACGCCGCCGAAACCGGTCGTCAGTGCCGCCCCCGTCGCGTCCGACAGTTGCAGTGCAGCAGAGTCGCCGCCACGCTCGGCGTCGGTCGTCCAACGCAGCAGCAGCACGCTGGTGCTCGTCATCGCCAGACCCATGCCGACCCCAGCAATCGCCCAAGCCGGGTAGACCAGCCAGCCCGGTGCGGACGGCTGCTGCGCAAACCCGACGGCGAGTGCGGCGAGCCCGACGAGCACGAAACCTGCCCGCAGCAGGCGCACCCGACGTTTGCGCTCGTCCGCGGTGCTCGGCCTGCCCTGCCACCACGAACCCAGCGCCCAGGTGATGCCGGAGGCGGCAAGCGGCAGGCCGGCGGCAGTGGGCGAGTAGCCGTGCTGCACGGTCATCGCGAGGGGCACGCTCGCGTCCACACCGAAGAAGGCGCCGGCAAGCAACCCGCGCAGCGCGACCGGCGTCGCGACACCCGGACGCAACCGCGCGGTTCCGGGCGGCAGCAGCCGGTGCAGCCCCCAGCCGATGCCGGCGATTCCGGCGGCACCGCCGACGAGCCAGAGTGCGGTGCGGTGCTGCCCGGCACTCTGGACGAGAGCGATGCCGGCGGCGACCGCAAGGGCCCGCAGCACCCGTCTCGGATCGGCCAGTCCACTGGGTGTGCCGGCACGCGCGCGGGGCAGGCGGCGCAGCACCGGCAGCAGCAGCCCGGCGCCGACGAGCACGAAGGGCAGCAGGCCGAGGAACACCCAGCGCCAGCTCAGCTGCTGGGTGAGCGCGCCGGAGAGCACCGGACCCAGCAGCGATGGCAACACCCAGGCCGACGCCGTCGCCGCGAAGACCTTTGGCTGCAGCTCTTGCGGGTAGCGCTCACCGATCACCACATACAACGCGGTGATCAGCAGACCGCTGCCGAAACCCTGTACGACGCGTCCGGCGACGAACTGGGTCATCACCACAGCGCTACCGGAGAGGACCAGGCCGGCGGCGAAGCAGGCCAGCCCGGCGATCAACGGCCGACGAGCACCCTGCGCGTCGCACAGCTGACCGGACACCACCATGCCGACCACGTTCGCCAGCAGGAACCCGGTGAACGCCCAGCCGTAGGCAGCGAGCCCGTGCAGATCCCGAGCCGCGGTCGGCAACGCAGCCGACACCGCCATGGCCTCGAAGGCGATCAGGGTGATCACGATGAGCAGGCCGAACGTCGATGAACGCAGCGGGGCGCGAAACACCGAATCGGGAGCGGTCTTGGTCGTCACCGGTCCAGCATGCAAGTTGAAGTCAGGTTCATGGCAATTCAGCTCTTGCGTTTGGTGATCTCCTCGGTCAGCTGAGGTGCCACCTGGAACAAGTCTCCGACGACGCCGAAGTCGGCCAGTTCGAAGATCGGCGCCTCAGCATCCTTGTTGATTGCGACGATCGTCTTGGATGTCTGCATGCCCGCCCGGTGCTGGATAGCACCGGAAATGCCGACCGCGACGTAAAGCTGCGGCGAGACTGTGACGCCGGTCTGCCCCACCTGCATCTGGTGATCAACCCAGCCCGCATCGACGACCGCGCGTGAGGCACCGACCGCGGCGCCGAGCGAATCGGCGAGCTTCTCGATGATCTCGAAGTTCTCGGCCTTGCCGATACCGCGGCCACCCGACACCACGACCGACGCGTCGGCCAGGTGCGGGCGTGACCCCTTGGCCTCGACGACCGTGTCGGTGATCTTCGCGCGTTTCGCGCCGTCGGACACCTGCACGTCCACGGCAACCTGCTCCGCCGCACCCGACGATGCTTGCGGGGTGAAGGAGTTCGGCCGCACGGTGATCACCGGCGTGCCGGTGCGCACCCTGGCCTGCACGGTGACTCCGGCGCCGAAGATCGACTGCGTCACGCTTCCGTCACCGAAACCGACCGCGTCGTAGAGCACGCCCGAGCCGAGCTTGACCGCCAGTCGCGCAGCAATCTCTTTGTTCTCTGCGCTGGAGGACAGCAGCACTGCGGCCGGCGACGCCTGAGCCGCAACCGCGGCGAGCGCCTCGGCCTTCGGCGCCACCGAATAGCTGGCGATGTCGTCGTTCTCGACGACGTAAACCTTCGCCGCGCCGTACTCGGCCAGTTGCTCGCCGAGCGCGGCGGCCGTGCCGGGAGCTCCGACGACGACAGCGCTCGGCTCACCCAGCGACCGGGCTGCCGTCAGCAGTTCGAAGCTCACCTTCTTGACGCTGCCGTCGGCCGAATCGACGAGTACGAGTACCTCTGCCATGTCAGTCGTCTCCTCTTGCCTAGACCGTCAGATCAGTTTCTTGGAGGCCAGGAAGTCAGCGATCGCCGCTCCCCCGTCGCCTTCGTCCTTGACGCTCTGCCCGGCCGCCCGGGGCGGAGCATTCTCGAAAGACACCACCTCGGTGGACGCGTTGGCCAGGCCCACTTCGCCGGCGTCGAGCCCGATATCGGCAAGCGTCATCACGTCCACCGGCTTGCCCTTGGCGGCCATGATCCCCTTGAAGGACGGGTACCGCGGGTCGTTGATCTTCTCCACCACGCTGATCACCGCAGGCATGCTGCCCTCGACGGTCTCGTAGCCGGAGTCGGTGACGCGCTCGATGCTCACCGTGGATCCCTCGATGGTCACCTTGCGGGCATAGGTCAGCTGCGGCACGTCGAGCAACTCGGCAAGCATCGCTGGCACGACCGCGCCGCGCGCGTCGGTCGCCTCCGACCCGGCGATGGCCACGTCCCACTCGACGTTGCCGAGGGCCTTGGCGAGGATCTTCGCCGTTGCGATGGCGTCGGACCCGTGAATTGCCTCGTCCGAGACGTGCAGTGCCCGATCCGCTCCCATGGACAAAGCTTTGCGGATGGACTCGAGCGCACGGTCGGGTCCGACGGTGAGGATAGTGACCACGCCGTCGTGTGCTTCCTTGAGCCGCAAGCCCTCTTCGATGGCGAATTCGTCGATGTAATTGATGACCGGATCGACAGCGCCGCGGTCAACTGTGTTGTCGGAGGCATCGAGCCTGCGGTCGCCTTCGGTGTCGGGCACCTGCTTCATCAGTACCACAATGTTCATTGCGTTCGCTGACCTCTCGGATCGGGAATTCGCGCGGACGTGCTGCCTGCGACGTTAGCCGCGAATAGTGCCCTAAGGGATTTCAGCATCGCATGTCACCGGTTGATCGCACATCTCGACCTCGGCCGCAGCGGTGTGCGTCACCGTGTCGTGGTCGCTCGCGAGCCGACGAGTCAGCCGCCCGCGCCAAGCGTGCGGGCTAGGAACTCAGTCAGCACAGCCAGCAGTTTCAGCCGGGACGTAGCGCGCCGGTACTCGTGCCCCTCCCCCGCGAGTTCCAGATACTCGACCGGGCGGCCCAGTTCGCGTAGCCGCTCGACGATCTGACTTGCCTCGCCCAGCGGCACGTTGGTGTCGAGTTCGCCGTGCACGACGAGCAGTGGGGCATCGATGCGCTCGGCGTGGTTGAGCGGGGAGAGTTCAGCCAGCAGGGGCGCATCGTGCTCCGGGTCGCCGTACTTGCTCACCGCGGCTGCGGCGATCCAGGCCTCGGTGTCGCGGTAAAAGCTGAGCAGGTCCGACATCCCGCAGATGTCCACTCCCGCAGCGAACGTGGGCGCGTGGTGGATGAGCGCGAGCAGCGTGAGGTAGCCGCCGTACGAGCGTCCGGTCACCGCGATCCGGTCCGCGTCGGCGTAGCCGCGCGAAACGATCGCGCGCGCACACTCGGCAACGTCGTGGATCGCTTCGAAGCGCCCGTAGCGATCGTCGGCGTGCACGAAGGCGCGCCCGAACCCGGAGGAGCCACGAATGTTTGGCGCGAAGACGGTGATGCCGGCTGCGGCCAGCACTTGGTGCTGCGGCGTGAACACCGGGCGCTCCTGCGCCTCCGGGCCGCCGTGCAGGCTGATCATCGCCGGCCGCGCACTGCCGACGCCGTGCCGGTCGCGGCCCGGGTACAGCCACCCGGTCAGCGGCAGCCCGTCACGGGATAGAAACTGCAACAGCCGCGGGTGGACGAGATCGGTGCGCGGCGGCATCGAAGCGGGGGTGACGGGCGTCCACTCGGTGGTGTGCCAGTCCAGGCGCCACAACCGGCGTGGCGCGACGGCGCTCTCGACCGACACCACCGCGTCGCCGCCGCCCCGGGCGAGCGCAACCCCGGCGACCACCTCGCCGGGCAGCCCCGCGCAGGCGCGGCGCTGCCCGGTCAGGAGATCGAACAACTCGACCTCGCTGCGTCCGGCCACGTTCCACACCAGCACCATCCGCCGCCCGGCGGCATCGGCGTCGATCAGTTCCAGCTCGGCGTCCTCGCGCGCAGCTAGCGCGCCGGCGCCCTTGCGGAGACCGTCCTCGTGCAGGCCGATCGCGATCAACTCGCGGCGCGGACGGCCGGCGTCGCTCACCAGATAGGCGACGAGGCCGCCGCCGACCGGCGCCGCGCGCAGCAGGCCGATGTCCGCGGACCCGGTGTCCTGGTAGGGCAGCACGGGGTAGTCCACATCGACCGACCGGTCGACCAGCCGGCAGAAATGAGCCCCGCGAGTGCCGTCGCGAAGTAATGCGAAGCGCCCGTCGCCGGTCAGATCCAGCACATCGATCAACCCACCGCGTGCGACAAGCTCCGACTCGCTTGTCACCGGGTCGATCAGCACGCACTCGTTGGGCACGTGCGGCTCGTCCGAGCACACGGTGACGACCAGCCCGTGCCCCTCGCGGGCCCACGGTCCGAGCACTGCATGCACGGAGCCTCCCGCGACGCGCTGCGCATCGCGGCCGTCCGGCCGCACGACCCAGACCTCGGTGCGCACGCCGCCCCCCGTCGCGACCGAGCAGCCCAACCACTGCTGATCCGGTGACCAGTGCACCGACAGGACCGGATCACCGCTGAACGGCAGTACCGCGGCCGACGGTTCCGGCTCTCCCGGCACCGGAACGTCCTGCACCCACAGCTCGGGGACGCCGCGCCGGTCGCTGACGAAGGCGACCCGGGTGCCGTCGTGGCTCAGCGTCGGCATCCATGCACCCCACGCCTCGACCAGGGCATGGGCCAGTGGCGCGACTTCGCGCCAGAGCGCCGACACCTCACTCGGCTGCACAGCGACGCGTCCCGCGCTCAGTGGACGTCCATGGCCTGCAGCCACATCTCGATCAGCGCCAGCTGCCACAGCGCGTTGGAACCGAGCGTGGTGCGGTTCCGGTTCGGGTCGGCCAGCATCTTCTCGACGGTCTCCGGACGGAACAGGCCCCGACGTTTCGCCGCCGGGTCCGTGAGTGCGGCCCGCACCCGCTCGAGATAGGGCCCGTCCAGCTGCCGGATCGCCGGCACCGGGAAGTATCCCTTCGTGCGGTCGATCACCGCGTCCGGGACGATGCCGCGGCTGGCGCGCTTGAGCACGCCCTTGCCGCCGTCCGCGAGTTTCTGCTCAGGCGGGATGAGCGCGGCGAGTTCGACGACGTCGTGGTCGAGGAACGGCACCCGCGCCTCGAGACCGGCGGCCATGGTCATGTTGTCGACGCGCTTCACCGGGTCGTCGACAAGCATGATCGTGGTGTCGTTACGCAGCGCCGCGTCGACCGAGGTCTCGGCGCCGCTGCGCGCGAACTGGTCGATGATGAACTCGCGCGGCGCATCGACGTCGTCCAACCACTCGGGATTGAGCAGGTCGGCAAGCTGGGCGTACGGGCGGTCGAAGAAGACCCGTGCGTAGGCGTCAACGGCATCCTCGCGCGCAACTGTCGCTAGCGGCGGATACCAGTCGTAGCCGCCGAGGATCTCGTCGGCGCCCTGCCCGGACTGCACGACCTTTACGGATCGGGCGACGTCCTGGCTCAGCAGGTAGAACGCGACGCAGTCGTGGCTGACCATCGGTTCGCCCATCGCGGCGACGGCGCCGTCGATCCCGGGCAGCAACCGCGTGGAATCAATCTTGATGCGGTGGTGGTCGGTGCCGAACTCGCGCGCGACAAGATCGGAATAATCGAACTCGTCGCCGGATTCGCCGCCGGCTGAGTCGAATCCGATGCTGAAGGTCTGCAAGCCGGTCTGGCCCGCCTCGGCGAGCAGTGCCACCACCAGGCTGGAGTCGATGCCACCAGAGAGCAGCACCCCGACCGGCACGTCGGCCACCATGCGTCGTTCGACCGCGGTGCGCAGCGACGCGATCAGCGCGTCCTGCCAGTCACGCTCGCTCCAGTCGCCGCGAGACTGTTCGCGGGCGAACGGCGGATCCCAATAGCGCGTGTCCGTGCACGATCCGTCGGCGTTGATCACCTGCACCGTGGCGGCCGGCAACTTGCGCACGCCGGCGAGGATCGTGCGCGGCGCCGGCACCACCGAGTGGAAACTCAGGTAGTACGCCAGCGCCGTCCGGTCGATGGACGTGTCGACCCCGCCCGCTGCCAACAATGCAGGCAGGCTGGAGGCGAAGCGCACCCGCTCCCCAGTTCGGTCGAGGTAGAGCGGTTTGATGCCGAGCCGGTCACGGGCCAGCACCAGCCGTCCGCTGCGGTGCTCGGCGATCGCGAACGCGAACATGCCCTTGAACCGTTGCACGCACTCGGTGCCCCACTGCGCGTAGGCCTTGCCGATGACCTCCGTGTCGGAGTGCGAGAAGAACCGGTGCCCGAGCCTGCCGAGTTCTTCACGCAATTGCTCGTAGTTGTAGATGCAGCCATTGAAGACGGTGGTCAGTCCCAGGTCGGGGTCCACCATCGGCTGCGCCCCGGCAGCGGACAGATCGATGATCGCCAACCGACGGTGCCCGAGCCCGACTGGGCCGAGCGCCCAGATGCCGCTGCCGTCAGGCCCACGCGCAGCCATCCGGTCACATGCGCGGCCCAGCGCGGCGACATCGGCCACCGCACCGTCGAACCGGAGCTCACCCACCAGTCCACACACGCGCGGTTCACCTAACCTTCGTCGTCCGGATCAGCGATGATCCAGGTGTCCTTCGCTCCGCCGCCGCGCGAGGAGTTCACGACCATGCTGCCTGCCGGCGCGACCCGGGTCAGCGCCAGGTCGGCGAGGTGCGCGTCACCTGCCTCGGTGCCGCTCGAATACACGAACGCCCGAAGGTCGACGTGGCGTGGTTCCAGCCGCCCGTCCAGGAGAGTGGGGTGCGTCGAGAGCGCGACCGTTTCCTGCGCGATCCAGTTGCGCGGGTCGGCCTCGATCTCGCGGCGCCGGGCGTCGAGCTCGTGCGCGCTCGCGTGCGGGCCGATGAGCACCCCGCCGCCGCCGTAGCCGTCAACGGGCTTGGTCACCAGCTCGTTCAGGCGATCGAGCACCGGACCGCGCTCGTCCGGCAGCGCGCAACGGTAAGT
Organism: Mycobacteriales bacterium; assembly: GCA_038212215.1. Classification (GTDB taxonomy): domain Bacteria; phylum Actinomycetota; class Actinomycetes; order Mycobacteriales; family Jatrophihabitantaceae; genus JALZAI01. The sequence goes on from JBBQUT010000018.1 coordinate 31,434, forward strand.
GGGTACGGGGGAAAGCAGCGGACGTTCGCCGAGGTAGTACCCGATGATGTCGGGGATCAGGCAGTACATCGACTTGTCGTCGGCCACGCCCGCGCCTGGGGCGTTGGCCAGCACCACGTTGCCCTCGACTGCACTGGCGAGCAGGCGCGCGCCGATCGGCTCACCGGCGGCGGTGCGCAGCTCGGCGAGCTCGACACCCAGCCGCAGGTAGAGCACGTCCACCCGCCGGCCGCCGATGCGCACCTCACCGTCGCCGATGTCGATCTCGCCGGGTTGCGCGAGCAGCAACCCGGCCTCGTCGGCGATCATCCGGTGCTCATACCAAGCGGAGTTGTCGGCGCCGTCGGACAGCAGCGCCACCACGGCGCTCGAGCGGGTGGCGATGTCACGCAGCGTCTGGCCGATCAGCCCGAACACGGTGTCCGGATCGCGGATGGACAGCGCATCGGTCAGCTCGGGCAGGACCTTGTGCATCAGCCGGCGCATCCCGATCGCGTAGCCGACCCCGGACGGCACCCGGGCGTTGTCTTCGAGTACCCGCCAGCCGCCGTAGGCGTCGCGGACGAGATCGAAGCCGATGATCGGCGCGCGCATCACGTCCGGCGGCAGCGCCACCGCTTCCGGACGCCACCCGGGGCACGCCTGAACTGTGTTCAGGTCTAGCACCCGATCGGCGACGATGCGGGCGGAGCCGTAGATGTCGCGCAGGAACAGCTCGATCGCGCGTGCCCGTTGGGTAAGCCCGGCCGCCAACACCGCCCACTCGTGAGCGGCGACGATGCGCGGTACCAGATCGGCGGGCAGCGGGCGTTGTTTCCCGTCGACACCGAAGGTAAACCCGTCGCGGACCGAGACCGCGCGAGCCAGCGTGGTGCGCCTGGCGAGTTCGCGGGGCCCGAGGTCGTCGAGTAGGTGCAGCACCGCCCGGTAGCTCGGGAACGGCACGCCCGACAGCGCCACCGCCTCGTCCTGCGGCGAATCGGGGTAGTCCGCACTGAGCGCGGGCTGCGCCAGCGGCCGACGGTCGGTGCCGGCGGTCTCGGCGACGGCGAGCGCGACCACGTCGGCCAGCCGGCCGCGCTCGGCGTAGCGGGTGCGCTGGCGCTGGCTGGAGCTCCCTCGCGCCAACACGTTCGTGCTGAGCTCAACCACGTCATCCCAGTCGCCGGTTTCTTCGAGCTGGTCGCGGAGATTCTCGATCAGCTCACGGACGACGTCAGAGGCGGGCTTGGGCACCGGAGCCGGGCCGCCGTCGAGCAGTGCACCGGATAGCCCGCTGCGCGCGGCGCGCCACATCGCCGCCCGGTGCAGCGGTTCGCGGCGTACGGGCGACGGCTGCCCGGCTCGGTCGGCGACGACGGCCGCGTCGACCATGGCCCGGAAAAGCCCGGCGATCAGCACCGCGTCGTCGACCAGCGGGCACGCGTCGCACACGCGCAGTTCCACCGTCGGGACGTGCGCGGACGGGCGCGCATCGAAATACGCCATCTTCGCGTCGGAGATCACGCCGGAGGCGATCAGATCCTCGACCAGCCGGTCGTATTGGGCGGCCGATTCGAGCTGACCGGTACTGCCCGCGCTCGGCCAGCGCTGCCACACCATCGTCCGGAAGCTGGCGTAGCCGGTGTCCTTGCCTTGCCAGTACGGCGAACTCGCCGACAGCGCTAGCAGTGTCGGCAGGTCGCCCGCGATGCGCTGCAGCACCCGCACCGCAGTGTCGCGGTCCTCGACGCCGACGTGCACCTGCAGTCCGCAGATCAGCTGGTCGTCGACGAGGAAGCGGTAATCCTGCTGCATACGACTGAACCGGCCCAGCGCAGTCAGCTCGAAGTCCTCGGCGAACGACACCGGGGCGGAACCGGTTGCGATGACGCCGACACCGTCATTCGCCGCCAAGTCGTTGACGAGGCCGCGCAGCCGGATGATCTCCGCGCGCAGATCGACGAGGGTCCCTACCACGCGGCTGTTGGTCTCGACGGTCGTGCGCTGCAATTCGACCGAGAAGTGTTCACGGGGCAATCCGCGCAGTAGCTGGGGTGCGCGGGCAGTGAGCCGGCCGGACTCGAGGTCGACGACGTGCAACTCTTCCTCGACGCCGAGCGTGCGCGCGTCCGCCATCGTCTGAACGTAGGACAGGCCGGTTTCAACCAGATGACAGGGGGCACCTGCCGGCCCTCGCGTACACGGCAGACTGAGGGTGCACCGACCAGAAAGGACACCGATGACCCCGCGAGATCTCCCGCCGTTCCGAGCAGACCATGTGGGCAGCTTGCTGCGCCCCGCCCCACTGCTCGAAGCCCGCGCCGCGCATGCGAGCGGCGACCTCCCGGCCGCCGGCCTGCGCGCGATCGAGGACGATGCGATCCGTGCCGTCGTGCGCATGCAGGAGAACATCGGTCTGCAGAGCGCCACCGACGGCGAGTTGCGCCGCACGTCCTGGCACATGGACTTCATCTATCAACTGCAGGGCATCAGCAAGACCGACGAGCAGATCGAGGTGCACTTCCGCAATGCGGCGGGTGACCTGGACTTCACGTCGGCCGCTCTGCGGGTGGACGGGAAGATCGACGTCGACGGCCCGATCTTCGGCGCGGACTTCGAGTTCCTGCAGTCGGTCGTAACGTCCGCGACAGCGAAGCTGACGATCCCGTCCCCGAGCATGGTGCACTACCGCGGCGGCGCCGCCGCGATTGATCCGTCGGTCTACGCCGACGAGGACGCATTCTGGGACGACCTGTCCGCCGCGTACGCCAAGCAGGTGCACGAGATGGCAGCGCTCGGTTGCACCTACCTGCAGCTCGACGACACGAGCTTGGCCTACCTGAACGATCCGGCACAACGCGCGCAGCTCAGCGCGCAAGGGCGCGACGGCGAGCATCAGCACCAGCGCTATATCTCCCAGATCAACGCCGCGCTCGCAGGCCGGCCGGACTCCTTGTCGGTGACCACGCACATGTGTCGCGGGAACTTCCGCTCGTCCTGGGCGGCCGAGGGCGGCTACGACTTCGTCGCCGAAGCGGTGTTCGGCCAGCTCGAAGTCGACGGGTTCTTCCTGGAGTACGACGACCTGCGTTCCGGCGATTTCGCCCCGCTGCGTTTCGTCCCAGCCGGCAAGCAGGTCGTGCTCGGCCTGGTGACCTCCAAATCGCCCGAACTGGAGTCGAAGGACGCGTTGAAGCGCCGCATCGACGACGCGGCCAAATATGTGCCGCTCGATCAGCTGTGCCTCTCTCCGCAATGCGGATTCTCATCCACTGTCGAGGGAAACGCGCTTACTCGCGAGCAGCAGATCGCCAAGCTGGAGCTGATAGTCGAGACCGCGCAGGAGGTGTGGGGCTAATCCGGGCTCCGCCGGCGCACTAGCCTCGGTCGGGTCCACCCGAACGAATGACGATCGCCACACCGAACGCCACACCGGCCACGCCTCCGGCGACCTGCATCCACCCATCGCGCCAGAACCACCCGAACGAATGAAGATCGCTGGCCGGTGAAGTCGTTGCACAATCGGCCCGCGAACGCGGGGTCCTAGCCGTTTCGTTCGGTCGCAGGCAACGTGCTCGGCGCGCCGAGCAGGTAGGCAAGCAGGCACGCTGTGATCGACTCCGCGCACAGCAACCCGATCAGCACGACGATCTGGAACCGGGCAGCCTGGACCGCGTTAGCCCCGCCGAGCAACGCGCCGACGAACGCGCCTGGCAGGGTCACCAGCCCGACCGTCCGGGTCTGATCGAGTGCCGGGACCAGCGCTTCGAAGACGGCGTCGCGCGCGATCGGACGCACCGCGTCGCGCATCCGCGCTCCGATCGACAGCCAGGCCTCGACCTCTTCGCGTCGCCGGTGCAGCCCTTCGCCAAGACGCCGTCCGGTCAGGGTCGCAGCAGTCATCGTGCCGCCCATCACGATGCCTGACACGGCGACCAGCGTCCGCACGTCGCGCGTCAAGGTCGGTAGCCCGACGATGACAGCGATGGCGACCCCCGCTCCCGCCGCGCAGGCGATCACCACGCGCTTGAGCGCCTGATCATGCCCGCGCAGCCGCCGCGCCGCCGTCCACGTCGCCACCGAGAACATCACTGCGACGACGGCGATAACCGTGACGGGAGCCGCGAACACTCCCCGTAGCGCCAACGCGACGAGCGCGAGTTGCACCACTGCGCGCGCGGAAGCGACCAGCGTCGCGCGCCGCTGGGCGACCCCTGCCACAGTGAGCGCGACGAGCGCAAGCGCGAGCAGCACCACGAGCCCGATACCGAGTCTGACGTCTTCGCTCACGGCCGAGCCTCGCTGCGCTCGTTCGCCCGGCACAGCCAGATCACATTGGTTCGCTCGCAAGCTTCGCTCACGGCCGAGCCTCGCTGCGCTCGTTCGCCCGGCACAGCCAGATCACATTGGTTCGCTCGCAAGCTTCGCTCACGGCCGAGCCTCGCTGCGCTCGTTCGGCCGGCACAGCCCGATCACATTGGTTCGCTCGCAAGCTTCGCTCACGGCCGAGCCTCGCTGCGCTCGTTCGCCCGGCACAGCCCGATCACATTGGTTCGCTCGCAAGCTTCGCTCACGGCCGAGCCTCGCTGCGCTCGTTCGGCCGGCACAGCCCGATCACATTGGTTCGCTCGCAAGCTTCGCTCACGACCGACCCTCGCTGCGCTCGTTCGCCCGGCACAGCCCGATCACATTGGTTCGCTCGCAAGCTTCGCTCACGGCACCAACCTATGGTTCGGGTCGACCCGCCTCCGGCAGGCGCCCGCCGATCGATCAGACGCCGAGATTCTCCGCGGCCATCCGGGTACCCGCGACGCGGTTGGTGATCTTTTGAAAGGCAACCTCCCGCGCGAAGTCCGGCGACCCGTGGTTGGGTTTCTCGTCCATGCTGAACGGCGAGAAGCCACAATCGTCAGTCGAGCCCAGCTGCTCTTTCGGGATGAAGTTGGACGCGCGGACGAGCGCATCCCGCACTTCCTCCGGGGACTCGATCCGCGGATTCAGTGGGTTGATGACGCCGACGAAGGCGACCTGCGCGACGCCGTTCGCATCACGAAGATTCTTCCCGATCGATTCATACACCGGATCCTTGTCGCGCTCGCTGGCGAGCTGAATCAGGAAATACCCCGCATTGATCTTGAACATTTCCGGCAGCAGGTTGTTGTAAGGAACATCTGCGCTGTGCACAGAGTCGCGGTCACCGCCCGGGCAGGTGTGCACGCCGATATTCTTGCGTTCCTGCGGCGTGAACCGGTTCAGCACCTCATTGTTGAGCTCGATGAAATGCGGCAGCATGCCCGCGCCGGTCCAGGGGTTGCGCGGATCGGCGCGAGTGGCCAGCCGCCCCTCGGTGAAGTCCACTGACACCCGCACCGCGCCCGCGGCGAACGCCTTGCGAATGTCGCGCTCGGTCTCGTCGCAGAGATCCTTCTCGAACTGCTCGCGCGAATACCCCTCAACCTCGTCTTTGAGCGGGTAGAGCAGAGCCAGCATGGACGGCGCGATGACGGCCTGCTTCATCGGCTTCGTCGCGTAGGGCAGCGACTTTTTGAGCGTGTCCGCAGCGTAGAAGTTGTACTGGAATGGGCCCTTCACCAACTTCGGCAACTGCCGGCCGTGCCCGTCGGCGAAGATGGCGAAGAATTGGCCGCCAGGCGCAAGGCTCGGTGCCAAACCCCCTCCAGCGAGGGTGTCGGCGATCGGATAGGTGGCGAAACTCGACCAGCGTTGCTCACCGTCGGACACGCAGGGCGAGCCGGTCGCCTCCAAGCGCTGCACAGAATCTTTCGCGGCGTCGTCCTGCAGCGCCTCGAGTGCAGCCTTGTCGACGTTTCCGGAATCGAATTCGGCGTACATCTCCTGCAGCTTCGCCGGACGCGGCAGCGATCCGACATTCTCGGTGGGAAGTCCGGTCTCGCCGGCCGGGTCATAGTCAGCCATTTGTGTCCCTTTCGCGAATCGGCGTTGGCGCGGCGGATTGGCGCCTACTACCGGTCGATGCTGCTAGAAACTTGACTCTCGAAACGTAGTCCCACAGACGGACGAGAATCAACGAACGTCGTCGATTACAGGTCCACGATCGCGGGAATGACTTGCTCGCCGAGGATTTCCAACGGCGTGATTGACGCGACGTATGGAACGATGATCTGGGCGTGTTGGACGCCCAACTCGGCCAAGGCGCGAAGTTCATCGATCAGTTCGTCCACGCGCTCGCCGTTCGGGCCTGGATGCATCGGCATCATCACGGTCTTCTCGATCTCGGCGTAGTCGCGCCCGACGTCGTCACAGTGCCGTCGCAGTACGTCCAGCTTGTGCGGCAATTCGGCGCCGGGGAACAGATTGCAGGCCTGCGCGTACTGGGCAACGAGGCGCAACGTCTTCTTCTCCCCGCCGCCCCCGATCAGGATCGGGGGGTGCGGGCGCTGCATCGACTGCGGCGAGTTGAGCGTGCGCTCCAAGCGGTAGTGCTTACCCCGGTAGGCACTTTCGTCCTCGCTCCACATCTGCAGACAGATCTGCAGCGTCTCCTCCAGTCGCTCGAAGCGTTCCTTGGTTGGCGGGAACGGCAGACCGAGGCCACGCGATTCCTCGTCGTTCCACGCCGCGCCGATGCCGAGCATGGCACGTCCCTCAGACAGCACGTCCAACGTCGTCACGCACTTGGCCAGCAGGCCCGGCTCGCGGTAGACCGCCGCCGTCACCCAGGCCAGCAACTGCATTCGCGACGTGCGCGCGGCAAGGTAACCCAACGCGGTGTACGCCTCGAGCATCTCGTGCTCGCTCGGGCCGACCATGCTGATCTGCCAGACGTGGTCCATGACGCTCAGCCGCGCGAAACCCTGAGACTCTGCCACCTCAGCGATTCGGGTCAGATCCGTTGCGAGCGCGCGCGGACCGTTCGGGTAGGTGAAATCTGCGAGGTGCAGGCCGAGCTTCACATCATCCTCCGCCAGTCGCTTTCGGTTTCACGCTAGACCAGGACTCCGTCCCCATGCCGGCGCCGTGAGAGGTCGATGTGCGGGAGGGGCTCTAGTCGGCCAGCGCGGCGTCCAGCGTGATGTCCACCCCGGTGAGCGCCTTGCTCACCGGACAACCCGCCTTCGCAGCCTCTGCCGCCTTGACGAAGCCGTCGTTGTCCAGGCCGTCGACCTTGCCGCGCGCGGTGAGCTTGATGCCGATGAGGCGGAATCCGCCGGCCGGGTCCGGCCCGAGGGAGACATCAGCCTGGATGTCCAGCGATTGCGGTGTGCCGCCGGCCTCGGCGATCAGCGCGGAGAATTGCATTGCGTAGCAGGACGAGTGCGCAGCAGCGATCAGCTCCTCCGGGCTCGTCGTTCCGTCGGCGTTGTCGGCCGCACGCTTGGGGAAAGAGACCTCGTAGCTGCCGACACCGGAACTGGTCAGCTCGACCGTCCCCGAACCTTCCTGCAGGGTTCCGGTCCAAGCTGTCTTCGCGGTACGTGTGGGCATTACGTCTCCTCCGTGGTTGGTTGCGATCGACCGTAGTGGATCGTCGACGAGCAGCGAGCGCCGACGTCAGCAGGATGTGTACCAGGAGCCGTGGTAGCGGTGAGCGGCGTCGATGTACCACGTGCCGCCGGTGCCGCGGATCATTGTGTAGTCGATGGTCCAGTTGTCGCAGGTGTCATGCCCGTTCGGCCCCTTGTCGGCCCGCTGCAGGCTGGTGAAAGCCAGCGCGACGCGGACGGTGTCGGCGTCGGTGCGCCCGGCGTCGAGCACGGTCACACCGGAGTCGTAGCTAGTCGCGTCGCCGGCGGCAAAGGCTGCCTCGTTGCCTATTGCAGCCTGCTTTCGCGAGCTGAATACGTGGTAGGCAGCGGAGTAGTCGCCTGTGTTGATCCCGTCGAAGTAGGTGTTGAACGCGGTAGCGATGCCGGCCGCGTCGGTGGTGCCGATTCCACCACCGGACGGCGGCGGTACGTCCGCCGACGATTGCGATGGCCCGAGCGGATTCTGACATGTGGCGGCGGATTGCGGAGCGGGATTATTGCGCCATAGATCGGTCACCGCGCGCGCCTGAAACGCCGGGACCGCGTAACCAATCCCATTCGCGTCGATCCGCTGAGCGTCGACCAGTCCGACGACAGTTCCGTCAAGGGCGACCAGGGGGCCGCCGCTGTTTCCCGGATTGATGGCCGTGTCCGTCTCGATCAACCCGGACAGCGACACCCCGTTCACCTCGATATTGCGGTCTAGCCCACTCACGCCACCCTGCGTGAGCGTAATCGGATCGCCGACGGGAAACCCGATCGCGGCGACCCGGTCGCCGACAGCCGGCCGTGCCCGGGCAAAGGCGAAGTGATGTCCCGTGAGCGGCCGGTCGGAACGTACCAAGGCGAGATCGCGGGTCGCGTCGGTGCCGATCACGGTTCCCGTGGCACGCTGATCGCCGACAATCAGACTGATGAGCGCCGATTGATCAACGACGTGCTCGACTGTCGCCACCAGTGTCGACGAGAGCAGGAATCCAGATCCCACACCTGCGGCCGAGCAACTCAGCGTCTCGATCCGGACGACTCCGGATTGTTCGCTGCGATACACGCTCGCAAAGTCCCGCGCCGGCGTAGTCGCGGACGGCGAGGTCACTGCGGTAGTAGGCGATGTCGTGGTGGGGTGTGCCGTCGGCGATTGCGCCACCGGTGTGCCCGAAGAACTGTCCTGGCGCGACAGAACAATGGCGACCGCTCCCCCGACGATGAGGCACGCGAGCACCACGGCGAGAACAATCGGGATGAGGTGGTTGCGTTGCCGCGCACTCGGCGCGATATCGCCGACAGGTGATTCGATAGGACTCAGTGGTGCGCCGCAGCGCTGACAGTAGCGATCGTGCTCGTTGGCGGGACCGCCACATCGTTTGCAGTACAAGGCACCCTCCCGAGGTGTCCGCGCCAGCTTGCGGCACAAACCGGGATAGATCAAGTACTGCCGCAGAGTCTCTTGTTACCTTCAGGCATGACCGTGGACGTCCTCGCGCTGGGGGCATGGTGCGATCTGGTGCCCGCCCAGGAGTATTCGGCGAGCCCCGTTGGCGTCTCGTTCACCGTCCACGAATTTGCTGAACTCGATGACGGCAGGCGGGTCACGTTGCACTCCGAGCGCGGCTTCACCAGCTGGCTGCGCTCCACGTCGGACCCGCAACCTGCTGATCAGTGGGCGCACCTGACCCCGGAAGGCCTCGAGTCCGACGTGCGGACGGTGGTCCTGCCCGACGACGACAATGGGGAAGACCACCCGTGGCAGTGGCTGGCTGGACTGCTCCGTCGGCACGGAGTCGACGCGTCGATCGAGCGCCTGAGTGCAGTTCCGTATCGGGTGGAATTCAGCGAGCGACTCACCCAGAAACTGAGCGCACGCTCGCCGTAGCTGCACAAGTGAATGCAGATCGAGCCCGAATGGCATGGTCACTGCTAGCTCCCTTGAGGAGCGGCACGCTCAGACCAGATCGCGCACGAACTGCCCCAGCTGTGCGAGGTTGCGGCACTCGACCATTGGCACGATCTCGCCCACCTCAGCGGCTGCCGAGTCGCCGGTATCCCATGCGACGCGCCGTTCCGGGTTGAGCCAGTAGGCCCGTCGCGCCAGACTCGCGATCCAGCGCAAGGCAGGCAATGCCAGATCGCCGTAGTTCGAACGGGCGTCACCGAGGACGAGCAGCGATGTGCGGGTGGTGATCGCGTCCAGGTGCCGCTCCGCGAACAAACCGAACACCCGCCCATAGTCGGTGCGTCCGTACCAGCCACGCACGTTGGCCTCGGCGGCAAGCCTGGTCACCGATTCGACGACGTCGGCGCCCGGGCGAAACAGCTTGCTGACCTCGTCGACGTCGTCGATGAACGCGAACACCCGTACCCGGGTGAACTGTTCACGCATCGCATGAATCAACAGCAGCGTGAAATGCGCGAACGCAGTCACCGATTCGCTCACATCGCACAGGATCACAAGATCAGTCTTTTTCGGGTGGCGGGGCCGGTGGACGGTGTCGACCGGCACGCCGCCGGAGGACAGCGACGAGCGGATGGTGCGCCGGAAGTCGAGCTGGCCACGCCTGCCGCGCCGGTGCTCGATCGCCAGCCGCGCCGCGAGTCGCCGGGCCAGCGGCTGAATCTCACGCCGGATCGCGTACAAGTCCGCGCGCGTCGCGCTCAGCAGATCGATTCGGTCCACACTTGGTCGTACCGCCGTGCGCGCAACCTGCTCCGCGCCGGTGATCTCAGCCTGCCGACGCTGCACCTCAGTGTCGAGCAATCGCTCGAAGCGCGCGATGCCGGCAGCGAACCGGGTACGCGCGGCCCGCACGCCGAGACCTGAGTCGTCGTCAGCACGCCCGTACAGCGCCTGCTCGAGCAACCCGGCCAGCAACGTCTGCGCCGAGATCCTGTTTCTCGCCGCGTAACCCGACCACGCCTGCCCACCGGACCCGGACCCGGATGCGGCGACGGCGCCGTAGCGGGCGACCCCGGTGCGAGCCATCCGAGACAACTCCGCGTCGTCGCCACTGAGCAATGCGTTGCCGAGCTGCGCGCGATACTGCTGCAGCTCGGGTGTCATTCGGGCGGACGGCGTATCGGGTGCAGGCTCGTCGCCTGCGCCGCGCGCGGCCGGGAAATACAGATCGAACAGCGTGTCGAACGCGCCGCGCTGCGCCTGGCGCTTCATCAGCGCCGCCGCATACGAGGCGCGCAACTGCACCCGGTCGAGCATGTCGATGACGCGCAGCGCTGCCGCTGCGTCGAGGTCCTCGGCCACCGACACCGGCAATCCGGCGCGGCGCAGCGCCACCACGAACTCGACATGTCGATCCAACAGGCTCATGCCCGAGCCTCGCTTCGCTCATTCGGGCATGCGGAGACGCAATGACATGTGATCGCTCGGCAAGCCTCGCTCATGACCAGTCAGTCCGCCACGGACGGGAGGCCAAGTTCCTTGATTGCCCGCTCGTGGTCAGCGGCGTGCTTGAGCACCACACCCAGCGTCATCGCAGTCGCGGTCTCGTCGAGGTGGTCAATGCCCAACGCCAGCAGGGTGCGCGCCCAGTCGATCGATTCGGCCAGCGACGGTAGCTTGCGCAACTCGAGCGTGCGCAGCAGCGCGGCGGCGCGCGCAACCTGCTCCGCCAGTTCTTGCTCGATGCCCGGCACGCGGCCGAGCAGGATGTCGCGCTCGCGCTCAGGCGTCGGGTAGTCCAAGTAGAGGTAAAGGCAGCGCCGCTTGAGCGCCTCGGACAGCTCACGGTTGGCATTGGATGTCAGCACCACGAACGGCCGGCGGACCGCGACCACTGTGCCCAGCTCGGGAATCGACACCTGGAAGTCCGAGAGCACTTCCAGCAGCAACGCCTCCACCTCGACGTCGGTCTTGTCGATCTCGTCCACCAGCAGGACGGTCGGATCGCTGCGCCGGATTGCAGCGAGTAGCGGCCGGGTGAGCAAGAATTCCTCGGTAAAGATGTCGTCGTGGGTCTGCTCCCATGCCTGGTCGTTCGGCGCGGCTTGGATGCGCAGCAGCTGTTTCTTGTAGTTCCACTCGTACAGCGCGCGGGACTCGTCCAGGCCTTCGTAGCACTGCAATCGGAGAAGCTCCGCGCCGACCGCGGAAGCGACGGCCTTCGCGAGCTCGGTCTTACCCACCCCCGCAGGGCCTTCCACGAGCAGCGGGCGCTCTAGCCGGCCGGCCAGGAAGACCGTCGTGGACGTTGCGGTGTCGGCGAGGTAACCGGCGCGGGCTAGCCGCTCGCGAGCGTCGGCGGGCGAGCTGAACACGGTGTGCCTCCTAATTTCGGCTGACACTCTCGGCTACGTTGTCCGCAGCCGGGTGGCGCAATCACCGTAACCGCAGGCTCACCGTCCACACCCGGAGGTAGTCATGTCAGAAATGGTCCGCAAACTGATCGCAGAGTTCGTCGGCACCACCATCCTGGTGTTCTTCGCTGTCGGCTCAGCCGTATTCGGCTTCGACAAGATCGGCCCGATCGGCGTCGCGTTCGCTTTTGGATTTGCCCTATTGGCACTTGCCTACGCGATCGGCCCCACGTCGGGCTGCCACGTGAACCCGGCAGTAACTCTCGGTGTCCTGCTGTCAAAGGGAATGCCGGCCAGTGAGGCGGTCGGCTACTGGGTAGCGCAGTTCCTCGGCGGCATTTTCGGTGCGGCGCTGTTGAAGTTGCTGACCAGCTCGTTTGGCGACGTGAAGGATCAGACCGGTGCGCTTGGCAGCAACGACTGGGGCCCGAACATCAGCGGTCCGGGTGCGTTCGTGCTCGAGATCATTCTGACCTTCCTGCTGGTCGCGGTTGTACTCCTGGTCACCGGCCGGGCTGCGGCACCGGGTTTCGCCGGCCTCGCGATCGGTTTGTCGCTGACCGTCATTCATCTGGTCGGCATTCCGTTGGACGGCACGTCGGTGAATCCGGCGCGCTCGTTTGGTCCTGCCCTGTTCAACGGCGACGGCACAGTGCTGGCACACGTCTGGCTCTTCATCGTCGCGCCCCTCGTCGGCGCGGCACTGGCTGCGGTGCTCGTGCCGGTGCTCACGCCGCATCAGTTCCCGGGCGCACCGGCGACATACGAAGCGGGCAGCGACCCCACCGGCGCGGACGTCCCCGGCGACACGGCCGTGGCCTGAGTGCTCAGCGCAATTCGCGGCGCAGGATCTTCCCGCTCACGGTCTTAGGCAGCTCGTCAAGGAATTCAATGATCCGCGGGTACTTGTACGCGGCCATTCGCTGCTTGCAGAACGAGCGCAGTTCGTCGGCGCTCACCTGCACGCCCGGCTTCACCGCGACGAACGCCTTGACTGTCTCGCCTCGGTAGCCGTCGTCGGCACCGACCACAGCTGCCTCGCGGACGGCCGGGTGCTCGTAGAGCACGTCCTCAACCTCGCGCGGCCACACCTTGAACCCAGATGCATTGATCTGATCCTTCTTGCGGTCGACGATGTAGAACCAGCCGGCGTCATCCATGAACCCGACGTCGCCCGTATGGAACTGGCCGCCCGGCATGGCGCCCGCCGTCTCCTCCGGCTTGTTCCAGTAGCCCTGCGCGATCTGCGGGCCGGCGAGCACGATCTCACCGGCCTGCATCGGCGCAAGTTCCGCCCCGTCGTCGCCGACGATGCGCGCGGCGGTGTCCGAGACGGGCACGCCGATAGCGACCGCACCGGAATCCGGATCCACCGGTGCCTCACGCGAGAAGGGCACCACGATCGCCGGGCTCGTCGACTCGGTCAGGCCGTAGCCGTTGTGGATGTAGTGGCCGAACTTCGCGCGGTAGCTTTCCAGCGCGGCGGCCGGGATCGGCGCACCGCCGGAGTACACCGAGCGCAGCGAGGCCAGTAGCTCCGGACGCACCTCCGGATTGTTTGTCCAGGCGATGAACACGGTGATGGCGCCGATGATGAAGGTTGCGCCGTGCTCCGCGATGGCCTCCGCGGACACGAGCGGATCGAAGCGATAGGTCAACACCAGAGGCGCCGGCACGATCAGCGACACCGAGATGTGCCCGATGAGGCCGGTGATGTGAAACAGCGGCGCCACACCGAACACCACGTCTTCTTCACCGACGTGCACCCAGTCGCGATAAATCTGTGCCGTGAAAACGACGTTGCGATGGGTGTTGATCGAGCCCTTCGGCGGCCCGGTCGTGCCGGACGTGTACGGCAGGAACGCGATGTCGTCGCCACTGAGCTGCACCGGTTCGGGTGTGCGTCCGTGGTTAGCGTTGATCATCTCGAGCAGGTCGGGAACGCCGTCGACCCGCAAGCGGGTAGACGCCGAAAAGATGCGCGGGTCGTTGCGGGTCTGGTAGTCCAGTTCGGACGTGGTGATGACGTGGCGCACGCCCAAACCGGCGATCGCCTTCTCGACGACGGGATAGCCGCTCTCCAGACAGATGACCACCGACGATGCGCTGTCGGAGAGGACCGCTGCGAGCTCGCGTTCTCGATACATCGAATTGGCCGGGACGACCGTGGCCCCGAGCTTCCAGGTCGCGACAACGCTCACCACGAACTGCGGAACGTTCTGCATGAACAGCGCGACCCGGTCGCCGCGCCCGACGCCGAGGTCGGCCAGGACGGCGGCCAGCGCCGAGGACTGCACGTCGAGTTCCTGAACGGTGAGCGTCGCGTCGAAGTACTTCACGATCGGACGCTGTGGCGCGCGCTGGACAGCCGCTAGGAACATGTCCAGCGCGCTTTCGTGCTCGATCTCGCTGTGCTGCGCCACGTCGTCGTCGTAGAGGTCGAGCCATGGACTGGTCATTGGACGCGCTCCCCGCCGAAATAGACCCTCGGATTCTCGACCAGCATCGTAGTGATCTGATCCTCGGTGACGCCACGCTCCAGCAGCGCGGGCAGCACGTCCTTGGAGATGTGCGTGTAGTTCCAGTTCGGCACCGTCGCGCGCTGCTCGAAGGGCAGCAGCACGTCCAGGCCGAAGCGGTCCATGCCGAGGTAGGAGCCGGCGTCGGCCAGCGCCGTGAGGTATTCCAGGTCGGTGGTGTCGCCCGAGTGGCCGATCACGACGCGGGTCAGGTCGACGCCCTCGTCACGCAGCACGCTCTGCGCGACCAGCCCCGAGCGGGTGTGTGGGTTGGTGTGCACCGTGATCGGCGCGCCTGTGCGTACGTGCGCCTGGGCAACCGCGCGCATCACCCGCTCGACACCGGGCGTCAGGCCCGGCTCTTCGATCGCGCACTTCAGGAAGGCAGCACGCACCCCGGTGTCGGCGATCCCGACGGTGAGGTCGCGGACGAACAGTTCGGTGAGCGGCTCCGGCTTGTCGAACAGCAGGGCGGGTCCGTTGTAGTGGAACTGGAATGGGATGTCGTGGTAGGTGTACACGCCGGTGGCCACCACGATGTTGATGTCGACCTGAGCGTTCACCGCCTCGATCCGGGGGATGTAGCGGCCCAGGCCCAGCACGGTCGGGTCGACGATGCTCTTGATGCCTAACCCGGCGAGCTCGCTCAGCTGCGCCACCGCGTCGGCGACGCGGACCTCCTCCTCCCAGTAGTCAGCGCCGTAGTTGTTCTGGAACTCGGTGCCGAGGACGAACACATGCTCGTGCATGAGGGTCGAGCCGAGCTCCGCGTCGTCGATCTCGCCGCGCACCGTGCTGATGGTTGCCATGGCGTCATCACCTTTCGTGGGCGGGGAGTTCGGGGCCGGAAAGGTCGTGGAGAAAGGCGTTCGGCTCGAGTTCGTCGTCCGAGCGCCGATCGGCGCGCGACGCAGCGGCCGCGCGCGCCACCGACAAGCTCAGCGGAAGCCCCAGGGACAGCAGTAGGCCCGACGCCAGCAGATACCACAGCGAGACGTCGGGCGCGCGGTCGTCGGAGTCCGGGACGAAGACGGTGCCCCAGCCGGCGCAGCTGATGTGCAGGCGGCCGCTGACTGGCGCCTGGAAATGCGCGAACGTGTCCACCGCCTTGGTGTCGCCCGCTTCGGCGGTGAGCGTAAGGCTCTGGGTGTCGGTGTTGCCGACCGTCCACATGCAGTTCGGATCGAGCACGCCGCTGGACGACTGGCGCACGCCGCGCGCGCGCAGCGCGCGCGCCCCGCCGGAGACGGCCAGCGAATAGGTCTTGCCCTCGGTAACCCGCACGGCGGACGGCGGCGTTGCCGAGTCGGCGTAGGGCAGCCGCTCGGCTCCGCTCACCACCCGCCACAACCCGAGGCAGAGCAGCCCGAGCAGCACCGACACGATCGCGACCGCCAGGCGGGCGGGGGTCGGGTGGGGCCGGGCCGTCATGTTCGCAAGATTAGTGGTCGATGATCTGTGCGAACCGCGACCGCCCCCGCGCCGACGGCGGCAAGATCAACCATTTCCGGCCGAACCTGCACCTTTGCCCTGATCGACGCTAGCCTCAGGGTGGTTGCCCGGTTGGGCGCGCAAATCGGCCGGGGGCGGGAGTTCGTATGACCGGACCGTCGAAAGATGTCACGCAACTGCCCGATCTGCTACACGGGCGTCCCCGGGCCGGCCCGGTGCGCGAGCGCCGGCCGGTGTACGTCGATCTTCTGCCACCGTGCAATTCCGGCTGCCCGGCCGGCGAGAACATCCAGGCCTGGCTGGCGCATTCGATGGCCGGCCGCCACGAACAGGCATGGCGCGAGCTGGTCGCGGACAACCCACTGCCGGCCATCCACGGGCGCGTTTGTTATCACCCATGCGAGACCGTGTGCAATCGCGCCTCTCTCGACAGCGCCGTTTCGATCCATTCGGTCGAGCGATTCCTCGGTGATCTCGCCCGCGAACGCGGCTGGACGTTCGACGCGCCAGCGACGACGAGTGGTCGACGCGTACTCGTCGTGGGTGCCGGCCCTAGCGGGTTGTCTGCCGCGTACCACTTGGCCCGCCGAGGTCACGAAGTCGAGATTCGCGACGCCAGCGCCGCCCCCGGCGGGATGATGCGTTACGGCATCCCGTCCTACCGATTGCCACGCGACGTGCTGGACGACGAAGTGGCCAGGATCGCCGCGCTGGGGGTGCGGATGACCTTCGGACACAACGTCGAGGACCTCGCCGCCGAAAAGGAAGCCGGGTCATTCGACGCAGTCTTCATCGCGGTCGGCGCACACCTTTCCAAGCGGGTCGCGATACCAGCGCGCGACGCCGGGCCGATCGTCGACGCGGTCTCCTTCCTGCGCAGCGTCGCGTCGGGCGAACGGCCGGTCATCGGCCGGCGGGTGGCGGTGTACGGCGGCGGGAACACCGCGATGGACGCAGCAAGGGTGGCCCGCCGCCTCGGCGCCGACGAGACAGTCATCGTCTACCGCCGCACCCGCGCACAGATGCCGGCGAATGCGGACGAAGCCGCGGACGCGGAGCGAGAAGGCATCCGCATCAACTGGCTGCGCACGATCACCGCCTTCGACGGGCCGCAGTTGCAGGTCGAGGTCATGGAGCTCGACGAGTCCGGGTTCCCGCAACCGACCGGGCGCTTCGAGGCACTCGCCGCGGACACCGTGATCCTCGCGGTTGGGCAAGAGACCGACACCGCGTTCCTGCGCCCCGTTCCTGGGGTCGAGTTCGACCAGGACGGCACCGTGCAGGTATCCGCGTCGATGATGACTGGATCTCCTGGCGTTTTCGCTGGCGGGGACATGGTGCCGAGCGAGCGCACCGTAACGGTGGGTGTCGGTCACGGCAAGAAGGCCGCCACCTACATCGACGCGTGGCTGCGCGCCGCTCCGACCGTCGGCGGCGTGAAGCACCCCACCGCGACGTTCGACCTGCTGAACCCGTGGTTCTTCGGCGACGCCTCGCGCCGTCAGCAACCCGAACTGGCACCCGAGGAGCGAATCGAAGGTTTTGCCGAGATCCTCGGCGGATTGTCCGAGGCAGAGGCGACCTACGAGGCGGCCCGGTGCCTGTCGTGCGGCAACTGCTGCGAGTGCGACGGCTGTCTGGGCGCCTGCCCGGAGGAGGCTGTGATCAAACTAGGTGTCGGGCACCGGTACAAGTTCGACTACAACAACTGCACGGGATGCGGTGCCTGTTACGAGCAGTGCCCGGTGCACGCGATCGACATGTTTCCCGAGACCGGTTTCGCCGAGCCCAATGCGCCGGAGGCCAAATGACCCGCGCGACGATCGACGGCAACGAGGCCGCGGCGTCGGTCGCGTACCGACTCAATGAGGTCTGCTGCATCTACCCGATCACCCCGTCGTCGACGATGGCCGAACTCGCCGACCAGTGGGCGAGCTCGGGGCGAGCAAACGTGTGGGGCACCGTGCCGACCGTGGTGGAGATGCAGAGCGAGGGCGGGGCCGCTGGAGCGCTGCACGGCGCGCTGCAGGGCGGCGCCCTGTCCACGTCGTTCACGTCATCGCAAGGCCTGCTGCTGATGATCCCGAACATGTACAAGATCGCCGGTGAGTTGACCGTGGCGGTGCTGCACGTGGCTGCGCGCGCGCTGGCGACCCAGGGCCTGTCCATCTTCGGCGATCACTCCGACGTCATGGCGGTGCGGCAGACCGGGTTCGCCCTGCTCGCATCCGCTTCGGTCCAGGAAGCGCACGATCTGGCTCTGGTTGCGCAGGCCGCCACACTCGCCACCCGCGTGCCGTTCGTGCATTTTTTCGACGGGTTTCGCACCTCCCACGAGCTCAACACGATCGAGATGCTGTCCGACGACGACCTGCGCGCGCTCGTGCCCGAAGACCTGGTTCGCGCGCATCGTGGCCGCGCACTGTCGCCGGAACGGCCGTTCATACGCGGCACGGCGCAGAATCCCGACGTCTTCTTCCAGGCGCGCGAAACGGTGAATCCGTTCTATGCCCGCGTTCCTGGCATCGTCGAGGACGCGATGGCCCAGCTGGGCGAGCGCACCGGACGCCGCATGCACATCGTCGACTACAGCGGACATCCCGAGGCCGAGCGAGTCATCGTCGCGATGGGCTCGGGCGGCGAGACGGTACGCGAAACGGTCGCGTGGCTCACGGCCCGTGGCGAGCGCGTCGGGGTGCTTCAGGTGCGGCTGTACCGGCCGTTCCCTGCGCACGCGCTGGTCGAGGCGATGCCGGCGAGCGTGCGCCGTATTGCGGTGCTCGACCGCACGAAGGAGCCGGGCTCGTTCGGCGAACCACTGTTTCTGGACGTGCTCGCCGCGCTGGTCGAAGCGTGTGAGGACGACGACGAGCGGGTCATGCCGAAGGTTTCTGGTGGACGCTACGGCCTGTCGTCCAAAGAATTCACCCCAGGCATGGTTGCCGGTGTCTTCGATGAACTGGCCCGCGAGCGACCCCGTCGCCGGTTCACCGTCGGCATTGTCGACGACGTGTCAGGGACCAGCCTGGACTACGAAGCGGCGCTGGACATCGAGCCGTCCGATACCGTGCGGGCGGTTTTCTTCGGCCTCGGCGCGGACGGCACAGTCGGTGCGAACAAGAACACGATCAAGATCCTCGGCGCCGAGGAGGACCTGCACGCGCAGGCCTACTTCGTGTACGACTCGAAGAAATCCGGGTCGCAGACCGTGTCGCATCTGCGCTTCGGTCCGCGTCGGATCCAGGCGCCCTACCTCGTACAGCACGCTAGCTTCGTCGGTTGCCACAAGTTCTCGCTGCTCGAACAGGTCGACGTGCTCGGCCGTGCAGCGAAGGGCGCGACGTTGCTGCTGAACTGCCGCCACCCGGCCGACCAGGTCTGGGATGCGCTGCCGCGTGTCGTCCAGGAACAGATAGTTGCCAAGAGCATCAATGTGTACGCGATCGACGCCGACCGGATCGCTCGCGACGTGGGCCTCGCGGGGCGCACCAACATCGTGCTGCAAACGTGTTTCTTCGCCATCTCCGGCGTACTCCCCCGTGAGCTGGCGATCGCCCGGATCAAGGAAGCCATCACCAAGACCTATGGCCGCCGCGGCACCGAGGTGGTCGAGAAGAACCAGGCGGCAGTCGATCGCGCCTTGGCGGGTATGCACCGGATCGAGGTGCCCGAGCGGGTGAGTTCCACCCGCGAACTGCTGCCGCTGGTGCCCGCGGGTGCGCCGCACTTCGTCCGCACGGTAACCGCCGAGATGATGGCTGGGCGCGGCGACAGCCTGCCGGTCAGCGCACTGCCGGTCGACGGCACCTACCCGACCGGTACAGCGGCGTATGAGAAGCGAAACATCTCCGAACTGGTGGCCGTCTGGGATGCCGACCAGTGCATCCAGTGCGGCAACTGCAGTTTCGTCTGCCCGCACAGCGTCATCCGCTCCAAGCACTACGACCCCGCGCAGCTGCAGGACGCGCCGGAGGGGTTCCGATCCGCCGGGCTAACGGCGCCCGGACTCCCCGACAGCCGCTATACCTTGCAGGTCTATGTCGAGGACTGCACCGGATGCGGGCTCTGCGTCGAGGCGTGTCCGGTATCCGCGCCGGGCGAGCCGGTGCACAAGGCGATCAATCTCGGCCCGCGCGAGCCGCTACTTGCCCTCGAGCGCGAGAACGTCACGTTCTTCGAGACACTGCCGCGCAGCGACCGATCCCGTGTCGATTTCGGAACGGTACGCGGTACCCAGTTCCTCGAGCCGCTGTTCGAGTTCTCCGGTGCCTGCACGGGGTGCGGCGAGACGCCCTACGTCAAGCTGCTGTCGCAACTTTTCGGCGACCGGCTCATGGTCGCCAACGCCACCGGATGCTCGTCGATCTACGGCGGAAACCTGCCCACCACACCATGGACGACCGACGCCGACGGCCGCGGACCCGCGTGGTCGAACTCGCTGTTCGAGGACAACGCCGAATTCGGGTTGGGGTTCCGCCTCGCTGCCGACGGTCATACTGCGCTCGCTCGCCGGCGCGTGGAAGAGCTACGCGACGTGCTCGGTGCCGACCTGGTGGACGCGATCCTGGACGCTCCGCAACTGCGCGAGTCGGAACTGCACGCGCAGCGTGACCGGGTGGCCGAGCTGACGCGCCGTCTCGAGCGCCTCGACGGTGCTCCTGCCGTGGACGATCTACTCAGCGTCGTCGAGCATCTGGTGCGGCGCAGCGTGTGGATCGTCGGCGGGGACGGCTGGGCCTATGACATCGGCGCGGGCGGACTCGACCACGTGCTGGCGAGCGGGCGCAACGTGAACGTCCTCGTCCTCGACACGGAGGTCTACTCCAACACTGGCGGACAGGCGTCCAAATCGACGCCGCTCGGTGCTGTCGCCAAGTTCGCCTCAGCCGGCAAGACCACGCAGAAGAAAGACATCGCCCTGCAGGCAATCGCCTATGGCAACGTGTATGTGGCCCGGGTGGCAATGGGAGCTGATCCGCAGCAAACACTTTCGGCCTTCCGCGAGGCGGAGGCCTACGACGGCCCTTCGCTCGTGCTTGCGTACAGCCATTGCATCGCGCACGGCATTGACATGCGCAATGGACTCGATCAGCAGTACCGCGCCGTAGCCAGCGGTTACTGGCCCTTGATCCGCTTCGACCCGCTCCTGCGCGCCGCCGGGGGCAACCCGTTCCTGCTCGACTCACCCCGCCCGCGGATCTCGCTGGCCGACTACACCCGCCGGGAGCTGCGCTACCGAAGTCTCGAGAACACCGACCCGGCGGAGGCCGAACGCCTGCACGCGCTGGCCGAGCAAGCCGTCGCTCAGCGCTGGGAGGTCTATGAGAACATGGCCACCCAGGCCGCGCACCGGTTCCCGCCGGACGCGCGTAAGGACCACTGATGAACCTCACCACGGACTACCTCGGTCTTGCCCTGCGCAATCCGCTCGTGGCGTCGGCATCGCCGCTGTCCCAGACGGTGGACGGGGTGCGGCGCCTGGCTGACGCCGGTGTCGGTGCCGTGGTGCTCTACTCGCTGTTCGAGGAGCAGGTGCGGCGGGAAGCCGAGCAGAACTCACGACTCGTCGACGCCGGCGCAGACAGTTACCCGGAAGCGCTCTCCTATTTCCCGGATGTCGCCGAGGAGGAGCCAGGCCCGCGTCGCTACCTGAGCTTGCTCGAGCGCGCGGTCGCAGCCGTGGACGTGCCGGTGATCGCCAGCCTGAACGGGATCACCGCCGGAGGCTGGGTGGACTACGCCCGCGCGATGGAGGCTGCCGGCGCCGCAGCACTCGAGCTCAACGTCTACTACCTGCCCGGCGACGCCCACGTCTCCGGCCGCGATGTGGAGCAGCGCTATGTCGACGTCCTGGCGCGGGTCAAAAACACCGTCACCGTCCCGGTAGCGGTCAAACTCAGCCCGTACTTCAGCTCGACGGCAGAAATGGCGCTTCGGCTGGATGAGTCCGGCGCCGACGGGCTGGTGCTGTTCAACCGGTTCCTGCAACCCGACATCGACGCTGAGACTCTGGCCGTGGATTCGAGCGTAACCCTGTCCACCCCGGCGGAGTCGCGGCTGCCCCGGACCTGGATCGCGCTGCTGTCCGGGCGGGTGCGCGCGTCACTCGCTGCAACGACAGGTGTCGAGAGTTCGGCCGACGTGGTCAAGTACCTGCTGGTCGGCGCCGACGTCGTCATGACCGCGTCGGCACTGCTGCGGCACGGCCCGGGCTATGCGAGCGTGCTGCTCGATGGGTTGTCGGACTGGATGCGGCGCAAGGAGTACGCGAGTGTCGCCGACATGCGCGGGAAGCTCGCCGTGCCGGTCGGCACGGACGAATCCGCCCACGAGCGGGGTAGCTATGTGAGCGCCCTGCAGCGCGCCAACAGCGCGGCCTACGGCCCGTGGTGACCGGTTCCGCCCACGTTCTCCCCGCTGATGACCGGTCCCGCCCACCTTCTCCCCGCTGGTGACCGGTCCGCGGTGCGAAATCGAGCACCAGCGGGGAAAAGTATGATCGGCGGCTACTTGAACTTGCGCTTGATGTCGGCGAGGAAGGCCTTTGCAAGCTTCTCGAACTGCTCGACGTCGAGCCTGATCCGATCACCGATCTTCAGCTTCAGCACCGATTGCTCCGTGACGAGCTTGAGCACGTTGTTGCCGCGTAGGAACGCATCGTGGTCCATCAGCGACTCGGCGAGCAATTCGACCTCGTTGAGCGGGTTGCTGTCCTTGCCGGCGACCACCCGCACCCGGTGCACGAAGTACCGGTCGAGCGCGAGCGTCATGTTGTTGAACAGAATCGGTTCGAAATCCACAAGCGCCTTGGCAACTCTGGGATCCGCGGCCTGTTCGGATGCTTGCGCAAGCGTTCGGTAGGCCCCAAGCAGCTGTTCGACAGCGGCTTCGGCATGGCTGACTTCGTCGGCGGTGTAACTCTTGCGGCCCAGCATGGGATCTCGTCCTCTCCTCGTCGATGTATCTCGACTTTTGACGCCCGGGCTGCCGGAACGTGACAGCGCTACCGGACCAGCATGTCGAGTTGCAACTGCGCCAGCGTGTCGGCGTCGGACAGCAGGTCGATCGCAACCACCACGTCATCGACGATGCTGAACTCAAATACCACTCGCACCTGTCCCGCGTGCATCCACACGACTCCGGGGAAGCCGTCGACCAGGACGCGGCGCGCAGCCGGGTGCAGACGTGACCTCCTGATCCAACTGCCGCGAGCTACGGCGGCGCTGCTTTCCCCGCTGGTGCTCTGTTGGCAGCCCTGAAGCGGTCACCAGCGGGGAAATCCCGCGGCGAGGCGGTCAACCGTCAACGCCCGTGAAGACGGCCTTGCCAGGTCCCTTCTCGAGGAACGACGTCATGCCGATGACCCGATCATCGGTGGCGAACAGCGACGCGAACAGGTGCGACTCCAGCCGCAGCCCGCTGGCGAGGTCGCCGTCGAGCCCTTCGTCGATCGACGCCTTCGCGGCGGCGAGCGCGAGCGCCGGGCCTTTGGCAAATCTCGCTGCCATCTTCAGCGCCGTCGGATACACCTCGGCCGCGGGGACGACGGCGTTGACGAGCCCAATCTCGAGTGCTTCCTGCGCCTGGACGAAGCGGCCGGTGTAGATCAGGTCCTTGGCCCTGGACACGCCGATCAGGCGTGGCAGGCGCTGCGTGCCGCCGGCCCCGGGAATGATCCCGAGCAGAACCTCCGGTTGGCCCCACCTCGCGTCGTCGGCGCTCACCCGGAAGTCGGCCGTGAGGGCCAGTTCGCACCCGCCGCCGAGGGCGTATCCGGTGACGGCGGCAATCACCGGCTTGGGCAGGCGCGCGAGGGCGTCGAGGGAGGACGTGAGCCGGCCGGCGTCACGCAGCATGTAGGCGTGATCTTGCCCGTCGAACTCCTTGACGTCGGCGCCTGCCGCGAACACCTTCTCCCCGCCGTAGATCACAACGGCACGCACGGCGCGATCAGCGCCCAGTTGCGCCGCCGCGTCGCGCAGCTCCTCCTGCATCGCGGTGTTGAGGGCGTTCATCGGTGGACGGGTCAGTCGGATCGTGGCTACCCCGACCGGCGCGTCGCCGCCTGTCTCTACCTGCACGAACTCGCCCATGCCACCCCGTCCTGTCGATTTCGTCCGAGCCTAACCATCCGCGCGGGCGAACCAGCGCCCGCTACGCCGCTCGACGTGCAGGGCCAGGCCGAACGTGTCGGACAGGTTCGCCGAGCTGAGCACGTCGCGCGCGAGCCCGGCCGCGACGGTGGCGCCCTCACGCAGCAACAGCACATGACTGATTCCGGGCGGCAGTTCCTCGACGTGGTGGGTGACAAGCACCGACGCAGGCGCGTCGGGATCGTCGGCGAAGCGGGTAAGGCGGCGCAGCAGGTCCTCGCGGCCGCCCAGGTCCATACCTGCCGCCGGCTCGTCCAGCAGCAGCAGTTCGGGGTCGGTCATCAGGGCCCGCGCTATTTGCACCCGCTTGCGCTCGCCCTCGCTGAGCGTCCCGAACCGCCGCGCTGTGAGATGACCGACGCCCATCCGGTCGAGCAGCCGCACGGCGCGCTGCACGTCGAAAGTCGCGTACGCCTCGCGCCAGCGCCCGAGCACGCCGTGCCCGGCGCTGACCACCACGTCGGTGACCCGCTCGCCCGCGGGCACGCGCTCGGCGATCGCCGCGGTGGCCAGGCCGATCCGCGGGCGCAATTCAAACACGTCCACCAGTCCGAGCCGTTCACCGAGAATCCACACCTCGCCGGCGCTGGGGTGCATGTTCGTCGCTGCGAGCTGCATGATCGTGGACTTGCCAGCGCCGTTGGGGCCGAGGATCGCCCAGCGCTCGTCCTCCTCGACGGTCCAGTCGAGATGGTCGAGCAACGTCTTGTCGCCGCGGCGGACGCTCACGTCGACGAACTGCAGGACGGCGTCAGGGTTGATCTGCACCACGTCCCACATCCTCGCGCACATGGGCGCGGCGCGCGCCCATGGAGGGGGGTGGACGCGCGCCGCAGGTAACTTTCTAGTCTGCTGGGCCGGTGATCAGGGTGACCGACGCGCGGTTCGTGGCCCCTGCTTGGTCGACGTAGGTGACCCGCACGGTGTCACCTGGCTGCAGCTTCGAGATCGCTGTATGCAATTGGGTGTAGTTGGCCACTGATGCGGCGTCGATTCGCGTGATCAGATCGCCCGCGACAATTCCCGCCTTGTCGGCGGGCAGGCCGGTGATGACGCCGCCGACCAGCGCACCGCGACCGTTCGTGGGAGTCTGCGACACGGTCACCCCGAGGAAGGCCGGATAGCCGATGTGGATGATGCTCGTCTCGACGCCCTTACGGATTTGCCCGGCAACCGCCAGCGCCTTGTTGATCGGGATGGCGAAGCCCGCCGCGCGCGCACTGGTGCTCGCTGCCGTGTCGACGCCCACGACCTTGTCATCGGCGTCGTAGAGCGGGCCACCGGAGTCACCGGAGCGGATCGGGGCGTCGGTGGCGATGATCCCGGTGAGCTTCTCGGCGTTCCCGCCGCTCTCGTCGGAGGCTGTGATGGTGTTGTCGAGCGAAGTCACCCGGCCGTGCGCGGCGCTCGGCGTGCCGCCGGTCCCACCAGCGTTGCCGACGCCGGTTACCTTGTCGCCGACCCGTACAGCGGACGAGTCGCCGAGGTTGACCGTGGTCAGTCCGTTGCCATTGCTGAGCTTCAGCACGGCGATGTCCTGAGTGGGTGCGGTGCCCACGAGGGTGGCTGTGTAGGACTTGCCGGTGGACACCACGACGGCTCGGATCGTGGTGGCGCCGTCGACGACGTGGTTGTTGGTCAGGACGTAGCCGCCCGAGTCGATGACCATCCCGGTGCCCGCTGCGGCCGCTGCCCGATAGCCGAGGCGGGTGTAGATGTCCACCACACCCCGTGACTGCGCCGTGGTGGCTCGACTCGAGGACGTCCCGTTGCCGGAGTTTCCCGGAACAGGGATCGTCGGAATGGTCGTGCCGCCGGGTACGGGTTGCTGCACGGCTGCCTGCGGATTGCCCTTCACCGACGTCGGCCCGGTCGCCAGCGCCACACCTACGATTGTCGCGACTGCCGCTAGGACCGCCCCCGCCACGAGCGCCAAGCGTCGCCGGGCCGACGCGGGAGGTGCGCCGGGTGCCACAGCGCCGGGGTACTGCGTGACGACGTCGTTGGGGTGACCCGCGTCGTTGGGGTGACCCGCATCGGCCGAGTGGCCCGCATCGGTCGGGTTGCCGTAGTACGGGTAGCGCGCAGTAGGGGCGTACGGTGACCCGGCCCAACTGCGGGGGTCGTACTCGTGCCCGCCCGGCTGCGCGGCGCCGAGGTCGGACCGCGTCTCGGGCGCGCCGATCGGCACGTCACGCTGGTCATCGGCTGGTCGCCCAGGCTCGCTCACGTCTACTCGACCTCCTGCCACGGTCGGGTCGTCCGGCCGATCGACTACTACTCAACGGCACTCACCCCAGTGCGGACTGGGCGGCAGTGCAGGGCTGGCTGAGAATTTTCAGCCTACGGGTCGGACCTTCCTACGTCGCGTCACAGGCGGCGGAATAGAGTCCGCATCGATGCAACCCGACGACATCCGCCCCGCCTTCGGCGAGCGGCTGGAGCGTGCCTGGCCCGGCCGTCCGTTCCCGCTGGGCGCGCGCTGGGACGGCGACGGGGTGAACTTTGCACTCTGGTCGAGCACGGCGACGTCGGTGAGCGTGTGCCTCTTCGACGCCAACCAGCACGAGACCAGTATCCCCCTCGACGACACGACCTACCACGTCTGGCACGGCTACCTGCCCGGCCTGGGTCCGGGTCAGCGCTACGGCTTCCGGGTCGGCGGCCCGTACCAGCCCGCGCAGGGCCTGTTCCACAACCCCGCCAAGCTGCTGCTCGATCCCTACGCCCGCGCGATCGAGGGCGACTTCGTCGATCACCGCGCGGTCTACCCGGACGCGACGGAGGATTCCGCCCCCTACGTACCGCGTTCGGTCGTCGTGCACGACGCGTTCCCGTGGGGGGACGACACGCGTCCCAAAGTGCCGTGGGACGCGACGGTCATCTACGAACTGCACGTTGCGGGGTTCACCCGACAACACCCGGCAATCCCGCCGGAACTGCGCGGCACCTACGCCGGACTCGCCCATCCCGCGGCCGTCAACTACCTCACCTCCCTCGGCGTCACCGCTGTCGAGTTGATGCCGGTGCACCACTTCGTCGACGAGCCCGACCTCCAACGGCGCGGCAAGCGAAACTACTGGGGTTATAACTCCATCGGTTTCTTCGCCCCGCACGAGGCGTACGCCTCACGTCGCGGGAACCAGACCCGCGAGTTCAAGTCGATGGTGCGCGCGCTGCACGCCGCCGGTATCGAGGTCATTCTCGATGTCGTCTATAACCACACCGCGGAAGGCGGACCGGACGGCCCGGTGCTGTCGTTCCGGGGCATAGACAACGGCTCCTATTACCGGCTTGCGTCCGATGACCCATCCCGCTACGCCGACTACACCGGGTGCGGCAACACCTTCGACGCCCGCCGGCCGTTTCCGCTGCAGCTGATCACCGACTCGCTGCGGTATTGGATCACCGAGATGCATGTCGACGGATTCCGCTTCGACCTGGCCTCGGCGCTGGCGCGGTCATTGCACGACGTCGACAAGCTCTCGTCGTTCTTTGACACCATCCACCAGGATCCGGTTATCTCGCAGGTCAAGCTGATCGCCGAGCCGTGGGACGTCGGCGCCGGGGGCTACCAGGTCGGGGAATTCCCGCCGCTCTGGACGGAGTGGAACGGCAAGTATCGCGACACGGTCCGCGCCTTCTGGGCGCACGGCGACCACGGCGTGCGCGATCTGGCGTTCCGGCTGTCCGGCTCCTCGGACCTGTACGGCGACGACGGCCGGCTGCCGATCGCGTCCATCAACTTCATCACGGCCCATGACGGTTTCACTATGCGTGATCTGGTGTCCTACGAGCGCAAGCACAACGAGGACAACGGCGAGAACAACCGCGACGGCACCAATGACAACCGCTCATACAATTGCGGGTTCGAGGGCGATCCGGCACCGGACGACGTCGTCCAACTCCGACTGCGCCAAGCCCGCAACCTGCTCACCACGATGTTGCTCTCGACCGGCGCGCCGATGCTCATGGCCGGCGACGAACGATGGCGCACGCAGCGGGGCAACAACAACGCCTACCCCCAGGACAACGAGATCTCCTGGCTGGACTGGACAACTGATGACGACAGCGAGGATCTGTTGGGACTCGTCCGTCGGTTGTTGGCGCTGCGGCGCTCGGCGCCGGTGCTGCATCAACGTGCCTTTTTCGACGGCCGGCCGGTCGCCGGTGGCGACGGCTGCAAGGACATCGCCTGGTTCCACCCGGCCGGGCGTGAGCTGTCGGACACCGACTGGTTCGACACCGGACTGCGCTCGCTCGGCATGTATCTCGACGGTCGGGGACTTCGCCACCGGAGCGAGCGCGGCGAGATGATCATCGACGAGTCCTACCTGCTGGTCCTGCATGCAGGCGATCAGGCCGGCTCGTTCACCGTTCCGGGCCCGCCCTGGGCGCTCAGCTACGACGTGGTCGTCGACACCACCCGGGTGAGCGGCGCCCCCTCGGACTCGGCGGTGATCGCAGGCGGTAGCGAACTACCCCTCGCCGCGCGCGTGAGCATGCTGTTGCGCGTGCACCGTGAGACATTGCCGTATCGGCGTGAAATCTTGCCGTTCCAGCGTGACCTGCGACCAGTGACCTGACGCAGGCATGCGCACCGTTCCCGGCCCCACCGATTCGGTCGTCGTCGTCGGCGCAGGCCTCGGCGGCTTGTCCGCCGCGCTGCATCTGGCCGGCGCCGGGCGCCACGTCACCGTCATCGAGCGCGAGGCGATTCCGGGTGGGCGTGCCGGGCTGATCCAGGACCATGGCTATTACTTCGACACCGGCCCCTCCGTGCTGACGATGCCCGGCCTCGTCGCCGCTCCGCTCGCCGCGGTCGGCGAGCGGCTGGACAACTGGCTCACCCTGCACCGGCTGGATCCGGCCTATCGCGCTCGGTTCGCCGATGGGTCGACGATCGACGTGCATCCGGACGTCGATGCGATGGCCGCTGAGATCGCCGCGACGTGCGGACCGAAGGATGCGGCAGGGTACCGCCGCTTCGTCCGCTACCTGCGCGCGCTGTACCGCCTGGAAATGGCGAACTTCATCGACCGCAACCTCGACTCCCCCCTCCAACTCCTCCACCCGCCGCTCGCCCGGCTGGTGGCGATGGGCGGCCTGCGCAAGCTCAGCCGGGTGGTCGCCTCGTTCGTCGCGGACGAGCGGCTGCGGCGGATGTTCTCGTTCCAGGCGATGTACGCCGGCCTCGCCCCCGCGCAGGCCCTCGCGATCTACGCCGTGATCACCTACATGGACTGCGTCGAGGGTGTGTACTTTCCCGAGGGCGGCATGCACGCTGTGCCGCGGGCGATGGCCGCGGCTGCCGCGGCGCACGGCGTGACTTTCCGGTACCGCACGGCAGTCGACCGGATCGAGGTCATCGGCGGACGCGCCACCGCCGTCCGCACGACGGACGGTGACCGCATCCCCGCCGACGCCGTGGTAGTCAACGCCGATCTGCCCGTTGCCTACCAGGAACTGCTCCCGCCCGGGTACACCCCCCGCCGGGTCAAGCGGTTGCGGTACTCGCCGTCCGCCGTCGTGCTGCACGCGGGTTCCGCTGCTGTGTATGAGGAT
The DNA here is from genome assembly GCA_038212215.1 of Mycobacteriales bacterium. GTDB lineage: Bacteria > Actinomycetota > Actinomycetes > Mycobacteriales > Jatrophihabitantaceae > JALZAI01. The sequence continues at coordinate 60,921 of JBBQUT010000018.1, forward strand.
CCCGTGCACCACACGATCGAGTTCGGCGACGCGTGGGAGCACACGTTCGAGCAGATCATCGACCGCGGCGAGACGATGAGCGACCCGTCGTTCCTGCTGACCACGCCGACAGTCACCGATCCTTCGTTGGCCCCCGCCGGCCGCAATACGTACTACGCGCTGTTTCCGACGCCCAATCTGCAGCGTGGGCACATCGACTGGGCCACACACGGGCCGCAGTACCGCGAGCAGATTCTGCAGACGCTGGAAACGCGCGGCTACGCCGGCTTTTCCGACGGCATCGAATGCTCCTACCTGGTCACGCCGGCGGACTGGGCGGCGCAGGGACTCGCCGCGGGCGCGCCGTTCGCAGCGGCACACAGCTTCGCGCAGACCGGCCCGTTCCGTCCGACGAACCTCGATCGGCGGGTGGAGAATCTCGTGTTCGCAGGTTCTAACACCCAACCCGGCGTAGGCGTGCCGATGGTGCTCGTGTCCGGGCGGCTCGCCGCCGAGCGCATTACCGGGCCACGCGCATGACGTGGATCATCGCCGCTCGCGAGCTTGCTGCCGCAGAAATCACCGATCCCGCACTGCGGGCGGGATACGAGCGGTGCCGGCGGCTCAACGCCGCGCACGGGCGCACTTACTACCTCGCCACGCTGCTGCTCCCGCAGCAGAAGCGCCCGTACGTCCACGCTCTCTACGGATTCGCACGGCACGCCGACGACCTCGTCGACGATCTCGACCCAACGTTCGACGACGCCGCCCGCGCGCGGCGATTCGTCCGCTGGAGCGAGGATTTCCTCGCCGATCTGGAGTGGGGCGCCACGAGCGAGCCGGTGTCGCGCGCGGTGCTCGACACCGCGCGGCGCTGGGACATTCCGCACACCTACTTCGCCGACTTTCTCGACGCGATGCGCCAGGATCTCGTCGTCCGCGAGTACGCGTCGTTCGACGATCTCAAGCGCTACATGTGGGGCTCGGCGGCCGTGATCGGGTTGCAGATGCTGCCGATCCTCGACCGCGCTGACGCCGGCGTCCGTTGGGACGAGCTCGAAGCGCCGGCGATCGAGCTCGGCTACGCGTTCCAGCTGACCAACTTCATCCGTGACGTCGGCGAGGATTTGCGGCGTGGGCGGATCTACCTCCCGCAGGACAGTCTCGCCGAGTTCGGCGTCGACCGCGACCGATTGCTGCGCGGACGGGTCGACGAGCCGATCCGCAATCTGCTGGCCTGGGAGATCGAACGAGCACGTGCGTTATACCGCAAGGCCGAGCCCGGCATCGAACTGGTGCACCCGATGTCGCGGGACTGCCTGCGCACCGCACTCACGCTCTACCGCGAGATATTGGACGAGATCGAAGCAGCCGACTACGACGTGTTCCACAGCCGCGTTGCCGTGGGTCTGCGTCGGCGCGGGCGGGTCGGCCTCAGCGGTGCGCGGCGGGCCTGGCTCGCGCGTCGCGCCGGCCCGCCCACACCCACAGCGACAACGTGGCCGTGATCAGCGAAAAGCCGAACAGCAAATCCTCGACCGGCGCGTACACCACTCGCCAGCCGATAATGCGATCCGGGTCGTAACGGACGATCGGCAGTCCGGTCAGCAGGCCGTTGGTCACCAGCTGAAAAAACGTCATGATTGCGTAGGAAGCCCAGAAACCCTTGTGCAGCAACAGCATCGTGCGCAACGCGGCGAGATCGACGAGCGCAGCAAGCACCGCGGCGATCGCCGCCAGCAGGGTGTAACTCACTGGTTGCGCTGCGTCTGGAAGCTTTGCGCGAACCAGTCGGGGCGCCGTGCCCGTACCGCCTCGAAGGTGAGCACCGCACAGGTCGGGACGACCAGGAAGAACAGCAACTCCTCCAACGGCAGCCCGCCAGGCAGGAACACGCCGACCACGAAGCGGCGCGCGTAGGACCAGGTGCCCTGGTGGACGGCGAGCACGTCCCACCCGCCGAAGACGAGCATGACCGGCAGCAGCGCCACGAGCAGGCGCCGCCAGCGCGCGTACACCCGCGTGTGCAGCACAAACTCCAACGGCAGCGTGCCGAGGATGCAGCCGAGCAGGATCAGCAGGTACGCGCCATGCATCAGTACCCGGCGACCTGCGCCCGGCGCTTGACCTCGCGGCCGTGGTTGCGCCGTAGCGCCTCGATCGGCGTCCCTGGCAGGGTGTCGTCCTCGCGGTAGAGCCAGTCGACGATCTCCGCATCGCTGAATCGGGCGTCGCGCAGCAACCTGATCACACCATCGAGCGCCTTGACGATCTCGTTGCCGTCCAGGAATTGGGCGGGGATCAGGCGGGGCCCGTCATCGCCGTCGCGGATAGCAACGAGGTTCCCGTCGCGTACGTACTGGTGCACCCGGGTCACCGGAACGCCAAGCGCATCGGCGACTTCCGGGAAGGTCTGCAGCTCGATGAGGTCCGGATCCATGGCGCCCAGCCTGCCATGCGCAGGGGCGGTTGCGCAGCGGCGACTCAGGCCACCCGCCGCGCGAAGACGGTGTACGTGCCGTAGTGCGAGACGAAGGAGCCACCCAGCGTCATGATCGCAGCGCGCAAGGCCAGACTCAGCTCGTCCAGCCGTTGTGCCGGCAGCGCCAGGTGGTCGCTGTGCGTGCGTGCCATGCCGACCCACTCGTCGGCGGTGAACGTGCGCTGCCAGGGATAGTGCTTGACGGTGACTTCGTCGAAGCGCGGATCGGACTCGAACCCATCGGCGTGCGGACGATCGCTTTGCTTGCTACGCCCTGCCATGACCGAATGGATGAGTTCGGGGGCGTGCTCGGCATACACGGCGTCCAGAGCCCGGTGCACCGGGTCGTCTAGATCGTCGTAGTTCCAGAAGAGCGCGGCAACTCCGCCCGGGCGCAGCACCGTCGCCACCTTGGGCACGCCGCGGCGCGGATCGACCCAGTGCCAGGCCTGCCCGCAGGTGATCAGGTTGAACCTGCGCCCGGCGTCGTCCCAAGTCTCGAAATACCCTGTTTCCACGTCGACTCCGTGAGCTCTGGCGACCTCGGCCATGCGCGGGTCGGGCTCGACGCCGAGCACGGTCAACCCGCGCGCCGCGAGCGGCACGGCAGCCTTTCCAGTGCCGCATCCGATATCGAGCACGCGGGGTCCGAGCCTGACGAGATCGTCGACGAGCGCCGCCGGGTAGCTCGGCCGGAAGCGGTCGTAGGCCAGCGCCACCGTCCCAAACGACTCGGCTCGCGACCGGTCCTGAAAGAGCTGCGAATCCTTGCACGCTTCGCTCACGTCCGAGCCTCGCTACGCTCGTTCGGCCGCCACAGGTCAATGACATTGGTTCGCTCGCAAGCTTCGCTCACGGGCTGATCCTGTCAGCCGCCGACTCGCCAGATTTGCTCGGGCGGCGCAGGTGACCGCATCGGTGCCGCGTCGGTCAGCGGCGGCGTCCCGCCGACGAAGCCGTGCAGCCGAGCGCCTGTCAGCACCCGCTGCGGGAACATCGAGCGCGCCGCCACGCCAGCGACGGCGTCGACCGGCAGCGGGCCGCGCGATGCCGCCAGGACCACATTTCCGAAACGACGCGCCTTCAGCACCGCGGGATCGGCGCGCAGCAGCACGTTCGGCAGCACCGATTCGAGGGCCGCGGACAGTCGCCGCACGAACTGCAGTGGCGGGCCGTCTGCAATATTGGCCAGCAGCACGCCATCGGTGCGCAGCGCCCGCGCCGCGTCGGCGAAGAACTCGATCGTCGTGAGCTCGGCCGGCACCCGGCCACCGTGGAAGGCATCCAGCACGATCACATCTGCACCGCCGTCCGGCAGCGCCGCGATCCCGTCGCGGCCGCTCACCGCCCGGATCCGCGGTTTCGTCCCGCGTGCGAACGGCAGCCGCGCCCGCACGACCTCGGTCAGCCGGCTGTCGGGTTCCAGCACGATCTGGGACGAGCCGGGTCGCGTCGTCGCTACATACCGCGCGAGTGTGCAGGCGCCGCCGCCGATATGGGTCACGGCGAGCGGTCCTTCGGGCAGGGCGTCGAGCACGTCGGCGAAGGACTGGACGTACTCGAAGTCCAGGTAGCTCGGATCGTCGAGGTCGACGTAGGACTGCCGGATCCGGTCCACGAGCAGCAGCCAACCGCCGGGACGGTCGTCGTCGGCCAGTAGTTCGATCTTGCCACCGCCGAAGGTGTCGCCCGTCATGCCGATTCCACTGTTGCTCCGATTCCGTGCCCGCTGCGCCGCGATCAGGGTAGCTGTGATCCACCGATCGACGGATCCGCCCGCCGGATGATTCACAGCGCGCCCCCCGGCGCGCGTGTCCGCGATCGTCGAGCGGCTCGCCGTAGAATCGAATTGTGCAGACGGCGATGGCAGACCCCCTGGTCGGCCGCTTGCTCGAAGGTCGATACCGCATCCGGCACCGCATCGCGCGAGGCGGGATGTCCACGGTGTACGCGGCCGTCGACGAGCGGCTCGACCGGTTCGTCGCTGTGAAGGTGATGTCGTCGCAACTGTCATCTGACCCGGCATTCACCGACCGCTTCGCCCGCGAGGCCCGAGCGGCCGCTCGGCTGACCCACGTGAATGCCGTGGCGGTCTACGACCAGGGCATCGACACCGGCAACGGATCGGCCAACGACCAGCATGTGTTCCTGGTCATGGAACTCGTCGAGGGACGCACGCTGCGGGAACTGATCCGCGAACGCAACGGCAGGTTCACCCCGGCCGAGGCAATTTCGATCATGGAACCGGTGCTGGCCGCGCTCGCGTCAGCACACCGCGCCGGGCTGGTGCACCGTGACGTGAAGCCCGAGAACATCCTGCTATCGGACGCCGGCGTGGTGAAGGTAGCCGATTTCGGCCTGGCCCGCGCGATCGACGCCGACCCGACGTCCACGCGCACCGGGCTGATGATGGGCACGGTCGCCTACTGCGCACCGGAACAGATCACCCGCGGCCACGCCGATCCGCGCTCGGACGTCTACGCAGCCGGCATCCTGCTTTTCGAGTTGCTCACCGGTCGCCCGCCCTACCACGGCGACTCGGCGATCAACGTGGCCTACCAACACGTCCACTCGCGGGTGCCGGCACCGTCCTCGCGGGTCAAGGGGGTGCCCTACGAGATCGACGAACTCGTCGTCGGCGCCACTGACAGTGATCCATCCGGTCGGCCGGGCGACGCGGCTGCGTTCCTCGCCGAACTGGCCGACATCCGCAGCGTCCTCGCCCTGCCGATCACGCCCGTTCCGCCGCGGCATCGCCCACCTGCCACGCCGGACCCGCGACGCAACGGCGTCGCGACCGGCGCCAGCACGACCGACGTGTTGCACACCGGCTCCGGGCAGTACGACACCCGGATGGTGACCGGGCGCGCGATCCACCGCAACGACGAGAACGCACTGCCTCCGCCGGTCGTCATCCCACCGCCACGCCCACGCAAACAGCGCACGGCGCGGGCCCGCCGCCGCCGCCGCGGCCTGCTGATCGCCCTCATCATGCTGCTCATCGGCGCGATCTCAGTCGTGGCCGGGTACCTCGGCACGCACTGGTGGCAGTCGTGGGACGCGCACGTCCCGAACATCTCCAAGCAGTCGCTGCCCGCTGCCGAGCGCCGGCTCGTCCAAGATCATTACAAGCTCGGACGGGTCAGCAACAAGTTCAGCGAGACCGTCCCTAAAGGTTCGATCATCAGTACCGACCCAACCACTGGCCTGCGGTTGCCGCAGGGCAGGGCGGTGGACGTGACCGTGTCACTCGGCCCGTACCGGCTCGTCGTGCCCGACCTGCGCCGACTTGCTTTGAGCCAGGCAGAAGCAGTGCTGCAGACCCGTGGGATCGAGACGGGCTCGAAGCTCACTTATGGTGCCAGCATCGCGGTTCCGAGCGGCAACGTGATCTCCACCGATCCGCCGGGCGGCACCAAGATCAAACCCAGCCAGTCGGTCAGTTTCGTCGTGTCGTCCGGGCCGCCGATCCTCGACATCCCGATCATTTCGCAGGGCACCCCGTTCCGCGCGGCCAGAGCAACGCTCATCAACGCCAAATTCGCCGTCGAGCGCTCCAGCGCCTACGACGACACGGTGCCCGCTGGCACGGTGATCTCGGTATCGCCCTCCGGACAGGCCCCACAGGGCAGCAAAGTATCGGTCGTCGTCTCGAAGGGGCCGGAGTTCGTCGACGTGCCGGCCATCTCGGCGCTGTCCTCGTTCGACAATGCCAAGTCCGAACTCGAACAACTCGGGCTGCGAGTCGACCGCCAGGTCGTCTACGGGCAGGGGGACCGGAATCTGGTAATCGACCAGAATCCGAAACCGGGCGAGTCCGTGCGCGTCGGCTCGACGGTCACCCTCGCCGTCATCTGAGCGACCACTCTGGGGTCTTTCGCATGGTCCTCTAGGGTCTCTCGCATGGTCATAGTGATGGCACCCGACGCGCAGGACGCAGACATCATCGGCGTGGTCGCGCACATCGAGACCCATGGCGGGCAGGCGTTCGTCAGCCGCGGCGTGACACGCACCATCATCGGCGTCGTCGGCAGCGAAGAGGTGCTGGAGACTCTCGACGCCGATGGCCTGCCCGGGGTTGCCGAGACCATGCGCATCACCGCTCCGTACAAGCTGGTGTCGGCCCAAAATCACAGCAAGCGCAGCACGGTCCGGGTCGGTGGGGTGCCCATTGGTCCGGACACCTTCACCTTCATCGCGGGTCCGTGCGCGGTCGAGACGCCGGAGCAGACCCTTGAGGCGGCGTTGATGGCCAAACGCGCCGGCGCTACGCTGCTGCGCGGCGGCGCCTACAAGCCGCGAACGTCGCCCTATGCGTTCCAGGGGCTCGGCGTCGCCGGATTGCGCATCCTCGCCGACGTCCGCGCGCACGTGCTGCTTCCGGTCGTCACCGAGGTGTTGGACGTCGCCGACGTGGACGTGGTCGCCGAATACGCGGACATGTTGCAGATCGGCACGCGCAACATGCAGAACTTCGCGCTGCTGCAGGCAGTCAGCGCCACCGGGAAGCCGGTACTGCTCAAGCGCGGACTCACCGCCACCTACGAGGAATGGCTGATGGCCGCCGAGTACATCGCGCAGCGCGGCAACCTCGACATCGTCCTATGCGAGCGCGGGGTGCGATCTTTCGAGCCGGCTATCCGCAACATGCTGGACGTGTCGGCCGTGGCCATGGTGCAGCGCCTGAGCCATCTGCCGGTGATCGTCGATCCGTCGCACGCGGCTGGGCGGCGCGATCTGGTCGTCCCGCTCGCTCGCGCCGGGATCGCGGCCGGGGCGGACGGCGTGATGGTCGACGTGCACCCCCGTCCAGAAGCTGCGTTGTGCGACGGCGCGCAGGCGCTATTCGGCGAATCGCTCGCCGAGCTCGCCGACGTGGTCACCACCCTCCCTGCGCTGCTCGGCCGAACCTCGGCTGCGCACTTGGCCGGCTGAGCACTGCCGCGGACAGGTGGCCTGCCGGGGGGCGTGTTTTCCACCGCACCGGTCAGCAGCGGGGAAAACAATCCACCGCACCGGTCAGCAGCGGGGAAACGACCCACCGCACCGGTCAGCTAGACACCGATGATCGGCCGAAGAACCTTGATCGCCCGATCGATCGCGTCGTCGTCGATATCGAGGTGCGTGACGAGCCGCAGCACCCGCGGACCGAGCGCAGATACGAGCACGCTGTCCGCGCGCGCCTTTGCCGCGACGGCCGCCGCGTCGTCGACATCGAGCACGACGATGTTGGTGGCCACGTGCGCCGGATCGCCGCCGAGACCCTCGGCAAGCCGCGCGGCGCGGGCGTGGTCGTCGGCGAGGCGCTCCAGGTGGTGCGCGAGCGCATACCGGCCTGCTGCGGCGAGAATGCCGGCCTGGCGCATCCCGCCGCCGTAGCGCTTGCGCCACACGCGAGCCTCGGCGATGCGCTCGTCGCTGGAGACAAGAACCGATCCGACCGGGGCGCCCAGGCCCTTGGACAGACACACCGAGACGGTGTCGAACGGCGCGGCGAGCTCGGCCAGCGCAGTCCCCGTCGAGATGTGGGCGTTCCACAACCGCGCGCCGTCCAGATGCAGCCCGAGCCCGGTCTCACGTGCCAGCGCTACGACGGCGGCAAGGTCATCGGCTGGCTGGACCGTCCCGCCACCGAAGTTGTGGGTGTTCTCGACAGCGATCGCTGCCGTGGAGACCAGGTAGGGCCCGGCGTCCGGAGCAACGAGGTCACGGACCGCCTCGACGTCGAGGCGGCCGCGTACCGCTCTCCACGTCCGGAACGTGATGCCGGAGAACACCGCGGCCGCACCCAGCTCTGCGCGCGCGACGTGGGCGAGCGAGTCGCAGACCAGCTCCTGCCCGGGCCGGACGAGCAAGCGCATCCCCAGCTGGTTGCCCAACGTGCCGGACGCCACGAACAACCCTGCCGCGTGACCGAGCAGCGCCGCGACCTCGGCCTCGAGGGCGTTCACCTCGGGATCCTCGCCGTAGACGTCGTCGCCGACCTCGGCCGCCGCCATCGCCACGCGCATGGCCGCAGACGGACGGGTGACGGTATCCGAGCGTAGGTCGACCGTCATGAACCCGCTCCAACCACGAATGACCAAAACGGATGGCCTGTGCCGGCCGGAGCGAAGCGACGGTCGGTCACGGCCCGGCCTCGCGCCGGCGCCGGTCTGCCACCAACCGCTCGGCGACGCGGAAGGCGAGCTCGAGTGATTGTTCGATGTTCAGCCGCGGGTCACAGGCTGTCTCGTAGCGCCTGCCGAGATCGGACGCGGTCAGCTCGGCCGTCCCGCCGATGCACTCGGTTACGTCGTCGCCAGTCAGCTCGACGTGCAGGCCGCCCGGGTGCGTCCCGAGGGCGGCGTGCACGTCAAAAAAGCCGTCGACCTCGTCGATGATCCGGTCCAGGTGCCGGGTTTTCACGCCGCCGGGCGTCTCTTCGGTGTTGCCATGCATCGGGTCGCACTGCCAGACCACGAGGTGCCCGGTCGAGGCGACCTTCTCCACGATCGCGGGCAGCCTGTCACGCACCAGCCAGTTCGACATCCGGCTGATCAGGGTCAGCCGCCCCGGCACGCCGTCCGGATCGAGCTTCTCTACCAATTCCGCCGCGAACCCCGGCGTGGTCGTCGGGCCCAGCTTCACGCCGATCGGATTGGCGATGCGCGAGACGAAGTCAAGGTGTGCGCCGTCGAGTTGGCGGGTGCGCTCGCCGATCCAGACGAAATGGCCGGAGAGGTCATACGCGCGGCCGTCCTCCAGCCGGGTCAATGCGCGCTCGTACTCCAGGATCAGCGCCTCGTGCCCGGCGTAGAGCTCCACACCTTCCAGCGCCGAGTCGTGCACGCCGCAGGCGCGCATGAACCGCACGGCCCGGTCGATCTCGCCGGCCAGCTTCTCGTAGCGGTACCCGGTTTCGGTGGTGCGGGCGAAGGCGGTGTTCCAGGCGTGCACGCGGTCCAGCGAGGCCAGGCCGCCGCCCGCGTAGGCCCGCAGCAGATTCAGCGTCGAGGCCGCCGTCGAATAAGCGCGCACGATCCGCGCAGGGTCCGGCGTCCGGTCACCGTGCAGGTCGTTGACCATGTCCCCGCGGTAGGAGAACTGTCCGGACGCATCGCGGTCCGACGAGCGCGGCTTCGCGTACTGCCCGGCGATCCGGCCCAGCTTGACCACTGGCATGGACGCCCCGTAGGTCAACACGACCGCCATCTGCAGCAGCACCCGGACCTTGCCGGCGATGTCGGCCTGCGACGAGGTCAGGAACGTTTCGGCGCAGTCCCCACCCTGCAGCAGGAATGCCTCGCCGCGCGCCACCGCGGCAAGCCGGTCGCGCAGTTGGTCGACCTCGGAGGCCACGACCAGTGGCGGGCGACCAGCCAGGGTGAGCGCCGCGTCGCGCAGCGCCGCGTCATCGGGCCAGTTCGGTTGCTGCGCGGCGCTCAGCGCGCGCCACGCGTCCAGGCCGAGGTCGTCAGACGCGGATCGGCCGGGAGCGAGCGAGCTGGTCACCTGGCCCAGGGTAGGGGACGCGGCGAGCCGCCCCCGTCCGTCGCGATTGCCGTGTCACGATCCGACGGTGGACGACGGCCCGCGGCTGCTCGAAGGCTTCACGCACCGCGCCGCCGAGCGGCACGGCGAGGTGCGGCTCCCGGCGAGTGCCGCGGTCGTCTTGGCGGCCCTCGGGCAGGCGTTGCTGCCGGACGCGCTGCTCGTCGTTCCGCGCTGGGTGCTGCCGGTGATCGAGATCGCGCTGCTCGTGCCGCTCGTGGCGATCAATCCGAACCGGCTCACGACCGAAACCCGCTGGTCGCGAATCGTCAGCTTGGCCCTCACCGCGCTCATCATCGTGACCAATCTCGTCGCGCTCGGCTTCCTGCTGCACGATCTGGTCGGAAGCACATCCGGCAACGGTCGGCAATTGCTGCTCGGGGCGCTCGAGGTCTGGCTGACGAACATGATCGCGTTTGCACTGGTCTTTTGGGATCTCGACCGGGGCGGCGCGGGCGCGCGCCTGCCGAGCTCCGCCGTGCCGTCCGGCCGGGCCGATTTTCGCTTTCCGCAGGACAGCGACGCATCCACCGACGAAGCACCGCCGTGGATGCCGGTGTTCCTCGACTACCTGTTCCTGTCGATCACCAACTCAACGGCGTTCAGCCCGACCGACACGCTGCCGCTGACCTCGCGCGCGAAGTTGCTGATGTCCGTCCAGGCGCTGACCGCGATGATCACGTCCTTGCTGGTCGTCGCCCGGGCCGTGAACATCCTGAAATAGTCAGCCGAAGAACACTTCGGCCTCGGCGTACAGGTGCGGTTTGACCGTCTTGAGCTCCGCTGTCGCCGCGATCAGCGGGACGCGGACGATCTCCGTACCCTGTAGCGCCACCATGTGCCCCCACGCGCCGTCCTGTACCGCATCGACGGCGTGCAGCCCGAAGCGGGTAGCGAGGACACGGTCGAACGCCGAAGGCGTGCCGCCGCGCTGGATGTGTCCGAGCACGGTCGTGCGCGCCTCCTTGCCGGTCCGCTTCTCGATCTCGCGGGCCAGCCATTCGCCGATACCGCCCAGGCGGACGTGGCCGAACGCATCCAGGTCCTGGGCTACCGTCGCGTTCTCGCCGCCGTCGGGGGTCGCGCCCTCGGAGACCACCAGAATCGGCGCGTAGTGCGACTGGAACCGGCTCTCCACGTAGGCGCAGACCCGCTCGAGCGAGAATGGCTGCTCAGGGATCAGGATGACATTCGCGCCCCCGGCAATACCGGCGTGCAGGGCGATCCAGCCCGCATGCCGGCCCATCACCTCGACGATGAGCGCCCGGTGGTGCGACTCGGCAGTGGTGTGCAATCGATCGATCGCCTCCATCGCGATGTTCACAGCGGTGTCGAACCCGAAGGTGTAATCGGTCGCGTTCAGGTCGTTGTCGATCGTTTTGGGGACACCCACCACGTTCACGCCGAGCTCGCCCAGCCGGGTCGCGACGCCCAGGGTGTCTTCGCCGCCGATCGCGATCAGGGCGTCGATGCGCTGCTCGTGCAGGGTCGTGGTGATCCGCTCGAAGCCGTCGTCGACCTTGAACGGGTTCGTACGCGAGGACCCGAGGATGGTGCCGCCACGCGGCAGGATGCCACGGACCTCGGGCACGCCGAGCGACATCGTGATGCCTTCCAGCGGACCCTTCCAGCCATCGCGGAACCCCACGAACTCGTGGCCGTACACGCCGACGCCCTTGCGCACGACCGCGCGGATCACTGCATTCAGTCCTGGGCAGTCGCCGCCGCCTGTGAGCACTCCGATGCGCATGCACCCGATCCTCTCGCTCGTCCTATGTGAACGTCAGTCTGCCGCGTGCGATGAACATTGCAGTCTGCCGCTTGAGGTGATCATTGCAGGGCCCGCCACCGGGCGAGGTTGTGCCGCGCGTCGGCGAGGGCGTCGTGCTGGTCCGGCGGCGCGGGGGGCAGTTGCGGCCGACCGGCGTCCTCCCAGCGTTGGCGCAGTTCGTGGGTGAAGCGAGGGATGACTCGTGGGAGGGCCCGCATGTCGCCCCACAGCTGCGCCAGCATCACGTGGTCGTAGGCGGCCATCCAGGCCCACAACTCGATCGGTTCGCCCGGTTCGGTCAGGAAGGCGAGCAGGTCGTCGCGGATCCGGGCAAGCGAGCGCCAGGACGGATCGGCCGGCGAGGGCAGCTTGGAAAGGACGTTGTCACGCACCCATGCGATTGCCCGCTTCGGGTCGAACTCGGTGGACACCGCGTAGAACTCGCGGCCGGTCTCGTCGAGCATCCCGATCGAGACGAATTCGATCGTCCGACCGTCCTCGATGAATTCGCAATCGTAGAAGAAGCGCACGCCGCGGACGACCTAGGAAGCCCGGGTGTCTGGCAACCGGGCGTCCGGCGTGTCCTTCGAGCCGAAACCGAGCGTACGGCTGGCTTGGGCCTTCTTCACCTTGGCTGCGTACTGGTCGACGTACTCCTGGCCGGACAGCTGCATCAGCCGGTACATGACCTCGTCGGTGATCGAGCGCTCTACCAGCCGGTCACCAGCCATGCCTTCGAAGCGCGAGAAGTCCAGCGGCGGGCCGAACCGGACCCCGGGGCGGGGTCGCAGTCGCGGCAGCAGTCGACCGGGCGGCTGGATCGAAGCTGTATTGATCATGGCGCAGGGGACGACGATGGCGCCGGATTCCAGGGCCATCCGGGCGACCCCGGTCTTGCCGCGGTAGAGCCGCCCGTCGGGCGAGCGCGTCCCCTCCGGGTAGATGCCGAGCAGGTCACCGTGGCGCAGCACCCGGACGCCGGTGCGCAGCGCCGCCCGCGAGGCGTCCGAGTCGTCGCGATCGATCGGCACCTGACCGACGCCGTAGAAGAACATCCGCGTCAGCCGGCCCTTGAGCCCGGGCGTGTCGAAGTACTCCGACTTGGCGAGAAAGGTCACCCTGCGCCGGACCAGCAGGGGCAGGAAGAACGAGTCGCAGAACGAGAGGTGATTGCTGGCCAGGATGGCGGGACGATCGGTAGGGACGTTGTCCAGTCCTTCGGTCCAAGGACGCCAGAGCAGGCGTAGCGCGGGGCCGATAACGACGAACTTCGCCAGCCAGTAGAACACCGCAGCTCCGGTTCGTCGCGGTGCTGCGGCGAGGTGCAGCACCTTGTGCCGAAACCCTAATGCCTGCACCGGGACAGTGCACCATTCCTCAAGTCCGGCGCGCCAGGCATGATGGTCGCGTGCCCCTGTTCGCGGAAGCCGAATCCTTCACCGCCGACGGCGGCCCGATCGGCGTGGTCGTCAGTCACGGCTTCACCGGCACGCCGGAGAGTGTCCGGGATTGGGCCCATGCTCTCGCCGACGCCGGCTACTCGGTCCGGCTGCCGTTGCTGCCCGGGCACGGTTATACGTGGCGGGAGACGAACCGGTCTAACTGGCAGCAGTGGTACGCGACTGTCGAGCAGGCCTACGACGAGCTCGCGGCGCGCTGCGACACCGTCTTCGGCGCCGGGTTGTCGATGGGCGCCACGCTGGTCACGCGGTTGGCCGAGCAGAAGGGTGCCGCCCTCGCGGGTCTGATCCTGGTCAATCCCGCATTCGGCACCCGCCGCGTCGACGCTCGGTTCGCGCCCTACGTCTCGTGGCTCATCCGGTCGCAGAAGTCGATCGGCGGCGACATCAAGAAACCCGGCGTCGAGGAGCCCGCCAACGACCGCACCCCCGTCGTCGCTTTCGCGTCGCTCACCAAGCTCTGGAAGGTCACGGTTGCCGACCTCTCGAAAGTGACCGCGCCGATCCGGATGTTTCGCAGCGTCGAGGACCACGTCGTGGACTCGCTGTCGGCGCAGCTGCTCAAGTCTGGCGCGACGTCCACGACCGTGGAGGAGACGTTGCTCGAGAACAGCTACCACGTCGCGACCATGGACTACGACGCACCCGCGATCTTCCAAGGCTCCCTCGACTTCATCCGCTCACTCACCGATGCCTCCGCTCGCGACGTCCAGGGTGAACCGGCACCATGAGCGTTCAACCGCCGGCCGCCGTGCCGCAACCACCCGAGGAACCGGCGCAGCGCCGCGACAACGGACTCGTCGCTGCCTCGTACGTGCCGCTGACCGATGTCGCCGCGCCGGTCGCGCCCAGCGTGCTCGTCGCACTCGGCCGTGCTCGCATCGCCGCCTACCTCGCCGAGACTCCGGCGGTGCCCGGGGCGACGGGTGCGCCGCTGCGCCTCTACGTTGCATCCGGCGAACGTGCCGACGCCCGCACCATCGTCGCTTCGGTGGTGCGCGCCAGTGGCGACGCCTTGACGCCTGCGGACCCGCTGGCCGGCATCGACTCCGACGCAGAGTTCGCCAGGCTGGTCGCCGACTGGCACGTGGACACGCATAATGCGATTCGCGAGGCGGAGAAACAGCTCACCCGAGAGGACGAGGACTGGCGACTGAGGCTGAACACTGCCGCGCCGCCACCGCAAGTCCCGGAACTGGCCGAGGAGCACTACGTTCCGCCGACTCCCCCACCGCTGCCGCGCTTCGCCGCCCCCACGGTGGTGGCGATGGCCGTGCTGGCGATGTCGATCATCATTCTGGCCTTCGGCGGCGAGTTCGGGCTGGCCAGCCGGCTGACCCTGCTACTCGGTGTCATCGGCGTGCTCTTCGGAGCCGGGATGCTGATCATGCGGATGCGCGAGAATCGTGACGACGACGACGACGGCGCGGTGCTCTGAGCACCTCGTCGCAGCAGCGCCAAAACTCGGCGGGTGACTACTGACTGCCGAATGCGGGCGCTACGCCGGAGGATAGCTACGCCTGCTGTTCTTCCGTGCGACACGTCCCCCCGGGCAGGCAGACACCTGACGATCCCAAACTGGCGGCGGAGGTGGCGCACACAATGGAAACAGACGCCAATACCGTGTTCGTCCTGTGGTGCCGGCTGACCGGTACCGATCTGGCCGACTTCTCCGATCAGGAGCGCCGAGCGTTCATCGCCCGCCCGCAGGTCGCCGAACTCGCCGCCAAGCCCTATGAGGTGCTGTTGGACGCAGGGATCGAGGCAGCGCGGCATGGCACCCTGCCCCTGGAGCGGTGGCTCAATGCCGTACGCACCGTCAGCGCTTAGTCCGTAGCGGGAAGCTCCAGCTCGGCGAGCACCGGCAGGTGGTCGCTCGCCGCCGCCGCGTCGCCATGATCGATCACCCGTGCCGCGCGGACGGTGATCCGGGGGTCGGCGAAAATGGCATCAATCCGCCTGCGCGGACGGGCCGCGCTGGACGTGAACCCGCCCCCCACCCCGGCTTCGGCGAACGCGTCGCGCCGCGTCTCGTTGAGGGCAGCCCAAGTAGCCGACCCGGGCACGTCGTTCATGTCGCCACCGACCACCGTGGGGACGTCGGCCGGAACCCGCGCCGCGATCGCTGACTCCAACTCGCTGACGTGGCGCAGCCGTGGCTGGGCGGCCAGGTCGAGGTGCACGCCGGCGACCGCGAAGCTGGCGCCGCGATAGCGGAGCACGGCGATGGCGGTGCCGCGCTGGTGCAGGCGTGGATCCCTGCTGAACAACACGTCGTCGCTGGCCTGCACGTCCACCGAAAGGGAACAGAGAATCAGATTCGCCGCCGCGCCGCGTCCGCCGCCGGCGACGACCAGATTGCTGCGACGAGCCAGTTCGGCACACAGCGACCGCCAGCGCAGGAAACGCGGAGCCTCCTGCACCAGGACAACGTCCGGCTCGGCACTGCGGATCACCCGGCCTAGCGCCGCGCGATCGTCACGCATCGAGCGCACGTTGTAGCTGAGCAGGCGGATGATCGGCACCCGTTCATCCTCGCCTACTGCTTGCAGCCACCCGGTTGCACCCGTCAGCCGAGCGCATGCAGCCGCGCCAGGTCGGCGGCCCCGACCATACCGGCGTCCGGGCCCAGCGCAGCCACCTCGACCCGGGCAAGTGGACGGAAGCCGCGGCCACTGAGCGAATGGGCGAACTCCTCGCGCGCTGGACGCAGCAGCAAGTCCCCCGCGGCCGACACCCCACCACCGATCACGAACATCGACGGATCGACCACCGCGGCCACATTCGCCAGCCCGCGTCCGAGCCAGCGACCCATTGTCGTGCAGATCGACAGTGCGGCGGGATCACCGTCGGCCGCCGCGGCGGTCACGACGGGCCCGGTAAGACCGTCTGATGTACCACCCAGTTTCAGCAGTCGCGCTGCAGCCACAGGAGATTCTGCCGCGAGCTCGCGGGCATCTCGGGCCAGCGCGCGTCCGGAGGCGTACATCTCCCAGCAGCCACGGTTACCGCAGGCACACAGGCGCCCGTCCGGCACGACGGTCATGTGGCCCCATTCGCAGGCGATGCCGTAGGCGCCGCGATAGACCTGACCGGCGACGGTGAGCCCGCCACCGATTCCCGTCCCTAGGGTCACGCAGGCGACGACGGCCTCCCCCGCAGCGACGCCGAAGCGATATTCCGCCCACGCTGCGGCGTTGGCATCGTTCTCGACGATCAACGGGAGTTGGATTCGGCCGGCCAGCGCGGCGTGCAATGCTTCGTTGCGCCAGGCCAGGTGCGGCGAGAACAGCACGGTGCGCCGATCGTTGGCAATCCAGCCCGCGGCACCGATCCCGACCGCCGCGACGCGATGGCGCTCGGCAAGCGCGGAGACCACATCGACGATCGTCGACTCGGTCGCCACGGCATCGGCGCCGGGTGTCTCGCGTCGTTCACGGTCAAGCACCCGACCCTGCTCGTCCACCACACCGGCAGCCACCTTCGTCCCGCCGATGTCGACTCCGATCGCCAGCGGGCCGAGAGCCGGGGCTGGGGGGCCGTTCACGGCCGCCAAAGCTCGACCACACTCGTTCGCTCGCTCACGGGGCGCCGCCGAGGTCGATGTGCTGGACGCGCGGGGGCGGCGGCGGATGCGGCGCGCCCTGATGCGCGTGCTGGGCCGCTCCGTCGAGCAGTGCACGAAACATCGTGAACACCGCCGTGCCGGCTTCGCTGACTCGCTCGGTGACCTCCGGACGCTCGCCGCGCAGCACCGACAAGAACTGGCAGATCGGGCACCATTGACAGTCCGGACCGAGTTCGCCGCCTGGACCCGGCGCGGGAAAAGTGTCGCGAGCCCACTGCTGCACGGCGGTGAACAGCCGGGACGCCTCGTCCACGAGGGGTGCAGACTGCTCAACCATCGCCGATACCTCCTGCCGGCCAGAGCGCCGGATCCGGACGGAAGCGCACGGTGAGTTCCGCACCGTCGAAGTCCCCGCGCGCGACCGTGCACCGGCGCAGCACACTGGGCAACGTCAGCACCCGCCGGTGCGCGCCGACGGTCACGACGAGATCGTCGCCGGCGCGCGAGACGTCCACCCCGGCCTTCTCGGCGAGGGGCAGCGCGAGGTGCAGGACGAAGTCCGAGCCGTCGGACTCGACGCGAAGCAGGTCGCGCGCCGCGCCGACCGGCGCCGGATCGTCGTCGCCGTAGAGCGCAATGCCCACCTCGCGCAGCGCTGTCACACCAACCGGTTCGCTCTGGCGGTAGGAGATCTCCTTCACCGGCAACCCGGCGAACGACTCGCGGATCACGGCGAGCTGCCGCTGTTGCGATCGCGACCAGCCGTTTCGCCAGGGATCGTCGCCCGCGTCGAATACGCGGTTCGCGATGACGAGATCGACGCAGTAGCCGTAGAGCGCAAGCGCGGTGAAGGTGCGCCGCGCCTCGGCGGTCACGACGGACTCAGGCGTCAACACCAGGCGCACGGTCGTCACAACCGGATCACCGAGCAGATGCTGGACGGCGGCGAGATCGTCGTTGAGGCGCAGCAGCGCGTCGAAGACGTTGTCGGGCGGGATCACGTCGCTTCGTCCGAGCATGGCCGCAATCGGACGAAACCCTCGGGCCAGCCGCCGCTGGGCGGGGAACACCTTCTGCAGGTACCAGCCCAATGCCTCTGGCAAGGCGAGTAGGCGCAGCGTCTCGGCGGTCGGTGCGCAATCGACCACGAGCGCGTCCCAGTCACCGCGTGCCGCGAGCTCGCGTACGGCCAACAGGGCGAGCACCTCCTCGATGCCCGGCAACACGGCCAACTCGTCCGCGGTGATTGGATCGACGCCGCTCTTGGACAGTACGTCCACCAGGAACGTCTGGACATCGCGCCAAGCCGCCTCGAACCGGCTCTGCGTGTCGATCTGGACGGCGGACAGGCTCGGCGCGATCTCGACCGGTTCGCCAGAGAGCTCGACGCCGAGGGCGTCGGCCAGCGAGTGCGCGACGTCGGTGGACAGCAGCAGCGTCTTGACGCCACGCTCGGCCAGGCGCAGCGCTGTTGCCGATGCTGCCGTCGTCTTGCCGACTCCACCCTTACCGGTGAACAGGACGATGCGCATCAGACGAGCGTCTCGGTGCGCTTCTTCAGTTCCCGAAGCGCTGTGTCCATGACGACCCGCTCGGCTTTGCGCTTGAGCAGGCCGAGCATCGGGATGACCAGGTCGACGCTGAGCCAGTAGGTGACATGCGTTCCGGTCGGACGCGGATCGAGGTCGTATCGTCCGTGCTGCGCGCGCATCATCTGTCCCTTCACCAGCCGCCACTCGACACTGCTGTCGCCGGCCCAGGTATAGGCGAGCTCGTACTGGTCACGCACCGGGCCGGCGTCGAGGGTGAACGCCACGCGCGCCGCGCGTCCGTCTACCCCGGTCTCGAGCACTTCGGCGCTCTTCACCGATCCGGCCCAGACGGGGTAATTGTCGAAGTCGGCGATCACAGCCATGACCGCAGCCGGATCCGCGTCGATGTCGATCGACTGGGTGGACTGGTCGGCCATGCAGGCGAGGTTACCGGCGCTACCGCGCGGCGGGGCCAGCGCCTGGGCACATCTCGCGCTGTGTTGTGCCGACGGGATACGGTCGGTATCGACACCGCCCACTCGGACGGCGTCGCTGAGGTCCCGAGAGGACGAGCGAGTGCGCGAGCTACACGTCGCCAGCAACGTCACCACGTTGAGCACCACGAACATCGCCGACCTCGTCTACGACAACGCGAGCCGGCATCCCGAGCACATCGCGCTGCGTCGGCGTGAGGGCACAGTGTGGATCGATGTCACCGACCGCCAGTTTGCCGAGGAGGTCTGCGCGCTCGCGAAGGGTCTGTTGGCGGCCGGCATCCAAGACGGTGACCGGGTCGCGATCATGAGCAAGACCCGCTACGAGTGGACGCTTGCGGACTTCGCCTCCCTGAGCGTCGGCGCTGTCGTCGTGCCGATCTACGAAACCTCCAGCGCCGAGCAGGTCGAATGGATCCTCTTCGACTCCGGTGCCAGAGCCGCGTTCGTCGAAACCTCGGTCCACGCCGGGATTGTGACGTCGGTGCGCGCGCAGGCCCCTGAGCTCGCCCAGGTCTGGCAGTTCGACGAGGGTGCCGTCGACTCTCTCGTCGCGCAGGGCGCAGAGGTGTCTGACGAAGAGGTGGCCAAACGCCGCACCGCGGTCACGCTCGACGACCTCGCCTCCATCATCTACACCTCTGGCACGACGGGACGGCCCAAGGGCTGCGAGCTGTCCCATCGCAGTTTCGTCACCGAATGCACCGAGCTTCCCCTGTTGCTCGAGGACTTCTTCAACGGCACGACCTCGACGTTGCTGTTCCTTCCCATCGCGCACGTCTTCGGGCGGCTCATCCAGATGGGCGCGCTCTACGTCGGTTGCACCCTCGGACACACCGCCGACGTGAAGAACCTGATCGGCGACCTGGCCGATTTCAAGCCGACATTCGTGCTCGCCGTCCCGCGTGTGTTCGAAAAGATCTACAACGGCGCGAAGCAGAAGGCGCACGGCAGCGGCGGCAGCAAGGGGAGGATCTTCGACGCGGCCGAGGGCGTCGCCATCAAGTACTCCGAAACTACCGAGCAAGGTCACGCGGGGATCCTGCTCACGCTGCAGCACCGTATCTTCGACAAGCTGGTCTACAGCAAGCTACGCGCTGCGCTGGGGGGAAGTTGCATCGCCGCCATCTCCGGTGGCGCGCCACTGGGCAGCCGGCTGGGCCACTTCTTCCGCGGCTCGGGAGTCACGATCTATGAGGGCTATGGCCTGACCGAAACCACAGCCGGCATCTGCATCAATCGCCCCGCTGCATTGCGAGTGGGGACGGTCGGCCGTCCGGTCGGCGGGGTGACCATACGAATCGCTGACGACGGCGAGGTGTTGTGCAAGTCACCGCTGGTGCTCACCTCGTACTGGCGCAATGAGGAGGCGACGCGAGAGGCGATCGACCCGGACGGTTGGTTCCACACCGGCGACCTCGGCGAGATCGACGAGGACGGTTTCGTCCGCATCACCGGGCGCAAGAAGGAACTCATCGTCACCGCCGGCGGCAAGAACGTCGCGCCGACCGTGCTGGAGGACCGCGTCCGATCGCACTGGCTGGTGAGCCAGTGCCTGGTGGTCGGCGATCGGCAGCCGTTCATCGCCGCCCTGGTCACGATCGACCTCGACTCCTGGCCGGCCTGGCTGGAACGCAACAACAAGCCCACCTCGACGCCGGTCGCTGATCTCATCCACGACGACACGCTGCGGGCGAGAATCCAGGACGCGATCGACGACGCGAACAAGGCCGTCAGCCATGCTGAATCGATCCGGAAGTTCGAGATCCTGCCCAACGACTGGACCGAGGACGGCGGAGAGCTCACCCCCTCGCTCAAGCTCAAGCGCAGCGTCGTGCACAAAGAATGCGCGGACGCGATCGCCGCCCTCTACGCGAAGTAGTCTCGCGGGGCCAACGCGGTGAACTACTCGGCGAGCAGTCGTCGCAGGGTCTCGGCAATGAGCTCCCAGCGCCACTTCTGCTCGACCCAACTGCGTCCGGCCGCGCCCATGCGCCGACGTAACAACGGATCGCGAAGCAGGGTAATGAGACGCTCGCGCAACTGTCCGGGCTCGCGGCCGCCGACAACGAAGCCCGTCTCGCCCGCGCGCACCGCCTCTGGCGCACCGCCGGAGTCACCGGCGATCACCGGCAATCCGACCGCGGACGCCTCGAGGTAGACGATGCCCAGCCCTTCGACGTCCAGTCCACCGCGGCGGGTCCGACACGGCATAGCGAACACGTCACCCGCGGCGAAGTGCTCCGGCAGTCGTGGGTAGGGCACGCCGCCGGTGAACACGACCGCCTCGGCGACGCCGGTGCGCGCCGCGCGCTGGCGCAGGTCCGCATCGTAGGGCCCCGCGCCGACCAGCAGCAGCGTGGCGCCGGGCACCGCGCGGCGCACCTCCGGCAGCACATCGATCAGCAGATCCTGGCCCTTGCGCTTGACCAGCCGCGAGACACACACGATCACCGGACGATCGCCGAGGCCATACTGCGCGCGAACCTCTGATCCGTCGATCCCGGGATGGAACGTCTCGACGTCAACTCCAGGTGGCAACTGAAGCAGCTGAGGGTGGCTGCCGAAAGCTCCACCCAGCCGTCGCTTGGTGTACTCGGTGATGTAAGTGATCACGTCGCAGTGCGCACCGATTCGTCCCAGGGCCTGGCGCGCACCCGGCAGCATCGCCCACCCCGCCTCGTGCCCATGCGAGCTCGCCACGATGCGCCGGGCCCCCGCCGCGCGCAGCGCGGGGGCCAGCAGCCCGAGCGGGGCCGATGCTCCGAACCAGACGGTACCGACCTCCAGGTCACGAAGCACCGCGCAGACGCGTCGGCGGGCCCCTGGGCTTGGCACGAGCAGGCCGCCCGAATGCCGAAACACCGGGAATGATTGCACAAGGTCGAACGCGGCGGAGCCAGCAAAGTCGGAGGCGTACACCGCGATCGAACCGGCCGGTTGCCGGCGTACCAGCTCGTAAACGTAGGACTGGATGCCGCCCTGGCGGGGCGGGAAGTCGTTGGTGACGACCAAGGTCTGCACAGCTGTCATGTTGCCTTAGCGTGGCGTTGCCTTAGCGTGGCGGTGCCTTAGCGTGGCAGTGCCTTAGCGTGGCGGGCCTTTAACGTGGCCGATCGCAGCCCGCATCGGCGGGCTGCGATCAGCACGGGGGGTGAGAGGTTAGCCGAGGTGGGTCGCTCCGACGAAGTCGCGGTTGTACGAATTCGCCGGAATGACCTTCACGTTCTCGCCGGTCTGCGGGGCAGACACCATCAGGCCATTACCGATGTAGATCGATACGTGGCCGATCGGCGAGTAGAAGAACATCAAGTCGCCAGGCACCATCTGGCTGTACGAGACGTGTGTGCCGTAGCCGAACTGCTCGCGTGCCGAGTGCGGCAGGCTCACGCCGCCCGCATGCCACGCCGACGAGGTCAGGCCCGAACAGTCGTAGGAGCTCGGCCCGGCTGCGCCCCACACGTAGGGTTTGCCAACCTGGGCGAGCGCGAACTGCACAGCTCGCCTTGCCGCCGCTGACCCGCCCGACCCGGCGTTGCCGCCCGACGTGGAGCCGCCGCTGCTCGAGCCGCTGCCAAGGTGCTGTGTCGCCGACATGATCTGCGCCTTGGACACCTTGGGACTTTGGCTGGCCAGGAACGCGGCACGCTGCGCTGCGGTCAGCTTTGCCAGCAGAGTCTTGTACGTGTCGATCTGGTCCTGCACGTGCACCCGCTGCTTAGCGAGCGCATCGCGTTTCTGCCGAGCGCTCGCCAGCAGGTCATTGGCCTGCGCTCTGGCGTCCTTGGCGTGCCGCTGCGCCGCGCTGAAGTCGCTGACCATCTGCGAGTTGTGCGAGGACAGCATCGACAGCGTGTCGAGCTGGTCGAGGTAGCTGGAGCCGCTGTCACTGTTGAGCAGGGCACCGGTGGCACTGAACGAGCCACCCTCGTACATCGCCACCGCGCTGGCACTGAGCTTGGCGTGCGCGTACGCGAGGTGCCGTGCGGCGATGTGGGCGACCCGCTGTGCGGCGGCGGCCTGCGCTCGCTTGCGGCCAACCTCGGTCTGGGCACCGTCGAATTGATCCACCAGCTGCGAGTTCTTCATCGCCAGCGTCCGAAGTTGCTGATGGACTTCGCCGATAGTCAGATGAGCTTTGCGGGGGTTCGGCCGCGGCGTCGCACCGGCACCGGCGGGAAGGAAAAGGGTGGCGCCGAGGATGGCGGCCACGCCCAGGACAGCGAGACGGGCGTGCGTAGACAGACGGTTCGCCACGGAGGCGGAACTCCTCTTCCCTCGTCCGCCTACCGAGTTAGCTGCCGGGTTCGGGCCGGAAGAAGCCCTACAGCGCGGCGAGGTCGCTGACAAGCGACGCCCGCGCGCGCCGATTCACCCCAGTTCTCAATGGGTCCTCGGCTCGCGGTGGTGCACGACCGCGATGCGGTGCGCAACCACCTGTGAGCGATTAGGCGGCGACCTCATGGTGGCGTCCTTGGTGGACGCCGTCGAACCAGAAGGTCTCGGAAAGGTTACGACGCGGAGTTGTTGCGATGCAACAAGGGGTCGCCAATATTGCACACGAGCACAGCGCGTGATGTGGATCAGATACCCAAATCCACACAGAAATATGATCCAACCGGTCATGCGATGCCACGATCCGCGCTGCCCGGACTCGGTAATGCCACCAGCCGAAGGGGCGGAACGAGGCCTGCGGCGACCAGACGGCCGATCGCGTCCTGCTCGGTGCGGTCGAGATCAACCGCTCGCCCAGGCGTGTCCAGAAACACACCGACCACGCAGTCGTGGCAGGTCAACCCACGCACGGCGCAGGTGTCACAGTCGATAAGCACGTCGGCCTCCAAGAGACGTTTTGTCCTATGGCGCGCACGCTAGGCAACAGGTCCGACAGTTTCGCCACGATGCATTCGCCGGGCCGGTCCCGGCGCGGGCACGCCCAGATTCACGCGAGGCGAGTGACCAGCACCGCGGCCGGAACCGTCCACGCCCCCGCGCTGAGCGCGTCGGTCACTACCTGGCCGTCGGTGGTCGCCACCAGCACCGGCCGACCCATCGGCTCGGCCGCGACCAGACGACGGATCAGGTCGTCGGCGGTCTCCTCGACGGGGCTGAAAAGCACCCGCACCCCACGCGGGGCCCGCGGCTGGCTCGGCGGACGCGCAGCGCCGTCAAAGGCGATAGTGACCTCGGCGCCGCAACGCGACTGCAGTGCCGCGAGACCAGTCATGAGTCGGTTGCGCTGATCGACCAGCGCCAGCTCCGCCCAGGCGGTTTTCGTGACGTTATAACCGTCGACGATCAGGTGCATCTGCGGCAGGCCGAGTAGCCGGTCGAGCATGGCGGGATCACCGGCAGTGTGATTGCTCACATTGGTCTGCGCGACCACAACGGCATCGGCCGGGCGCAACGTCCCCGCCGGTAGGGCCAGCTCGTGGCGCAACCCCGACGCAGCAGACGTCATCGTGTCCAGCAGCAGTCGCACTCGCGCATCATCGAGCTCGCGTACCGTCCTGCTTCCGCGGCGTGCGAGGTCGCCCTCGCGCTCGAGCTCACTCAAGCGCGCGCGCAGCGTCCGAACCTCGGCCTCGTTCGCGCTGCGCACCTCAACTGCCACCCGCTCCGCCGCCGCGACGCGGGCGAGTGCCTCGTCGCGAGATCGCTCGGCGGCTCGCAACTCGCTGGTGCGCGTTCGCACTGAGCGCCGCAGCTGCTCAGCGTCCGCTGCGAGGTCGGCAACGCCCCCGTCGATGGCGGTGCGGGTCCGTGCAGCTTCACCCTTGACGTGCGCACGGAGCTCGGCGACCTCGCCGCGCAGCCGGACCAAATCAGCGGTGCCTACGCCCGCGTCGCGATCGGCCTGCTCGTCCGAGTAGCGCGTCATGGACTCGGCGACGACATCCTCCCAACCCTCCGGCCGAACGAGGTAGGCGAGCACCGCCGTGTCGATCGGTTCCGACGCCGCCGTCGAAGCGCCCTGGCGCAGCGACTCGACGAGTTGTGGCCATGCCGCTGCGACCACGTCGGCCACCCGCGCTCGGAACACCGGATCGGCGTCGAGCGCCGCAGCAAGCGCGGTGGCGCCTAGGCGGGCCCGCTTTGATGGCGTGAAGCGTGCCACGGCCCGCAATGTCGGCGGAATCTCCTCCGCTGGCATCCGGCCGAGCACCTCGCCCGCCAACTGCACGAGCCGCTGTCGAACGGGCCCGGCAAGGTTAAGCGCGATCGGCTTCGCCGTCTCGCCCACACTTGCCTCGCCCACGACCTACCTCGCCTCCGACCTGCCTCGCCTTACGACCCTTGCCGGGGATGCAGTCATGCCGCGGTGCCGAGGTGTGTAGGCCAGCGTACGTCCGCCCCTCCGCAGAGTGCCGTCAGATTTTGGGTGGTGGCGTGCGAGACCGTCCTTGGCAGCTGTGCGTTGCGGTGCTGGCTCGCCTGCGCTGCGGTGTCGCGGTGTCGCTAGCGACCTCGTCGGCCGGTGGTGCCTGAACGGCCGACGATTATGCGGACGCGGCGCGGCGCCGGCGGGTTGGGCTCGGCGTCGTCGCTCGGCAGGGCGTGTAGCCGGGGAGGATCGTGGGGTGCCGCTGTCTGGTCGCTGTCTGTGTTATTGATCTTGGAACGTTGGTACCAGATCGCTAATATTGCTCGGGATTGGTCTTGTAGCGACGATGTCGGTGCGGTAGAATCGAATACATGGTCGGGACGGTGGTGGACTCGCTGGCTCCCACCGTGTTCTCCTCGACTGCCGGGGTGCAGCGGGCCGCCGCGTACGCCCGGTTGCACGCTCTTCTCGACGAGTTGGATGCTGTCGAGCTGGATCCGTGCAGCGACGAGGAAATCCTGACCGACTGGCGTGAACGGGAACGGCTGCGGCGCCGGTTAGCTGCGGGTGAGCACGCGATCATCACCCAGGTCGAGTGCCGCTCACTGCCGTATCGCCACGGTGCCCGCTCTACGGCGGTGTTCGCGAGCCAGCTGTTGCGGATCAGTCCCGGTGAGGCGCATGTCCGGGTGAAGGCGGCG
>JBBQUT010000019.1:0-84061 GCA_038212215.1 Mycobacteriales bacterium
CGGTGTCGCGTGGGAATTCGGTGACGGGGTCACCGACTCCACGACTAGCCCGGAGCCGGCGTACCGGGCGAGCGATCCGTGCGACACGGTGCATTGCGCCGGTTACTACAGCCATATCTATTCCGTCACGGGCACCCCGACGATCAGTGCGAGCATCATGTGGAGCGGCGAGTACCGCCTGGACCGGGGGCCCTGGCTGAGGATCCCGGGCACCGTCACCGCGCCGGCGGCGCCGATCACGATCACCGTGCACCAGGCTCGGGGCATCCTTGTCCCGAACCCTGGTCAGCACTGACCGGTGGTACTGCGGGCTCGGCCGTAGGCGCGTCGAGGCGGAGAATGCGGCGATGCGATGCGGTGCGTGTCGTTGCCGGCGAGTACGGTCGTCCGGTGCCGGTTCGCTCTCTGGATCTGGCACGGATAAAGACAAGATCGCTAATACTGCTCGGGATTGGTCTTGTAGCTGCGACGGCGGTGCGGTAGAATCGAATACATGGTCGAGACGGTGGTGGACTCGCTGGCTCCCTCCGTGTTCGAGTCCACTGTCGGGGCGGAGCGGGCCGCCGCGTACGCCCGGTTGCACGCCGCGCTGGATGACCTGGACGGTTTAGGGATGGATCCGTGCAGTGACGAGGAAATCCTGACCGACTGGCGCGAACGGGAACGGCTGCGGCGCCGGTTGGCTGCCGGTGAGCACGCGATCATCACCCAGGTCGAGACCCGCTCGCTGCCCTACCGGCACGGTGCCCGCTCGGCGGCGGTGTTCGCCAGCCAGCTGTTACGGATCAGTCCCGGTGAGGCGCATGCCCGGGTGCGGGCGGCGGCAGCGTTAGGCCCACGGCGCACCGTCACCGGGCTGGTGGTGGCGCCGTTGTTCGCGGCGGTCGCCGCCGCGCAAGCCGACGGCACGATTTCGCAGCAGCATGCGCAGGTGATCGTGAGCGCTGTGCAGAAGCTGCCCGCCACGATCCGTCACGACCTGCACGCCACCGTGGAGCAGATCCTGCTCGACGTCGCCCGCGAACAGCACCCCCGCTTCCTCGAGCAGCACGCCACCGAACTGGGCGCCTACCTCGACCCCGACACAATGGGCCGTGCGCACGCCTACCGCGACAAGCACCGCGACCTACGCCTCACCCGCCGCCCCGACGGATCCGCGCACCTGACCGGGGACCTCACCCCCGAATGCGCCGAACACCTACACACCCACCTCGACGCCCTCACCCGCCCCCGACCCACCACACCCGGCCACTCCGACCCCAGCACCACCGGCACCGACAGCCGCGATAGCGGAACCGGCGCCGACAGCGACAGTGGCGATGCCGACACCGACGCGAGCGGCCGCGATACCCGCACCGCGGGGCAGCGTCGCCATGACGCGCTGCTCGACATCCTGAAAATGGTGGAACGCGCCGAGCAACTCCCCAACGCCGGCGGCATCAGCACCACGATCCTGCTCACCATGGACGCCGACACCTACGCCAGCACCAGCAGCAGCAGCAGCGCCACCAACGCCGGGTTCGGCAGCAGCGGCGTCACCCGCGACACCGCTCTGTTCCCGAGCCCGTACGACCCGTCCACCACCACCGGCACAGCGACCCCGCCCGCGATGGCGCGCACCGGGCATGGCTACCTCGTGCCCGCGCACCTCGCGAAACGCTGGGCCGGCGGCGACACCCGCATCATCGCCGTGCTGCTCTCCACAACGAAAGCAATCACCGCCTACTCCAGCACCCAACGCATCTTCACCGAACAACAGCGTCTCGCGCTCATCGCCCGGGATCTGGGCTGCAGCTTTCCAGGCTGCGACGCCCCACCAGCCTGGTGCCAAACCCACCACATCACCGAGCACCGCCACAGCGGGCGCACCAGCGTCGATAACGGCACCCTGCTCTGCGGACACCACCACCGCACCTTTCAACAACACGACTGGCACTGCATCATGACCAACGGCCGACCCCACTGGGTGCCACCAGCATGGATCGACCCCAATGCCGTTCAGTTATGCGAGGAACGTTCCGACCGATAGAATTGCCGAGTAATTGGGCATCAAATTTGGTGGGCGTGTATTGTTTAGGGCTTCTGCTTTGATTTGACACGCGCGTTGAAATGCGGGTTCAGGCTGGTGCCGGACGATATTTTCTCTGTCATGAGTGATGGCATGCCGTCGGGGGACGATTCGGTTCGTTTGACCGACCGGATCGGTGTCGGCGTGCTGACGAGGCTGATCAATCGTGATCTTGTCGATGAGATCTTGGCTGAGACCGGACGGACCGAGCAGCGGCGACGGTTACTTCCGGCGCGGGTCGTGGTGTATTACGTGCTGGCTCTGTGTCTGTTCTTCGGTGATGCCTATGAAGAGGTGATGCGGAAACTCGTCGGCGGCCTGCAGTTCCTGCGGTCCTGGGATTGCGGTTGGTCGATACCGACAGCGAGCGCTTTGTGTCAAGCACGCCAGAGGCTCGGTGAGACACCCTTGCAGGTTCTCTTCGACCGGATCGCCAAGCCGATGACCGCGCCGGGCGGCGGATCGGGTTGGTTCCGGTCGTGGCGGCTGATGGCTTTTGACGGCGTGATGCTCGACTTGCCCGACACCGCGGCCAACACCGAGCAGTTCGGCCGCTCCGGTAACGCGATCGCCGACGGACCCTTCCCGCAGGCCCGAGTGCTCGCCCTGGCCGAATGCGGCAGCCGCGCTGTCGTCGCCGCGCGAATCGGCGCCTGCCACGCCGGTGAACGCGAACTCGCCAGAGACCTCATCGACCACCTTGACGAACGCATGCTGGTCATGGCTGACCGAGGTTTCTACAGCTACGACTTCTGGAAACAGGTTCGTGGCAGCGGTGCGCAGTTGCTCTGGCGGATAAAGCTCCAGACCGATCTACCGGTATATGAAATGCTGCCCGACGGCTCCTACCTGTCTTCGCTCGCCCCGAAATCGATGCGCAGCGACATCGCCCGCGGAAAAGGCCGGCGGATCGAGAAATATGAGATACCGGTCCGCGTCGTGGACTACACCATCACCAACCGTGGATCAGCAGAATCAGACGAACCAGAAACAATCCGTCTCGTCACCTCCATTACCGATCACGAATTGGCACCGGCAGCAGAACTGGCAGCGCTCTACCACCAACGGTGGGAGATCGAACTTGCCTTTGACGAGATCCAGACCCACCAAATGGGCCGACCCCGTGTCCTGCGCTCCCGCTCACCAGAAATGGTCCGCCAAGAGATCTGGGCACTGCTCCTGACCCACTACGCAATCCGACATCTGATGCACGAGGCCGCCGATGACAGCCCGGACTACGACCTCGACCGGATCTCCTTCATGCGCAGCCTACGCATCGCCCGCCGCCAGGTCACCGACCAGGCGGCGTTTTCCCCCCACAACACTCGACAAGGCGACGCGGGCAGCCCGGGCTGAAACCGTCCGCCACCTCAACCCGCCACGACGTCAACGCAGCTGCCCGCGCGCCGTCAAACGCACCAGGATCAAGTGCCAACGGATCAAACGAGCCAACGAACGCAACGTCCACCACCCCGAACCAACATCAATCCAGCTCCTTCACCGCACCGCATAACTGAACGGCATTGGGATCGACCCGTCACGCACCCCACGCCTCAACACCAGACACCGATAAACTACCGAAACTGGAACGCAAGAATCGGAAGTCATCGAAAGGAAGCGACCGTCCCTGTCCCCGCGCTGAGACATCAGCAATGCGCGAGCGCCGCGCTGCCAGCGGGAAACCTGTTCACGGCATCATTGCGCCGCGTATTGACGAACACCTATCAATGACAATCCGCGACACTATTCATGGAAACCTCTGGCTGAATGTGCAGCATATGATATTCCGCGCAGGTTCGGACGTGGGTGGAATTCAAGGCGGCAAGCCGGCGAGCAAGAGTGCGACCGGCAGGGTTTGTTGGCTATTGACCGCATTCTGCTCGCAGCGACCGGCCACGGCACACTCGCCATTCGCATCCGGTCGTGTGACCAGTGGCAGGCTGAGAGCGCGCTGGTGCCACACGCCGACTCGGTGCTGATATGGACATTGCGAGGTGCTCGACCATCGAGGCCAGTCAGTGCTGCAGAAATTCCCACACTAGGACAACTGCCGCCTCTCATCGGACGACGCATCCGCCCTCTGCCGAAAACTGTCTGAGGCCGCTGACATCATCGAGACCGTGACCACGACCGACCTGCGAACCGCCGCGCAGCAGCACCTGACCCGCCTCGCGGGCCCGGCTGCGGTACTGCGCGAAGACCAATGGACCGCGATCGAGGCGCTCGTCGCCCAGCGTCGCAAGGTTGTCGTCATCCAGCGAACGGGCTGGGGTAAGTCGGCGGTCTACTGGATCGCGGCCGGGCTACGCCGCGCGCAGGGTGCTGGGCCGACACTGGTCATCTCGCCGCTGCTTGCGCTGATGCGCGACCAGGTAGCGGCGGCGCAGCGGTCCGGACTGTCGGCTGTCACGCTCAACAGCGCCAATATTGAGAGCTGGTCGCAGATCGAGGCGCAGCTCGCCGCCGACAGCGTCGACGTACTGCTCATCTCGCCCGAACGGCTGAACTCCCTGAGCTTTCGCGCGCGCGTGCTCGCCCACCTCGCACCGCGCATCGGGCTACTCGTCGTCGACGAGGCGCACTGCGTCTCGGACTGGGGGTCGGACTTCCGGCCTGACTACCGCCGGATCGCCGACGTCCTCGCCGGCCTCGCCGAAGGCACGCCGGTGCTGGCAACGACGGCAACGGCCAATGATCGGGTGACGACCGACATCGCCGCCCAACTCGGCACTGACACCCTCACGCTGCGGGGCTCGCTCGACCGGGAAAGCCTGCGCCTCTCGGTCGTCCGCACTCCTGATCTGCCCACGGCTTATGCCTGGATCGCCGACGCCCTTGCCGGCGCGGATCTCCCTGGTTCCGGACTGATCTACACGCTCACCGTTGCGTGGACGACGCAACTCGCGGACTTCCTGCGGGCGCAAGGGCACAAGGTGGCCGCCTACTCGGGGGCTACGCCCACCGACGAACGCGCCGACATCGAGCGCCGCCTGCTTGCGCATGAGTTGCGAGCCGTCGTTGCCACCTCGGCGCTGGGCATGGGCCTGGACCATCCGACCCTCGGCTTCGTCATGAACCTCGGCGCCCCACCCTCCCCCATCGCTTACTACCAGCAGGTCGGACGGGCGGGTCGAGCTCTGGACATTGCGCAGGCCGTGCTGCTGCCCACCAGCGCCGACGAGAAGATCTGGGAGTACTTCGACTCCACGTCCTTTCCGCCCGAACGCCAGGTGCGCAAAGTCCTCGACGTGCTGGACGGCACGGGAACGCCGATGACCCTGCCCAAGCTGGAGGCCGAGGCAGAGCTCCGCCGGGGCCGGCTGGAGGCGATGTTGAAGGTCCTCGACGTCGAGGGTGCCGTCGACCGGGTCGACGGCGGGTGGGCAGCGACCGGAATGAAATGGCGCTATGACAGCGCGCGCTATAGCGCAATTGCCGCCGCCCGACACCGCGAACAGCGCTCGATGCTGAGCTACGAGCAGGCACGCAGCTGCCTCATGCAACAACTGCGCCACGAGCTCGACGACAGGAGCGGCGCCGACTGCGGGCGCTGCTTCGCTTGTACCGGGCGCCTGCCATACCCTGAGCTGCAACCCGACGCCGACACGATCGCGGCGGCGAGGCAACACCTGCGCACGCAGACTGTCGTTATCGAGCCGCGCAAGATGTGGCCGTCGGGCGCGGCCCGGCGTGGGCGGATCGCCGCGGACCTGCGCGCTGAACCGGGGCGTGCGCTCGCACTCGCACAGGATGCGGCCTGGCTCGACGAGGTGACTGCAGCGCTGCGCGCCGACCAGCCAGTGACCTCCGAGCTTTTCGACGGGCTGGTGCAGACCCTGTCGCGATGGGGCTGGCCGCGTGGCCGGCCGACCTGGGTCACCTGGATCCCTTCGCGCACGCACGCAACGCTGCTTGAAGATCTCGCCCAGCGACTCGCCGCCGTCGGCCGAATGCAGATGATCCGGCCGCTGCAGGCGTCCGGCGACGGTTATCAGCGTGACGCTGCAACGAACCTCGAGTCCGCAACCGGTGCCCTGCGGCGGCTGAGCACGACCGGCACCGTCGACCCCGGCCCGGCACTGCTGCTCGACGACGTCGTGCGCAGCGGCTTCACCATGACAGTCGCGACCGTGCTGCTTCGCGAAGCCGGTTCGGGGCCGGTTTATCCGCTAGTGCTGCACAAGCAGTTCTGAGCAGTGGACGGTGTGCACCATGAACCTAGGACCGGGAGTACCTGCCGACCCAAGCCGCGCGCCAAGTCTTCGGGCCGAGCAGCCCGCTGGAACGGATGCCGTTGAGCCGCTGCAACTGCCTCACCATCGCCAGCGTCTCCGGGCCGTACACGCCGGTGCCGGGAGGGAAGAAACCGCGCGCATGCATCTCGTCCTGGAACGCTTTGATGATCGGATCGTGGTCTCCGAAGCGGAAGGACTGAGTACCAGGGAACGCCGGGACTCCACTTGCGGGCGCTGTGACCGGCAGCCAATACCTGCCGACGAAGGCAGCAGCCCAGGTTTTGGGTCCCAGCCACCCGCTGCCCATCAGTCCGTTGATCAACTGGAGGCGTTTCACCATCGCCAGCGTCAGCGGGCCGTAGTGGCCATTGCCGGGCGGGAAGAAGCCACGCTTGTGCATCTGATCCTGCAAAGCCTTGATCGTCGAACTGGTGTCGCCGAGCCGGTACGACCGCGCACCTGGAAACGCGGGCACCCCGCTCGAACCAGAACCGCTGCTCGAACCAGAACCGCTGCCCGAACCAGAACCGCTGCCCGAACCAGAACCCGACGTCGGGACGTGGATGTCGCTGATCCGCCCCGACCGTGCGTCCGCATCCTCGCGCAATCCCACGATGCCCGCGCACTGCCACGGCTGCCAACCGCGCTCGCGATACAGGATCAAAGCGCGCGCGTCCTGCTCGGCGGGGGAGGCCCGATTCGGGAAGCCCGACCCACCGACGCTGCGCCAGGTCGAGAGGTCGAACTGATACGCGCCGTAGTGGGCGTTGCCGGTACTGATGGCGTAGTTGTTGCTCGATTCACACATCCGCAACCGGAACCAGTCGTTCGCCGATGGGTCCGCGTTCGCCGTGGAGCCGGGCAGTACCACTGTTGCGGCCACACCGGCGGCGACAAGCCCCACCAGCGCTGTGCGGCGTCGACCAGAGCGACGAACGGTCGGCGCCGGTGCGGATTCGCTCGTGGCCGCCCATTCGGTGAAGAAGGACAGCCGACTGCTGAGCTGATGATTCATTCCCATCGATGTCGAACCTTTCGGGGGCGGCTCAGGATGCTCGAACCGACGTCGGCACCACGCGGTCTCGGGCGCACAAAGCGGCGTCCAGGCCGCCTCACTCGTCCCAACCGTCACACACGTCCCACAAGTGCACAACCCTTATCGAAAAAGAGACCGAGTCGTTACCGGTGTGGCGTCGCCGATTCTCCACCCGACAGTGGTAGAAGCCGCAAGCGGCCAGACTCAGTTTTCTGGCTGACCGGCCAGCACAGACCACACCGACTTGCCTTCCGGTGTCGGCCGCGTTCCCCACCGCTCTGAGAGTGTGTCGACGATGTGCAGGCCACGCCCGTTGCGGGCATCCGGCCCCGCGTCACGCACCAACGGCAGACTCGAGGCCGCATCTCGGACGTCCACCAGCAACTGGTTGCTGCTCAGTCGCAGGCGAAGTTCGACGGGCGCGGCACCGTGGACGATGGCGTTGGTGACTAGTTCGCTGACGACGAGCATTGCGTCGTAACGCGCCTCGTCGGGCAGCCCCCACTCCCGCAACGTGGCGTCAGTGAATTCGCGCGCCGGACGCACCGCGTCGCGCTCGGCAGGAACGACATGCGCGGCGACTCGGTCCGCCCGAGCACGATCCGTGACTCTCGCGATGAGTAACGCGACATCGTCGTCCGGCCCGTCGGGCAACAATTGCGCGACGAGGACCTCGGGCAGCGCCTGGATCGGCACCCCCGCGTCGGCAATAGCGTCGGCGATGGCGTCGACCAGGTGATCGATACCTAGATCGAGGTCGGTGGTCCGGCGCTCGACGAGGCCGTCGGTGTACATGGTCAGCGTCGCCCCTGGCGGCAACTGGACGGTAGCCGCCACGGTTCCCGTCCAGCCGGCTCCGAGCGGCGGGCCACCGGCGCTGAGCCGGTGCGGTCGCTGCCCGGGCAGGGTCAGGAGCGGCGGCAAGTGTCCGGCGTTGGCGTAGGTCAGGGTGTGGTCAGCAGGATCGTAGACGGCATAGATACACGTCACGATGGTGTAGGAGTTGATGTCGCGGACCGCCCGGTCGAGCAGGCGCAATATGTCTGCGGGGTCAAGGTCGAGCCGGGCATAAGCCCGCACCGTCGCGCGCAACTGACCCATGACCGCGGCCGCTCGCACGCCGCGTCCCATCACGTCGCCGATGACCAGGGCAAAGCGTCCGACGTCGAGTTCGACGACGTCGTACCAGTCGCCGCCGACCTGCGTGCCCTCGACGCCGGCCCGGTAGTAGGTCGCGACGTCCAGGTGCCCGGTGTCGTAGGCGCCCTGTGGCAAGAGGCTGCGTTGCAGTTCCTCGGCGATGGCGTGCTCGCGTTGCGCGGCCTCATGCTCGGCAGCGGCTGCGGCCAAGGCGACCTCGGCCGCGCGTTGGTCGGTGACGTCCTGGATACTTGCTCGCACCGACAGCGCACTCCCCGTCGCATCGAGAATCATCACGCACCGCATTCGATACACCCTTTGGCGATCGTCCATTCGCGTGAGTCGGAAGTCCGCGTCCGCCGGGATCAGCAGCTCAGCGGCGCGCGTCACCAGGTCCTCGACCCGGCTGCGGTCCTCTGGGTGAACCAACGCGATCGCCGCAGCGAGCGGGTCGGCAGCCCCAGGGTCGTTGCGGCGCATCCCGAGCAGCCGGTACCACTCGTCGGAGGCCTGCACGGTGTGCTCTTGCAAGTTCAACTCGACGCTGCCCAGGTGGGCCAGCTGTTCGGCATCGGCGAGCAGCGAGCGGCTGCGCCGCAGCTCGTCGGCGATGCGGCGAACCCGGTCCAGCTCCAGATTGGCGCGTACCCGCGCGCGCAGTTCCCGAGCCGAGAAGGGCTTCACCAGGTAGTCGTCGGCGCCGGCCTCGAGCCCCTCGACGGCCGCATCGTCGCCCGAACGGGCTGACAACATGACGACCGGAAGGTGCATCGTGCTGGGATTGGCGCGCAGCTCGCTCAACAGCGCGAACCCGTTCAGGCGCGGCATCATGACGTCGGTCAGGACGAGGTCGGGCGTCAACAGCGCGACGCGCTCAAGTGCATGCTGCCCGTCGACAGCGACGTCAACCTCGTAATCGTGCTGGAGCAGCGAGACAACGTAGTTACGCATGTCGTCGTTGTCGTCAACCACCAGCACGCGCATCCGATTCGGTACGTGCTCGGCGGGGTCGGGTTGTTCGTGCACCGGCTCGGGGCGGTTCGACCACCGTGCCGCCTCGGCGAGGAAGCCTGCACTGTAACGCGCCGGGTCGGGGCCGTCGTCGGCCCCTGCTTCGGTGACGACGTCCGCGTTCGGCAGATGCGCAATCCCGTAGGGCAGCGTGACGGTGAAGGTACTGCCTACGCCGAGTTCGCTGCGCACGGCGACCGAACCCGCGTGCAGCGCGGCGAGCTCAGCGACCAGCGCCAGCCCGATCCCGGACCCCTCGTGGGTGCGCTGCTGAGCTCCAGCGACGCGATGAAACCGATCGAACAGTCGAGACTGCTCGGCCTCGGCGATGCCGTTGCCGGTGTCGGAGACATCGAGGCGCGCGTGGGCTTCCGCGCCGCTCAAGCGCACCGTTATTGTGCCCGCGAACGTGGCCTTGAGCGCATTCGACAACAGATTGAGGACGATCTTGGCCCACATCTCGCGATCCACCCACACCTGGTCGGGTAGCTCGTCGCACTCGACCACGAAGGTAAGCCCGGCCCGTGTGACCGCGGAGTGGAACATGCTGGCGAGCTCCGCGGTGTACCGACTGAGATCCAGCGCCTCGAACCGCGCCCGCATCCGTCCGGACTCCAGGCGCGAGAAGTCCAGCAGCGTGTTGACCAGCTTGAGCAACCGTTCGGCGTTGCGCGCGATGAGTTCAACCCGCGCTCGCTGGGGGCCGGGCAGCGGATAACTGTCGTCGGTGAGCGCGTCCTCGGACGGTCCGAGCAGCAAGGTAAGTGGCGTGCGCAGTTCGTGGCTGACGTTGGTAAAAAAGGTCGTCTTGGCCCGATCCAACTCGGCCAGCCGGGCGACCCGTTCACGTTCGGCGTCGAAAACGCGCGCTCGCTTGACCGCCGCGTCGATCTGCGCCGCGATGATGTCGAGGAAGCCGCGGTAGCTCGTGTCCAGCTTCCGGTACCGGTTAAGCCCGACGACCAGATACCCGTACGGGTTGGCCTCGCCTCGCGGGGTCAAGGGAACCGCTAACGCCTGCAGCGGTGGTTGCGTCCAACTGCCGAACGGCAGCGCCGGGAAGTAGCGCTCCAAATCGTCGACGACGCGTGGCGTGCCGTCCACGGGATAGGCCGCCGCCCAAGGATGGTCGCCGCTGCGGAGGTCCAGCAACCACGGCGCGGCGGGATCGTTGGCCCGCACGCCGGAGCTCCAGGCCAGGCGCGCAGAGCGGTGCGTGTCATCCAGCAGGTAGGCGAGGACGAAAGGCAGGGTGTAGCCGTTGGCCGCGAGTTGGCGCTGAGCGGCGGCGAACACGTCCGCCTCGGTACTCGCCTGCGCGAGGTCCGCGCTGAGTTCACGCAAGGTTGTCATCCTGCGTTCGCCGATCACCCGGCCGGTGTCTTCACTGACCACACAGAACAGGCCCGCCGCTCCGCCGTCCTCGTCGGTGAGGGCGCTGTAGGAGAAGGTGTGGTAGGTCTCCTCGACGTATCCACTGCGTTCGAGGAACAGCAGCAGGCCGTCGTCCCAAGTGGCCTGGCGGGTTGCCAGCACCGACTCGATTCGCGGGCTGATGTCGTCCCAGATCTCCGACCACACCTCGCGGGCGGGCTTGCCGAGCGCCCACGGGTACTTGGCGCCCAGCGTCTCGCGGCGGTAGGTCTCGTTGCAGAAAAAGGTGAGATCCGGGCCGTATCCCATCCACATCGCAAACCGCGACCCGATCATCAACCGAACCGTCGTCCGCAGGCTGGGCGACCACTCCCGGACCGGACCGAGCGGCGTACTCGCCCAGTCGACGGCCGCAAGATCGCGCCCAAGCTCCGTCGCGAGATCGAACAAGTTGTCGCCACCCGGATCTATGGCGCCGACGTCGAGACCCGCACTCACCACGCGAGCTGCTACCTTCCGGCGTCGGGAACGTTGGGCGCAGCCTATCCCCCGCGCTTTCGCGAGGCACCGCGTTCGTCGTCGTCGCGGGTGGTCACGTGGCGTTCACCCAGACTTACGGGCTAAGGTTCGTTCGCGAACTGCGAACCAAGACGGACGGATATGACGTTGCTGATCCTCACCCGCACGGAGGGCGCGGCGACTGTCGTCTGCACAGACGGCGACATCGACATCCAGAGCGCCCCGCAACTACGCGACAAGATCTCCACACTGGTTCGCGATGGCGCGAGCCACATCGTCGTGGATCTCGACCGGACGGACTTCCTCGATTCCTCGGCACTCGGCGCGCTCGTGAGCGCGAACAAAGAGTTGCAGGCCGTCGGCGGCTCACTGAAACTGGTCTGCACGAAGCAACACGTCCGCAAGGTATTCGACATCACGCGAGTCAGCGAGATCATTCCGTATTTCAGCTCCGTCGAGGCAGCGCTCGCCGGCGGCTAGCGGCGTTTGGTCACGCCCACTGTCCGGTCGCGCGCCGTATCGCGGCGCTCGACCTGCTCGGCGCTGAGCGGCTTGCGGCCGGCTGGCTGCTCGGGCCGCTCGGTGCTGGGCTCGATCCTCGCCATCGGCCTGGTCACTGTAGCGCCAGGCTTGACGCGCAGTTTCTCGCCGCAGTGGCTGATCTCCACGCCCTCCGGCGGGCCGCCGGTCACCTCATAGGCGGCCTCGCCGTTCTGGGTGGAGACCAGCACGTGCGCGCCGCGCCAGATCAGCCGGAACCGCAGGCTCGTCCAACCAGCGGGCAATTGGGGGCAGAAGGACAACTCGCCGTTGTGGTCGCGCATGCCGCCGAAGCCGGCCACCACCGCGAGCCATGCCCCGGCGAGCGACGCGATGTGCAAGCCGTCACCGGTGTTGTGCTCGAGATCGCCCAAGTCCATCATGGCGGCCTCGCTGAGATAGTCCGACGCGAGATCCAGTTGCCCGACCTCGGCAGCGATGATCGCCTGTGTGCAGGCGGACAACGAGGAGTCGCGCACCGTAATCGGTTCGTAGTAGGCGAATGCGCGCGCTTTCTGCTCGGCGCTGAACGAATCCCCGCACCAGTGCATCGCAAGCATCAGGTCGGCCTGCTTGATGACTTGTTTGCGGTAAATCTCGAAGTACGGCGCATTCAGCAGTAACGGGTACCCGTGCGAGTGTTCGGTGCGTTCGAAGTCCCAGGTCTGGCGATCGGTAAAGCCGCGATCTTGTTCGTGCACCTCGCGGTTGCTGTCGTACGGCATGGAGGGGCACGCAGCGGCAGCCGCCCAGGCCGCGATCTCGTCCGCGTCGACGCCGAGCCGGACTGCTTCCTCCGGCCAGCGTTGAGCGGCCGTCGCCGCCGCGGCGAGGTTGCGCGCCGCCATCAGGTTCGTATACGTGTTGTCGCGGACGATGGCGCTGTATTCGTCCGGACCGGTGACGCCGTCGATGTGGAAGCAGCCGTCCGTGCCGTGATAACCGAGCGACATCCATAGCCGCGCCGTCTCCACCAACAAGTCGACGCCGCATTCGCGGTAGAACTCGTCGTCACCGGTCCAATCGATGTAGCGCTGCGTTGCACCGGCGATGTCGGCGTTGATGTGCATCGCAGCGGTTCCGGCCGGCCAATACCCGCTACATTCCTGACCTCGGATCGTGCGCCACGGGAACGCTGCGCCCTTGAGGTGCAATTGCCGCGCACGCTCACGCGCCATGTCGAGCGTCGACCAGCGCCAGCGCAGAGCGTCGCGTGCGGCGTCCGGTGCGGTTGCGATGAGGACGGGCAGGACGAAGGACTCGGTGTCCCAGAACGCGTGCCCGTCATAGCCCGGTCCGGTCAGTCCCTTGGCCGGGATGGCCCGTTGCTCGGCACGAACCGCTGACTGGAAGGTGTGAAACAGCGCGACGCGTACCGCCTGCTGCGCACCAGGACCACCCTCGATGGCGACATCGGCGCAGGACCAGAAGTGCTCGAGGGCGGCCCTTTGCTCAGCCTCGAGCTGGTCCCACCCCGCATGCTGGGCGGCGACGAGCGCCGCACTGACCTGGTCGCTGAGAGCGTGCAGCGAACGCTGGCTCGACCAGCCGTAACTCACGAATTTGGTCAGGCCGAGCCGTTCGCCGGGTTGCAACAGGCATGCGACCATCAGCCGAGCCCAGTCTGGCCGGATGGTCAGCTCGTAGCTGTGGCCGTCGGGCGCGCGGATGACGTGATCCATCGCCGCTGCCATGCGCAACTTGCTCGACCTCGTGCCGTGCAGCAGGAAGGCTCGGGTCTCCTCGCCGCCGTGTTCGAGCGCGACGAGCGCGTCTTGCATGATCGCCGCGACGCGCGGATCCTTCGACATGCCAGGCACATGCTCGTTGGCCACCAACTCTGATTGCACGACCACGCGCGCGACGTCGCCGACCGCCTCGATCTCCCAGTCGACCGCGAAGATCGAACGTTGGGTCAGCGAGACCAGCCGCTTGGTGCGCAGCCGGATCACCTGACCCGACGGTGAGCGCCATTCGACCACGCGGTGCAGCACGCCGGTGCGCAGGCTGAGCACCCGGTTGTGGTGCAGCACATCGCCGTAGCGCAGATCGACCGGTTCGTCGTCGACCAATA
This sequence comes from Mycobacteriales bacterium, assembly GCA_038212215.1. Lineage (GTDB taxonomy): Bacteria > Actinomycetota > Actinomycetes > Mycobacteriales > Jatrophihabitantaceae > JALZAI01. The sequence goes on from JBBQUT010000019.1 coordinate 13,998, forward strand.
TCCGAAACACCTTGCCGTTGGTGACATTCAGGATCGTCTGGCCGTCCTCAGGAAACCCGTATCCGGCCTCGGCATAGGGCAGCGGGCGAGTCTCGTAGAACGAGTTGAGATATGTCCCGGGCAGTCCTCGCGGGTCACCCTCGTCGAGATTGCCGCGCACGCCGATGTGGCCGTTGGACAGCGCGAACAGCGACTCGGACCGGGCCAGGTCCTCGAGATCGAGTCCCACCTCGCGCAACTCCCATTCCTCAACCGGAAATCGGTCGTTGCGCCTCTCCTGATGCCGCTCGCTGCGCTCGCTCACGGCCGAACCTCGCTTCGCTCATTCGGCCGCCCAAGGCCAATCACATCGGTTCGCTCGCTCACAGGAGCTCTCCGAGATCGTCGACGACAATTGATGCGCCGTGCTGTTCGAGGCGTTGCCGGTGGCCCTGATCGAGCCGGTTGACGCCGACGACATAGCCGAACCCGCCCGCGCGTCCGGCCTGAACCCCGGCGAGCGCGTCCTCGAACACAGCTGCGTGATCGGGCGTGACGCCGAGTACCCGCGCCCCTTCGAGAAAGGAGTCCGGCGCCGGCTTGCCCTTCAGGTTGCGGGCTTTGATCGTGTTGCCGTCGACACGTCCCTCGATGAGGCGTTCCAGACCGGTCACATGCAGCACGTCCTCACTGTTGGCACTGGACGAGACGACCAACCTGCGCAATCCCGCGTCTCGTGCCGCCTCGAGATAGCGCCGCGACCCCTCGAATACCGTCACGCCGTCCTCATGGATGGCCTTGAGCAGCAGCCTGTTCTTGCGGTTCCCGATGCCGTTGACTGTTTCCCGCTCAGCTGGATCGTCCGCGCCGCCGTCGGGCAATTCGATGTCGCGAGATTTCAGGAAGTCACGCACGCCGTCGGCGCGAGGTTTGCCGTCGACATGGTCCGCGTAGTCGGCGTCGGTGAATGGCCGTTGCCCGCGGGCTTCGAGCAATGGATCGAAGGCCTTTCCCCAGGCGAGGCGGTGCACCGACGCGGTATCGGTGAGGACGCCGTCCAGGTCGAACAGGCATGAGGTAATCGAGTCCGGGAGCCCCAGCATGGAGCTAAGCATGCCCGCCGCCCCGGCCGGGGTATCGCGCGGCTCGCCCGGACTCGCAAGCGCTCGCCAGTGTCGTAGGTTCGGCAGGTGACCTCGTCCCACGCCGCCGTACCCGCGACTGTCCCGTTCACTCTTGCCGGTCTCGACACGCTGCTCGGCATCGAATACCAGGAGGCGAGTGTTGAGCGGGTCGTAGCTACCTGGCTTGTGCGCCCTGAGCTGTACCAGCCCAACGGCATCGTGCACGGCGGCGTCCATTGCGCGGCGGTTGAAGCGACGGCGAGCGTGGGTGCGTCGCTATGGCTGGGTGAGCGGGGTCGCGTCGTCGGCGTTGCCAATCAGACGGATTTCCTGCGTGCAGTGACCGATGGCCGGCTGACAGCGACCGCGACGCCGCTGCACCGCGGTCGCAGTCAACAACTCTGGCAGGTCGAGATCCGCGACGACGAGCAGCGACTGGTCGCGCGCGGTCAGGTCCGCCTGCAGAACCTCCCGGCGGATCCTTCGGTCAAGAACCAGTAATCTGCAACAAACTGGTCCCATTAATCGCCAGAGAGGCGTAACCGATGCCCGAAGACGCAGTCACGTTCGACGCTCCGGACGGAACCACGTTGAATCTCCCGATCGTCGAGGCGAGCGAGGGCGCGAGCGGCGCTAACATCGGTAAGCTGCTGGCCGCCACCGGCGTGGTCACCTACGACGCCGGTTTCGCCAATACCGCGTCGTGCACCTCAGCGATCACCTATATCGACGGCGATGCGGGCATCCTGCGTTACCGGGGCTATTCGATCGAACAGCTCGCCACGGGTTCGAGTTTTCTCGAGGTGAGCTACCTGCTCATCTACGGCGAGCTGCCCACGAGTCGCGAGCTGTCCGATTTCGAGGGCAGGATCCGCCGGCACACACTGCTGCATGAGGAACTCAAGCGCTTCTTCGACGGATTCCCGCGCGACGCCCATCCGATGCCAGTGCTCTCGTCGGCGGTTTCGGCGCTGTCGACCTTCTACCAGGACGCACTCGACCCCTTCGACGACGACGATGTCGAACTGTCCACCGTGCGGCTGCTTGCGAAGTTGCCGACGATTGCCGCCTACGCCTACAAGAAGTCCGTCGGCCAGCCGTTCCTCTATCCGGACAACTCCCTCGGCTTCGTTGAGAATTTCCTGCGGATGACCTTCGGTTTCCCCGCCGAGCCCTATGAACTCGACCCGGCAGTCGTGCGCGCGCTGGACATGCTGCTGGTGCTGCACGCCGATCACGAGCAGAACTGCTCGACGTCGACGGTACGTCTGGTCGGATCGTCGCACGCAAATCTGTTCGCGTCCGTGTCGGCAGGGATCAACGCGTTGTTCGGCCCGCTGCACGGCGGCGCCAACCAAGCCGTCCTGGAGATGCTGCAGGCCATCAAGCGCGACGGTGGTGATGTCTCATTTTTCGTCGAGCGGGTGAAGAACAAGGAGACGGGCGTCAAGCTGATGGGCTTCGGCCACCGGGTCTACAAGAACTACGATCCGCGCGCGGCCATCGTCAAGGACTCGGCCCACCACGTGCTCGACGCCATGGGCAAGCGCGATGACCTGCTCGACATCGCTTTGCAATTGGAAGGCGTCGCGCTCGAGGACGACTTCTTCATCGAGCGCCACTTGTACCCGAACGTCGATTTCTACACCGGGCTGATCTATCGCGCGATGGGTTTCCCGACTCGCATGTTTACCGTGCTGTTTGCCATCGGACGGCTTCCCGGGTGGATCGCCCAGTGGCGCGAGATGATCAGAGATCCGCAAACCAAGATCGGGCGGCCACGCCAGCTGTATACCGGCGAGACCGAGCGCGCCTTTGTGCCGATCGCGAGGCGCTGAAGCAGCGCAGGTTCAGTTTCGCCGTCGTCCGTAGCGCGACGGCGTAGTACGCAGCTGCACGGAGTAGTAGAAAGTGCGGTATGGCGTTTTACCAGCAGCGCGGCTCGATACCGCCGAAGCGGCATACCCAGCACCGCGATCTCGACGGGCGGCTGTACTACGAGGAACTGATGGGCGAGGAGGGATTCTTCTCTGACTCCTCGTTGCTCTACCATCGCGAAATCCCCGCCGCGCTCGTCGACGTCCGGTCGTGGGTGCTGCCCGAGCAGGCAACCACACCGAACGAACCGTTGCTGCCCCGGCACTTGAAGCTGCACGAGCTGTTCAAGGACGCCGATGTGGAGACGACCGACGCGGTGACCGGACGCAGGCTCGTGCTCGGCAACGATGATGTGCGGATCTCCTACGTCGTTGCCGGTGCGGCGTCGCCGCTGTACCGCAACGCGCTCGGCGACGAGTGCGTCTTCATCGAGTCCGGCAGTGCCACCGTCGAGACGATCTTCGGCCCGCTCGAGGCCCGCCAGGGCGACTACGTGCTGCTACCCCGCGCCACGACGCACCGCTGGGTGCCGGACGGGGCGCTGCGGGCGTTCGCGATCGAGGCGAACGGTCATATCGTCCCGGCGCGTCGCTACCTGTCCAAGTTCGGGCAGCTACTCGAGCACGCCCCGTTCTGCGAGCGTGACCTGCACGGGCCGGGCGACCCGCCGAAGCGCAGCGGCGCGGACGTGGAGGTGTACATCAAGCACCGCTCCTCCGGACCGTCCGGCATCGCCGGTTCGATTCACGTCGCTGCGCATCATCCATTCGATGTCGTCGGCTGGGACGGGTGCCTGTACCCCTACACGTTCAATGTGGCCGACTTCGAGCCCATCACCGGGCGCGTGCACCAGCCGCCACCGGCCCATCAAGTATTCGAGGGCAACAACTTCGTGGTCTGCAACTTCGTGCCGCGCAAGGTCGACTACCACCCGCTGTCCATTCCGGTGCCCTATTACCACTCCAATGTCGACTCCGACGAAGTGATGTTCTACTGCGGCGGAGACTATGCGGCGCGCAAAGGCTCGGGCATCGGGCAAGGCTCGGTGTCGTTGCACCCGGGTGGGCACGTGCATGGCCCGCAACCGGGTGCCTACGAACGTTCCATCGGCGCCGAGTTCTTCGATGAGCTCGCGGTCATGGTCGACACGTTCCGCCCACTGCGTCTGGGTGAGGGCGCGCAGGCTAGCGACGACGGCCGCTACGCGTGGTCGTGGTCCGGCCGCGGTCCGGCCGAATAACTGCCCTCAGCTTGCAGCGAATCGGCTGAGGACGTCGGACACCTTTTCCGGTGCTCGCCCGAGCAGCGCGACGATGTCACTGCGGTCGCCGAACTGGGCGGAGTCCATCGCCAGGGCCGCGCGGTTCTTGCGGGCGAAGGCGGGATTGACGGCACGTGCCAGTGTGGCGAACGTGCGCAGCGCTGGGCGCGGGACGTGCCGCGAAGTGCCCACCCAGCCACGCGCAGCCTGCAGCGCAGAAGCGAGTTCGACCATCGTGATCGGTTCGCCCGCCAGCTCGAAGACCTGTCCGCGCAATGCCGTATCGACGGCCGCGCTGCTGACGGCGGCCGCCACGTCGGTGGCCGAGACGAATCCGATCGGCTGCTCGCCGCGTCCGAAGATGACCGGGCGGCCGGACTTCCTGGCCGTCTGCTCGAGAACCGCGAGCCAGGTCTGCAGGAAGGGGCCTGCCCGCACGATCGTCCACGGGGTGCCGCTGTCGCGTAGGTGCTGCTCGGCGGCGTGTTTTGCGCGGAACAGGTCGAGTGCGCTGCCGGCTGCGGCGCCGAGGACGGAAACGAGCACGACGCTCGCACCGGCCGCAGCGGCGGCGTCAATGAGGTTGGCGTTGCCACGCTCGTCGACCTCGACCGGGCCGGCGCCGCGACCGCCGAGAAAGCCGTGCACGGCGGAAACGACCACCGACCCACCGGCCACGGCGTCGTCGAGGCCTTCGGCACGTCGGACGTCCGCGGCCACGACCTCGACGTCGCCACCCAGCACGTCGCGACCGAGTTGCGCGTCGCGCACCACGGCGCGTACCCGCTCTCCCCGGGCGACAAGATCGCTGACAACCTGGCGGCCCAGCAGTCCGCTGCCGCCGACGACCACGATCACGTCGCGGTCTCGGCGCGCACCTGGGCACGGACTGCCGCGTCGGCGTCGGTCGTGCTGGTCTCGTCGACGGGCTCGAGGTAGAAGCGGGCAGCGGTGGCGCGGCCGTCCAGGACAGTAAAGATGATGACGCCGCGCATCAGGTGCCGACTGCCGTCACGACGCGTGCCGCTCATCTCCCACTCCGACCAGACCTGGTTGCCGTTCGCCGCAAAGCGCTGCACCCGTGAGTGCACGTCCGGGACGAACTCGAAGATCTGGCTCCAGTTGGCGCGAACCTGCTCCTGACCACGGAAGTCGCGGCTCGGATGTGCGGGTGTCTCGTTGCGGTAGGCGGGACTGAAGCAGTCTACGACCGCGCGCAGATCGTGCGAGTTCGTCGCCTCTTGCAATGAATCCAGGAACGGATGCGTGTCTGCGGACATGGCCACCCCAATCCGATACAGTGTGCTGTAACTAATAGGTGGAGTATGAGGTGCGTGGTGGACGGCGTCAAGCGGCACTACGACAGCTCTGCGCGGCGGGCACGCGCAGAGCAGGTCCGCGCCCTGCTCGTCGACACTGCCCGGGACATGCTGCTGCGCGATGGCTACGCAGCGACGACCATCCCGAAGCTCGCCCATGCCTGCGGGGTGTCCGCAGAGTCGGTCTACAAGCGCTTCGCCGGGAAACCGGCGCTGGTTCGCGCCGTCGTCGCGCAGGCACTGCAGGGCAGCGGGCTAGTGCCGGCCGAAACCCGCTCCGATGCGCTGCCCGCCGCCGATCTGAAATCGCTGCTGCAGGGCTGGGCAGCGCTGGGCGCCGAAGTGGCACCACGGGTCGCGCCGATCCTGCTCATGCTGCGCGCTGCTGCCGCGCACGAGCCCGAACTGGCCGGAGTCGCGAGCGCAGTGGACGAGGATCGCCGGGCCCGGATGCGCGACAATGCACGGCGAATCAGCGCAGCTGGTCACCTGCCCAGTGGCATGTCGCTGCAACGCGCCGGCGACGTCTTGTGGGCGTACAGCTCCGCGCAGATCTACGAGCTCTTGGTGCTGCGCTGCGGCTGGAATCTCGAGCAATATGCCGATTTCATCGCCGCCGGCATGGCGGCACAGCTATCCGCCGCCTCCTGACATCGAGCCGCTTTCCGAGCCCGCTGCAGTGGCTCTCGGGGCTAGCATTCGCCACTGATGACTAGCGACGCCGAGCACATCGAGATCGGGACGCTTGGCCTCGAGCCCGTCGCCGCTGGAGCGCCCGCGCAGGTGCCTGCCGACCCACGGCAGCAGGTGCGTGCGTGCCCACAGGAGGTCTTCGCGCCGTCCTGGAGCGGTGTAGGTCATCAACGGCCACGGCTCGTCCGGGTCAGCGGCGGGCCGCCCCAGGGCGCGGGCGGCCGACCGGGCGACCCGCTCATGCCCGCCCGCGGACAGGTGCAAGCGATCCTCGCTAAAGGATCGCCGATCGCGCAACGTCGCGAGCGCCCAGAGGTCGACCAGCACGCAGCCCTGACGCGCCGCAATCACGCGCAGGTGCTCGTTGTAGACCGCGATCTTGCCGCGTACCAGGCGCAGCACCGGCGTTGCCCCGACATCGAATCCGACGAACACCATCACCTGCGAGCCGGCAGCGCGCAGTTGCACGACGGCGGCCTCGTATCGCGTGGCTACCTCGTCGGGATCCGAACTCCGCCGGAGCATGTCATTACCGCCGGCGGAGAAGCTGACCAGATCCGGCCGACGTTCGAGCGCGACGGCCACCTGGTCGTCGATGATCTGGCCGAGAACCCGGCCGCGAACGGCGAGGTTGGCGTAGCGCAGGTCCGGGTCATCGGCAGCGAGCAGATCGGCCAAACGGTCGGCCCAGCCCGCGAACGTGCCGTCAGGGCGCACGTCGTTGAGGCCCTCGGTGAAGCTGTCGCCCAGCGCGATGAAGCTGTGCGGTCGCAGCCGGTTCGGTGCCTGCATGGGCAGCATTGTGCGTCCGGGTCTGCTGGCTACGCCACCATTTTCCGCGTTCGTCACTAGAACCTATGGAGATACCATCGCTTATGCGACATCCGGGCGGTCGACTGCCGACGCTTGGAACCACCGCGACGTTGGAGTACGAACAGTGTCCGTGGAAGCTGCGCTAGAGGACGTGGGGCTGCGCCTGAACCAGGGCCGCCCCGAAGCCCTGGAAGAGGCATATCGCGCCCTCGGCCCGCTGGTGATGTCCTATCTCTCGCGCTACGTCCCGCACCCAGACGTCGAAGACGTCATGCAGCGCGTGTTCTACGAGGTCTGGCGGGTCCACGAGCGGTATGACCCTTCGATGTCGCTTCGAGGCTGGGTCCTCGGCATCGCCCGCAAACGCGCGATCGACCACCTGCGCAAGCGGCGTGACGTCGTCGTGCCGCTTGACTCGATGCGCGAGATCACCGGCGACGACGGCCGCGAGGTAGCCGAGCGCATGGTGTGGGCCGACGAGGTCCGCGGCGCTCTCGATCTGCTTCCAGATGCGCAGCGCAAAGTAATCGAACTGGCGTACTTCGACGGCTACACCCAGGCGGAGATCGCGAAGGTACTGGACGTCCCGTTGGGAACGGTCAAAACCCGCACGTCCCGCGGCCTGCATCGTATGGCCAGTCTGCTCGAGAGTTCGCGAGGTATCACATGAGCGCCCACGTTTCCGATGAACTGCCCCTCCTGCTCACCGGCGAGGCGTCCCGAGATGTCGTCATCGAATCCGCCGCACATCTGCGGTCCTGCGGTGACTGCCAGCAGGAACTGATCATGGCGGTGGTCGCGCACGCATCACTGACCTCGGCGCAGCGCTTCGCTCCTGAAGTGATCTCCGGGCCGCCGGAGCTAGCTTCGGTTCCCGACCCGACTGAGGCTTCGTCCCCAGCGGCACTGCCCGACCTCTCGCAGATGTTCGCGAAGGTCCGCAACGAGGCAACACAGCAGCGCACGTCGTCGCGTCGGCGTAACCGGTTGCTCGCAGCGGCAGCGGCCGCGGTCGTCGTTGCCGGCGGCGCGGCGGCGGTCACGGCCAACCTCGGGTCGGACAGCCCGTCCGGCAAGCAGATCGCGTTGCGGGCCTATGGCGTCGGCAATGCCGGGGCAACCGCGGTTGTCCGATCCGGCGGCCACATGGAGATCAACGCAGCCGCACTGCCGGATCTCTCCTCGCGGCACTACGAGGTATGGCTCACCGACGGCAAGCGCACCCGCATGCAGCCGATCGGTTGGATCGGGCCCGATGGCAACGCGACGCTCACCGTCCCGTCCAACCTGATGCAGAACTTCAGCGATATCGAGGTCAGCGTGCAAGACGTCAACGCCGAACCGAAGTACAGCGGAACCAGCGTGCTACGCGGCGCCTACGCCTGATGTAGGCGGTTACTGTCGTGCTCAACCGCGTGATCTTCATTCGCGCAAGCGGCAACTGGGCCCGAAGCACGCGCCGGGTGACTCACGAACCGGACGTGGCCGATTTCTTCAGCCGCGGCGGCAACGGGACGAACATGCTTGTCTTCGCCGCGTACTCGGCCCATCCGTCGCGCTTGGACATGGATTTCTCCAGGGTGCGGGCACCTGAGCCGAGTGTCAGCAGCAAGGTCATCACGATCGGCGCGTAGATGGTGACGACGCCCGGCCATGCGTCCGCAGCGACAAGGAAGATGCCCCACCACACGCAGGCATCCCCGAAGTAGTTCGGGTGGCGCGTGTAGCGCCAGAGGCCGGTGTCAATCAGCTTGCCCTTGTGCGCCGGATCAGCACGGAAGCGTTCCATCTGCGTGTCGCCCACCGCTTCGAAGAACACCCCGACGCACCAGAGCGCGACACCCGTCCAGGCCAGCCAGCTCACCGCGCCCCCCTCGAAGCTGCCGACCACGATCGGCGACGCGATTACCAAGGCCAGCAATCCCTGCAACAGGTAGATGGAGCGCAAAGCATAGAGATCCGGGTTGCCCTTTGCGTTGGCAAGCAATTGCTCGTAGCGCGGATCCTCCGGCTTGCCGATTGAGCGGCGACCGATGTGCGTGGCCAGACGGAGCCCCCACAGGACGGGCAGCAACAACAGTAACCAGCGGCGCAGATCGTTGCCGTGCCCGGACGAGCAGATGAACGCGGCCACGGCTGCCACGGCGAACAGCAGACCCCACGCGACGTCGACGACGCTGTGCTTGCCTGCGACTTTCGATGCGACGAACGCGACTGCTAGCACGGCGACTACCGCGCCGGCCACCCATGGAAGTGACGCGGCGAACGAGGCGCCGTCGAAGGAATTCACGCCTGTTGTGTACCCGCCGCCCACGGTCGCATCGCAGGCATGTGACTGACTCCGTTCGTGGTCGGGCGGACTGCGAGGAACTGATCGACACCCATCCGGCCTTGTTCGAAACTGAGCGCCCCGCCGACGAGGTAGAGCCGCCACACCCGGGCCGTCTCCTCGCCTACGAGTCCGACGAACTGCGACCAGTGACCTTCCAGAGTATCGATCCAATGCCTGACTGTGGTGACGTAGTGCTCGCGCATCGCCTCCACGTCACGGATCTCGAATCCGGCGTGGTCCAGATGCGCGAGTGTCTGCGCCAGCGGGCGCATATGCATGTCCGGCGCGATATAGGCTTCGATGAATTTGCCACCGCCCGGCGCGGTGCCTTCGCGTCGCGACATCTGCTGCAACAGCAGGCGTCCGGTCGGCTTGAGCGCGCCGAACAGGATGTTCGCGTATGTCGGGTACTGCCCTTCGCCGACGTGCTCGCCCATCTCGATCGAACTGACGGCGTCGAAGGTCTCGCTGGTGTCGCTGAGTTCGCGATAGTCCTGCAGCCGCACCTCGATCCGGCCGGCAAGGCCCCGGTCGGCAACGCGTTTGGCGATGTGGTCGCGCTGCTCGGCAGCCAGGGTAATTCCTGTCGCCTGCACGCCGTAGTGCTCGACGGCGTGCAGGATCAGCGAACCCCAGCCGCAGCCGACGTCGAGCAGCCGCATGCCGGGCTGCAGTCCTAGCTTGCGGCAGATGAGATCCAGCTTGGCGCGTTGCGCCTCGACCAGCGACTGCCCGGGCGAGGTGAAGTAGGCCGAGGAGTACGCCATCGTCTCGTCCAGCAACGTCTCGTAGAACGCGTTGGACAGGTCGTAATGGTGCGAGATCGCGGCGCGATCACGCGCCTTGCTGTGCAGTCGGCCGGTGAGGCGGGCCTCGGTCGCGGGTGCCTTCGGCGGCGCACCGAACGCGCCCAGCCGCAGCGCCGTGACCGAAGCCTTGAGCGCGGCACCGACACCGAGCGAGACGCCCGACTCCGCACCCGCCGGCGACAGCTTCCAGGCGCGGCGGAAGCCCTCGGCGAGATCACCCTCGACATCGATGTCGCCGGTGACATAAGCGCGTGCCAGTCCCAGCTCCCCCGGCGCCCACAGCAAGCGACGCAACGCGCGGCGCGAGCGGATCACCAGGGTCGGGCCGTCGGCCGGTCCGGTCTCGCTACCGTCCCAGGCACGCAGCCGGACGGGCAATTCGACCCCAACTGTGTCGCGGACCAATGCGGCGAGACGGTCCGCGGCGGTGGCTTTGGTCATCGTGTCCTCCGAGTGGGACGGGCGTGGTTGGACCGGCAATCCCTTGCGCCATAAGCGGATGCCGTGAACGGTGATCAGAGCGCGAACCAGCCAGTTCTCGAGCGGGTGTCGCAAGGTCGCCCTGATAACAGCCGCGGTCCCGGCTGGCCTGGCGATGCCGCGGACGGACGCGACGAAAGGCTTCTGGTGCCGGCGGTGCAGGGTGATCGAAATAGCCAGCGTGTCGCCCGGTTCGGGCACGCTCATCCGGTAGAAGCCGTCCACCGGATAGAACGGTGACACGTAGAACTGCTTCTCGGTATCCGCGCGTCCGGCATCGTCGGTACGCAGCAGATAGCGGTGCCGTTGCCCGTAGGTGTTGTGCACTTCAGCCACAGTGCAGACAAGCACGCCGTCGGCGTCGTGACACCAGAACAGCGACAGCGGATTGAAGACATAGCCGATACTGCGGGCGTTGCTGAGCATGGTGATGCGGCCGCCACCTAGCTCGACGCCGTTCTCGGCGAGATAGTCGTCCAGATTCTGCCGCAATGTGCGCGCCGGATCGCCGAGGTGATCGCGCGCTTCAAAACGGGCCAGCCAACGCAGACCGGGGGGCAGCCGAGGGAGGTCGTCGAGATCGACGAACCACTGGACGCTTCGGTGCCGCACGTCGTGGCGCACCGGATCAGTGCGGACGTGCGCGATGTCGATCTCGTACAGGCGCGCCTTCATGTGCTCACCAGCTCACGCCGAGGCTCACCGCCGCGTCGACGCCCGATCGCGCTCCGTCCTCGTGGAATCCCCAGCCGTGGTAGGCGCCGGCAAAGGCGAGCGCGCTGTCGTTGAGCTCCGGCAGCCGTTCGCGCGCAGCCACCGACTGCAGGGTGTAGACCGGATGTTCGTACTGCATGCGGTCGATGACCGTGTTCGGGTCGACGCGGTGCTCGGCATTCAAGGACACTACGTAGCTGCGGTCGGCACCGAGTTCGTCCAGGCGCTGCAAGCGATTCATGTTGTAACTCACCTCGACGGCGGTGGGCAGCGCGGTACACGACGGCATCGCATAGTTCCAGGATGCCTGCGCACGCCGGGCCCGCGGCAACACCGAGGTGTCGGTGTGCAACAGCGTGGGGTTGACCGTGTAATCGATGGCGCCGAGCAATGCGCGTTCTGCGGCGGTCGGGGTCACCAGCATGTCCAGCGCCTGGTGCGGATGGGTGGCGAGCACGGCGGCGTCGAAGTGCGCGACGGTGTCCGCATCGTCACGGATCTCGACACCGCTCGCGGTCCGACGTACCGCTCGGATCGGGGTGGACGTCTCAACCGCAGTCAGTGCCTTGACAAGCTTTTCGACGTAGCGCGCGGAACCGCCGGTCACCGTGTACCAAGTGGGCGCGCCGGTGACGCTGAGCATCCCGTGGTTGTCGAGAAACGCGAACAGGAAGCGCGCCGGGTAGTCCCCGGCCTGCGTGGGTGCGGTCGACCAGACTGCGGCAACGATCGGCGTGACGAAGTGAGCGACGAAATACGGCGAAAACTGCCCGGTCTGTAGGAACTGCGCCAGGGTGAGCTCATCGTCGTTGCCAGAAAGCAGTGCGCGGGCGCGGGCGTGGAATCGGCGCACCTCGGTGAGCATCCGCAGGTAGCGCGGCTTGCGTACCGTGCGCAGCGATGGGAGCAGCCCGCTGAGGCCCCGGCCGCCGGCGTACTCGAGCCCGCATCCGGCGCAGGCGACGGACATGCTCATGTCAGACTCCTGCGTCTGCACGTCCAGTTCGGCGAACAGGCGCAGCAACTGCGGGTACGTGCGATGGTTGTGCACGATGAAACCGGTGTCGACACCGATCGCGCGACCCCCGGCAGCGGCTACCTCGTGGGTGTCGGCGTGGCCGCCGGGTCGAGAATCAGCCTCGAAGAGGGTGACGTCGTCGGCGCGCTGCAGGACGTGCGCTGCCGTGAGGCCGGCGACTCCGCTGCCGATGACCGCGATCCTGCGTCGTGCCACGTTGTGCCGTCCCTCTACGTATCACGCCTCCCGTGGGCGTCCCACCCGCTCATTCGCAGAATCGGTCGCGGCGGTTCCATAGCACCGCGGAAGCGACCTAGCTCACGTGAAACGCCCGGGCGCTTCGAGGGCGGGATGTTGGGGTGGGCTCAGGGAGAGAAATAGCGAAAGGGCGACGGCACGGGAGGGATGTGCCGTTCGCCCTTTCACGACCAGCATAGGGCATAGCGACCATGATCGGTCAACAGCACGCGAAGTACCTTTCCCGCATGCAGACCGACTCCTTCGAGACGTGGACGACCGGTATGCCGCACAGCCGCTCGTCCTCGCCCCGCAATCCTTAAGCTGAGCGGGTGGACGCTGATCGGGTAGCTCTGGCGCCCGCCACCGAAACCTCCTCGGTACGGGAACGTCCCGGGTGGGAACTAATGGCCGTGCTCGGCGTGTCGCTGGGCATGTCCGGCATCTACGCACTGCTGCATCTGGTGCGCGCCGAACTCACCGTCGTGGGCGGCATCGGCGCCACGACGTCCACCGTCGTCAGCGGCACGCAGACCACGCACCCGTGGCTGGATCTGCTCGACGATCTGGCGAATCTGCTCAACGGGATCGCGCCACCATTGCTGGCGCTCGTGTTGCTCGCCCGCTCGCCGGGCGGCCGCGGCCTCGGTATCGGGCTGGATCTCGCCCGGCGAAAAGTCGAGTCGTTGCAGGGCGTCGGCTTTCTAGCGGTGATCGGCATCCCAGGCCTGGCGCTGGTCTATCTTGCGCACCGGCTCGGGGTGAACGCCTCGCTGGACGTCGTCGACTTCCCCGACGTCTGGTACCGAGTGCCGTATTTGTTGCTCTCAGCCTTCCAGAACGGATTCGCCGAGGAAATCGTTGTCGTCGGGTTCATGCTGACCCGGCTGCGGCAGTGCGGGTGGAGCGCCGAGCGCTCCATCATCGCCAGCGCGACCCTGCGCGGCAGCTACCACCTGTACCAAGGGTTCGGCGGCTTTGCGGGGAACTTCGCGATGGGTTTGGTGTTCGGTTGGTGGTTCCGGCGCACCGGACGAGTGCTGCCGCTCGTTCTCGCGCACTTCCTGCTCGATGCGGTCAGCTTCGTCGGGTACCTCTACCTGGCGCCGCGTCTGAACTGGATCTGAACTCGCTCGCGCTAGCGCACCGGATGCTGGCATTCTCGGCGGACATGAGCGAGCTGTGGAATCCGGTACCCGTGTCCGAGGCGGCAGGGTGGGTTGCTGGACTGGCCATCGGGCTGCTCGGCAATCCTTACGACGACGACTTCCCGCGCCGCGTCGAGCGGTGGCGGCGGGAGTGGCTGCCGGAGCGCACATGGGGTTTCAAAGACCAGGGTTTCAAAGATCGGCAGTTCCCGGACGGCGGACGGTGGATCGGCACGCTCGCGACCGAGCCCCGAACCGTGACGATTCCCGGACCCGCAGGCGGCACCGTAGACGTAGCGGCCGACGCATTGACCGGGGTCAGCGTTGCGGCGACCCATCGCCGCCGCGGCCTGCTCACCCAGATGATCACCCCGGCATTGCACGCCGCACGGGATCGCGGTGACGCGTTCAGCGTGCTCATCGCCGCCGAATGGCCGATCTACGGCCGTTTCGGCTACGCGCCGGCCGCGCACACTGCGAACTACACCTACTACCCGCGCCGCCGCAATGCCACGGTGCTGCCCGGCGACGGCGGGACCTTGCGCCAGGTAGCGGCGGCCGACCTCGGCGCGATCGCGCCGGGCATCTTCGACCGGGCTCGACGGCGCAGGCAAGGGCAGGTCGACCGGCGCAGCCTGTGGTGGCCCAAACGACTCGGCCTGGACGGCTTCGAGACGATCGGCCCGCAGCCGCACTGGATCCTGCATGAGGGCCCCGACGGCCCGGACGGGCTGCTCGCCTGGCGCGTTACCCGCGACTTCGAGTTGGACGGCGCGATGGGCGCGATCGAGGTGCAGGAACTCATCGCCGCCTCGGATCTGGCGTACCGCAATCTCTGGGCGTACCTGTCCGGCATCGACGTGGTCGACGAGATCAGCCTGCATGCGGGGGCACCGGACGAGCCGGCGCGGTGGCTACTCGGCGACGGCCGGGCGTTGCGGCAGGGTTACCTCGGCGACGACACGTGGCTGCGCCTGCTCGACGTCCCGGCGGCGCTGACCACGCGCGGATACGCCTCGTCCGGACGGCTGGTGCTCCAGGTGGTCGACGCCGACCTTGGCGGTTTCGCGTCCGGAACGTACCTGCTCGACGCGTCTGGCGACGGCGCCTCGTGCGTGCGGAGCACGGGCTCGCCGGATCTGCGGCTCTCCCAGCGCGCGCTCGCGTCGGCCTTCCTGGGCACGCATTCGTTGCGCCAGCTCGCTCTCGGCGGCGGCGTCGACGAACAGGCTCCGGGGGCGGTGGCGCGCTTCGACGCGATGTTCGCCACGCCGCTCGCGCCGTGGAATTCGACCGGCTTCTGACGCACGCCCGCTAGCGATCCACGGCGATCAAAGCGGCTGCGGGCCACTCGACGTCGGGATGTCAGGAGCGGACGAAGCGTCCTCGATCGCCTTCGACAGCGGCGGCACGGCCGGCAGCAGCGGACTGTCCGAGATGCCCTCGTGCGCCTCCCGAGTGTGCGCATCGTCGTCGGACGCTCGCAGATTGGCCGCTTCGGGCTGGACGGCCGCCGGCGGGATCCGCGACTCGAACCAGTCCGAGGTGTCGAGCGCGTCCGCGCTGGCGCCGGAATCGGCGCCGGTCTGGTTGAGCCACGACGGCGTCTCGCTGTCCGTGCCGCCGGACAGCCGGGAGAGGCCTTCGAGTGCCTTGCTGAACTCGCTCGGCACGATCCACATCTTGTTGGCGTCGCCCTGCGCGATCAACGGCAGCGTCTGCAGGTACTGGTAGGCGAGCAGCGCCGGATCGGGCTTCGCGGCGTGGATCGCACCGAACGTCGTCTCGATCGCCTTCGCCTGGCCCTGCGCGGTGAGGTAGCGCGCGGCCCGATCGCCCTCGGCGCGCAGGATCTTCGATTGCCGTTCGGCCTCGGCGGCAAGGATCGCGGACTGCTTCTGCCCCTCCGCCGCGAGGATCTGCGCCGCCTTCTGCCCCTCCGCGGTCTTGATCGCGGACTCGCGCTGACCCTCAGCGGTCAGGATGATCGCACGCTTGTTGCGGTCGGCGCGCATCTGCTGCTCCATCGCGTCCTGGATGGAGATCGGCGGATCGATGGCCTTGATCTCGACGCGGGCGACCCGCATCCCCCACGGGCCGGTCGCTTCGTCGAGGACGCCGCGCAGCTTGGTGTTGATCTCGTCGCGGCTGGTCAGCGCCTGCTCGAGATTCAACGAACCGATCACGTTACGCAGGGTGGTGATGGTGAGCTGCTCGACGGCCTGGATGTAATTCTGAATTTCATACGTCGCGGCGCGCGGGTCGGTGACCTGGAAGTAGATCACCGAGTCGACGCCGACCGTGAGGTTGTCGGAGGTGATGACCGGCTGCGGCGGGAAGCTGACCACCTGCTCGCGCAGGTCGATCAACGGGCGCATCCGGTCGACGAAGGGCAGCAGTAGCGTCAAACCCGGGCCCTGCGTACGCACGTAGCGGCCGAGTCGCTCGACTACGCCGGCCTTCGCCTGCGGGACGATGCGCACCATTCTCGCGATCACGAGGATCACTACGATCGCGATGACGATCGCGGCGATTGCAATGGGGTCCATGGTTTCCTCTCAGCCGAACGGGTCCTGCCAGACGACCGCGGTAGCACCGTCGATGGCGATGACGGTGACCATGGTGCCGGCCGGAAGATCTTGGCGGGGGTCTTTGGCGCGTGCCGACCATTCCGCGCCGTTGAGCCGCACGCGCCCACCGTCGCGTGTCACTTCGGTGAGCGCGATAGCTTCGCGCCCGACGAGCGCGTCGGTGCCGGTGATCGCGGCCGGGCCCGGGTTGAGGTGCCGGATCGCGACCGGGCGCGCCAGCCACAGCAGGGCGACGGTGGCCAGCACGGCGACCAGCACCTGTACCACCAGCGGCGCGAACGTGGCAGTGATCGCGGCGGCGCCGGCGCCGCCGGCCATCATCAGCAAAACGAACGTCCCGGACGCTGCCTCGCCTCCGGCCAGCACCCCGGAGGCGATCAACCAGATCAACCAGGCGGGCATGTCGCCAATAGTGGCACCTGCAACCAAGAATCCTGTGCGAATCGCTCACTTTCCGCCAAGCCGAGGCTTGATCACCTCGGTGAGCCTGCTCATGCGTGCGTAACGAAGTCGATCAATTCCTCGACCGCTCGCAGCAACGGCACTTCGACGTCGGCGTAGCCGTCGACACTCGCGAGGACCCGCCGCCACAGCTCGCGGGGGTCGCTCTCCCCCAGCGCCGTGCAGATGCCCGATTTCCAGTCCGTCCCGCGCGGTATTTGCGGCCATCGGGCGATGCCCAGCGCGGTCGGCTTCACCGCCTGCCACACGTCCACATACGGGTGACCGGTAACCAGGACGTGCGGAGAACGTACAGCGGCGGCGAGCCGGGTTTCCTTGCTCCCAGCGACGAGGTGATCGACGAGAACACCCACTCGCCGCAGCGGGCCCGGCTCGAATTCGCGCAGCGCGTCGGTGAGATGATCGACGCCGTCCAGCGGCTCGACGACCACGCCCTCGATGCGCAGGTCCTCCCCCCAGATCCGCTCGAGCAGGGCGGCGTCGTGCACACCCTCGACCCAGATCCTGCTGGCGCGGGCGACGCGGGCGCTCACACCGGCGACCGCGTAGGAACCCGACGCCGTCTTAGTCCGTCGCGGCGCGGGCGCGCTTGCCGGCGCCGGGCGCACGAGTGTGACCGGCTTGCCATCTAGCAGGAAGGCTGCCGCAAGCATCGCGAAGACGCGCCGCCTGCCATGGCGGTCCTCGAGAGTGACGACGTCGCGTTTCTCGCCTGCCTCGATCGCCCGTCCGAGCGCGACTACCGCCCCGCAGAACGAGCCGTCGGCGGTCTCGACGACGAGATCGGTCTCGGCCGCGATCTCGGGGACGCTCGGACGGCGCCGGGCACCCTGGGCGAGCACGTCGGAGTAATCACGCACGTTGCGCGACGCTATGCGCGGCGCGGTGCCGATGCAGGCAGGCGCGCCCGGGTGGATAGGTTCAGCTCATGCACTCCAGCTCCGCCGCAACGGGACCGGTCGCCAACGCGAACGGCGTGGGTTTCGTGCTTGCCGACCGATCCCGGCGGCTCTGCTCGGTGCGGCTGGCGCACGAGATCGGCGTGGCCGACGTGGCCTTCACCCGGCTCGGCGGCCAGTGGCGCTTACAGCTACCGCGTCCGCCGGTGAACCGCATGGAGTACCTGTTCGACATTCAGGACCTCCACGGCAGCCGCACGACGATCACGGACCCGGCGAACCCGCTACGTGCGCCAGGAGCTTTCGGCGAGAAGTCGGTACTACTGTTCCCGGATTACGAGGAGCCGGACTGGCTGGGCGAGCCGCCGGTGGACGCCGACGAGACGACGATCGAAGTCGACGCCCCGCTGCTGGGCAGCGCCGTGAACGCGACGCTGTGGTCGCCAAGCACGCTGTCTGGACCGGCGCCGCTGCTGGTCGTGCACGACGGGCCGGAGTACGCCGCGCTGGGTGGGCTCACCCGCTATCTGGGCGCCGGCATCGCGTCCGCGCGGCTGCCGGCCTTGCGCGCGCTGCTGCTCGATCCGGGCGATCGCAACGTGTGGTACTGCGCCGACGATGCGTACGCGCGCACGCTCGTCGAGCGCGTTCTCCCCGCCGCCGCCAAACTTGCGCCGTCGACTTCGCGGATCGGGGTCGGTGTCAGCCTCGGCGCGTTGGCGATGTTGCACGCACAGCGGACCCACCCCGGATCTTTCGCCGGCCTCCTGCTGCAGTCGGGCAGCTTTTTCACACCCGATCTCGATGATCAGGAGTCGGACTTCTCAGCATTCGCTGCAGTGTCGGCATTCGTGGCCTCGGTCCACGACGCCCGCGCCGCCATCGACCGCGGTCCCGTCTCGATGACCTGCGGCGTCGTGGAGGAAAATCTCGCGAACAATCAGCGGATGGCTGCGACCCTGACTCGGCTCGGACACCGCACCCGACTGCACCTGCTCCGCGACGCACACAACTACACCGCCTGGCGCGACGCGCTGCATCCGCACCTGACCGCGCTGATCACGTCCCTGGAGGCGAGTGATGCGGCGTGATCATGTCGAGCTCGGCCCGGCGACGCTGATGGCGTACGGGCACTGGGGCCGCCCCGTGCTCGTTTTCCCCACCGAGCAAGGGCGCGCCTGGGACTTCGAACATAACGGGATGGTCGACGCCGTCGCCGATCTGATCGATGGTGGACGGGTGAAGCTCTACTGCGTCGACAGCGCAGACCGATACACCTGGTCGGATCGATCCGTCTCGCTGGAGGAGCGAGCGCGGCGTCACGGTGAGTACGAGGCCTGGTTGCTCGGCCAGGTCGTGCCGTGGATCGCCGCGGACTGCGGCGGTGCCACCGACATCGTTACGCTCGGCTGCAGCCTCGGTGCATATCACGCGGTAAATCTCGCGCTCAAGCGTGCGGACGTGTTTCCGCTGGCGATGGGCCTTTCCGGCAACTACGACCCGTCCACCTGGCACGCGTGGGGTGAGCACGGCGAAGCGACATACTTCAACAATCCGATGTCCTACGTCGCCAATCTCGGTGGCGGGCATCTGGAATGGCTGCGCGAGCGGCTCAGTATTTTGCTCGTCGTCGGCCAGGGCGCCTTCGAGGAATCTCCGACGGCCGCCTTGCAAAGCACCCGGGCTTTCGCGGACGTGCTGTCCGACAAAGGAATGCGCGTCCAATTGGACGTGTGGGGTCATGACGTGCCGCACGAATGGTCGTCCTGGCGAGCACAACTTCGTCATCATCTACCGCGATTCTGCTGAGGAGACAGCGATGCCAGACGCCGCCCACCTGATCGGACTACTCCTCGGCACCGAGCAGGACTGGCCTGCGGCATTCGAGGCGATTGTGCGCCGCCTCGGGCCTATTACT
The DNA here is from genome assembly GCA_038212215.1 of Mycobacteriales bacterium. GTDB lineage: Bacteria > Actinomycetota > Actinomycetes > Mycobacteriales > Jatrophihabitantaceae > JALZAI01. The sequence goes on from JBBQUT010000019.1 coordinate 33,673, forward strand.
GACGGCAGCGGCACCGAGCACTCCTACGACGTGGAACGCGTGAGCATCGAGCCCTTCGATCTGCGCTCCACGCCTCGCTACGACCTGGTGATCGACCGGCTCGCCTACTGGTACTATCACCCGCGCGAGTGGCTGAAGAAGGTCGCGCTGATGGACGACGTGTACCTGCTCAACAGCCCGTTCACCTTCCAGAGCATGGAGAAGCACGCGGCCTATTGCGCAATGATGCGCCTTGGCCTGCACGTGCCCGACACGGTTCTCGTCCCGTTCAAGAATCCACCTGAGAACGCAAAATACGCCTTTACCGCTGCGCAGTACAACAAATCATTCGACCTCGATGCGGTGGCTGAGAACTTGGGCTATCCAATGTTCATGAAACCCTACGACGGCGGCGCATGGGTCGGGGTGAGCCAGATCCGCAACGCCGCCGAACTGCACCGCGCCTACGACGAGTCGGGGCAGCGGCTCATGCACCTGCAGCAAGCAGTGGCGGGGTACGACGTTTTCGCGCGCAGCCTGTCGATCGGCGCCGAGACGATGGTGATGAGGTTCGATCCGGATCAGCCTATGCACGCGCGCTATTGCGTGTCGCACGACTTTCTCGATGCCGCGACAGGTGATGAGACAGTGACAATCGGGCGCCTGGTCAACGCCTTCTTCCGGTGGGAATTCAACTCCTGCGAGACGCTCATCAAAGACGGTCAGGTGTACCCGATCGACTACGCCAACGCCTGCCCGGACGTCGCCATCACCAGCCTGCACTACTACTTCCCGTGGGCCATGAAAGCTCTCGTGAAATGGTCGGTGTTCTGCACCGCTACGGGGCGGCAACCGCGCTACGACCTCGACACCCGTCGCTATTTCGACATCGGCGATCGGGGCGATCTGGATTACGGGGAGAAGTTGGCCGCGTACCGCGCGTTGGCCGACGACTACTTCGAGGTCGAGCGCTACAACGACTTCTGCGCCAGCCGCCTGCCGCACCTCGACGAGCTGGTCGCCGATTGGATCGAGAGCGACGATTTTGATCGGCTCCTCGTCGACACCGTCCGGGCGACGTTCCCGCCGCACGAGCACGACCACTTCGTCGCGCATTACCGCGGCCTGCTCGGCGCATGGGTCAAAGACGAGCGCGCGGACTGACGTGAACCGGCTGCGCTGCGGGGTACTCGCCGCGTGGACGTCCGCTTGGGCGGCCGGGCACGTGGGGCCGGACGAGGTGGTCGACGCGGTGACAGGTGACGACGCCCCGCATCACGTCGATGCCTACGACTCGCTGCACGACGTGTTGGTGCGCTGGCGGCAGGCCGGCGCGCCGGTTCGGCTCGTCCTTCCGGCGCCGGGTGACGTGCGTGGTGTCCCAGGCCCGGCAGACTTTCGCGCTGCCGCGCTCGAAGCCGGCGAGGCCGTGTGCGGCGGGCACATCGCCATCGTCCCGGACATCGTCGACTTCCACCCGAGCAGCGCCCCGACCACCGTGACCTGGCGCGCGTTCACCATCGAGGACGCTCCGCCGGACTACCTGCAACTCGCCGATGCCCAGTACGACCTGACGACCGCGATCCGCGAGTGTGCTTCGGCCCTGACCGCAGCTGAAGTAGCGGGATCGTCCGGCGACATCGTGCATGCGGTGGCCCAGGCCAGGCGGGCGGGCGAGCACCTCGAGTTGCCGCCTGGATTCCCGCCGCGCGCGCTCGCACTGCTCTCGCAAGCCGAGCGGTTGCAGTCGGTGCTCGACATCGCCGCCGCGGACGAAGCCGGCGGCGCCATCGATCGGTTCGGGATGGCCGCCCGGCGGAGTGCCTTACGTCCACTGGAGGTTGCGGTGCGCCGGGCACGGCTGGCGGGCTACAACGCCGGTTCTGCGGACGGTTCCGGCTAAGCAACATCGCCGAAACCTGGCGGACGCTCGCAGCCACTAGCCTCGGCGCACGCGACAATGTGCAGAGCGGAGCACCGTGTGTTGAGAATCGTGTCGGATGTGAGCTCCCGGTTGTTGAACGGCTCGCGGATCCCGGTCCGGACCCGCCTCGTCCACGGTTACCGCCGCGCGTATCGCATCGCGGGCGATGGGCCGCCGCTGCTGCTGATCCATGGCATCGGTGACAGCTCGCGCACCTGGGAACAGGTGCTCCCGCTGTTGGCGCGCGAGCACACGGTGATCGCGCCCGACCTGCTCGGTCATGGCTGCTCCGACAAGCCGCGCGCGGACTATTCCGTCGCCGCCTACGCGAACGGGATGCGCGATTTGCTGGCATTGCTGGGCATCGAGCGGGTGACGCTGGTCGGCCATTCGCTCGGCGGCGGCGTCGCGATGCAGTTCGCCTACCAGTTCCCCGAGCGGACCGAGCGGCTCGTGCTCGTCGCCAGCGGCGGGGCCGGACGTGGCGTGTCGCCGGTGCTACGGGCAGCGACACTGCCCGGGGCGCACCTGGGAATCGTCGCGCTGCGGCTGCCGATGGCTCGCCTCGCCGTGAACGTGGGCATCGACATCTTGCGCCGGCTGGACACCGGTCTGGGGTTGGACGCGGAGGACCTGCGCCGCATGGTGGCGGCGCTGCCGGACGCGACGTCACGCTCGGCGTTCATCCGCACGCTGCGTTCGGTCGTCGACTGGCGTGGGCAGGTGGTGAGCATGCTCGATCGCAGCTACCTCGCGCGCGGCATGCCAACGCTACTGATGTGGGGCGCGCGCGACAGCATCCTGCCTGTCGGCCACGGGCGCCGCGCACACGCCGCCATGCCGGGTAGCCGGTTGGAAATCTTTCCGAACGCCGGGCACTTCCCGTTCCGCACCGACCCGGCGCGCTTCGTCGGTCTGCTCGAAGATTTCTGCTCCGGCACGGAACCCGCGAACTGGAGCGTCGAAGAGTGGCGGGAACTGCTGCGCTCGGGCCGTACCAGTACCTGCACCCAGCCGGATCCGATCGGCTTCACCCGCGAACTGCGCGTCGAGAGCGAACGCAGCGCAACCTGAGCGGCGCGAGCACGGTGTCAGCCCCGGCGGCGGGGCGCGGGGCAGCATCCGGACGGGCAGTCGATCCCGCAGAGCCCGAGTGTGCCGAGCGATTTCGGCTCGCTGCCGTCGCGCCGCTCGAGCACCAGTTCGCGAATCATCGTCACGAAACCAGGGTGCGTTCCGGCGGTCTTTGCCCGCGCCACCTGCATGTTCATCTTCGCTGCCGTTTCGCGCGCCTCGGTGTCCAGATCCCAGATCACCTCGACGTGATCGGACACGAAACCGATCGGGCTGATCACCGCGCTGCGCACCCCACGCGCGGCGAGCGCCGCCAAGTGGTCGTTGATGTCGGGCTCGAGCCAGGGCACGTCGGGGGGGCCGGAACGCGACTGCCACACCAGATCGAAGCTCGTGCCCGGCCCGCGCACGAGCGCCGTGACGAGTGCGGCACTCTCGCGCAACTGACGCTCGTACAGCCCATCCGCCCGCGGTCCGGACGACTCGTTCATCGCCACCGGAATCGAGTGCGCGGTGAACACCAGACGCGCTTCGTCGCGCACGCCCTCGGGCAGCGCGGCGAGGGCGGCGCGCATTGCATCGACATTCGCACCGATGAAACCCGGGTGGTCGAAAAAGTGGCGAAGCTTGATGAGCTCGGGTGCATTGTCGCCGGCAACAGTGCGAGCCTGCGCGAGATCATTGCGATACTGGCGACACCCGGAGAACGACGACGTCGCGCTCGTCGCGAACACGAAAGCACGCGATACACCGTCGTCGCGCATTCGCCGCACGGCGTCTGCGACGTAGGGCTTCCAGTTCCGATTGCCCCAGTAGACGCCTAGCTCGACGCCGTTTGTCGCGAAGTCCTTTTCGACCGCCGCAATCAAGGCGCGATTCTGCGCATTGATCGGAGAAACGCCGCCGAAGTGATTGTAGTGCTCGGCCACGGCTTCCAGGCGAGCCTCCGGAATGCCGCGTCCACGCGTGACATTGCGAAGGAAAGGCATCACGTCGTCATAGCCCTCGGGGCCGCCGAACGACAGCACCAGAAGCGCGTCGGTCATTCAGACACCCATCGCGTGGAAGCCGCCGTCAACGTGGATCATCTCGCCGGTCGTGGCGGGGAACCAGTCCGACATGAGAGCGAGCGTGCTGCGCGCGACCGCGGTCGCGTCCTCGTTGTCCCAGCCCAGCGGCGCGCGCCCGTTCCAAGCGTCCTCGAATGCGGAGAAGCCGGGGATGCTTTTCGCAGCCATCGTGCGCAACGGCCCCGCCGCAATCAGATTCACGCGCACCTTCCTCGACCCGAGCTCGCGAGCAAGGTAGCGCATCGTTGACTCCAGCCCAGCCTTCGCGACGCCCATCCAGTCATAGGCCGGCCACGCCACGCGGGCGTCGAAGTCCAGCCCGACGATGCTGCCGCCGGCCTCGCCGAACAGCGGCAGCGTGGCAACCGCTAGCGATTTCAGCGAGAACGCCGATACCTGGACGGCTGTGCTGACGTCCTCCCACGGAGCTTCGAGGAACCCCCCACCCAGGCAGGACGGCGGCGCGAAGCCGATCGCGTGCAGCACCCCGTCCACGCCGTCCAGGTGCTCGCGCACCCGATCGGCGAGGCTGTCGAGGTGTTCCTGGTTCGCGACGTCGAGTTCGACGACGGGCGGCGGGTCGGGCAACTTCTTCGCCACCCGTTGCACGAGCGACATCCGCCCGTAGCCGGTGAGCACGACTTTCGCGCCCTCCTGCTGGGCCAACCGGGCAACCGTGAACGCAATGGAGGCGTCGGTGATCACACCGGTGATGAGCAGGCGCTTGCCGTCGAGCAGACCCATGTCGTTTCCTTCTCTGTCGCTGACGTCCGCAGGCTACGTATCTGGATATTCCGGCTTCAGATGCCCATGCCGAGGCCGCCGTCGACCGGGAGCACGACGCCGGACACGTAGGCAGCTGCATCGGAGGCGAGATAGAGCGCAGCGCCGGCGACCTCATCAGCGGTGCCGTAGCGCTTCAAGGGCACCTGATCGAGCACCTGCGCCTTGCGGGCATCGTCGAGCCCGGCGGTCATGTCGGTGTCGATGAACCCCGGCGCGATGACATTCGCGGTGATCGAGCGGCTGCCCAGCTCACGCACGATGGCGCGCGCCAACCCCACCAGGCCTGCCTTGCTCGCCGCGTAGTTCGCCTGCCCCGGCGAGCCCACGAACGCGACCACCGAGGAGACGAAGATCATCCGTCCGCGCCGCTTCCGGAGCATCCCCTGCGCCGCCCGCTTGGCCACGCGGTAGGCACCTGTCAGATTGGCATCGACGACGTTCTTGAACGATTCCTCGCTCATGCGCAGCAGCAACGTGTCATCGGTCATGCCAGCGTTTGCGACGAGGATCTCCACCGGTCCGAACTCCGCTTCGACAGCACTGAACGCCGCCTCCACGTCGTCGGAGGACGTGACGTCGCACTGCACGCCGAACAGCCCCTCGGGTGCGCCGCTGCCGCGATGTGTCACGGCGACCCGGTCGCCGTTAGCCGCGAACGCCCGGGCGATCGCCAGCCCGATGCCACGGTTGCCCCCGGTAACCAGCACAGTTCGCTCACCCACCACACAAACGCTAGTCGATCGGTGTTGCACCACCCACCACACGGCGGGCCTGCGGGACTGGCGCGAGTAGCGTGCTTGCTTGTGCGCGGCATACAGCTCACCAGCTTTGGTGGACCCGAGACCCTTGTCGTCAGCGAACTACCCGATCCGGTGCCGGGCGGCGACCAGCAGCTCTACGACGTCCTGGCGGCGGGGGTGAATTACGCCGACACCCACCAGACCGAGGACTCCTACCTGGCCAAGCAGGAGCTGCCGCTGATCCCGGGCGGCGAGGTCGTCGTGCGCGGCGCCGATGGGCACCGCTGGCTGGGCCTGCTCGCGTCTGGGAGCTACGCGCAGAAGATTGCGGCGAACCCGGCACAGCTGTTCCCGATCCCCGAGACGGTAGACGACGGTGCAGCGCTGACGACCCTCGTGCAGGGCTCCACCGCGTGGCACCTGCTGCGCACCAGCACGCATCTGCAGGAGGGTGAGACGGTCGTCGTGCACGCCGGCGCGGGTGGTGTCGGCACGATGGCGATTCAGTTGGCCAAGCGGTGGGGTGCCGGACGGGTGATCGCGACCGCGTCCAGCGAGTCGAAACGGCAGCTCGCCCTCGATCTGGGCGCCGACGCAGCGCTCGATTCCCGCACCGACGATCTCACCGGCGCATTGCGGGAAGCCAACGACGGCGCGCGGGTCGATATCGTCCTCGAGATGACCGGCGGGTCGGTGTTCGACCAGAGCCTGGCGGCACTTGCCCCGCTCGGCCGGTTGGCCGTTTTCGGGATGGCTTCACGCACGCCCGCTTCGCCGGTCTACCCGGGAACACTGATGGCCCGCAGTCAGGCGATCGTCGGTTTCTGGCTGATGCATATCGTTCAGCGCCCGCACCTGTTCGCGGAGTCGGTCAGCGATCTGCTCGGGTTGCTCGCGGCCGGGGACTTGCGTGCCGTCGTCGGCGCTACCTACGCACTCGACCGCGCCGCGGACGCGCACCGAGCACTGCTCGATCGCAGCTCGGTCGGAAAGCTCGTCCTCGACACGCAACGCTGACAGCTACACGAGCCGACCCGCCCAGAGCATCGAGGTGCCTGCGGCAGCCAGCAGCACGATCAGACCGGACGCGAGAAAGCGCCAGCTGATGTCCTTCTTGACGGTCGTGTAGCCGATCTGTGAACCGATGTTCTGATAGACCGACTCGAGTTCCTGCACCGACGTCGCGGTGTGGAACGAGCCGCCGGTCTGCGCCGCGATCTCCCCGAGCGTCTGATCATCGGCCGGAACGCTAATCGTCGCCCCGCGATAGTTGACCGTTCCGGACGCCGTGCCGAACGCGATGGTCGACACCTGCACCTTCGCCTTCTTCGCCGCCGCTATTGCGTCGGTTACCGGACGTCCGACCGTATTCGTGCCGTCACTGAGCAGCACGATCCGGGCGGGCGGGGCAGCTTCGCCGCGAGCCGTCGTTGCTTGCGCAAACACGCTGATCGCCTGGAGCGAAGAGAAGATCGCCTCACCGATGGCCGTCGATTCCTGCAGCTGCAGACCGCTGATCTGCGCTTTCACCGGCTGCCGGTCGAGGCTCGGGGACACCAGCAGGTTTGCGTTCCCCCCAAATGCGACCAGCCCGAGGTTGATGCGCGACGGCAAGAGGTCGACGAACTTCTTCGCGGCTGTCTTGGCTGCCGAGAGCCGCGTGGGCAGCACGTCGGTGGCCTCCATCGACAACGACACGTCGATCGCGAGGACGACGGTGGCCCGGTCGCGCGGCACCCGCACGGCAGCGGCCGGGCGCGCGACACCGATCGAGAGGATGGTCAGCGCGATGAGCAGCAGGGCAAAGGTCAGATGACGGCGCCAGCCCGGGCGTTTCGGCGCGACGCTGCCGAGTAGTTCCACGTTGCTGAAGCGCGCCACGAACTTTTTGCGGCGCAACTGCACGACGATGTAGGCCGCCAGCAGACCGACGACGAACACGAGCGCCAAAAGCCAGATCGGGGACAGGAAGTGCATCAGCGAACACCCATTGCGACGGGCGGCCCAGCGAGCTGACGGCGGGCGACCACAAAGCGGACCACGTCGGAGATCCAGTCCCGGTCAGTGCGTAGCTGCAGGTGCGCGGCGCCCGCGTGCCGCAGCGCGCTGGCTATCCCGGCGCGCTGGGCCTGCGCTGCCGCCGCGTAGTTGCGTCGCACCGAACTCGCCGAGGTCTGCACCTCGAGCTGGCGGCCGGTTTCGGTATCGACGAAGGTAACCAGCCCCGCCGAAGGCAGTTCCAATTCGCGGGGATCCAGTACCTCGATCCCGAGCAGCTGATGCCGCGCTGCCAGCGCACGCAGCGGTCGTTCCCATGGCGGCGCCGACGCCGTTGCCGCGCCCGTCTCCAGGAAATCGGACACCACCGCGACCAGGCCCCGCCGGCGAGGGGGCCGGCGCAGGTCTTCGAGCATCTCGGCGAGCGTGCGGCCGTGACCGGATTCAGCCCTCGACGTCGCCGCGATCCGGCGAATCAGGTAGCGGGCATGATTTCGACCGCCGAGCGCCGGGATCCGATAGATGTCCGAGCCATTACCGACCAGCGCGCCGACTCGGTTGCCGCCGCGCACCGTCAGGTGCACCACGGCGGTGATCGCCGCGAGGACCAGTTCGCGCTTCTCGCTGAGCGCGGTGCCGAAATCCATGCTTGGCGAAAGGTCCACGACGAGCCAGGTTTCCAACTCGCGGTCGGCGATGGTCTGGCGGACGTGCGGGATCGTCGTGCGCGCGGTCACCGGCCAATCCATGCGCCGGACGTCGTCACCCGGTGTGTACTGGCGCGATTCGCCAGCCTCGCTGCCCGGGCCGGGAACCAATCCGACGTAGTTGCCCTGCAGCAGACCGTCCAACCTGTTGCGGACAGTCAGCTCGAGGCGGCGCAGCAACGGCTCAGCCGGCCCGAGCTCCAGCGCCGGCCCGTGATCGACGACGCGAAGACCGCTTCTCATGCCCGAGCCTCGCTTCGCTCATTCGGGCATGCGGAGACGCTATGACATCGGTTCGCTCGGCAAGCCTCGCTCATGCCGAGCGCTCGCCCCAATTCTGCGTGGTCGGTGCGCCAGGACCGAACCCGGCCGCCTGCGCACCGCCCGGACTCTGGCCCGCGCTGTCGAGCGCCCCGCCGGCCCGCTGCCGTGGCGCCACCTGCGGCAGCGGCACGCTCTGCAGAACGCGGCGTACCGCATGGGCCGCTGGCACACCGTCGGCGATCGCGTCGTAGCTGAGTACCAGTCGATGCGCGAGCACCTCCGTCGCAATGTCCAGGACGTCCTGGGGGAGCACGTAATCGCGTCCACGCAGCAACGCGAGCGCGCGTCCGGCGGCGATCAGACCGAGGCTGGCGCGCGGGCTGGCGCCATAGCTGACCCATTGCGCGACGTCAGGCATGCCGTGGTCGCCAGGATGGCGCGTCGAAACGACGAGGCGCACGACATAGTCGACGATCGCGTGGTGCACGAAGACGCGTCCAGCCGTCGTCTGCAGCCGGCGGAGCTCCTCGGTGCTGATGACCGGACCGGCCGTCGGCGGGTCGACGCCCATCCGGTAGACGATTTCGCGTTCCTCCGCGGCGCTCGGGTAATCGACACTGATCTTCATGAGGAACCGGTCGCGTTGCGCCTCCGGCAGCGGGTACACGCCCTCGGATTCGATCGGGTTCTGCGTCGCGAGCACGAGGAACGGCTGCGGGACGTCGAAACGCTGCCCACCGATCGTCACGTGCCCCTCGGCCATGATCTCCAGCAGCGCGGACTGCACCTTGGCGGGAGCGCGGTTGATCTCGTCCGCCAGCACGAAGTTCGCCATTACCGGACCGAGTTCGGTGTCGAAGCTCTCCGAGCTCGCGCGGTAGATCCTGGTGCCGACGATGTCAGAAGGCACGAGGTCCGGGGTGAACTGCACCCGCGCGAACGAACCGCTGACCGTGTTCGCGAGCGTCTCGACCGCGAGGGTCTTGGCGACACCCGGCACACCTTCCAACAGGCAGTGCCCTCGGGCCAGCAGGCTGACCATCATCCGTTCGACCAGCCGTTCCTGGCCGACGATTACCCGCTTGATCTCGAACATCACCCGTTCGAGCGAACTCGCATCCGTCGCTGGCGTGTGCGTGGCCGGGCTGCTCGGCGTCGTCACCTACGGGTCTCCTCGGGTCGGCTTGGTTCGCTGATTCACGGTACGGGACGAGGCTGTGCTGGACCTGTACGGTTCCGGAGTGCCCGCCGCCGCGACCGATATCCCGCGCTGCTCGGCGAAGGGCTGCCGCGCTGCCGCGACGACTGAGCTGCGCTGGCGCAACCCGAAATTGCATGATGCGGCGCGGGTGAAGCACTGGCTGGCCTGCGATGCGCACGCCGACGGGCTGGCCGGGTTCTTGTCGGTGCGGGGTTTCCTGCTCGAGCGCGGGTTGCTCGGCTAACCGCCGATCGCCGACATGGTCCGCACCGGCTGCACGAACCCGATGCTGTCGATGCCGTGGCCGGCCTGCTTGCCTTCGACAGCAATCCTGATGATCTCGCCGAGTTCCTCGTCGGACGCACCGGCGCGCAACGGTCCGCGCAGGTCGGTTTCTTGCTGCGCGAACAGGCAGGTGCGCAACTGTCCGTCGGCGGTCAGCCGCAGCCGGTCGCAGTCGCGGCAGAACGGCCGGGTTACCGAGGCGATGACGCCCAACCGGCCCGGCACCTGCGCCCAGGACGAACGCCCGGGGCCGTCGAGGACGTCGAATTCCTCGGCCGGCGCGCTGCCGCGGCGTCCGTGTGGTTCCAGGGTGAAGTCACGCTGCAACAGTTCGAGGATTTCGGCAGCGGTGACCATCTCCGAACGCGACCAGGTGTGATCGGCATCGAGGGGCATGTGCTCGATGAAGCGCAGCCGGTATCCGGCCCGCAACGCCCATTCCAGCAACCGGGGTGCCTCGTCAAAATTACCGTCGCGCACCAGCACTGAATTGATCTTCAACGGGTGCAGCCCGGCGGCGGCAGCAGCAGCGATCCCAGAAAGCACGTCGGGCAGCCGATCGCGTCGCGTCAGGGCCGCGAAATGCTCACGATCGAGGGTGTCGACCGAGATGTTGATCCGGTCCAGGCCCGCGGCGACGAGCGCCGCAGCGTTGCGGTCAAGGGTGATGCCGTTGGTCGTCAGCGACAGTTCCGGGCGCGGTGTGAGCGCGGCGAGCCGGGACACGACGTCAACCACCGTGCGGTGCACCAGCGGTTCGCCGCCCGTGAGCCGGAAGCTGCGGACGCCCAGGCCGACGAACACCGATGCCAGGCGCACTATCTCATCGTCAGAGAGCCGGTCGGTACGGCTGAGCCAGTTCAGTCCCTCCGCCGGCATGCAGTAGGTGCAACGCAGCGTGCACCTGTCAGTAAGGGAGAGCCGGACATCCGTGGCCACCCGGCCGAACTTGTCGCGCAGGACGCCGGCAGGGGTCGGCGGTTGATTGGTCACCCGGCACACAATACCGCCGGCCGGCATGCCCCAGCGCACGCACGAGCAGCCCGACCGCCTCAGGTGAGCGGACGAGTCGCCCCGTAGTAGCCGTAGGACACGCTGCCCAGCGGGGTGATCTTGATGACGTCCCCGCTCTGCGGGGCCTGGATCACGTCGCCGCCGCCGACGTACATAGCGACGTGGTGGACGCCGCCCAAGCTTCCGTCGGAACTCCAGAACACCAGGTCACCGGGCATCAGGCTGCCGATGCCGGGATGGTAGGACCCCGCCGCGTAGTACTGCGCCACCGAGAAGTGCGGCAGGCCGAGGTAGGGCGACCAGCCGTAGAGGGTCAGTCCGGAGCAATCGAAACCGAGCACGTGGCAGTCATTGGACGCCCCGCCGCCGGCGCAGACGCCGTACGTCGGTCCGCTGCTGTTGCCGCCGGCCCACGCGTACATCCAGCCCAGGTAGTGCTCGGCGCGGTTCACCGCGTCCTGCCCTTTGCTCGCGCTCCAGCCGCCGCCGCCACTTGAACCGCCGCCGCTCGAACCGCCGCCGCTCGAACCGCCGCCGCCGGACTCACGGTTGCGCGCTGCTGCCAGATCATGCTCACGCTGCGCGGCCTGCTCACGCGCGACCTCAGCCGCGTGCGCGGCGGCAAGCTGCCTGGCCCGGGCAAGGGCGGCCAATCGAGCGCGCTCGCGAGCGGCACGGATCTCGGCCTGGCGCCGCTGGTAGGCGACGAACACCGCCCGCTGGTTATTGAGCGTGGCCAGTTGCTGCTGGGCGGCGAGCAGTTGCGACTGGCTGCTCGCCAGTGTGGATTCGAGCTGCTGTTGCTGCTGCTGCGCCGCGAGCACTGCAGCCTCGGCTGCCGCCTTCGCCTGCTCGGCCACGTCGCGGGCGTGGGCTCGGGCGCGTACTGCCTGGCGAGCGGTGGCATCAGCGTTGGACTTGGCGACCGTCGCGCTTTGCAGGTTGCCGATCGCGTCCATCTGGTGCGATGACTCGTATTCCTGCAGGGCGGACTTCTGCAACAGGACGTTCGGGTCGGCAGCGGTCAGCAGCGATCCGGCGGTGCCCCCGACGGTGCCGCTCATGTAGGTGGCGGAAACGAAGGATCGGAAGCGGACCTGTGCGCTGGCGACGCGCCGCTGGGCGGCGCGGACATTCTCGCGAGCCGCAATCGCATCCTGCTTGGCTTGATCGAGCAGCGACAGCGCGTAGGCCCACTTCTGCTCGGCGAGTTCGCGCTGCGCACGCAGTTGGTCCAGCTGGTTCTGCATGGCCGCGACTTGCGCGCCGAGCCGGCCGACCTGGTCGGCGAGAGCCGACTTCTGCTGCGCCACGCTGTTGATCTGCTGGTCGGACGGGTTCGGTGGCGGCGCCGCCGTGGCGCTCCCGCCTGGCGTCACCAGGAAAGAGGTAGCGAGGGTGATCGCAGCCATCGTGGCGATCCGGCGCGCGGCGCGGCCGGAGCACCCGGAGAACCGGACGCACCCGAAATGACGGTGCCCCAACAGACGCACACGCACAGCAACTACCTCTCGGATCGCACCCCGTGCTACTCAGAGACCTCAGAGTGCCACTTCCGCCCCAGATGCGCCAGGGGTCCCTTCTGAATCAGCAGCACCATCAGCTAGTAAACCGGACGATTTAGACAGCCTGGCCGCGGCGCGCCGACGCTCCCACGCGTTCATCGTCAGGTGCGCCGCGACCGCATAGCCGACGCCGGCAAGGATGTCCAGGACGTAATGCTCGCCGGTATAAACGAGCGTGAAGCCCATAGCGAGCGGGTACAGCGCGGCGCAGTAGCGCCATCGCGAGCGCATCCGTGCTGCGAAGCAGATTGCGATCAGGGTCGCGAAACCGACGTGCAATGACGGCATTGCCGCCACCGGGTTACTCCCCCCTGCCTGCGCGTGCCCGAGGGCCCGCTGGACATCGCCGAGGTGCAGCCAGACGAACCCGCGGGCCGAGAGCCGGGCGATGTGCTCGTGGATGTAGCCGTCCTGCGCCGCCAGCCAGGGCGGTGCCTCAGGAAATACCGTGTAGGTCACCAGTCCGGCCACCGAGAGCACGACTACCCGCCAGATGAAGCCGACCCAGGCGCTGCGATCGCGCAACCACAGCCACGCTCCGAGCGCGGGCGTGGCCAGGAAGTGGGTCGAATAGACGAGCGTCACCGCGGCGTCGTACCAGTAGATGTGCTGCGGGTTGTAGAGATGTTGCTGTAGCCAGACCGTGGGTATCGGCCCGCACAGCCACCTCTCGGCGTTGACGATGTCGCGCTCGTGCAACGGAAGCCCGATCGCGTCCGCGACGGCACGCGTCTTGTCATAGGCAATCAGGACGATGGTGAAGGGCAACCAGTCGAGCACAACCTGCAGCAGTGCGCGCCAGCCTGCGCCGATCCGGGTGGTGGCCAGGCCCACCACGAGCAGCACGGCAATCGTCTGCCGGCCGGTCGGGACGCCCCAGTGCACAATGATCACGGCGAGCGCGAGAAAGTACAGCGCTGCGGCTGCCCGGCGCACTTGCCGCCGGCCGACGCGGCGCCGCCATCGTGCCGCCCTGCCTTGGTCGGGATCGACGCGGCGCATCGGAGACTCGGGCATCGGAGACTCGCGCATCAGAGACTCGCGCATCGGGGGGTCCGCCGACTCAGCAATCCGGTCCCCGTCCGGTGCAGCAGTCACCCAGGTGACTGTAGCGAGCGCGGTGGGGAACAACTGGTTCCCTGGCCGACCATGCCGCGCACATGCGTCGCGTGGTATATCTTGACGTCAAGAGACTTTTCCGGCGAAGGAGCCCGCGATGCCAACACCCAGCAAGAACAGCTTCGGATCCCGGGCCCGCCTGGCCGTCGGGGACGCGTCCTACGACTACTTCCGTCTGGACGCGCTTGAGGACGTGCAACGGCTCCCGTTCAGCCTCAAGGTGCTGCTGGAAAACCTGCTGCGGACCGAGGACGACAAGTTCGTGACCGCGGCGCAGATCGAGGCAGTTGCGAACTGGCGGCCCGACGCCGAGCCCGACACCGAGATCCAGTTCACCCCGGCGCGGGTCGTGATGCAGGACTTCACCGGCGTCCCGGCCGTTGTGGATCTCGCCACGATGCGCGAGGCCGTCGTCGAGCTCGGCGGCGACGCGACCCGGATCAACCCCCTTGCGCCGGCCGAGCTGGTCATCGACCACTCGGTCATCGCCGATCTCTTCGGTACCCCGGACGCGTTCGAGCGCAACGTCGCACTCGAGTACGAGCGCAACCGTGAGCGCTACCAGTTCCTGCGCTGGGGCCAGACTGCCTTCGATGAGTTCAAGGTCGTGCCGCCCGGCACGGGCATCGTGCACCAGGTCAACATCGAGTACCTCGCCCGGGTGGTGTTCGCGCGCAACGGCGTCGCCTATCCCGACACGCTCGTCGGAACCGACTCGCACACCACGATGGTGAACGGCCTCGGTGTACTCGGTTGGGGTGTCGGCGGCATCGAGGCCGAGGCGGCGATGCTCGGCCAACCGGTCAGCATGCTGATCCCGCGAGTCGTCGGCTTCAAACTCACCGGCGAGCTGCCGGAGGCTTCGACGGCCACCGACCTCGTCCTCACCATCACCGAGCAGCTACGAAAGCATGGGGTCGTCGGAAAGTTCGTCGAGTTCTACGGCCCAGGCGTCAGTGCTGTCCCGCTCGCCAATCGCGCGACCATCGGCAACATGAGCCCGGAGTACGGCTCGACGTGCGCGATCTTCCCGATCGACGAGGAGACGCTGCGCTACCTCCGCTTCACCGGCCGCAAGGACGATCAGATCGCGCTCGTCGAGGCCTACGCCAAGCAGAACGGACTCTGGCACGACCCGTCCGCCGAACCGGTGTTCTCGGAGTCCTTGGAGCTCGACCTGTCGGGTGTGGAACCGTCGCTGGCCGGTCCGAAGCGGCCGCAGGACCGGGTGCCGCTGAAGTCGGCCAAGGCGATGTTCCGCGAAGCGCTCGGCAACTACGTCGAGGGCGACTCGGTGCAGAACGGGGTCGATGAGTCGAGCGCCGAAAGCTTCCCCGCATCCGACGCTCCCGCGCCCACGCCCAACGCGCAGCCACCGGCGCCGGCTCATTCTGCCGCGCACGGCGCTGTCGGACGCACCTCGAATCCGGTGCCGGTCACCTTCGCCGACGGCTCCGCTGCGGTGCTCGACCACGGCGCGGTCGTGATCGCTGCGATCACCTCGTGCACCAACACGTCCAACCCGTCAGTGATGATCGGCGCCGCACTGTTGGCCAAGAAGGCGGTCGAGAAGGGCCTGACCCGAAAGCCCTGGGTGAAGACATCGCTCGCGCCGGGGTCGAAGGTCGTGACCGACTACTACGACCGCTCCGGGCTCACCCCTTACCTCGACAAGCTCGGTTTCAACCTGGTCGGCTACGGCTGCACGACCTGCATCGGGAACTCGGGGCCCCTCATCGAGGAGGTGTCAGCGGCCGTCACCGAGGGTGACCTCGCCGCGACCGCCGTGCTGTCGGGCAATCGCAACTTCGAAGGTCGGATCAATCCCGACGTGAAGATGAACTACCTCGCCTCTCCCCCGCTGGTCGTCGCCTACGCGCTGGCCGGCTCCATGGACATCGACCTGCTCGAAGACCCCCTCGGCGACGGCGTCGACGGCCCGGTGTATCTGCGCGACATCTGGCCTAGCGCGCAGGAGATCGAGCAAGTCATCGACGAGGCGATCGCCAGCGAGATGTACACCCGCGACTACGCCAACGTCTTCGCAGGTGACGAGCGTTGGCAGAGCCTGCCGACGCCGGAAGGTGCCACCTTCGAGTGGGACCCCGAGTCGACCTACGTTCGAAAGCCCCCGTACTTCGAGGCAATGCAGCGTGACCCGTCGCCGGTAACCGACATCGCCGCAGCACGGGTGCTTGCCAAGCTGGGTGACTCGGTGACCACCGACCACATCAGCCCGGCCGGCGCGATCAAGACCGACTCGCCTGCGGGCCGATACCTCGCCGCGCACGGCGTCGCGCGTAAGGATTTCAACTCCTACGGCTCACGCCGCGGCAACCACGAGGTGATGATCCGCGGCACGTTTGCCAACATCCGGCTGCGCAATGAGTTGGCGCCCGGAACGGAGGGCGGCGTGACTCGTGACTTCACCAGCGACGGCGAGGTCAGCTCGATCTATGACGCTGCCGTGAACTATGCCGCCGCCGGGACGCCCCTGGTGGTCCTCGCCGGCAAAGAGTACGGATCCGGCTCGTCGCGGGACTGGGCCGCCAAGGGCACCGCGCTGCTCGGCGTGCGGGCGGTCGTCGCGGAGAGTTACGAACGCATCCACCGCTCGAACCTCATCGGCATGGGCGTGCTGCCGCTGCAGTACCCCGATGGCGAGACGGCGCAGTCGCTGGGCCTGACCGGCGAGGAAACCTTCGACGTCTCGGGTATCGAGGCGCTGAACACTGGCGGGGTACCGCGCACTGTGCACGTCAGCGCCGGCGATGTGGAGTTCGATGCGCGCGTGCGCATCGATACGGCCGGCGAAGCGGACTACTACCGCCATGGCGGCATCATGCAGTACGTGCTGCGTTCGCTGCTGTAACTGCTTTCCCCGCTGGTGACCGCTTTGGTGGCTGGTTTCCCCGCTGGTGACCGGTTCGGCACGGCTCAACCGAGCACCAGCGGGGAGACCTCGGTTATCCACCGGCCGCGTCATCGTCCACAGGCGGTGCGCGAGGCTGCGCGACGGGTGCTCGGTCCGGTGTGCTTGGTACATGCGGGCGTTACCGGATGCCGAGGTCTTCTCCCGCGCTGAAGCGCGGCAGCTGGGCTGGAGCGACCCCGCGTTGTCACGCGCGGTGCGGGCGGGTCGCATCGTGCGCCTGCGCCGCGATCAGTTCACGGTGCCCACAGCGTCGGGGCGGTGTCCGGCGATCGCCGCCGCTCGCGCGTGTCGCGGCAGCGTGGTCAGTCACCGATCGGCAGCTCTGTTTTGGGGACTGCCCGTTGTGGGCGCGCTTCCGGTCCGGCCCGAGGGAGCCAGCAAGTCCACCACTGTCTCGACCATGTATTCGATTCACCGTACCGACATCGTCGCTACAAGGAGGAATTCCGAGCAATATCAGCGATCTACATATCAGCCAGCCATGATTACCAGCGGTGGACCCGTGCCCCGGCGACCATACTCGAAGGCAATGACAGTTACCCCGTCAGCGCGAGCCGGCAATCACGCGCGGGGTGTCAGATCAAGCGACGACTGACGCCGACTCATCTGCCCACGCACCGACCGCGTAAGGCCACCCACGAAATCGACCAACCGCCAAGGCCCCGAAGGTCGAATCCCGCAAGCCAGCGAGTGCCGACTGCAGACGCCTCGCCAGGTGCAGGCGGAAACGACTCACGGCGAAGACATCCACGCGCCACTCAGCTACCAGAGCGGGTCAGAGCCAGCCGCGACGCTTGAAGGCAACGAACAGCGCGATCGAAAGCAACACCATCAGCGTCAGCGCGAACGGGTAACCGAAATACCAATTCAGCTCCGGCATATTGACGAAGTTCATGCCGTACACGGACGCGACGAACGTCGGCGCGAAGAAGATCGCCGCCCAGGCCGAGATTTTCTTGACCTCCTCATTCTGGGCGAGGCTTGTCTCGGTCATAGTGCGCATCTCCTCGTTCTGGCGCTGCCCCACGAGCGTCGCGTGCACGGTGAGCGCGTCCTGCAGCAGCACGCGGAACGAGTCGGCGGACTGCACGATCCGGATCACGTGGTCGTGCACGTCACGCAGCGAGTTTTGCAGCTCGACGTCGATGCGGTACTTGTCGAAGCCGTGCTCGAGGGCGCTGAACATGCCGAGCAGCGGATGGGTCGCACGCTGGAATTCGATGACTTCGCGGGAGAGCTCGTAGATGCGCCGCGACACCTCCGGATCGCCCTGGAAGAGCTCGTCCTCGATCTCATCAATGTCGTTCTCCAGGCCCGCAATCACCGGCTCGTACTCGTCCACCACCTGGTCGAGGATCGCGTAGAGGATCGCCTCCGGGCCCATGCACAGCAGCTCGGGGGACTCTTCCAAGCGGCGCCGCACGCGCCCGAGATCCGGTGACTCGGCGTGGCGGATGGTCACGACGAATCCGTCGCCGGTGAACACGTGCAACTCACCGAATTCCACGCGCTCTTCGGCGTCGATGTAGCGCGCCGGGCGCAGCACGGTGAACAACACCGATCCGTAGCGCTCGAGCTTCGCGCGCTGGTGCGCCGACACCGCGTCTTCGACCGCAAGGTGATGCAGGCCGAACTCGTCGGCGATCGACTGGATCTCCCTCTCGTCGGGGCGGTACAGCCCGATCCAGGCCATCCCGTTTCGCTCGCGCATCGCCTCGTAGGTTTCGTCGAGGCTGCGCGGGTCGGCGCTGCGCTTGCCGTCGACGTAGACGGCGTTGTCGCGAAGCGCCATCAGTTCAGCGCCGCGGCGACGATCTCCTGCGCCTCTGCCTGGATGCGTGCGAGGTGGTGCGGCCCCCGAAACGATTCGGCGTAGAGCTTGTAGACGTCCTCAGTGCCCGATGGGCGGGCGGCGAACCAGCCGTGCTCTGTGCTCAGCTTGAGTCCGCCGATCCCCGCCCCATTGCCCGGCGCCTTGGTCAGCCGTGCTGTGATCGGGTCGCCGGCCAGTACGTCGGCGCTCACATCGGACGGCGAGAGTTTGCCTAGCTTCGCCTTCTCTTCCCGGGTCGCCGGCGAGTCGATACGCGCGTAGGCGGGCTCGCCAAACTTGCGGGTGAGTTCGGTGTAGAGCTGCGACGGCGATGACCCGGTGACGGCGATGATCTCGGACGCGAGCAGGCACAGGATGATGCCGTCCTTGTCCGTCGTCCACGCCGATCCGTCGCGGCAGAGGAACGACGCGCCGGCGCTCTCTTCACCACCGAATGCGACCGACCCGTCGAGCAGGCCCGGCACGAACCATTTGAACCCGACCGGCACCTCGAGCAGCGTGCGGGCGAGCGACTCGGCCACCCGGTCGATCATGGACGAGCTGACCAGCGTCTTGCCGATCGCGGCGGACTCGGGCCAGTAGTCGCGATGGGTGAACAAGTAATTGATCGCGACCGCTAGGAAGTGGTTCGGGTTCATTAAACCGGCGTCCGGGGTGACGATGCCATGCCGATCGGCGTCGGTGTCGTTTCCGGTCGCCACGTCGAAGTCGTGCTGCTTGGCGATGAGCGAGGCCATCGCGGACGGCGACGAGCAGTCCATCCGGATCTTGGCGTCCCAGTCGAGGGTCATGAACCGGAACGTCGGATCGACCTGCGGGTTGACCACGCTCAGATCCAGCCCGTACCGCTCGCCGATCTCGCCCCAATACGCCACTGATGCACCGCCCAGCGGGTCAGCGCCGATCCGCACCCCGGCCGAGCGGATCGCATCGAGATCGACGACCGCCGACAGCCCCGAGACGTACTTGTCGAGGAAGTCGTAGCTGCCGGCGCCCGTCCGCGCCCGCGAATAGGGCACCCGGCGCACGCCGTCGAGCCCGGCAGCAAGCAACTCGTTCGCGCGGTCCTGGATCCAGGTGGTGATGTCCGTGCCGGCCGGCCCGCCGTCGGGCGGGTTGTACTTGAAGCCGCCGTCCCGCGGCGGGTTGTGCGACGGGGTCACCACCACGCCGTCAGCGCGATGGGCGGGGCCAGCCGCGTTGTGCGCGAGAATGGCGCGCGATACGGCAGGGGTGGGCGTGTAACCGCCGCGCGAGTCGACGAGCACCGTCACATCGTTGGCGACGAACACCTCGAGCGCGGACGCCGTCGCCGGCTCGGAGAGCGCATGCGTGTCGGCGCCGAGGAACAGCGGCCCGTCGATGCCGTTCTGCGCGCGGTACTCGCAGATCGCCTGGCTGGTGGCCAGGATGTGGTCCTCGTTGAAGGTTGCTGCGAATGCCGAGCCGCGGTGCCCGGACGTGCCGAACGACACCCGTTGCTCGGGACGTGACACATCGGGATGCTCGACGTAGTAGGCGGTCACCAATCGGGGGACGTCGACCAGATCTTCGGGACGGGCCGGGGTTCCTGCGCGCGGATCGGGCATGCTGCCATCCTGGCACCGGAGCACGTCCGACGCTGCACGCGCCCCGTTGCCGTCGGTTCGGACCACGGTCCAGAATGTCCACCATGCTGCAGAGCGCTGCGGAGATCGCGTCCGCCGTCCGGACCGGGGCAATGACTGCGCGCGCCGCGGCCCAGGCTGCGCTGACCCGCATCGCCGAGCGCGACGGCGACATCGGCGCATTCCAAGTCGTGCGCACCGAGGCCGCCCTGGACGACGCCGACGCCGTCGACGCGCGCGCCGACCGTGCCACTCTGGCGCTCGCGGGCGTACCCGTCGCGATCAAGGACAACGTCGCCGTCGCCGGGGTTGCGATGCGCAACGGCTCTTGGGGCAGTGACCCCAACGCGCAGGGGCACGATCATCGCGTCGTGCAGCGCCTGCGGGCGGCCGGCGCAGTCATCGTAGGAGTCACCCGTGTGCCGGAGCTCTGCGTTTTCGGCTGCACCGACTCCGTGTACGGCGTGACGAGAAACCCGTGGTGCCGTGATCGCACGCCGGGTGGCTCGTCCGGCGGTTCGGCGGCATCGGTCGCCGCCGGTCTGGTGCCGGTGGCGCATGGCAACGACGGGATGGGCTCGGTACGCATCCCCGCCGCCTGCTGCGGGCTGGTCGGCATGAAACCCGGTCTCGGCGTCGTCCCGTCCGGTCTCGGCAACGGGTCGTGGTTCGACATGGCGGAGAACGGCGTGCTCGCGACGACCGTCTCCGACGCCGCGCTGGTGCTCTCGGTGCTCGCCGATCGCCCGGAGCTCGCCGAGTTGGCGGAGCCGGGACGCGTCCGCGTGGCGGTGTCGGTGCGCTCGCCGGCCGCTGGGATGCCGGTGGACCGAACCTGGGCGGCCGCCGCGCGCGAGGCCGGCCGGGTGCTCGGCTCGGCCGGGCACACCGTGCGGCAGGCGAACCCGCCCTACAACCTGACGCTCACCGCGTCCGGGCTCGCGCGCTGGTTCGCTGGCGCCGAGCTGGACGCGCGCCTGCTCGCCGACCGGTCGCGCCTCGAACCCCGGGTACGCAGGCACGCAGCGCTCGGCCGTCTCATCCTGCGCGCCGGGTTCCCACGTGCCGCTGGTCGCGCCAAGTGGCAGGCCCGGGTCGACGCCTTTTTCGCCGATCATGACGTGCTGGTTACCCCGGCGCTGGGGCAGTCGCCGCCACGCTCGATCGAGTGGGGTAAGCGTGGGTGGCTGGCGAACGTGCTGGTCAATGCCCGCTACGCCCCGTTCGCCGCACCGTGGAACGTGGCGGGTTGGCCGGCGATCTGCGTGCCTACCGGTGTCGGGGCCGACGGCCTGCCCCGTGCTGTGCAGCTGGTCGCTCGTCCGGGCGGCGAGGCGCTGTTGCTGTCAGTGGCTGCTCAGTTGGAGGCCTTGCGTCCGTGGGCCAGGGTGGCGACCGAGTACGCCGGTCGAGGCTGAGCGGGCGTTCAGGTGGGGCCGCTGAAGTCCAGATGGCCGGTCCGCGCGGCGATGACACCCGCTTGGAAGCGGCTGGTGGCGCCGACCTGGGCCATGTAATCGGCGATCTGGCGCCGGCAGGTGCGCACCGAAATCGACAGCCGCCGCGAGATTGCCTCGTCCTTCTCGCCTTCGGCCATCAGGCGCAGGATGGCGGCGCGGGTCTGATCGAGCTCGGCGGTGTCGTGCTGGCGCGAGAGCGCGTCCTCGAGGGTCTGCGCCTCCGACCACAGCTGCTCGAAGGTTGCGACGACCCAGGCAATGACGTTCGGCTCACGCACGATCGCCAAACCCATCTTGGACGAGTCACCAGTCGGTATCGGCAGCAGAGCCACCTCGCGGTCGATGACCAGGCTGCGCCCCGGGACCGATGTGGCGAAGCGAATCTTGGCCCCGTTGTCCGCGTACTCGGCGAGATAGCTGCGGGTGTGCCGGTCGCGAAGCGCAGCGTGCTGGTAGAGGACGCGGGTGCGGATGCCGCGGCGCAGCGAGTAGAGGTTCGCGATGCGGGTGCGGCTGTCGATGCGCGTTTTGGGCAGGCGTCCGGGAGCGACCGAGAGCAATTCGTTCTGAACGCTATCCGCGTAGTGCATCAGGACATTGTTGATCTCGCGCTGGTCGTAGATGACGTCGACCGCGTTGTCGGGCGTACTGGGAGCGAGGGCCTCGTTCCAGTCCAGGACGAGGCGGCGGATCGCGTTGCGCCGCGCCTCCACCGAGGCGCGGCGCGCGCCGAGTTCTAGATCCTCGGCGCCCAGCACAGTCGTCTCGGCGAGCATCGGGCTGACGGCGGACACGCGGTCCAGTTCGTCGACGCGCAGCAGGCCCATCTCGCAAAGCAGCTTCGCGGGCTTGTCGAGCTCCTCGGCCGACTGGCCGCTCGCCTCGGCAAGAGCGGCCATCGACATTCCCGGATGGGTCAGCGCAGCGCGGTAGAGTTCGACCTCGACGGCGCCGAGTTCGTCCAACTCGCCCATATCGTGACCGCAATTCGTGCCATGCAGCTAGCTGCCAGCCGCTAAATTTGTGTTTTCGGTATCTGAAGAGGAATCCTAGGTGTCGGATGCGCAATCAAGCTCGCTGACCCGGTTGCTGACCGAATCCGGAACGCCGATCCCACCCTCAATTCAACGCAAGATAAACGAAACGGACAACCCGGTGGCTATTTCGGTGCGTAAGTTCCTTGCTGTCATCTCACTTGGCGCTGCGCTGAGTGTTGGTGCGCTCAGCGTGGGCGCGGCGGACGCGAATGCAGCCACGACGGCGGTAGGTGCATCATCGGGTGCGGCGTCGCTGACTGCGGTGCACACCCACCAGGTTCGGCCACTCGACTGGTGGTGGTAGCGGCGCCGGTCGGCTGATCGCTGGCCTGTAGCTACCGATCCCGCCCCGCCTGCCGCGTCCGTCGACGTCGTGGCGCTGCGGGCGGGATCGGTTATTTTGTTAGGGAATCCGATCCGGCTGCGAAGATCGCGGGCATGAGCGAGGATCGTCGCCATGATTGAGGTGCCTGCCGGGCTCACCGCGCTGCACAGCGGCAAGGTGCGCGATCTTTACCGCACTGAGGACGGCCTGCTCGTGATGCTCGCCTCCGACCGTGTGTCCGCGTTCGACTTCGTCCTGAAAACCACCATCCCGGACAAGGGCCGAATCCTTACCGCGCTGTCCGTGTGGTGGTTCGAGCAGTTGTCGAGCGTCATCAGAAATCATCTGATCAGTGCCGACGATCAGCGGATCCCGGCGCAATGGCGAGGCCGAGCGCTGCTCTGCGCGCCGTTGTCGATGGTGGCGATCGAGGCGGTGGCGCGCGGCTACCTCACCGGCTCGGGGTTACTCGACTACCGCGAAAGCGGCACGGTCTGCGGCATCGCGCTACCGCCGGGACTGGTCGACGGGGCCCGCCTGCCGGAGCCCATCTTCACACCCGCGACCAAGGCCGCGCTCGGTGACCACGACGAGAATGTGTCCTTCGAGGTCGCTGCCGCGGCGGTGGGGGAAGCCACCGCGAGCGAATTGCGCGCCGTCACAATGGAGCTGTATGCCCGCGCGGCGGACATCGCCCGCGATCGGGGCATCATCGTCGCCGACACCAAGTTCGAGTTCGGCCGCGACGTGCGCACCGGCGCGCTCGTGTTGGCCGACGAGGTGCTCACGCCAGATTCGTCCAGGTTCTGGCCGGCCGACCAGTGGCACCCGGGGCAGCCGCAACAAAGCTTCGACAAGCAGTACGTCCGCGACTGGCTGCTCTCGCCGGCGTCGGGATGGGACCGTGAGTCAGGGACAGCGCCCCCGCCACTGCCCGACGCCGTGGTCGCAGCGACACGCAAGCGCTACGTCGAGGCTTACGAGCGGCTGACCGGCCGTGCCTTCTCCGACTGGATCGCCTGACACGGTTCGCCGTCGCATCTCCCGGCGAAGTGCGCCACGACCTTGTCCCCGATCGAGGTCAGCGCCGCCAGCTCGTCCGCGCCGAGTAGGCCGATGAGGTGCTCGCGCACCGATTCGACGTGGCCCGGGGCGGCTTCGCGAATCGCGTCCCAACCGTGCTCGCTGAGCACGACGTACGCCCCGCGCAGGTCATCGCTGCAGCCGGACCGTTCGACCAGGCCGCGCTGCTGCATCCGCGTGACGTGATGGGAGAGCCGGCTCGGCGACCACTGCATTGCCGACGCCATCTCGGTGAGCCGGCGCCGCTGGCCCGGCGTTTCGGACAACGAAGACAGGACTAGGTAGTCAGGCATCGACAGGCCCGACTGCTGGCCGAGGTCGCGCGCGAGCGCCGAATCGACGAGGAGCACCGTCAGCCGGTACGCGCGCCAGGCCGCCTGCTCCTCGTCACTCAGCCACCGCGCCATCCGATGAGGATAGCGCTTCATGACGTGTCACCTATGAAGTGGCCGCTACGAGGTATGCGGATCGGCGCCGCGAGGTCCAGTATGTGGGGCATGACCGCCCTCCGCTTCGCTCCGGCCGCCGAAGGCCATGCCCATGTGTCATTCGCTCGCGGGGCTCGCTCATGACGGCCCTCCGCTTCGCTGCACTCCCGCGCATCCTGGCGGACGGTGGCGCCAAGAAGTTGCTGGCCCAGGTGCCGTGCACGTCCGGCGACACCGTGGAGACGTTCGCGCCCTACAACGGCGAACGGATCGCGGTGCTACCCCAATGCAGTTCGGCCGACGTCGTAGCGGCGTTCGAGCGGGCCCGCGCCGCGCAGCGTGCGTGGGCCGCGACGCCGGTGCAGCAGCGGGCGAAGGTGTTCCTGCGGCTGCACGATCTGATCCTGCAGCGGCAGGACGAGATCATGGATCTCATCCAGGCCGAGAACGGCAAAACCCGCCGCGACGCCTTCCTCGAGGTGGCCGACGTCGCCATCACCGCGCGCTACTACTCCCGCGTCGCCCGTGGGTTGCTGCGCGCCAAGCGCAGGACCGGGCTGCTGCCAGGCCTTACCGCGACCCGCGAACTGCGCCCGCCCAAGGGCGTGGTCACGGTCATCTCGCCGTGGAACTATCCGTTGTCCCTCGCCGTGAGCGACACGATTCCGGCCTTGCTCGCAGGCAATGCCGTGGTGCAGAAGCCAGACAACCAGACCGCCCTTACCGCCCTGTGGAGCCTGGCGCTGACCCGCGAGGCGGGTCTGCCAGCGGACCTGTGGCAACTCGTGCTCGGTCGCGGATCGAGCATCGGCACTGCGCTGGTTGACGGCGCGGACTACCTGATGTTCACCGGGTCCACCGCCAGCGGCAAGCGTATTGCCGAGCAGGCCGCCGCGCGGCTGATCGGCTGCTCGGCCGAGTTGGGCGGCAAGAACGCCATGCTCGTGCTGGACGACGCCGACCTCGACCGCGCCGTCGAGGGCGCCGTACGCGCGTGCTTCTCCTCCAGCGGGCAGCTCTGCATCTCGATCGAGCGGATGTACGTGCAGGACGGCGGCTACGACCGTTTCGTCCCCCGCTTCGTGCGTGCGGTGCAGGACATGGTGCTCGGCGGCGGCTACGACTTCAGCTACGACATGGGTTCGTTGACGACCGCCGACCAGCTCGCGGTGGTCACCAAGCACGTCGAGGACGCGGTATCGCACGGCGCGACCGTGCATGCCGGCGGACACGCCCGTCCGGATCTCGGCCCGCTGTTCTTCGAACCGACGGTGCTGAGCAACGTCACGCCTGCAGCAAGTTGCTTCGCGGGGGAAACCTTCGGCCCACTCGTGTCGATCTACCGATTCACCGCACTGGACGACGCGATCGCGCAGGCGAACGACACGGTCTACGGTCTCAACGCCTCCATCTGGACGCGCAGCGTGAGCCGGGGACGTGAAGTCGGAGCCCGTCTGCGCGCCGGCACCGTCAACATCAACGAGGGGTACGGCGCCGCGTGGGGCTCCGTCGACGCCCCGATGGGCGGGATGGGGGAATCCGGGGTCGGCCGGCGACACGGCAGCGAGGGCCTGCTCAAGTACACCGAGGCGCAGACCCTGAGCCGGCAGCGACTCGCTAACCTCGCCCCGCCCGGCAAGCTCTCCCAGGAGCAGTTCGCCAAGATCATGACGCGGTCGTTGGGACTGTTGAAGCGGGTCGGCTGGCGCTGACTCGAGCTCGCTAGGCTCGGCTGCAGCGTTGCCTTCCGAACCCCGACTTCTCTGGAGTTGCCCGTGGCCCGCGTGGTCGTCGACGTCGTGCTCAAGCCCGAGATCCTCGATCCGCAGGGCCAAGCGATAGTGGGCGCTCTCGACCGGCTCGGCATCGCCGGCGTGAGCGACGTGCGGCAGGGCAAGCACTTCGAACTCGAGGTCGAGGACAGCGTCGACGACGATGCGCTCACCGAACTCGCCGACACCCTGCTCGCCAACCCGGTGATCGAGAACTTCACGATCCACCGCTGATCGCGCCGACCGGTAGCCTGACCGCGTGCCGGTTCGCGTGGGTGTGGTCAGCTTTCCGGGCAGTCTCGACGATCGCGACGCGATGCGCGCGGTGCGCCTCGCCGGCGGCGATGCGGTGCCGTTGTGGCACGCCGACGCGGCATTGAACGACGTGGCCGCCGTGATCCTGCCGGGCGGTTTCTCCTACGGCGACTATTTGCGCTGCGGCGCGATCGCTCGCTTCTCGCCGGTGATGGCGGCGGTGATCGACGCTGCTCGCGACGGCCTGCCCGTGCTCGGCATCTGCAACGGCTTTCAGGTGCTCTGCGAGGCGCATCTGCTGCCCGGCGCGCTGATCCGAAACCGGCTGCGCAAATTCGTGTGCAAGCAACAGCGGCTGCGCGTCGAGAGCACCGCATCACCCTGGACGGCCGGGTACCGCGAGGGCGAGGAACTGGTGATCCCGCTCAAGAGCGGCGAGGGCGCCTACGTTGCGGACGAGCGAACGCTCGACGACCTGGAGGCGACCGGACGCGTGGTCGTGCGCTACCTCGAGGAAAATCCGAACGGCAGCTATCGCAACATCGCCGGCATCCGCAACGAGGCGGGCAACGTGCTCGGACTGATGCCGCACCCGGAGCACGCTGTCGAGGCGCTGACCGGTCCGGGCACCGACGGGCTCCGCTTCTTCCTCAGCCTGACCGGAGCCGACGCGGCTGGACTGCAGCGATGACGGCGAACGAGGAGATCGTCCCGAACGAAACGATGGTCGCGAAGCAAGCGATGGGGGCGCAACAATTGGCATTGGACACCGTCGAGGTCGCGGAACGGACACCGGATCAGCCGCAGCCGGCGGCGGAGCTGGGCCTGCGCGAGGACGAATACCGTCGACTGCACGAGATCCTCGCCCGGCGGCCCACGTCCTGCGAGCTGGCGATCTACAGCGTGATGTGGAGCGAGCACTGCTCGTACAAATCGTCCAAGATCCACTTGCGGCAGTTCGCCGAGAAGGCACCGAAAACGGATGCCCTGCTGGTGGGAATGGGCGAGAACGCCGGGGTCGTCGACGTAGGCGACGGCTGGGCCGTCACCTTTAAGATCGAGTCGCACAATCACCCGTCCTACGTCGAGCCGTACCAGGGCGCAGCGACCGGCGTCGGCGGGATCGTGCGCGACATCCTCACCATGGGCGCCCGCCCGATCGCGGTGCTGGACTCACTGCGCTTCGGCCCCCTGGACGCTCCGGACACGGCGCGGGTTCTGCCCGGCGTCGTCGCCGGTGTCGGCGGGTACGGCAACTGCCTGGGGCTGCCCAACATCGGCGGCGAGGTGTCCTTCGATGAGTGCTACGCCGGCAACCCGCTGGTCAACGCGCTCTGCGTCGGGGTGCTGCGAACCGACGCCATCAAGCTCGCCAAGGGCGACGGGCCGGGCAACTTGATCGTGCTGTTCGGCGCACGCACCGGCGGCGACGGCATCGGCGGCGCCTCGGTCCTCGCGAGCGCAAGCTTCGAGGACGCAAAACCATCCAAACGCCCGGCGGTCCAGGTAGGCGATCCGTTCGCCGAGAAGGTGCTGATCGAGTGCTGCCTGGAGATCTTCGCTGCGGACCTCGTCGTCGGCATCCAGGACCTCGGCGCGGCGGGGCTCTCCTGCGCGACGACGGAACTGGCCGCAGCCGGCGCGGGCGGGATGGACGTCGACCTCGATCTCGTCCCGTTGCGCGACCCGACGCTCGCTCCGGAAGAGATCCTGATGAGCGAGTCGCAGGAACGGATGATGGCGGTGGTGACGCCCGAGCACCTCGATGCTTTCCTCGCGCTGTGCGGGAAGTGGGAGGTGACCGCGACCGTCATCGGGACGGTCACCGATACCGACCGGCTGCGGATGCGCTGGCACGGCGAACTGATCGTCGACCTGCCGCCGCGCACGGCCGCGCAGGAAGCCCCGGTGTACCGACGCCCCGTCAAGCGCCCGATGGACCAGGACATCTGGCTTGAGCACGACGGGCACCGGCTGCCGCGCCCGCGTGACGGCGCCGACTTGCAGCGGACGCTGCTGCGGATGGTCGGCTCGCCCAACCTGGCCGACAAGTCATGGATCACCGACCAGTACGACCGCTTCGTGCTCGGCAACACCGTTCTGGCGCAACCCGAGGACGCCGGCATGATCCGCCTGGACGAGGCAACCAACCGCGGCATCGCGATCTCAGTCGACTGCAACAGCCGCTATACGCGGCTGGACCCGTACGCAGGGGCGCAACTGGCGCTGGCCGAGGCCTACCGCAACGTGGCCACGACTGGCGCGCGTCCGCTTGCCGTGTCGGACTGCCTCAACTTCGGCTCACCGGAGGATCCGGGCGTCATGTGGCAGTTCGCCGAGGCGGTCCGCGGGCTGGCCGACGGCTGCCTGGCGCTCGGGACCCCGGTGACCGGCGGCAACGTCAGCTTTTACAACCAGACCGGGACGACGCCAATCCTGCCGACGCCGGTCGTCGGTGTGCTGGGCGTGATCGACGATGTGACCCGACGCACCCGGACCGGGTTCGGCACCGAGGGAGCTGTGATCTACCTGCTCGGCCAGACCCGCGACGAGTTCGGCGGGTCGGAGTGGGCACGGGTGGTGCACGGTTTCCTCGGCGGTCACCCCCCGGTCGTCGACTTCGACCGGGAGCGTCTGCTAGCCGACGTTCTGATCGACTCATCGCGCGACGGCCTGATCGCCTCCGCGCACGATCTCGCTGAGGGCGGGTTGGCCCAGGCGCTCGTCGAGTCCTGCCTGCTCGGTAGCGCCGGCGCGCGTGTGGTGCTGCCCGAGGGTCAGGACCCGTTTGTCGCGCTGTTCAGCGAGTCGGCCGGGCGCGCCCTGGTGTCGGTGCCGCGTACCGCGGAGGAGCGCTTCACGAACCTCTGTAGCGCACGCGGGCTGCCGCATGCGCGCATCGGCGTGGTCGACGTGCTGGAGATCGACCTGGACGTCCAGGGGCAGTTCGCCGTCTCGCTGCGTGTGCTGCGCCGAGCGTGGCGCGGTGCGCTCCGCGCCCGCTTCAGCTGAGCGGACGAGAGCGATGACCGTCCTTGCGTCGCGCATCGATGCGTTCATACAGCAGGCCGAGGTGGCAGCCGACTGGTTGCAGGCGCTGCCGGAGGCGTCCTTCGATGCGTCGTCGGTCCTTCCCGGCTGGCGGGTGCGCACCCTCGCCGGGCACCTGGTGGTCCTGCAGCGCCGCTTCGCCATGGTGCTGGACACGCGTGCGGCGGGCCCGGCGCACTCGATGGCCGATTACGTGCGGGGCTACCCGGCGGCAGCGCAGGACGTCTCGGAGTTGGCACGGGCCGCCGCAACCGGGCCGCCGAGCGACGTGATCGCCGAGATTCGGGCGGGTGCGGCGCTGCTCGCGGCGCGGGCGGGCGTCGCCGACCGGGTCGCCGTCGAGGGGCGCGGCGGGGCGATCACTGCGCGCGACTGGGCCGACACCCGGGTGATCGACCTGGTCGTGCACTGCGACGATCTGTCGCGCTCGGTCCCCACGGTGGCTCCGGTGCCGCTCGTACGTGCTGCGCTCTCCACCGCCGTTCGTGCGCTCGCCGAGCTGCTCGCCGCGCAGGCGCCCGGCCGCTCGGTCGAGTTGCGGGTTCCGCCGTTCGTGGCAGTCCAGGCGATCCCAGGCCCGCGGCACACCCGAGGCACCCCGCCGAATGTGGTCGAGACTGACCCAGTTACCTGGCTGCGCCTCGCCACGGGCCGGATCGCGTTCGCCGATGCCGTCGCCGACGCATCGGTGAGCGCGAGCGGCAATCGGGCCGATCTCAGCGCGTACCTGCCGCTGCTGTCCTGATCGAGCCGCGGTCCTGATCCAGCGCTGTCCTGATTGAGCGCTGCTGCTCAGCCCGTACAGTAAGTGACGTGGTCTCACGCGGTGACGGCAAGCTGACCCACGATCTCCTCCCCGACGACAAGGGACCCCAGGACGCCTGCGGGGTGTTCGGTGTCTGGGCCGCTGGTGAACAGGTGGCCAAGCTCACCTACTTCGGGCTGTACGCGCTGCAGCACCGAGGCCAGGAAGCTGCCGGCATCGCTGTGAGCGATGGCTCCACGCTGCTGGTCTTCAAGGATCTGGGCCTGGTCTCCCAGGTCTTCGACGAAGCCACCCTCGCCACGCTCCAGGGCAACATCGCGATCGGGCACACGCGCTACTCCACCACCGGATCGACCACCTGGGAGAATGCGCAGCCGAGCTTCCGCACGACGGCGGCCGGCACCGGGCTCGCGCTCGGGCACAACGGCAATCTGGTGAACACGGTGGAGTTGTTCGCGCAGGCGCGCGCGGACGGGATCGTCACGTCCCATTTCGGGGGTACCACCGACTCCGATCTGCTGACTGCCATGCTTGCCGCGCGGCCGGACGTATCCCTCGAGCAGGCCGCGATGGACGTGCTGCCGAAGCTGTGCGGCGCCTTCTCGCTGGTCTTCATGGACGAGCACACCCTGTACGCCGCCCGCGATCCGCAGGGCGTGCGTCCGCTGGTGCTCGGCCGGCTCGAACGGGGCTGGGTGGTCACCTCCGAGACTGCGGCGCTCGACATCGTCGGTGCCAGCTTCGTCCGGGAGATCGAGCCGGGTGAGCTGCTGGCGATCGACGACGACGGGCTGCGCTCCCAGCGTTTCGCCAACCCCGACCCCAAGGGCTGCCTGTTCGAGTACGTCTACCTTGCGCGCCCGGACACCACCATCGCCGGGCGCAGCGTGCATTCCGCGCGTGTCGCGGTCGGCCGCCGGCTGGCCGAGGAGCACCCGGCCGAGGCGGATCTCGTCATCCCGGTGCCCGAGTCGGGCACCCCCGCCGCGATCGGCTACGCCGAGGCGTCCGGCATTCCGTATGGCCTCGGCCTCGTCAAGAACGCCTACGTCGGACGGACGTTCATCCAGCCCTCGCAAACCATCCGTCAGCTCGGCATCCGGCTAAAGCTCAATCCGCTGCGCGATGTGATCCGTGGCAAGCGCCTCGTCGTCGTCGACGACTCGATCGTGCGTGGTAACACCCAACGTGCACTGATCAGGATGCTGCGCGAGGCAGGTGCGCTCGAGGTGCACGTTCGGATCTCCTCGCCACCGGTGAAGTGGCCGTGCTTCTACGGCATTGACTTCGCGTCCAAAGCCGAACTGATCGCCAACGGGCTCGACGTCGACGGGATCCGGCGCTCGGTCGGCGCAGACTCGCTCGGCTACGTCTCGCTGGAGGGTCTGATCGCCGCCAGCGAGCAGCCACGCAGCCGCCTGTGTATGGCCTGCTTCGACGGCGAATACCCGATCGCGCTGCCGGATGTCGTCGGCAAACACGTGCTGGAAGGCATCGAGAAGTCCGTGCACGGCCCGGGTCGCGAGGTCGAGCACGCTGCGGGCTACACGGCCGAGGACGCGCTGCTTCGGCCATGATCGAGCTTCGGCCATGATCGAGCTCTGCCGATGAGCGACCGACCGACGTCCTATGCCGGCGCCGGTGTCGACATCGCAGCTGGCGAGCGCGCCGTCGAGCTGATGAAGGCGTCCGTCCGACGCACCACGCGCCCGGAGGTGCTCGGCGGCTTGGGTGGATTCGCCGGGCTCTTCCAGCTCGACATCGCGAAGTACCCGCAGCCGGTGCTGGCCAGTTCCACCGACGGGGTCGGCACCAAGATCGCGATAGCGCAGGCTGTTGACCGACACGACACCATCGGCATCGATCTGGTCGCGATGGTGGTCGACGACTTGGTCGTGGTGGGAGCCGAGCCGCTGCTGCTCAGTGACTACATCGCGACCGGCAAGCTCGTCCCGGAGAAGATCGCCGCCATCGTGGCGGGCATTGCGCGCGGGTGCGAGCTGGCGGGCTGCGCGCTGGTCGGCGGCGAGACCGCCGAACACCCAGGAGTGCTGCGCCCGGACGAGTACGACGTGTCCGGCACCGGGGTAGGCGTCGTGAACGCCGACGCGATCTTGGGACCGGAGTTGGTGCGCCCCGGCGACGTGCTGATCGCACTCGGCTCCTCGGGGCTGCACTCGAACGGCTTTTCGCTGGTACGCCACGTGCTGCTCGAGCGAGCCGGCTTCGACCTCGCCGCCCATCCCGGGGAGCTGGGCGGACTAAGCCTCGCCGACGAACTGCTCACGCCGACCCGGGTCTATGCGCTGGACTGCCTGGCTCTCGTTGCGGGCGTGGGTGCGCGTGCGTTTGCGCACATCACCGGTGGCGGGCTGGCAGGCAATCTCGCCCGGGTGCTGCCCGCCGGCGTGCGCGCCTTCGTCGATCGGTCCACTTGGGCGCCGCAGCCGATCTTCGATCTGATCGCGCGGGCGGGATCGATCCAACGCCCGGAACTCGAACTCGTCTTCAACCTCGGCGTCGGCATGATCGCCGTGGTGTCCGCTGAGCGGGTCGAGGACGCGCTCGCGCTGCTGCGCGAGCGCGGCGTTCCCGCCTGGGCCTGTGGCGAGCTCCGCGCCGCGCCGCCGGCGTCATCCGGAGCGGCGTTCGACCCGGTCAGGCTGAGCGCCGACTACGCGGGCGCCGCCGCCACGTGGGGATAGCGACCTGATCATTGCGTGCCAGATAGATGATGATTTGAGTGGCACGAAGTGACCTGGCGGGCCGTGCTGGCCGGTTCGCTCGCCCGCCCGCACGCCAAAATACCTCTCGAACCGAAGCAGAACGAGCGCGCTGTCGCTGATTTCGTCGCCGAACGGCGTTCGCCGTTCGGATCCGAAGGGCAGCCGTCAGCGCCGTGTACTCGCCCAGCTGCCCCCGTCGTCCTCGAGGTCGTCCGCATCGTCCTCAGCAGTGTCGACCCGCGGCGAATCGCCGCGTAGCTCACGCTGGAGGGCGTCAAAATCGGTAACTTGGGAGTTGTACTTGAGCTCCCTGGCCACCTTCTGCTGCTTGGCCTTGGCACGGCCGCGCCCCATGGCTCGACCCCCTCGCTTACCAGGTAAGCCGGCTCAGGCGGCGCGTAGCGGCCCTGCCGGGGAAACTGTCATCGTCGTTCGCTCAGCGTACCGCGCCGGTGTGGGCATTCGCAGCGCAGGTGCGCCGCCCGCGCGATAGCTGACTTAGCAGACGGTGCCGATAAAACGGTAGAAGCGGACACGGTATTGTGCGTGGCACACAGTGGACACTTCGCCTGCTTCGACTGGGCATGTTCCCTGGCGAAAGGGATACTCGACGTGTAGCGCGCACCAGGACTCGCGCTTCACTTGGGCAAACATGCCTCGAGTGCCCTCTAACCCCGAGAAAGGGGGATCTGATGACGACATCTCGTCAACGTCCGGAATCCGAGCCGCTGCTCACTCCGTCCGAGGTCGCGACGCTTTTCCGCGTCGACCCGAAGACCGTGACACGCTGGGCGAAAGCTGGCAAGCTGACCTCGATTCGTACGCTCGGCGGCCACCGCCGCTACCGCGAATCCGAAGTACGCTCGTTGCTCGAAGGCAACACCCTCGCGACCGTCGAAGCCTGACTTCCGACAGCGCGATTGGCCTAGGCCGCCGGTGAATAGAACCCGGCGCCACGTCAGGCCGCCAGAGACTTTTCGTACAAAGACGCACGCGTCACGAGGCGCCGCACCAGACATCGGTGCGGCGCCTCTGCACGTCCGCCTTCGTGTCGCGAGGGCGGTGCCGACCGTGCAGCGAATTGCAGCGCGACCCCCTAGGCTCAGCGCCATGTCAGCCGCGAACCCGGCGTCCTACGAATCCGGCATCTCGGATACGCCCCTGCTCGGCGAGACCATCGACGCCAACCTCAGGCGCACCGTCGCCCGCTTTCCCGATCGTGGCGCACTGGTCGACGTGGCGAGCGGCATTCGCTTCAGCTACGCCGAACTCGACGCAGCCGTCGACGCGGTCGCGCGCGGGTTGCTCGCCCGCGGCATCGAGCGCGGCGATCGCGTCGGAATCTGGGGCCCGAACTCCGCCGCCTGGTTTCTTTCGCAATACGCCACGGCGCGAGTCGGAGCGATCCTGGTCAACATCAACCCGGCCTACCGGACCCACGAACTCGACTTCGTGCTGCGCCAAGCAGGCATTGGCACCCTCATCTCGGCGGTGTCGTTCAAGACCAGCGACTATCGGCAGATGATCGAGGAGGTGCGCGGCGGCCTCCCGGATCTCCGCGACGTTGTCTATCTCGGTGATGCGAGTTGGGAGGCGTTGCTGGCCGACGGCGCCGCGGTGAGCTCAGCGCAGGTCGGCGCGCGCTCGGCCGAACTCGGCTTCGACGACCCGATCAACATCCAATACACCTCTGGGACGACAGGCTTTCCCAAGGGCGCCACCCTGAGCCATCACAACATCCTCAACAACGGCTACTTTGTCGGCGAGGGGATGAGCTACACCGAGCACGACCGCGTCTGCGTCCCGGTGCCGTTCTACCACTGCTTCGGCATGGTCATGGGCAATCTGGCCGCCACTTCGCACGGTGCCTGCATCGTCATCCCGGCGCCCGGCTTTGACCCCGCAGCGACGCTTCGGGCCGTCCAGGACGAGCAGTGCACGTCGCTCTACGGCGTCCCGACGATGTTCATCGCCGAGCTCGCGCTGCCGAACTTCGCCGACTACGACCTGAGCACGCTGCGCACCGGCTGCATGGCCGGCTCGCCGTGCCCGGTCGAGGTCATGAAGCGGGTGATCAGCGAGATGCACATGGACGAAGTCACCATCGCCTACGGCATGACCGAGACCTCACCGGTCTCGACGCAGACCCGCAAGGACGATTCGCTCGACCGGCGCACGAGCACGGTCGGGCGAGTGCATCCGCACGTGGAGGTGATGGTCGTCAACCCGGAGACCGACCTGCCGGTACCGCGTGGACAGGCGGGCGAGCTGTGCACCCGGGCCTATTCGGTGATGCTCGGGTACTGGGATCAAGCGCAGAAGACGGCAGAGGTGCTGCGAAACGGCTGGATGCACACCGGCGACCTGGCCGTCATGGATAGCGACGGCTACCTGAACATCGTCGGGCGGATCAAGGACCTGGTCATTCGAGGCGGCGAGAACGTGTACCCCCGCGAGGTCGAGGAGTTCCTGTACGCCCACCCGGACATCCTCGATGCGCAGGTCATCGGCGTCCCGGACGAGAAATTCGGCGAGGAGTTGATGGCCTGGGTGCGCCTGCGACCTGGCGCTGCAATGGACGCCGAGTCGCTGCGCGAGTTCTGTAGCGGCAAGCTCGCGCACTACAAGATCCCGCGCTACGTGCACGTGGTGGACGACTTCCCGATGACCGTGACCGGGAAGGTGCGCAAGGTGCAGATGCGCGCGGAGGCCCTCGAGATCCTGGGCCTCCGCGACGCCTGATCGCTTTACTTGAGGTGGTGCACTTCGGCGAGGCCGTACACCGGGGTGTCGATGCCGACCTGGCGAGCCTTGAGTTGCAGAGCCAGATAGAGCGAATAGTGCCGTGACTGGTGCAGGTTGCCGCCGTGCATCCAGAGCGCCTCCACCTGGGTGGGCTTCCACATGTTGCGCTCCTCACCCTCCCACGGGCCCGGATCCTTGGCGGTGTCCGAGCCGAGACCCCACACCTTTCCCAGCCGGTCCGCGACCTCCGGCGAGATCAGATCGGCCGCCCAGCCGTTCATCGAGCCGTACCCGGTGGCGTAGACGACCAGGTCCGCCGGAAGCTCGGTTCCGTCCGCCAGCACCACTGCGGTCTCGGTGAGGTGATCGACCTGTCCCTTCACGAGCGCGACTTCGCCGTTGGCCACCAGATCCGCGGAGCCCACGTCGATGTAGTAGCCCGACCCGCGGCGCAGGTACTTCATGAACAGCCCTGAGCCGTCCTCGCCCCAGTCGTGATCGAAACCGGACTTCTCCAACCGGTCGTAGAAGTCCTTGTCCCGCTCTGCCATCGCTTGGTACGCGGGAATCTGGAACTCGTGCATGATCCGGTACGGCAACGACGCGAAGGTCAGATCTGCCTTCTCTGTCGTCATCCCGCCGGCGACCGCGGCCTCCGAGTACAGCCCGCCGAGACCGATGTCCATCAGCGTGTCCGAGCGAACGATGT
The DNA here is from genome assembly GCA_038212215.1 of Mycobacteriales bacterium. Taxonomy (GTDB): domain Bacteria; phylum Actinomycetota; class Actinomycetes; order Mycobacteriales; family Jatrophihabitantaceae; genus JALZAI01. Next base: position 70,132 of record JBBQUT010000019.1, read on the forward strand.
GGGTGGACGAGCGCTGCACCATCGTCACCTCGGCGCCCTTCTCCCACAGCGCACCGCAGATGTCGAACGCGGAGTTGTTGGAACCGATCACCACGCACTTCTTGCCGCGGTAGGCGTCCGGGCCAGGATGCGCCGACGAATGGTGCTGGTCCCCGCGGAACACGTCCATGCCCGGGAAGTCGGGCAGGTTCGGCTTTCCGGACATCCCGGTAGCGAGGACGAGCTGTTTGGGCCGCACCACGACCGGCTTGCCCTCGCGCTCGAGGGTCACCTTCCATTCACCAGTTGCTTCGTCGTAGCTCGCCGACTTGGCCTCGGTGTTGGCCCAGTAGTTGAGCTCCATGACGGTGGCATAGGACTCGAGCCAGTCCGCGATCTTGTCCTTGGGCGCGAACACCGGCCAGTTGTCGGGGAATTTGATGTAGGGCAGGTGGTCGTACCAGACCGGGTCGTGCAGGCACAGGGACTTGTACCGGTTGCGCCACTGGTCACCGGGGCGCGGGTGCTTGTCGACAACGATCGTCGGCACGTCGAGCTGGCGCAGCCGGGCGCCGAGCGCGATGCCGCCCTGTCCGCCGCCCACGATCAGGACGTAGGGCTGGGTCTCGTAGCCGAGTTCGCGCGCCTCGCGTTCGCGGCTCTCCATCCAGGTCTCACGCTCACGATTCGCGCCGTGCTGGGCTCCCATCGCGCGCCTGCCGCCGGCGGGTTCCTCGTGACCGCTCAGCTCGTAGAGCGTCGTCAGCAGCGTCCAGGCCTTGCCGTCGCGCAGCCGCAGGTTGCCCTTGCCGCGTCCGACGGAGGTCTCGAATTCGATCCATGCCTCGAGCACGCCGCCGGTGTCGGTGGGCGCTTCGCCGGCGGTGATGCGCCACCCACTCGGTTGCACGCGCGCGAGCGTGGCCGCGAGCAGATCCGCGACGCCCGCCGGGCCCTCGACCGTCCTGAGGTTCCAGGTGAAGGCGATCAGATCTCGCCAGTAGCTGTCAGCACCGAACAGGGCTGCAGCGCCGTCGATATCCCCGCTGCTGAGCGTGCGGGCGAAGTCGTCCAACCACTGCTGGACGGCGCCGCGCGTTGCCCTAGCCGTGTCCGGCGGGGTGAGCACATCGGTCATCGCGGGTACCTCTCGCGTAGGCGGTTAGGTCTGCCACTCTGCCGGGCTCCGCCCGTCTGGCAAAGAGGTCGTTTTGCATTTGTCCCCAGATTGGTAGATGCTTGCATCTAACATCTAGTTGTATGACACACGCATTGGTACGGCAATGCGAGCAGGGGAGTGCGCAATGAAAGCCTTGGACGCCGAAGTGACCGCGTCCCCGGAGGTCGTGCTGGTTGCCGACACCTTCATCGGCCTGATGCGCACGTTCAACCAGGCCCGCGCCCAACTGCTGGCGGCCGCTGCACACGATGTCGAATGGTCGGCGCACGTGTTGCTCAAGTGCGTCGCCACCGAAGGTCCGGTCCGGGCAAGTTCGGTCGCAGAATGCCTGCACTCCGACCCGTCCACGGTAAGCCGACAGGTCGCCGGTTTGGTCAAGGACGGACTGCTGGAACGCCGCGCCGACCCCGTCGATGGTCGGGCGAGCCTGCTGGTCACCACCGCGCGTGCAGCGGACGTGCTTGCCGAGCATGACCGGATCAAGATGCAGCACTTCGCGCAGATGCTCGAGGACTGGAGCGAAGATGATCTTCGCCGGTTCAGCGAGATGCTTGCGCGCTTTACCCACGATTTCGAGACAGCTAGCTACGGGATGCGACCGGGCGGCTTTGCCGCGCCTGCCCGCGTCCAGTAGCACGGAAGGAACGGCCGAATGTCAGCCTCTGTAGTACGACCGGTGTCCGAACCCGCCACGCCCGACGACGGAGCGCTCAGCCACCGCGCGATCATGACCATCCTGTCCGGCTTGATGCTTGGCATGTTCCTGGCGGCGCTCGACCAGACCATTGTCGCCACCGCGATCCGCACCATCGGCGACAATCTGCACGGCCTGTCGATACAGGCCTGGGTGACGACCGCGTTCCTGATCACCTCGACGATCACGACGCCGCTATACGGAAAGCTCTCCGACATCTACGGGCGAAAGCCGCTGTTCATGTTCGCGATCAGCGTTTTCGTCCTCGGCTCGGCACTGTGCGGGCTGTCCACGTCGATGTACATGCTTGCCGCGTTCCGCGCGTTCCAAGGGGTCGGGGCCGGCGGGTTGTTCTCGCTGGCGTTTGCCATCATCGGCGACATCATCCCGCCGCGCGAGCGTGCCCGCTACCAGGGCTACTTCATGGCGGTCTTTGCGACGTCGAGCGTGCTCGGACCGGTCGTGGGAGGTTTCTTCGCCGGTCAGTCCAGCATCCTGGGCATCACCGGCTGGCGGTGGATCTTCTACATCAACGTCCCGATCGGCTTCATCGCTCTCGCGGTCGTCATACGCAACCTGCACCTCGACTACACCCGGCGCGAGCCCCGCATCGACTGGTGGGGCGCGCTCGCGCTCGTCGTCGGCCTGGTCCCGCTGCTGATCATCGCCGAGCAAGGCCGCACCTGGGGTTGGGGGTCCGCGGGCGCGTTCGCATGCTACCTCACCGGCGCCGCGGGAATCGCTGCGTTCCTGCGGATCGAGGCGGCGATGGGTGACGAGGCGCTGCTGCCGCTGCGATTGTTTCGCGGGAGCGTCTTTGCGACCGGCGCGGCGCAGTCGTTCATCATCGGCATCGGGATGTTTGGCGGCATTGCATCGATCCCGCTGTATCTGCAGATCGTGAAAGGTGCCTCGCCCACCCAGTCCGGGTTGCTGATCCTGCCGCTGGTCGTGGGCATCATGACCGCGGCGCTCACCGCCGGCCAGTTCACTTCGCGCACCGGGCGTTACAAGATTTTCCCGGTCGTGGGGTCGGCGCTGCTCGTGCTCGGGCTCGGGCTGATGACGCAGATCGGTGCGGACACGCCGCTCTGGCAGACCGACATCTACATGTTGATCTTCGGAGCGGGTCTCGGCCTCAATATGCAGACGATCATCCTGGCCATGCAGAACGCCGTCGAGCCGCGTGACATGGGTGTCACGACCGCGTCGGCGACCTTCTTCCGTCAGATGGGTGGCACGCTCGGCACGGCGGTCTTTCTGTCTGTGCTGTTCACCTCTGCCGGATCGAACATCACCGAGCAGCTGGCTAAGTCCGGGAAGCAGTTACCGGCTGGGCACTCGTTCGACCTGAACAACACCTCCGGTATATCGACGCTGCCCGAAGCGATTCGGCACCCGATTCTGGTGGGCTTCTCCGACGCGATGAATCTCGTGTTCCTCGTCGCGGCCTGCATCGTTGTCGTGGCGTTCGGCCTCGCGGTCTCGATGAAGGAAATCCCGCTACGGACCGTGTCCGGCCAGCAGGCCGCCCGTGCGGCCGCTGCCGCGCAGAGCGCTCCGGAAACCTTGGTCGAGCCGGTCCTGAGCCACACCCCGGGCCAGGCGGCTGACCCCGCAGACTGATGGGTCGCAGCTGGCGCGACCAATGAACCGCAACTGCGGTTGCTGGCGCAACAGTTCGGAAACACCGCGCGCCTAGCGTCGCGCTCAATGAACGTGACGCAGTTGTTGGCCACCCGCGGCGCACAGTCGGATCTGATCGACGTCGCGGCCTTCGACTGCGCCCCGCGGGAGGCGGCCGCGGCCCTGCTGCGTCCGTGCTGCGCGAGCAGCCGGTGGATTCGTGAACTCGCTCTCGGACGGCCATTCGGGTCGCGTCGAGCCTTACTGAGGGCGTCCGACGACATCATCAGCGATCTGGGTCGGGCGGACGTGGCCGAGGCGCTGGCAGGCTTCGCGAGCGAGGTCAGTGAGCTCGCCGGCGAGGGCGACCTGCTCCGCGGGCAGTGGGCTGCCATCGTGCGGCTCCGCCTGATCATGACGTTTCGCTGACCCGACTCGTGCGCCGCTGCGCGCTGCTGCGCGAGGATCGAGCGATGAGCGAGCGCAGCGAGGGTACGGGCGAGCAGGAGCGGGCCGGCTGGCCAGGCGCTGACATCCGGCGTGTCGCGCACCGCGTGGCCGACCAGATCGCCGACTACCTCATCGCGCTGCCCGACGGGCCGGTGTACCGGCGCCCGCCACGCGAGCTTCTCGACTCGATGCGAGCGACGCCGTGGTCAGAATTCGGTGTGTCCGCCGACGAGGTGCTCGACGAGTTCAGCGCGCAGATCGCCCCGTACCCGTTCGGCAACGGCCATCCACGCTTTGCAGCCTGGGTGAATTCTGCACCCGATCCGCTGGGGGTTTTCGCGTCCGCGCTCGCGGCGGCGATGGATCCGAGCGTGGCCGGCGGCAACCACGCGGCGGTCCATCTGGAGCACCAGGTGGTGCGCTGGTTCGCCGACTTGCTTGGGTGGTCAGAAGGCTACTCGGGCCAGCTCGTCAGCGGTGGTTCGGCGGCCACGCTCACAGCACTGGCTGCGGCCCGCCACCGTGCAGCGACCCGGGCGGGCCTGGACGACCGACGCAACGGCTCGTCCGACCAGTTCGTTGTCTACGCCGGTGCCGAGGCACACAGTTGCGTCACCAAGGCGGTCGAGGTCCTCGGTATCGGCTCGGCGAACATCCGCGTCGTCGAATCCGACGCGGGGCACCGCGTGCGTCCTGAGCACTTGGCGCAACTGCTCGCTGCCGATCTCGCAGCCGAGCGGATTCCGGTCGCGGCCGTTGCGTCAGCCGGCACGGTCAACACCGGAGCCATCGATCCGCTGAGCGAGATCGCGGATGTGTGCGAACGCCACAGCGTGTGGCTGCACGTGGACGGCGCCTACGGCGGACCCGCGGTATTGCTGCTGGAGCGCTACCGCGACGAGCTGGCTGCGCTGGCCCGCGCCGACAGCCTCGCCGTCGATCCGCACAAGTGGCTCTATGTCCCCGTGGATGCCGGCTTGGTGCTCATCCGCGACGGCGCCGTTGCCCGCGACACCTTCTCCATCGTTGCGCCATACCTGCGCACCGACGGCGACGAGTACGGCCCAGGCGGGCCACCGTGGTTCGCCGAGTTCGGTCTGGAGCAGACCCGCCCGTTTCGCGCGCTCAAGGTATGGATGCAGCTGCGCCAGCTCGGCCGCAGCGGCTACCGGATGCGGATCGAGCGCGACATCGCCGTCGCCGGACACTTGCGCGACGCCGTCGTCGCTGCCCCCGATCTTGAGCTGCTCGCGAGCGGCATGAGCATCGTCTGCTTCCGGCATCGCCCCGACGGGATGTCCGATGACAGGCTGGACGCGCACAACCAGGCCCTGCTCAGCGCGGTGCAACTCGGCGGTCGTTCGTTCCTCGCCGGGACTGTCGTCGACGGCTGCTTCGCGCTGCGAGCATGCGTCGTCAACCCGCTCACCTCGACAGCAGACGCCATCGCGATCGTGGCGGACGTGCGCGCGCAGGCGGGCAAGCAGGCCTGCTGAGCCGAGCGGACGGGTGCCACTCGCTGACGACGGCGGGCGACGAGCCGCGGGTTCAGAACGGCCCGACGTCGGTGACCGAGACCACCGGCTCGCCGGCCGCGTCGCTCGCCGCCAGGTCGATCCGCGCGCTGATGCCCCAGTCGTGGTCCTCGCCCGGGTCGTCGAACACCTGCCGCACCTGCCAGGCAGCGGCATCGGCCGCGATGTGCAGCAGTGCCGGGTTGCGGGCGTCCGCGCCAGTTGCGAGCCGGTCGTACTCGCTGAAGTAGCCCTCGATCGCGGCCTGCCAGCGTGCCGCGTCCCATCCCGAATCGCTGTCGAGTTCGCCGAGTTCGGCGAAGTGACGTAGCGCTGCGAGTTCTACCCGGCGAAACATCGCATTGCGGACGAGCACCGTGAACGCGCGGACGTTGGCCGTCAGCGCAAGCGGTGCCGACATCGCCGGTTCGGCCAGCACGTCGGCCCGCGCCGCTCCTGAGCTCAGCTGCTCCCATTCGTCGAGCAGCGAGGAGTCGACCTGGCGCACCAGGGCGCCGAGCCATTCGGTGATGTCGATGAGCGGCTCGGTCCGTGCGGCGTCCGGGACGCTGGTTCGCAGCGCGCGGTAGGCGTCGGAAAGATAGCGCAGCACGAGACCTTCGCTGCGCGTCAGGCCGTAGAACGCGACGTATTCGGTGAAGGTCATCGCGCGCTCCCACATGTCGCGCACGATCGATTTGGGCGAGAGCTGGTCCTCGTTGAGCCACGGATTGCGTTGGCGATACACCATGAACGCGCCGTGCAGCATCTCCTCCAATGGCTTGGGGTGGGTGATCTCGGACAGCAGTTCCATGCGCTCGTCGTATTCGATTCCCTCCGCCTTCATCGCGCCGATCGCCTCGCCGCGTGCGGCGCGTTGCTGGGCCGCGAGAACCTGGCGTGGATCCTCAAGGGTCGACTCGAGCACGGACACCACATCAAGGGCGTAGCTTTCCGAATCCGGGTCGAGCAATTCCAGCGCGGCGAGCGCGAAGGTCGACAGCGGCTGGTTGAGCGCGAAGTTGATCGGCAGGTCGGCAGTCAGCCGCACGGTGCGCCCCTGCTCGTCGGGGACATCGAGGCGTTCGATCACCCCGGCGCGAAGCAGGGCTCGGTAGGCGCGAATCGCGGCTCGGACCTGGGTGCGGCGGGCAGCCGGCGAGCTGTGGTTGTTCAGGATCAGGTTGCGCATCGCGATGAAAGCGTCACCCGGACGGGCGATGACGTTGAGCAGCATGGCGGGGGTGACTGCGAATTGCGGGGTCAGCGATTCCGGCTGGGCGGACATCAGCCGGTCGTGGGTGCTCTTGCCCCAGGACACGAATCCCTCGGGCGGCCGCTTTCGCACGATCCGGCGGCGCTTCTTCTCATCGTCACCCGCCCGAGCGAGCAGCCTCGCATTCTCGACCTCGTGGTCCGGCGCCTGGACGACGACGGTGCCGGCGGTGTCGTAACCAGCCCGCCCGGCCCGTCCAGCGATCTGCAGGAATTCGCGCACCTGCAGTTGCCGTTGCCGCTGCCCGTCGTATTTGCTCAATGCCGCGAAGACAACGGTGCGGATCGGTACGTTGATGCCGACACCCAAGGTGTCCGTGCCGCAGATGACCTTCAGCAAGCCGGCCTGGGCGAGCTGCTCGACGAGGCGCCGGTACTTGGGCAGCATCCCGGCGTGGTGCACCCCGATGCCGTGGCGCACCAGACGGGAGAGCACCTTGCCGAAGCCTGCCGTGAACCGGAACGCGCCGATCGTCTCGGCGATCAGGTCGCGTTCGGCCCGGGTGGCGACGTTGATGCTGGTCAGCGATTGGGCGTGCTCCAGGGCTGCGGCCTGGGTGAAGTGGACGACATAGATCGGGGCCTGGTCGCCAGCCAGCAGATCGGTGATCGTTTCGTGCAGCGGGGTCGACTCGTAGTAGTGGTGCAGGGGCACCGGACGCTCGTCCGCCGTGACGCTTGCGGTGGCGCGTCCGGTACGCCGGCCGAGGTCGGCCGCCAAACCGGAGGTGTCGCCCAGTGTCGCGGACATGAGCAGGAACTGCGCGCGGGGGAGTTCCAGCAGCGGCACCTGCCAGGCCCAGCCACGCTCGGGATCTGCATAGAAGTGGAATTCGTCCATGATCACGACAGCGAGGTCGCTGTCGGCCCCGGTGCGTAGTGCGACGTTGGCCAGGATTTCGGCGGTGCAGCAAAGAATCGCCGCATCCGCGTTCACGGCTGCGTCGCCGGTCATCATTCCGACGTTGCGGGTGCCAAACACCTCACACAAGGCGAAGAACTTCTCACTCACCAGCGCCTTGATCGGCGCTGTGTAGACCGACCGGCGCCCACCTGCAAGCGCGAAATAGTGCGCCGCGACGGCGACCAGGGACTTGCCGGACCCGGTCGGCGTCGCGAGCACCACGTTGTTGCCAATGACCAGTTCAAGGACGGCTTCCTCCTGTGCCGGGTACAAGCTGATGCCCTGTCCGGCGACCCAGCCAGCAAACGCCTCATATTGCTCGTCCGGGTCGAGGGCAGCACCGCCAATCAGCGTGGCCGAGAGAGAGCCGGTGATCTCGGTGCCGCTCAGGCAGGTGCAGCGGCGAGGGTTTGCTCGGCCGGTAGCTCGTCGCGCTTGGCGTTGACAAGCACCGCTACGACGACCAGCGCCGCGACCAACAACAACCCGCCGACCAGGAACGCGACGCGGTAGCCGTGCAGGAACGCATCCAACTGGAAGGCTTTCGACCCTGCCGCAGTTGGCGCGTGGGAGCTCAGATACCCGGCCACCGCGCTCGCGTAGAGCGTGTTGAGCAACGCGGTGCCGAGCGAGCCACCAATCTGTTGGGTGGTGTTGAGCATGGCGCTGGCGACACCCGCGTCGTGCGAGTCGACGCCGAACAGCGCGACGCTTGCGAGGGGCACGAAGACCAGCGCCATCCCGATGCTTATTACAATCTCGGCGGGCATTACGTGCGTGAGCCAACTCGAACCCGCACTGAGCTGGGTGAGATCGAGCAGCCCCGCGGCGCCCATAACCAGCCCGGTGATCATCAACGGTTTCGGCCCGGTGCGGGGCAAGAGCGCGGACGCGGCGCCTGCGCTCAGGATGATCCCGCCGCTGAACGGCAGGAAAGCGAATCCCGCCTTCAGTGGGCTGTAGCCGAGATTGATCTGGAAGTAATAGGTCAGGAACAGAAACATCGCGAACAGGCCGGCGCCGACCAGCAGCGACGCGGCGAAAGACCCGCCACGGTTGCGGTCGATGACCACCCGAAGCGGCAACAGCGGGTGCGGAGTGCGCGCTTCGACGACCACGAACGCGACGAGCAGCACGGCGGCCACTGCAAGCAGTACCAGCGTCTGCGGCGCCAGCCAGCCCACCCCCGCCTTGGCAGCCTCGGTGAAGCCGTAGACCAGCGAGACCAGGCCGACGGTCACCAGCGCAGCACCCGGAATGTCGTAGTGCCGGTCGCCGTGGGCGCGGCTCTCGTGCACCGTCGGCACCGCAGCGAGGGCAGCACCGATTGCAATCGGGACGTTAACTAGCAGGCACCACCGCCAGCTCGCATATTCGGTGAGCACGCCACCCATAATCAGCCCGATCGCAGCGCCGCCGCCAGAAATCCCTCCATAGACCCCGAATGCCTTGGCCCGTTCGTGTTGTTCGGTGAAGGTCACCGTGATCAACGACAATGCGGCCGGGGCGAGCAGGGCGGCAAACGCGCCCTGCAGCGCTCGCGCTCCAAACAGCATGATCGCGTTTTGGGCGATGCCGCCCAACGCCGATGCCGTCGCGAAGCCGATCAGCCCGATCAGGAAGACCCGCTTGCGACCGAGGTAGTCAGCGATCCGGCCGCCGAGCAGCAGCAGTCCGCCGAAGGCGAGCGTGTAGGCGGTGATCACCCATTGCCGATCGGCGTCGGAAATACCCAGATCGTGCTGCGCGCTGGGCAAAGCGATGTTCACGATGGAGGCGTCGAGCACCACCATCAGCTGGGCAATGGCGATCACACCGAGTGCGAGCCAACGTCGTGGATCGGGAGCGCCGGCGGCAGAAAGCCCCGCCATGTCGGCGCCTTCGTCCGAGGGGGTGGTCGTGCTGGTCACAAGCTCTGCCTCATTCTCTTCGCGCGCCTTCTTCGACCGGGACGCTGTTCAAAGGTGCAAGCGCCGCGGTGGCGACGGCCATTCCCATCGTCCACTTCTTGGTACACCCACGGTATGACAACGCCGTCTCCAACTGCGGACGCGATGGCGTCAGACAGGTTACGAGGGGACGGGCGCGTCAGGGGACATGCCGGCCGGAAGATTGCCGGAGTGGACGACGTGCAGCCGCTGCGTGGCGCGCGTCATCGCTACATAGAGGTCATTGAGGCCCCACGCGGATTCAGCCAGGACGCTGCTTGGCTCGACGAGCACGACCGTGTCGAACTCAAGCCCCTTCGCGCTCGCAACGGTGAGCACCGACACCGGCGCGCCCTGCGCGCCGCCGCGCATGTCTGAGTCGGAGCTGACGATGCCTGCCGGCAGCGCGGCACGCACGCTCGCGGCGGCGGTGTCGTGACCGACCCGCGGAGTGATCACCGCGAGGGTGCCTTCGGCGCTGGACTGCCACTCGTCCAACACGATCTTGGCGAGCAGGTCGGAGCTGAACACGTCGCCGGTCACCCTGCTGAAGCGGGGCTCGTCGCGGCCGACCCGAGCCGACGTCGGCGCGCGAACCGAGGATCCGCCGGCCGCGAGCACGGCCGCAGCCAGGTCCATGACCTGCTGCGGCGTGCGGTAGTTGACGCTCAGCTCGGCCCGCGTCCACCGCTCGCCGACGTGCGGCTCCAGCACGTCGGCCCATGCTCTCGCACCCGCTGGCGACCCAGTCTGCGCGACGTCGCCGACGATCGTGAACGAGCGCGACGGGCAGCGGCGCATCAGGAGCCGCCAGGTCATCGGGGACAACTCCTGCGCCTCGTCGACGACGACATGGCCAAAAGCCCAGTTGCGGTCGGCGCCCGCGCGTTCGGCGACGTTTCCGAACGAACTTTCGCCTGCGTATCTGCCGGCCAGCTCCTCCGCAGTCGTGAAATCCGAGCTACCGAAGGTGTCCTGCACCTGGCCGGCGTACTCGATCTCTGCCCGGCGTTCGGCCGCTGCCCGGTTCTGGTCGGCCTGGCTCGCACTGTCGTCCGCCCCGAGCAGTTCGGCTGCCTCGTCCAGCAGCGCGACGTCGGCCGTCGTCCATGGGGCGCTGCGGTCGCGGCGCAGCAGCGCGCGTTCGTCGCGGGTCAGCCGCCGGGCCGCTTCGCCGAGGCGCTCGGGTTCGGCGAACAGGTCGCGCAACAAGCGCTCGGGGCCGATCGGCGCCCAGCACCAGTTCACCTCACGGCGCACGTCGACCGAGGCATAGAGCTCGGCCATCAACCCGGCGCGGGTCTCTGGTTCGAGGTCGACCCGGCGTGCGGCGGCAAGCGTGCGCACGAGCTGGTCGAGAACTTCAGTGACGAAGGTGACACGGGCGACGTTGTGCGGCGCGCGTGTGCGCCGGGCCCGCTCCCGGGCATCGCGGACGTAGCGCGGCTGCAACTGGATCGTCGTGCCCTCTACGTCAAGGCGGCGTCCCGTACTCATCGTGCGCTGACGTCGCTTCACCGCTTCGGCGAGCACTGCGGCCATGCGCACATCGCCTTTGAGTGCGATGACTGCTGCGGCCTCGGTCGCGGTGGCGACGACTCCCGGGTACAGCTCGCCGGGTGTGGCCATCACCACCGCGTCCGCCTCGCCCAGGGCAGGCAACACCTGATCGATGTAGCGCAGGAACACCCGGTTGGGGCCGACCAGCAGAACCCCTGATCGGGCGATGCGCTCGCGATTCGCGTACAGCAGGAAGGCGGTGCGGTGCAGCGCCACGGCGGTCTTGCCGGTCCCGGGCCCGCCCTGCACCACGAGCACTCCGGCCAGCGGCGCCCGGATCACCTCGTCCTGGTCGGCCTGAATCGTGGCGACGATGTCGCGCATCCGCCCGCTGCGCGCTGCGTCCAGGCTGGCGAACAGCGCGCCATCACCCACCACGACATGGCCACCGTCCACGCCGGCGGCCTCGAATCCGGCCAGGTCGAGGACTTCGTCCTGCACGCCGGTAACCCGGCGGTTCGCACTCGAGATCTGTCGGCGACGCAGCACTCCAGTCGGACGTGCCGCGGTCGCCTGATAGAACGGCTCCGCCGCCGGCGCCCGCCAGTCCACGAGCAGTTCCTGGCGTGCCTCGTCCGACATGCCGATGCGGCCGATGTAACGCCGCCGACCGTCGCCAAGGTCGAGGCGGCCGAAACACAGCCGCTGCTCGACATCCTGCAGCGCGCGCACCCGCTGGGAGTAGAGCCGCATGAAGGCGTCTCGTTCGGCGCGAGCGCCTGGCGTACCGACGGTCGCGCTGCGTGCGGTCCGATCGAGAGTCGCCTTCGCCCGCTCCAGCTGGTCGTCAAGCTGCAGGTAGAGCCGACTCACATGCGCCTGCTCAATCGCCACCTCGACCTCGACAGTGCCCGGTGAGTGTGGCGCGGATGGTGAGTTCGCGACAGCTTCGGTGATGGCGTGCTCCTCGCAAGACTGCAGTAAAGACGCATTGACACTATCCGTCGGCGGTCTCGGGGCGCTCGGCGTGCCGCGGGAGTGGCCGACGGTGGCCCTAAGATGGCGCACGTGGGCCCACCTCGATGCGGTGTCCGGTGCTAGGCCTCTCCGGCGACAGCGCCGGGGTCCTGCCTAACCAGTACCTAGCCGAGGCCGTCGCGCAAGCGATGATCACATCGAGTGACTCCGACATACCGCCGGGGAGCATCCAACCCGCGAGCCTGGATCTGCGACTCGGCGCCGTCGCACATCGCCTGCGTTGTAGCTTTTTGCCGTCCGGCCAAACGGTTGAGCGTCGTATGCAGGATGTCGCGCTGGACCAATTCTCTCTCGCCGGCGAAGGTGCCGTCCTGGCCCCCGGCTTTCCTTATCTCATCCCGCTGAAGGAGCGACTCAACCTTCCGGACGAGATTCATGCTAGGGCCAATCCGAAGAGTTCGACCGGACGGGCGGATGTCTTCACGCGAGTCATCACCGATTACAGCTATCGTTTTGACGACATCGCACCTGGATATGAGGGCAGGCTGTATCTAGAAGTCGCGCCGCTCTCGTTTCCCATTCTCGTCCGAGAAGACCTCACGCTCAACCAGCTTCGGCTGTCGGTCGGCCACACCGAACTCAGGGACGAGGACATCCGCGACCTGCACCGAGTACAGCCAATTCTCTTTGTCAACGGGGAAGAGGTCTCGGCTGACACGCTGCACCTCTCGTCGGGAGTCTTCCTCAGTCTTGACCTCCGTGGCGATGCGAAGGGGCGGGTGGGTCACCGCGCGCGACAGAGCCCGCCTCTTCTGGACCTGACCCGGGTGCATGGGGCTGAACCAAAGGACTATTGGGAGACCGTCCACCGAGAGGACGGCAGGCGTATCGTTCTCACGCCAGAGCGATTTTACCTTTTGATGTCGTACGAAGCTGTCAGCATTCCACCGATGTTTGCAGCCGAAATGACGGCATACGACACCACTAGCGGTGAGTTACGAACCCACTACGCGGGTTTTTTTGATCCCGGATTCGGTTACGACGAAGGGGACCGGTTCAAAGGATCGACCGCTGCGCTTGAGGTCCGAGCCCACGACGTGCCTTTCATGATCGAGCACCGCCAGCCCGTTTGTAAGCTGACGTTTGAGCGCATGATTGCTGAACCCACACAGTTGTACGGCAAGGGCATCGGCTCGAACTATCAGCAGCAGGCCGAGACGCTGGGAAAGCATTTCAACGTGCCGAGTCGCAGGGCAGGCAAGGCCGCAGGGCGGCGCAATGGCCCTGAACCGATGAAGGACCAGCTTGACCTCCTCGCGCCTGAGTAAGCGGACTGCGCTGCACCGGTCGTGGGGGGCTAACGGTCGATCCTGGTGACCTCCTTACCGATTCGGACCAGCTCAGCCAGCCCCTGCATTGCGGGTTCACCCCGATGCCAATGCTCAAGCACTCAATGACCTATAACCTTCCGAATGAATGAAGATCGCCGGCGTTCCGTCGGGTGGCTCGAGAGCTGCGCCGTTATCGATGAACCTTCGGGGTACAAGTAGGAGGCGGCGCAAGGCAGGGGCGGGAGTACCACTTCCGCACGGCCGAAGCCCCCGGAACCCGGAGATGTGGTGGCCAGGGGCGGGATCGAACCGCCGACCTACCGCTTTTCAGGCGGTCGCTCGTACCAGCTGAGCTACCTGGCCGTTCGCAACCCGAGGTCCCGGATTGCTTGTACGAACCCGCTCTCACAGCCTCGTCCCGAGCAGCCTACTAGTACTGCAGCCGTAGTTCGTGATCATTGGTTTTCGCGGCGTCGATAGTGGCAGTCGCGGGCTCGGGATTGGTGTCTTCGGCGCCAGGTTGACCAGGTGAGCAGCGTGGTGAGGCTGTGTGGTCCGGCGAGCAGTAGGG
>JBBQUT010000020.1:0-83630 GCA_038212215.1 Mycobacteriales bacterium
CTCTGCACACCCTGATCACCCGACAAGGAGGCGAACAAGTCCTCTACGGCAGCGCACTCGCCCTCGCCGCCGCCACCCAGACCTGGGCAGCCGCTACCGACACACCCGTCACAGAACTCGCTCGCACCGCCCTGCACTGAAGCTGCCGAGTGCCGAGTGCCGTCCGATCATCAGTCACGTGTTGCGACGATGACTGGAACCCGCCCCGAAGCCAGGGGGTCAATTTTTAGGCGCTGTTGACACACCGCACAACAGGCATGCGGTCAAGTTCGGCGCGTCGCTCGCGATCGCCCGCGAGGCGGGCCGCCCTTGCGCTCTCCGCGCACCGCACCTCGCACAACGCTCTGGTTAGACGGCGAGCCAGTGAAGCGAGCCCACTGCGACGACTCGAGCAATCGCAGCTACGCAACCGCGGCTCGACCGCGGGGTCAGCCTGCTACCAGAACAGGTGCCCGCCGCACGCGGCTAACTACATCACCACCGACCGGCGGTGCGGGCGGGGCTTGAACAGGGCCGGAACCGGAACCTCTATCGCTCTAGCGTCGACCGGCAGTGCCCAGCGGGCGTCAGCGTAATGGCGCAGCGCGAAGACGGTGTCGGCGCCCGGGACGCATCACGGGGGTGGGGTCACAGCAAGAAGGGCCTGCTCGGTGATGCCCTCTGGAAGAGCTTCGTGTTTCGCGTCGACTTGGATCGACTCCACGGTTCGCTTGGCTACCGAGCCTTGACAGTGCCGGCGCCGGTGGTCAGGCTTTCGCCTGCGGGACTCACCACCGATCTGCATGTCGACAACCCCGCCGAGGTGGCCTCCCCGTCGGTGCTCAGAGTCGACCTTGGTGCTGGCGGCCGGAAATTGGTTGTGATGTCAGGCATCGCGACGCCCGAGTTCGAGATCAACGACGATTCCGCGTTGCATCGAGCGGCCTGCCGGGTGCATCTGATGGAGCCCGGCGAACGCATGCAGCAGCTCAGTTCATGTCGGGCTCGCCAGTATAAGCAACGACAACACGGCGTTCGCATTCTCGGTCGAATCAGCGACGCTGGATCGCGACCCGGCCACGGATCAGTTGGTGCTGACAGCCGAGCTCAATGTGTTGGGTGCGCGCTCGTTTTTGCATCGTTTCTCCTACCAAGTCGTGCTGGTGGAGCAGATCATCGCCACCGGGATCACCGGAACGTTGACCTGGCAGCGTGGCGTGTTCCCCCAGTCTCCGCCGGACCTCGCGACGGTCCAGGGTGCCTTCTCAGTCGGCGTGCACGACGGCGGCCCCGTCGACCCCGTCGTCGCGCACGGCACGATCACCTCGATCACCTCGACCTCCACGCTCGCCGGACCGGCGTTCCAAGCCGCCTACGAGATCTTCGGTGCGCCATTGGACAGGACGATCACCGTCGAATGCGACGTTCAGCAGCTCCCGTCGAACATCGTCATGCGGCCGACCTCGGCGGGTATCAACACGTTCGTCCTCACCGCTGCCCAGCCGACCAGAGCGGGCGTCGACTTCGTGATGCACGACGCGGGCGTGGCCTGACGTGCCCGCTCCTCCGACCCCGGCTCAGAAATACCGGGACTTCGGCGTGGTCGACGATCTGACCTATGTCTCAGCGGTCCAACGCATCCCGGTCGTCGGCCCCGATCCGCTGAACACGCTGGTGACGTTCACAACGCGGGTCGGCGAGCTCGGGTACTTCCACCCCGGTAGTGGTCTCAGCCGGGGCCGGGCGGCCTACACCACCGGCTTGACAATCAACGGCTACGACCCAGGGCGACCCGAGAACCAGGGTCTGGCGCACTCCTGCACAGTCGCCCTCCTCGGTGTCCAGACGTCCGACGACAGTACCTTCGTGGCGGCGGTCGACGATGTCGGCCGTCCCGATCCCCAGAGCGACCGCCTCGTCGAGATCAAGGGCTGGCACGTCGACGACTAGGGCCGCTTCCAGATCATGATCTACCATGGCGAGGCGTGCGACGCCGACACCATGTATGTCCTGAAGATGCTGCGGTGTTGGGTGTTGTGCTACGAGCCGACACCGCCACCACCTGAGACCACTGCGGAACTTGCCTTGCGCTCTGCGGCCACCTTCGCGTCACAGAAGGTTGCCGCCTACGAGCGGTACGTGACGCTTCCCGACGCGGACCTTTGGAAGGCCAGCCAGGAGTTGGCCGAGGTGGCGCGCCCGCTGACGGCCGCCGGATGGGTCGATGAAATAATGACCGTCCAAGAGCTGATCGTGGCATCGCTGCGCGCGTACATACCGTCAGCCGCACAGCGCGTCGACTATCTCATCTTCTTCGCCGAGCAACGCCAGAACCTCATCGCGCGGCTCATCGACCAGCACCGACTGGCCGACGCAGCCGCCCTCGGGCCTGAAACCGTCGCCGGCTATACCGACTACTACAACGCCATGCGCGAAGTCGATCGCAGCGAAATCGTAAGGTTGCGCCTAGATCCTGATCTGACCGCGCTGCAGCGCCAGCTGCGCGACGCCGGCTTGACCGCTGAGCCCGTCGCCGCGCTGGGACTCCTAATCGCCGGATTCCGGGCTTCAGCACCTCCCAGTGCGCCGGCGGACCGCTTGGACTTCGATTTCAAGTTCGCCGAGGCGCGCCAGGACCTGATCGCCCGCCTGATCGACGACGGTCGAACCTCCGACGCCCGGGCGCTCGTCAACGAAACGATCGACGCCTACCGGCAATACGCCAGCGATGAGGGCGCGAAGCGGACGCTCGTCGTCGGCGATCTCATCGGGCTGGCCCAACTCCTGGCCGCGGCGCAGCTTGCTGCCGACAGCGCGGCCGCCCAGCAGGCTGCGAGTGACCTGGCGTCTGCCTGACGCGAGATCGCCCTGCTCGATGTCCGCGGTCCCACATATTGGTCGTTGGCCGACCGCTACACCAGGGCATTAAGTGGCATCAAGTGCTTGTTGCGGCTGCTGCGCGAGGTCGGTCTGGCCGATCCCTCGGGGAAGGTCGACAAGATCGTGGAGGTCGCCGATGACGCGCGGAAGATGGTCAGCGGTGGAACTGACACGTAGGCGCGATACCCGGCGAGGATGTCGTGTACCAGCGCGGCGGCGGCGGCGGCGTCGCTGGTGGCCCCGATTGGAAGCAGCCGCGCGAGCAGGTTGTGTCGGGCCTCGGCGAGGAGGATGACAGTGTCCGGCTCGGTCGGCTGGGCGGCGGCAAGCGTCGTCACGGACACCTGCGACGCCTGCACCGCCAGGGCGTCGAGATGCAGCGCCGTCAGTTGTTTGCTCATATCGCGCAGCTATGTCTTCGCTGTGGCTCGCCGAAGGACGCTGCGCGAGATCGACGGCTCGGCGTGTGGCCAGACGCCTACACCAGCGGCATCGTATGGTCGCCACAACTGCGGCTAGATCATAGGGCCACGACACCGCCTATGACCTGACGCTGTGCCATCGCGGCAGATCAGTTGAGCGCTGGGCGGCAATCCGTGCGGCTCCAGTGCTGCACCGCACCCGCCCCGACGGAGTTTGGCACCCGGGCCGACACCAGCCGCACATCGAGAGGGCAATAGCTGCGGCCGCCCGCGAGTACACATCTCAGATCCCACGGCGGCCTCACCCACCGGAACCCCGAGCCTGCACCCACGCATGGGCGTCGCGCTCAGGCCAGGGACGCAACGACGCCGCGCGCCTCGCCGAGCAGCCCGTCATACCCGGCGTCCACGGCAACGAGCGCCTCGTAGAGGGTGACCGCGGCCCGAGCGGACTCGGCGGCGTCGCCCGCGCGCCCGGCGGCGATGAGGCGCTCGGCCAGGGTCAGCTGTGCGCGCGCCAACCGAGCGCGCTGCGTCTGTCCCTCCCCGGCGCTCGGGTCAGTGGCCATCAGCAGGTCGACGGCGGCGCGGGCCGCGTCTATCGCTGCGGTCGCCATCCCGGCGAGGGACGCGTCGGCCGCGACGACGTCGGACGCCTTCGTGCTCCACGTCATGAGGCTGTCGGTCACCTCGATGACGTCCGCGCCCAGTGCGGGCAGCCTCTGGTACGCCTGGATCGCTTCCTCCAGCGGATCCACCGCGAGCTGTGGCTGTCCCGCAGTGATAAGTCGGTAGAAGACGTCGTACGTCACCAGGCCGAGCGTCCGGTAGTAGGCTGCCTCGCTCCCGTCCGCCGGCGCGACGGCACGCAGGATGGCCGCGGCGGCTGAGATCGTGTCGGCCGCGCACTGCGGGGCCGGAAAGCCGGCCGCCCAGGACGACAGCGTGCGCAACGTGGCGGCGACAGTTACCGCATCGTTGCCGGCCGCGACCGCTTGCTGACCGTCGAGAACCGCGTCGTGCGCGGCCGCGACGAACTGGGCCGCCGGACCACCCAGCAGCCGGTAGGCGAGGTCGAGCTGGGTGAGCAGCACCTGGCGGGTGAACTCGTTCCGCTCGGCCCGCGTGACGTCGGCCCGCATCAGCACCTCGATCGCGCGGCGGATCGCGTCGAGCGACTCGCTGCGCTTGCCGGTGTCGGCTAGGGCGGATGACTCCTGCCGCA
Organism: Mycobacteriales bacterium; assembly: GCA_038212215.1. GTDB lineage: Bacteria > Actinomycetota > Actinomycetes > Mycobacteriales > Jatrophihabitantaceae > JALZAI01. Next base: position 4,507 of record JBBQUT010000020.1, read on the forward strand.
GGTGGGCGGCGGCGTGCTTCACAGTCTCGAAGTCCCGCGCGATCGCGCCCGGTGGTGAGACAGCCTGAGGCGCGTGGTCGGCCCAGCCGGTGCCCGCTCCCGCCCCCCACCATTGCGCCATGATTGCGCCGTCGGACCCGACGAAACAGACGTCGATCCGGTCGTTGTTGCGGCAGACCGCGCTGAGCGGCGATCCGGCGTGGGCGGCTCCCGCCGCGGCGACGGGGAAGAACGGGTGGTCGGCCCAGTTGCATCCCGGCGCGCCGTCCCACCACTGCGTCGCCACCGCGTTGTCGGCTGCGATCCAGAACACGTCCAGGTGCTGCTGCGTGCGAGCGACGGCGGACAGCCCCGATCCCATCCCGGCCGAACTGGCGGGTGCGATGGGAAAGGGTGCGTGATCACCCCAGCCGGTGCCCGCTCCCGCCCGCCACCACTGCGTCATGATCGATCCATCGGGGCCGATCCAGAACACGTCGATCTGGTCTGGCACCCGCGACACCGTGACGACGGGCGACCCGAGTCGCGCCGCTCCCGGCGGCGAGATCGGGAATGGCAGGTGGTCGGCCCAGCCTCCCTGGGGAACGCCGCCGTCCCACCACTGGGTCTGGATCGCGCCGTCTTCGCCGACCCAGAACACGTCGATGTGCTGTGCGAGCCGGCTGAGGGCGGCGAGGCCGGAGCCGACCTGGATCGCGGCCGGGCCGGTCACGGCGAACGGGGCGGTGTCGGTCCACACCCCGGTGAGGTCCGCGTTCCACCACGCGGTGGTGACGGCGCCGTCGGCTCCGGCCCAAAACACGTCCATCTGGCGCGGACTTCGTGCGATGGCGACGAGCGGCGATCCGGCCCGGGCGGCGGGGTCCTTCGTGATGGGCGTGAAGACCTGCTTCGTCGGCGGGGCCTTCTGGCCGGACCAGGCCGCCGAGACCACCCTGCCGTCCGGGGCGATGCAGAACGCTTCGACCGTGGTCGGAGTGCGCGACAGCACGGCGAGCGGGCCGTCGGGCGAGCCCGTACCCGGGTCGGAGAGCGTGGCCGGTGGCAGACCCGTGGCGATCACGCCGGTGTCGTCGCTCGGCCCGTGACGCACGAGGGAGCCGTCGCCAGCGATCCAGAAGACGTCCTCGTGCTCCACGACGCTGGGACGTGAGCCCGGGGAGGCGGGGTCGCCGGGTTCGACCGACCGTCGGGTGTTCGTGGCCAACGGGCTGCTCGTGGACGAGCGCAGCGTCGTCGGTGCGGTATGAGGCGAGCCGTGCCGTAGGACGTCGTCCCAGATGTAGCGGTAGTAGACATTCTGCTGATCCATCGACGCCCAGCCGTCGCTGAGCCTCGCCCCCGCGTACCACTGGTCGACGATCGACGCCTGCTGCTCGGGATTGAGGTCACCCCAGGCCGGCCCGGGAGGTCCGTAGGCGTACTGGTCGTCGACAAGCGAGTGCTCGAACTGGGTCACGAGCATGCTGCACATCAACGCCGGCAGGAACAAGCTGTTGTGAATCTGCCACGCGTGCGTCAGCTCGTGGATGAGCAGTTGGCCGGGATAGGCGTAGGAATCGCTCATGCCGGGTAACGGGGGGTAGACGTCGCTGCCGCCGAGCGTCCGGTAGAAGCCCTTGCCCAGGTTGCAGTAGATCTTACCGTCGATGCCTTGCGCGGTGAAGCCCCGTCCACCCGAACCGCCGAGGTTCGTGAGCCGGATGTCGTCCAGCGGCAACGTGTCCCCGAAGACCCGCTGGGCCAGCGCCCGCTCCGACGCGTCGAGCGGGCGGGTATCCGTGAGCAGCTCGGTGACGACGCAGATGACGACCGCGGCGAACGTGCCGACCAGCGCCGCCGCACCGACGCCAATACCGAAGGATGCGGCGACGGCGAAGACCACCACCCCACCGACCAGACCAAGCGTCACCCCCGGCCCGAGCGTGGCGCCGATCCACCCGACGGCGTCCTTGGTGACCCCGATGATCAAGCCGAGCGCGGCCCCGACTACGCCGCCGGTCAAGCCGACAATCTCGTCGTAGACGTCGGCGATGGTGCCGAGCACCCCACCGACGGAGTACTCCTTACGGATAGTGAACTGGGGCCCGGCCTTGAGCCGTGACCAATACAGCCGGACGAAGGGGTTGTTGCCGGACTCGTCGGGATGGGCGTTGTGCCCCTTCGCCGGAACGTGACCGGCGTACCGGAAGGCCAGCGCCGGGAAGTTCGGGGCGGTGACGTACGCGCGGACGTCGACGTCGAAGGGTTCGAGAAGGCTGCTCGAATGCAGTTCGAAGCGCGAGCGCCACGACCCGTCTTCCCATAGCTCGACGCTGATGTGCCCACTCAGAGCGGTGCCAGCCGGGGTTTCGAGAACCCCTTCGAGGTGCACCGTGTCCATGACACTCTCCCGTCGGTCACGGGGTCGAACCGCTTGGCTCTCGGAGTGTGGCATCCAGCAATCCTGGCGTCCATCCCCTGCGGGATTACCTGCTGTCTGGGCAGCACCGTCAGGGCGGTGTCGATGATGCTCGAAAGTAAGCAGGTTCGACGCTCGAAAGGTGAGCAGGTTTCATGCCCAGCGAGAATCGCTGCTGCACAGCGGCGACGCCCTGCCTGGTGCGTGGCCGTGGAGCCATCCCTGAGCCAGCGCGGACCCTCTCCCGAGTGTTCGCGAGTGAAGGCGCCAGTCACGTATCCCTGCAGCCGAAGGCTGCGTTTGATTGTGTCGCTCGGGGCTCATCAATGCCGGCAACACCCGCGCCAACGGCATCGGCTACGCCGTGCCCGCCCGGATCGCCGCAGACGAGTTCGCGCGATGGACAGCAACGCCGCGCCCACAACTCAACGCACAGTGCAACAACCCGCTCGGATTGGAGTGCCCCGCGAGGCCGACCCGAACATTCCGACACTCAGCGCAGGCAGGACCAGCTACGCCGACGCAGCCGGGATCGTCGCTGCGTTCGACACCCACTTTTGCGGCGTCAACACCGCGAGCTAGGCCGCAGACTGGGAAACGCCGGGTTCGAGGCGGTCACAAGGAAGAAGCGGCTGTACCGGATCCGTCGAGCCCTCTTGATCGGCCGCGAGCACCTCACCGACCGACAACGTCAACGCCTCGAGAAATACCTCCCCGTCGGCGATCCCAGGGGGCGATCGAAACTCACTGGGGATCCGCCAGCAGGTCCGCTCGACCCAGTGACACGTTGGCGTGGCACGATCTTTAGCTGGGGGCGGGACGGCTCCGACCGGCCCCGACGCGTTGTCTGAAACACCGACGGTCATTCACCGTCCCGACCGGCGGCGGCGTCCATTGCGGCGACTGCCTACGGATAGATCTGCGCGCCGCGGCAGCGAACTCGCAGTGCTCGATATCGACGGTTCTTGAGCGCTTCGAATCCGGCCGCGGGCCGCGGCGGCTGGTCGCAGGATGCATACTTATGCACGCTCGTCGCGGTGCTCAGGTGTACTGAGTGCCGCGCTGGCGCGCGTGTTCGGGTGCCCGGTCGCTTATCGCAACTTTCGAGCCGCCCAGGAAGTGCGCGATTCGCGGCGAGAGCGGCGGTCGACAGGTCTGCGCGTCGGCACCTTGAACGATCGCCGGCAGGGTGGATGCTGAGGCGGATATGGAGTTCTGGACGATCGAGGTGGCCCACGGGCCTGTGTTGTCTGCGGCGCGGTGGCGCGATGCACACGGCGAGCATCTGGTCGAGGCGGCTCTGACCCACGGGGCGCAAGAGTGGGCGTGGGTAATGCGCGAGTGGGGTGTCCTGCTCGAGGTGGCGTTCGACGACGAGACGGACTGGCTCCGGTTCCGGGCTACGGCGGCGGTGCGGGCGGCGCTCGACGCGGTTCCGGATCCGGTGAACGGGCTGCTGGTGTATTCAGGGCGCGGAGGAGGCGCCGGTGCACGCGTCTCGCGGCGTCCTCGTCGTCCGCTTGGTGCGGGCGCGGCAGCTATGCCCTTGCCGGAAGCCGAGCTGACGGGGGAGATGCGGCAAGCAGCGTTCGACATCGCGGTGGCCTAGAACGTTCGACGCTCTCAGCACCATCATCGTGGTCACGCTTAGCGATCCCCCGCACGCGCGCCCAGTAAACGTCGGTGATCTACGGGACGATCTTGATCATCAGCATCCCCTTCGTGGACATTGTCGACGGCACCGCCGACGCTGCCCGGGGCGACGTCGCGGATCGGCTGGGCCTGCTGGGAGGGGCCCGTTGATGCAAGCCGAGTTCGACCGGTCACGATTCGCAGCGCACGGAATCGACCTCGTCGTGCCGAGCCCAGCCGACCAGGCCCGCGTCCACCACATCTCTTCGCCGAGCTGACCCGCGGAACCTGATCAACGCATACCGCCAGCAGTACCTGCGGATCATTCGGGAACTTGCCGACGGCGGCGCTGCTGGCATCGTGCTGGACTGCAACGTCACCAGCGCCGTGGAGCTCGCCCGAGAGCTCCGAGCGGTCCCGAACACGGCTGCGACCTGACGCGCACCCCGGTGCGATTGCCAAGGATCGCTTACGGGGCAACGGGATTTCGATTCGTCGCTGCGGCGACCGGCTTAGAACCGGTCGACGTCGACGTCGACGTCGACGTTGACGTCGATGTCGTCGTCGATCTGCAGATCCTCCGCAGCGGAGCGCGCCTCGGGCTCGGTCGCGGCGACGGCAAACGCCGCCGCGGCGAGGTCGACCTCCGCCGGTTCGTAGTCGCGGTCGTCGTCGGGGAACAGGACCGTGATCAGGTAGCTGTTCAGCTCGGCGATCGGCACCGCGCTGCGCTCTGCGACGCGGGAGAGGTGGCGCTGGAGCTGTTCGGTGTCGGCGTGTCCCCGGGTGATGCGTTCGCGTACCGTCTCGGCGATGAGGCGGGTCGCCTGGTAGGCGGCGTGCGAGGCGATCGGCAGATCGTGTAGCGCCAGGCCGGTGGTGGACCAGTCGTACTGGTCGAGCTGGTGGTCGACGAGCAGGTCGAGCAGCGTGGCGTGCCGCTCTGGGTCGGTGAGGGCCTCGGCGAGTCGGGCCGGCCCGTGGGCGGCGAGGATGGCCGCCGGGTCGGCCCCGTCCGGTGCGGTGAACAGTTCGAGATCCGGTGCGCCGACGCCACGCGCGGCGAGTTTCTTGCCCGCCGACATCGCGGCCTTGCGGCCGGCTGCGTCGACGTCGAAACCAAGGATGATGCGATCGAGTGAGGTGTGCTCGGCGAGCAGGTCCAGGTGCGCGTCGGTGAGCGCAGTGCCGCAGGTGGCGACGGGGACGAGGTTCGGTGCGGCGCGCTGCACGGCGAGGCGGTCCATCGGTCCTTCGACGACGATGACCCGCGCGCCGGCGTCGAGTTTGGCGATCGCGTCGGCGTCGAGGCCGTACAGCACGCGAGACTTCTCATACAGCGGGGTGCTCGTGGGGTTGAGGTACTTGGGGTTGTCGGGGTTGGTGTCACCGGCGGGTTTGCGGCCGAGGAACCCGATGGGCCGGTTGGCGTCGTCGAGGACCGGGAGGATGACCCGGTCACGGAAGCGGTCGATCAGTTCGCCGCGACGTGAGCGGGTGGCCAGTCCGCCGGTTTCGATCGCTGCGTCGGGGTAGCCAAGGGCACGCAGGTGATCGGTGAGCAGCGTCCAGTGCCCGGGTCGGCTCGCGGCGTAGCCGGCGTGTGCCGCCGCTGCCGCTTCGGTGAGTCCCCGCTGGGCCAGGTACGCCGCAGCCCAGCGTCGCGACGCCGCGTCGGTGAGGTTGGCGCAGAACCACGCCGCGGCCGCGGCCTGGATGGCGTACTGCTGCACGAGCACCTCGGCCGTCAGCGGGGCTGGCTTCGCCTGCTGGGTGGTCACACGCGGTGCAAGTGCGTCGGGCTCGGCGGAAGACGACACCAACGTCGCATCGAATTCGTCGATGCCGCGCAGGCCGAGTTCTTGGGCGGCCAGCCGGGCGCGAGTCCGGATATCTCGGGTGTCCCCCTCCCACTGCTGCCAGAGCTGGTGCATGTCGGTGACCGCGTCGAGGTTCCGCTCGATGTCGTGCAGGGTCGTCTCGCCGCGCGCGAGGCGCCCGGCGACGCGGTCGTGGCCGCGGCGCAGGCTGGCGATGGCGTCCTCGTTGCGGCGCCAGCGTCGCCGCTGCGCGGTCTGAAGCAGGCCGGCCGCGGCCGTGACCTCGTGGCGTAGCCGGTTGACCCGGGTGCGTTGCGCCCGGGCGCGCAGGCTGAGCGCGCGCAGCTCGTGGCCGACGTAGGCCGGCTGCTCCCGGGTCTCGACGCGCAGCCCCTCGGCAACCCATCCGTGTAGCCGTTCGGGGAGCATGGCGCGCATGGTCGCTGCCATCGGGGCGTCGGCCAGCGCTCGTCGGGCCGCCGCCCACAGTTCGCGCGCTTCCGCGTCACCGGCTGGCGGACGCGGCCCGATCGGGTCGGCATCGTCCTGCGGCCGCCCGGGCAGCTGACTCGGGTCGTCGCGGTCGGCGCCGGCGGAGCTGCCCGCCGCGCGTACGGACTCGTTGGGTTGATAGCCGACGGCGTCCTGGTAGGAGGCGACGGCGCGGGTCTGCTCCAGCCATGCCGCGCGCCGGGCGGGCACGTTCTGCCCGGACGTCGGGACCGGGCCCAGGGCGCGGAGCCAGGTCGGTGTGGTGCCGTTGTCGTAGCCGCCCTGCTGTCCGGTTGTCGCCTCGTCGGCCAGCCGCAGCGCGAGCGTGTCGACGCGGCGGTCCATCGCGTGCGCGACGTGGCGCAGCGCGTCGGCGGCGTCGGCGGCGACCGGCTCGGCGACGTTGTCGCCGCGGGCGGCGTCGAGGACCCCGGCCGCGCGTTCGGTCCAGCTCAGCGCTGCGGCGTGCCCAGGTGCCGACAGCGCCGCGCCGCTCGTGGACGGCCCGTCGGGTGCCTGCCGCCAGTGGCCGGTGATGCTCTCGCAGCGCCAGTGCAGCACCACGGCGACGTCGGCCGCGGTGCCGAGCTCACGCTGCGTGAGCGCCTGAATGAGCAGCAGCCGGGAGTCCCAACCGTGCAGCTGCGCGGCGCCCAGCGCGCGCACCAACGTGGCCCAAGCGGGGTCGGTGACCGCGCGGTCGGCGCCGTCACGGCCGACCTGCTCGACGATGATCTGCTCGTATCCGGCGCCGCACACCACTGTGGACAGGTCAGCGAAGATGACGCGCAGCCGGGCGATGCTGGTGGCCTGGTCATCCAGGTCGCGTTCGACGTCGGCGACGCTGGCCGAGGGCTGGTCGTCGCGCTCCAGGATCGCGGCAAGCACCGCCAGGTGGTGCTGCTCGGGCCAACGCTGGTGCGCCTCGCGGTCTGTGTCTCGTGAGCCGTCGTCGGTGACGACGTAGGCGTCGTTGGACAGTTGGCCGCGGCTCATCATCACGTACAGCGCCTGCGCCGAGGTGGATTCGGTCACCAGTCCGCGGGCCGTGGTGACGGTGCGTCCCTGCGCGGAGTGGACGGTGCCGGCGTAGGCGAGCTGCACGTTGACGCTGACATAACTCGCCGGCAGCCGCAGCTCCCGCCGCTTTCCGCCGCCGTCATGACCAGTCGCGGCCGAGGTCACCGCCACAACGGTCAGTGACCCGTCCGGGCCGCGGTCGGTGACGCGCCACGTGTCGCGGTTGGCGACGAACCCCTCCCCCACCGCAGCGCGCAGCCGCCGCTCGTTGAGGCGGGTGACGACCAGATCGCCGACGCCGGCGCGGTTGCCGTCAGCCAGCCCGACACCGTGCTCGGTCACCATCCCGCGGCGCACCAGGTCGGCGCGGGCCCGCGCCGACAGCGCCGCGGCCGCTGCCTCGGTGTCGGCCATCAGCAGCGCGACCCGCACAGGTCCGCCCCTGGTGGTGGCGCCGGTGGGTTGGCTGGCGGCGTGTTCGAAGGCGAGGTGGTCGCTCAGCCACGCCCGGTAGCTGGTCGCCTCCATCCGGGCAAGCGGGCCGGCGTGGATGCGCCCGCGGCGCTCGTACTCAGCGAGCGCGCCGAGATCGCGGTCGCGCAGCCCGAGGGAGGCGACGCACTCCCACTGACGCAGGGCGCCGCGCTCGTCGCGGAAGCGGCGCACAGTCGAGAGCACCGGCGCGTTGGTCCGCTCGACGATGGTGGCGAACATGCCGCCGGCGCCGATCGCGCCGAGCTGCTTGTCATCGCCGACCAGCAGCAACTTCACTCCCGCTTTGCGGACCGCGGTCAGGATGGCGTCCAGCTCGCGGGTAGTGACCATGCCCGCTTCGTCGACGATGACGAGCTGCCCGGGTCGCAGCGTCCACGCCGGGTCAGGGACGTACGCCTTACCGTTGGCGGCAGCGGCAGCGCTCTTCTTGGTCTGGCGACGGTACTCATGCAGCCACTTCGCGACGTTCTCGGCGCGGGCATCGATCGACTCGGCCAGCACCGACGCCGCGATCTGGCTCGGCGCCAACGCCAGCACGTCCCGATGTTCGATGTCGCCGGCGACGTCGGAGGATGCGTCGCCGCCGCGCTGCTCAGTGTCGATAGGACGTGTTTTCCACGCTGCAGCGATCGCGCGCTGGACGTAGGTCTTACCCGACCCGGCCGGGCCGACGATCGCGCTGACCCGCGCACCGGAAGTCATCACCGCGTGCACCGCTGCGTCCTGATCGTCACCGAGCGGCACCCGCGCGATGCTCACCGCCAGTTCCGGGGCGGCGACCAGCGGCGCATCGGCATCCTCCAACGCGGACAGGATCCGCTGCTCGGCCTCGACGGTGCAGCGGGCGGCGTAGAGCACGTCCGCGTGCGCGGTGAACACGCTCTGGCCGTCGGAGTCACGCTGCAACGTCGGACCGACCGGCAACAGATCCGGCGGTGTCACCTGCACCGAGTCCGCCAACACCATGCTGACCAACGCCTCGACGCGCACCTGATGCTCGGCGAAGACGACGCCCGGCGGTGGTGGCAGCACCCGGCTGACAGCCAACACCGCGTGGTGGCGGGTCCACACCGCGCGGGTCTGGTTCAGCACCGCGACGGCCTCGTTCATGATCTGCGCGTCGGTGCGCGGGCGCTGATCGCGGCGTGTCGGGTGGGTCGCGGCGTCGACCAGTTGCGCCGGGTCGTAGCCGGCGTCGGCCAGTTCTGTTTGCCAGCGCGCGATCGCGTCGCCGGTCGTTTCGGTGCCGCTCTTGCCCTCGCGGGTGGACAGCGTGAAGCGGCGGGCAAGCTTGCGCCACCCGCCGACGCTGACCAGGTCGTGCCCGCCATCAGGGCCGCGGTCGTGTCCGTCATGCGGGCCGTGGGGGTGCCCGAGCGCGCCGATCATGGCCTTCTCGATCGCGGCCCGCCGTTTGGAGAACTGCTCGATCACCTCCAGCGGGATGCCGTGCACCTCGCGGATCGTGCGGCGCTCCTCGACGCTGAACCGCACACCAAGACGATCCGCCAACTCGACCTCGAGGGCCTGCTCGTACACCGCGCGGGCACCGACGGAGGCGGCGTAGACCGTGCGTCCGTCGACCGTGCGCCACTTGCCGTCTGCGCACAGCACCCGGTTCGCGACGATCGCGTGGGTGTGAATATTCGGGTCCCGTTCACGTGACATGCGATGCTCGAACGCCGCGATCACCAGGCCCTGCGTGTCGACCTGCCGTATCCCGTTCACGCCCGCGCGGGAGTAGGACGCGTGGTCCTGCACGTACTGAAGGGCCGTGTCCACAGCGGCGCGGTGCGCGTCGGTGACCTGCCGCCACACGCTCTCGCCGCCCGCTGCGGCGAGGACGCTGACGCTCTTCACCGGGGTGAAGGTCAGCTCGTAGGCAGCGACCGCCTGCCGGTCGCCCTCGGCCAGCACCCGGGCCCGCACCGCGTCGCGCGACGCCTCGTCGGCATCCTCGCCCAGGTCGGCCACGGCGCGCTCGGCCCGGTCCGCGGCCGACTCGTAGGTCGCGAACCCGCGTCCCAGATACAGGTCTTTCTCCGCGGTAGCCAGGGCCGCGCGACGCTGCTCGGCGGTCAGTGATCGGTCGTTCAGCAACGCGACGGCGCGGTGTTGGAGCTGCTCGTCGTAGTGCGGATGACGCGCTTTTCCGATCAGGTTCTCCAGCTCCGGCGCACTGACCGACCCCGCCAAATCCAGGGTGGGCAATCCGCGCCCGAGCCACCGTCCCGGCGATTCACCCTGCGCGTTCCGGTCGCTGTAGTACGCCAACGCCTGAGCCGGTGACAGCTCCGCGAAGTCGTCCTTACCGGCAGCGACCTGCTCGCTCAGGTACTTGCAACCCGTACCTGCAGCCACCCGGCCGACGGTCAACACACTCCGCGCAAGTACAACGAACGGCGCGAAGCACGACAGAGTTATCCACAGACATTGAGTAATGCAATGGGGTGTTCATCGAAAAGTGGCGGCGGGGTGCGGTTCCCACAACGGTTTGGCCGGTCGTCGCGCAACCGGCGTCGATACGCTGCCGGCCATGACGAGCACGACGAATGCGCAGGAGTTGAGCCGACTGCGCAATGCGCGGCAGAACGCGGCGAAGAAGTTCGCACGCCAGACGAAGCTGCTCGAGCAGCTGGAGTCGACCGCGCACGAGCTGGCGACGGTCACCGCCACGTGGAACGCCCAGCTCGCCGTTCTGGCTCAGCTCGCCGGCAGCGCGGCGGCGGCAGCCGATCTGAGCGGGTTACCGAAGTCCCACTTCGGCGCGGCGGTCAAGGCCTCGGACACAGCCGCGGTCAACACCGCAGTCGAGGCGGCGCAGCCGACGACGCGACGTCCGCGCCCGCCTGCCAGCACGTCCACATCGGCGACGCCAGCTACCCAAGCAGCGACGGCTGGGACGACCTGAGCGGCGCTCGCGCGATCGTGACCCGCTGACCCGCTGACCGTCAGAGACCCGGCCGAACCTTTCGGCCAGGGTCTTGTCGTGTTTGGGGGCGCCCGACGCACTTGGGCCGGATGAGGGCCACCGGCGACCACCTCGGGCGCCAGGCATTGATCGGCGAGGTGAGGGAGGTTCACGACATGAGCGCTGGGGTCAGTCGGATGTACGCCGAGGAAGCACAGATGTGGCTACGGATGAGCCCGGGCCACGCCGTAAGTGACGAGTGGCTGCTGAAGCGGGCGCCGGACCTGTACGCGCAGTGGTGGGCAACGAATGGTGGTGCCCAGCGCGACCGGATCGCGGTGAAGATCGAGCAGCGGCTGGAAGAACTCGAAGGGGTCGAGGGCTCCTGGCGGCGCGAGACAGACCGGATGGCCAGCGCGGCTCCGCGCACCACGCTGGCCAACCGGGTCGCCGGCTAGGAGACCTCGGCCGAACCGGCCGGCTCGATCGCCCTCAACGATCCCGCCCGGGTGGCGGCACATCTGGCAAACCAGACCGTTGGCACCGAGCTGAGAGGCGACCTGGCCGCGCCCTTCGCCGCGGACCTTGCGGATCCGCTGGGTCGACCAGGATCACCGGGGACGCGAACTCCGGGCGCAGCAGCGACCGTAATCGCGACGGCAAGCTGGCACCGGCAGGAACGTGGGGCGACACCGGCAACCCGATCATGACGCGCCGCCTTCGTCCAGGACCCCTGCCGCCACGAGCGCCCGACGGGCGTCCTCGATGCCGAGATGGCTATAGGTATCGATAGTCGTGCTGATGCTCGCGTGGCCGAGTAGATGCTGCACCACCTCCACGGCGACGCCGCTTGCAGGTCGGCGGCATAGCTGTGTCGGAACTGATGCGGCGTGAACTCGATCCCGGTCTGCTGCCGCAGTCGCCGCACGAGCCGATCGACGCTCGGGTAGCTCATCGGCCGGCCCACGGGCTCGGCCCAGAGGGTGACGAAGACGTAGTCGCAATCGAGCGACCCGTACTCCTCGTGCAGATAGTCGCTATAGAGCCGGATCAACGCGGCATCGGCCGGCACTTCCCGCGAGAACGTCTTCGCTCGAGCACGGTTCACATTCAGCCGTTGCCGGACGGTGATCACCCGCCGCAGCGCGTCGATGTCCTCGTGCCGCAGACCGAGCGCCTCGCCGACTCGTAGTCCTGTCCCGCGCAACAGCGACAGCAGGAAGCGGTCGCGCAGCCGGTCGCACGCATCGATCAACCTCGTCATCTCGACCGCGCTCAACTCTCGCGGCAGACGGCGTTCGCTGCGCAACGCGATCACACGACGACGCTCGGGCCTATCGCCCAGGTGCGCCAGGAACGGACGCCACGATCCGCCACGGCCCCCAGGGCGCCAGCGGGCAAGCAGGTCGCCGACCTCGGCTCCACGGCGCTGGTGGAACTCGTAGAACGTCGACACCGCGGACAGCTTGCGGTTCACCGTCGAGGCCGACAAATCCGCGTCGACCCACGGCAGCGGCATCACCCGCCGATCCCGCGCAGCCCTCGGCACCGCAACCAGGCCACGAACCTGCCGACGTCCTCCAACGACACGGCATCCCACGCCGCCGACCTCGAGTCGAGGAACGCGACAAAGTCTCGAAGGTCATGCGCATACGCCCGGACCGTGTTCGGTGATCTCTCGATCGCCGTCACGTGCGCAAGGAACCGGTCCACGCACTCGACGACCTCACCGTCACGCACCACCGTTGCAGACTCCACGCCCGACGTCATGAGCATTCGCTGAACCCGAACCATGGTCGTCATGGACACCGCAAGATAAGACGTCCACGACAACAATGCTGCCCGCAGGCTCGCCGGGCCGTCATGGACGTCCAAGACAACAGGCACGAGGTAGTCAGATAACGGCGGCGACGACATCGTCGCCGAACACCTCGCCCCAGCGAACTGGGGCGAGCGTAGCGGATTGCACGCCGACGCATCAGCTGTTCAATCCAAACACGCTTCGGGCACGGCCAGGTACTCCTGTGTCGGCACCGATGCGGCCGTCGCGCTACGCACGCGTTGGGGCGACGCGACCATCGCTGATCCGATCCGCGCGAGCTCGAGGGAATCACAGTGAGTGTTGCTCGGGTCATGCGAGGTGAGTCTCGTCGCAGGTCGAGACCTTGACGGTCATCGTCGGTAATCAAGCGAGAAGCTGTCCCGCTGTGTTACCGAGCAGGCGAGTGATCGAAGAGTTCGCCGCGTGGTAGGCCTCTAGAAGGTTGACAGGCTCCTCGCCGACCAGCCAGAGTCGGCCGTCAGCGGTCACGGCGAGCTCTGACTCCGGTTGCTTGCGTCCGAGCAGCCACATCAGCGCGGTTGATCCCTCCGCCGATTGGGCGGAAGTCCACCAGTAAGCCTCCTGCAGCTCTGCGCCGAACAGCGCTGAGCGGTCCTCGCCTGGCACACCGAAGTAGGTCCAAGCCTGCCAAGGGTGCTTGCTAAGGAGCTGTGCGCGCATGAAAGCAGAAATCCATCGAATGGCAATCGACGAGGGCGTGGAGGGCGGAAGTCCGCCACCGGCGGAGGGCAATCCGGCTTTCGACTCGAGATGGGTGAGCCACCGTCGTGCGTCGCCCGTCATGAAGTGCCCCCAATGCATCTGTGGTAGCGCGTCACCGTCCAGAACCGGCCGGACTCCGAACCAACCGATCCGCACGCCCGAACCGAAACGATTCATCTCGATTGAGGGCGCCCACGATCCAGGCGATTCCAACAACCGGATCGTCAAGCAGTCGTAGAAGCCATCAAGCGGGTAGGTGCGCACTACCCATAGGTCCTTCGGATGTCGTCGCACCAACTCCTCGGCTATGCGCCACGTCAAGACGTCTGCGACGCCAAACGGGAAAATCACCTCCGGCGCATCCGGTCCTCCATCCACACCGCCATCTTGGCGCCGGTAGGAGTCTTGACACAAGCACGGCGTCCTCGGCTAGCGGGGCGACGATCACCGTGGAGTTGGACGGTGACTCGGGCCGACCGACGCCCGTGCATGCCGTGGCGTCTCGGCGCACTACAGCTGCCACCGGATGCCGCGCCTGGCGCCGCTACCGGTCCGGAACAGTGGCGGATCGTCCTCGACCGGCTGATGGCGTTGTGTTGCGTCTGCGCGCGGCGCACCCGGACTTGCCGCTGATCGTGGGCGGCGACCTGAACCAGGGCGTGTCCGGTTGGCTCACCGGCGGGGTGCGCGGCCGCGACATGCTCGTCGGGTTCGCTCGACGTCACGGCTAGACGATCTTCACCGGCGCCGCGCCGTCCGCTCTTGCCGGTGCAGGCACCGTCGACCACCTTCGCGGCACGGTCCCGGCACGTGACGTCGGCTGGTGGCTCCCGGACGCTGTGCCCGGCCGCAGGAAACCGGCCAGCGACCGCGCCGGATACTGGGTCGACTTCGACGGATTTTCACCCAACGCAACCCACGCGTAGCGCGACCCGCGCGACGACTGATCGCGGGCTATGCCCCTGGAATACTGGGCCGCCGCGGCGAGAACACCTGTATACGACCACCTTGGTGTCGCCGCGTGTGCTCTGTTCTCCGCCGAGCTCGTGGCCGACTTGAGATCGGCGCGCAGCTCTTCGATGTCGATGCCGCGGTTGCGCCATCGTGGCCGACGGCCGCAGCACGTCGGCTCGCAGGTTGGGATTCGATCCTGCCGGTGGGGGCGCTGGTGATGTCGAGTGAGCTGACCAAAGGGTGGACGCGTTGCTGGACGATCCGGTGTTCTTCACACCGTTCGTGCCGTTCTTCGACGCCCGGTACGGTCGCCCGTCGATCCCGATGGAGACCTATCTGCGGTTGATGTTTCTGAAGTTCCGCTACCGGCTGGGCTACGAGACGTTGTGTCGGGAGGTGACCGACTCGATCTCGAGGCAGCGGTTCGCCCGAATTCTGTTGGGTACTCGGGTGCCGCATCCGACGACGCTGATGAAGATCACCACCAAGTGCGAGGACAGTGCGGTCGCGGCGTTGAACGACGCGCTGCTGGTCAAGGCCGCGGCCGCGAAAGCTGTTGCGCGTGAACCAGGTCCGCGCCGATACCACCGTCGTCGCCGGCTCTGTCGCGTATCCGACCGACTCGGGGCTGCTGGCCAAGGCGGTCGGACAGATCGCAGGGACGGTGTATCGGGTCAAGGCGGCCGGGGGCGCGTCCCGTCCCGCACCCGTTCCCGGGATCGGCGCCGCGCCGCCGGTCGCCGGGCCCCGGCGATCGCGGGCAAGCTGAAGCTGCGGGGCGCGCAGCAACCCGACGAAGCCCAGGCCACGGTGCAGCGCATCACCGGTGAGTTGGCCGACCTGCCCCAGAGCGCGATGCGCGAGGCCGCCGCGGTGATCCGCAACGGCAAACGCGCCTGCCGCCACGCCACGTGGACAACGCAAGGCCAGCTCCGGCGGGCCCTGTCCGATCTGGAGACCATCCTCGATCGGGCCGCCCGCGTGATCGCGCAGACACGCAGCCGCCTGGGCGGGGTGATGCCCGAGTCCAGTACCCGGCTGGTGAGCCTGCACGATCCCGACGCTCGCCCGATCCGAAAAGGCCGCCTCGGCATCCCGGTCGAGTTCGGCTACAAGGCCCGGCTCGTCGACAACCAAGACGGCGTCATCCTCGACCACAACGTCGAGATCGGAAACCCGCCCGACGCCCCGCAACTCGCGCTCGCGATCGAGCGGATCACGCGGCGCTCCGGCCGGACCCCGCGCGGTAACCGCCGACCGCGGCTACGGAAGCCAAGGTCGAAGACGAACTGCACGAGCTCGGCGTCCGCGTCGTCGCGATCCCACGCAAGACCAAACCCAGCACGGCCCGCCGCGAGTTCGAACACCGCCGAGCCTCCCGCGAAAAGATCAAGTCGCGCACCGGCAGCGAGGGCCTGATCAACCACCTCAAACGCAGCTACGGCTGGAACCGCACCGAACTCACCACCATCAACGGCGCCCGAACCAGGTGCGGACACGGCGTATTTGCCCACAACCTGATCAAGATCGGTGCGCTCGCGGCGTGAGCGGCACCCACCGGGCCGCCGCCGCACGCTTCAGCGGCCAACCAATCGCAACCGGCACCGGCCGTCCGGCTCACGACGACGCAGGGTTTTTCAGGTCGAAGTAGCTAGTTAAGCCTGAGGGGCACTACGCCCCTACCGCTCTGAATTTTGGGTTCTCATGCTTGGTCGGGATAGACCGGGGGCCGCCGTGCGGCGTCGACGACTTCCGGCTAGGGCCCATGCGCCCGGCGAGCGCGATCCGGCGGTAGCCGGAATGATCGGGGAGGCCGGATGGTCAAGCACCTAGTGACGAGATCGAACCTTGGCGCTTGGATGGTCAAGTGCAATCCAGCGGTGTGGAAGCTGCACGAATTCATCGCCGATGGCAACGACTGGATCAGCGGTTGGTCGCTGCATGAGGGCTACCGCAGTGACCTGATGGAGCCGGGTGACAAGATCATCATGTGGGTGACGCTGAGCCCGAACCTGGATCGCGGCATCTGGGGGCTGGGCCACATCACCGACTACGCCGGGAATCGGGTGTTCGCGGTCGGCGATGACGACGATCCCGGCTACTGGTTGGACGAGACTGCGCGTGTCGCTGACGACTACGGCGTGGACACCGACATCTGGCTGTTCGACAAGCCCGTGACGGACGCAGATCTACAGGCGGCGGGTGTGCATGACCTGGAAGTGCACCGCTCTCCCCCGCTCGGCAACCCGCTTTGGGTGTCGAAAACCGAACTCGCCCGGCTTAAGCCGTCGCTGCCGGAGTGGCCCGACTACGACGAGCAGGAGCTGGAGGTCACCGCCGGCTACCCGCTTCGCGACTTCTACGTCGCCGAGGCCGGCGTCGAAGCCGTCTGGGCCTGGTACGAGGCCGAGGGCTGGTCGGTCGAGGACGTCAACGACGCCAAGCTCGGCTGGGACCTGACCTGTACGCACCCGGATGGTCGTGCGACGCGAGTCGCAGCGAATGGCCAAAGCGGAGAGCGCCCCGTCGTGTTCCTGACCACAAACAAGTACCGGGCGGCAAGCGAGGAAGACGCTTGGCAGCTCACCGTCGTCACGCGAGCCCTCACGGACCCGCTCTTGCACGACTTCACCGGCCCCGAGGCCGTTGCGGCCGGCATGCCATACGCCTACCGGGCCGACCTATCGGCACTCAAGCACGACCTCCCGACGTGACCCGGGTGCGGCTCGAGCGATGCGAGGATATGCACATGTGGCGCGGACGGCCGTGTCCCGGACGATTCTTCGATCGGCGGCTATGCGATCACGCCCAACAACCCGACGTGGGAGTGCGGCTGGTGCGGGCACAGATGGTGATCGGATTTCGGCACTCCTCGATCCAAAGGCTGTCCGGCCAAGGAGGTCGTCGTGATTGATCCGCGCTCGGTCGTCGAGAAGAAGACTCAGAACCAGCTCAGCGCATACTTCGACACGCGTGGGCGAGTCCGGTGGACTTCGAGCCTGAAGCGCCTAACCGAGGACGCCGCGCAAGAGTACGAGGGGCGCTTCCTCATTGAACTGATCCAGAACGCCTACGACGCCAACGACGCTGGTTCCACCGATGGGCGGATCGACGTCCAGTTGGATCTTTCTGAGGGAGACTACGGCGTTCTCTATGTCGCAAACACCGGACGTGCGTTCAGCGAAACGAACTTCGATGCGATAACCGACATTGCTCAAAGTGACAAGCCTCCGGGCGAGGGTATCGGCAATAAGGGAGTCGGCTTCAAGAGCGTTCTTCAAGTCGCCGAGTGGCCCGAGGTGTACTCGGCTCCAGCGGAGGGAGAGGGTGGCAGCGAAGTTGACGGGTTCTGCTTCCGGTTCGCTACGCCATCCGACGTACAGCTGATGCTCCCGGACGCACAAGAGGCGCAAGCGGTGCTCGACGATGTGTCGCCCTATTTGCTGCCGGTGCTCATTGAGGAGGTTCCCTCAACTGTTCGGTCGATCCGAGCGCGGGGCTATTGCACGGTCGTTCGGCTTCCGCTGCGAAGCCCGAAGGCAGCGGCGACGGCCGAGCGTGACGTCCGCGAGCTTGCCACGTCCAAGACGCCGGTTCTGCTGTTCCTAGACAGAATCTCCAAGCTCAGCCTCCGCATACGCGGTGCAAGCGAAGGGAAACCGCTTGAGACAGTGCTCGATAGAGCCCCAACACCCATTCAGCCGCCGACGGACGAGTCCCTGGGCATAGCGGAGGTGGATCTTGGGCGACAGGGCACGTTTCTGATCTTCACGCGCAAGGTCGATCACAATGCGCTTCGCAGCGCCATCGAGGCGGCCATTGTGGAGCGACAGATCGACGCGAGATGGGCGAAATGGAAGCAGGAGGCCTCGGTATCGGTCGCAGCGCGGCTCGACGGTCTTGACGTTCCATGGCGCCTGTATACCTTCCTCCCGATGGACAACTCTCCGTCACCGCTCGCTGCCCACGCCAACGCCCCGTTCTTCACCAAAATGGCGAGGTCGAGTGTCAGCCTCGATGTCGCGCTCAATGACTTCCTGCTGAACGAGATTGCTCATCTGTGCGTCGCCGCAGCCTTCTGGCTCCGGGGTGCCGACACGCGATACGCACCGCTCTGCGTGGACATGATCACCTGGACGCGAGACCACCTCGATCGCCTCAGAGCAGCGTTCATTGCGCGAGGACTCAAGCTGGAAACGGCGGAGTTGGTGCCTCTCGCCGCTGCAAGCAGCAGACCCTTCGGAGCCGTCCAAACCGTTCGGCGATGGGACGGGTTCTCCTCGCCACTGGCCATGCTCACAACCGAACGCCTGTGCGGAGAATCCGAGGCAGAACTCATTGATCCTTTCCTCGGTGCGCGGCTCGATCGATTCTCTCGTCTCCGCCAAGCGCTGAGGTCCGGCGACGAGGGTCGACCTTCGGCGAGTGAAGCCTCTCGATGGTGCGAACAGGTAGCAGCGAGCCTGCGCAATTCGGCTGCCGTTCCACACGCGAACGACTGGATGTCACTGTACGAGGACCTGGCAGTCGTGTTCTCACCGTCGGGCTGGGCGAAGTCGCTCACCGGCCGGCGCCTCATCCTCGACGACAAGAATCGGCTTCAGCCGTTTCTCGGGGCGAGCGAGGAAGAGGCCGCGGGCCCGACCATGTTCTTCTGGCCAGCTCGGGACCGGACGGAGGGCGAGGAGGACGTCGAAAACTCGCTGGACCTGACGCCGCCGCGTGCGCTGGCGCGCAGCATTGCATTCACGAACCGGGATTTGGATTGGTATGTACAGGAAGGGCCGCGTCGCACGGCCCGCCGTTGCCGCAAGTTCTTCGAGGACGCCGGTCTGATACGGCGATACCGAACACAAGACGTGTTGGAGGCGGTCGGGCGTATTTTGACTTCTCGGCGAACGGAGGCGGTCTTACAGGAAGCGCTTTTCTTCGTTTTCCGTCTCCGCGATCGAACGTCCGGCAAGCCCGCCCTCGACGAGCTTGGCCTCCACGTACCTACAACGGCTGGCTGGGTGCCAGCCCGTGAGGCTCTGTTCGGTACGCCGTGGCCGAAAACGATGGGCACGGCGCTATCCCACTTGATTCAGACGACCGCTAGCGTCTCTCCGTCGATGACGGCACTGGAAGCCCGATTTCTCCGACCGCCGGACGAATGGCTGCCGCAAACGCATTCCATCGACGAATGGACGACGTTCCTTAGCCGTCTCGGGGTCCGCGATGGCTTGTGGCCGATCGAGGTCGGGCCGACACCCTTCCGTCGGCATGGCGCGGACTTCACACCGATGGCCTGGGGACTCGATGCCAAGCTTGACGACACGTTCATCCGGAACTGGGCGTCCGAAGTGCCGGGGCGAGATGGCTTTCCCCGCTACCCACAGACGACGTACACGTCTGTCGGCGACTTCTGGGCACTGCCCGGTCAGTTTGATCATGCAAGCTTCCCGGCGAATGCGCAGAACCTTTACGCTTCGCTCGTCGTCGCGGGCCTGTCGAGCTGGCCCGACGATGTTTACAAGATCGGCGTCCGCCGCGAGAACTACCCGGGCGAGGTCCCTACCTTCTGGCCGACACCCCTCGAGTCGTTCCTTCGGCATGCGAGATGGGTGCCCGTCACAACTCCCGACCTGCCCGACCCGGTCTGCCGAAGTCCAGAGGAGGCTTGGCTGTTTGACGACGATCAACCCGACGCGCCGCCACCGTTCGCGCCCCTGATCCCGAGGACGATCCGCCGGAAGGTCGATCGAGACGAGCGTGCCAATCGGCTCCTCCGCTCATTAGGCGTTCGCACCTGGAACGAAAGCGGCGACGCTGGACAACTCCTGCATGTGCTCTATAAGCTCCTTCGCGACGACCGTATACCGCTCGGTCAGAGTGCTCTCTTTCGTCGCCAGTACGAGCAGGCGCTGGCGAACGCACTTGCCGGAGGTAATAACCCGTGGGCCGGACACGCCGCGTTCGACCTCGTCGTCAGCCGTGGGCAGCGGCTCGAAACCATATGGCTCGCTGCAGAGGGAGTCGAGACCGTTTATGTAGACGACGGGGGCGACGCCCTCACTACACGGATCATGACCAATTTCGATGCGCCCATCGTGTGCGCGCGGCCAGCTGATGGGGCCCGTCTCGCCCACCTGCTTAGCATTGGCGCTTCGGAGCAGGTCCGCAGACTCTCCGAGGTTGAGGTCGAGGTTCAGGTTGACGGCAAGGACCTCTCACAGGTCACTAACACGGTGGCGCTCGTGGAGCCAGGCCGAGAATGGCTTGTCGTTCTGTGCGTCGCCGCCCTCGAGTTCAGAGGCGGTCAATTCCGTCGACAGACAGAACGCACACTGCGAGATGCGGCGCGCCGACTCCGCGCCATTCGCGTCGTCCCAGCCCTCGACCTGCGGATCTCGGTTGATGGACAGCCTGTCATCGATCCGACCGTGCTGCACGGTGTGTTCGCTGTGCTCGATGAGACTGAGCCACTACTCGTCATTCAGGACTACCCAGGTGAGCTCACGTGGTCAGTGCTCGAACGGACTGCACCGGCACTGTCGCAGTTCCTTCGCCGCCCTGAGATCGGATCGGTGATCTTCGAGGCTCTTGTTCGTCTCGGCCGCATGCAGAGTGGCGCGGCAATTCGGCCGCCAACCGATGATGAATTGGCCGACGCCCTTGGGCTCAGCGCAACTCAGCTTCAGGAGGCGCGGCAGATGCTCCAGTCCTCGATCGAGGTACTCGCCGAAAGGCTCTACATTGCATTGGCCTGCCTCGTGAACGCCGAAGCGGCCGCCGAAGCGCTACCCGCATTGAAACGTGCATCGAGCGAGGATGCGCTCATCGCGGCTCTCCACTCCGCTGGCGCACAAGGGGCCGTGGAAGTCATGAACGTCGCCAAGCGGGCGTCTACATTACCGGAATTGCGGGACGACCTGGAACTCGGGTACCGCGAATTCAATGATGCGCTTAGGGCTTTGGACATGAGTCCCCTCACCGACCCCGACGGCCAACGCCAGGCGTTTGACTACTTCGTAAGTAGGCACAAGGACGAGACATTGGCTCACCTTCGTTGGATATACAAGGCGGCGTTCCTATCTGGGCAAGACCTCAGCGAGTACGTCGCGCTAAGGCGGCTACCGGAGCTGCAAACCTCTCCGACTTGGCTCGAGGAGTGCGAGCTACAAACCGACTCCATGATGACGGAACAGATCGACGCATGGTTAACCCTGCGCGGTGCCCCACCCCTCTCACAGCACGTGGACGAGGAACCGGTTGGCGAACTCCGTGCTGCGAACCGGAAGGCTCTCATCTCAGAAGGAACACAAGCTGGCAGGACCGTCCGGGCGTGGTGCCGAAACCACGGCGAATCATGCCCAGCCCTCTGGAGCGGTGAAGCCGTTGGCGGACAACTCGCCGACTGGGCCGATGAACGAGGCCTGCTGGACTTCCTCCGAATTTCTGACTTGCAGCCCCTTTTTTCGCACCTCAACGCCGCCGCGGCGTGGCCAGACGGAATGGAAGACACGCTCGACTTGGAACGCCTCGACCTAGCGGAATCCGACCTCGAACACGGCGACTCCGAAGAGGAGAAGCAGCGCCAGCAGCAGGAGCTCGAGCGAACGACTATCGAGTTCGGCGGCCGGCGTCTCCGGACAGAGCCCGACCGCTTCCCCGAGATCGCCGAGGCGGTGCGCGAAGCCCTACGGCCTCAACTGCTCAAGACCACGTTACGACTAGCCAGCCTCGCCGCCGCTCCCATCGGCAGACACGGGTTAAGTTCCCAGGGAGGGAATCGCTCGTTCTATCGCGGTCGCGCAAAGCCAACCAATCAACAACTGTCGGCTATAGGCCTCGCTGGCGAAGTGATCGCATTCCAGTGGCTCCTCGAGCAGTACCGCGACGGAGTCGTGCAGTGGCGATCGGGCTACCGAGACATGGTGCTCGGAGGCACCGATGGCGATGACTCGCTTGGGTACGACATCGAGGTGGTCACGCGCGCCAGCACCTTCATGTTCGAGGTCAAAAGCAGCGTGGACGACGGGTCCGACTTCGAACTCACGGAGTCCGAAGTGAACTCCGCCAGGCTCCACGTCGGGCGCGACGCCTACCGAATCATCTACGTGCGCAACGTCCTCGACGCGGATCGAACATCCATCCTGCTCCTGCCCAATCCCTTCACCCGACGAGGCCGAGAGGCCTACCGGATTGTCGGCAGCGGTCTCCACTACCGCTTCGCACCTGAGTGAACCGCTGTAACACGATCTGCCGATTGTCACGCCTCGAGTCGGCCGGTGTTTCGCTTCCCGCAATGGTCGGCCGATCACGTCGGCGAATCTTGATGCCGTTCGAAACGACCGTTGTGCGGGGATGTCCGAGGCGTTGGCACGGGGCACTGGTAACCCCGCACGAACCGGACAGCCGACCGACACACATGACTCCCACATTCACCGTCTCGCAAACGCCTCGTGTTGCGGGAATTCGTCATGCGGGCGCGCGGGCACCACCCCAGAAGGAGACCCACAACGGCGCTCATCGGCTACGCCCGCGTCAGCACCACCGACCAGTCACTCAACCGCCAACTCGACGAACTCCGCGGCCACGGCTGCGAGCGTGTCTTTCTCCGAATCAGGCTCGGGCAAGCGTGGAGCCCAGCGTCCCGAATGGGATGCCTGCCACGGCCACCTCCGTCCCGCGGACACCTTCGTCGTCACAAAACTGTCCCGCCTCGCCCGAAACACCGGCGACCTGGGGCGACTGCTCGACCATCTCCCAACGACCACCGCCTCGGCCTGCAGATCTTGAACCTCGGCATCGACACGACCACCCCCGCCGGGTGGAGGGTTCCAAAAGCCTGCGCGCACCGGTTCGGACCCGGTTGGGCAAGCTCACGTCCCGTGTCGATGCGGTGATCTACCTGGTTCTGGTCCGTCTCAGCGGATGGCTGGCGCTGTTGGCCCGGTCCTCCGCGTCGAAGGACGTCGAGCTGCTCGTCCTGCGCCACGAAGTCGCGGTGCTCAGGCGAACCAACCCGAAACCCCGTCTGGACTGGGCCGACCGAGCCCTGTTCGGCGCGCTAAGCCAACATCTCTCCCGCGACATACTCAGATGCCGACTGGTCACGCCCGCGACGATCCTGCGTTGGCATCGCCGACTCATCGCGAAGAAGTGGACCTATCCGCACCGCACGGGACGCCCACCCATCGACCCCGAACTTGCAGCGCTAATCGCACAGCTGGCGAAACAGAATCCAACCTGGGGATACCAACGTATCCAAGGCGAACTCCTCAAGGTCGGCCGCCGGGTCGGAGCCTCGACGATTCGACGCCTCCTCAACTCACTTCGGATACCGCCAGCGCCAACCCGAGCGGACCGGACGTCGTGGCGGCAGTTCCTCCGTGTTCAAGCGTCGACGATGCTGGCCTGCGACTTCTTCCACGTCGATTGCGCGGTCACGCTTCAGCGGATCTACGTGTTCTTCGTGATCGAGATCAACACCCGCCACGTCCACATCCTCGGCGCCACCACCCACCCCGACGGACCCTGGACGACCCAGCAGGCCCGCAACCTGATTGCCGACCTTGGGGACCGTGCAGCCCAGTTCCGGTTCATGATTCGCGACCGCGCCGGGCAATTCACCGAATCCTTTGACACCGTGTTCGCCGACCGGCATCACCGTCGTAAAGATCCCACCCCGCTGCCAGCAAGCGAATGGATACGCCGAGCGATTCGTCCGCACCGTCAGAGCTGAACTGACCGACCGGATGCTGATCTTCGGACACGCGTATCTGCAGGGTCGGGACCCGTCGTCCGACAATTATCCGACGGACAACCAGGAGGTTGGGGGGGCAGACCACGAGGGGTCGACTTGGGCGGCGGTCGCCCTCGATCACATGTCGACGGGTGTGGCGTCATCGGACACCTCCGGTGGGTGCGTGGCGCGGCGGGTGATCTCGTCGACGACCTGGGCGACGTCGCTGTGGTCGGCGTAGGTCGCGTAGGCGGCCGAGCGGACGTAGATTTCGGCGAGGGCGGGGTCGCCGACGGCGGCGGCGTAACTGGCGTACTGGTTGCGGGCGTCGTCGGGGTTGTGGGCGTAGATGTCGACCAGTTCGCCGGCTGCCTCGCGGTACAACTCGGCACCGACGTGCTCGGCCCGGTCCGGCTTCCCCGTCGCATGTCGGGGGATGCTTTGTCCGGCGCGTGTACCGGCGGACCAGACGCTGCGCGGGCTGGTGAACAGGCCGGTGATCGCGCCACGGCGAATCGGCCGGCGATCCTCAAGTACGTCCAGCAGCGCGGCGATCGATTCGGCGTCGAGCGGCCGGGTCGGCGCAGGCACGACGGAAGCGCTGTGGGCGGCTCGGCTGGGTTGGCCCGTCGGCGGCGTGTCGTCGAGGTCGTCGTTGTCGAGGTCGTCGACGACTGCGGGTGTTGCGCCGGCGGCCGCGGTGAAGGCGCTCAGGATCAGTTGGCGCTGCTGGGCGTGCTCGCCGCGCGCGTGGCGGCGGCGGCGGGTCGCGGTGACCGCCCACCCGACGAGCAGGACGAGCAGCGCGGCGATCAGGGTGACGTTGACGACGAACTTGGCCATGACGGTTCCCTTTCGACGGAGTGGACGCGTTGGGGTTAGTGGTGGACGTCGGCGACGAGCCAGCGGCCGTGCCGGCGGGCGAGCAGGAGTTGGGCAGCGAACTGGGATAGCTGCACCTGTCCGGTCGCGCAGCGCAGCGTGGTGAGGGCGGTGAGGTCGACGATGCGGCGCTCGGGGCCGGTCGGTGTGTCGCTGGGGACGGTGGCGGCGAGCTGCTCCACTGTGGTGACGCACTTGCCGGTCTGGATCTGGGTCCAGGTGCTTCCTCCGCCGCCGATGCGTTGCCGCCGTTCAGCGACGGCCTCGGAGCCGGTCACGAAAGGTCGCGCTCGTAGCGTCCAAGTGCCGGGGCTCGGGTCGAGGTAGGAACTGGAGTTGGCCGCGATGACCCAAGCCCGCGCGGCGTTGACTGGTGTCCTCGTAGCGCTGCCCGGGGCTGGAATCGCTGCGGTGGTTATGGATGGGTCCGGACGCACGGCCGGGCCGCCGGTTGCGGGCCGGGATGATTCTGTCGCGATCATCGGCCCGCTCCCAGGCCTTGCGGACCCCCCGCCCGGCCCGGGCAGAAGCTGGGACGCGCTGCCATGGTGGCTGCCGACGAATGGGTGCGGGTCCTGGTGCGGGCTGCTGCAGCCGGCGATGAGGGCAGCGATGCAGAGGACGGCGGGTACACGACGGCGGGGCATGGCGGTTCAAACTTTCGGCCGCAGCGCGCCGACGTAACCGGACTTGTACCAGGGATCGTCGACGGACTCGATCGAGACGACACTGCCCGAGTGCGGGGCGTCGACAAGCTTGCCGTTACCGATGTACATGCCGGTGTGGCCCGGCGGTGAGCCTTCGAACATCATCATGTCGCCCGGCTGCAGCTGGCTCTTGTCGGTGACGTGGGTCAAGGTCGGATCGGTCCACATGGCGCCGGTGAAGTGCGGAACGGTCACCCCTGCCTTGGCCCAGGCGTAGAGCATCAGCCCGGAACAGTCGAAGCCGACAATGTGACAGTCGTTGGAGCCGTCGGTGCCGGCCACGCACCGGCCCAGCGTGGGACCCTCGGCGTTGCCGCCGGCGAAGGAGTACGGCACACCGAGCTGCGACAGGGCAGCGTTGACCGCGATCTGGGCCCTAGGGTTGCCAGCAACACTGACCTGCGGGCCGCAGCCGATCGCGTGTTGGCCGGTGAGCGCGGCGACGATGACGGTGGCCGACTGTTCCCACTGGGCGTAGGCGTCGGGGTAGCCGGACTGTTGGACAGCTTGCGCGGCGTCGGTGACGGCCATGCCTTCCCAGCCCTGGACCTTCTGCAGGTGCTCATAGAACGACGTCGCCGCGTGCGCGGGGTCCATAACCTGGGCGACGCTCCCCCAATACGGCGGGGTCTGCTGGAACAGCCCGTACGCGCCGGCCGGGACGCCGTGCAGGTTCACGAACTTCGACTCCTGCGCGGCGGTGGCCACCGCGACGATCAGGCCGCGCTGCGGGACGCCCATCCCGGTGCCGACCGACACGATCGTCTCGGCGTTGGCCAGCCGGTCGCCGGTGAGGGCGAAGCTGTTGCCGGAGTTGGTCGTCGAGATGACAGTGATCGGCGACCCGCCGGCGGGGGCCGGGCTCGACGAGCCGGTGCTGGACCCTGCGCCGACGTATGCGCTGACGGTCTGGGCGAGGTGGGTCAGGCCAGCGGCGCTGGGCTCGCCACCGCTCCACCAGGCGGTGTGCTGCTTGACGGAGGCGGCGAAATCGATGACCTGCCAACCGACCGGGGCTTGCGGGTCGGTGCGGTCCGGGGT
The DNA here is from genome assembly GCA_038212215.1 of Mycobacteriales bacterium. Taxonomy (GTDB): domain Bacteria; phylum Actinomycetota; class Actinomycetes; order Mycobacteriales; family Jatrophihabitantaceae; genus JALZAI01. Next base: position 31,134 of record JBBQUT010000020.1, read on the forward strand.
GTTCTGGGCGTTGACGATCTTGGTGTAGGAGTCTTTGCCGGGAGCGGTGACCCAGTAGACGGTGCGCCCAGACAGCATCAGCATCAACTCATCGATTCGGGCCGCGTAAGCGCTGCTGCTAGAGGTGTCGTCTACGGCGAGGGAGATCACGAACGTCGACGGCGCCGAGTCCGGCAGCCCGTTGAGGACGTTCTCGCCCTGTTGCGCGGTGCGGCCCGCCTCGACGTCGGCGTGCACCGCGCCGCCGGCGAGTTCGGCGGGCAGCACGGCGGGCAGCCCAATGAGGGTCGAGTCGCCGAACACCTCGACGCCCGGCCCGCCGACCGCCTCGGGTAGCTGGCAGGCCTCCTGACCCGAGCCGGTGCTGGTGACCTTCGCGCCGATGGCGCAGAAGGACACGACCACGCAGACCAGGAAGAGGTTCACGCCGCCGACCGCGCCGAGCGTCTTCACGATCCGCCCGGCGGCGCGGACACCTTTCGGCATGGCGCGGCGACGCATCTTCATTCGGCTCTCCAGACGCTCGGCGTAGGGTGCTCGACACCTCACCCAAGTGCCTCGGGCGGCACCAAATACGACAGCCGCTGCCGCATTCCTCGACCGCCCATTCGTCTGCGTCGCCTACTCGCAGCGGTTGACCGGACGCTGCGGGCGGACCGGTCCTCCGCGGATCAAAAGGTCGCGCGACGCCCGCGTCCATGGCGGAGACCGCAAGCGGACGACGTGCCACGGCGGGTGGCCGCTATGCCAAGCTCCACCTCGTCGCGGACAGGATCGGGGACGACAAAGCGTTCACCGCTTCGTGTCCGAGAGCAGTCAGGCCGAAGCCTCGATCACCACTCAACGGCTCGTTGTTGGCAATGAAGGTAACGTGACGTCATGAGCGCGCGGGACAACTCCACGCCACAAAGCCGCGATGGTGTCGCGACGACTCGGCAGCGCTTCAGCACCCAGGTATCGCAAGACGTGCAGGCCCGCGTACGGGCAACCGTGCGGGGAATGACAGCGTCATACAGTCCCGACTACTCGCTCGCGCAATTCACGGAGGACGCTCTCGACGCGCATTGCCGCCGGCTCGAGGCAAAGTACAACGCCAAGACCCGCTGGCCCTCATCGACGCGGCCACTCCGTCCTGGGCCGCGCATCAGCTAAGGCGACGGTGTCGATCAAGCTCGATCACGCCGCTCCGTCGAGCAGTTTCAGCAGCGGCCGCGTCGGTACCTTGATCAACCGGCCCATCCGGATGAGCGGCGTCGGCCACTCCCCCGACCGCACCAACTGATAGGCCATCGTGCGACCGATGCCCAGCATGCTCGCCGCGGTCGGCAAATCAACCACCGTCGGCAGCTCATCGCGAAGGGCTGTCATGTCCGTCTCCTGTCGACCTTTCGAACGCGTACGCGCTGATGTCCGGCTCAAGTGCATCGAGGGCGACCAAACACGACAGAGTCGGCACGACGTCGCTTCGCCTCCCGGCGGATCCTGTGGCGGCAACACCGCGAGCGGGACACCGCGTCGAGCGGATAGTCGATCGAGCTCCGCAACCGGATGAACTCGGCGATCCCGATCGTGCGCCCGATGCGCACGCGACACGCCTCCACCGGTTTTCCAGGGTCGCCGCTGGCAGCCCTCACGGTAAGACAAGCGGGCCGCTCCTGCGCGGTGCTCATTGCGCCCCGCACGGACCTCGGCTCATCGGCTCGGCCATGCCGCCGCGTACCCGATGGAGCTACTGCATGTCACCCGATGTCGGCCCGTTTTCACTGTCATTTGACTGTCATGATCTTGGGCGGATTGCCTGCCAAAATGCTACAGGCCCCGGATTCCGGGGCCCTTATCGGTGGAGCTGAGGGGACTCGAACCCCTGACCCCCACACTGCCAGTGTGGTGCGCTACCAGCTGCGCCACAGCCCCGTCCAGTACCCGAACAAACGGTTCGGGACCGAAACGAAAGACTACACGCCGCCGCGACGGCGACCGCACCACGCTCCGGACACAAACGACACGCCGGGCCTTACACCCCCCGGTTTGCGGGCGTTTCGGCATAGTCGGTGATACTGGGGCGAGAAGCAATAAGACGATCAAGGGAGAAACTGTGAACCGCAAGGAACTGGTGGCAGCCGTCGCCGAGGCTGCGGACTTGGAGCAGAAGACTGTGGACGCTGTACTTCGGGGCCTGCAGTCGACGCTCGAGGGTGCAGCTGCGTCCGGCGAGAAGGTCAGCGTGCCCGGCTTCTTCGCTCTCGCCGTCGGCCAACGCGCCGAGCGTGAAGGGCGCAACCCGGCGACCGGACAGACGATCACGATCCCGGCGGCCAAGACCGTCAAGCTCACTCCCGGCAGCGCCCTGAAGGAAGCTGCCAACAAGTAACAGCGCGCTACGGCCGAAACGGCCCACCGCACCGATGCGGTGGGCCGTTTCGTGTCGGCTCGACTTACCCCGAGGGCGTGGGCGCCGTGGACGACGAAGTCGACGAGCCCGGCACCGACGAGGACGGGCTGAGGGACGGCTTCGGGCCCTTGGCGTCCGCAGCCTGGATCGCCTTCTGCAAGGAGGCGGCGTCGAGTGCGCCCAGCTTGGCGCCGTCCACGAGGATCGTCGGCGTCGCGTTGATGCCCTTCTTGCTCGCGGTGTCGGTGATCGCCTGCACGATCGGGTAGAAGGTCTTTGCCGCGAGGCACTGCTCGAAGGACGTCAATTGGGTCGGCGTCAGCTTGGCCGCCTGGGCCAGCTTCACCAGCAGCGAGTCCGACGGGCCGGACGTGCCTTCGCGCGGCTGGACCTGCTTGCCGCGAAACGTCCCGAACAGCGACTTGTGAAACGCCAGGAACGCCGGCACGCCCGCGCTCGATATGCAGATCGCGGCATTGGCCGACCGGGTGGAGTACTGGTTCGGGGACGCGCCATCCAGGATCGACATCGGGTGAAAGCGCAACTGCACCAGGTTCGCCTTCACCTGCTTGTCCAGCTGGTTCAGCGACTGCTTCTCGAAGTCCAGGCACCTCGGGCAGGCGAAGTCTTCGTACACGTCGACCGTGGCGGCGGCCGGGGCCCCGTACACGATGCCGTTGGTGACCGAGACGTTGTCCGCAGGGATGCTGAGGTCGATCTTGGCGCGACCGGCCTGCACACCGATGCCGATCCCGACGATCAACACGATCACCAGCGCCAGCGCACCCTCGAGGTAGCGGTTACGGCTGCGCGCCTGTGCCCGCGCGGCCGCCACCTGCTGCTCGTACTTGCGCCTGCCCTGCTCGGTGCGCATTCGCTTGGCCGACGGCGGCTCGACATGATCGTTGCGCGCCAAGAATTCCTCGACCGATAGCCGGGTCAACGGCCAGCGGACGAGGTACACCGCAAGCGCCAGCACGCCGATGTCACGCAGGATGTCGAGGGTGTAGGTCGTCTGCCCCGTGGTGGCGCCGCCCGCACCGAAGCACCCGCAACTGAGCTGCAGCCCGCGCGCCGCTGCCTGCCCGAGCCCGATCAGGAACACGACGAGCAGCACCGCTGACGCCACCGCTGACACCCGGACTGCCACGCCGAGGATCAGCAACACCCCGATCGCGAGCTCGACCGTCGGCAGGCCGTACCCAATGCCCTTCGACAGCCATTCCGGCGTCATGTCATAGGCGCGCACCGCCTGGACGAATGTGCGCGGCGACTTCAACTTGGCGAAAGAGGACCACACCCACACGACGCCGAGGACGAGCCGGGCTACGGTACCGAGCCAGGGCCTGAAACGCTGCGAGGTCACGGACCGCAGACTACCTAGCAACCAGCGGCAGGTCGTGCTCAATCTCGCGCTGCTCGGCGGTGTTGTTGTAGACGAACGACACGCGGGCATAGTCGTCGGCGCCGTAGAGCAGCACCTGCGCCGAGTGCGTTTGGCCGCCGTCCTCGGCAAGGAAGATGTGGGCGGCCGCCTGGGCGGCGTCGATCTGGGCCCGCGAGCCGCGCAGCCCGACGAAGCTCGCGCGCCCCCCGGCGGCGAAGCTGGCCAGCCATTTGCGCAGCACACGCGCCGTGTCATGCCTGACGTCGGTGCTTACGAACACCACGTAGGTGCGCTTCTGCAACGCTGCGGGCAGCTTCTTCAGCGCCAACGAGATGTCGGCCATGGTGGCGGGACAGATGTCGGGGCAGCGGGTGTAGCCGAAGAAGAGCAGCGTCGGGTGCCCGCGAGTTCGAGTCGCGAAGTCGAAAGTGCTTCCGGACTGGTCGCTCAGCGTGAAGGACGGGCGCGGCCGGGCCGGATCCATCCCGATGCCCTGGTACGGGCCGCTGCCGCTCTGATCGTTCAGACCGGACGTGGTGGGCGCCGACCCGCTCGAGGAAGCACAGCCAGCGAGCGCAACCACCGTGAGCAGCACCAGCACGAGCCGGCGCAGCAATTGGTTCACGGACCACCTCCAATGCGCGGTGCGGGGTTGCCGGGCGCGATCACCGGGGCCACCACCGTGATCGTCCCGGCGCTGGCGAAGCTGAGATCGAAGTTGACGCTCTGGCCCGGGCGCAGGACGCCGAACAGATGCTCGATCATCACGTGCCCCTTGCCCGTCGACAATACGAGACGGCCGTGCGCCGGAATCGTCACGCCGGCCATGTTCATCTGCATCCCGCTCGTATGCAGCATCGTCGATGCGCCGGCTCCGGACACCACCGAGTCCAGCCGGTCGGCGCGGTCGGTCGTATTCGTGATCGTGAAGTATGCGGCAGCGGCGTCGGTCGGCGGCGTGGGTTGGCGCACGTAGGCCTCGCTGACGACGATCGGTGCGCTGCTGGACGCGGCGGCCGGGACGGCTACCGGCACCGTCGCGCGAATCAACCCGGCGGCGCCGAGCAGGCCGACCGCCAAGGCGCCGATCGCGGCCGGACGTGGCGTGCGCATCAGTGGGCGTTCCGGCGAGCACGGGATAGGACTGCGATGCCGAGCGCGACTCGCTTCACAAGGGACCTTTCATGACAGATGCAGGGTGACTTGGGCGCTTATCGCGTCGAACTGGGAACGGGTGACGACGACGGCGATGATCCACGTCCCCGGCACCGGCAGTGTGACACCACTCGCGTCGTAAGCGTGGGTGCCGTCGGCGCGCAGGTGGAGCGGGATCGGCCCGAGCTGCTGGTCGGGCTGCGTAGCGGTGGCGGTCAGCGACTTTGCCACAGCGCCGCCGCTGAGCGAGATCGCGACGTCGACGATGCCGTGCCGTCCAGGAGCGAGCGTCACCTGCACCCGACCGCCGTCGCCGAGTGCCGCGCTCGCGCTGACCGGGGCGCGATCCTGCGCAGCGAGCGCCTCTGCGCCGCGGGGTTGTCCGACGAGCACCGAGGTGGCCACCAGCACCACTGCGGCCACCACGATCTCGACCAGTACCGACCGACGCAGGCGTTCGGTATCCGCCGTCTGGTCGCTGCTGTCGGAGTCGGTCATGGCGTAGGCCACAGCCGGTCGTCCAGGGCGTTTGGGGCGCTCAGTCCCGAAGCGGCGCTGGACGATTCGTCGGGACATGTTGCCCAACGCAAGGATGCCCGCGAACAGGGCAAGCTTGACGGCGACCAACAGTCCGTATTCGGTCGAGAACAGTGCCCGCCACGAACCGACGCCGCGCCAGGCAGCGTAGGTACCGGTGACAGCGAGCACGCCGATCGCCGCGAACGCTGCCCGCGAGAAGACGGGGATCACCGCGGCCGCCTCGGCGGCGTCGCGGCGGGCCAGCAGCGCGCCCACGAGCAGTACGAGGCCGCCCACCCAGATTGCCATCGCGCTCAGATGCGCGGTGTCCAGGACAAGCGAGAGCCAGGACGGGTCGGTGGTGCGGGCGTGACCAGTCGCTGCGAAGGTGAACGCGATTGCTAGCGCGAGCGGCCACGCGAGACGCTCGATGCGGGCACGTCGCCGGCCCGGCTGCAGGGCGAGAGCGAGCAGCGCACCCAGCCCGCCGAGCAGCAGCAGCCGCGCGCAGTGCAGCTGCCCGTAGTTCGTGTGCAAAGTCGCGTCGACCAGCGACGGGCGCACCGCGTCGCGCAGGCCCGCCCCGGCCAGATAAGCCCCCTGCAGCAGCAGTTCGAACACCGCGCCGACGGCGGTCACCGTCCAGCCCGTCCACACGATGAGCAGTGCCCGGCGATCCTCGCGCCCCTGCGGCCAGACCGTGAGCAGCAGCCAGGCGCCCCCCAGCAGCGCGAACCCCGCATAGGAGCCCCATCGAGCCACGTCCAAACCGGCACTGACCACGTGGTCGAAAGAGCCCGGCGACCCCGCCGCCGACATCACCAGCGGCCCGGAGCCGACGACGAACCGCTCGACACCTGCGACGGGGTGCGAGTCGGCGGAGAGCACGCGGTAGCTCTCGACGTAGGTGCCGTCGGGTAGCCCCGATTTCAGCTTCACGGTCACCTGCGAGCCGTCGCCGCGCGGGTGGAACGCCGCGCCCGCCTCGACGCGGGTGCCGCTCTGGTTCGTGACGTGCAGGTAACCGAGGGTGCCCAGGCCGACCTGCTCGTCGAAGCTGATCGTCACGCTGGCCGGCACCGACTTCAGCCGCGAACCGTCGGCTGGATCACTTGCGACGACGCTCGCATGCGCGGACGCAGGCCCGGCGGCCAGCAGCGTCGCGCCTAGTAGCGCAGCCAGCACCAGCAGCAGCCGTCGCACGCGCCGGGTCAAGAACGTCACGTCATAATGGTCGGCCAGCGAGCCGTTGCGGTTCCCGTGGCGCGACGGCTCACAGCAAGGCCATTGGTAGCTGAGACCAGAAGTTGCCATCGACGGCTGCGGCGCGGATTACGCCGCGACTTGATCCGCCGACGCGCGTGCGGCACGGGTGACGAAATGCTCGGCAACGAAGGACATCGTCGGTACGGTGCCCGCCAGCATCACCAGGGCGTAGCGCGCGAGCGGCCAGCGCAGCTTCACGCCCAGGATCGCGGTGACGATCACGTACAGCAGGTAGAGATAGCCGTGCGCGAGCCAGAGCAAACCGGTGCCGGGCTCCATGTGTCGGACGCCGACGGCCTTGAGGATCAGCGCGATCGTCCCGGCCAGCAGCACCACACCGGTGGTGAAGGCCATGATCCGGTAGCGCAGCAGCGCGCCGGAGGCCGCGGCCACCCGGGCCGCAGGCACCGGCGGCTGGGCCACGCTCAGCAGCTCACTCATGACCGCTCCGCTTCGTTGGGTGCCCTTCGATGGGTGCCGCGAGCGAGGCGAGGTAGGCGTTGTAGGCGACCTGCTCGTCGTCGACGTCGTCGCCGGGACCGTCCGAACTCTGCGGCATCACGTAGCGACGGTAGGCGACCGGCATGCCGGTCTCGCCGGGACCCTCGACGGCCGACGCCCGCTGCGGGCGCGCGCGGTCGTGCAAGATTCGAAACCACCCCAGCAGTGCGAACAAGCTGAACAGCCACCACTGCAGCGCGTAGCCGAAATTTTGCAGCGAGAAACCCTTCCGCTCGGAAACGGTCAGCTGCCAGTGACCGAGCAGCACCATGCTCACGGCGGCCGCCAGCACAAGCAGGTGCCCGGCCAGCCACTTCGGCGAGGCGAGGAACCGGTACGAGCGTGCCACCCGGTCAGCGTAAGCGCCGCAGCCGAAGACTGTTCGTGACGACCAACACCGAGCTAGCTGCCATCGCTCCGCCAGCGATCATCGGGTTGAGCAATCCGAGCGCCGCCACCGGAATCGCGGCGATGTTGTAGGCGAACGCCCAGAACAGATTGGCCTTGATCACCGCCAGGGTGCCCCGCGACAGCCGGATCGCGGTCGCTGCTGACGTCAGGTCACCGCGCACCAGTGTCAGGTCGCTTGCCTTGATCGCGACGTCGGTACCGGTGCCCATCGCGATGCCCAGGTCGGCCTGGACGAGCGCCGCCGCGTCGTTGATTCCGTCGCCGACCATCGCCACCACCCGCCCTTCGCCCTGCAGGTGCTTGATCGCGTCGACCTTCCCGGCCGGCAGCACGTCTGCGATCACCTCGCTGACGCCAACCTCGGCGGCGACGCTCTGTGCCGCCGCGGCAGTGTCGCCGCTCAGCAGCACCGGCCGCAGGCCGAGCGCGACCAGTTGCGCGATCGCGGCTCTGCTAGTGACCTTGACCGTGTCGCCCACCTCGAACACGGCGTGGGCGGAGCCGTCCCAGCCGGCGACCACGGCGGTTCGGCCCTGTGAATCTGCCGCCGCCACCGCGTCCTGCAGCGCCGACGCGACGCTCAGCCGCTCGCCCACCCAACTGGGTCGCCCGGCGAGCACCGAATGCCCCTCGACAACCCCGGTCACGCCCAGTCCACCAAACGCCTGGAACTGCGTCACCGCGGGAAATGCACCGCTTCCGGCCGCAGCAATCGCCGCACCGATCGGATGTTCGGACGCCGCCTCGAGCGCGCCGACCAGTCGCAACACCTCGTCTTGCGGCGCGTCCCAGACGACGATCGAGTGCATCGTCATCAGGCCCGTCGTCACGGTGCCGGTCTTGTCGAGGACGATCGTGTCCACCCGCCGAGTCGACTCCAGGACCTCCGGACCGGTGATCACGATGCCGAGTTGAGCCGCCCGGCCGGTTCCCGCCAGCAGCGCGGTCGGGGTGGCCAGCCCCAGCGCGCACGGGCACGCGACGACGAGCACGGCGACCGCCGCGGTGAAGGCGTCCGGGGCGGAGTACCCGAGCAGCAGCCAGGCCGCGAGCGTCGCCAACGTCAGCACCAGGACGACCGGCACGAACACCGCCGACACGCGGTCGGCAAGCCGCTGCACGGGTGCCTTGCCGGTCTGCGCCTGCTCGACCAACGCGCCTATCTGGGCGAGCTGGGTGTCGCGGCCAACGCGGGTGGCGCGTACGACCAGCCGGCCGGCGCTGTTCGTCGTCGCCCCGGCTACCTCGTCATTCACTGAGATCTCGACCGGCACCGATTCCCCGGTCAGCATCGACGCGTCAACCGTGGAGCGCCCTTCGATCACAACGCCGTCGGTCGCGATCTTCTCCCCCGGTCGAACCGCAAACTCGTCGCCGACGGCGAGCTGCGCGATCGGCACGTCGACGAAGGACGCGCCGCGTCGCACGGATGCCGACTTCGCACCCAGGTCGAGCAGCACCCGCAGGGCCGCCCCGGACGCGCGACGAGCCCGCGCCTCCAGCGTGCGTCCGAGCAGCAGGAACACAGTGACCGTCGAGGCCACCTCGAAGTATCGATGCGCGCCCGTGCCGGCGACGACGGCGATCACGGACCACGTCCACGCGGCGAGCACGCCGATGCTGACCAGAGTGTCCATGGTGGTGGCGCCGTGGCGGGCGTTGATCGCGGCAGCGCGGTGGAAGGGCCACGCCCCCCAGAGAGCCACCGGCGTGGCGAGCGCGAGTTCCAGCCAGCCAGCAAAACCCTTGTCCGACAGAGGTGTCATCGCTACGACGAGGACCAGAACGGCGAGCGGGGCGGACCCGATCAGGCGCCGCGACAACCCGCGGGGGTCGTAGTCGTCGTGCGTGTGTGCGCCCGACACGTGCACGGTCGCCTGATAACCCGCCGCCTCGACAGCCTTGATCAGTGCCGCGGCCGGCACGTCGCCTTCGACGGTTGCGGTCTCGGTCGCGAGGTTCACGCTCGCGTGCGCGCCGGCGATCTCGTTGAGCGTGCGCTCCACTCTGCCGACGCACGAGCCACAGGTCATCCCCTTGACGTCGAGCTGCACGCTCATGAGCGCACCAACCGTCCGATGGCGGCGGACGCCTCCGCCACCTTCGCGTCCGCCTCCGCGCCGCCGCGCGAGACCGCATCCGCGACGCAATGCGAAAGGTGCTCCTCGAGCAACCCCAGCGCGAACGCCTGCAACGCGCGGGTCGCCGCTGACACCTGGGTGAGCACGTCGATGCAGTACGTGTCGTTCTCGACCTGGCGCTGCAATCCGCGTACCTGGCCTTCGATCCGACGCAACCGCTTCAGGTGAGCGTCTTTGGAATCGTGATATCCAGGAGCTGCGGTGTCCATGTTCCCATCGTAGCAAGTACCCCTTCGGGGTATCTGCAAATGTCGTTGTGCAAGGCTCAGAAGCGTGCGCATCGCCACCTGGAACGTAAATTCGGTGACCGCGCGGTTACCGCGACTGCTCGACTGGCTCGGCGCCGCCGAACCTGATGTCCTGTGCCTGCAGGAGCTCAAGGTCAGCGCCGATGACTTCCCCGTCGACGAAGTGGCCGCGTTGGGCTACGAGGTCGCCGCACACGGCACCGGCCGATGGAACGGCGTCGGCATCCTGTCGCGCGTCGGTCTCGCGGACGAGCGGCGCGGCCTGGCCGGCGAACCCGGCTACCAGCCAGAAGACGCGATGTTCGAGGCACACGAACCCCGCGCGATCGGCGCGACCTGCGATGGGTTGCGGGTGTGGTCGGTGTACGTGCCCAACGGCCGCGAGGTCGGTCATGCGCACTTCGCGTACAAGCTGCAGTGGCTGTCCGCGCTGCGCGACACGGTAGCCGCCGAACTTCGCGATCGGGAGGGCCGATTCGCGCTCATGGGCGACTTCAACATCGCACCGACCGACGCGGACGTGTGGGACGCTGCCGCCGTGCACGGCGGCACGCACGTCAGCGAAGCGGAGCGCGCGAAGCTCGCCGAATTGCGCGAACTCGGTCTCACCGACGTCGTCCCTCGGGCGTTGAAACACGGCACGCCGTACACCTACTGGGATTACCGGGCCGGGATGTTCCACAAGAACATGGGCATGCGCATCGACCTCGTGTACGCGAACGCCGCCGTGGCATCGGCGGTAACTGACGCCTATGTCGACCGCGACGCTCGAAAGGGCACGCTGCCGTCCGATCACGCACCCGTCGTCATCGATCTACGATGACGCCGCTTGCTTCTACGGTCGGAACGTTGTCAGACCGTTCGGTGTGCCGATGCCGGTCGGGCCGTCGAAGCCGGTTCGCGCGATGCACTGCTTGTCGTTGACCAACAACGCGGTGCCCCCGTTGTAGGCGAATCCGCAGTCGACCAGGCCCATCCAGTCGCCGTATTGGTTGGCGAGATTGTTCGGGTTCCGCGTTGCGCCCCCGGTCAGGGACGAGACGGTCGCGGCGCACGTCGCTTTGGTGTCGCTACCGCAGAAGGCGTTGCCGCCGCGGGTTACGTCGTAGGTGGTGCGCGAGTGGTTGTAGAGGGTCTGCGCGGGAGAGGGAACGCCGCGTGGGCCACCGGCGAGACCGGAAAGCGCGGCGATGATCGGCGCCGACAGCGACGTGCCCCCGAAGGTGACCCAACCGCGGTAGTAGACGCTGTAGATGTCGTATCCAGTGGCTGGATCGGCGACGGCGGCGATGTCGCCGGTCATGCGGTGGCCGCCGCAACCGAGGCTCGCGAAGCCAGCGACGCGCAACTGCGCTGCCGAGACGGTGAAAAGCGTGCTGCATCCGCCGCCTGTCGCACCGGCTGACGTGCCGTAACGCAGACCCGTCGCATCAGTGGGTCCGTTCTCGTTCCACACCGTCTCGCTGCGTCGGGTGCCGTTGGCATTGAGTGTCAGCGCAGTGCCGCCAACCGCGACCACGCTCGGATACGCCGCTGGGACCGAAGGTTCGTTGTCCGACGTGCCTGGCGTGTACACCGGGTCGTTCGCGTAATCCCAGCTGTACCAGCCGTCGTCACCCGTGGACGCGGTGATGAGGACGCCGACGCGGTTGTAGGCCGCCTGTATCGCACGGGTGGAATACGTTTCCGGAGCGCCGTAGGAGTTGCTGACAATCCGCGCGCCCATCCGGACTGCCGTGTCGACGGTCGCGGCGAGTGATACGCCGGACGCGGAATCGGCCTCGACCAGGAGGATCCGGCACTTGTTGCACAGGCCGCGGACAGCCTGTAGGTCAAGGGCGATCTCAGTCGCCCACGAGGCATCAGCCCGAGGCAGGCCCGTCGTGCGACCGCGTTGATTCACGATGCGCAGTGAGATCGCGGTCTCCAAGGGCAAGCGGTAGCGGCGGTCGAAGGTGTTCAGTTCGCTGCGCGCGTATGGGTCGGCGTAGGCGTCGACGATGGCGACGGTCTGCGTCGTAGCGCCCGCGGTGTTGACCCGGTAGGCGCCCGCGATCTGGCGCGGCGTGAAGCCGGCCGCCGGTCCGGCTCCGTTGTCGGCAGCGCTGCTTCGGTACGCGCGTGCGCCCGAGGTGCCGGCTGGCACCGGAACCCACCGAAGTGCCATGCAGCGGCTCTCGCCGGGCTTGGGACGATCACACACAGGCACCACCCGCGCGTACCGCAGGCCGGCGGACGTACTGGTACTCCCGGTAACGGTGATCGCTCGCGCCGGGTGCCGAGCGCTGGTACCGGCCGCAGCGCTCGTCGCCGACGAAACGGCCACCGCGGTGAACGCTGCGGCCGAAAGGGCGGTCAGGCATAGGAGTCGGGTCGTTCTGGGGGTGCGCATCGAGGCGTTCCTTCTACGGTTCTGGGCGCTGGCGCACCACTTCTCGTATCGACAGAGCAACCCGATACTTGAGTCCCAGCAAGTCATTCGAGCAAGGAACTTGGTGATCCCCAACACTCAGCGAGCGCGGACGAATCTGCGGTGCCGGTAGTGCAGTCCGGACGTCGAAGTGCGCCACTCGCCGTCGAGCTCCACGATCCAGCCGGAGTCGAACTGGGGAGCGAATACATTGCCGTCGAAGGACTCTCGCAGTTCGGTGACCTCGGCCCGCTCAGCCACCGGCAGCGCGGCGGCGTAGACCGCGGCGCCGCCGATCACCCACACCGCGCCGCCCTGCCGAAGGGCGTCGGCCACGTCGTGCACGACGACCGCGCCTTCGCCCCTCCACGCCGGATCGCCAGTGAGTACAACGTTTCGGCGACCGGGCAGCGGTCGGAACCGCGCCGGCAGCGACTCCCAGGTGCGCCGGCCCATCACCACGCTCGCACCGGCGGTGACGGCACGAAAGTGCGCCATGTCCTCGGGAACATGCCATGGAACGGCGTTGTCGCGTCCGATGACGCCGTTCGCCGCCTGCGCCCAGATGAGGCCGATCATTCAGACCGCGACGGGCGCCTTGATGCCCGGGTGATGCTGGTAACCGATGACCTCGAAATGGTCGTATCCGTAATCGAACAGCGATGGCGCCGGGCGCAGTTCCAGGTGGGGGAACGGGTACGGCTCGCGCGCGAGCTGGGTGCGCACCTGCGCCTCATGGTTGTCGTAGATGTGACAGTCACCGCCCGTCCACACGAGCTCGGCGACCTCCAGACCGACCTGCGCAGCGACCATGTGGGTGAGCAGTGCATAGCTCGCGATGTTGAACGGAACCCCAAGGAAGAGGTCCGCGCTGCGTTGGTAGAGCTGACAGGAGAGCTTGCCGGCAGCGACGTAGAACTGGAAGAACGCGTGGCACGGCGGTAGCGCCATGTTCTCGATCTCGCCGACGTTCCAGGCTGAAACGATCAGCCGCCGAGAGTCGGGATCGGTGCGCAATTGCTCGAGCACGGCGCTGATCTGGTCGATATGGCGGCCGTCGGGGGTGGGCCAGGAGCGCCATTGCACGCCGTAGACCGGGCCGAGCTCGCCATCGGGCGCAGCCCACTCGTCCCAGATGGTGATGTCGTGTTCGTGCAACCAGGCGACATTGCTCTCCCCACGCAGGAACCACAACAACTCGTAGGCGACGGAGCGAAAGTGCACCCTTTTGGTGGTCACGAGCGGGAAACCGGCGCTGAGGTCGTAACGCAACTGGTGCCCGAACAGGCTGCGCGTGCCGGTGCCGGTGCGGTCGGCCTTGTGCGTGCCGGAGTCGAGCACCAGGCGCAGCAGATCCTCGTACTGGGTGTCGACCCGCATGCCCGCCAGCCTAGACGGCTAACTGCCCGACGGCTTTGCGGCGCGGTAGAGCCAGACGTCGAAGAATTGGCTCAGGTCGCGACCGGACACCCGCTCGGCGTAGGCGGTGAACTGCGGCACTGTGGCGATGCCGTAGGCGTGCTCGCGCACCCAGCCGCGCATGATCGAGAAGAAGGTCGGGTCACCGAGCTTCTCCCGCAGCGCCGCCAGCGCGCCGGCGCCACGTTCGTACACCGAGTTGTCGAACAGGTTCGCCGCGTCGCCCGGGTCCGCCGGCGGCGGGTTCCACACGCTGCTTGTGGCGGGCTGCTTGAACAACTCGATCAGGTGCTGGGCGGTGGACTCGTGGCCACGGTGCTCGTCCCAGAGCCAGGCCGAGAATTCCGCGAAGCCCTCGTTGAGCCAGATGTCACGCCACCTTGCGAGTGTCACGTCGTCGCCATACCACTGGTGTGCCAGTTCGTGGGCCAAAGTCAACTCGTCGGGGGCGCGGTCGAATACCGGCCGGGTCGCCGTCTCCAGTGCGTACCCGACCTGTGGGGCAACGTCGACGATCGCGCCTGCGGAGCCGAACGGGTAGCGCCCGTACACCGAGGTGTAGTAGTCCACCATCGCCGGGAGCTTCGCCAGCACCGCCCTGGTGTGATCGACGAGCCTGGGGTCCACCGCGATCAGGTAGGGGACGCCGGCTGCAGTCCGGCCCGTCGACAGCGTGAAGCGGCCCACCGTGGCGGTGACCAGGTAACTCGAGATCGGACGGGCGATGCGCCAGGCCCAGGTGGTCCACGCCCCGGTGGTGGTGTGCCGGAGCAGGGCGCCGTTCGACACCGCTGTCAACCCTTTCGGCACGGTAACCGAGACGCGGTAGGACGCCTTGTCTGTCGGGGAGTCGTTCACCGGGAACCACGAGGGCGAGCCCTGCGGCTCGCTGGCGACGAAGGCCCCGTCGTCCGTCGGGATCCACCCGTCCGGTGAGCCGTCCGGGTCGGTGACGTCGGTGGCGGTGCCGGCGTAGTCGACCTCGACGCGAACCGTCGCGCCACGGGCGATCGGATGCGCAGGAGTGACGACGAGTTCCTGGACGAGGTCCGCGGGCTGGGAGAATGTTGCGTGCTCCCCATTCACCCGCACGGCGCTTGCGTGCAGGCTGCGGCGCAGGTCCAGGTCGAACCGCGACAACGCCTGCGTGGCCCGAGCGGTGATCTGTGCGGTGCCGCCGAGCCGGCGCGTCGCCGGGTCATAGCGCAGTTCGAGCGCGTAACCCGACACGTCGTAGCCACCATTGCCCTGGCGCGGGAAGTACGGGTCACCCGCGCCGATCGAGCCCGGACGCGGAGCTGCAGCCTGAGCGGGCGTGGCCATCGAGAGGGCGAGGGCGGTTCCGAGCACCGTCATCGAGACGCGTCGCAAGAAGCTCATCGGGCCATCGAACCACGCGGGTGCTACGGAACCCGCTGCGCGGGTTTTCCCGCTCGGTAAAGCCACACGTCGAAGAAATGGCGCAAGTTACGGTCCGAGACGCGCTCGGCGTACGCGACGAACTGATCGACCGTCGCGTTGCCGTACGCGTGCGCGGCGACCCAGCCGCGCATGACGGCGAAGAACGTGCGCCCACCCAGCTTCTCGCGCAACGCCTGCAACGCCCCGGCGCCGCGGTTGTAGACGGAGCCTGCAAACACGTCCTGCGCTCGGCCGGGATCGCCCGGCGGCGGATTCCACACGCCACTGTCGGGCCGCTGCGCCAGCAATTGGGTGAGGAAGGCGGCGGCCGTAGGGCCGCCGCGGCGCTCCGACCACAGCCACGACGAGAACTGCGCGAAACCCTCGTTGAGCCAGATGTCTCGCCAACGTTGCAGGGTCACGTCGTCGCCGTACCACTGGTGGGCCAGTTCGTGGGCGAGCGTGAACTCGTTCGGTGCGCGGTCGAAGAGCGGGCGGGTGGCCGTCTCCAGCGCGTACCCGACCCGGGCGTCGTCCACGATCGCGCCGGTGGTGTCGAACGGGTACCGCCCGTACACCGAGGAGAAGTACGCAACGATCGCCGGCAGTGTCGCCAGCACTTCTTTCGACGCGGCAGCCTGGGACGGGGCGACTGCTACCAGGTAGGGCAGGCCACTGCTGGTTCTACCTGTGCTGATGCGGAACCGGCCGACCGTCGCCGTGATCAGATAGCTCTGCACGGGCTGGCGCAGGCGCCAGCGCCAGGTGGTGCGCTTTCCGGTGGTTTCGCGCCCGAGCAGGGTGCCGTTGGAGATCGCGTCCAGACCGTTCGGGACGGTGATGCTGATCTCGTAGCTCGCCTTGTCGGTCGGAGTGTCGTTCACCGGGAACCAGGTCGGCGAACCGTCCGGCTCGCCAGCGACGAAGGCGCCGTCGTCGGTCGGTATCCAGCCTGTCTCAAGGCCGCTGGCGAGCAGCGGGGTTGCTATGCCGGAGTACGTAACGCCGACCTCGAAGCGTGCACCGTCGGGGATCGGTGTGGCGGGTGTGATCACCAACTCCGCGCTGGTATGAACTGCCCGAGCCCGGACCCCGTCGATGCGGACGGAACTGACCCGCAGCGTGCGGACCAGGTCGAGGTCGAAGCGCGACAGTGGCTGAGTCGCACGGGCCCGGATGCTGGTGTTGCCGGCGAGCCGATGCCCGGACGGGATATAGCTGATCGCGAGCCTGTAATGCTCGACGTCGAAACCGCCGTTGCCCTGTCGCGGGAAGTAGGGGTCGCCCGCGCCGGCCGCGCCGGGTCGAGGGCGTGCGGGTGGCGGGACGGTCGCGCTCGTCGTCCCGGTCGGCGCACGGGTCGGGCTCGGGCTGGGCGTGCCGCTCGTGCTCGCTGTGCACGCGGCGAGGACGAGCGTAAGGACGGCCAGGGGCCACGTTTGCCGGGCGCTCATCCAGTCATCCTTGCCCCGCGAGACAAAGAAGTGGTTCGTTGACCGCTGTTAGCCGGTCAACGAACCACTCTTTGCGGGTCGGTCGGTGGAGGTGGCGGGAATCGAACCCGCGTCCTCCGTCGCTTCAACAGGACTTCTCCGGGCGCAGTGTGCGCTGTCCCTACTCGGCCCCACCGGTCATGCACACAAGCCGGTGCGACAGGCCCAGCCGCTGTGCGCTGTCCCGTCCTCCCCCGCGGCCGGCGGGGACGGTGAGCCACCTAGCTGATGCCAGCGACCGGGCCGGTGACGAGCCCGGGCTGACAGACCTGCTCGGGCTGCTTAGGCAGCGAGAGCGAGATCGGCGCGACTGTTGTCGGCGCTTATTTTTTGTACGTCGCTTTTTTTACGAGGTCAGCAACGCGGTCCTCGGCCCGCTTCTCCTGTCTCGACGTCCGGAGTCGAGACCATTCACCCCCAGGTTCACTGTTGTCCTACCGGCAAGTCTAGTCGTGGCGGCAAACCGACCCGGCGCGCGGACCGCGGCCCCGAAGTACGCGGCCTCAAGTACGCGGCCGTGGAAGTACGCGGCCCGTGGCGAAAAGGTACGCTGCGCCCTCGACCAGGTGGCCGACGTCAGGTTCAGGTCATTCCTACCAGCAGATCGATGGCAATCGTGGCTCACAACACCCCAGCGAACGCTTCCCATCGCCAGCCTCTGCGTCTTTTGGGAATCTTCGCCCATCCCGATGACGAGACCCTCTGCGCTGGCGGCACCTTCGCCAAGTACGCGAGTGCTGGCGCCGAGGTCAGTGTGATCTCGCTGAGCAAGGGCGAAGCCGGCCAGATCAGGGACGCCAGCGTGGCGACCCGGTCGAGCTTGAGAGCCGTTCGGGAGAAGGAACTTCGTGCGGCAGGAAACGAGCTCGGCCTCACCGAGACGAGATGTCTCGACTATCCGGATGGCGGGCTCTCCGCAATCGACAGTCAGATCCTGGTCGGGCTCGCGTCGAGGCTGCTCAGCGAGATCGATCCCGATGTGGTGATCACATTCGGGCCTGATGGATTCTCCGGTCATCCAGACCACGTAGCCGTCGGAGCAGCGGTCACCGCGGCATGTTACGAACTGCGATCCGCCACATCGCTTCGACTCTTCCATTGCGGTCGACCGCGAAGCAGGATGCTGCTGCGCGACCGCCTGGCTGAATGGGTCGTCGAGCTGACAACCCGCTTCAAAGGCACGACGGATTTCGTCCGCGCGCTGTCGGTGTTCTCGCGCGAGGCAACTGCGCTCGGATATGCGGCTGATTTCGTCAATGTCGAATGGTTTCCATCCGGCTCCTACCTGATCGAACAGGGCGAGGCCGCGACCATGATGCACTTCCTTCTGTCCGGTCATGTGGAGATCCGACGAGAGGGCGCGGACGGTCGTGTGCGCCTGGTCGACCGGTCGGGCCCGGGAGAGTTCATCGGCGAACAAGGCATCGCCACGGGCCAGCCCCGCAACGCGCATGTGGTTGCCGTGGAGGACGTCACAAGCTTGACGTTCCTAGCATCCAAACCCGTCTCTGTCGACGGACGTGGGGAGCAGTCCGCGCTTGTCCGGACCAGATCGCTTCCCTCCGGGGATCAGATCGACGACCGAGTCAGCACGTGCATCGACGTGTCGGACTTCGTCGGCCACAAGATCCGAGCCACGGCCGCACATCGCTCTCAGTATCCGATCGACCCGAGAATGTTCCCTGATCCAATCCTGCGCGAGATGTTCGGTCTTGAGTACTTCATCCAGGTCTTGCCAGAGCGGGCGCTGCACACATCGCTGCTCGACGAGTAGGCCAGAGCACCCATTACGACGCGTTCACGAGCGCACTAAAGCTCCGCTGCCACGTCGTCGAACAAGCTGGTCGAGAAGTAGCGCTCCATCCGGTCAGGCAGAATTGTGCCGACGTGGTGCCCGGGGCCAAGGCGAGCGGCAAGCCGCCGCGCTGCGGCGATGTTGAGCCCGCTCGACGGGCCAATGCCCAAGCCGCGACGACCGAACTCGCGCGCGGTAGCCATTGCCTCCGGCTCTGGGACCAGTACAGAATCCTCGAGTCCCACTGCCGCAGGGTCGAGGAGCTGGCTCATGCCGTCTACGATGCCCGGTATCCCCCCGACGACCTCTGGGTCGCCCTCCGCAGTGAACGTCGCAGTCGGCATTGCCCTAGCGATGATCGTGTCGTACCCGTGATCGCGCAGCGCGTGCGCTACGCCCATCAGCGTGCCCCCAGTGCCGACACCTGCGACGAAGCCGTTCAGCCGAACGCCGACCTGTTGAATGAGCTCGGGCCCGGTCGAGTGCCGATGCGCGAAGACGTTGCGCGGATTCTCGAACTGCCGGGCGGCGTACAGGTCCGCCTCTGCGCCTGAGTCGTGGCGCAATGCAGCGACCGCTCCATCCATGCCTTGCTCAGCAGGGGTGAGAACCACGTCGCCACCGAGCCGGCGGATCATCAAGACCCGCTCTCCGCTGACTGTTTTGGGCATGTAGGCCCGAAACGACACGCCGACGGTGGCGCAGACCATGCTCAACGCGATCGAGGTCGACCCGCTCGACGCCTCAACCACGACGGTGGAGGGAGACACTTCGCCCGATGCGATCGCATACGCGACGATGTTCGTCGCCATCCGATCCTTGGTGCATCCGCTCGGCAGCAGGTAGTCGAGCTTCAACCAGAGCGTGCAGCCGCTGCGCTCATCCTGGAACGGGATGGTTGGCGTTTCGAGTGGGAGCCGCAACAGCCATGACGCACGTTCGGCGAAGCTGGATTCACCCCGACCCATCACCGCCTCCTGTCGGCCTGAGATCCACACCTTGATCCTTCACGCGACGATGGCCGCTCGGCGGGAGCATCCGCGGCGTGAACGGTAACAGCACGGTCCGAGTGCACGTGGGACAGTGGCGACCAATGCGTCGCGGGAATTATTTCTGATCGCTGCGTAGAGAATGGACGGCGAGCACTAGGGTTGCTCTCGGCGTCCCATCGACACTTACGGAGATCGCGCTTGAATGTGGAGCGACCTGAAGCGATTCGGTCGGTGTGCCCGTTTCGGCTCGTCGTCGACGAGGACCTGGAGCAGCTCAATCGAGAGACCACGATGAGCGACACGGCAGCCGGCGCGACGCTCTTCGAAGAGGGCGACCCAGCCGACGGCGTCGCAACCATCCTCGAAGGAAGTGTCGAAGTCCTCAAACAGGGCCGCATCCTCGCGACGCTCGGCCCCGGTTCGGTACTCGGCGAGCTCTCGGTGTTCCTGCCATCCGCCGCTCGCACTGCTACCGCTAGGGCGAGCTCGCCGCTGCGAATGATCAAGTGGCGTGCGGAAGATGTCCAGGGCCGCCTCGCCCGCCACGAACGCCTCGCAACGGCAATCGTGGCCGATATGGCTTTCGTGCTCGCGGACCGGCTCGACCGGCGCACGCAAGATGTCGTCTCGCTGCTCAGAGCTGCCGGGACACGCCTACCTGTGTCTGAGCTGGAGCAATATCGCAGCCGTGCCGCGCAGTAACCTCCCGCCAGCCCTCGGTTGCTCGCCGTCCGCTCGCCACGGCCGGCCTTCCGGCGAAGGTCTGTCACGGGCTTGCCTCGCCCTGTTAGCGTCCAACCATGGTGACTCGGCGTGCGCTGCTCCTGATCGCCGACATCGGCGGCTACACGGAGTACATGCAGTTCCACCGAAGCGTCCTCGGGCACGCGGAGGCGGCCACGAAACGCATGCTCGACAAGATCGTTGACGCCGCGCGAGACTTCGACCTGATCGAGATCGAAGGCGACGCGGCCTTCCTCTCGCGCGACGCCGACGGGTTGGACGGGCCTGCGACGCTGTCCGCCATCACCCGTGCAGCCGTCGCCATGCATCGTGGCTTCCACGCGGAGCGTCGGCTCGTTGAGCTCAACCTGTGCCCGTGCCAGAGCTGCACGCAGACCAGTGCCCTGAAGCTCAAGTTCGTCGCGCACGTCGGGGACGTCGCTACCCAGAAGATCAAGCGCCGAAAGAAACTCGTCGGCGTGGACGTGATCTACGTCCACCGCCTGCTCAAGAATCCGGTCAAGGTGCCGGAGTACCTCCTCGTGTCCGACGACCTCTTCCGCGACGGTGGCACCGCCACCTCCGAGCTGATGATGCAAGAGCTCGCCCAGGACCTCGAGGGCATCGGACGGGTGCAGACGCACTTCATGGACGTGACGGATATAGCCGCGACGCTCGCGCCGCTTCCAGAGCCTTCGTGGCCCCAGCGCCTCGGCGGCACCCTCGGCATGGTCGGTCGGGGCCTCCCGCACGTCCTTCCCCGCCGACGCCCACGCTCGCTCACCTCGGCCGGCTAGCCGTCGGCGGTCCCGGCGAGCTGTTCGCCGTCGGGGCCGGTCGCGCCAGAGAGACGTGCCGCGTTACGGGCCTGGATCCGGGCGACGACTTCATGGCCCGCGATCGCGCTCACCGGGTACCCGGTCACCGCGGTCAAAAAGGCCGGACGCTCCAGGATGGCCACGCGCAGGGGCGCCTTCCCGGACGCGCGGATGGTGGCCGTTCGAGGTTCGTCGCCCAGCAAGGCGACCTCGCCGAATCCGTCGCCGTGCTCAAGTGTGTTGACGAGGTGTCCGTGCCGGAGCACCTCCGCACGACCGGACTCGACCACGTAGAACCGCTCGCCACGATCACCCTGCTCGAAGACCACCTGCGCGGGCGCGAACTCGGCACGCTCGAGCCCAGCGCCAAGCTGTTCGATCGTCGCCGCCGGCAGCGCGGCGAGCATGGGCACCGCGCGCAGGATCTCGATGTCGGCGTCGCGGACGCGCAACGTGGCGTCGAGTCGGCGCAGCGCCCCACTGCTGGCGGCCACGGCGACCGGCGCCAGCAGGCCGACCGCGCAGAGCGCGCCGCGGGGGCCGAGCACCCCGATGACGGGCGGCGCGATCAGGCCGCCGCAGGCGACCCCAAGCGTCAGGATTGCCTCGAAACCCGCGAACATGCGGGCCAGCACGGCCTCGTCCGTGAGTCGGGCCAGCATCGTGAAACCGCCGACATCGATCAGCGCGTTGCCAACACCGACGACGCCGAGCAGGACGATCGTTGTCGCCCGCTCAGGGACGACGCCAATCACCGCCAGGGGGGCGCCAAACAAGGCGACCCCGACGCCGAACCACGTGGCGAGTCCGCCGCGGCGGACCAGCGCGAACGCGAAAAGGGAGCCGAGCACGCCGCCGGCCCCGACGGCTGAGTTCAGGACCCCCACGCCCGGATCACCAGCGTCGAGAAGGTCGATGGCAACGACTACGGCGAACACAGTCAGGCACCCGCGGGTGAAGGTTTGCACGAGCCCGAGCGTCGTGATCAGCGACAGCCTGCGATCGCCCGCGATGCTCGTGAGGCCCTCGAGGATGTCGCGGCCGGAGGACCCGCGCACGGCATTCACCCGTGGCGGCGGGTCATACGGGAGCGCGACGACGACCAGGCCGCCTAGCAGCGACGCCCCGGAGCATGCTGCGAAGACCACGGCGGGCCCGCTGGCCGCCAGGAGCGCAGCCGCGGCCACTGGTCCGCCGAACGTGGCGAGCGAGTCCAGCATCCCGCGTACGGCGTTTGCGGCCGTCAGATCACCTGGAGAGTTCGCCAGCGCGGGCAGCAGCGCCGAATGCGCCGGCCGGTACAGCGCCATGGCGACCGTCGCAACGACCGCGAAAGCGTAGGTCGCCGCCGTCGGGCCGCCGGTCCCGGTCACCACCGCGGCGCCTGCCAGCATCGCGGCGCGGACGACCCCGATGCCGGTCAACACCCGCTCGCGGTGAACCCGGTCGGCAATCGTCGCGAGGAACGGCGTCAGGAGCGCGGCGCTCGCCATGCGGACCGCCGTGACAACGCCTACCGCGGCGACGCCCCCGTCGCGGAACGCCACGACAGCGAGCGAGACCATGAACGCGCTCTCGCCCGCCCACATCGCAGCGAACGAGATCTGGGCGCGGCGGAGCGGCCCTCTGAACACCGTGTGGAACGCAGGCCAGGAGCCGAGCCTCGATGAGAAGCGAGGTAGCACCACGCGACTATCGCAGCGGCGGTCATGCTTGTGGTAGCCCACGGCTGACCGGCACCTGCGCGTCGAGCACTACAGACGTCGCACCTAGAGGCCCTTGTTGCGTCGGCCCAGCGCATTGCGTACCTCACGGTCGGCGTCGCGGCGCGCCAGGTCCTGCCGCTTGTCGTAGGACCGCTTGCCGCGTGCAAGCGCGATCTCGACCTTCACCTTGCCTGCAGTGAAGTACAAGGCCAACGGGACGATCGTCAGGCCGCTCTCCTTCGTCTTGCCGATCAGCCGGTCGATCTCGCCGCGATGCAGCAGCAACTTGCGTGTGCGACGCGGCTCGTGGTTGGTCCAGCTGCCCTGCAGGTATTCGGGGATGTGCACGTTGCGCAGATACATCTGCCCGTCGTCGATGGTCGCGAATCCGTCGACGAGGGACGCGCGTCCGAGCCGCAGCGATTTCACCTCGGTACCGGTCAGCACCAGCCCTGCCTCGTACACGTCCAGGATCGAGTAGTCGTGTCGCGCCTTGCGGTTCTGCGCGATGAGCTGGCGGCCATCGGGGCGGTTGCTGGACGCCTGCGCGGACATGTCTACAACCGTACGTAGAGGCGCAACGTGATGAACGCGGTGATGCTCGACAGCACGACCCCGACGATCAGCCCGGCTCCGCCGGCGATCAGGATGTCGTTGACCGACAGATTAGGGATCACGCCCGTCCGGGTCTGCCCGGCAAACACCCCGTCCAGCAGGAAGTGCTTGCCGAGGCCGATGAATCCGATCGAGATGAGTCCGCCGATCAGGACGGCGATCACCGTTTCGAGCATGAACGGCAGTTCAGTCATCAGCCGCGACGCACCGACCAGGCGCATGATGCTCGTCTCGTTACGTCGCTGGTTCGCTGCGACCTGGATCGTGTTGGCGATGAGCAGGATGGACGCGGCCAGCACGACCAGCGCGATGACGATAGAGAACCAGCGCGCACTGTCGATCATCGAGAGCAACGTCTGGATCGTCGAGATCTGATTGTTGACCTTGTCCACACCGCGTACCTGGTCGTACTTCAGCGCGAACGGGCCGTAGTCGCGCTGCAGATCCTTGAGCTTTACCGTAAACGACGCGGGCAGATCGCCCAGCTTGAGGAAACTGGCCAGCGTGGGTTGCTGCTTCTTGCCGAGGTCGAGAGCCTTACGCTGCGACACCAGGCTCGCCGACGCGACCATCGGATCGGCGGCCAGTAACTTGCGTACCACCTCGGTCTGCGTCGCATCGGTCGCCTTGTTCGGATCGCAGGTCAACGGGCGCTGCGCGCGGCGCTCACGCCGGGACAGTTCGTTGTTCGCCTGCTGCTGGTCGTAGGCGCTCGAGGTACACAGATAGACCGAAATATTAATCTTGTCTTCATACGTGGTCTTGAACTTGCTGATCTCGGTATTGGCAAGAATCGCCGCACCCACGAAACCGAGCGCGATGGCGGTGCTCAAGATCAGCGCAATCGTCATCGCAGCATTGCGGCGAATACCGGCCGCGACGCCGGACACAACGAAATTTGCGCGCATGACTTCCTTAGGTCAGAGGAGCGGAGCAGTCTTCGTGACTAACTTTGGGATCCGTAGCGTCGGCTACTAGATGTCAGCGGCCGACCCCGTACACGCCACGCGCCTGGTCACGAACGACCTTGCCCAGATCGAGTTCGATCACGCGGCGGCGCATTGCGTCGACGATGTTGTTGTCGTGAGTGGCCATGACGACCGTCGTGCCCGTGCGATTGATGCGTTCGAGCAGGTTCATGATGCCCTGGCTGGTATCCGGGTCGAGATTGCCGGTGGGCTCGTCGGCGAGCAGCACGAGCGGGCGGTTGACGAAAGCGCGGGCGATCGCGACGCGCTGCTGCTCGCCACCGGACAGTTCATGCGGCAGTCGCTGCGCCTTGCCGGTCAGGCCGACGAGGTCGAGCACCTCAGGTACCGTGCGCTTGATCGACTTGGCCGGCCGGTTGATCACTTCCAGCGCGAACGCGACATTGTCGTACACGTTCTTCTTGGGGAGCAGTCGGAAGTCCTGAAACACGCAACCGATCCGGCGACGCAACTCGGGAACCTTGCGCTTGGCAAGCTTGTTCAAGTCGTGGCCATTGACCGTCACGGTTCCGGCGTTCGCCCGCTCCTCCCGCAGCAGCAGGCGCAGCACGGTTGTCTTGCCGGAGCCCGACTGGCCGATAAGGAAGACGAATTCACCCTTCGCGATGTCCATGGAGACCGTGTCCAGGGCAGGACGCGCACCCGCCGGGTATACCTTGCTGACGTTTTCGAGCGTGATCACGGGAGCCGAGTTTACGCGATCGTAATTCGCCGCCGGGACATCTCGAATTGCACGGCGGGCCCCGTACCTTTATTTCCGGTATTCACCGAACCAAGCCGGGCAAATCGGATTGACCTGACTTGCTAGCGTGTCTCGTCGTGGACACGCTGGGCAAGAGCGAGTCGCGCACCGCCGCGGCCGCCCGCGGTGCCGCGCTGATCAGCGCCACGAGTCTGCGCAAGCGGTTCGGCACGTTCACCGCCGTCGACGGGATCGACTTTCAGGTCTATCGGGGCGAGGCGTTCGGTTTCCTCGGTCCGAACGGTGCCGGCAAGAGCTCGACGATGCGCATGATCGGCTGTGTCGCGCCGATCACGTCCGGCCGTCTCACCATCCTCGGCATGGATCCGGCTACCCACGGCCCGCAGATTCGGGCCCGACTCGGTGTCGTCCCGCAGCAGGACACGCTCGACACCGAGTTGACCGTGCGCGAGAACCTCTACATCTACGGTCGCTACTTCGGCATCAGCCGCGCCACTCTGGAACCGAAGGTCGATCAGCTGCTCGACTTCGCGCAGCTCACCGAGCGCGCGAAGAGCAAGGTCGAGCCGCTCTCCGGCGGCATGAAACGCCGTCTCACGATCGCCCGCTCGTTGATCAACGACCCCGAGATACTGCTGCTGGACGAGCCGACCACGGGCCTGGACCCGCAGGCCCGCCACGTCCTGTGGGATCGCCTTTACCGCCTCAAGCACAGCGGCGTCACGCTGGTGCTGACCACCCACTACATGGACGAGGCGGAGCAACTGTGCGACCGGCTCGTGGTCATGGACGGCGGGCGCATCGTGGCAGAGGGCTCGCCGCGTGCTCTGATCGCCGAGCACTCCACCCGGGAGGTCGCCGAGCTCAGATTCGCTCCGGGGCAGAACGCCGACGCCGCCCGGCAGTTGATCCCCGTGATCGGCAACGACGCGGAACGCGTCGAGGCGCTCGCCGACCGCGTACTGCTCTACGTCGCCGACGGGGAGACCGCGCTCGCCCGCTGCCACGAGATCGGGCTGACCCCCGTTTCGTCGCTCGTGCGGCGCAGCACCCTCGAGGACGTGTTCCTGCGCCTCACCGGCCGGAGCCTGGTCGAGTGACGGGCCCCGCCGACGTCCTGGCGCGCTCGTCGCGGTGGCAGGTCGTCGAGTACAACCTGCTTGCCGCGCGAGCATTCTGGAAAGCCGTCCTCGTGGTCGGGGTGCTCACGCCGCTGCTGTACGTGCTCGCCCTGGGCGTCGGCCTCGGCACCGTCGTCGACAATGGCACCCACCCGCTCGGCGTGCGCTACCTCGTGTTCGTCGCACCTGCGTTTCTCACCGCGGCCGCGGTCCAGATCGCCGCCGCCGATGCGAGCTACCCGGTGATGAGCGGATTCAAGTGGCAACGCTTCTACCACGGCATGGCGGCGACGCCGCTGCGCCCGACCCAGATCGCCGACGGCCAACTGCTGTGGATCGCGCTGCGGCTCGTGGCCAACTCGAGTGCCTATCTCGCGATCATGGCGTGCTTCGGCGGAGCGACGCGCTGGCAGATAGTGCTCGCCGTCCCGATCGCGACGCTCACTGGTGTCGCATTCGCGGCGCCCGTGACGGCACTCGCCGCGACAGTGAATTCGGAGGGTCAGGCATTCAACGTCCTGTCCCGATTCGTGGTGACCCCGATGTTCCTGTTCGCGGGCACGTTCTACCCGGTCAGCCGCCTACCCGAGTGGGGGCGGTGGCTGGCCTATGTGAGCCCGCTCTGGCACGGCACCGAGCTGGCGCGCGACGCTGGCATCGGTGGGCTGTCCGCGCCGGCCGTCCTCGGCCACCTCGCCTACCTCGCTGCATTACTCGTCGCCGGTATCGCACTCGCCCGCTGGCGGTTCCAGGTCCGGATCCAGAAGTGAGCGCGCTGCAGAGCACACCGCGCGCCAGCCGGGCGCTGCGCATCCTGCCGCTGGGCATGCACGCCGGTCGGGGCCACATCGTGCTCGAGCGCGCTTTTCGGGTGTACCGGCGCAGTTGGCTGGTGATCTTCTCCGGATTCTTCGAGCCGCTGTTCTACCTGTTCGCGCTGGGGACGGGACTGCAGGGCCTGGTCGGCACGGTCAGCGGACCGGGCGGGCAGCCGATCAGCTACACCGCGTTTCTTGCGCCGGCGCTGCTCGCGTCCTCCGCGATGAACGGGGCGATCTACGACTCGACGGCCAACGTGTTCTTCAAGATGAAGTACGCCAAGTTGTACGACGCGATGCTGGCCACCTCGCTGGGGCCGTTGGACGTCGCGATCGGCGAGATCAGCTGGGCGCTCATCCGTGGCGGCCTCTACTCCGCGGGCTTCCTGGTGGTCATGGTGACGATGGGGTTGACCGCGTCGTGGTGGGCGGTCCTGCTGCTGCCCGCCGCGCTGTTGATCGCGTTCGGCTTCGCGGCCGTCGGCATGGCGGTGACGTCCTTGCTCAACAGCATTCAGGATCTGGAGATCATCCAGGTCGCGACGCTGCCACTGTTTCTGTTCAGTGGCACCTTTTACGGGCTGGACGTGTACCCGAGGTGGCTGCAGATCGTGGTGCAGTGCCTGCCGTTGCAACACGGCATCGAACTGCTGCGTGGGCTCAATTCCGGCGTGCTTGAGCCCGAGCTGCTCGCCCATGCCGGCTACTTCGTGGTGATGGCCGCCGCCGGGCTGATCGTGACCGCGCGCCGGCTGGATCGGTTGCTGCTTCGGTGACCCGCTCGCTCAGTTGCCCTCTTGGCTACGACGCCAGCGGATACCCGCCTCGATGAAACCGTCGATGTCGCCGTCCAACACGCCTTGGGGGTTGCCGACCTCGTACTCGGTGCGCAGGTCCTTCACCATCTGGTAAGGGTGCAGCACGTAGCTGCGCATCTGATTGCCCCAACTGTTGCCGGTGTCCTTGAGCGCGTCCATCGCCGCCTGCTGGTCCTGCCGGCGCCGCTCGAGCAGTTTCGCCTGCAGCACGGCCATCGCCGACGCGCGGTTCTGGATCTGGCTGCGCTCGTTCTGGCAGCTGACGACGATCCCAGTGGGCAGGTGCGTGAGACGCACCGCGGAGTCAGTGGTGTTCACGCCCTGGCCGCCCGGGCCGGACGAGCGGTACACGTCGACGCGAAGGTCATCGTCGGGAATCTCGACATGGTCCGAGGACTCCACCACGGGCAGGACCTCAACACCGGCGAACGACGTCTGCCGGCGGCCCTGGTTGTCGAACGGGCTGATCCGCACGAGCCGGTGCGTGCCCTGCTCGACGCTCAAAGTGCCGTAGGCGTAGGGCTCCTTGACCTGGAACGTGGCCGACTTGATGCCGGCCTCCTCGGCGTAGGAGGTGTCCATGACATCCAAGGAGTAGTGATGCCGCTCGGCCCAGCGCGTATACATGCGCAGCAGCATCTCGGCGAAGTCGGCGGCGTCGACCCCGCCGGCCTCCGAGCGGATCGTCACCAACGCCTCACGTTTGTCGTACTCGCCGGAGAGCAGCGTGCGGACCTCCAGCTCGTCGATGCCCTTGCGCAGACCGGCGACCTCCGCCTCGGCCTCCACACGGGAGTCGGGATCGTCCATTTCCTCAGCGAGATCCCAGAGTGTCTGGGCGTCGCTCAGGCGCTGGCGCAGATCCTCGACACGACGGATCTCACCCTGGACGTGCGAGAGTCGCGAGTTGACCTGCTGCGCGTTCTCGATGTCGTTCCAGAGATCGGGGACGCCCGCCTGCCGCTGCAGCTCGCTGAGTTCGGCCCGCATCCGCCCGACGTCCACGACCGACTCGATGCTGGCGAGGGTCGCGGACAGTTCCTTCAATTCGGCGGGGACATCCACTGCTCTTAAGGTACGCGGATCTCCGGCGCTCTGATTATCGCCCCGACGGTGGTGTCGAGGATGCAGCCGCGCCGCGGTTACGCAGCTTCGCGACCGCGTCCGAAATCTTCTTGCGGTTCTCCGGCTTGCTGGCCTCGCGTTGCGCGACCTGGGCCAGTTTCGCGACGATGCTGAGTCGCAGCGCGTTCTTGAGCATTCCCATGCGATTCCTCCAAGTTGTCCGGCAGGCACAGCGCCCGCGTCCAGTGAGTGAATCATGCCCCGCCGGGCAGCTGCGCGATCAGTTTCCTCGTCGCGACCTGACAAAAGGCGTCGCGCACGATGCCGGCGATCTCGTCCCAGTCCGGGTCGTTGTCCAGCGTCACACCGAGCCAGCCGCGATGCCCGACATAGGGCGGGCGGAAATAGTGCTCCGGATCCGCTGCGATCAGCTCCTCCTGGACGCCCGGGGCCGCGGGGCACCAGAAGCTGAGATGGTCTACCCCGTGATGATGATCGTCGAGCGAGACGAACTGCCTGCTGGACGCCCGGGAGCCCGCGAAGAAACAAGCTTCACCGTGGCTGACCCGCTCGCTGGCCTCGGGTAGCGCGAGCGCGATCCCGCGCAGTCGCACGACGGGATCGTCCATATGGGTCGAGTATGCCCGTCATCGACGTGAAATGCAGATGCAATACCGTGCCGCCATGCGGTTGAGCGAACACGAACAGGAACGCCTGATGATCACGCTAGCGGCAGACGTGGCGCAGCGGCGGCGTGGGCGCGGGCTGCAGCTGAACTATCCCGAAGCCGTCGCGATCATCACCTCGTTCGTGCTCGAAGGTGCCCGCGACGGCAGGACGGTTGCCGAGCTGATGACGGCTGGGCGCGCGGTACTCACGCGTGCCGACGTGCTGCCGGGTGTGCCGGAGATGATCGACTCGGTGCAGGTCGAGGCGAGCTTTCCGGACGGTACGAAGCTGGTCACGGTGCACGGGCCGGTGCAGTGATTCCCGGCGAGATCGTCACACCGGCGTCCTCCATCGCGCTCAATGTGGGCCGGGATCGGGTCGAATTGACCGTCCTGAACACCGGCGACCGGCCGATCCAGGTCGGCTCGCACTACCATTTCGCGCAGGCGAATCCGGCGCTGTCCTTCGATCGCGCGCTGGCCGCGGGCTGCCGCCTCGACATCCCGGCCGGCACCTCGGTGCGGTTCGAACCCGGCCTCTCGGTGGACGTTGCGCTGGTACGACTGGCCGGGCGACGCGTGGTCCCGGGGCTGCGGCGTGATTGAGCTCTCGCGGGCCCGCTATGCCGCGCTGTACGGGCCAACGGTCGGCGACCGGGTGCGCCTGGCCGACACCGACCTTTTCATCGAGGTGACCGAGGACCGGTGCGGTGGCCCCGGTCCGCTCGCGGGTGACGAGGCCGTGTTCGGCGGCGGCAAGGTGATCCGCGAGTCGATGGGGCAGGCGGTCGCGAGCCGCGCGCAGGGCACGCCGGACCTGGTGATCACCGGTGCGGTGGTCCTCGATCACTGGGGTGTAGTGAAGGCCGATGTGGGCATCCGCGACGGCCGCGTCGTCGCGCTGGGTAAGGCCGGAAATCCCGACACGATGGACGGCGTGTCACCCGATCTGGTGATCGGCCCGTCGACGGAAATTCTCGCCGGTAACGGCATGATCCTGACCGCGGGCGGCGTCGACAGCCACGTGCACATGATCGCGCCGCAGCAGTTGCCGGTGGCGCTCGCGTCCGGCATCACGACGGTGATCGGCGGCGGCACCGGACCGGCCGAAGGCACCAAGGCGACGACCGTGACACCGGGAGCGTTCTGGCTCGACGCGATGCTGGCGGCCACGACGGCGTGGCCGATGAACATCGCGCTGCTGGGCAAGGGCAACACCGTGTCGGTCGAGGGTTTGTGGGAGCAGCTGCGTGCGGGTGCGTCGGGTTTCAAGCTGCACGAGGACTGGGGGACGACGCCGGCGGCGATCGACGCGTGTCTCGGGGTTGCCCAGTCGGCGGGCGTGCAGGTCGCGATCCACACCGACACTCTCAACGAAGCCGGCTATCTCGAGTCGACACTGGCCGCGATCGCCGGACGGCCGCTACACACCTATCACACCGAGGGCGCCGGGGGCGGCCACGCGCCGGACATCATCAAGGTCGCTTCGTTCGCCAACATCCTGCCGTCGTCGACGAATCCGACCCGCCCGTACACGCGCAACACCCTCGATGAGCATCTCGACATGCTGATGGTCTGCCACCACCTCAAGTCGTCGATCCCCGAGGATCTCGCCTTCGCCGAATCGCGCATCCGGCCGTCGACGATGTCGGCCGAGGACGTGCTGCACGACCTAGGTGCCATCTCGATGATCGGCTCGGACTCACAGGCGATGGGCCGTATCGGCGAGACGATCATCCGCACCTGGCAGACGGCGCACGTGATGAAGCAACGTCGCGGCGCATTGCCGGGTGATGGCGCGGCCGACAACATGCGTGCGCGGCGCTACGTCGCCAAGTACACGATCGCTCCGGCAGTGACGCACGGTCTGGCCGCCGAGATCGGGTCGATCGAGGCCGGCAAGCTCGCCGATCTCGTGCTGTGGGAGCCCGCATTCTTCGGGGTCCGCCCGCACGTCGTGCTCAAGGCCGGCGTGATCGCGTGGGCAAATATGGGCGACGCGAACGCCTCGATCCCGACGCCGCAGCCGCAGCTGCCGCGTCCCATGTTCGGGGCGTTCGGTTCGCTGCCCGCCCGGCTGGGACGCACGTTCGTGTCCCCTGTGGCGCTCGAGTCGGGCCTCGGTGACCGCTGGCAATCCGAGCGCCCGCTGGTGGCGACGGCGGACGTCTCGCAGCTGTCGAAGGCCGACCTGCCGCAGAACGACGCGCTGCCGAGAATCGACGTCGACAGCGAGACGTTCGCGGTGCACGTCGACGGTGAGCTCATCGAGGCGCAGCCGCCGGCCGAGCTGCCAATGGCCCAGCGCTACTTCCTGTTCTGATGCAACCTGTCACGAACGGCGCGCTTTCGGCACTGCTGCTGTTGCTGCTCGACTCGCGGGCACCGGCGGGCGGGCACGCGCATTCAGGCGGCATGGAGCCGGCGATCACCGCCGGCCTCGTGGGCGACCTCGAGGGCGTCGAGGCGTTCTGCCGCGGCCGGCTGTGCACGTCCGGGCGGGTCGCCGCCGCATTCGCCGCCGCTGCGTGCACGGCATGGCCCGACGGGGACTGGGATCTGCTCGACGCGGAGTACGACGCGCGGACCCCGTCGGAAGCGGTGCGCGTGGCGTCGCGGCAACTCGGGTCGGGGCTGCGGCGGATGCTCCGCGCGATGTTCCCCGCTTGCGTGCTGCCCTGGCCGCACTCACCCGCGCCGCACCACCCGATAGTGCTCGGTGCGGCGGTGGCGCTGGCCGGTGGTCGCGCCGAGCTCGCCGCGCAGGCGGCCGCACTCGCCTCGATCACTGCGCCTGCTTCGGCCGCGGTGCGCCTGCTCGGGCTCGATCCGCTGGCCGTGCAAGGCATGCTCGCGCGACTGCTCACAAATTATGGTTCGTTCGCCGTCTCGCAGATGGTGGGCGAACCCCTATTTGCGGGCGGAGCGCCGTATCTGGATCTGCTTGCCGATGTGCATCACGCGACGGAGGTGCGTCTATTTGCCTCGTAACCGGTTTCCCCACCACAACGACCCCGCCGTCCAGCACGGCGAGATCCCGCGCAGTCGGGTGACCCGCATCGGCATCGGTGGCCCTGTCGGCAGTGGCAAGACCGCCCTCGTCGCCGCCCTCTGCCGCACGCTCGCGGGCGAGCTGACGATCGGCGTCGTCACCAACGACATCTACACGACAGAGGACGCGGATTTCCTGCGGACGCAGGGCATTCTGCCCTCCGGGCGCATCCGCGCCGTGCAGACCGGCGCCTGCCCGCACACCGCTATCCGTGATGACATCACCGCCAACCTGGACGCCGTGGAGGAGCTTGAGCACGACATCGCCGAGCTCGATCTCGTGTTCGTCGAAAGCGGCGGCGACAACCTGACCGCGACATTCAGCTACGGACTGGTGCACCGCCAGATCTTCGTGATCGACGTGGCGGGCGGCGACAAGGTGCCGCGCAAGGGCGGTCCAGGCATCACCCGCTCGGATCTGCTCGTCATCAACAAGACCGACCTTGCGCCACTCGTCGGTGCCGACTTATCGGTGATGGACCGCGAAGCCACCGCGGTGCGTGACGGCCGCCCGACCCTGTTCACGTCCTTGGCCGCCGAGCCCGGCGCGGGGGCGGTGGCCGATTGGGTCCGCGGTGTGCGCGCGGCGCGAGCGCCCGCGTGAAGGCTCGCACCCAGGTGATCGTGGGCGCTGGCGGACAGCTGGCGCACCTAGCCGGCCAAGCGCCGCTCACTGTGCGCCAGCTACGAACAGACGAAGCCGGGGCGTGCGCGCTGTGCCTGGTCGGCACCGCCGCTGGTCCGCTGGCCGGTGACGACTTCGAACTCTGCCTCACGCTTCGCGACGCAGCGTCGGCCACGTTGCAGGCTGCCGGCGCCCACCTCGCCCAGGGCCGCGACGCTCAGCCGGGCTCGTTGCGCACCCGGGTCGTTATTGGGCGCGGCGCCCGGCTGCACGCACGTCCCGGCGCCGTGGTCGTCGGTTACGGCGCCCGCGTCGATGTCGCCGTGTCGATCGAACTCGCACCCGACGCCGCCGTCGACTGGCGTGAACTCGTCGTGCTCGGTCGCACCGGCGAACCGGCCGGCGCTGCCACCCTGCGCTGGGACGTGACCCGCAACGGACGGGCGGTGCTGCGCCAGCTCGTCGACCTCGCCGACCCGGAGCTCCGCGCGTGGGGCGGCATGAGCGCCGGTCACCGAGTGCTGGCGACGTCGTTTCGCTCCGATCCCGAGCTGTCAGCGCGCACCGTCGTGCACGCGCCTACCGCTGTGGCGGCGCGGCTCGATGAGCACACCGTGCTCGCGACCGTCCTTGCCGGTGACGCTGCGTCGGCGCTGCGACAGCTGGACGCGCTGTCGGCGTGAGCGAAGCTTGCGCGCGATCGGTTCGGGTGAGCTGGCGGTGCGTCGCTCACGTCGGTGCGTCGGGACCGTCGCCGGGCTGAGCGCCGACCCGGCTGTGGACCTCGCTCACGAGCCGGTGCACGACCTTGGTCAGCTCGGTGTTCAGGTGCAGCTCCTGCTCGCCGGTCAGGAAGTCGTGGTCGGCCTTGGCTTGCTGATATGCGGCCTGGCGATTCTGCCCGATCATCACGAACGTCGACAGGAAGATCGCTTCGAGCGACACGATGAGAGTGAGTGTCGGCCAGGGACTCTGCTCGAAGGCCAGCATCCACACCGCGAACACCACCGCGTGTAGGTAGACGAAGGGCATCGAGCCGGCAAAGCCGGTGATGGCGTCGGCGACCCGCAGTTGCACGTCGGCCGAGCGCTTGCGCGCGACGGCGAGCAACGCAGGGTGACGCGGATGTCGAGAGGCAGGTTCGTCATGCGGCAGGGCAGGTGCACTCATCGCGATCCTCTTCCGGTGGTGTGGTAAATGGTCATGGCGCTCGTTGTCACGCGTGGTTGGTCGTCATGTGGAACCGTGACGAGCCGGAGACGGACCGAATCCCGCCGCACCGAGCACTCAGTAGACTATTGTGGGTTAAATGCAACGACAGCGTTAGTTGTCCTACTTTGCTACCAGCGTCCGGGGGGATGGCCGTGTCCGCCGCACTACCGTCCGATGCGCCGCCGGAAGTCATCAGCGTAGGCGAGCTGGCCCGGATCGCCGCCGACGTCCTGGGTGCGATGCCGTTTCCGGCTCTCGTCCTCGAAGTACCCACCGAACGGATCGTCGCGGCCAGCCCGGGCGCCGCACACCTGCTGGTCGCCGGCGGCGGCGCGGTCGTCGGCCATCTTCTGAACGAATACACCGCGGATCGGCCGGCACCGGGCGTTGAGCTCTTCGCGGGTGGCCGGCTGAACGGGTTCGAAACGTTTCGCAAGCTGCGGCGATCCGGCGGCGCCGACCTGAAGGTCCGGATGTGGATCCGTGCCTTCGACGGGCAGCCACCCTCGCAGTTCGTGCTCGTGATCATCGTTGCCGACCAGGCGCCGCATGTGGGCCCGTCGCCCGATGACTGGCAGCATGCGCCTGCCGTGGTGGGCACTGCCGACGCGAGCCTGCTGATCGAGCGGATCAGCAACGACGCCGAGGAGCTGTTCAAGCTGCCGGTGGCCGACCTGCTCGGCCGCTCGCTGCTCACCCTCGTGGCAGAGGACGACGTGCCCAGTTGCCTGTCCGCATTGGGCGAGGCGTCGGCGAGTCAGACCGGGATCACCCTGCATCTGGACGTCAGCACCGGCGCGGACTCGGTGCTGCGGTGCGAGGTGTTGATCCTGCCCCTTCGTCCGTCCCCGAGTTGCGCGTTCGTGCTGCTGCCCATACCGGAGGGGACGGCGGGCGCGCCCCAGTCCAGCGACCTGTCCGCGATCTTGTCGCGGCTCAGCCGCGGCGCCGAGGTCGCTCAGCTGGCGCGCGGCGTCCTGGGCGGCATCACGGAGCGCGACATGCCAGGGCTGAGCACACTGACGACTCGCGAGCTCGAGATCGTCACCCGGCTGTTGGACGGAGACCGGGCGCCGGCGATAGCGCGCAAGTTGTTCCTTAGCCAGAGCACAGTGCGCAACCACCTCGCCGCGGTGTTCGCCAAGCTGGGTGTCGGCTCACAGCAGGAGCTACTCGATCGGTTCCGCGCCTCCTGAGCCCTAGCGGTATCGGCTGAAAAGTGAGACGGGCGCGGTGTCGAAGGAATCGGTCCAGCGGCGTCGCGCGCAACAGGTGATTCTGGACAAATGGGGGTCAGTTCGTCTATATCCCTTAAGCCCGGAAAGAGTCATGCTGAGTTTGCATCGGCGTCCCCGCTCCCCCGCCGTGGGCCCGGCGCAGATACGATCCGGATCCCTGTTCTCGTCCCCCGTCGAGTACAGGGATTTCGGCTATCGGAAAACAACTCGGGGGCGCGCAGCCGATAGGCGGCAGAACACGGCTGCAGCTCAGGCATGGGCGAATAGTCAGGCCAGGAAAGCGGTGCTGCCCGGTCGCCTGCCCAAGCCGGCATGTGCCTGCGCCTGCACCCGGGCCTGAAACTGCCCGCGCATCCTGGACTGGAAGACGACGGCCCGATCGGCCCCGGAGCGCTTGGCCTCATACATTGCGACATCCGCGTCGCGAAGGATGGTCTCGCCGTCATCGTCGTCAGCGCAGACGCCGCTGGCCACGCCGATGCTTGCCTCGATGAACAACTCGCGCCCGTCGATGATCACCGGCGCGCGCAGAGCCGTCAGGATCCGCTCGGCGACGGCGAGCGCCAGGTGGGGGTCGGTGATCGCTGGCAGCAAGACTGCGAACTCGTCGCCACCGAGCCGCGCCGCGGAGTCCCTGCCGCGCAGGCACACCCTCAATCGCCGCGCGACCTCGATCAGGAGCAGATCACCGGCCGCATGCCCCAGGACGTCGTTGACCATCTTGAAGCGGTCGAGGTCGAGGAACAGGATCGCCACCGTCTCGTCGTTGTGTGCAGCGTGCGCGACGGACTGCTGAAGCCGCTCCATGAACAACCGGCGAGATGCCAGTCCGGTCAGCGCGTCGTGGTTCGCCTCGCGCATGTCCGCCAGGGTGCTCGCGTCGCTCAGCGCCAGGCTGACGTGCTCGGCGAAGGCCACCAGGGTGGCCTGCTGGGCCTCGGTGTACGCGAAAGCTGCTGACGCCGAGCCGACCACCAGCGCGCCGACGACGCGGTTGTGGTTGCTCACCGGGGCTGCCATCGCGGCCGGCCCTACGACCACGCCGGCCACGGCCATCGCTCGAGCGCCGATCTCCGCCGGCGCTGCGTTAGCCGTCGAGACGACGCTGCCACCTCGTTGCGGGAGCGCGCTGGACTGTGCCAGCTGCAGGGTGGACGGCACGCCGGCATCTGCCAGGAACAGGTTCGCAACGTCGCAAGGAACCGGACGAGGAGCTGTGCCGAGAGATCGACACGTCTCCTGTTCATTGCACGCCCTCCGAAGAAGCGTTCGCCCTCAGGCGAGCGCCATGACGACGAGGGTCTGGTTGTGGAATCCGTCGATGCCGCGCGTCCGCGCGATCTCACCGTAGGTGTAGAAGCCCGCGAACGGTGCGCCGCCTGACATCTTCGACATGCGTTCGCCTTCTCGGGCTATTCCGACATCGCCGATAACGGCGCGTAGCGCGGCGCAGTTGAGGTCAACATGCCCAGTAGCGGCGCACCCTGAAGGGCGTCGATGGCGTCGCGGCAGGCTTCGGTGGCGGCGTCCAGGATGGACGGCTCGTCGCCTTCCATCAGCCAGGCAACGGTTCCCAGCGGAATCTGCCCGCCACCACCGAGGGAACGGCCCGCGAGGTCCACTTCGGTGCTCAGGTTGCGGACCACCTCGCCACTGCGCCGCATAAAACCAAGCGGACGGCTCAGCGCGAACTGGCTGAACGCATTGGCGTCGGTGTAGGCCTCGGGCGGTGCGCCAACGCGGTCGAGGTAGACGTCCATCGCTGGCTGGTCGTCGAGGGTATGGACGCGGCCGTCTCCACATCCGGTCACCACCATGGGTTCGCCGACCTTGCGCCAGCCGTGTCTGACGCCTACCGCGATCGGGGCCTCGGAGGAGATCGAGGCGACCACGACGGCGTCCGAGAGCACCTCGTCGCCGTGGATCTGCTCCGTGCCCTGGAAGCGCCAGCCGTCACCGGCTGCGCCACCGACGAGCGGGATGCTCGCTCCGACGACGCTGTATATGCCACGCAGGATGTCTTCCTGGTCGCGGATGAAGCCGTCGGTGAGGATCAGCATGGCGGTATAGGGCAGTCCCGTGTCGCGGGCCACTGCGTCGGCCAGTTCCGCCCCGGCGTCCCGCTGCCGTCCGGAGACATTCTTCGCTACGGCTGTCGTAACTGCGAAACCAGGCCCGCCGATCGCCATGACCAGGACTGACCCGTCGCGCGCGCCCTCGGGTGAGATTTCGCCGTGCGTCGAGCACCCAACAACAGGGACGCTGGTGAACACGAGTTTGATGCCTGCCAACACCTGCGGCAGGTCATGATTGATACCGACGAACACCAGACGAGCTTGGCGTCGGCGCCCTCGCTGGCTGCGCGCGCTGCCTGTTCGCCAGCCGCTCGCGAATCAGGCGTCACGCTGCTCCCGACGGCTACCCAACGACGCTCCTCGGCCATGACCTCCCAACGTCGGACCCGCGGTCGCGGGTCTCGCTGTAGCAATCGGCCGAACCCGGACGCACATTAGCGAGCAAGTCTCGCCGACGAGTCGGATCTGTCCGTAACCGTCCTCGCAGCTCACGCTTCCCTGCCTCAGCCACCAACGGGTTCCGGGGTCGACGGGGGTCTTGCTCGACGACCTTTGCCGCAACGCTCCACCAACGCGACCGGTACGCAACCACGGGCTGCATTCAGGTGCTCACGGCGCCGTCTAGGTATGCAGTTACGAGACCGGCGCACGCGCGGACGAGACGGCCGTATGTTGCACGCCCGCCCCCTTGCCGAACATCGCGCCGAAAGCGATATGCGTCGTCTCGGTGCAGGTCAGGGTGAGCGTGCGCGCACCGTCCGACAGGGTCGCCGTGACGGTGACCCCGGCGCGGGACGCGTCACGTGCCAGGTAGTCGCCAGCGGCACCGGCGACGCCGGTGAAACTGAGCGCCCCGGACACTCCGATGCCGTCAGCCCGGCTGAGGTCGATTGCGCTACCGGCGGCAGCTGCGGCCGCGCCGTCGCAGACGTCCTGCAGGCCGCGCTGCTGCACGAAGGCGTCGCCGGCAGCGACGCCACCGGCCACCATCGTCAGCGCGATCAGGAAGAATCCGAGAATGAGCGGCATCGTCGAGCCACGCTCTGCGCCGTTCGCAAGCTCACTCACGAGACCGTCCGGTAGTCGTCGATGTGCACGACATATTCGCCGACCGTGGTGATGGCCTTACCGGCAAGGACGTGCGGGACGGCCGGGATGCTGAGGTGCCTGATGACGCACACGGTGAACTCGGCGCCGGCCTGCAATGCGGGGGCGATCCGGGCAGCCGTGCACGACGATCCGGCGGGGACGTAGGCGATATCCGCGTCGTCGGGCAACCCCTGATCGTGCAGCGCGATGTGCACCGCAGCCCGGGCACGCGCCAACGCCTGGTCGGCGCGGTCACTGGTCGCGAACGCGCGCCCGGCCTCGCGTGCTGCCTGCGACACCGCGAATTCACTGCGCTGCACCGTCGCCGCAGCCACGATCAGATAGATCAGCGGCACCATCACGATCACTGCGACGAAGACGAATTCGAGAATCGCGCTGCCGTCGTCCGCGTTCGCTCTCGCGCGCAGCTCCCGGATCACGGCGCCCTCTCTTGCAAGGCCGACGTTCGAACGTCGACGTCGAGCGGGATGTCGATCGGGGCGAACAATGCGTGCACACGTCCGGTGCAGTGCACGGTGCTGATCGGCAAGCCGGACGCGCGATCGCGCCCGGACGATCCGGTGCACCGGATCGCCGAGGCACCCGACGCGCCGAGGCCCTTCGCGATCAGCGTCTCGGCGCGCGGGCCACCGGCGCGGGCAGCTACCCCGGCCGCAGCGGCGTAGCGGGCCCCGTCGGCCGCCGACGCGGCGACGATGTTGCGGGCGTAGAAGAACACCGCGACCTGCAATACGCCGAACAACAGAAAGATCAGCAGCACCGAGATCAGCACGAACTCGACCACGGCTGCCCCGGCGTCGCCGCCGCGCGGACGTCGCACTGCGCTTACTTGCTGGACGTGACCGAGCTGATCGCGCTGCCGATCGCGGCCTTGATCTGCGGCTCGAACACCCCGATGATTGCCACGACCAGGATCGCCGACATCACTGTGACCATGACCCAGCCGGGGACGTCGCCCCGTTCGCGATCGGCATCCTGCACTCGATCGCGCACGCGATTGAGTGCGCGGGACAGCAGGGCGTACACGACGTCGAATCTCATCGATTCCTCCGAAAACTTCAGTGAGCGAGCGAGGTAAGGGTGATCAATCCCGGATACAGCGCGAAGAGCACCGTGACCGGCAAGATCATGAAAACGACCGGCACCATCATCGAAATTTCCTTGCGCCCGCCCGCTTCGAGCAGCGCCCGCTTGCCGATCTCGCGGACGTCGATCGCTTGGGCACGCAGCACGTCGGCAAGTGGGGTACCGCGCTCGATGCCCACGACGATGCCCTGCAAGAAGCGGCTGAGCGGTTCGAGCGTGGTGCGTTCGGCGACCTCGGTGAGGGCGGTGGTCAGCGGCACCGCGCTACGGGCGCGCGCGAGCGCACCGCCGATGTCGCGGGCCAGCTCGCCTGCCGTCAGGCGGCACACCCGGTGCAAAGCGTCGGCCGGTGCCTCACCGGCGACGACCGCGAGAGCGAGCAGGTCGGCCAACACCGGGAACTCCGCAAGCATGACGGCCTCGCGGCGCCCGAGCGCCCGGGTCAGCCACCAGTCGCGCCCGAGCGTGCCGAGCACCAGTCCACCCGCCGCGGCCGCACCGACGATGAGGGCGTCGAGGCCGCCACGGGCAACACCACCGAGCGCCACGAGCACCCCGGCCCCGAGCATGCCGCTCACGCCCCAGACCACCTGTTCGAGGCGGAACTCCTCCACCGTGAGCGCGCTGCCGAGACCGCCGAGCCTGCGGCGCACCGACGGCGCGCCCCCGATCAACCGGTCCAGCACCGCGACCAGCTCGCCGAGCACCGGGCCGAACAGCCGACGCGCGACCACGAAAGGTGTCGCTTCCGCCGACGGCACGGCGAGCAGCCGCGAGGGACGGGCGGCGTCTCCGAGGTACGGGCCCACCCGGTCGACCAAGCGCACCGGGCGCATCGGCGGCGCGGCGCGAATCGCCAGCAGCACTCCGCAAGCGGCCAACGCCCCGAGCACCGCCCCGACCATCCAGGCGCTCATCGCAGCACCCGCTGGTCCTCAGGCAGCCTGCCGATCTGCAGCATGATCCGATAGGCGATCACGCAGACCGCCGCGCCGATCCCGAGCAGCAGTGCGCCGCCCGTCGAGTCGAACGCACGCAATGTCTGCGCCTGGGTACCCAACAACAGCAGCACCAGCCACGGCGCCGCCACTGCAAGGCGCGCTGCATTGATGATCCAACCTTGCCGAGTCTCCAGCTCCGAACGAGTTCGGGCGTCCGAGCGCAACAGTTCGGAGAGGGTGCGGAGCACCGTGCCGAGATCGCTGCCCCCGACTTCGCGGGCCACCCGCATCGTCTCGCAGATGCGGTCACCGACCGGATCGGCGAGATCGGCTTTCAGCGTGTCCAGGCACTCGGCGAAGCGCCCGCTCGCCCGGTAGGCGACGCCGAACCGTGCGAATACCGGCCGCAGCTCGCTCGGCCCGCGCTGGCCGAGCGCGGCCAGCCCCTCGGGCAGCGACATGCCGGCACGCACCGCAGACCCGAGATTGTCGACCGCTTCGGGCCAGAGTTCGCGCAGCGCGACCTGCCGGCGCCGGCGCAGCCGGTGCAGCACAACCACGGGCGCGAAGAAAGCGAACGCACCGAAGCAGGCGGCGATCGCCACCGTTGCGGTCAGCACCAACACCGCGCCGGTCGTGACGAGCGCGGCGAGCACCTGCGCGGCACCGAGCTGCGCGGGCCCGACCCCGTCGACACCGGCCTGGCGCAGCAGGTCAGTGCGCCGCGCCGGCCGTCGTGCCGAGGCCGTTGGCTGCGGAGCGCGGGGGCCGCTGCGCCAGATGAGCAGCAGGCCGAGCCCAAACAGCAGGCCGACCAGGGCACCCACGTCAGGCTCCTCGTAGTGCGGCACCGGGGTGCTCGAGCGCGCGGATCAGGTCGATTCCGGCGGCTTCGTAACGCTCCGGACGCGGCGGGTGGCCGTCGCCGCGTTCGAGGCGCCCGCGCCGTGTCGTGAACAGATCGGTGGTCTCGATGACGTCGCTCTCGACCCGTCCGGTCACACCCACGATTTCACGAACCCGCCGCTGCCCGGACGCGTCCATACCCAGATGCACAACAAGATCGACCGACGAAGCGACAGTCGGCACCACGAAGGACGCCGACACGTTTTCCCCGGCAAGCAACGGCAAGGTGCACATCTTCACCAGCGCTTCTCGAGCACTGTTCGCATGCAGCGTGCACATGCCAGGCAGCCCACTGTTCAGCGCTATCAGCAGATCCAGGCATTCCTCTTGGCGCACCTCGCCGACGATCAGGCGCGAGGGACGCATCCGAAGCGCCTCTTTGACCAGTCGTCGCAGCGGGATCTCCCCGGACCCCTCCAGGTTGGGTTGACGAGTCTGCATGCCCACAACATCGGGAAGTGCGAGCTGAAGCTCGAAGACCTCTTCGACGGTGACCACCCGCTCACGTCCGGGAATCGCGCCGCACAGCGCATTGAGCATGCTCAACTATCCGAAGTGACATACTTGCCGGATGCGACGGCTGACCGTGATCTACCTGTCGGGCATCGCGCGGTGTGGCGTCTGCGGGCACGTAGTTCACGCAGCGCGCAACAGGCAGACCGAGGCGTACCGCTGCAAGGGCCGCGGCTGCGTCGCCCGGAACCGCAATGATTCCGATGCCTACGTAACCGAAGTCGTTCTCCTCTACCTCGAAGGTCAAGATGTCGCCAAGTTGCTTGCTGTAGGTGGGAAGGCAGCCGAACTCAACGCCTTGCGCGAGACTGTCGAACAACTACGTGTCCGCCTCGACCTCGCCGCCGATGACTACGCGGACGGAAGGATCGACAGCCGTCAGCTGACCCGGATCTCGGCCAAGCTTCGCCCTCAGATCCACATGGCAGAGAACCGTGCCGCGCAACGCACCAGTGACTCGGCGGTGGCGGCAATCGTGGCCGGCGGGGAGATTCGCGCCGCCTGGGACGCTGCTCCACTCACCACCCGACGCGCAGTCGTAGCCTCGCTCGTTCGGGTCACCATCATGCGCGCGCGCCAGGGGGCGAGAGTGTTCGACCCGAACACGGTCCAGATCGAGTGGATCGACCCATGAGCGACGGTCTCGCCGTGGTCGAGGCGGTGTGCGGTCGCTGCCGTGTCTGGTGGGCGCGGTGGTCGGTCAGGCTCGACGCACCGTTCGCCGAGAACGACGTGGAGTTGCGGACGAACGGCACCGTCTTCGGCGTCCAGGCGCCGGGCGGCTACATGCAGGCCACGGACGGCGCGTGGTTCCCGTGGAGGCCGGGCACCGCGTCCCAGTTCCCGCCGGGCGAGATCCGCGCCCGCTACGTCTTCACCTGCCCGACCGGGTGCCCGTCCAACGTGGTCGCCCAGACCGACAAGCTCGAAGACGTGGTCTCGCGCGTGCTGCGCGAACTTCACGCGCGACGCGCCGAGACGACCTTCACCATCACGATCGACAAGCTGCTACGTTCCATCCCGTAGGGCGCTCTCAGCGGATGCGTCAAGTTACGCATCCCTACGGAGGCCCCCATGGCCGCCCGCCCCTTCAACGGTCGCCTGGCCGATCCCGAGTTTCGGCACCGGCGCGCCGTGGCCGCTGCAACGGCACGAACCACGCTCGAAGCCCACATCCGCGCTGTGGTCGATCGCGCTCCTGAACTGTCACCTGAGCAATGCGACCAGTTGGCGCGACTGCTGCGCGG
The DNA here is from genome assembly GCA_038212215.1 of Mycobacteriales bacterium. GTDB lineage: Bacteria > Actinomycetota > Actinomycetes > Mycobacteriales > Jatrophihabitantaceae > JALZAI01. The sequence goes on from JBBQUT010000020.1 coordinate 74,712, forward strand.
CGGTGATGCGGCATGACGCCCGAAAGCCCGACCGTGCCGACCGCTCGCGCCCACTGGGCCAGCTACCGGCAGCGCGGGCACAGCCCGGCCGAGATAGTCCAGCTCGACAGCGACGTCATCGCGATGCTGGGGTTCACGACGACGGTCGGGACGTGCATCGACTGCTGCACGGTGCTCGGCACTATCTCCGACGCGCAGGGTCATGCCCGCGACGCCCGGCACCGCGTCGAGTGCGACCGGCGGACGGCCTTCACGTTCGCCCCGACCGAGCTGTTCGACGGTGTCCGGTGAGCGGGTACAGCAACGCGTTGCACGCGCAGCATGCTCAGATGTTGGCTGAGTCGGGTGTTTCGCCGGGTCAGGCGGCGGCGCGCGGCTACGTCACGGTCGATACCAAGAAACGCCTTGCGGATCTCGGTATCTCGAAGGCCGGCCAGAACGTGCCCGGCATGCTGGTGCCGATGCTCGGCATCGACGGGACGCCGTGGGGTCATCAGTACCGTCCCGACGCGCCGCGGTTGCGCGACGGGAAGACGGTGAAGTACGAGACCCCGGTCGGTCAGCGCAACGCGATCGACGTGCCGCCTGGCGTTGCTGACCAGTTGGACGACCCCGGCGTGCCGCTGTGGATCACCGAAGGTGTCAAGAAAGCCGACGCCGCCGCTGAGCGCGGGTTGTGCTGCATTGCCCTGGCCGGTGTTTGGGGATGGCGGGCCACCAACGAGAAGGCCGGCAAGACCGCCCTGGCCGACTGGCACGACATCGCCCTCAACGGCCGTCTGGTGGTGCTGGCCTTCGATTCCGACGTGGTAGTCAAGACCCAGGTCCGGGCTGCGTTGAAGGCGCTGGCCGCCTACCTCGCATCCAAGGGCGCCAAGGTGCGATACCTGCACATGCCCCACGACGGCGGTGGGAAGACCGGCCTGGACGACTACCTGGCCGAGAACACCGTGGCCTCCCTGGAGGGCCTCGTGCGGGCCGACGAGCCCGCTGGACGCAGCGTGAAGGACGATAAGTCTGGGCTGACCGCGCTTTCCGCGCTTAGTGCGCAGCCGCTCGTTCCCATGCTGGCCGAAGAGGCGTTGCAGGGGCTACCCGGACGGGTGGTCCGCGCCGTTGAGCCGTACACCGAGGCGGACCCGGCTGCGGTGCTCTTGACCTTCCTGGCCACCGCTGGCGCGATGCTCGGCAAGGACTCCTACGTGCTCGCGGGCGACGCCGAGCACGGGCCACGGATCTGGCCCATGATCGTCGGCAAGACGGCTGGCGGGATGAAGGGCACCTCGTTGGGGCCGGTCAAGCGCATCGCGTTGGCCGCGGACGAGGCGTTCAGCGCCAACATCGTCGGCGGCCTGACCTCGGGCGAGGGGCTGATCGAACGAGTCCGGGACAGCGACGGTGACCCCGAGGATAAAAACTTCGTCGAGGGCGTCGAGGACAAGCGGCTGCTGGTGATCGAGACCGAGTTCGCTGGCGTCATCGGCCGAGCCAAGCGCGAGGGCAACACCCTGAGCCAGATCCAGCGCCAGGCGTGGGACGGCGACCGGCTGGCGACCATGGCCCGCAAGACCAACCGGCTCTGCGCCACCAACCCGCACATCGTCGTGATCGCTCACATCACGCCGACCGAACTGCTGGCCAAGCTCTCCGACTCCGACGTCGGGGGCGGCCTAATGAACCGGTACCTGCCGGTCTACTCCCACCGCTCGAAGAAGATGCCTGGAGGCGGTAGCACACCAGACACGATCATCAAGGAGTTCGGCGCCGAGCTGAGGGAGTCGCTCGACCGGGCGAATAAGACCGCCGGACAAATCGACCGGGACACCGAGGCGGAGGTCTTGTGGTTCTCGGCGTACGACGGGCTGACGGCCGAAGTCCCCGACGGGCTGGTCGCGGCCGTGATCGCGCGCGCCGTGCCTCAGGTGTTGCGCCTGTCGCTCATCTACGCCCTGCTCGACGAGCAGGGCGACCGGGCATGCATTCGGGTCGAGCACGTAGCCGCCGCACTGGCCGTCTGGAACTACGTCGAGGCATCGGCCAGGCTCGTGTTCGGCGACGCCGCCGCGAACGGCGATCTGAACCTGATCGCGGCCGCGATCAGGGACGCCGGCACCGCCGGCCTGACCCGCACCAAGGTCTACGAGCTGTTCTCTCACCACAAGGGCCACGACGCACTGGACGAACTCCTGCGCCAGCTTCTCGTCACCGGCGGCTTCCGCGCCATCACCGAGCCGACGAAGGGGCGGCCGACCACCCGCTACTTCGTCGTCGAGCGTGATAAGCGTTCTAAGCGTCAAAGCTCCGCCGACCGGTCGGGACAGCCGACCGTCGAAACGCTTTCCACGCTTTCCACGCTTATCACGCACTCCCCGATCAGCGCCGAGCCGACCGATGCCCGCCTGACTGAGATCCCGGTCGGTCCCATTTCAGTGGGCAGGCAGGAGATGGGCTTCTGCGCGAAGTGTGGCAAGCCGATCCACCGGTACGGCGCCGACGCCAAGTCGACCCTGTGCGAGGAATGCGCCGCCCATGCCAACGCCCCTGGTCTCGCTGAGATCGCCACGACGACGGTCAGCAGCGAGCAGCAGCTCGAAGCCGTCGTGCTCCGCCCAGTCGTGTCGCCTCAGCGCGTCGACGTCATCGGCGCCACCCGTGTGGGGGCGAGCGCCGAGGTCGTCTGGCTTGTGCCCGCCGCCACAGACCAGAAGGCGACGCGGAGGAACGTCACGGCAAGCCCGGAGCACGCCACCGTCACGCAGCTCCACTCGCCGACCGCTGCCCAGGTCGTTGAGCCCCAGGACGTCGAGATCGAGGACGAGGTGATCGAGGACGAGCGCACCGTGCCGCCGAAGACGAACGACACCGACGCGGCCGTGAAGTTCCAGAACGACGTGGCCGGCGACACCACCGTCGAAGGCGCAGGTGGACCACCACCCGAAAGCGCACAGCCGCAGCTGCCGGTGATCGTGGCCGAGGAGTGTGTATGCACCGTGTGCGGCACTGATCGTCTGTACAACAAGGAATCTCGGGCACGACGAATCTGCGCTACCTGCTTCATCAAGATGTCCACCTTGGAGACGGCATGACCAGGGGCACGGGCCGCTACCCGACCACTATCGGCACCGCCTGCTGCAGGTACCGCTGCGCTGCGGAGTCCCCGCTGGGATGGCCAACCCTGCCGCGTCGAGGTGCACGCCACCGGAATCCACTGCCACCTCCACCGGGATCACCACGCCGACCGGGCCGATGGCCGCTCATTTGGAGCGTGACGATTGACAATCGAGATCGGTTCCGTGCCCAAGATCGTCGCTCAAGTCCGCAGTATGCCCGGCGAGTTCTTCCTCCGGGCGGAGGTCGCCGACGCGCTCGACGTCTCGTCCGCCACGCTGCGCCGGCTTGCCACCCGGAGCACGCTGCTGGTGCCGACGACCTCGGTGATGACCGGGATGCTCGCGGTTCCGGTGTACGACGCGGAAACCGTCGCCCGGCTGCACGCGCACCTCGCGGAGCATCGGTCTCCGCGGGGCCGGCCCCGGTTGTGGTCCGACGCCGAACGCAGCGCCCGCCGCGCTGCGCATAGTACTGCGGGGTACCGGCGTCGGCGTGCCGTCGCTTTGCGTGAGCGGGGTGATCACGCCGGCGCCAAACGGATGCTGGTCGACGCCGAGCAGATCTCCACCGCGCTGCAGTGCGGGTACCGGGATCGGCAGCAACAATCTCGCACCTGCCGGGCCTGATGATATTGAGGGGAGTGACGTGACGCGCGCGCGAAACTAGATGCATGGGTGACGCGGCAGTCCGCACGGCTGAGCCGGTGCGCCTACGGCCGGCACAGCGCCGCACCGAGGACATCGAGGTGCACGCTCAGGACCGCGCCTACACCGCCCACCAGCTCCAGCTCGGCGGTGTCGACTGGACGGAGATCGCCGAGCGCACCGGTTACCTTGACGGCCGGATCGCGGCCATGGCGGTGACCGCCTGGCTGCAGAAGATCGCCGTCGAGCAGGCGCCAGGCCAGCGACGTGCCGCGCTTCAGCTCGAACTGGACCGGCTCGACCGGATGCAGGCCGCCTTCTGGGACCTGACGTTGGCCGGCGATTACCACGCCGCCGAGGTGGTGCTGAAAATCGTGGGCCGCCGCTGCAAGATCATGGGTTTCGACAAGCCCGGCGACACCGACCTCGCGCCGCTGCGCACCGTCCTGGTCACCGGGTCGAGCGAGCAGTACATCGCCACGCTGCAGTCGCTCATCGCCGAAACCGACGACTAGGACGCTGGCCGATCGGACTCGATCGAGCGACGCAATAAGTATGTCGATGTCGTCCGATGTGAACAACGACTCAGGACCGGACGATGTGCCGGTGCGCGATGAGCTGGTGGCCGGACACCCGGCGACCGTGTTGCGTGCGAGGGTTCGCGGCGCTCGCGCAGTCGTGCTCGGCAACCCCCGGCGTAGCAACCTGCCCCGCCTGCTGCATAAGACGGTGACGCGCGCGGTCACGAGGGCGCGTTGTGTCGCGTGGTCATCGTGGCGGCCGACGGGTCACTCGTAAAGTGACAGCGCACTGCCCTCGGCGCGGACGTGACGTCGGGGCCCCCCTGGCTATTCGAGATGGCCTTCGAGGCACCTCGGACCCGTATTCGGCGCTAGCGACGCGGGATGATTTCGCCGCGACGCTTACTTATCGGCATCGCCTACACGAAAAGTGAGAATCGTGCCGCAGGTAACCGCCTTGTAATCCGATTAGGGACACGACGCAACCGGCAAAGATTATCCCGGGGTTAACCGCTGGTCGACGGTATTCACGACGCGTGGGACGGATTTCGGCGCGACCTTTTTTCGACCGAAGTGATCGTTGCAACTGTGCTTGCGTTGAGTAATTGCGTGCGCGCAACCGATTGCGTCGAGTAGTTGCATCCCTGCTATATATGGGAATTCTCTCCAGCGTGGGTTGCGCGCTGCTCGCAGGGGGGCTACGTTGGAGCATGCGCGCCGGGCTGGGAAGGTCTCAGCCGAAGGGAACCGGTAAACACCGACCGCACCCACGGATCGGTTGCATCGGGTCTGCTCAGCAATGACACGAGATCGCGTCGCGGGCCAGCAACCTACGCGCACAATTACACCTTGATTAGGAGTCGCGATGTCCAAATGTCGCCAACCATCGCCCGCGGCGAACCTGCTGGCGAACAGAGCCGGCCAGTCCGTCTTCGAGTTCTACATCCGCGAGTGCGGCATTGAGAGCCACCGACGAAACGGCCGTGCATTCCCGTGCCTGTCTTGCGAGTCGCACGCCGCACCCGGGCGAAACGCTCCCCGCCGAAGGACAAGCACCCGAGCCCCTTATGAAACGTCGGGAGGGTCACGGTGGCCGGTCCGCGCGGTGCGCCGCGGGCCCCGCAGACAAGAACACGCGGCCGGGGGGCTCCGGCCAGGCTGCGTTGTCGGCTGTGATGAATGACGAGCCCTGGGTCCCACCCAACTTCATGTACCACTGCGAGTGCGGCACCTACCGCCACCAGAGTCAACCCGGGGTTTACCGCCTGGCCCGCGAGGCCTACGCCGCCGTCGGGCCGTTCGAGACGCCGCTAGGGGGTCTACGTTGCAACGTTCATCCAGGAGACAAACTCTGTACCACTTCACGGCGCTGAGCTGGACGCCGTCCATTTTCGAGCAGGGTTTCATCGACGTCACGGAGAGCAACATTTCCCGATCTCGGGCTCACGCCGGTCCTGACGTCGTCTGGCTGACGGCCGACGACGTTGCGCCGGATGCCTTTGCTCTCGGGCTAGATGGCAGCGCGTTCGACAAGACCCAGATCCGGTTCACGGTATTCGTGCCCGCATACCCCTGGGCGGAGTGGGCAAGCTCGAAGGGTGTGGGCCCGTCGAATCAGTTTCGACGGTCACTGAGCGAGGGTCGGCGGTGGCGAAAGTGGTATGTCCTCGAGCGGCCGATTCTGAGAGACGAGTGGATCGAGGTTCTCGATACACGCACGGGTCGACTGCTCGATGGTCACCACGGCGGCCCTGCTGGCGGTCAGCCACGCCGGAGGTGAGCACAGTTACGTAACGTGGCGAAAAGCCCGAAGCCCCACGGGTATCGGGCGACGCCGAGCGAATCACCGCAGCCTACGGTCGGCGCAATCGCAGCGGCGAGCACCGTGGGTACGCGCAGGCCAACTCGGAGGAGCTGATCGGAGCATCCGCCGGCCGACCCCACTCGGGGCCCAGCACGAACGACGTGGTCGCATCGATCCCTCCCCCACGGCTCACTCGATGGAAGTACCCCGGGACAATCGCATCGGAGTCGTGGTGCTGGCGTTAATCGCTGTTATCCGCAATCGACGAGGACCGGCAAAACACGCTCACCGCCGCCTACCACGCCCACCCCGAACGGTTCGGCCACCGACCGCACCCACCGCTCATGCCGACCCAGTTCTGGATCAACCAGCCAGCGTTTCCAATCTCGTCAATCAGGTGAGGTGGCATATGAGGACTACATTCAGGCACCGAGGAATCGCCGGGACGGCTGTCGTTGCGGCAGTGACTCTTTCGGCAGCGTGTGCAACGGGGCCGGGGCGCGGAACATCGGGCACTCAACCGTCGCGGCCTCCTGGATCGGGCACCTCGTCAGTGGGACGGGCTGCCTTGCCTGCGCTGCGGCTGTGGGCCGGATTTCCGGTCAACGCATCGCCACGCCCGCTGGTACTCACCGGGCAAACCATCAATGACCCGTCGACCGGATTCGGGAGTGGTGACGGCAGGCTCGCCTACCTGTCGGGCAGCTTCGAACTTGCTACCGCGCTGCCCTTGGGTAACCGGAATTCGGATGGGCGACAGCTCATCACATCCAGCGAGGCGCTCGGCGCACTGCGGAGCATCGGTCGGGGCACACGGCCGGGCTCCACGAGATTGACGATCACCGACGTACATCTCGGTACCAGCACGTTCTCTACCGACCGAGGGCCACGCTCCTTGCCCGCGTGGAACTTCACATTCGCAGGCGTGGCCCACCCCGCGAGCGTGCTCGCCGTACCTGCCGCAAGCCGGTGGCCGCACCCTGGCATGCCAACCGAGAACGGTGCTCAGCTCGGGGTGACGATTCCCGTCGGCGGACATCAGGCGACGATCAGCTTCGTCGGCGCTCATCCCGGTTCCGGACCCTGTGACGCCGAGTACGCAGTCGACGTAGCGCAGTCGGCGACGGCTGCCTCGATGTCCGTGCGCCGGCTTCCGAATCCGAAGTCGTCGCCAACCACGGTATGCGACGCAGTCGGATACACCCGGACCCTGACCGTCACCCTCACCCCCGCGTTGGGCTATCGAGCGCTCGTCGATTCCAATGGAGCAGCTATACCGGCTACCTAATCCTCGGCGCGGCAGGAGGTTGGTAGGGTCCCCCAGTTCCCATCGTCACCTTCTGCACGTTCCACGCCCGCTACGCCGGGGAGTTCTTCGCGGCTGCGCTCCAGGATCTATACCGCTTCCATTTCGATGACCTCATCGACATCGGTCGTGACTACCTGCTCGGCTTCGAGCCCACGGCACGCCGTCGCTGTCCATGTCGCCAAAGACGACGGGCTCACCGGGCCGTGTGGGGAGTTTGGACCCGCTCATGCATTTCCCTAACCGCCCTGCTGGCACACCAGGTGATCGGGCCTGACTCATCCCCAGACCGTAGCTGGGAAGGATGACCGGACTACCACGCCGCTGAGGTGGTGCTGAAAATTGTGGGCCGTCGCTGCAAGATCGTGGGGTTCGACCGGCCCGGTGACGCCGACCTCGCCGCGGCGCGCACCGTCCTGGTCACCGGGTCAAGCGAGGAGTACGTCGCCACGCTGCAGTCGCTCATCCCTGAAACCGACGGCCGCGGGGCTGGCCGATGACCGCGTCCACCGTCAGCGCCGGCACGCTGCTGTCATCGACCGCGTGCTCGATGATGCGCGAGGGAGCATAGGGTGCGAATCACCGACGGATTCGCAGGAAGCAGAGACTGGGCGATGCGCTCACCACGGATTCCCGCTGTGCTGTGACCCTTTGGGAGAGCCGATGTCCTCGACGCCGTCAGAGACTTCCTCCTCCTTGCTGTCTTCGCGTTCAGCCGCCGTGGTGCGAGCGACCGCGGCGGTGGTGGCTGAGCACGCCGAGCAGATCACTGCCTGCTTCTATCCCCGCATGTTCGCCGAGCACCCGCAGTTGCTCCGAGTGTTCAACCAGGGCAACCAGGCCACCGGTGAACAGAGCCGCGCGCTCGCGGGCTCGGTCGTGGCCTACGCCGTGCAGCTGATCGACCCGGCCGCGCCGTCCTTCGCGCCGGTGATGAAACGGATCGCCGGTAAGCACATGTCGCTCGGGATCCGCCCCGAGCAGTACACCATCGTCGGTCACCACCTGCTGGGCGCAGTGGCCGAGGTGCTTGGCGAAGCGGTCACCCCGGAGATCGCCGAGGCGTGGAATGAGGTCTATTGGCTCTTCGCCGCGCAACTGATTGCCGAGGAGGCCCGGCTCTATCTGCAGGCCGGCGTCGACCCGGCCCAGCCGACCCGCCCGTACCAGGTGGTCCGGCGCATCGAAGAGACCGCCGACGTGGTCTCGCTGGTCCTGGAACCGGCCGACGACGGCGAGCTGCCGAGCATCAGCCCGGGGCAATACGTGTCGGTGTTCGTCGATTTGCCGACCGGCGAGCGGCAACCCCGCCAGTACACCGTGTCCTCCACCGCGTTGGGTACCCGGATGCAGATCACCGTGCGCCGAGTGATAGGCGTAAACGGCGCCCCGGACGGTCAGGTCTCCTCGTTCCTGCATGACCAGACCACGGTCGGCGACCTGCTCGAGGTCAGCGCCCCGGCCGGCGACTTCGTCGTCCAATCACCAGAGGGCCCGCTGCTGCTGGCCACTGCCGGGGCAGGAATCACCACC
>JBBQUT010000021.1:0-80778 GCA_038212215.1 Mycobacteriales bacterium
GACCGCGACGAGGTCCTGCTCGACATCGGCTACAAGACCGAAGGTGTCATCCCGTCCCGCGAACTCTCCATCAAGCACGACGTCGACCCCAACGAAGTCGTCAGCGTCGGCGATCACATCGAGGCCTTGGTTCTCCAAAAGGAGGACAAGGAAGGCCGGCTGATCCTGTCCAAGAAGCGTGCCCAGTACGAGCGTGCGTGGGGCACCATCGAGGACAAGAAGGAGAAGGACGAGGTCGTCGAGGGCACCGTTATCGAGGTGGTCAAGGGCGGCCTGATCATCGACATCGGGCTGCGCGGCTTCCTGCCGGCCTCACTGGTCGAGATGCGTCGCGTGCGTGATCTACAGCCCTACGTCGGTAAGGTCCTCGAGGCCAAGATCATCGAGCTGGACAAGAACCGCAACAACGTCGTGCTCTCGCGTCGGGCATGGCTCGAGCAGACCCAGTCCGAGGTTCGCAGCGAGTTCCTGAACAAGCTGGCCAAGGGCCAGGTGCGCACCGGTGTGGTGTCCTCGATCGTCAACTTTGGCGCGTTCGTCGATCTTGGCGGCGTTGACGGCCTGGTGCACGTTTCCGAGCTCTCCTGGAAGCACATCGACCACCCGTCCGAGGTCGTCGAGGTGGGCCAGGAGGTCACCGTCGAGGTGCTCGACATCGATCTTGATCGCGAGCGCGTCTCGCTGTCGCTCAAGGCCACGCAGGAAGACCCGTGGCGTCAGTTCGCGCGTACCCACCAGATCGGCCAGGTTGTGCCCGGCAAGGTCACCAAGCTGGTTCCGTTCGGGTCGTTCGTGCGTGTGCAGGACGGCATTGAGGGGCTGGTGCACATCTCGGAACTGGCCGAGCGCCACGTCGAAATCCCCGAGCAGGTCGTCAATGTGGGCGACGATTTGCTGGTCAAGGTCATCGACATCGACCTGGAGCGCCGGCGAATTTCGCTCTCGCTCAAGCAGGCGAACGAGGGCTCGCTGTCCGACGACAGCTTCGACCCGGCTCAGTACGGGATGGAGGCCCAGTACGACGACAAGGGCAACTACATCTACCCCGAGGGCTTCGACCCCGACACGCAGGAATGGCTTGACGGCTTCGACGAGCAGCGCGAGGCGTGGGAGAAGCGTTACGCCTCCGCCCGCGAGCGTTTCGAGGCGCACAAGAAGCAGCTCGAGGATGCGCAGAAGGCCGACGCGGATGCTGCTTCGGACACCGGCGACGCATCGTCCTACACGTCGGACGTCGCGGACACCGGCGGCTCGCTGGCTTCGGACGAGGCGCTGGCTGCACTGCGCGAGAAGCTCGCCGGCCGCTGATCTTCAGCACGCCACGAACGGGCCCGGAGGTTGCCGCCTCCGGGCCCGTTGTCTGTAGCGCTACGGTCAGGTGGTGCGGATCGGACTAACCGGGGGAGTGGGTTCCGGCAAGAGCACCGTGGCCGTTCTGCTCGCCAAGCACGGCGCGACGATCATCGACGCCGACGCGATTGCACGTGAGGTCGTCGAGCCGGGCACGCCCGGCCTCGCCGCCGTTGTCGAGCGGTTCGGCACCCAGGTTGTGAGCGGCGACCGGTTGGACCGGGCCGCCCTCGCCAAGATCGTGTTCGCGGACGAGCAGGCGCGCCAGGACCTCAACGCGATCGTCCACCCGCTCGTCGGCCGGCGCGGCGCCGAGCTGATGGCCGCCGCCCCGCCGGACGCGGTGCTCGTCTACGACGTCCCATTGCTGGTCGAGTCGGCTCATCTCGGCGCAGACTTCGACGCGGTCGTCGTGGTCGAGGCTCCCGTCGCCGTCCGTGTGGAGAGGCTTGTCCGGAGAGGTTTGAGCGAGGCCGACGCCCGCGCGCGGATGGCTACCCAGGCTGGTGACGAGCAGCGCCGCGCGGTCGCGGACGAGATCGTCGTCAACGACGGCGGGCGTGCCGAACTCGGCGAACAGGTTGATGCGCTGTGGCAGCGGCTATCGAGGCCGAGGTAGCGGTTTGGATGGGCCTGGCGGCATCGGATAGAGTCAGCGCCCGTACGCGGCGCGGTGAAAACCGCCCCGCTGATCGCGGACGTAGCGCAGCTGGTAGCGCATCACCTTGCCAAGGTGAGGGTCGCGGGTTCGAATCCCGTCGTCCGCTCGAGGCACCGCTCTCGGCGCTAAATTCGGCCTTCTGCGGCGGCGCGACACGGCGGCGTGGCCGAGTGGCTTAGGCAAGGGCCTGCAAAGCCCTGTACGCGGGTTCGATTCCCGCCGCCGCCTCGCAAGACAATCACCGGCCAACCGGTGTACATAAGGGCGATTAGCTCAGTGGGAGAGCACTACCTTGACACGGTAGGGGTCACTGGTTCAATCCCAGTATCGCCCACAAGTACTCGAACCGCCCGGATTCCGGGGGGTTCGTTCGTCTCTGAAGATCGACTTGCTGGTGGCGAGCCCTACCTCGCAGGATGTCGATGGCATCGGCCTGAAGCCCAGTTTTTCCGGTGCCTGCGTGCCGTTGGCGTCGAGGTGGGCGTGGCAACGGGCTGCCAGCAAGATTTAGTTGCCACGCCGTTGCCACGGCAACGCGGATTGGTGGACCTCAGCAATTCCGTGGTCTGCGTCGACGACCCAGCGCGCGAGCATTACCTGCATGGGTATTGCCAGTAGTCGTCTCGCGTGACGTCAGCCGGCAGGTCGGGGTCGGTGACGGTGGGGCGGACACTCGGCGTCTCGCTGCCTGGGCAGCGCGCCGGGCAGCGCCGAGGACCTGCGACCTGCCCGAACCGTGCGTCTCGTCAAGTGTTCTGGCCCGACCGTCGTCGGGCGAAGTGGGGCCAACTCAGGTGATCACACGCAAGAACCGGCCCCGCCATCACAAGCTCATCTGGCCGGACAGCCGCGAGCGCGGTGGGCCGCTGCCCATGCAACATGTTGATCATGTCCGAGATCGCCGATCATGCCGACCTCGCGGTTATGCCGATGGTGCGTGCAGGTGGCCGGGCGGGCGGGTTGATGCCGCCGCGGAGGTCGGCATAACGATGAGTCTGGGCTGATGCTCCTTCCACCCGTTTCGGGAGAAGGAGGAGGCCATGTCCAGTTCGACGGTTGCGCCGAGTCAGAAGGTCGATGCTCTGCTGCTGGCGGGCTTCAGCGACTATCTGCGTGAGCAGCGCTGCGCGTCGGCGTTGACGGTTGAGGCCTACGTGGCCGACGTGCGCCGGTTCCTCACACACCGCGGTCGCGGGGGCCTGCGTGGGTTGACCGCGGCCGACGTGTCGCGAGCGATCTTGAGCGAGGCCGACGGTCGGCGCGCGCCGGCGACGGTGCGCCGCTACGCCTGCTCGCTGCGCGCTTTCCTGCGCTACGCCTACCTCGCCGAGCTGATCGGAATCGACTTGTCGTCGGCCGCGGTGCCGGTCTCGGGGCGGCAGGTTTCGCTGCTTCCGCAAGGACTGACCCGGACGCAGGCTCGTGCTCTGCTGCATGGCTGCGATCGGCGTCGGGCAGTGGGCCGTCGCGATTACGCGATGATCGTTTTGATGCTGCGCCTCGGGCTGCGAGCCAACGAGGTGGCCGCCCTGCAATTGGAGGATTTTGACTGGCGCTGCGGGCAGGTCACGGTGCACGGCAAACGGGGCCGGATCGATCAGTTGCTGCTGCCGGCCGATGTCGGTGAGGCGGTCGCTGGTTACTTGCGGCGCGGCCGCCCGGGCACCACGGCGCGCGCCGTGTTCATCCGGACGAGTCCGCCGGCGGTGGGCGTGAGCCGCAGCGCCGTGTCTTCTGTCGTTCGCCGCGCCAGCGAGCGGGCCGGTCTGGGCTCGTTCGGTTCACATCGGCTGCGGCACACGACCGCCTGCGAGATGCTGGGCGCGGGCGGGTCCCTGGTTGAGATCGGTCAGGTCCTGCGGCATGAGTCGCTGGGCAGCACTGCGCGCTACGCCAACCCTCGGAAATTGCATCAGACGGGCTCGAGATCTGCGGCACTCCGACGGTTGGCGGCATGAGTCTGAGATTCGAGTGCGGACGTTTTGGGTTGTTCGGCGTGTCGCGACGTCTTCTCGATCCCGTCTGATGCAGGATGCGCCCATCCGATGATTGGGGTGGTCGGGTTGGCACGGTTGGTTCTGACTGGCGCCGCGGACGCGCAGCTGGTCGACGGGGTGCTGCAGTTGCATCCGCAGGATGCGATGTTCGAGGCGATGTTGCGTGGCTGGCGGGCGCAGCAGACTTCCCGGGGATTGCGGTTGGACACCATCGAGGCACGTGAGCGGCTGGTGCGGCGGTTCCTCGCGTTCACCAACGAGTTCCCGTGGGCATGGCGGCCCGGCCATGTCGATGAGTGGACGTTGACGCTCACCGCGGAGTCGCAGCTGTCGCAGCTGTCGGTGCGCGGGTATCAGACCGAACTGCGGCTGTTCACCGAGTACCTCACCGACGCCCGTTACGGCTGGGCCGCCAAGTGCCAGGACGCGTTCGGTGACTTCCCGGTCCCGGTCTGCCACGAGTGGAACACCATCGCGCACCTGAACGAGTACGAGGGCAGCCCGGAGGCGCGGCCGTTGTCGCGGGAGGAGGCGCAGCGGTTCCTGGACTACGCCGATGATCAGGTCGAACGGGCGGTCCGCGCGCGCCGCAAAGGCGTTCTTGCCGCCTACCGCGATGCGACGCTGTTCAAGGTGATCTACGGCTGGGGGCTGCGGCGCACCGAGACAGCCCGGCTGGACCTCTCCGACTGGGGCCGCAACCCGGCCGCCGCCGAGTTCGGCCGGTTCGGGATGCTGCACGTCCGCTACGGCAAGGCGGTGCGCGGACAGCCGCCGCGGCGACGCAACGTCGCCTCGGTGATGGGGTGGGCGGTGGAGGCCGTCACCGACTACGTCGAGAACGTCCGTCCCCGCTTCGGCGCCGTCGATCATCCGGCGTTGTGGGTGACCGAACGTGGCGGGCGGATCAAGCCGACCGAGATCAACGCCCGCTTCGTCACCTACCGCGACGCGCTCGGACTGTCCACGGAACTCACCCCGCACTCGCTGCGGCACTCCTACGTCACCCACCTGACCGAGAACGGCGCGGACCGCAGGTTCATCCAAGAGCAGGTAGGTCACCGCTGCGACACCTCGACAGCGATCTACACCCACGTCAGCGGCGACTTCATGAACACCGCGCTGCGCAAGGCACTCGGACCCGTACTCGAGGACACGACAGACCCTGAGGGATAAGGAGTTTCGATGGCCCGCAAGCTCGACTACCGGTGGCATCTGCGTCAGGTGATGGCCGACCGCGGCCAGTTCGCGACGACCGATCTGATCGAACCCCTCGCCGCACGCGGCATCCGGCTGTCTTCCAGCCAGGTCTATCGGCTCGTCGTGGAGCGGCCCGAGCGGTTGAGCCTGAAGATCCTGATGGCGCTGCTGGACATCCTTAACTGCTCGATGACCGAGCTGATCGAACCGGTCGCCGCGGCCGGAACGGCGCGTCGGACAAAGGCCGCCGTCGGCGCCGAGGCCGGTGTCGGCGAGCTGCGCCCGAAACGCGCACGGATCACCGTGACGGGCGAGTAGCCGATGTCGGCCGCTAGCGACTTCCTGACCGACCCGGTGGGCGTGATCGGTGCTGTGATCGCCGATGCCGACGACAGCGTCGATGCCGAGACGATCGCTCGCGTCGTCGCAGCGGTGGCGCCGGGAAGGAACGTGCAACGCAAGCTGGCCCGTGCCCTGGACAGCCGGCCTGAGCTTCTGCGCGACGGCCGATCGCCCGCCCCTCGTGTGGCCGGCACACTGCTGCTCGCGCTTCGTGACGCCGGGGCGATGCGCATCTCCGCGCCACGCTGCGCGGGCTGCAGCAGAACCCTGCGGACCCTCCAGCGCCGCGGCGAGGACTGGTACTGCAATACCTGCGGGCCGAGACCACGACCCTGCTCGTCCTGCGGCCAGGAGCGGGTCGTCGCCACCCTCGACCGCCAGGGACAGCCACGATGCAGCCGATGCCCCGACCACGACGAGCGGGACCCGCTGCAGCTGCTCACCGACTTGGTCGTCGGACTGGAACCGACGTTGTCGAGGCACACCATCGCCGACGCCATCGGCCGCGTGTTCACCCGACGCGGCAACGTGCAGCATCTGGCGTGGGTCATCGAGGACAGCCCCGCGCTGCTCACCGGTCAGGGTGCGCACGCGCCCACACCCGCCGTGCTCAGACTTATCGACAATCTCTGCGACGCCGGCGCGAAGGTCATCACCCGGCCCGCCTGCACGCGATGCGATCGGATCGTCCGGCTGCATCGACGCATCGACGGCCTCTGGGTATGCCGGAACTGTCTGGCCAAGTCCCGTGCCCAGCCGTGCTCGCGCTGCGGCGCGATCCGCGAGATCGGCAGCCGCGACGAACACGGCAACCCGCTGTGTCCGCACTGCGTGAGCACCGACCCCGCCAACCAGGAAGTCTGCTTGGGCTGCCGGCGTCGACGTCCGGTCAACACCCGCACACCCGATGGGCCCCTGTGTGGCACCTGCACGCCGAGGGCAACGATGACCTGCTCGATCTGCGGCCGCACCCGACCCGCCGTGATCTCCACAGCCACCGGGCAACCGTGGTGCCGCGCCTGCGGGCATCGTCGCGCCCGCTGCACCCAATGCGGCAACGTCCGCCCCGTCCGCGGCGGAACCCACGACGAACCGCTCTGCGCCACCTGCGTCCGCCCCGACGCCTTCTGGCACGCATGCCCTGGCTGCGGCGAGCCGACGGCGAACCGGCGCCGCCGCTGCGCCCGCTGCACACTGCACCGACGACTGGACCAACTGATTCGCGACAGCGACGGTGCCGTCCACCCGCAACTGCAGGCGCTGCGGCACCACTTGGCCAGCCACGACCGACCCGATACCGTGCTGGCCTGGCTGAGTAAGGACACCGCCGCAGCAACCCTGCGCGAGATCGCAGCCGACCGACGGACGATCAGCCACGCCATGCTCGACGAACTGCCCGACGACAAACCGCTGCGGCACCTGCGTGCCATGCTCGTCGCCACCAACGCGTTGCCGCCCCGCGATGAACATCTCGCCCGGCTCGATCAATGGATCCACAGCACGGTCGCCGAACGCGACGACCCCGACCAGCGGACCCTGCTGCATCGCTACGCCACCTGGCATCTGCTGCATCGGTTGCGGTGCCGCAACAATGCCCGGCACGCCACCCACGGGCAAACCTCCTCCGTCCAGCAACACGTCCGTGCCGCAATCGCCGTGCTGGACTGGCTCGCCACCGAGCACTTCGAGTTGAACACCGTCGGCCAAGGCGACCTTGAGGCCTGGCTCGTCAGCCCGCAGGCAAGCCACCGCAATGAAGCAGGGCACTTCATCCGATGGGCCAACCGGAACAAGCTCACCAGCCTCGAGTTCGCCGCCACGCGATGGGACGGCCCCACCCAGGCCCTGGACACCGAGCAGCGTTGGGCGAAAGCCCGCACCCTGCTCAACGACAACACCATCGAGCCTGCCGACCGCGTCGCTGGCCTGCTCGTCCTGCTCTATGCGCAACGCGCCGCCACGATCAGCCGCCTCACACTCGATCACGTCGACGACGACGGCCGGCAAGTACGGCTTCGTCTGGGCCACCAACCCGTGCTGCTGCCGGACCCGCTCGCCGCACTCGTCCGACAACTCGTCACGATCCGCCACGGCCACGCCACGCTCGGCGATCAGGGCCGATCCCGGTGGCTGTTCCCCGGAGGACGACCGAACCAGCCGATCAGCGCAGACCACCTCGCCGAACGCCTCCGTCAACGCGACCTCTACTCCGGCCCCGCACGATCCGCCGCGCTTTTCAGCCTCGCCGCCGAACTGCCCGCCGCCTTGCTCGCCCAACTGCTCGGCGTTCACATCAAGGTCGCCGTCGCATGGCAACGGGCCAGCAACGGCGACTGGTCCACCTACGCCGCCGACTACAGCCGGCGCCCCGCCGGCCGACTCAGCGGCACACCCAAACGATCTTTCTGAAGGGCATTCGGACAGTTGGAATATCCGACTCCACCAGAGCGGGTCGATGTCGAGCGGCTTCGCACGATCGCCCGCGCGTGGCCGAGCGGAGCGCTGTCATGACCGCGCTGGCCCGAACACGCTGAGGACTATCTGCGGCTGCGTCGTGCGCTGGGGTTCAAACTCGGCGGCTACGACGATCCGCTGTCCAGCTTCGCCGCCTATGTCGACGCGGCCGAAACGGGCACGGTCACCGTTGAGTTGGCCGAGGCCTGGGCCTGGCTGCCGGCTGGGGATCAAGCCGATCACGGCCAGCTTCCGGATCAGCTGGGTGCGCGGCTTTGCCCGCTACCTGCACGCGATCGATCCCGCACACGAGGTCCCGCCGCCCGGGCTGCTCTCAGTGCCGCGGCGGCGACCGGCGCCCTACCTGTATTCGCCCGAGCAGGTGCTGCGGGTGTTGGCCGCGGCCGGCGCGGTTCGAGCGTGCGGTGCGCCGAGAGATCCAACACGCAGGTGGGCAGAAACCCTGCCTGCGGATCAGCCGCGCCATGTTCGCCGCGCTCGCCGATCCGGCGGGGGTGATCGCGCACCGGGCCGGGGCGCTGGAACGCGTCGCGCTGCTGCTGGCCGACTGGCAGCACACCACCGCCAGCCTGGCCGACACCGAAGCGCGCATGACCGGCGTGCTCGACTAGCTCGGGCTCACCGCCCTGGCGACCAGCATGGTCGGGCTCTCCCCGCTCGGCGCGGCCACGATCCTCGCCGAGTCCGGCGACCTGCGCCGCTTCGCCACCGCCCGCGCGCTGGTCAAGCACGCCGGGTTGGCGCCACGGCAGAAGATGTCGGGCACGTTCACCGGCCGCACCAAGCTGACCGGTCAAGGCCGACCAGGACTGCGTCTGCCGGATGGGCGGCGCTGCAGACCAACGAGGTCTACGCCGCCCGCTATCGGCACCTGACCAGCCGCGAGACGAACAAGCTCGACCCCGTGCAAGCGCAGACCGTGATCGCTGCGACGATCCTGCGCCACCTGCACGCCGTCATCACCAGCGGACAAGCGTGGAACCCGACCATCGCAGCGCACGGCACCAAGGCGGTGATCACTACCCCAGCTATCGCTGCCTGAACACGGCACGGCCATCGGCGTCGAGGCCGGCGCGCACAAGCTGGCGGTCGGGGCGAGCCCTCAGCGGCATCGAGACAGCGTGCTGATCTCGTCGACCATCATGGGCAGCCCCGCCCGTCGTCACCGCAACCCGATCACACGCTGCCGGGACCACAACCCCATTCAGCTATGCAGGGACGACGACGGGCCGGGCACCGACCGAACCGCTTGCACAAAACGCCTCACGCTGATGGTCGCGCGGAGCGCGTGCAGCCGCAGATCAGGATGATCGCTCCTCAACGTGCGAGGCCATATCGAAGACCTGCAGACTCAACCCCTCCCCCCGGAGGGTATCGGAGACGACTGGGAGACGGTCAGTGTCGGGCGCGACCGGCGCACGCCGACAGACCGGCCGCGGCCGACGTCAGTGCATACGTAAGCGGGAACATGGGACTAGGGATGTGGGCCACCGGGCCCGACCGCCACCCAATTTCCGCGGCGACCACAACCTCGACCCGGTCAACTGACACGCGGCTCACATCACGCGCCTGACGTAGGTGTTGAGGCGATCAATCGCGGGTCCAGCCGTCCCGTCCGCGGTCAACGCGCGGACGAATCGGATTGGCTGACCGCGAATGCCGGCCAGCCGAGCCCAGTCCTGGAATGTCGACAGGCTCAACAGGTGTCTGGCCTGCTGCGCGACCTCGAATAAGGCGTCCGACAGATCGTCGAGCCGCAACTCCAACCTTCCACTGAGACTGGCGCGCTTTACGCTCCTACGCTTCGCCTGGTTCACGACATCACGGAGAAGCGCGCCGGACATTAACGACGAAATTCCTATTCTTTCGCGAGTCCCATCCTCGAACGTCACTTCCGCAAGATCGAGGCCGACCGGAGATTCGGCGAAGATCAGCTCAATAATTCGACCTACAAAAGCCTCCCGAGGTTCGCCGCCCGCCGGTAGTCCGGGCGAGACGTCGTAGGGCAGCCTGAGGGTCAGGTGTTTCGCTAGGATGTCGCGGGCGCGAACCGCATCTGGTCGACCGATTTCGATCGGAACGTCGAACCGGCCGGGCTGCAAGAACGCAGGGTCGATCAGGTCCACCCGCGCCGAGGCACCGAACAGGACCACATTCTCGTTGGCCGCTACGACGTCGACCTCGTGAAGCAACTGTGGGGTGATAGACCGATCGAGTTCAGCATTGCCGCCGGAACGCCCCGTGCCGAACAACGCCTCCATATTGTCGAAGAAGGCGATCACGGGAGCGCCTTCGGCCGCTCGCTCCTGAACCCGCTGGAACACGAGGTGTATGTTCCGCTCGGTCTCCCCGACATACTTGTCGAGTAGTTGCGGTCCGTGGATGGTTAGCAACTGCGCCCCCTGGATCGACCCGGCCCTTGCCGAGTCGGTCAGGGAGTTCGCTAGAGCCCGGACCAACATGGTCTTACCACAGCCAGGTGGACCAAAGAGCATGATTCCGGTTGGCGGACTTGCATCGATATCCCTAAACAGCTGGCGATGAATCGCGGGCAACTCCACCGCATCACGGATCAGTTGGATCTCTGAATCGAGCCCGCCGATATCGGCAAACGCGACGGTGGCAGCTTCGTCGCGCACGAGCCCTTCGGCACCGTGCCAGGGCAGTTTTTCATAGGCGAGGGAAGATCGTGAGTCGAGCAGGAGCGGGTCACCGGGCCGCAGCGGTGCCTCACGCAGGACGCCCGCGAGGTGGACCACGCGCTCTTCGTCGTTGTGACCCACGACAAGCGCACGGTCGCTGTCGGCGAACGCCCGTATGAGCGTGACGACCTCACCCACAAGCTCGAAGTCTCTCGCCGCGACGACGTTCATCGCCTCGTTGAGCATGACCTCTTGGCCCCGACGCAGCCCTCCAATCTCGACTTCGGGCGAGACCGCGACTCGCAGCTTGCGACCAGAGGTAAAGATGTCGACCGTGTCGTCGTCGAAACTCTCGAGAAAGACGCCGTACCCGCTCGGCGGTGCCGAGAGTCGGTCGATCTCCTCTTTGAGCGAGACCATCTGGTCCCGGGCCTCGCGTAGCGTCTCGGCCAGGCGGTCGTTGCGATCGGTAAGTCTGGCCAGGCGTACCTCGTGCGCCGCGAGTTCGGCAGACGGGGCCGACCCCGACTCGGGCTGTCCTCCTTGCGACCGCGGCTGCTCCGCAAAACCGTTCAAGGTCACCTCAAGTGGGTCGTCGGGTGGGCGGTACCGAGTATGCCGCCACTGAGCCGGCCGCACCGGACCACCCGACGAGCACCGCCACTTCAGCGCACCGAGTACACCCCTTTCGCTACCGTTGCCATCCGATTTGCGGAATTCGCACGCCGTTCACCTTGCTGAACCAGGGCCACCAATCCAAGGCGAACGCCGTGCCCCCGTGCGGCAGCGTCGCCGGTGCGGCAACCTCTGCAACGGATTGTGTTCCCGCGAGCCGCGGCGGGAACCGAGGTTCACGCGACGATGGAGCAGCAAATGGCGCTGGTGCTTGGTGTGCACGGCATTTCGCAAGAGCAACGCGGTCCCAACCAGTTACGGGCGGAGTGGCTGCCGGCACTGGCCGACGGTATGCAGGCCGCGACCGGAGGCCGCGAGGTCGCCGTTCCGCAGTTCGACCTCTGCTTCTATGGCGACTCATTCCTTCCCGCTCACGCACAGGGCGCTCAGCCGGCTGACCTCAAGGGATCACGGCTGGGACGATTAGCGGTCACGGTGAGTGAGCAAGACGTGGGATTTCTCGCTGATGTCGTCGACGAGGTCGAGGACGTCCTGCCGGACCTCGGTCCCGCTCTCGGCGTTCCTCGCGTTTCTCGGCGGCTGCAAACCGTGGCCGGCCGGCTGGCCCGCCGGATGAAGGGGGGCTTCGTACTGCAATTCCTCGCCGTCCTCCAGCAGGTGAGGCGGTACCTCGAAGATCAGCAGCTCGCCGAGGAGATTCGGCTTCGGGTGCTGCGCAAGCTCGACGCACGGCCGGCAGTAGTGGTAGCGCACTCGCTCGGTACCGTCGTAATCCTCGATACGCTCAGCCTGAACCCGGAGTATCCGCTGCCGACCCTGGTAACCCTAGGCTCGCCCCTGGCGTTTCGTGCCGTTCATTCTCGGCTTCGACACGCGCCAGGCCCGGTTGAGGCCGTCGACAGATGGGTGAATGTCTACGATCCAGGAGATCCCGTGGCCGCCGCCGGCCGTCTGTCGCGAATCTGGTCGGCGGCCGAGGACTTCACCGTCCACAACGGCAGCGATCCCCATGCGGCTCGGGCATATCTGAGCAAGCAGGTCGTCGGGCAGGCGGTCCTCGACGCTATGCACCGATGACGACGCGAGAGCCGACCGGGCCACGAAACCTGTTGATCGTCGCCACCAGCCGATACTCCGACCCAGACGTGTGGCCCGATCTGGATCTATCTCGAGAGATCGGCGTCTGGACGGAGTGGCTGACCGATCGCGCGCTCGGTTCACGGGCCTTCACGGTCGAGCTCGGTGAGCTCGCAGACTCACCCACCAAGAAGCAGGTCGACGCCGCGCTCGAACAGTGGGACGGATTCGATCGCAACCGGGGCATCCTCGTCTGCTACATCACCGGTCACGGCGAGCAGCACAATCGCGAGCATCGCCTGGTCCTGAGTTCATCAACCCCCGGCTGGCCATCGTCGATGCTCGCCACGCGCCAGGTTTTGGAATGGCTTCGAGATCGATTCGACAACGCGTTGGTTGTCGTCGACACGTGCTACGCCGGTGACGTAGCCGCGTTGCTCTCGACTCTGGACGACGACTTACCAGACGGGTGGATCGTCATCGCGTCCGCGTCGGCGCACCAATACGCGCGAGTGGGGGCATTGACCAACGCGGTCCAGGCCTTTGTCGACGGCGGCGCGACCGACCCGGGCTTTCCCTTCCTGCAGTTCGGCGATCTGTTCAAGACACTGTCGACGGCGCTCCGCGGACAGCGCTGGAAATTCTTGACCACCCCGCTCGAATGGACCGAGCGACCGGCGTACTTTCCGAACCGGCACTATTCGCCGGACGTCGATGAGCGGGTTCAGGTCGCCCCGGCCCGACAAGACGTGGCGATGCTCGCGTCAGACGTGGTCGCGCACTGGGATCCGCGCAGCCGCGGCGTAGCCGACGCGTCCACCCCGGGCGTCCTGTTCACCGGCCGGGATCGTTTGATGGCGGCACTCGTCGAAGCTGCTCGCGGCGAGCCCGGCGCATTCGTGGTCACTGGTTCGGCCGGGTGCGGGAAGTCCGCGGTCCTCAGCCGGCTGGTCACCCTGAGCGATCCGGGATTCCGCTCGCGGTACCCCGAGGCGATCGACGCACCCGGCGAGGACGATGGCTCTCGTCCCCGCCCCGGCGATGTCGACGTGGCTGTCCTGGCGAAGGGCCTCGTGGCGCAGTCCGCGCTGGACGCGATACGTGAGCGGTTCGGGATTCCTGCTGTCTCCGACGAAAGTATCGAGGAGACGTTGCTTCGAATCCACGGTGTTCGAAGCAAATTGCGGGTGAGCACACTTGTTGTCGACGCGCTCGACGAAGCAGAGGACCCGCGCGGAATACTGAGTGCGGTGCTCGCGCCGCTCGTGCGCCACCCCGACGCCCCCTGGCTTCGACTGCTCGTGGGCGTCCGCGGCACGGTATCTGCGACGCGTGACCCGATCGACAAGATTGACGATTCGCTGGCGTCGGTGACCATTCGAGCACTGGACGCACTGCCGGTCGACGCCGGAGCTCCGCCGTACTGGAGTTCCGTGGATCTGGCTGAATACGTCCAGCGACTCCTCCGGACACCAGTCGACACGGTGACGCCCACGCCGTACTCCACTGCTCTCGACGTAGACGTTCGTCGACTGGCACAGGCCGTATCTGAGACCTCCGGGACGTCGTACGTGCTGGCGCGGCTGATCAGTGATCAGCTTCGTCGTCGCCTTGACCGGCAGGACCCGGACGACATGGTCTGGCGACGCGCCTCCGGCGCCAGCCTGGCCGACATCATCGAGGCCGAACTCGAGTCCGACTACAGCGAACCGGCTCGGCGTGAAGTCGTCCGACATCTGCTCGCGGCGGCGAGTCTCGCCCGCGGACGTGGGGTCCCCCGGCGTTCCGTCTGGCCGAGTCTTGCTCGGGCACTCGATCCGACCGGGCGTGAGTACTCCGACGACGACATCAGCGCGCTCATCGGCTACCACATCGGTGGGTACCTCATCCGTGACACGGCTGAGAACGCGACTGTCTATCGGCCATTCCACGACGCGTTTGCCGCCGCGATGACGCAGGGGATCGAACTCGCTGCGAAGCGGCGCGCGACGCAGGCGCTGTTCGAACTCAGTCGCCCCACGCGCGATCACGGATACGTCGTCCCGCCGACGGAATATCTGCGCCGACATCTGGTGGAGCATGCCGCAGAGAGCAGTGATCTCGACACGTTGATCGCGGACCCGGACTTTCTGACGTGGGCAGATCCGGACCATGTCATTCCGCTGCTCGACCGCCTCCGCAGTGACGATGCACGCGCCGTGGGACGCATCTACCGGACGGTTGCCCACTCCCTGCGGGGGCTGAGGGATTATCCGGACACGTTCCCCCTGCAGTTGCGCGCCGCGCAAGCCGGACTGGCCACGCTCGTCGCCGGACTCGCCGGGACAGCGCCGATTCCGTCATGGCGACCGAGGTGGGCCACGCCGCGACAAGATAGCGATCATCAGCGGATCGACACAACGATCGTGACTGGCGTGGCGGTAACTGAGCTTCGCGACGGCACGCCCGTGATCGTTTCCGGGGGCTGGGACGAGGCGGTTTGCGTCTGGCGCTTGACCGACGGCAATCCCGTCAGCAATCCGATCGAGCACGACGCCCTCATCGAGTCAGTGGCCACCGGCGCGCTTCGCGACGGCACGCCGGTCGTGGCATCCGCCGGGCAGGACGGAACCGTGCGCGTCTGGCGTCTCGACGACGGCGCACCCGTCGGTGTGCCGCTACGAGCGCACGGCCCGCGGGTGACCGCCTTGGCGATCGGGACGTCGAGCGACGGCGATCCCGTCATGGTCTCGGCCAGCCGAGACCACACCCTGCGAATCTGGCGCCTCCAGGACGGTATGCCGCTCGTTGAGCCGCTGCGAGGGCACACCGGCCCGGTGACGACCGTCGCGCTCGGCTCCCTCCGAGACGGCACGCCGGTGGTCGTTTCCGGCAGTGAGGACGAAACTCTTCGCATCTGGCGGCTCGCGGACGGAGCTCCGCTCGGAGAACCGTTGCGTGGGCATACCGGGTCGGTGACCTCGCTGTCGATCGGAGCGGTGGGCGAAGGCGAAGTGGTGATCGTGTCCGCCAGCAGGGACAGGACCGTGCGGGTATGGCGGCTGGACGGTGGCGATCAACTCGGGTCGCCGATTCGACATGAGGGTCCGGTGGATGCGGTGGTGGTCGGCGCCCTTCGAGACCGAACTCCAGTCGCCGTATCCGGGAGCATGGACAAGTTGCACGTCTGGCGACTCGCAGACGGATTCCCGGTCCGTTCACCGATGAGTGGCCACGACGGCCTGATTACATCGCTGGCCTTCGCGACACGACGCGACGGGGAGCGAGTGGTCGTCTCGGGCAGTGATGACAAGACCCTGCGGGTCTGGGGACTCGACGATGCCGGGCCGGTCGGGACGATGTGGCGAGGCCACGACGGCCGAGTCCAGTCGCTTGCAGTCGGCGCGCTGTCCGACGGCAGTTCCGTGGTCGCGAGTGGAAGTGCCGACAAGACAGTACGGGTCTGGCGAGCCGAAGACGGGGTGCCCGTCAGCCGACTTCGGGGCGACGAGCCGGTACAGGCGATCGCGATCGGCACACTGCCCGACGGAACCCCGACTGTCGTGACGTCCAGTTGGGCCGGCGTGCAGGTACGACGGCTGCACGACGGCACACGGGTGAGCGGTGTAGCGCATCATCCGTCGGCGAGAGCACTGGCGATCGGAGCTCTGCGGACAGGCGCCGCGGTTGTCGTCTCAGGTGGGGTGGACAACCTTCTGCGGGTCTGGCGGCTTGGCACGAGCCAGCTGGAGTATGGCCCCATCGCCGGTCATAACGGTTCCGTCGACTCGGTAGCGATCGGGACGCTCGCCGACGGCACCGAGGTGATCGTCTCGGCGGGGAGGGACATGACCGTCCGCGTGTGGCGTCTACAGGACGGCGCGCCGGCACTCGACCCGATCACCGGCCACGACGGCTACGTCACATCCGTAGCGACCGGGACACTGCCGGACGGCACGGCGGTGATCGTCTCCGCAGGAACCGACATGACCGTCCGCGTGTGGCGCCTCGAGGACGGCGCGCCGGCATTCGACCCGATCACCGGCCACATTCGCTCGGTCGAATCCGTGGCGGTCGGCTCCCTGTCGGACGGCACTCCGATTGTCGTATCCGGGAGCCGTGACCGGACCGTGCGAACCTGGGAGCTTGAAACCGGAAGGCAAATCGGCCGTCCGCTGAACGTACTGTCCGTGCCGCGCGCCGTCGCCGCCGCCGCGCATAGCGTCATCTTCGTCGCGACCGACAATGACGTGTTCGCACTTCACCGGCCAACGAACGGCTAGCCTGCCCCGCACGCGGCACTAACACGGTGTACACGAACGGGACGCGCATGCCGCCCGGCCACCGAATTTCGGCGTGGGGCTCTAGAAGCCATTCGGGTCTACGTCACGACCGCGTCCGGCCGGACTTCGGCGCTGTGCACCTCACCGTTGCTGGCTGCCTCGCTGCAGCCCTGTCTCAGCCCTGCAACGGCCGTGCCACACCGTCATTGTCGCCCTGACCTTCCGGAACGAGCGCTCATTGGCATAGCGGATCGTTTCGGTCAATCAGTAGAGCCCTACGTACAGCCAGCAGCACCTACTGACCGATCTGTGCGCAACTCGTGAGTGACCTTAAGCCCGCAGACGGCTCTTGCGCGCCCCTTCATTGACCTGAACGCGCTGAACGACGGGGTGCGCGCTGCGTGTGAGGATCAGTGGTCTCTACAACTTTGACGTTCTACAATGTGAGGGTTATGCTCTGATGATGTGGACGGTGATCCTTCTCGACGAGGTCGACGCCTGGTACGGCGAACTCGTCAAGGAAGACCAGGCCACAGCTGAGCAGGTGACCGCTGCGATCGACAAGCTCCAAGCTGATGGGCCGTCCGCTGGTCGATCGGATCAAGGGCTCCAAAATTCATGCGCTCAAAGAACTGCGGCCGGGTTCTGGTCGCGGGAGTGAGGTCCGGATTCTGTTCGTGTTCGACCCGCAACGACAAGCCGTGCTGCTGGTCGCGGGTGACAAGAGCGGGCAGTGGCGGCAGTGGTACACCGACACCATCCCGGTGGCTGAGCAGCGTTACGAACGTTGGCTCGCCGGTGACTACGACGAGGAGATATGACGATGGCACGCCAGTGGAGCAAGGTTCGCAGCGACGCAGTGGGCACTGTCCTGGACGAGCAGGGTGTCGCGCGTGCCCGCAAGCTGATCGATGAGGCCGTCGGGGCGTCCAAGCTGGCCGATGTGCGCAAGGCCCAAGGCGGCACACAGACCGCGGTGGCGAAGGTGATGAACGTGTCCCAGGCGCGGGTGTCGAAGATCGAGCGGGGCGACCTGTCGCACTCAGAACTCGGCACACTGCAGGCCTACGTAGCGGCGCTGGGCGGAAAGCTCCACGTCATCGCTGACTTCGGTGATCAGACGATCACCGTCGAATAGCGCTCCCGTTCCACACCTGGGCGCAGCCGGCCACCACCGCCCGGTTGTCGATCTTGGCGTGGCAACGGATTGGCAACAGGAAACGGCGTTGAGGTGCGGCGGCCAGCGTTGGTCGCGGCACGGGGCCCCCGGAAATGCTCGGGTTCAACGCCCGCCAACGTCAGCCGTCGGGCGTGAGAATTCCTTGACACGGTAGGGGTCACTGGTTCAATCCCAGTATCGCCCACTTTTAGACCCCCCGTACTTGCTGGGCTAGAGGCACTTGAGGGGACATAGGGTCCAGGTTCGTGCGATCCACGTGCGATGCTCGCCGGACTTTGCACGTGGTCACTTCTGCCTGACGCATCGAATCAAAGAGGCCAGTGAGTGACACTTGCGCCACTGCCTGAATGGCGCGCGTGTTCTAATCAGCCATGCAGCTTCGCCGGCTCGGCGACGGGCCGCAAGTGGTCGAGGTAGCGCCGATCCGGTGCCCGTGCGGTGTGCCGTACCTGCCCGACAACGTGCTGATCGCTCACTTGCCGTGTGGCTGCAGCGGCGGCCTCGGGCACCGGACCTATACGTGCTCGGCGTGCGGCCTCATCGTGTACGAGCCGCCCCACACGGGCTGCTGACGGGGGTGGTCAAGTTGCTGGTGGACGGAAGCGCGGCCATCGGTTGTAGCCCAGACCGGGATCGTTCGAGCGCAGCGAACGGATGAAGCTGACCTCGGCCTGCCTGACCTCCGCGTCTGACGCGGTTGCAGACTCCCAGAGGATCTCTTTGCGCACGCTAAAGTCCCGGCGCTGGTCGGGTGTGAAGTCCTGCGCGATCAATGCATTGTTGGCGCTGCCGAAATAGGTCAGCGTGCCGGTGAGGTCCATGCCGACGTAGATCTTGCCGTTCGGGTACGTGATCTTGTAGACCGCCTTGACGTGCTGCGCTGGCTGAGCCTGAGCTGGCATCTCGTCCACTGCGCGAGCCTAGTTCGAGCGGAAACGGCGTGACGCCGAGCGGCCCGCCCCCAGAGATAGGGCGGGCCGCTCGGTTGACTAGGTCGACGGCGCAGGTTGGGCACCTACGGGGCCGATGGAAAGTCGGCCCTTGTCCCGGCCTTCGTTCGGCGCGCCCATGATCGAGACAACGCGCCGCGACGTTGACGCCAGCGACCCGAGATCGGTCCTACGCGCCGTAGGTCGGCGTGACCAGGCCGGTGCCGGAAACGACGCATATCGACTTGGGGAAGCGAGACAGCACGGCGACATAGTTGTAGACGCGCAAGTAGATCGACAAGGTGTCCGCCTTCGGTTCACGGAATGCCTCGGCCCGCGGTGCGCCTTCGTACAAAATGACGTCGCCGGCCTTGAACACGATCACCGGATCCTGGTTGGTCCCGGCGCCGATATTCGTCGGCAGGAGCGGGTCGGTGATGACGGCGAGGCCCTGCAGGACGCCCACGATGCCGGACGCGGCGGTCGTGGTCTGGACGCCTAATGCGTTCTGCGGCGCGCTCGACGTGGGCAGCACTAGCGGCCGCCCGTTGCTGTCCGAGGCCGCCTGGAAGGCAGCCCAGCGGCGTGGGTGCATGACGACGGTGTCCGGCGCCGCGAACCGATTCTGCTGCACCGCCGAGATCGCCTGAGCGATCTGGATATAGAGCTTCGCGGTCGTCGGCGATGCATCGGTGTAGGTCTGGGTCAGGATTCCAGCCGTCTGCAGGATCCCATTCTTGTTCGCGCCGGCATTGTTCAGCACAAACGAATCGACCTTCGCGGCATAATCGGCGAGCAGGTCGGCGAGCAGCATTTCGTCCACGTTGATCGGCGATTGTTCCAGCATTTGCACCGAGATGACCTGGGCGCCGGCGAGCGTCGCAACTGCGGCGGTCGCGGTGCCGGTCGTGGCATCGGTGTTCTGGATCGGTGTGTTCTGGGTGGCCTGCTCGGCCACGGCGGTTCCGGTCGACAGGCGCGGCACGTTGATCGTGTCCGTGCCGGGCGGCATCGGCTGGTTCTGCACTCGGTCGGCGACCGGCCGCGATGCCCGTGCGAGCTCGATGAAGTCCTTCACGAGCCAGACGGGCGGCACGAAGTCTCCACCCGCGCCATCGGTCGTGTTCAGTGCGCGCAGCTCGAGCTCGGCGGCACGGTTGTTCGACTGCAGCCGGTCGCGCGCCTCGCTGGCACCATCGCGGCCGAGCGCAACGGACGCCATGTCCTTGATCCAACTTCGGCGGTGGTCGCCTCGCGTGTAGGGGTGCGCTTCGCCGGTGATGCGGGCACCGCCGGTCCTGCCGTTCTCGGTGTGCCCGCCGCCGAAGCTGGCGCGCAACTGCTGCGCCTGCGCAATCCGAGCGTCGTCGGCCTCGGCGTCGGCAATGAGGCCGTCGAGCCGAGCGATCTCGGCGCGCAGCTCGTTGAAGCGCGCGGTCTCGTTCGGGCTGAGGTCGCGCCGGTGCTGCTCGGCGACGGCGACGACGGCCTGGGCCTCGGCGTGCACGGTCTTGCGCTGGTTCCGCAGGAACTCGGCTGGTGAGCCTGCGCTCGGGGGAGGTGTTGGCATTTGGTTCTCCTGGTGTGCGGACGGCCTCTCGGGCACGTCAAGGTGTGGACGCGCCGGGGGCCTGTCCGTGGGTGGCTCTCCAGCCGCTGCCACACGTCACTCACACCGGACAATCACGTCGATGAGGTTGCGCCTCCGCGCCATGCCTCCGCGAACTGCGATCATCCCTATTCTACCGCCTGGAACCTTCGAAAAGGGGGGCGGAACCGGCCTTTGACCCCATGAAAACGAGGTCGGAGGGGTAAAAAACTATCGACTGGCAGGGTCCATCAGCCGGTGCCCAAAAAACGCGAAACGGGCACGGGGCCGCGGGCACCGCGTCACCCGTCGCCGTCCAGCTCGGCCGCGTCCTCGGGGACATCGGGACGGTGCGCGTAGCGCCAATAGGCATCGTCCATCCCGACCTGGACGACCAGCGCAGCGATCACCTCGTTGACCACGGCCACGCGCAGCGCATCCAATCGCGCCTCTCCGCGGTCACGGGCAAGGCGCCTGTTGACGATGTGCAGGCCATCCGGCGTGAAGGCACCGGATTGGACCAGATCCCGGAGCACGCACAGTTCGGTGCTGATCATCAAACGCATCGCGGTGTCGTGCATCGGCTCGGGCGCCATCCCGCCGACCGAGTCACTCATGCTGCGCCTCCGCCGTGGAAGGGGTCGACGACCGCGGCCAGACCCTTGTGCCGGCGCCGGGCCTGCCGTCCTGCTTGCAGGGCCGCGAGCCGGTCTGCTTCAGCATCGGCCATTGTGTCGGCGTCGCGCGCGATGCTGACCGCCAGAGCCAGCGCGTCGCTCACGACTGCTGACCACGTCCTGTCCGGCCAGGTCTGCGCGGCCGCGGTGGCGAGGTCGTCGTCAAGATCTAGGTGTGCGATTCTCACGGGATTCTCCTTCTGGTTGGTCTCGTCTGTCGGTTCGGCCCGGTGCTCATGGCCGTATTTCGGGCGTCACCAGATTTGTCGACACATGGGGATACATGAAATAAGGGAGAGAGGGAGAGCGAGAGAGCGACAGTGCATGCTTATGTCGACATTTCTGGTGACGCTCGATCGAGGTCGACGCGCGAGACGGTCGCCAACGTGTCCACCGTCGCCGCGTCCACGCCCGCGGCCACGCTGTAGCGCCAGCCTGCACCGCTGAGCGCTGGCTCATCGAGGCGCAGCAGGCCGAGAATGTGCAACGCCTGCAACGTCCGGTCGACGGTGGCGCGCGGCTTGTCCACTCGCGAACGCACCTCGCTCGTGCTGCTCGCTGGATTCTCGGCAATGTCGAGCAGCACGAGCAGCCGCAACGGTGGGATCGAGTCGCGGGCGCAGCGGGTCACCAGATGCAGCAGGCGCCCACGGTCCATGCCGAGCGCGAGGCCGCCGCGCATAATCTGCGCGAGCTGCTTCGCGTACCTCGTCGGCATCTCCGGTGCGTAGGAGTCGAGCACGTTGCCTGCATAGTCGTGCTCGACGGCGGTGCGCGCCAGCGTCACCACGTCGGCCAGCGCAAGGATCGTCTCGGATTCCTCGCGCGTGAGTGTGAGGTCTGCGCTCGTGTCGACGGTGGCGAGCAGGCCACCGACCACGCCGGCCAGCTCGGCGCGCATGACTTCCTCGGTGCCGGCGTTGCCGATGGCCTGGCGACCGGACGCGATACGCCCGACCGTGGAGTCCAGGCGCACGAGCACGAACCGGTCACCCATCGAACTGACCACCTCATGGGCCTTGTCCCATTTCGTGGTGACGGCACCGATCACAACCAAGCGGCCCGTCCAGGTGAGCGTCTGCCCACCGTCAGAACCGACGTTGCGTTCCCACTTGCCATCGTGAATCTCGCGCATCGCTGCGAGCACGGCCGATCGCGCGTCGCGTTGCATGGACAGGATGGACGTCACGTCCTTGATGACGAGTAGGCCGTGGTCACCGATCTTGCGCAGCAGGCCGCCTGTCGCGTTCTTGGTCCGCTCGCGCTTGCTCGTGGCCGAGAGCAGCGCGCCTTCGCTGGTGATCGTGGAGGTGACGAAGGCGCCGGCACCGGCGAGCGGCCACACGGTCTCGGTCTTCGCAGCACCGGAGCCGGACACGACCAGCAGCCACGGCGGATCGCCGGGCAGTTGCTCGGCAGCGGCGACGCACAGCACCACGTCGAGCGCGCCGAGGTCGTACTCGCGCCCGAGCCAGCGGGCGAACGTGTCGTGCACCTCGCGCAACGTGCACGGCTCGGGTGCCGGGCCGTCGATCAGCGTCAGGCGCGGCATCGTCGCGTCCGAGCGTGCCCGTGTCGCATCGGGGTCGGCAGCGATCGCCTGCGCGACCGCCCATGCCAGCAGGCCGCCCCATTCAAGGGCGGCGACCCTGCCGGTGCGAGCCGCACCCTGCCGGCCGGTGCCCGCACGGGCGACCGCGGCCAGGAACACCGATTCGAGCGTGTCCGCGGCGAGCTGCGCGTCATAGAATCCGGCCGCCGATTCCTTCATCGCGCCGGCAAGGTGGCCTGTCATCGACTGGTGTCGCGACTCGCCAGCCCGCACGGACTTGTCGAACGAACAGACCTGCAGCTCAAGCAGGTCCGGGCGCGTCCCGTCGCGATGCTCGGCGAGGAACTTGGCGACCTGTCCGTCTGTCGCACTGCCCGCCGCGTCGAGCGCATCGGGCAACTGGTCGGCGAGGTAAGCGGGCAGCCCTGGCACCGGCCCGATGCGATGCCACCTGTAGCGACCACCGGGGGCCGTGTGCACAGACGGTGCCACCACAATCACGCCGTTGCGTCCGCGCACCTCGCCCCAGCCACCGCCGAGTGCGCCGACCCCGTTGCCGAATGTGGCGCCGGGCGGGCAGCCGAACAGGTAGTGCCCCCGGCCGGGCACGTCGGGCCGCGTTCCTTGAAACGGCGGCGCGACGTCATCGACGGCGCGGCCGATTGCCTCGTGCAGTTTGCCCGGCGCGTCGACGTCGAGCACGACGGCACCGGATCGGCCGACGTGTAGGAACAGCCCGTGGTCGGTGCCGGCGAACCAGGCGGCGAGCTGCTTCGGGTCGCGGCTGGTGCGCTCATGCCAGGACGCGCCGAGCACGGAACCGGGATTCTTCGTCCTCGCCTTGACCGGGCCGACGTACCAGCCGGCTTCGGCGTAAGCCAGCGCAGCGGCGAGCGTGTCCAGGCCGGTGACGTCAGGAATCCGTAGCGCGCTCATCTGCGCCACCGCGCGATCGCGGCGTGCAGATTCGCCGTCACAGCAGGACAGTGACCGTCGTGCTCGACGGTCACGCGGCACGCCTCGCCGTTGCGGGTAGCGCGACGACGAGCCGCACGGTTCGGCATCACGAAGCGGGCGCCGCATGGGCAGGGCTCACCCATTGCGACAAGGTTGCGCCTGGCGATGCCCTCGCGGATCTCGGGTGGCGCGTCGTCGGGAGGTTCGGCCAGCATGAACGCGACTGTCTCGCCGTTGACCTCGCGGAAGCTCAGCACTTCGCGCGGCCGACCTGCTGAACCGGCACGAAGGCGAACAGCGTGCGGTAATCGACATCGACCGTGTGCCGCGCCGAGCGCGCATGCGACCACGCGGCGCCGGTGTTGGCGAACACCCGGCCGCAGACCGAACACCGGCACCGGACGAGGCGCTCGCTAGTCACCCGCGCGATGTCGCCGGCGCGCAGCTCGACAGCGTCGCCGTCGCCGATCTTCGCCCCGGTCACTGCGCATCGCCTTCGGCCGGCTCGCACGACTCTGCTTCGGCTACGAGCGCGTCGCGCAGCTCGTCAAGGTCCAGGAAGGCCAGTGCTTCCTCGACTGCGTCGACATCGCCCTGGCGAGCGGCCCGCTGCGCTCGGCGTAGCGCCTCCCGCGCCTCTGCGACCGGGTCGGCGGACAGCTCCCGGCGTAGCTCAGCCTCGCCGACCTCTATTGCTTTCGCGTAGGTGCTCACGCCGTGCTTCTGGGCCATGCGCTGGCGGTGCTCGGTGAGCACCGCCCTCTCTCGCGCGTCGAGACGTTCCAGTTCGTGGTCGCGCTGCGCGCACTGCGCAAGGTCCAGATCGCAGACAGGGGAGGACATGTCGACGGTGCCGCTGTCACGGGCGGCCCGCAGACTCGCGGCGGTGATCTTGCCTGCCGACTGTGCCCGCTCGACAACCTCGCGCATCGCGTCCGGGTCGCCGAGCAGCGGCACCAGCGCGCGGGCCTGCCGCTCGTTGCTAATCGTGTCGCCCATGGGCGACAACGCGACAGCAGCGGCACCGATCATCCGGTGCGCGTAGGACTTGCTGAGCCCGAACCTGTCGGCCGCGTAGCCGGCGAAGTCGCCATGCGTCGCGCGGTACAGCTTGCGGTCGCGGATCGTGGCGAGCGCGGAGCCGACCTCGACGAACGTGCGCAGCCCCTCGTCCACGATTGCTTCGCAGACGGCGCGTGCGTCGACCTCGGCGAGTGTCAGCGGCGATCCGTTGTCCGCGATGTCGGGGTCAGCGGTTACGATGGTGTCGGTCGTGGGGACCTCGGGGGCCGCCTGGGCAGGGCGGCTTCTCCCGTTTCTAGGCCCGGTCACGATGCTTCGCGGCGGACAGCGGGGATCCGGCGCAGCACCGCGTCGATCTCGTCCAGGTCGACCAGGACCGTGCGCCCTTTGCCGAAGTGGTAGCCGGCGATGGTTCCGTCCGCGATCCGGCGCTCGATGGTCTTGTCAGACTGGCCGACGTAGGCCGCGGCTTGCTGCTTGTTCACGAGCCGGCGCGATTGCGTGGGTGCAGGGACAGCTTTTCGTGGCATTGTGAAGTCACGCCCTTCGGGGTTGTGGCGGCCCGGTCGTGCTCGTTCTCGGCCAAAGAATGTTGAGCGCGGCCGGGCCTGTTATGTCGCTTAGTGGCAACGCCAGTCTGTGACACAATTTTCCGACACGCCCGACCTCGTGCCACGTGACTTTGAGCTTTTTAGCGGCGGGACGACCTCGCGGCGGCGTGTCGCGGTTTCACGGCTTGCCGAGCACCAGGCACGAAGGGCAGCGCGGCATTGTCAAATTCACGAACGGAATTTGTCAATATTCCGCCCTCACTTAGCGGCGTTCTTGTCAGCCGGCATCACCAAGTTCTCTAAGAGATCTTGGTGATATTCCGCCCTCACTAGCGCCGTGCTCGGTGCCGGAACCTCTGCGCCGGGTCGCGAGCGGGCGCGCGTAAGCCCTACTGCTGCGCGAGCTCGGACAGCAGCGACGCGATGGCCTGGTCTCGTCCCTTCACGGCGTGCTGGTATCGCATCGCGGCGGCCGGGGTGGAGTGCCCGAGGCGCGCCATGACTTCGGCGAGGGATGCGCCGGTGCTGGTCGCGAGCACCGCGCCGGTGTGCCGTAGATCGTGCCAGCGCAGGTCAGGGCGTCCGGCAGCAGCGCGCGCGCGGTAATAGACCTTGCTCAGCGTCGCCGGGCGCAGGTGCTTCGTCGGATCGCCGGCCGCCGGGAACAGCAGCGCGTCGCGGCCGGTGACGGGCATCGCCTTGAGGAATTCACGGACGCCGGGGGTCAGGTGTGGAGGGATCGCGACGTCGCGCACGCCTGCTTCGGATTTGGGCGTCCCGATGACTACGGCGCCGTCGACCCAGACGGCAGCGCGGTGCACGCGGACGAGGCCGCGGCGCAGGTCCAGGTCGGAACGGCGCAGCTCGATGAGCTCGCCGAAGCGCAGCGCGCACCACGATGCGAACAGCGCCATCAGCCGGTATCGCTCAGGCAGCGCGGCGATGAGGGTGGTCAGTTCGTCCAGCGTCGCCGGCTCGGTGCGCGATACCCGTCGTGCCTGCCCAGCGCCACGCACGCGGCACGGGTTGGACACCAGCAGGTCATCATCGACCGCGGTCGCGCAGATCGCCTTCAGCAGCGCGTAGGCGTGCGCGTTCTGTGTCGGCGTGGCCGGGTTCAGTTCCGCCCACCAGGACCGCACGGCAGGCGGGGTGAGCCGGTCGACGCGCACCGTGCCCAACGTGGGCACGAGCAGCCGTTCAATGAGCCGGCGGTAGTGCTCGACGGTGCGCGGCTTCAGCGTGCGCTGCGCCAGCCACGTCTGGGCGTAGTGCTCCAGGGTGACGGCGGCCGCGTCCAGGCTCGCCTGCCGCGACTTGGGGGCCTGCCAGTGCCCGTCCACGAGGCGACGCTCGGCGATCAGCCACGTGTCGGCGGCCAGTCGGGTCTCGAAAGTAAAGGGCGCAGCGTGGCGGACACCGTCCGGCCCGAGGTAGCTGGCCTGATACCGCTTGCTCGGCAGTCTGCGGACGTAACCGAAGCTGCGGTGACCCTGTTTGCCTGCCATGACGGTTCCCCTTCGGCGTGCGATCCACGTGCTATCCCGAAGACTACCTGTGTCGTAACTGTCGCGGTAAGTCGCGACGCATTGAACGCCCGAAACCCCTGCTGTGTATGGGGAAAGTCGCTGGACCCCAGCAAATACGGGGCCTGCCGATAAGTCCGGCTTGTCGCGCGGTAACAGTTTCAATCCCAGTATCGCCCACAGGTACTCGAACTTCCCGAATTCCGGGGGGTTCGTTCGTCTCCGAAGATCATCGTGCTGGTGGTGAGCCCTACCTCGCTGTCTGTCGACAGATATCGGACTGGACCCAGTGTTCTCAGGGCCTGCGTGCCGATGGCTCGGCCTTGGTGAGGTGGACGTGGCAACAGGCTGGCAGCGAGATTTCGTTGCCACGCTGTTGCCACGACAGGGCGGATTGGCGGAGGTCAGCGTTTTCGTCGTTTTTGTCGATGTCTTAGCGCGCGAACATTACCTCCGTGGGTATTGCGAGTAGTCGTCTGGTGTGACGTCAGCCTGGCAGGTAGGGGTCGGATGAGTGGCGGTGGGCGGACGCTCGGCTTGTGGAATCGCTGCCTAGGCAGCACGCCGGGGAGCGCCCTGGACCTGTGAACTGCCAGAACCGGCTCCGCCATCGACAAACTCACCTGACCGGGCAGCCGCGAGCGCGGTGGGCCGTGCCCGCGCAACATGTTGATCGTTCGAGATCGCCGACTCTGCGTGGGTGGCAGTCTCGGGGGACGCGGCGTTATGCGTGCACGCACGTCCGTCTAGTTCCTCGGGGACCGGAAGCGCACGACGACCTGACCGTCTTCATCCACGACGTCGACCGTGTCGCATAGAACGAATGCGATGGTGTCGTCGGCGACCAACTCCCCGAGGCGGACCACGTGTTCAGCACAAGAGATTGGATCGCTGATCAGTCCGGTGAGCTGGAGCAGGGGAGCGATCAGGCAGACATAGGACGACCAGCCCCCTCCGTCGACATCCGGGCAGCCCGGTGAGGAAGCCGACGGCGGGGCCGGCGCCCAGTGAGCCGGGCACGAAGCGGCGCCAGTTGACTGCTCCGCCAGATTCGGCGTAGGCAGTGCCCGCGGATCCGTGAGCGCGCAGCATTGCTGTTCCGGCGATGACCATGATCGTTTCGAACACGATGAGCACGACGACACGCGCCGGGAGCTGGTTGTTCACGGCGGTGCCGGCGAATGCGGCGATCGAACCGGTGACACCGAAGACGGCAGCGATGCGTCAGTGTATCTGCCAAGAGTCGATAAGGTTGCACAGATTGACTCTTAGACTTGATACGTGCATCCTTGGTCACATGACAACAGCAACCCAAAGGGCTCTCGCGAAGTTCGCCGAGGGTCAGTCCAAGCTCTGGGCCGAACTCAACGCGGCGTTCGCATCTGCCTCGACATCAACGCCTATGCCGACAACGAGCCCGGTCGCACCCACGATGACGCAAACGACCGCTTGGTACGCCAAGCATGGGAGTGTGCTCAAGCAGATCGACGCGAAGGGCGGCACCGTGCCGTTCGAAGAGTTCTTCAAGTACGCGACTGGGGCCGGCTACTCGGGCGCGAGTTACTCGCAGATGTACCGCAAGGATGGCCTGCTCATTCGCGATCACAGCAAGAAGTCGATCTCGCTGACGTCCAAGGGCGAGAAGCGCCTCGCCTACGCCGATAAGTACCTGAAGACGCGCGGCTTCGACTTGTAGCCTCACTGGCCGGTTCGCCAACCGAGCCTCGGACATGCCCGTGTCCGGGGCTCACCGCTGTGCACGATCGCTCTGCGGCGCTGGCGGCCCTGCGATCGTGGCCTGATGTCCGCGCGCGGGCCGACGTGCTCCAGATGAGCGAGGAGTGGGTGCGCAAGCAGGTGCAGGCGCCCACAGTGCCGTACATCCGACTTGGGCGGCGCGTCCGGTTTTCGGCCGCCGACATCGCGGCAATCATCGAGGCCGCCGAAAGGCCCGTCCTGCGCAGATCCCGCATCGCCCGGACCAAGTTGTGAGTAGCGCGGCCAACCGTCACCATCCGGCAGTTCGGGGGCGTAACAAATCGAACGAGCTTCACCTGGTGGACACCGGCACGAGGCCTCAAGCCGAATCCCGCAACGGACAAATTGCGTGTAGGCGTGCGCCCCTCAAGGGGGTAGTTTCAGCGGCAGGATCGCTGGACGAGGGAGTGCCTCCATGAACGGTGACGAGTGGCTCCAGGCGCATGAGGCCGCGATCCAGCAGGTCATCACAACCGAAACCGAGCAGGGAGGTTTGGCGCATCGGATGGTGCCTGTGGTGACAGTCCCCGAACAGACAAGAACCGTCTCGATCGACCGGCTCAACTACGCGTCAGGGATCGTTGATGATCAGACTCAGACTGATATTGAGCGGTTCGCTGATCCCGTCGCCATTCCGAAACTTCAGACCGATGACCCCGACCCGGCACGAGCATTCGTGGCGATTCGACGGTCGTCCCAACAACTCGCGCGGCGACACGACGAGCGTGTATTTCGAAAAGAAATCGCGGATCAGATCGAGACCGCGGAGACAGCCACGGACCCCGAGTTCCAGCGCATTGTCACCATTACTGCTGTCAACAAGTCGATCGGCGATGGAGCCGTAACTGCTGTTGCGGATGCAATCTCCAAGCTAGACAGCGAGGGCTACCGCTCCGCCTACGCGATGGTGGCCAGCAACACTCTATGGACAGAGCTTCACCGACGCGGCACCGGTTCGGCGACGCTTCCCATAGATGCTGTGCGTGCCCTCATGGATGACGGACCGGTTCAGCGCTCGTCGGTTCTCAAGGGCGGCGACGCCCTGCTGCTTTCTCTGGGCGAGGGACGGGTTGATCGGATCGTGGCCGAACCACCACGACTTGCGTTCATTGACCAATCGGCGACGGCGCGCCAGTTCGAGCTTTATGAGCGCTTCGTCCCTAGGCTGCGCGAAACGAGGAGTGCCGTCCTCCTTCGGGTCTGACCGATGAGTCCGAGCAAGGAGCGGCAATTTGATCGTCTCGAGCTAGTCGAAGGGCGGTTGTCACCAAATGGCCCGGCTACGCCTCGGTGAGTTCGAAGTCTGGTTCGACGAGGCCGATGCGCAGGCACCGTCGAACGGAATAGCCAATTCAGCTCCTTCCATCCGGGTAGGTGTTCGGCCCACCGTCGTTGGGCTCGTTGTAGGAATAAGGTACCGCCGGGCGGACGGGGTCTGGCGGCGCTTACGTCTCCGGCCGTCCGAAGACACGGACGAGGTTGGCTACTTCGACGGTTCCTTTCCCCAGCTTAGGTCCGGGGAGACGGTGGAGTACGACGTCGAAGTGGCATGCAGCGGCACTCCGTTCCTTTCAGAACGCCGCGCCGGTGACCGGATGACATTCATCGTGGCGCCGCCGGCCCACGAACCGGCGCCAGGTGCTCTTTCGGGAGATCGCCAACCGCACATGCCTGGAGCAAGTCAACCCGGGGCTGCTACTCGGCTCCCTCCGAAAAGTGCCGGTGCCAGCGTTCATGATGCACCCGGGTCCGGGTTCGCGGCGCGCGATGGCAAGGCAGCACGCGGTCGGGATGCCTCGGCGACGTCCAAGCCGATGGTGGTGCACGGTCGAGTGCTGCAGGCCGACGGCAGCGCTGTACCCAGACTGACCGTGCGCGCGTACGACCGCGATCTGCGTACGGAGCAGGCACTTGGTGAACAGACGACCGACGACACTGGCAGCTACTCGATCCCCTACGGCAGAGCGCAATTCAGTCGCGAGGAGAAGGCGACGGCCGACCTCCTGGTACGCGCGTTTGACAAGGGGGACGTGGTGGCCGCGTCGCCGACGATATTCAATGCGGGCATGGACGAGACTGTGGATCTCATCATCGGCGGCGCAAGATACGTCGGAGCCTCCGAGTACGAAGTCCTCGTCGAGGATCTTGGGCCGGTGCTCCAGGGCCGGTCAGCGGCAGATTTGACGGAGGACGACGAGCATAAGGACATCTCGTTTCTCGCTGCGGAGACGGGTCACGACCCGGCTCACATTGCGTTCCTGATCCTTGCCACCCGGATCGCCCTCTCGACGAAGTTGCCCACCGAGGCCTTCTATGGCCTGTTCCGTGGCGGGCTTCCGACGAGCCTGCCCGCGTTGCTCGCGCAGAGTCCGGAAGTCCAGCGACATGCGCTGGACGCCTCATTGGATGCGAACATCGTCCCAGCGAACCTGCGTGGACAAACCGACCAGATCCTGAACCGCATGCAGCAGCTCAGTGTCGACGAGGCGATCCGCCCATCGAGTGGCTCCGACGAACCGAGGTTTGGCGCCATCCTCGAGACAGCGATTGCGGACGTGGCCATGCAGTCGGCGTTCATGGCGAAATACGTAAATCACACAGGTACGACGGGAGAATTTTGGAAAGCAGTCCGCGACGATCCTGAGCTCGGGCAACACGCCGACGCCGTGCAATTGACTCTCCGATTCGCGGCACTCACCGGCAACCACCTGCCGCTGGTGCAGCGACTGCAACGTATGAGCCAAGCCCAGCAGATCACTTCGCTGCACGACCTCGCCCGCCTTGACACTGACCAGTGGCTCGCGATAATCGAAGGTCCCGACGGTGTCGGCGCGCCTCCCGAAGTGCCTGGAGCCGATGACCAGGATCGCTACCGCAACTATGCGGACATCCTGGCCAACGTTGTCGAGGACACGTTCCCGACCGCCTTCGTCACCGAGCGCCTTGCAAACGGCGACGATGCGGCCAACGCAGATCTCGTCACGTTCCTAACTGGGAACCCGGGCTTCGACCTGATCACGAGCCGGCTGGGCGACTACGTATCGAACCACGGGTCCGCCCTCGACGGTGTGGCCGATGCTGCGTCCATGACTCAGCGGCTGGCCAGCCTGCAACGCGTGTATCGCGTCGTGCCGCGATACCGGCAGACGCGTGCTCTTCTCGACGGAGGTATTCATTCCGCCCGCAGCGTCGTTGTCCTAGGGCGCTCGGCCTTCGTTCGGCAGTACGCTGCCACGCTGGGCGGACCCGGCCCAGCGATGCGCGCATACGAGAGGGCCGCGCAGACCAGCTCAACAGCTCTCAAGCTGCTGGTCGAGCACGGGTCAGCCTTCAACAGGCCGCCGATCGCCGCCGTCTTGGCTAAGCCGACGACCGCGATCGAGGACTTGCCTGACTGGACGACTCTGTTCGGGTCACTCGACCTGTGCGCGTGTGAACATTGCCGGTCGGTCTACAGTCCAGCCGCCTACTTGGTGGACAGCTTGCATTTCCTGAAGTGTCGACACGCGATACCGCAAGGCACGAGCACCCAAGACGTCCTCTTCTCGCGGCGGCCGGACCTGGGCGAGATCGAGCTGACCTGCGAGAACACCAACACTGTGATGCCGTATGTCGATCTCGTGAACGAGGCGCTGGAAGGGTGTGTAGCGCCGCCGCCGCCGTTCACGGGCTTCGATCTGCCGGCCGGTCTGGCTGCCGACCTGGACGACGCAACGATCAGCCCGGCACTGCGAGCGGCGTTCGCTCCGCCGCTCGGTGACGCGGCACGGGTCATCGTCAGAGAGCCACAGTCGAGATGGACTATCGACGAATCTGCTTTCACCTACACGATTCACCGAGTTGGCGGTATGGCGCGGGTGACAGCGCGGAGTCTGCAGACCGAAGGTACGCCTCAAGAGCTGGCCGCGAACCCGCGCTACCTGTCCACTGAGGCCTACGACGTGCTGCGAGAGCAGGTGTTTCCGTGGACGTTGCCGTTCAATCTTTGGTCGGCCACAGTAGCTGTCTATTTCGGACACCTCGGAGTCGCGCGGCACGAACTAATGCAAACGCTGCTAGGAGCCGGCACAACGGGTGATGCCACACCAATCGCAATTGCGGCTGAACGCCTCGGCATGACCCCGAACGCACGCCGAATCGTCACAGGCACCCCGCTAATACCCCCGCGGCAGCCCTGGGAGTTCTGGGGCTACCCCGGCAACGCGCCCGGCACCTGGCTCCAAGACCTCGCCCACCTCGACAGGCTGCTCGACGCCTCGAGGCTGAACTACGAGGCCGTCACGGCGCTGATCCAGACCGAATTCATCAACCCGTCCAAAACCCTGAGCATCGGGTCGACCGATCCGGACGAACCGACGACCTGCGACACCGCCAAACTGGAAATCGCCGGCCTAGACCAGCCCGCCCTCGATCGATTCCATCGTTTCGAGAGACTCCGGGCCAAACTGAGATGGTCTCCAGCTGAGCTGGACCTCGCGATCACGACACTGCGCAGCGACATCGCCGACGTGAACGCGCGCGTAGACGACGAGCTGATCCGAAAACTCGCCTACCTTCAAGCCACACGAGACGCGCTGCATCTCTCGGTCGACCAAGCACTCGCCCTGTGGGTCGACATCCCCACCGTGGGCCCCGACTCCCTCTATCAACGTCTTTTCCAGAACCCGTCCATACTCAAGCCGGTCGACCCCGACTTCCGCCTCGCCGGCCAAGAGCTGACGATCGTAACGGCAGATCCACCCAACGCCAAGATCTCCACACATGCCTCCTCAATCCTCGCCGCGCTCCACATTTCACCAAACGACCTTGACGCGCTCACGGTCCCCATCGACCCCACTCTGTCCGCGATCCTGCCGACGGAAGACCTGCCAGCCTTAGCGGCAATCAGCGCTGGCGACGACGCGCTCAACCTGTCGAATCTGTCGACACTGCATAGGGTCTGTGTGCTGGCTAAGGCGCTAAGGCTGAGCGTGCCCGACGCCGTCCGGATCATGGGGTTGGCACTCCTCAATCCATTCGCCTCGACCCAGCCGGACGCAACCCTTCGCCTCCGGGAGATCATCGACCGCGTCCGGTCATCCGGGTTCGGCATCGCCGAGCTGGACTACCTCCTCAGGCACCGTTTCCTCGCCGCGAGCGGCGTCGCCCTCACCGACGACGCGATCGCACGGGCGCTCGACGAGATCCGCGCCGGCCTCCGCAAGATCGCAGCAGACACCGCCTTCACGCCCGGGACGACCGATCCAACCGGCGAGCGGACCGGGAAGGCACTGGCGATCGTGCTGCCCCAGGACGCCGTTGACCAGGCGCTGTCGCTACTCAACGGAACCTGGGACGACCCGTCAGCGGAAGCTGCCTTTATCGATGCGAACCTTGCCGGCTTCCTCGACGCCGCAGACGCGAAGGAGCAACTCGTCGGCGCAACCGCCGCCATCACAGTCGTGGAGCAGCGGTTCCTGTACGTCCTGGCCCGGCTACTGGCCCACCTACGCGCCGCGCAA
Organism: Mycobacteriales bacterium; assembly: GCA_038212215.1. Lineage (GTDB taxonomy): Bacteria > Actinomycetota > Actinomycetes > Mycobacteriales > Jatrophihabitantaceae > JALZAI01. Next base: position 33,885 of record JBBQUT010000021.1, read on the forward strand.
AGTGAGCAGTCGGTCAAGCAATCGATGGGGGAACGACTCGGTCTCGAGTCCGACGCCATCGAACCGCTTTTGGGCACCTGGATCCGATCGTCGGCTGACGCTACCCGGCCGGCGATCACCGACTTCCTCTCCTCGGGTTTCGTCGACAGCGATCCGGATATCGGGCCGTCGGCAGCAGGGTTCCCGAATCAGTTCGCTACCTTCACCAGGATTTACAAGATCGCAACCGTCATCGACCGACTGGCTCTGACGACGGTTCAGCTCCGGTGGCTCTTTGACTATGGACCAACGGTCGGCTGGTACGACCTGAATTCCCTACCGGCTACGCCGACCGGCTCGACCTCGGCCCAGTTCACCGCATTCACCCGACTCATTGACCTCGCACGGCTCAGGGACGCACTGCCCTTCGGCGAGCGCGTCCTGAACGACATCTTCTCGATGGCGCGCGACCCGGCCGTTACGACCGACACCCTGCTGGCGTATGTCAGTGAACAGACTGGGTGGGCGATGGACAGCCTGTCGTTCCTTGTCAGTCCTCAAGGACTTGACCTGCACCTGCCCGGTGCCTTCACCGACGAGCGTGCACTTCTGCAGCTTCGGGACTGCTTCACCGTCCTCCGCCGTCTCGGCGTCTCGGCCGCTGAGGCAACCGGATGGACCGGCGCGGACCTTGACGCGGCGGCAGCGCGGAGCGCCGTCCAGGCTGCCAAGGCTAAGTACGACGAAGCCGAGTGGCTGACATTGGCGCCAGCACTGCGCGATCAACTCCGGGAGCTTCAGCGGGCCGCGCTCGTCGACTATCTGGTCGCGCACCCCGACCCATCGCGCGGGCAGTCGTGGGTCGATGCCAGCGATCTCTACGCCCACTTCCTCATCGACGTCGAGATGAGTCCGTGTCAGCTGACGTCGCGCATCAAGCAGGGGATCTCGTCGGCACAACTATTCGTGCAGCGTTGCCTGATGAATCTTGAGACCGATGTCCTTGCCAACGCCGACCTGGACGAGAACTGGCTCCAATGGAGATGGATGAAGAGCTACCGGGTGTGGGAGGCAAACCGAAAAATCTTTCTATACCCGGAGAACTGGATCGAGCCTGACCTGCGCGACGACAAGACCATCTTCTTCCAGGAGCTCGACAACGAGATTCAGCAAGCCGACCTCACCATCGAGGTTGCCGAAGACGCTTTCGCGCACTACCTCGAGAAGTTGGACGGCGTGGCGTGGCTCGACGTCATCGGCGAATACCAGGAGCAGGAGTACGACGACTCCGGGAACAAGACTGTCGACATCCTGCACGTCGTCGGCCGCACCTACACCAGTCCCCACGCCTACCACTATCGCCAACGCATCGACGGCGCCCGCTGGACCGGATGGGAGCCACTAGATCTCGACATCGTCGGCGACCAGATCGTCCCAGTCGTCTGGAACCGACGGCTACACCTGTTCTGGCTCGTCTTCACCGAGGCCACCAGAGATGCCCCAGTGATCATGCCGGAGCCTAACCAGCCCCTCACGCCGCCGACCCGCTACTGGAAGATCCAGCTCGCCTGGAGCGAGTACAAACGCGGCAACTGGACGCCGAAGAGACTCTCCCAGAGCATTGCCGAGCACGAGACGATCCGCTGGAAAAAGGCTGCGGACTACGACGAGTACCTCACGCCGCTACAGCCGTTTACCTGCAAGGTGCTCGCTGATCCAGATGGCCTCTCCGTGAGGGTGCTCGCCTATCGCCCCTCTTTGAGGTACCCATGGCCAATCGCAGAGTTCAGGTTCGACGGTTGCGGGGGAGCGCCGCGGGTGACAACGTTCGAAGAGGGAGTCGGTCACGGGCCGCCGGTCGTGCTAGCCACGGGAACGCTGATGGAAGGAATGCAACTCGTCGAGGAACCCAAAATCCATCGCCAAACCGCCGGCACACTTGTGCTGTTCAGCGGATCGTTCCCGACAGGCGCGTACGGTGAGCCCGCCTTCGACAACGCCAAACAGGACATCATCACCCTCACTCGTACGCCGGGAACCTTCCGCCTCCTCGGCCCGGCGCAAGACCAACAGTTCGGCACTCTGCGCCCGTTCTTCTACGCCGACGGACGGCGAGCGTATGTAGTCACCCCCAGAGACGTGCCGCTGCGCCCAGACGAATGGTCGAACGGCGATGCCCTCGATCCTGGCGCTCTGGACCTACTGCTCAAGCCCTACTACGCGGAGCTCGAGCCGAAACCTCAACGACCCGGGGAGCCGGCTCCCAAACTCGGCGGTACCCGCGCCTTCGCCCCCGCCGTCCCGCATCTCGCCGGCTACGACCACCCCACGGTCCTCGACGCCCGCACCGGCAACGCGGTTGCGACCGCACGCCTACTCGACCCGACGCACGGCGATCCCGGCGAACTCCTACTCGATCCCGACGTCCGGCCGTACCTCCCGACCTTCCGAAGCATCAAGCACTATCGCTTCGAAGCCTTCTCGCACCCCTACGTCTGTTCATTCGTCCGCGAGTTTAATCGCAACGGGGTTGACGGACTGATGCAGAGACAGATCCAGATGCTCTGCTCCGACACATTCGAGACCGAGTACGGCCCGTATCGTCGCATCGTCGACCGCCCCTACCCGACCGACGAGATCGACTTCACTAACGGGGGTGCGTACTCGATCTACAACTGGGAGATCTTTTTCCATGCCCCGTTGCTAATCGCCGATCGCCTGCGCCAGAACCAGCAATTCGAGGAGGCTCAGCGTTGGTTCCATTACATCTTCGACCCGACCGACACGGTCGGTGAGACCGCGCCCCAACGCTACTGGCGAACCCGACCCTTCTTTGAGACGGCCGACGCCACCTACCAGGCGCAACAGATCCAGAACCTTCTTCGGCGGCTCGCCGACGGCACGCCCGATCCCGACCTGGATGCCCAGGTGAAGGACTGGCGCGACCACCCATTCAAGCCACACGCGGTCGCGCGGCTGCGCAATACGGCATACCAGAAGACGGCCGTGATGAAGTACCTCGACAACCTGATTCAGTGGGGCGACCAGCTGTTTAGCCGGGATACGATCGAGTCCATAAACGAAGCCACGCAACTCTACGTGCTTGCCGCGGACATCCTCGGCCCTAAGCCGAAGACTGTCCCGCCGAGGGCAGTGGCGCAGGTTCAGACGTTCAATACCCTTGCCCCCTACCTCGACGACTTCTCCAACGCTCTGGTACAGGCCGAGAGCTTTGTTGCGCCGTCGGTGAACACGAACATTCCCGGCACTGACGTGCCGCAGATCAATCTTCCGTCGCTGCTCTACTTCTGCGTGCCGGATAATGACAAATTGTCGGGCTACTGGGACACGGTTGCCGACCGGCTCTTCAAGATCCGGCACTGCATGAACATCACCGGCGTCGTCCGTCAGCTCGCGCTCTTCGAACCACCTATCGATCCCGGACTATTGATCAGGGCTGAGGCAGCGGGGATCGACATAGGCAGCGTCCTCGACGACGTCAACGCGGCCCTGCCTCATCACCGTTTCGGCGTCTTAATCCAGAAGACAACTCAGCTTTGCGCCGACCTGAAGAACCTGGGCGCAGCCCTACTTGCCGCGCTGGAGAAGCGCGATGCCGAGGCGATGGCGCTACTCCGGTCCACGCACGAGATCAGCGTCCTCAAGGCGGCACGCACCATCCGTCAGCGCCAGATCGACGAGGCCAACAGCACCCTGGCGAGCCTGCAGAAATCCCGTGACACGGCGATATTGCGCCGCGACCACTACAGCTCGCTTGCCTTCGTGAATCCTGCCGAAATCGTTCAAGCTGCATTAGCGACGGCGAGCGTAACTCTTACAGCACTCCAGCAAGGCGGGGAAACGGCTGCGGCCCTGCTTTACGCCATGCCTGACACAAAGATTGGTAGCCCGACAACTGTGGGCTCGACCTTCGGCGGTACGAATCTCGGGAACGCCGCGAAGGCAAGCTCATCAGTCACAGAGCTAGCATCGACCCTCCTCAACGCCGGCAGTTCGATGGCCGGGACGCTGGCAGGCTACCAACGTCGATTAGAGGAGTGGCAGTTACAAGAGCAGGTGGCAAACAAAGAGATCGAGCAGTATGACCAGCAGATCATCGCTGCCGAGATCCGCGTAGCCATGGCCGAGCGCGAGCTCGAAAACCACGAACTGCAGATGGACAATACCGCCGCCGCCGATGAGCTCATGCGCGACAAGTACACCAACCGTGAGCTCTATGAGTGGACTATCGGCCAGATCGCGGGAATCTACTTCCAGAGCTACCGGCTTACCTATAATCTCGCCCAGCGAGCGGAGCGGGCGTATCGGTTTGAGTTAGGGCTGCAAACATCGGATTTCATCCAGTTCGGCTACTGGGACAGTCTCAAGAAGGGCTTGCTGGCCGGTGAGCGAATGCAACTCGATCTTCAACGGATGGAGGTGGCCTATCTCGATCAGCAGCGTCGGGAGTACGAGCTAACTCGCCACGTGTCACTGGCGCAACTCGATCCTGAAGCGTTGCTCCAGTTGCGTCAGTCGGGGGAGTGTTTCGTCAGCCTCCCGGAAGCGCTCTTTGACCTCGACTGCCCTGGCCACTATTTGCGTCGGATCCAGTCGGTCACCCTGACCATTCCCTGCGTTACTGGGCCGTACACAACCGTCAACTGCACGCTGACGCAGCTCAAGAGCTCGATCCGGCACACCAGCGCTGCCACCCGCCCATATGCCCGCCAGGACGACGATCCGCGTTTCAGTGATAGCGGCGGCGCCTCGAAGTCGATCGTGACGAGCGGAGCTCAGGCCGATGGCGGCCTATTCGAGGTCAATGCTCGCGACGAGCGCTACCTGCCGTTCGAGGGCACCGGCGTCATCAGCGACTGGCACATCGAGATGTCGAACGAGTTCCGACAATTCGACTACGACACCATCTCCGACTTCGTCATGCACCTGCGATACACCGCACGCGAGGGAGGCGCAGCGCTCAAGCAACAAGCGATTTCGGAGCTCAGAGAGGCCGTCAACGCAATCGCACGCGCGAGCGGACAGCATGGCCTGGCCCTGCTGCTTAGCGCGCGACACGAGCTCTCCGTAGAGTGGCCTAGATTCCTCAACCCGACGGCGGCTCAGGGCCATCAGACTCTGTCAATCGACTTGGGCCACAACCGACTGCCCTACCTTTTCGCTGGCCAGGCCGTAACGTTCAACAAGATCGAGATCTTCGTCAAGATCCGTGAGGCGTTTGCAGAGACGCACAACGAGACAACCCTGAAGGTGTCCCTCGCCCCCGGTCAGGACGTGACCGACCAGGCGCTGCCATTAGTACCCTGGAACGGCTTACTTCGTGCGGAGTGGACGGGTATTGGTGAACTCGGCGACTGGACGCTCATCGCCTGGCTCGACTCGGGCGTGGCGCCCCAGCGGGCTGACCCCAATGCACTTGCGGACCTGCTGCTGATTTGCCATTACGTCCTTGCCTAGGGATGTCCACCGGGGCATATCGGTGGATCAGTTTTCGTGAATATCACCCGACTGACCTCCGCCGGGCCGTGCCTCTTCTTCGTTGCCATGTGTCGAGTCGTCTGGCTCCTATATTGTGCGGCAAGACTCTGACTCTGTCTGGATCAACCAGCCGGGGTCCGGCCACTACCCGCGGCGTCAGCTGCACATCGTGTGCGACAACTACGCCACCCACAAACACCCTGCCGTTCAGGCCTGGCTAGCCAAAAACCCGCGGATCACGATGCACTCACTCCGACGTCAGGGTCATGGCTGAACATGGTCGAGATCTTCTTCGGCATCATCACCCGCCAGGCCATCCGCCGCGGCACCTTCACCTCAGTCAAAGACCTCATCAACGCCATCGGAAACTTCATCGACGGCTGGAACGAACGCTGCGCACCATTCACCTGGACCAAGACCGCCGACGAACTCATTCCGAAAGCCGTCAGAAGTAAGACAACTTCGCTAGCGCGACACTAGCTGCTCGCTGTCGCCTTAGTCGTCGTGCGGAGTCTGCCAGCAGTCCTGGCCGGGGCCCGACTGGCGAGCCGACGGTGCCAGCCACCAGATGACCCGACGAGGAAAGCACTTACCCCGATACAGAGCGCCATCAGCGCGCGGCGGTATGTGGGGCCTTTCACCTCGGCAAGTCCTTCACGCGTGCAAGAAAACGATCAAGAAGCTGGTCGAGCTCGACCGTGTCGATTAGGTCGTGGTGCTCGTCCGATTGCGCGCCATCCGTGGTGCCAAACCCGAACTCCGCCTCCCCGGTGTCCCAGACGATGATTTCGGCAAAGCGTTCGGCCCCCTGGACTGCTATGTGGACTGCCCGTTTCGGTCGTGCGTCGGAGGAGTCCGATATCGAGAGCGTGTTAGTGCTCTCCAAAGCGCCTCGATTACGACCTATCCATTGGTTGATGTGATCGATGAAGTTCACGGCCCACGCACCACTTGTATATTGGTAGCGGGAGGCATTCCTCGTGGAATTGGACCGAATCTCGTAGTTCCCACATTCGGACCAGGGATCTGCGCCCAATTCGGTTGACTGGCAGGATGCAGAGAACGACTCGGAACATCGAACTCAACGTAATAGCCCCTACCAGCCTTGTAGTCGGACGCGGCCGGAGTGGTGCCGACGTAGGTTCGACCACCGCCTCGCTCGACTACCGTGCCACTCTTCTGCATCTGATCGAGTTCGGTCTTGCCCATCCAACGCCCGACGCGTGTGATGTCGCCGCCAGTTTCTGCCGCCTCCGCGCTCGCCTCCGCCAAGGCGCTTTCAGCCCTCTCTGCTAGCTGACTCTCTGCGGCCCCCGCGCTCGCCTCCGCTAGGGCGCTTTCAGCCTTTCCTACTAGCTGGTTCTCTGCGGCAGTCCCAATGCGACCAAATCCGACGGCAGGCCCAACCATGACGAACAGGAATGCCTCCTGCTCGGTCTTAGGAGTGATGAACTGGAGAAGGCTAGTCGCTGTACGGCCGACGAGGCCAGCTGCGTACGGCACGGTGCCGACAACATAGCCCGCGACATGCCCGGCGACCGGAACCCTATCGCCCCAAGAGGATGCGAGATTGTCTCCGACATTCATCCATCTGGCGTAGGCGCGCTGGTTAGGTTCGTAAAAGTATCTGTGGAGCCATCCTCCAACTCCATGATATTCATCCGACGAGCCATCGCCGCTGCGCTCGGTAGCGCCGCGCGAAGGGGTTCGACTTGAATACGGTAAGAATAGAGACGGCGGATCGCCGGTGTCGAGATCGCCGACCGGCGACGGCTTGTATCCTGACTCTTGAGACTTGTGCGCGTCCGAAATCGCGTCAAGAAGCCAGCTCTCGGTGCCAGTCGGATCAATGAAGGTAAGTGGGTTGGCTCTGGTGAATGCGTACAAGTTCAGGCAATCTGTTAGCCCGATGGGATCGCAATTTATCCATCGTCCGATCCATGGAGGATAGTATCTGGCGTCGATGTAAACGAGGGCGCTTTCCTCGTCACGCTCCTTCCCGATGTACCGGTAGCGCTTTGTCTCGGTCTGGTTGCGCACGGCCTGATAAGACGTGCTGCCGTAGGGGTAATACTCCTCATAGGAGATGATCTGCGCTCGATCGTCCACCTCAAGGCTTGGGGAGCCAAGATGGTTGCCGATCTGATAGCGGGTCACGCGGGGGACGGAGGCGTCGCTCCCAACCGTCCGTGTCTCCACCAAGGCGATACGCCGGGCGTCATCCATGATGTGGAGCGTCGTCCGCTCGAGCTCGAAGGTGGATCCATTTCCATCGTAGCCGCGGTAGATCTCGAAACCGCCGATGTAGACACGTTCCCTCATACGTGTGGGCGCTCGTCCTGCTGCCGCTTGGCGCTCAGTTATCTTGCGTACCCGCTGACCTGCGGCGTCGTAGACATAATAGGTGGTCTCCGGGACACCGCCGTTGGTCACGACCTGGCGCGCCGAGGCTTGGAGCTGATCGCGGTGGTTCCAGTGCATGAGTGGCAGCTGCGGCATTGAGGTGGTGTTGCCGTGCGCGTCGTAGCTAAACGACTGCGAGGTGAGGTCCCCGGCAGACGTGGTGGTGAGCCGGTTGCTGATGCGGCCTGGCTCGAGCGGGCTCGGCTCATCGTAGTGGTAGCGGAGACCCCATCCTGGATTCGCCGGATCGGTACCCTGATGGACCATCTCGAGGAAGTTGCCGACCTCGTCGTACAGGTATCGCTGGATATAGCGCCCCATAGCGTTGCCATCACCAGGGTGGGGCAGGCCAACTCGCGGGGCGTCGGTTGGACTGGGCGGGACCGGTCCCGCACCGGCTCCGGCAACTTGGCCGAGGTGTTCGCGTCCGGTCGCCTCGATCAGCCGGTAGGTCGCGTCGTAGGTGTACTCGGAGCTGGCGTCGACGATCCGGTTGCGGAAGAAGATCGTTTGTTGTGCATTGTCGCGGGTGTGGGTGATGTTTCCGACCGGGTCGTACGTGTAGTTCAGGTCTTGCAGCGGGTCGTTTCCCCGTATGGTCCGTAGGGCCGACAGCCTGAACGTCAACGGGTCGTACTCGTACTCGGTCCGTGTGCCGTTCCCGTAGACGCAGCGGGACCGTTGTCCACGCGCGTTGTAGTCGATGTCGGTGACGAATGTTATCGAGTCACCGCCCACTAGGGAGCCGTCCAACCTTTCTAGTAGATTGGCCTCGTTGTAACGGGGACGAACGACGCTGCCGTCCGGCGCGGTCAGGGTCGTGGGACGATTCAGTGCGTCGTGCGTCGTGCGCGTGGTATAGACCGGGTTCTCGAGAGGTACCGTGCCTGACCAGTCCATCGTCGTCTTGTACTCGACCGACAGTTGGCGGTTGGTGCTGCGCAGGTTTCCCTTGAAGTCATATGCCTCGTTCGTGACTACGCCCGCAGCGTCACGCTGACGCAAGATCCTAGTGCGCAGGTTGCGTTGGTCGGCGGGTTGCCCGTCGCCGTACTCGATGAGCTGCTCGAGTACCTCTCCACCGAAGTCGCCGTCCTGGACGAACGAGTGGGTAGGGCGTCTCAGCGCATCGAAGCCGACTCGAGTGCGGAATCCGCGGCTATTCCACGAGTACGCGAGCTTTCCGGTCACCTCGTAGAGCTGAAGTCGTTCGCCCGCTTCCATGCTGGCTTGCAGTATCCGGTTTCCGAGCATGTCGTAGCCATAGCGCATAACGATTCGACCAAGGGCGTCGACCACCTCTCGCTCGTTGCCCTCGATGTCGACGCTAGTGCGCGTTGCGATCAGGGTGTCTACGCCAGCGGCTCGGTTTCGCTCCACAGTGAGGAATGGGCGGCCGAGGGTATCGAGCCACATCCGGCTGGCAGTGTCGGCGTGCGCGGCCGCCTTCTCAGCGGCGGCCCTCTCCGCATCGCCGAGTTGACCACTGGCGCGGCGTGCGTGCCACCCGATCCAGGTGCCGAGTCGAGTCAGGAACGGAAGAACATAACCTTCCACGTCCGGGTCCGAGCCCGGATTCAGAAGTGAGGTGTCATTGACATCCCACGTTGCCTGGTGCCAGGTGTCGAAGGTCACCTTCTCCCATGTGGCGTTGGGATGGATCGTGGCAACAACGCGTACCAGCGGGTCGTAGCAGAGGACCGAACTGACGCCCTTGACCACAGCGAACTCGAATCGTGGGCTCGTGCTGAAGAACGGCTCGTACCTGCGGACAGGTTTCGCCTTGTTGTTGAAGATTGTCCAGCCGCTGCCGACCCACCGCGGGTTGACGTCCGGACCACCGTCGTCTACCGGGCCGGGTTCGGCTTGTACCTTCCGCTGGATCTCCCGGCCGAATCCGTCAGAGTAGGTAAACCTGTGCTGGATCGCCGTGCGTTGACCGGCGCGAAGATCGGATACGTGGGCCTCGCGGGCGAGGGTGGCTACCACGGCCGGTTGCGGCTGCGGATCGTCGTGTGTGCGGGAGAAGGCGAACAGGTCGTAAACCATGCGAGTGGTCGCGTCGCCCAAGAGCGCGTGTGGTGAGGCCAACGGATCGGCGAGGTAGGCCGCAAGGGCCACCTCATCTGGATCTGCGTCGAATCCCGCCAGGCTGTCTCCGAGGTTCTCCGTCTGTTTGCCCATCACTGCGGTGCCCACGACCAAGCCGAGGGTGTCGAAGGCCGCTTCTGTCCGATTGCGGTTGGCGTCGACCACGAGGCGAGGCTGCAACACGCGGTAGTCGTGCTCAGCATTGGTGCGGTTGTCGAGAGGGTCCCGTATCTCGTGTACGAAGAGGTCGTAGGCGTCGTAACTGACATCCGTCATAGCCTCGAACGGGTCACGGAAGCGCCGGGGCAGAAAGAAGTGGTTCGACGCCTCGGCCAGTTCCGCCGCGTCGCTGCCTGCACCCGGGGAGTAGAAGACTTGGCCGGCCGGGATCCACCAGCCGTGGCCGTCCCGCGCGTATCCCACATCGGTCAGGGTCGCGTCGTTGATTTGCGGCCCGTATAGGTCAGCTACGAGGTCGTCGGGCATGGCGAGTCGGTAGCTCTCAAACGGTAGCGCCAGCGGCTCCAGAACGCCGAACTCCAGTGGACCGGTCAGGTCGTCGCGGCGATACCGGCTACGCGTGTTTTCGATTAGCCGGCGCGCAGGCGCCGACTGCGAGTCTGGGTCGGTGTTCCATTGCAGGTAGGGGATCTCGTCGACAACTGATTCGAGTCGGTCGGCCAGTTCCTGAAATTCGAAGAGGTTCGTCGAGCCCGGTCGGTCGGCGTTCGGCTTCAATCCTAATACCTCATACGTCTTGCTCTCCGCGGGGTGGGGTTTGCGGTACGCGTCCGAAGCGTCGATGCCGTTCGTGTACGTCGCCTCCGTCAGGACCACGTGGGTGACGCGTTGCCGGAGACGGTCCGCTGCTGTGAGCGCGGGGTCGGGGTCACCATGGCGTCGGCCGTAAGCGATCAACACCGAGCGCAGGACGTTGCCGAAGTCGTCGACGGCCATGGTCAGCTGATGATTGACCCGTGGGTCCGCGACGGGCGCGCCCGCGACCGGGTAGAGGGCCCGCTCGTAGTGAGCGGTGATCGCCTCGCGGGGGTGGACGAAAAACACCGCGTGCTCGGCGATGGCCGGTTGCAGCAGCTCGATGGTGTGGACGTTTTCGGTAACGACATACGGGCGGCCTTCTGCCTCAGTGCCGTCCAGGGCGTAGATCTCTTGGTGTAGGACCGACCCCTTGAGGGCTCGGCATGCTTGTCTCTCCTCGTCGGCGGAGAGCCGCCGTTCCAATGGAGGAAGTCCGAATCGTCGGACCGTCTCGGGCAACACCGTGTCCGGCAACAGCAGCTCGTCAGAATGTGTTGGCCCGTCGTCTGTCTCGCGGTAGTACTCGTTGGCGAACTGCTGTGACACCCGCGGAGTGGGAGGGCCGCCGGTGTGAAACCACGTGCGGGTGAGAACCGGGGGTACTGCGGTGGCCTGGTCGACATTGCTGGCGGCGCTTGTGGTCAGCGCCGCGAATGTCTCCGTGTCCCACTGCTCGACCATCCCGAATCCGCGAAACTCTCGCTCGACTCCGTCGAAGAAGCCGTGGTGATAGGCATAGCGCGTGACGAGTCGGTTGCCGCTGATCCGATCAACGGTTTCGACCCGCTCGACGACATGCACCGGGAATGGGAGGCGCGTGATCCAAGGGCGTCCTGTTGCCTGGTCGGCCAGGTAGAAGCGGGTCGAGGGTGCGTAGCTGATCAGCGTTTCCGCGCCGAGGTTGTTGCGCACCTCGATGAGGAGATGGGGTTTCTGCCCACCCATGAGATCGATGTAGCACAGCGGCTTCGGTGCCTCGCGAGGCAGCGGTGACGACCAGACGAGGCAGGCCGTTCCGTTGCCGAGCAGGTCGATGGTTGTGACGCTTGCGGCCCGGTCGACGGTCGGGAACGCTGGGCTCAACGTCTGCGCTGCGCTCCAGCTGTTGCCGGCGCGGTTCGCGTAGATCCGGACGCCGTCGCGGTGCAGATAGATCAGGTCTGTGGTGCCGGAGCCGTCAATGTCGGCGAGCCGCAGGAGCCGGTGATCGAATTGGTCCGGTTCGTCCAGCCAAGGCGAGTGGTCCATGCTGACGCGCTTGCCGAACCGGCCGTAGCCAAGGTTCGGCCAGTAGGAAACCTCGCCGTTCGCGATCCGGACGAGGTCGGCGAGTCCATCGCCGGACATGTCCGCCAGGTAGGTGGCGTGAGCCGGGTCGCCGGTGAGGAACTGCGGGCCTTCGTTGTCGTCGAACTGGTGATGGACGCTTCTTGCGGTGTCGAAACCGTCCTCGGCAAGGGATGCGTACCAAGACGCGACATTGCCCTTGCCGATGAGAATGTCAGCGTGGCCGTCGCCGCTGAGGTCGACCATGCGGAGCGCTGGGTCGTCCCAGTCGACGTTGGGCAGGCAACGGAACGTGCGGAGCGGTGCCCACCCGTTTTCAGGAGTGCGCTCGAAGAATCCTGGCGTCGCGCCGGCGAAGTCGACCAAATCGAGTTGGCCGTCGCCGGCCAGGTCGAGCAATTCCTGCCGGCCCCCGGTTACTGACCAGCCAGCGGGCTTGGCGGAGAGGACCTGAGTGGGACCGAAGCGACCATCACCGAGGTTGGATTTGTAGAGCCACGCCGCGGCATGATCGGCCAAGACGCCAGACAAGCCCTCCCCATCGAGGTCGACCCAGCGGTACATGGAGTCGTCAACGCCGGTAGGGAGGTTCTCGAGCGACTCTCGACCGAGGTGACGGACCTGGTCGTCGATAGCCGCGTCGCTGTAGGTGAATTCCACCGGTGGGACGGACTTCTTCCGGTAGCCGCCCTCCATTGTCCGGCGGTAGCCGCTCTGCGTGACTGATGTCAGTACGGAGGCGACCGGGTCGGAGCGGTAGGTGAGGTCGGTCGAGCGCACCAGGCAGTCCCACCCCACCGCTTGTTCCAGAGGGAAGTGGTGGAACATGAGTACGCGCTCACACAACCGGTAGGTGCGTATCTCGAAGCTGGCACGGTGGTTCGAGAAGGGATCCTCCCGGGCCGTCCAGGGTCTGGATTCTGTTGGGACGGGCTGGTCGGCGTCGTGATCGCCGTAGTCGAAGACGACCTCGAACATCCAGTCCGCCAACGCCAGATCTTGTTTCATCAGCCGGGAGACCTTGTTCCCGTACCTGATCCGCTTCAAGTACCTGTTTGCCGAGCGGCCTCTTGGCGTTCGGTTGAACTCGCGAGCTGCGGTCAGATCGACGCCGTCGTCATTTTCGGCCTTGTACTCATAGACAATGGCGTTGCCCTTGTCGTCATAGCTCTCACAGATCAGCCAACTGAAAACCCGGCCCGCGTCGTCCGGGTCTGCGATTCGGCTCTCCGCGGTCGTGCCGTAGTTCGAGGTGACGTTGTCGCTTGTTGTTGAGCGCCAATGAGTCTCGCCAGAAGCGAGGTCGGTCCACCGCTCGATGCGAGCGAACAGCCCTTCAATCCGTGGACGGTATCGCCGCACGACGTATTCACGATTGCCCTGCGATTGCTGCAACTCGACAGGACGCCATGTACCTCTGACCTCGTCTAGCACCGGGACGAGATCTTCTGAACCGGACAAGACAAAAACGTCGTCGGGCTCGGCGAAATATCGAGGGAGCCCCTTGTCGGTTTTCCGTGTCACCGAAGGAAGCGCGAGGCTCCATCCGAAGCCGAATGGCCCGTTGCCCGCACCAGAGTCATACTCCAGCGCCAGCGACGGACCGAAGCCGGAGCGTCCAGGACTGACCGCTAGTGGGACCGACAACCCGCCAGTGCCGGTAACCGGGTTCGCGCCGAACTTCTCACCGATTCCCCGGATCGCTCCGCCGCCCTTCGGCAGCGAGACGGTGGGTGGAGCGACCGACGACCACGGACGACCGTCTGCTTGACGCACGCCGGATTGCCCCTGCTGATCTGTCGTCCCGGCGTTTGGTGTCATGCGTTAGCCACCGGAGCGTGGCCCCGCCCAGCGCATCGCGCCTGGAGCAGACAGCAGTACGTCCCGCTGAAGATCATCAGTCACCAACGGCTTCCATGTCCCCACCTCACCGAGGTGGCCAGGCAGAGCCTACGACGCCCAGGGACGCCAACCAAGGTCCCCGAAGCCCCGAAATGTCGTGTCGGGGGGCAATTGTTGCGCATGTCGCAAATCGCGCGAGGCGACCTGTCGAACTCAGAACTCGGCACACTGCAGGGCCTACGTGGCGTGCCTGGGCGGAAGGCTTCACGTCATCGCCGACTTCGGTAATCATTAGATCACCGTCGAATAGCGCTGCCGTTCCACGTCTGGGCGCACTCTCGCATGTGTAGGCAGGTCAACGGCCGACGCAACTGCTACCAGCCGCGCACGCCACATATTTGTTGATCTTCGTGTGGCAGCGGATTGGCAACAAGAAGCGGCGTTGAGGTGCGGCGGCTGGCGTTGGTTGCGGGACGGCGGCGCCGTGATTGCTAGGGTTCAACGGCCGCCAACGCCGGCCGTCGCACCCGAAAATTCCTTGACACGGTAGGGGTCACTGGTTCAATCCCAGTATCGCCCACATAGAGGTCAACAAATACGGGCCCTCCAGCGATGGAGGGCCCTATTTTGTGCCCTGCGTGAGCACTGAACCCTTGGCGAAGTGCTCAGCGGAAACTCTGGTCGCGGACCAAGAGCTCTGCGGACCGAGGATTGCAGGCCTCGGGTGCCCTGCGGCGCCATTTCCGGGCCCGCCGGCCGACCCCTGATCGCAACGCGTGCAATAGGCGTGCAACACCAGCCCGAGCGCATGCCGTGTTGCGAGTGCCCGTTCGTGTCGCCCCATGCCGGTGGCGCCGACCGCACGCCGGTGGTTCTTCGGGTCGGTTTGATCGAGGCAGCGACGACGATGGCGTTGCACGTTGGTTGCATCGGCCGTCCCGCCGTCACTTCGGCGAAGCTGAAGCCCCAGCGAATACTGGGGTAGGAGAGCTCCCATGTCCCGGTGAGCTGGCTGGGGGCGCGGCGCTGGTGGCGCAGAGCTTGGCGGAGCGCCCATAGCGGTATCTTGGTTCTTCACTCGCCCCTACGCCGGCCATGTGGGGTTGGCCAGCCCGCTTGTTCAATCCCAGTATCGCCCACAAAGGAAGGCGCCGGCTCCCTGTCTCGAGCGGCAGTCGCCAGGTGTATAGGTCAGTCTGCCTTCGCTGTGGTGAGTTGACCTGGTCGTTCGCGTGCGTCGTTTTCCTTCGCCGACTAGCGCTGTTCCAAACAGGGTTAGGAGGCGTCCACAGCCATGGACGGTGGCCCACTCCGCGTTCAGGACCAGTCGATCAATGTGGCGGCGGTGGTGTGATGGCGCCGAGTTGGCAGGGCATGGTCAGGTCGTCGCGGACGGCCCAGCGTTCGGCGATGCGCCCGTTCTGGAGGCGATAGAGGAAAACGGCGTCGCGACTGCGGACGGGCTGCACGGACGGAGTCAGGTTGGGGCCGAGGAGACGGGCGGTTTCGGACAGGGCGCGAAACATCGTCAGCAGGGGAAACGGCTCGCGCGACAACAGGCCGGATATCAGCTCAGAACTCCATGGCAAACCAATATCGTCATTGTCGAGCCACCCACGGAGACGCTCGACGGCCCTGTCGAGCTCGCGCAAAGCGTGATCGAGCGTCGTCACTCACCCAGTCGGCGGCCGTGCCGACGCCCGCGGCGGCACTCGCTTGGTGCAGGTTCGTAGTCCGCGCTACACGGAGAGCAGGTGTTCGAGAGCCAGTCGTTGGATGCGGGCGAAACCGAAGCCACGTTTGCGGGCGGTGTCGAGGTCGTAGTCCTCGAAGGTGGTCCGGTCGGCGATGAGCTGGTCGTAAGTCTCTCCGTCGTTGAGGGTGGGTTGCGCGAGGTCGGTGACGGAGGCGATCGCGAGTGCTTCCTGAACGCGGGGATCGGCGCGGAAGGCTCGGGAGCGTTCACGTAGTGCGAGGTAGAGCTCCATGTTGGCAAGGGCTGATTCCCACACCCCGTCCATGTTTTCGGTGCGCAGCGGCTTGAAGTCGAAGTGTCGGTCGCCGTCGTAGGTCGGGCCGCCGTCCGGGGCGCCGTTCTCGAGCAGGTCAACGGTGGAGAAGGCCTGAAGCAGGTCGCCGTAGCCGAAGACCAGGTCTTGGTCGTAGCGAGGACCCTTCTGCCCGTTGAGGTCGATGTGGAAAAGCTTGTTGTGCCACAAGGCCTGGGCGATCCCGTGGGTGTAGTTGAGGCTGGCCATCTGTTCGTGGCCGGTTTCCGGGTTGATGCCGACCATGTCGGCGTGCTCGAGTTCGGTGATGAACGCCAGCGCGTGCCCGATGGTCGGGAGCAGGATGTCCCCGCGTGGCTCGTTTGGTTTCGGTTCGATCGCGAAGCGCATGCCGTAGCCCTTGTCGATTGAGTACTGGGCTAGTAGGTCGATCCCTTCGCGGTAGCGGTCTAGCGCTGCGCGCACGTCCTTGGCGAAGTCGACTTCGGAGCCTTCGCGGCCGCCCCAGAAGACGTAGATTTGAGCGCCGAGTTCGGCTGCCAGGTCCATGTTGCGCATGACTTTTCGTAGGGTGTAGCGGCGTACGGAGCGGTCGTTGCTGGTGAAGCCGCCGTCTTTGAAGACGGGGTCGCCGAAGAGATTCGTGGTCATCATCGGCACGGCCATCCCGGTGTCAGCGAGCGCCTCGGTGAAGCCGTCGATGATTCTCTGTCGTTCGCTGCTCGTGCTCTCGGGTGGGATCAGATCGTCGTCGTGGAAGGTGATGCCGTAGGCGCCGAGTTCGGCCAGCTTGTGGACTGCCTCGACGCCGGCGAGCCGGGGCCGGGTGGCCTCGCCGAAGAGGTCCCGTGCCTGCCACCCGACGGTCCAGAGTCCGAAGCTGAATTTGTCATCGCGGGTGGGGGTGAGAGTCATCGTCGTCGCTTCCTATGCGAGATGGGTGGCAGGCTTCGCATTTCTGGTTGGGTTACTTGCTGAAGCCAGCGGTAAGTCCGCTCACGAGCTGGCGGCGCCCGACGATGTACAGCGCCAGGATCGGCAGAGTGGACAAGACCACGGAGGCGAGGATTGCTGGGACGTTGACGGTGAACTGACCTTGGAAGCTGAACAGGGCTAGCGGTAAGACCCGCAAGTTCGGGCTTTGGGTGAGGATGAGTGGGAAGAGGAACCCGTTCCAGACCTGCAGTGCGTCGTACACCGCGACCGTGGTGATCGCGGGACGGACCAAGGGCATGGCGAGGCTCCACAGCATGCGCCACTCTCCGGCGCCGTCCATGTGCATGGACTCGAACAGCTCGTTGGGGACGTCGCGCAGGAAGTTCGTCAGGATCACCACGGTGATCGGGATGGCGAAGGCCACTGAGGGCAGGATCAAAGCGAGCAGGGTGTCGTAGAGCTTCATCTTGATGATCAGGTAGTAGATCGGAATGATTGTGGCCTGTAGGGGTATCGCGAGGCCGAACAAGAACAGCGTGAAGGTTCCACGCAGGATTCGGCGGGTGCCGCGCACGACTGCGTATGCGGCCATCAGCGAGACAACGAGTGTCAGCAGCACGGTCCCCACGGTGACGATAAAGCTGTTGAGCAGGTATTGGGTGTAGTCGTTGTCCAGGACGAGGCGGTAATTGTCCAGGGTTGGATGGGTGGGCAGCGCCAGCGGGCTGGAGTCGAAGAAGCCGGCTTGGTTACGCAGGCTGGTGACGACGATCCAGTAGATGGGGACGATCACGATGATCAGCCAAATGAATCCGCCCAGCGCGCCGAACGGATTGCGGGCTCCGCGGCTACGTTTGCTTGTCGGCGCCTCATCCTTCGGAGTGTCGATGGTAGCGGGACTCGGGTGTGTCGTGGTCATCAGGCACCTGCCGTTTGGCTCTGCATCTTGCTGAAGCCGGAGAACTTGACAAGGCCGAGGGAGAGAGCGAGGCCGACGATGACGAGGACGACGGCGATCGCGCTGGCGGCTCCGAAGTCATGGCTCTGAAATCCGGTGATGTACATGTCCAGCGGCAACAGTCGTGTTGCAAAGCCTGGGCCGCCCGCGGTCATGATGAAGACCACGTCAAAGTAGGTCAGTGATCCGACCAGCATCAGCGTCGTGGATGTGATGATGGTGTACCGCAGTTGGGGGAGGGTGATGAAGAAGAACTGTTGTACGCGGTTGGCCCCGTCGATGGTCGCCGCCTCATACATCGAAGCCGGGATCTGTCGGACGCCGGCTTGGTAGAGCAGGCTGTGGAAGGGGACGAACTGCCAGGAGATCACGAACAGGACGGTGACTAGGACGAGGTTCTGGTTGCCGAGCCAGTCCTGGTTCAGGAACGAAAGAGGGGTGCCCTTGAGCGCCTGCGGGACCCCGAAGTTCGGGTCGAGCAGGTTGCGGTAGGCCAGCGCGACGGCCGCTGAGGAGAGCAGCAGCGGGACGAAGTAGATGGCCGCGAACAACGCCCGGTATCGTTGCCTTGCGGCCGTGAATACGCCCAGCAATAGACTGATCGGTGTCTGGATGACCCAGCTGATCACCATTATCTTCAGGGTCAGCCACAATGCGTGCCGGGTGACCGGGCTGGAGAACACCTTCGACCAATTGTGGCTGCCGTTGAAGCTGATACTTCCCAGGCCGTCCCAATGGGTGAAGCTGAGCACGATGACGATAAGCATCGGCAGCAGCGCGAACAATCCGAACAGCAACAATGCTGGGACTGCCATTAGGAGCGGGGCTCCTTCTTTACGGGTGCGCGTCGCTGGCGCCGAGGCGGTCCGGGTTGCGGAGGTCATTTGCCGACCTTGTTCATGTTGTCGGCGAACTGCTGCGGGGTGATCTGCTTGAGGAACAACTGATCAAGGTTGGTTAGTAGTGAGTCTCCGGCAGCGGCTGACAGCGCCTGGTCCCAGGACAGCTGGTAGCCGGGTGCAGACTTGACCAGGTCGTACTGGAAGCTCAGCCAGTCGGAGTTCGGCTGGCTGGCAATCTTGGCGTCCAGCCCGAGGACTGGGGGGACGCTGCCCGCTTTGAGCAGGTCGTCGATGTAGGCGTTGTTCATGACGCCGTTCTTGAGGTACTTGGTCGCCGAGGCCTTGTCCGCGGCCGATGCTGAGGAGGTTACGGAGAAGAAGTTGGCCGGGTTGCCGACGATGTCGCTTGGGTTTCCGGCGCCGCCAGTGATGGTGGGGAAGGTGGTCCAGCCGAGGTCCTTGTTCTTGATAAAGCTTGGTGCGGCGGTTTGGATGGTTGCGAAGTCCCAGCTACCCATCAGCTGCATTGCGGCCTTGCCGGTGTAAACCAGGGCTGAGGACTGGCCGGCGTCGTAGCTGATCGACTGGTAGCCGGTGGCGAATGCGCCGGCGTCGACGAGCTGCTGAATCATGGAGCCAGCTTTGATGACGGCCGGGTCGGACCAGGCGCCGGGTTTGCCGGCAACGATGTTGTTGAACACGCTGGGGCCGCCGAGGCGGTCCACCAGGTACTCCAAGTACATCAGGTCCGGCCACTTGCTGCCCCCGGCCAGTGAGATCGGGGCGATGCCTTTGCTTTTGAGCTTTTGGACCGCGCTCAGGAGGTCGTTCCAGGTTTTGGGCGGCTGCACACCGCCGTTCTTCAGCAACGTCTTGTTGTAGTAAAGGACGACGGGCTGCGTGCCGTTGACGGGCACCCCGTACAGCTTGCTGTTGAACGAGGCGACCTTGACGACGGAGGGCAGATACTT
The DNA here is from genome assembly GCA_038212215.1 of Mycobacteriales bacterium. Classification (GTDB taxonomy): domain Bacteria; phylum Actinomycetota; class Actinomycetes; order Mycobacteriales; family Jatrophihabitantaceae; genus JALZAI01. Next base: position 53,521 of record JBBQUT010000021.1, read on the forward strand.
GGCCTTGACCGACGCGCCGAGCGTCGGAGTCAGATCCTCAACCTTGTGCGCGGTGGTGTAGTCCTTCAGCGTCCCGCCACCCCAGTTCTCGAAGAGGACCGGGGCGTCGTTGGCGCCGATCGCCACGCGCAGCTTCTGCTTGTAGGCGTCGTTCGCGTAAAACTGGAAGTTGATCTTGTTGGCGGCGTTAGCAGCGTTCCAACTCGTCTGCGAGCCCTGGAAGGTCGTTTGCGAGCCGCCGCTCAGGGCCCAGGAAAGCACCCCGCCGGAGCTGTTAGCGGGGCCGCCGGGGCCTGACTTGCCGCATGCCGCGAGGCTGATCACGCTAGCCGCGACGCCAGCTATGACCGCGGCCTGCCGTAGGGAGTTTCTCATCTGCGTTTGTCCTTTCCGCAGGACCGCGCCGGCGGCCTGGTGTGCCATGGGTCCCGTGCGGAGCGACGGGACGCGAGAGGTCTTCGCAACATTTCGGTAATATTTCCGAAATCGCTGGACAGGAGCGTAGGTCTCCAGGCAGTAGGAGTCAAGGCTTGAGGCAAACGTCTTGGGTTCAAGCTGCGCACCAGACGGCTGAGTCCGACATGATGCCTCGGTGGGTGGCGCGTCGGGGATGACGTGTGTGAGACTGTCGAAATCTTTCCGAAAGAGGATGTCGTGCAGGATGAAAAGAGCGGGCGGCGAGCGACACTGACAAGTGTGGCCGCTGCTGCAGGGGTGTCCCTACCCACCGTGTCCAAGGTCGTCAACGGCCGAGGTGATGTTGCGCCGGCAACCCGGGCCCGCATCAAAGAATTGCTCGCCGAGCACGAATATGTCGGGGCCACGCAGGCTAGAGCCCGCGCTCAGGTGCGCTCGATCAACTTGGTCTTCGACACCTATGTCAACCCGTACAGCATGGAGATCACCCGAGGAGTGATCGCTGCGTCTACCGAGCTTGACGTTGACGTCGTCGTCGGTCTGAGCCGGTTAGAGTCAGCGGGCGTGACCTGGGCCGACCGGGTTGTCCGTTCAGCGGGCGAAGGCCTCATCCTCGTCACCACAGAACTGTCGAAGGCGCAGCGCGAGTACTTTGCTGCGGCCCGCGTCCCGCTGGTCCTCATCGATCCGATCAATCTGCCCAGCGCGGACGTCGTGAGCATCGGCGCGACCAACTGGTCAGGCGCTTTGGCCGCGGTTGAACACCTTCTCGAGCTTGGTCACACCCGGATCGGGGCTATCGTCGGGAACCCCAGTGCGGTGTTCGGCGGCGCGCGCCTACACGGCTACCGGGCCGCGTTGTCCAATGCTGACATCTCCTATGACGCAGACCTCGTCCGTACCGGTCCGGTCACCTTCGACGCGGCCCGCCAGGACAGTCTGGATCTGCTGCGCGACCCGCGCGCCCGGCCCACGGCCGTCTTCGCCACTAGCGACGTTGAAGCCCTGGGCGTACTCGAGGCAGCCCGGGAGCTGGGTATCAGAGTGCCCGACGATCTCAGTGTCGTCAGCTTCGACGACACTGTCCTGGCCCGGATGTCTGCACCTCCACTAACGGTGATCAAGCAGCCCTTCGCTGAGATGGGCCGGGTCGCAACCCAGCTGCTGCTGCAGCTCGCTGCCGGCCAACAACCGGCCAGCCACCGTGTTGAACTGGCCACCGAACTTGTGGTGCGCGAATCGACCGCCCCACCCGCCAACCCAACGAGGCGCCTCCGATGACTACAACCCGACCCCCGGCCAACCTTGCTGTTGGAACAAGGTCTTGGACCGACAACACGCTGGCACCGGCGCACCGAGTTGAACTGCTGCTAGCGGAAATGACACTTGATGAGAAACTCGGGCAACTGGGAAGCGCGTGGAAGGATCCCAGCATCACGGGGATCAACGTGGCTCCGCTCCAGGACGTGTTTACTCGCACGGAGACCTACGAAGCGTTGCGCGAATACGGGTTGGGCCACCTAACCCGCCCGTTCGGTACGTCGCCGCAGGAACCCGCGGCGGCGGCGCGCAAGGTCACCGCGCTCCAACAAGATTTGCTTGACAATACCCGCCTACGGGTGCCCGCGATCGTCCATGAGGAATGCCTGACCGGCTTCACGACCTTTCGAGCCACCGTCTATCCCACCCCGCTGGCCTGGGCCGCCACCTTCAACCCCACCCTCGTCGAGTCCATGGCAGCAGCCATCGGCGCCGATATGCACGCCGGCGGTGTCCACCAGGGCTTGTCGCCCGTTCTGGACGTCGTGCGTGACCACCGCTGGGGCCGCGTCGAGGAAACTCTCGGCGAGGATCCCTATCTTGTTGGGGAATTGGGCAGCGCCTACGTCAGGGGGCTGCAGGGCTCGGGCGTGCTCGCCACCCTGAAACACTTCGCGGGTTACTCAGCCTCCCAAGCCGCACGCAACCACGCCCCAGTACACATGGGCATCCGCGAACTGCGTGACATCATCCTGATTCCCTTTGAGATGGCCGTACGCGACGGGGCCGCGTCGGTAATGAACTCTTATTCAGAAATCGACGGACAACCAGTCGCGGCAAGCAAGTTCCTGCTCACCGACATCCTGCGCGGCGAGTGGGGCTTCAAGGGCACCGTTGTCTCCGACTACTGGGCCGTGGCGTTTCTGGAGACGATGCACCACGTCGCCGCCGACCGCGGACATGCTGGCGCGCTCGCCCTCACCGCTGGACTGGATATCGAACTACCCGACACCAGCGCCTACGGGCAGGCGCTCGCTCAGCTAGTCCGGGCCGGAACGCTGTCGCTCGAGCTGGTCGACCGATCGGTCCGCTACGTCTTGCGTCAAAAACTTGATCTCGGGCTGCTTGACGCCGACTGGAACCCCGCCCCACCAGCAGATCCCGACAGTTTGGATTTCGACTCTCCCCACAACCGCAACATCGCCCGGCAACTCGCGGAGCAATCGATTGTTCTGCTCGCTAACCCTAGGAATGTACTTCCACTCGCGGGCGCCGCCGGGGACATCGCGCTGATCGGACCCTGCGCTGGCGACGTGAACACCTTCTTCGGATGCTATAGCTTCCCGAACCATGTCCTGCCGTCGTTCCCGGATCTGGGCAACGGAATCGTCGCCACATCACTGCACGACGCGCTGGTCGCGGAACTCCCTCAGGCCAACGTGATCCACCGGCCCGGGTGCACCGTGACCGGCGCGGACACTACGGCCATTAGCGACGCGGCAAAGGCGGCGGCTGAAGCCTCACTGGCCATCATCGCCGTGGGCGACCGCTCCGGGCTCTTCGGCCACGGCACCTCCGGAGAGGGCTGCGACGTAGCCGACCTGGCCCTACCCGGAGTTCAAAACAAGCTCGTCGACGCCGTGCTCGCTACCGGTACGCCAACCATCCTCATCGTCGTGTCCGGGCGGCCTTACGCCCTTGGCGAGTACAAAGACCGCGCCGCGGCAATCGTCCAATCCTTCTTCCCCGGCGAGGAAGGCGGCCCCGCACTCGCCGGGGTGCTCTCCGGCCGCGTCACACCCTCCGGGAAACTTCCCGTGCAAATCCCGAACGAGGTAGGAGTCAACCCCTCCACCTACCTGCACCCTGCCCTAGCTGGGCCGAGCGACAGCATCAGCAACCTCGACCCAACCCCAGCCTTCCCTTTCGGCCATGGCCTGTCTTATACGCGGTTCGAATACACCGACCTCTCCGTCAGCAGCACAGAGGTCGATACCACTGGCGACCTACAGGTGCAATGCACCGTCGTCAATACCGGTACCCGGCCTGGTTCAGAAACCGTCCAACTGTACTTCCACGACCCGGTCGCTCAAGTCACCCGGCCGACCACCCAACTTCTAGGCTTCGCCAAGGTACAGCTCGACCCGGGCGGAAAGGCCGTCGTCAGCTTTGACATCCACACCGACCGATTCTCATTCACCGGCCGCGATCTCAATCGAATTGTCGAACCGGGCAAAATTGTTCTCCGGATCGGCTCCTCCAGCGCCGACATACGGTTTGAGACAGTGCTCACTCTTGTCGGCTCGGACCGTGTTGCAAGCGGGACACGAACGCTTCGCACACCCGCGACAATCACGCATGTCGACTGACGCCGTCGCTTCATCGTGTCATAGTTGATGTCACCAGCAAGAGCGGATCGCGGCTGCCCTGGTTTCGGGCGCGGCTAGCGCCCGTGCCCCCCGTAACTGCTGCGGAACAAGGCTCGCGCAGGTGGATCTCGCGGCACCCTTAGAACGCCGGCTGGCATTACGAACCCGGAGATTCTCGGTTCCATCCTGGCACCCCGGTCGTGAACCTGGCCTTCAACACAACTGTGGAGTTGAGCTGATGCTGCCGAGCCCGCTGGTGTCCGGTCAACCGCAAGGAACGATCACAGGGCTGGAACTGCAGACCGACCGCGTACGCGCGCAGATCGCCGGAGACCTGCCTGCGCTCGTCGACCTCACGCTCGACGCCGGTGCCGAACTGCACCTCATCGAAGGCACCTCCGTGTGGCTGAGTGTCAAAGCGACAGACCTCGACATCTACCCAGACACGAACTGGCAACCGCGAGCCGTAATCGACTTACCTCTCTCGGCGGTCTCGGGGCGACCGAAGTTGATCTTTCTCGGTACACACCGGTACACACCGGACTCGGAAGCGGTCGATCTACGTTGATCGCGTCCAACCCTTGAAGACCACCACGAGACGATTGACCTAGCCGGCGCCGAAGTCTTGCCCGAGCCTCATCGGGTCAGGCTGCCGTGGTTGCCCGACCCGGACCGGCCCCCGGTTAGGTTCCGTCGTGCACGGGAACGTCGAGATGGAGCTTGAGCCAGGCCAGGTCGTGCCGAAGAACCGGCGAACAGTTAGGCCGTTGTCGTTGATGTCGAACACCGCGCGGTCTGTGTAGACCCTGTGGGGGTCGAAAACCGGAGCGTTCCGTTGAGGGCTACGCGGCTGGGCGGTATTCGTTGATGAGACCGCCGAGAATCGGCAAGCGGGTGACCGGTGTGAATGCATCGGTCGGGGGTGGCCGGACTGGTGACGGTGGTCGAAGGCCGCGGCCTCGGTGTGGACGCTGCTGGTTGTAGTGGGTGACGTACTCGGCGAGCACCCGGCGCAGGTGGCGTTGCCCGAAGATCAGCATCCGGTCGGTCAGTTCTGCTCTGACGGTGCGAACGAACCGTTCGGCGTAAGCGTTGGCTTGTGGGCATCGGGGCGGGATCTTCACTACCGTGATACCGGCGTCGGCGAACACGGTGTCGAAGGATGAGGTGAACTGGCCAGCGCGGTCACGGATCAGGTATCGGAACTGGGCTGCTCGGTCACCGAGGTCGGCGATCAGGTTGCGGGCCTGCTGCGTGGTCCACGGTCCGTCGGGGTTGGTGGTGGTGCCGAGGATGTGGACGTGGCGGGTGTTGATCTCGATCACTAAGAACACGTACACCCGCTGCAACGTCAAGGCGCAATCGTTGTGGAAGAAGTCGCACGCCAGCATCGTCGAGGCTTGAGCGCGCAGGAATTGCCGCCAGGATGTCCGGTCCGAGCGAGTCGGCGCTGGCGGTATATGAAGCATCTTCAGTACGCGGCGAGCCGTCGAGGCGCCGACCCTGCAGCCAATCTTGAGCAGCTCACCTTGGATGCGTTGATAGCCCCAGGTCGGGTTCTGCTCGGCGAGTTGGCCGATCAATGCCGCGAGTTCGGGGTCGATCGGCGGGCGGCCGGTGCGGTGCCGGTAGGTCCATTTCTTGGCGATCAGGCGACGATGCCAGCGCAGGATCGTCGCTGGCGTGACCAGCCGGTGGCTCAGGAGGTGGCCGGGCAGGTGCCGACACAGTGCGGTGAACAGGGCTCGGTCGGCCCAGTCCAGCCGCGGTTTTGGATTGGTTCGTCGCAGCACCGCGACTTCGTGGCGCAGTACGAGCAGCTCGACGTTCTTCGATGCGGATGACCTGGCAAGCAGGGCAAGCCAGTCGCTGAGCCGGACCAAGACCAGGTAGAGCAGCCGCATCGACACGGACATGATCATGCCCGACCACGTCCGAGCCGGTGCGCGCAGCCTTTTGGAACCCTTCAGGTGGGCGACGTCTCGTAAGCGCCGTTGCTCACGGGGCAGCTGTGGGATGGACGCCTGCTGGGTTGACAGTCGCGGCTGGCCTCCCGAAACAGTTGCAGCAAGCAGGGATGGGAATCGCCAGCGGCAAATATGGATAGAACCGTGTCGGCGGTCGACCGCAGACCTGATATCCGCCGCGCTAGAGATACTTGCCGAGTGCGGGCGTAGCCTGCATAGCGACCCGGCGAGCCGGCGACCCGACGACGGGCACTAGCGAGAGGCCAGCAATGCCTGATCGACTGCCCGTCCTACTGGTCCACGGCGCCTGGCATGGCGCGTGGGCATGGGACGACCTGCTGCCGCACCTGCGCGAGCTCGGCCACGAGGTGACCGTAGTCGACCTCCCGAGTGGCGGCGGCAACGGCGACCTGCTCGCCGACGTGAAAGTTGTGCGCGCCGCACTTGACGCGATCGACGGGCCCACGGTCGTCGTCGGCCACTCCTACGGTGGCATACCCATCACCGGTGCGACCGCGGGTCGCACCGATGTCGCCCATCTTGTCTATGTGTGTGCGTTCCAGCTCGACGTTGGCGAATCATTGCTCGGTGCGCTCGCGGGCGAGGTGCCGCCGTGGATCGCGATCGACGCGGAGCGCGGGACGAGTTCGGTTCCCGAGCCGTTGCCGGTGTTCTTCGCGGACGTCGACCCAGACAGGGCGGCGGCCTGCGCGGGCAGACTGAAGACCCAGACCCTGTCGTCGTTCGGTGACCCGCTGAGCGTTGCTGGCTGGCGTGACATCGCGAGCACTTACGTCGCGTGCACCGAGGACCAAGCCATCCCCTACCCCGCCCAGCAGGCCATGTCTCAACGGGCGACCACCGTGCATACCCTCCACTCGTCCCACTCGCCGTTCCTGTCCCAGCCCACGCAACTGGCAGAGATCATCTCCGGCGTCTGACGCACCAAAGAGCGAATCCGAACGTCCCCGCAGGGCAGGCCCGCTATTCGTGGCTCGGGACGCCTTCGACGGGCTTCGGTCAAGGGCGGAGACTGCGCCCGCATGCCGAACGTCACGCGGGATACCTAGCTTGTTGACGACCGAGGTGATCGGCGTCAGATGCTTCCGGCGTAATCGATTCCCGCAAAGGCCCGCCCGTAATGGAGCCCGGTGAACCTGGTGGCTCAACTTGACAGCCCACCATCGGTCACGACTGTGGCCGTGGTCCGGCGTGAGCTGTTGCCTGTCAGCTGAAGACCCGTCGGGGGACACACACTAAATTCGGTGCGGCAATTGCGGATGTTCGCAGGCGCAGCCCTATCGATCCATCTCGCGTTTTCGACAGAGCTCCTTCGGTCGCGCAAGACGGATAGGGCGCGCACGCCGCGGACCGCAACGACCGGCTCGGAGCAGGAGTGCTAGCTAACCTCTGCGTACACCTTTGATACACCCAAAGTGTACGATAGGTGGATGACCAGATCGCGCACCAACATCGAGATCAACGATGCCTACGTCCAGGCGGTGATGGATCGTTACGGGGTCCACACAAAGACCGAAGCAGTGGATTTGGCACTACGTCATCTGGCTGGACAGCCCATGACCCGCGACGAGGCGCTGGCCATGCGCGGCGCAAACGCGATTGACGACATCGCCTCAGAGCCTGAAGAACAGGCCAGCGCGTGATCCTGGCCGACACCTCGGCCTGGGTCGAGTTCGACCGGGCTACCGGCAGCGCCGTCGATGTCAGGCTCACCCAGCTGATCGCCGAGGACGGCCCGGTAGCTGTCACCGAACCAGTCGTGATGGAAGTCTTGGCCGGCGCCCGCACGGATGCCCGCGAACACGACCTGCGCCGGCTCCTGCAGCGGTTCCACTTACACCCGATCGACCCGAGCCCTGACTTCGAGGCCGCCGCCCGGATCTATCGCCAGTGCCGGAAGAACGGGATCACACCGCGCGGCCTGCTCGACTGCCTGATCACCGCCGTCGCCTGGCGCAACGGCGCCACCTTGCTCGCCTACGACATCGACCTGCACCGTGTCGCCAGCATCGTCGGCGTCGACATGGATCAAGCTTCGCATCGCGGATGATCGAGCTCAGACCGGCGTTGCCTCGGCCGCCCACACCCGCGACGCTCTCCAGACCCAGTCGGTCCGCGCCTACCGACCGATCTGCGCGTTAGCTGGTTCACGTCAGACGTGCGCGAGATCGACAAATAGTCGCGCGCCGAACCGCAGACAGTTGGTTCCAGACTGAGATCCGCATCCGATCGTCGACCAGAGCATTTCCAGCACGGTGGAAGGGCGACGAGTCCGCATGGCGGAGCCGACGGCTTGGATGTGCTCGTGGCCCGCATCCCTTCGGACGCGGTGCTCGGACACATCGATTCGGGCTACAAGGGGGCCACATCGCAACCGAAACAGACCATCGCCAGTCACGACAACCAACGTCGGAGCTCCAGGAAGTCTGGGATATTCAACGCCAGCGGGAGCAACCAACGCTCCGGGGAAAGCATTGACACGGTAGGGGTCACTGGTTCAATCCCAGTATCGCCCACCAAGAAGCCCCGGATTTACTGGCCTCCAGCGGTTCGGGGCTCCCTCTAATTCGGAGATCGACCACTTCTCCGGGTCGGTAGTGCTCGGTCGTCAGGTCAGGGACACACCGAGCCCCGAGGCCCCGAATACCGGCAATTCCACGGGCGGGTGCGCATCGCGCGATAGGCTGGCGAGCCCCGGAACCGGCCCCGTGCAACAAACGTGCAACACCAGTTCCCAGCGCCCCAAGCGATCGGCCGGCCACCGGCGCTCTCGGCGGAGGCGCGCCCTCTCGACCCAGTGTCGACACCACGGCTGCCCGTAACCGTCGCGACGCTCATTGTGAGGTCGCTGCGCCGCTGACTAGATCGACGGCGCGGGGGCGCCCTCAGAGCTGCTGAGGGCGGTGAGGATGTCGCGGTGGCGGATCCATCCGATGACGGTGCCGGTGTCGCCGATGACGGGGACGGCACCAGCTCCGTGGTCAAGTCGGTCGAGTGCGGCACCGAGGTGTGAGTCCGCGGTGACGGGGTCGGCTTTCTCGACGAGGGCGCGGACGGGTGCGGTGTCGTCGGCGGCGAGAGCGTTCATGACGTCGTGGGAAGCGAGGGTCCCGAGATAGGTGCCGTCGTGGTCGACGACAGGGAGGTGGCTGCTCTGGGTGCAGCCGAATTTGGCAGCCGCGTCGCGCAGGTCGAGGTCGGCGGACACCGGTTCGGGTGGCGTGACCATGTAGGCGGCGACGGCTTGCCGTCGCAGGGTGGCGTGAGCGGGTTCGTCGATGTCGATGCCGCGGCGGAGGAGTTTGCGGGTGTAGACGGTGTCGTGGGACACGAGGTGGCTGATGCCGGCGGCAAGCACGATGGCGAGCATGAGCGGCAGGATGATCGAGTACTCGCCGGTGAGTTCGAAGAGGATGACGACCGCGGTGATCGGGGCGCGGGCGGCTCCGGCGAAGACGGCGCCCATGCCGATCAGGGCGTAGGCGCCGACCGAGCCGCCGCTGTCCGGCGCGATCGAGTGCACGATGTCGCCGAAGGCGGCGCCGGCCATGGCGCCGCAGAACAGGCTGGGCGCGAAGACGCCGCCGGATCCGCCGATGCCGATGGTCAGGCTGCAGGCGACGAGCTTGCCGATGAGAAGGGCAATCAGGAACGCGACGCCGTAGCCGCCCACGACGGCCTTGCCGAGGACGGGGTAGCCGACGCCGTACATCTGCGGCAGCACGAGTAGAAGAACGCCGAGCAGCAGGCCGCCGACCGCGGGCCGCGCCCATTCGGGGCCGCGCCAGGCCCAGTCGCAGGCGTCCTCGATGGCGTAGAGGAGGCGGGAGAACGCGACTCCCACAAGGCCGGCGATTAGCCCGAGTAGCGCGAACAGCGGGTACTGGACGAGGTGGTCGATGTGAAACGTTGGCAGCGACAAGAACGGGTCGTTGCCGAGGATGCCGCGGCCGATGACGCTCGCGGTGACCGAGGACAGCACGACCATCCCGAACGATTCAGTCTCGAACCTGCGCAGGATGATCTCCATCGCGAAGAACACGCCGGCCAGCGGTGCGTTGAAGGTCGCGGCGATGCCACCCGCGGCGCCGCAGGCGACCAGGAGTTTGATGCGCTGCTCGTCAAGTCGGAACGCCTGGGCCAGGCTCGAACCGAGAGCCGACCCGATCTGCACGATGGGTCCCTCGCGCCCGACCGACCCGCCGCCGGCGATGCACAGAGCGGACGCGATGGCCTTGACGACGGCCACTTGCGGCCGGATACGACCGCCGTGGCGCGCGACCGCGACCATCACCTCGGGCACGCCGTGGCCCCGCGCCTCACGGGCGAAGCGGTAGACCAGCGGCCCGTAAAGCAGTCCGGCCAGCACGGGCGCCACCAGGACGAACCAACGCCCGAGCCACGGGAAGTCCGGGTTGGCCGCGTGCCCCTGGCCGGCGTAGTCGGCGAAACCGGTGAACGCATAGGTCCCGGCCTTGATCATGTAGCGGAATGCGACGGCGCCGAGGCCCGCGCCGACCCCGATGGCCACGGACAGGGTGAGCAGACCGAGTCGGCGGGAGCGCAGGGAACTGATCGTCGGAATCGTCGCGCGCATAACAGCCATAGTTGCATTGTGCAACTGTTATTCTACGCAAAGCAAGGTGATGAGAGCGGGCCCGCGTCCAGGAGGTCCATGTCGCCGCAGCCGCGCACGGACGCTCAGATGGGTGACGGTCTCGGCGAAGTGCCCGATGCTGTGCTAGCCGGTTCGCGCGATTGTGCACTGCCGTCCGGGTGGCGCTGGAGTCGGCGCAGACCGGCCGAGCCCGCCGCGCTCTGCTGGCCGATGTCAACGTCCCGGCCCTGTTCGGACGCCTGGTCGGCCACGAATTTCTCCCGGCTCCTTTTGTCGCTGATCTGCACAACTTCCAGTGGGATACCCCGACGCGGAAGATCGATTGGGCGCTGCGCGCACCGATTCCATGGATCACACCGGGAGCATCGCAGGCACTCACCGTGCAACTTGGTGTCCAAATGAACGGTCTGACGTCCTACTCCGCTTCGCTGGCCCGCGGCGAGGTCCCCGACGATCCGTTCGTCGCATTGAGTCAGATGACCACCGCGGACGCAACCAGGTCACCGGTGGGAGCCGCGAGACATCACCTGACGCAACACCGCGGGTGCGTGCGGGGCCAAAGTTACCGAGCGATGATTTCGGCGCGTCCGAGGGATGCGGCACCGACGACGCCGGCGTCGTCGCCGAGTTCGGAGACGACGAAGCGCAGGTCGGGTGACGGCTGGAGCATCCACTGCGAAGCGCTGCTCTCGATGCGATCGGCGAGGTCCTGCCCGAGCTTCTCGGCCAGTCCACCGCCAACGACGATCGTGTCGATGTCGAGCAGGTTCACCGCGGACCCTACAGCGATGCCGACAGTGTCGATCGCAGTATCGAACAGCTTCGTTGCGAGCGCATCCCCGTCGTCGAGCGCCCTCGCCCAGACCTTCGAGGTAACGTTCGATTTGCCCTCGTCGTCACGGAAGTCGAACAGCGAGGTCTGCCATCCGGCTTCGACCTGTGCTGATGCCGCGGAGCGCATGGATCGTCGACCGGCGTAGGCCTCGACACACCCGCGGCGACCGCAGGTACACAAGGCGCCGCCCGCTTGGACCACGACGTGGCCGATCTCGCCCGCTGCCCCGCGCGCTCCGGTGAACGGACGGCCGTCCAGGATCAGCGCCCCGCCGACCCCGGTGCCGAGCCACAGCCCGAGCACGTTGCGGGCGCCCCGAGCGGCGCCGTCGAGCCATTCACCGAGAAGGCCGACATTGGCGTCGTTGCCGACCGCGACCGGTACACCGAGCCGTCGACTGAGATCTGTGACGATGTCCACTCGGTCGTACCAGTTCGCGAGATTGGGGACGGTGAGCACCCGGCCCTCGTGCACAACTCCCGGGATGCCAATGCCTACTGCCACGGGGTCACCGTCGACCGCCGCGATCAGTTCGGCGATCGTGGACAGAACGGCGTCCGGGCCTTCTGTGGGTGTCGGAGCCTTCTCCCGTGCGTGCACCTTGTGACGCTCGTCGACGAGGCCGACCTCGATGTTGGTCCCGCCGACATCGACACCGGCGACGAGCAGCGTCGACTTAGCCACGGTCTGGGCACTCTGACGCGCTCAGCGTCGGCTTCGGCGCCTGACTACGAAGCAGCGGAACTCTGCCGTCAGTATCGAGAACCGCGATCCGAATCAACCGCTCGGGCAATGCCGTATTCGACGTGTTGAACACAATAACTCCTGACACGGGGCGCCGCCCGGCCGGCTGCGCGCTCTGGGATAAACGTATTTGCTGCCGCGCGACTACGGCGGCGACCCGTGCCGCTGATGCAGATCATGCGCTTCGGCATACTCGTCCACCCTGGCGCCGCGTCCGCTCAGCCGGCTCTCTGCCGATCAACAGCGAATCGGTTGGCGACGTGACCGCACAAGCGCCGCAGCGAGTTCATCGCTCACGCGCTGCCACCCAGCTTCGCCGTGTGCCGGGCCGCGTCGGCGCGGCGCAGCAAAGAACTGCCGCCGGGCGCGAACCCGAGGACCCATCGGGCCAGCATGTCGCGTCGACGGTCATGGTCGGGCGGAGGGACGGCGCCGATGTGCAGGTCGCGGTACCCGGTGCCGGCCAAGGCGGCAGCGACGCTGGCGTCGGTGAGACCGCCTCGGGCACGGGTCCGGTCCACTGCGGCGAGCGCGAGCGCGGTCGTGGCGTGGGCGCAGTCGACCCAGACGCCCATGGCCAGAACTTCGGGGCTGGGGCCGATACCGGACAGGGCGGCTTGGCTGAGATGGCGGGCGCCCAGGATGCGGGCGACGAGAAGGCTCTTGGTGTCGACCTGCACGTGATGGACCTGCTCGAGCACCTGTCGTGGTGCCAGCAGCAGAGCCGCACCCCAGCCGGCGCGGGCGAGCTCGATCCGCCGCCGCGGAGTCCCGTCGGCACGGGCAGCGCTCACGTCGAGCTCGTTTCAGATGTTCGCATCGGTGATGCTCCAGTCGTGTTCGCTGGCAGAGTCGGCGTGTGGGCCATCGCCAGGACGGTGGCCCCAGGACATGGTGTCGGCAGATGGACCAATCCGCGGGTGCCGAGGGTGTGGCACGCGCCGGTGTCCACGGGTGCACTGGCGGCGGTCATGTGCGTGTCGCGGCGGTCGGGACGTTGCGCGCGTGCTCGATGATCAGGTCGGCGGCGCGGGCGGCGAGGGCCATGATGGTCAGCGCGGGGTTGGCGGAGCCCTGGGTGGGCAGGGTGCTGCCGTCGATGACGTAGAGGCCCTCGACACCGAACAGCCGGTGTTCGGCGTCGACGACGCCGTCCTCGGCCAGGGCGGCCATCCGGGCACCACCGACCAGGTGGGCGTAGCGCTCGATGGTGATGACTTCTTCCGCGCCGGCTGCCTTGAGGATGTCTTGCATGACGCCGGTGGCGGCTTTGATCAGTTGTTTGTCGTTGTCGCATTGGGTGTAGGAGAAGTTCGCGACCGGCAGGCCGTGGCGGTCGGTCTCTTGTGCGAGGGTGACCCGGTTGTCGGGTTGGGGTAGCAGTTCGCACAGCGCTCCGAGGGTGGCCCAGTGGACGTAGTCGCGCATGTACTCGCGCAGTGTCTTGCCCCAGTGGCCTTGCGCGCCGACATGCTCGGCCCACGTGATCGGCAGCGGGCTGACGGTCTGGATGGACCAGCCGCGCTTGTAGGGCTTGGTGGGATCCGTTTCGTAGAACGACTCGGAGGACACCTCGGGGGGTGGGGATTTGTACATCCGGATCTCGTCGGAGAAGCGGCCGGCGATCTGCGGTGCGCCCTGCACCATGAGGTATCGCCCGAGCTGGTCGTGGTCGTTGCCCAACCCTGCCGCATAACGTTTGGTGGCTGAGAGCAACAGCAGCCGCGGTGTTTCGATGGAGTAGCCCGCGACGACCACGGTTTTGGCCCGTTGCCGGTAGGTGACCCCGTCGTGCAGGTATTCGACGCCGGTGGCGCGGCCGGTGCGGTCCTCGACGAGCACGCGTGATACCTGGGAGTCGGGGCGGATCTCGGCGCCGTGGGCCAGTGCGTCGGGGATGTGGGTGATCAGCGGGCTGGCTTTGGCGTTGACCTTGCAGCCCTGCAGGCAAAAGCCGCGGTAGATGCAGTGCGGCCGGTTGCCGAAGCGGCCGTTCGCGATGGCGACCGGCCCGATGCGCATGTCGATGCCGAGCTTGTCGGCGCCGCGAAGGACGGTGAGACCGTTGCCGCCGACCGGGTGTGGGCTGTGCGGATAGCGGTGCGGGTCGCCCCAGGGCCAGTCCTGCCCGGCGACGGGGAGTTCGGCCTCGATCGTCTCGTAGTAGGGCCGCAGGGTGCGGTAGTCGATGGGCCAGTCGGCGCCGACGCCGTCGAGGGTGTGGGTGCGGAAATCGGAGGGGTGGAAGCGCGGGGTGTAGCCGGCGTAGTGGACCATCGACCCGCCGACGCCGCGGCCGGAGTTGTTCGACCCGAGCGGTACGGGGTCGGCGCCGCTGATGACGCGGGGGTCGGTCCAGTACAGGACGTGGGAGGCGCGTTCGTCGCTGACCCAGTCGGTGTCGGGGTTCCAGAACGGCCCGGCGTCGAGCACGACGGTGCTCCACCCTCGGCGGGCCAGGCGTTGGGCGGTGACGCTGCCGCCGGCACCGGCGCCGACGATGACCACGTCGACCTCGTCGGTGTGCTGGTAGCGGCGCATGTCGGCGCGCAGCTGGTGGTTGACCCGCGAGCCGTCGTTGGGGATGAGCCATGCCGACTCGTTGCGGGCCCGGATGGCTCGGTAGTCGCTCACCGGTGTCCGTTCCCGTGCTTGAGGTCGTCGTCGGCGGCCCGGGCCTGTTCGACTCGCTGCGCGAAGGGAACGGGATCGGTGTCGTCGTGGTCGGCGACCTCCCATTTCTCGCGGGCGTTGATGCCCGGGTTGAGGTAGCCGCGGGGATAGGCGGGGCCGCTGAACCCGATCTCGTTCCACGCCCACGGATGGGAGTAGAACGCGGTGCAGGCGTAGCGGGTCCACAGGCTCCACACGTGCTTGGCCGAGACGGCGTGCCAGCTGTCGCCGTTCTGGGAGAGGTCTTGCACGTCTTGTAACAGCCGCGCCTGCGCAGTGGCGGTGAGCCCGGCGTAGCCGCTGTCGTGGCGTCTAGTGGCGTCCTCGTCGAGGTGGGCCAGGGTGTCGCGCCAGGCCTGCCCGTCCTCGGGAAGGTCCTCGTAGTGCCACCCGTCGGTCTCGCCGGTGGACAACCGGGCGTCGATGAGCGGGACGATCGGCACTCGCGGGTCGCAGTCCTGGCCCAGGAGCAGATCGAGCATCGGGCTGGCGATGCCGACCTCGTGGGGGGTGAAGAAGGACAGCATGTTTGGCAGCGTGAGTCGGGCGAGCACGACCCCGGCCGTGGCGTCGTCCCACTGGTGGGCCCGGTCGAGGACGTCGAAGCCTGGGAAGCGTCCTCGGCCTTGGGGGGTGATCGCGCGCTGGGACGCCGGACGGAAGGGCATTAGCCTTCACCGTCGTCGCCGGGCGCACCGGGGATGTCCTCGCGGCGCAGGATCGCAGCAAGCAGTCCCATGCCCCCGACCAGCGACGCCAGGAGCGGCGCGAAGGCGGGTGGCCCGGATTCCATGTTGTATTTGGTGAAGCCACCGGGGCGCTGTTTGATCCCGCGCCAGTGCAGATAGGTGCCCTGGAGCCCGTTGATCACGATGGCTGCGCTCGCGGCGGGCAGGACGGTGTGGGCGGCCCGGCGGGAGAAGAACCCGGCGGCGGCGGCGGGGATCGCGGTGGGCAGTACCACGACCGGCCACCACATCATCTTGTTGCCGAAGCTGGCGCCGTCGTGGGACAGATAGATTTCGCCAGCGGTGACGGCGGCGCCGGCCGCGGTCAGCGCCGACAGGGTGCGTTCGAACCGGCCGGAGCGCACATCGCGCAAGGCCGCGTCAAGGGTCTTCATGGTCTGCTCCCTCTCGCCGGGCAGGCGCTTTTGCGCCTTCTGTCTGCTGCCATGCCGGATGAACCCGGCGGCGTCCTCCTCACGACATCGCATTCACGCAGCTGCGCAGGCGATACATCACCGACAGTGTCGGACATCGCGATCACTCCTTCCTGGTTGTCGTGGTCTTGGTGGTTGCTGCCGCAGATCCGGCGTGGCCGAGTGCGTGCGCCGCGCGGATGAAGGTCAGATGGCTCAGCGCTTGCGGAAGGTTGCCGACCAGCTCGCCGGTGCCGGGTGCGCTCATCTCCGACATCAACCCGAGCGGGTTGGCCACGACGTGCAGTTGCGCGAACAGGTCGCGCGCTTGCTCAACGCGGCCGACACACGTGAGGGCGTGGACACGCCAGTAGGCGCACGCGATGAACGTCTCTTCTTCGCGGTGCACGCCGGTGTAGCGGTACAGCAGCGGTCCGGCGCCCAGTTCGGCGCCGATCGCGTCGATCGTGGTGGACATCCGCTCGCCGTGATCGAAGCCGAACTCGGCACCCAGCAGCACTGAGGCGTCCAAGTCATCGGATCCGGCGTAGAAGGTGTATGCCTGTTTTTGCTGCGACCAGCAACGTTCGTGGACCCAGGTGCGGATGACGTCGGCCTCGCCGCGCCATCTGGCGCCGGTGCCGGTGAGCTGACCGGCCTCGGCCATTCGGGCGGCGGCGTCCAGGGCGCGCCAGCAGTTCATCTTCGAGGACGTGTAGGGCCTGCTGGTTTGCAGTTCCCACAAGCCGGCGTCGTCGTGACGCCACACATCGGCGCACCGGTCGGCCAGATCGGACAGTTCTCGTGCCGAGCCCACATCGAGAACGTGGCCGCCGAACACCCAGTCCGCGACCGTGCCGAACAGGTCGCCGTATATCCCTAGCTGGGTCTGGCTGGCGGCCTGATTGCCGATCATCACCGGCCGGCTGTCCTTGTAGCCGGGGATCCGGGGCTGGCGGGGGTGCGACGGCATTCGGCCGTCCAGGGTGTACATGACATGCGCGTCCGGACCGTTGCTGCGAACTGCGTGCAGCAGCCACGCGACGGCAGCGTGGACCTCTTCCTCTAGCCCCAGCACGGCGAGCGCGTCAATGGTCAGCGCGGCGTCGCGGATCCAGGTGAACCGGTAGTCCCAGTTCTTGGGTCCGCCGATGCTCTCCGGCAGCGACGTGGTGACGGCCGCAGCGACCGCTCCCGTCCTTGCTATCACCAGCGTCTTGAGTGCGAGTGCGCCACGGATGATCTGCTCTCGCCCGGGTCCGACCCAGTTGATCTGTGTGCACCATCGACGCCAGCTGTCGCTGGTCAGGTCGATGCGATGATCGATCGATTCCACCTCGGTCAGGAACAACGGGTCAGCGTCGGCCGCGACCACACCGACGATCCGTCGCTGCCCCGCAGCCACCGTGAAGGTCGCGCTGACCTGATCATGCTCGACGTGCAGCCGCAGCTCTGGGCTGCAGCGCAGTCCCATGGTGAGGTTGCCGGCGTGCAGGATCGGGCCGCGTTCGTCGTTCTCAGTCCACGGCTGCCAGCTACGCAACCCGTCGCCCGGACGTACGAGCAGCGCGAGTTGGACCTTGCCGTCGATGCCGTCGATACGGCGGCCCAGTTCGCTCCACGGCAGTGCTCCGGCGTTACCGGAATTCAGTGAATCCGTGACGCGTATCTGGCCGGTCGGGGTCGTGAACGTGGTCTCGAGCTGGTTGGTGTGAGGCACGTAGCGTCGACTTACCTTGGTCTGCGGGTCGACCGGGCGCAGCGAGATGCGCCCGCCGGCGGCGGGGTCGAGCAGGGCCGCGAAGGCCGGGGCGGAATCCAGGTGTGGTGCTGCCCACCAGTCGATCGACCCGTCTAGGGCGACGAGGGCGGCTCCGCGACCGTCGCCCAGGACCCCGTAGTCGCCGATGGGTGCGTAACCGTCAGCGTCGCGGATCGATCCCATCTCGCGTTCGTCGGACGTCATCGCTGAGGCACCCCCCGTGCCCGTTCGGGCAGGGTCAGTCATCGGCTGATGCGTCGGGCGACGGCGGCACCTACGAGGGCGAGGGCGGTGCCGGCGCCGGCGAGGGAGGCGAGCCTGTTCATGGCCACGTAGGACACGGGGTCGTGCTCTGCGGCTTTCGCTGAGAACGCGCCTCGGGCTTCCCTGTCGTGTTCGGCGTCTTGGGGTTCGAAGACGTTGGAGCCCCACCGCGGGGCATCCTTGTCGGTCTGCTGCGAATTGACACCGGTCTTGCCCAGGTACCAGTCCACGAACGCCGGCGCGACGCGGTTCCCGAGGATCGTGTAGGCGGTGGAGATGCCGACCCACATATTGCGGCGCGGGTGCTCGGCGGAGAATCGGATCGCGCGCGCACACACTTCCGGCTGCACGATGGGGGGTACCGGCATCGGATGCTTGCCCATCTTGTTCAGGTTCCAGTTGAACTGGGTCGTGTTCACTCCCGGAAGAGTGACCAGCCCGATCGTGACCTTGCTGCCGGTGGCGCGCAGTTCCGTGATCAGTGATTCGGTAAGCCCCTTCACCGCGTGCTTGGCGCCGCAATACGCCGACTGCAGCGGGATCGAGCGGTACGCCATCGCCGAGGACACGTTGACGATCGCGCCCTTGTCCCTGGGCCGCATCACTCGCAATGCCGACCGGGTGCCGTTGACCTGCCCGTAGTAAGTCACGTCCGTCATCCGGCGGAACTCTTGCGGGCTGGTATCCCAGAAGAAGGCCAGCGACCCGGCGAAGGCCACGTTCACCCACACATCGATCAGGCCCAGCTCCGACTCGATGCGATCCGCGGCCGCATCGACCGCTGCCTCGTCGGCGACGTCCACCGCGATCGGCAGGCACCGCCGGCCCGCGGAGGTGACCTCGGCGGCAGCGCCGTCCAGACCTGCCTGGCCACGCGCAAGGATCGCGATGTCGTAGCCGGCCTGGGCGAACTCGCGAACGGTGGCGCGGCCGATGCCGGCCGACCCCCCGGTGATGACCGCAATCGGGCGGGCTGTCGCATGAGTCATGAGTGTTCATGTCCTTTCCGGGCAAGGGATACAACTGGGTTGTCGCTGAGGTTGTCGCTGAGGTGGTTACGCGATGGCTGTCTTCGCGAAGGAACCGGTGACCGGCATGACGGAAGTTCGTGGCGGTTCGGCGGGGCGGCTGCCTCGTTCATCGATCATCACCTTTGCGCCGTGACAGGGCGCCGCTGACCGCGTCGCGTGCGACGCCGGCGACGGCCGCGACGATGACGACCGTGCTGGCGCAACCAGTACAGGTAGATGAGCGAGGCGGCGACCAGTACTGCCGCGACGACGACGATGACCAGTTGCGCGTTCAGCGCCGTTGCGGTGGCGCTGCCCTCGGTCAGAGTCAGCGTGCGCGGCAGCAGGTAGGGATATTGCGCCCAACCCCAGGCCCCGACGACCGCTGACACTGCGACCGCGGCCATCGCGCGTAGGCCGCGGGTTGGTTCGAGAACGATCATCACCATGGCGGGGGCACCAGCCTCGACGGACGTGCCGACCAAGGACCAGGACGTGTGCGCCAGGCGGTCGAAGACCTTGCCTGCCTCGCGGTGCAGCAACACCAGATTGAGCCCAGCGAGCGCGCTGATCCACTCCCGCCGCGGCGGCACGGCGGGCAAGTGGCGGGCTAGCCGCTCGTGTCCGCACCGCCGACAGTCCGCCACGATCTCCGGTCTACCTTGTCAGGTTGCGAGTCGTCGGTGACGAAGTCCGCGAAGAGCGAGCATGGCGAGGATGGTGGTCGCGATACCGCGGGCTAGGTGTCTGGTTGGCGGCTGGGTTGGCGCCTGAATCTGGCGTCGAGGTTCGGCGATGTCGTTAACCGGCGGCTGCTCGGGCGGGATTGTGAACTGGCGTGCTTGATCGGCCGCGATCCTCAAGCTCGGTGCGTCGCGTCGAAGCTGGGCCTCCTGGCGGGCTCGTCCGAGTCCGAATCCGGAGTCGCCCTTCGGGCCGCACAGCACCGAGGTGACCTCGGCGAAGGCGTCGATCCAGTTCTGCCAGCCTTGGTCGTCGTCGGGACCGGATGGTGTGGCCGACGCACGGTGGGGTGCAGGCATGCGGGGGTCTGACGGCAGGCTGTCGATGAGGTACTTACGCATCGAATCCAGGTCGTCCCAAAGGTGCTGCGCGTAGGCGCAGGTCTCCTGCAGGGCGGCTTCGAGCAACTCTGCGCGGGCTTTGTGATCGGCGGTGAAGTCCCCACGCCTGTTGTCGAGGACCCGGTTGGGGTCGAGGATGTGTGGCTTTGGGATGGGCTGCACTGGATGTTCTCCTGTTCTCAGCGGGCCAGTCTGGCGGCGGTTTCGATCGAGGACCCGCAGCCGAAAGCCTGCGGCAGGTTCCCGCGCATCTGGTGCAGGGTCGTGTCGTACTCATCGATGAACAGCAGCGGTGGTCCGCACGCGGCCCGGGTTCGTTCGAACCACGAGCGTGACCCGGCCACCCATTGAGCGACCTACCCAACAATTGCGGAACGCAAACATTGCGTGAGCGGCAACAAGCCTGGAGCTTGTTCGCATGCGGTCGGAACGTGCTCGCGACCGACCCGACTCGATGTGGCGCGCGGGCGACGCTTGCCGACATTGTTGCTCCATGCAATAATTGCGTCCAATGACCATTGGGACTCAAGAGCGCGGATTCGGAGAAGCAGTTGGCCACAATCATGGTTCGCGGCTCAGGTCATCAGGATGATCCGTTCCAAGTCGTGCTTACCCTCACTCACAGTGATGTCGCCGATGCTCGGGCACCGGAGTCGATCGTCGTCGAGCCCGATATGGCTTATGACGCGGACCCGCAGATCCGGACTGTCGTCGTGCAGGTTGCCGACGACTGATCGCAGGACTCGTCCCGCTTCCGCGGCTCGCCGTGGCTACGGCGTCGGGGTAGATGCCCACGTTGGACGTGCGATGGGACGAGCATGTCCGTTGGCCACCGCCATGGCTTCGGGGTCTCGCCGAGGGTGGGGAACAGGACGAATGCCATGGTCTGGCACGTGGCATACAACGTCGTCGCGGCATCCTTCGGAGCCAGCCGGCGGAGTCCGACGTAGCCGAGGCCGACGAGCGAGCGGCATCCCTCAGGCACGGCAAGGAACAACCCGCGGCGCTGCCACTCATTGGCTGATGAGATCCGCAGGAGATTGCTCGCCAAGGTGACGACATGGGTGCTCGCGTCGTAATCGATTGGGCCGCGAAGGCGTCGCCGGGCGTGCCGTTCGGGCCACATCGAAGACGTCATTGCGGCTATCCCGACGAACCCGGCCCCGGATTTGGATGCCGCTATGTCGAGGGGCCAACGATGCGGTGAGGACGTCATGAATGGGTAGGTCACCAACCGAAGATGGCCGCGGTTTCGCTTGCGTGGGGCTCGCCCGCGGCGTCGGCGAAGGCCACGAGGGCTTCGACGAGCTCATTGCGCAGCGATGTGGGCATCTTCCTGACGATGCGTGCGATCTCGGCTCGACGGCGGTCAGTCACGCTCCCCACCAGCTCCGCACCGGACGGGCTGAGGTCGAGCACGACTTCGCGGCGATTTGCCGGATTTTCATGGCGGGTGACGAGTCCCGCGGCAAGGAGTTTGTCGATCATCCGCATCGCGGTGGAGGCGTTCACGCTCAAGGCTTCAGCCAGTCCATTGAGGTTGCTCTCGCCTCCGGTGTCCAACACCACCAACGTCCGGAACTGGGTGAGCGTGACAGTTTCTTCGATATCGGCCAGCGACGAGGCCGATACTGCCACCAACACCCGCGAAGCTGTGAGTACTGCGGTGACCAACTCGTCGATCTGACCGCTGCGCTCCGTCTGCCGTCGTCGAGGCCGGGTGCTCGGCTTCCGGTTCATGTACCAACTCTCCTGATCTCAATAGCACAATCTTTGCATAATGCAACGCACGAACATGCCATGGTCACGTCCCACCCCACGATCGCAAAGCGGTCCGTGCGGCAACGCGCTCTCGTCCTGCAGTGAGTGCCGGTCCGCCTCGGCTTCCGTTGCCTGCTGATGCCGCCCGCATGTCGAATCCGGGCCTTCTCGTGCTTGCCCTGCTGATTGGCGCCGACGCCGGTGGCGGCGCGGTCGTCGTCCGTTGACTGATCAACCCTTCACCCTTGCACTTTCCGGTCATGCCGTCGGCGCGGCGCGGGCGCCGATAACCCGCAGTGATCATTCTCTTCGAACTGGCGGAGGTGTACGGCATCATCCTGCCGCTGATGGCAGCGGTCGTCCTTGCCACCGGGGGACGAGCCACTTCCTTGCGCGCGACACGATCTACACCCGCAAGCTGCGGCGCCGCGGCATCGACCTCGACGAACACCGCAGCTCGGCTGTCCTCGCCACAGTCACCGCCGCCGATGTCATGGAGCCCTTGGGCGAGACGATAGGCGAGAACGCGACGCTGCTCGCAGGTACCGACCTCCTCGCTGGCCAGCCCGATGGTCAACTGGCGGTCCTGGACGTTTGGGGCGTACCTCGGGGTCATCACAGCCCGCGCGGCCGCTGACACGCTGGCCGCTGGCGACCACGATCAGGCAACCGTGGCCTCAGCCCTGCAGCGCGCGATCGTCGTCCGCTCCAACCAGTCACTCGATCATGACGTTGCCGGTCGATCGCCTGGCTCGTCCGATCACCGTCGCGGTCGTGCTGGTCATCTCGGCCTGTGCCGGCAGTTATGGATCGCCGCCGGCTGGCGTGACTTGGCCAGACAGGTGCCGGGTGCAGCGATCCTGCGGAGGTAACCGACGAGGAAGGCGCGGCCGAGGGCGGTTGTGGACCGTGTCGAGGCCCACTACCCGTACGGCACCGGGTTGGGCAGCGGCGCCCCTGTCGAAACGCTCCGACCGAACAGTCAAGCGTGCAGGACATCGCACGTAGTCTTGGTGAATTGATCGAGCAGGACACCTGCTGACGTCACCCGGTGAGCTGTTGCTGGAAGGTGATGTCCTGTTGTGGTGTGAAGGCGCACGCGCTGACGCCGACAATTTGACCGGTCGAGCGGTCGATGCTGACGATATTGAGTGAAGCGTTGTGATTGAGTGGGCCGACTGTGAGGCGCGAGGCGAAAGTGAGTTCCACCGCGCCTTCACCCGGTGCGCCCCCGCTCGAGCCGCCGACGAACTGGTACCCGGCCGCGCCATTCGGTAACGGGATCGCGTTCGGGCCTGCTTGTTTGTGCGTGTGGCCGTCCAGAGCGGTAACAGCCCGGCCGCAGCCACTCTGCAGGGCGGCGTCCCCGGCTAGGGGGTCATGCAGCACGACGATGACAGGCCCATCGGCCTGGCACGCCAGCTGGCCAGTTCGCTGACCTTGCTCGGCAAGTAACCGCGCCCGCTCGGCCGCCGATTCGGGCTTGATGCCTTGGCCGTATCGGCTTGAACGGGGGTCCGGGAGCCCCGCGAAGGTCAGCCCACCGACTTTCACCGCGGTCCCGTCGAGAACTTTGATTCCTTGTCCCTGCTCGTCCTTGATTGTCATTGCTGAATCGTGGTTACCTGCGACGAAGACGTCGCTGATTCCCGCTTGCTGCGACTTTGAGGCCAGATTCTTGGTGCACGCGGATTCGAAGGAGAAGGAGCCGCTGAAGTCATCATCGCCACCGCTCACCAGCGTCGTGATCTTGAAGTGCTTGAGGAGTGCGACGATCACCCGATCCATTCCGATGTTGCAGTGCCGGTCGGTGACGAAACCGATGTTGACGATGTCGTCGCCGGTCGGCAGCGTGAGCGCGCCGGCGTCGAGTTGGCTGGTCAGTTCGTCGCGGAGGCTGTCGTAGTAGGTGTTCGTATCAGCGAAGTAGGTTTGGATGTAGCTTTTCGCAGCTTGAAGGGCTGGACGCAGTAGTCCGCCTACCTGGGTTCCCGCCAGCGGTGTGTCGGCGAGGATCGGGTCGGCAGTGATCCGTACTGGTGGATCGACATGGTGCAAGCCGCTCGGAATGACTGTGAGCGTTGCCAGTACCGCGACAACGACGGCCGCGTGTCGGCCGAACGCCCGTTCCCGAGAGTGGTAGGCAAGTGCCATCCGGCGCATCTCCCGCGCGCCCGGCGTGCGCAGGTCCAGCTCACGACGCCAATGCCGGTAGCGCCAGCGGACGAGAAACATGAGCAGGCCGAGAGCCGCGCCTGCGCCGCTGAACCAGAGCTGGTGTTTGGTAACCGCCCACCGCAGGTCAGTCGCGATCTGCGCGGGGTCGCTGTAAGCCTGAATGTATGCGGGCAGCACATGCGTGTCGAACGACCCGTCTGGACCGATCAACGTGGCGGTGTCCAGTTGAACATGGACGCTGATGCCGACCGGCTCGCCGACGATGCTGCGCCCGGCCGCACGCTGTGCTGAGAGCGCCCCATTGAGATCAAGTCGGTCGTAGGTGCGCCCGAGGTGCAGGCGCACGGTCGCGTCGGTGCCCGCAATTTCGACATGCGCATCCGTTGCCAGGCCGGCGGCCAGTCCGGCAAGAAGCCCAGTGAGGGTAAGGCCGAGGGCGACCAGAGCGGTACGGAACCGGTCGAGGCTTCGCCGGGTATTCCGGTCGGTTCTCTGTAGTCGATGCGGCGGAGCTACGTGCGACGTCCCGGCGTCAGCACGAGCATTGGTCGTAACGGATGAACTGGCTGCACCCGCATTTGTGTCGCTCGGCCGCAAGGCCACCATCGGTAGCTGCCTAACGAGACGATTGTGCGCCGCCACGCCGCCGTCATAGCGCCAACCCACCAGCTTCGTCAGTATCCGGCGAAGGATCCACGAAACCCGCCGATAGCGCCGCTCATAGCTGACTAACACTTGACGGGCGGCGTCCTCGTCGAGAATTCGGCAAGCCGGAATGAACCGGCGCCGGCCGACTCTCACTTCGACGGGTGGGTGTGCACGGATGTTGCGGTACAAGTCGGCAGCCGAGCCAAGGCCGGAGATGACCACGAACTCGTCGGAGTCGGCAAAGTGCGCGATCACCTCGAGCACCGATCGGTAACGCCGGCCGGATCGGCGACCGATGTGGGTCAGTAGCAGAAATCGGCGGCCGAGCAGTGAACCCAGCCCGCGGTCGTAGAGCTTCACCGGTATTCGAAGGAGAATGGCGGTCAACCGGTTGAGTCGGCGGGTGTTCTCGCTAGCCATATCCCCACCTTTGTCGCCATGCCGAATCTTAGCCTCTCACAATAGTTGCTGAGTGCAAAGAATGGTGGTTGCCTCGTCAGAGGCACAGGCGGCTGAGAGTCCGGGGCCGAAGTCGGGATGATGCCGCCCGCTGGACCGTCACTGGTTCGACGTCTGCGCAGGGTCGGGAACACCGCTGACGCGGTCACCGTCAGCGCCAGTTAGTGCTCGGTAAGTCGACCCTAAACGGGTTCGCGAGGATCTCGGACGGTTACCGATACCCACGTTGCTCCGGACGGCGCCGCTGTGATCGCGCGCGTCCGAGCTTGCCGTGTGGTAGCGGAGACCGCTTGATATGCCGCGGGCTGACCGACAGGCAGTGATGCCGGGCTCCGGCGGGAATCGGGTTGGGCTTGGGGTCGGTCAGGTCCACGCGGGTCATGTAGGCACGAGGGTCATGTAGGGATGACACATGGGCGTTGTCGACCGCAGAGCTGGTCTCGCCGTTTGCGTCGCTAAACTCGATCTGCTGCTGCTGCGCGCGGCAATCGACGCGGCGCGGGGGTCGAATTCGTACTCGGTGCTGCTGGTTTGGGGCTAGCGTGGTGTCGGGCAGATTGTCTGATCCGGTCGATGGTGAGGGCTCTCCTCGGCCGCCCTGCCTTGGGGGCTCAGAGTCGCGAGGGGTGGCGCCATGAGCTGGTGGGTGTGGTTGGTCGTGATCGTGGTGATGGCTGTGATCGCTGTCGCAGGGTTCCTAGCGATCCAGGCGCGTCGACGCCGTGGCGGTGTGATCGTGGACCCGGCGCGCTCGCCTCGCACGCGCGGTCGGAGGGCTCGGCAGTGAGTCGGCTGATGCGCACCTCCGAGGTGACGAAGCGTCCGGTCGTGACGCTCGGCGGGGAGGACATAGCCCAGGTCAAGGACGTGGTGTATTCAGCCGGTGGTGGCGCGGTGGGCGGGTTCACCCTGGCCGGCCGGGGTCTGTTTTCTGGGCCGTCGAAGGTGGCGCTGGCGTGGACGTCGGTGATGGCATTGGGTCCGGACGCGGTGATAATCCGCGACATAGACGTGCTCGAGCCGGTGGCGACGGTGCTGGACCGGTCCGTCTCCTCGGGCGGTTCGGGCGGCGACGTGCTGGGGTCGCAGGTCCTCACCGACCGTGGGACGGACCTGGGCACGGTGGTGGACGTCATCCTTGAGATCGCCGAGCGGGGCGGCGATCACTGCGACGTGGTCGGTTATGAGGTAGAGGCGTCGCGGGCGCTGGGAACGAAGGGCACGAAGGTGTTCATCCCGCTGCCCGACACTCTTGCTGCCTCAGGGGATCACTTGATCGTGCCCGCGGCCGCGACCGATTTCGTCGCCCACGACCTCGCGGGGTTCGGCGCAGCGGTGTACGCGTTCCGGCAGCAACTGGAGGGGACACGCTGATGCTGTTCTCCGAGGCGTCCGGACGCAAGGTGGTGAGCACCGCCACGGCCGAGACGGTGGGGCAAATCGTCGAGTTCGTGATCGACCCTCAGTCGCACACCGTCGTCGCGCTCACGCTGAAAAAGGCCGACCGGGGCGACACGGTGTTGTGGGGTAACCTGACCGCGTTCGGTGCTGACGCGGTCACGGTTTCAGGCGCCGAGATGATTTCCGATGCCAACGACGCTGTCGCAGAGTTGTCGGGCAAGGCGCAGCGCCTGCTCGGCAAGCGGGTTCTGACGACGGCGGGTGAGGACCTCGGCCCAGTCGCCGATGTTGATTTCGATCCTGACACCGGTGTCATTACTGCCTTGACTCTTTCGTCGGGATCGATCGCGGGCGAACGCTTGATTGGGATCGGCTCCTACGCCGCTGTTGTGCACGCCGGTTCCTAGCTCGCCGGGGTTTCGGCCGCCCACCAGTTGCCGCCCGTGGCCGAGTTCTCGGCCGGACGCCACCGGCGCGCGGAAGTGGCGTCCCGTTCAACTCTCTCTAGTACTGCAGCCGTAGTTCGTGATCATTGGTTTTCGCGGCGTCGATAGTGGCAGTCGCGGGCTCGGGATTGGTGTCTTCGGCGCCAGGTTGACCAGATGAGCAGCGTGGTGAGGCTGTGTGGTCCGGCGAGCAGTAGGG
>JBBQUT010000022.1:0-79566 GCA_038212215.1 Mycobacteriales bacterium
ACCGGGCCACCCTTCCGCCGCGGGACATCGCGACCATTGACGGCGTCCGTGTCACGTCGGTGGCGCGAACCATCGTCGACCTCGGCAGGCACCGCCCGGCAGCCGCGGTCGTTGCGGCGGCTGACAAGGCCCTGCACGAATTCATGGTCACCATGGAGGAAATCCAGGGGGCGTCGAGGTGGGTGTGGAGGTGTTCGGCGCATTCGGGGGTGAGGTCCCCGCTCAGGTGCGCGGATCCGTCGGGGCGGCGGGTGAGGCGTAGGTCGCGGTGCTTGTCGCGGTAGGCGTGCTCACGGCCCGGTGTGTCGGGGTCGAGGTAGGCGCCCAGTTCGGTGGCGTGCTGCTCGAGGAAGCGGGGGTGCTGTTCGCGGGCGACGTCGAGCAGGATCTGCTCCATGGTGGCGTGCAGGTCGTGACGGATGGTGGCGGGCAGCTTCTGCACAGCGCTGACGATCACCTGCGCATGCTGCTCCGAAATCGTGCCGTGCGCTTGCGCGGCGGCGACCGCCGCGAACAACGGCGCCACCGCCAGCCCGGTCACGGTGCGCCGCGGGCCCAACGCCCCCGCCGCCCGCACCCGGACATGCGCCTCACCGGGACTGATCCGCAACAGCTGGCTCGCGAACACCGCCGCCGAGCGGGCACCGTGCCGATACGGCAGCGACCGGGTCTCGACCTGGGTGATGATCGCGTGCTCACCCGAAGCCAACCGGCGCCGCAGCCGCTCCCGTTCACGCCAATCGGCCAGCACCTCCTCATCACTGCACGGATCCATCGCTAAACCGTCCAGGTCATCCAGCGCGACGTGCAACCGCCCATACGCGGCGGCCCGCGCCGCCCCGACAGTCGACTCGAACACGGAGGGAGCCAGCGAGTCCACCACCGTCCCGACCATGTATTCGATTCTACCGTACCGCCGTCGTCGCTACAATACGAATCCCGAGCAATATTAGCGATCTTTCATCAATCCATCCAAGATCAAAGCAAGCAACAGCACCTAAAGGACGAACCCCCGAGTGGTGTCTAGCTCACGTTGACTACTCGGCCGCGGACGACTTTCCGACAGAGGCGGCAATGTTTCGGAGCGCGTCGTTGATCAGGACCGGACTTCGAGCGCGTCATGGCCTGGTCCACCGCCGCTCCGAGGTGGCGAATGCCTGGCTGTAACAGACAAAGTCGACTGTCGAACTTCTCCTTGCTGCGGATCGGGAGGCGCTTGATTCACGACCGGGTCGCGCGTCAGTCCGTCTTGCGGCTGAAGACGCCCAGCCCCGCTCGCCGCGAATGCGGCGCAGCCTAGCCAACGCCTTTACGCTGGGCTCGGCAGCTTCCGAAAGCACGTCCGCCCAACTCTTTCCATTGCCAGGACGCGGTGCGACACTCGCGCGGTGCATGTGCGCCTGCTCGGGTCGGTGGCGGCCGAGGCGAACGGTCGGGCACTGCCGCTAGGCGGTGAAGCAGCGCGCCGTGTTTGCGCTATTGGCTCTGAGCGCGAACCGCCCGGTTCCCCTCGATCGACTGGTACATGAAGATTTGGCGAGACGTTCCACCGGCCCGCGCCACACTCGCGCTGCAGGCCTACATCTCCCGATTGCGCCGAGTACTCGCAGCTGACCCGAACAGCGTGGCGGAGATCCTCACCCGCCCGCCCGGCTGGATGCTGCAAATTCCAGCGCAGCGGGTCGACGCTGAGCGATTCGGGACCGATCTCGCCGAAGCCCGAACGCTTGCCGCCGCTGGCAAGCCCGCCGAGGTC
Organism: Mycobacteriales bacterium; assembly: GCA_038212215.1. GTDB lineage: Bacteria > Actinomycetota > Actinomycetes > Mycobacteriales > Jatrophihabitantaceae > JALZAI01. Next base: position 1,757 of record JBBQUT010000022.1, read on the forward strand.
GCCCACGTATTGCGCGGTGCGCTCGAACTGTGGTCCGGCGAGCCACTCGCCGACATAGCCGATGTCGGGCTCGCCATTGAGGACATCGGACGCCTGCAGGAATTGCGCCTCGAAGCCAGCGAGTTGCTTTACGAATCGCAATTGGCTAGTGGCGCGGACGCCGAGGTCATCGAGTCTGCGCGTTCCTTCGTGACCCGCCATCCGTACCGGGAGCGAGCGTGGTGCGCGCTGAGCCTTGCCCTCTACCGTTCGGGGCAGCAGGCTGCCGCGATGACCACCCTGCGAGACCTCCGCGAGGCTCTTGCCGAAGGGCTCGGTCTTGACCCGTCGCCGGAGGCACAGGAACTGGAGCAGCTCATCCTTCGCCAGGCCCGCTCGCTCGTCGGTCCGGGACGGCCGCCGGTGCGTCCCAGTTCGCCAGAGGCGTCGAAGAGTAGTTCGATCGAGATAGGCAGGCCGGACCTGGTCGTCGGACGCCGGCCCGAACTCGACGCCCTCGTCGCCGCCGTCGATAAGGCACGCCACGGAGCCGGCGAGCTCCTACTTGTCGAGGGCGCGGCCGGTATGGGCAAGTCGACGCTGCTGCACCGCCTCGAGAACAGCGTTCGCGCCATCGGCGGGACAGTCCTGCGCGGCAGTGGCGTCGGTGCCGGCGCGGCGCCCGCACTGTGGCCATGGATCACGATCGTCCGCCAACTTCGCTCCCTCGAACCGGACCTCACTCGAGAGCTGCTCGAAGCGCCCGCGGCCGACGTCCTCGCCCTGCTCGCTCGACCCAAGCACCCGGCCGGCTGCCGCGGTGGAGCACGGCGATGTCGAGCTCGCACGTACCCGGCTGTATCGCTTGCTCATCGATCTGCTGGCGGCCATCCGCACGTCGCGTCCGCTGGCCGTAGTGATCGACGACGCGCACTGGCTGGACCCGGAGACCGTAAATCTGCTCGATCTGGCGATCGATGAACTCGTGCCGCGGGGTGTGCTGATCGCGCTGGCGCTGCGTCCGGACGAGCCGACCGAAGGCCGCCGAGCGGTTTTGGCGCTGGCGTCGCGCGTCGGTCCGAACGCCCGGCGGCTGCCGCTCACCGGCCTCGGTGTCGACGACGTCGCACTGATCGTGCGACGACTCGCCGGGGGCGAGCCCGCCGGAGGTCGTCTCAGCTGTGCACGAACGCACTGGCGGCAATCCGTTCTTCGTCGAGGAACTCGTCCAGCTGCTCATCAGTGAACGGCGCATCGACGCCCGCCGATGTCTATGCCACGCTCCCCGACAGCGTTCGCGACGTCATTCGGAGGCGGCTCGACCGGCTGCCCGAGAAGACCCTCACCGTGCTCGGCGTGCTCGCCCTGCTCGGCCGCGGCGCGGACGTCGAATTGCTCGAGCGGATCGTCGGTTCCGACGCGGACTCCGTACTCGACGGATGCGAAGCGGTCGTGCTCGTCGGCCTACTCATCGACGACCCGACGTCCGGGGGTTTCGCGCTCAGCCACGATCTGGTCCGTCAGACCCTCGAGGACGGGCTGTCCTCGGCTCGGCGCGTTCGCCAGCATGCCCGCATCGCAGCAACATTGCAGGCTGACCAGGTCCCGGGCGTCGAGGTAGCGCCAGACCGGATCGTCGAGCTTGCGCATCACTTCACTGCAGCCGCGCCCGTCGTGGGGCCGGCGATCGCGCTGGAGTATCTGATGGCTGCAGCAGACGACGCGCTCACGCGATTGGCCTCGAGCAAGTTCTCGCAGTACCTCGCTACGGCGCAGGAGTTGACCGACCAGATCACCGATCCGGCTGAACGGCGCCGCTGGGAGTCGATGATCAGCGGCCGACGTTCGGTGGCACGCCTGCTCGGCCCGGGCGGGGCCGTGGACCCGACGGCCGGACTGATTCCCGAATCGTTCGAGCCCGGTTGTCCGCGTCCGGGAACCTCGCCGCCGCGGCGGCGGCGATCGATTCGGCGCTCAGCGACGACCTGCCACCCGCCGCGGGTGCGGCCGTACATTTCATGCGCGGGACCGTGTTCATGGAGCTCGGGCGCTTCGACGAGGCCTACGCCAGTCTGGCTCGCACGCAGGAACTGGTGCGCCTGACCCCCGGTGGCTCCGCTCGAGGACTGTTCAACTTTGCCGGTGTCGCGACGGCGCTGCAGGCGGCGATCGAGACAGTCAGGGGCGACCGGGCTGCCGCCGCCAGGCTTATCGCCGAGGCGGCGAATACGCCGGACCAGACCCCGATGCAAACGGTCAGCATCACGTTCTACAGAAGCTGGTGTCTCGTCCAGAACGGCGAGACGACCGACGCCCTAGCCGTGACATCCCGAGCGGCTGAGTCGGCCCGGCAGCTCGGCCCGACGTTCTACTCACCGTGGTGCGACCTCGTGATCGCCTACTGCGAGGCGATGCAGGGCGATCGCTCGGCCCTGGAGCGCGCCGCAGCCGCACAGCTCGCCTACCGCGCGTTAGGCGTGCGTTACCAGGTCACCACCCAGCTCACGATCCGCGCCGAGGCGCACGCGTTTCACGGGGATCTCGACACCGCCCGCCCGCGCGGCGATCCGTGAAGCGCGCGCGCTCGCCGCCCTCGTCGGGGGCAGCACGCTCGGCCCGCGCCTGAAAGCACTCGCAGAACAGCTCGTCCCGACATCGGCGGATGTCGGGACGAGCTGAGTTTTCGCGAGCGCTTATCGCACTTCCCGACGCACGGTGACACGGCCGGCGAGTACCGATAGCGCCCCGCCCCAGGCGATCAGCACGAGGGCGGCCACGACTGGGTTGAGCAATCCGGGGTCGCCCTGGCCGAGATTCGTGAGCGCCTTGCTGGTGGCGGCGGGTAGCCACTCGCCGATGGTCGGGAACGCAGGCTGCAGTATGGCCAGTTCGACGATGCCTACCCACACCAGTGCGCCGATGATCGAGGCGACGGTGTTGCGTGTCAGCGCGCCCAAAGCAACGCCGAGCATGCCGAAGCAGGCAGTCGCGAGCACCGTTCCGGCACCCAGTTCGGCGAGGTTGATCGGCAGGTGGTGCACGCCTTTCGCCGCGTACAGCGGGACGGCGACGGCGAGGTCGAACAGGAATGCCCCGGCGCCGAGAGCGACTCCGACGAGCGTGCCGGTGACGAGCTTGGCGACCAGGACCCGGCCGCGTCGCAGCTCGGCCAGATAGGTGCCCAGCGCGGTGCGATGCCGGTCCTCGCCCGCCGAGATGGTGATGCCGAGCACGAGCATTCCGACGCTCGTCGCGGCTCCGACCGCCAGGGCGTGGCTGACGTTGCTCGCAGAGCCGAGCGGGGCTGCCCCGTTCTTGCCCGCCAGCAGGATCGTGACGACGCCGGAGAGGAGGGTCAACCCGGCGATGACGCCGGCCGTCACCCACACGGCTGGTGTGGTGCGTATCTTGAGCCATTCGATGCGGATGGCGGTGATCATGACTGGACTCCTTGTTCCTGGCTGGGGTGGATGAGGTTCTGGAACACCGATTCCAGGTCGTCGCCGAGGGTGCGCAGTTCGGTGACGACGATGCCAGCGTCGACGGCGGCGCGCCCGACGTCCTCGCGGCTGACACTGGCGACGGTGATCGTGTCCGGGCCGGTGCGCTGGACGTCGGCACCGCGGCTGCCGAGAGTGATGGCGAGCAGGTCGGCGTCGACACTTGTGACGCTGATCCGTGCGGACGTGTTGGAAAGTTCGGCGATCGGGCCCGCGGTCACCAGGCGACCGTGATCGATGATGATCACGTCGTCGGCACTGTGCGCAACCTCTGCGAGCAGATGGCTGGAGAGGAACACAGTGCCGCCGTTGTCCACGAATTGCCGGAAGAAGGTGCGCATCGTCAGGATCCCGTCCGGGTCAAGTCCGTTGAACGGCTCATCGAGCACCAGGATCGACGGATCGCCGATCATCGCCGAGGCCAGCGCGAGACGCTGCCGCATGCCGAGGGAGTACCCGCCGACCCGGCGATCCGCCGCCTCGGCAAGCCCCACCATGACCAGCACTTCGTCGATGCGGGTACGGCTCGCCTTGGCCTGCGCGGCCACGATGCGCAGGTGGTTTCGTGCGGTCCGGTTCGGGTGGAAGCCCTGGTCCAATACCGCGCCGATGACGTGTTGCGGGCTTTTGAGGTGGGCGTAGCGCTCGGTCCCGACCAGCGCCTGTCCCGAGGTTTCGTCGGACAATCCGAGCAGGATTCGCATTGTGGTCGTCTTGCCTGAGCCGTTGGCGCCGAGGAAGGCGGTGATCCGGCCAGGGCGAACCTCGGCGTTCAGCCCGTCCAGTGCGGTGACCGCGCCGTAGCGCTTGGTCAGGTCGTGCAGTGCGATGGCTGGCATCGTGGTCTCCTTATTCGGTCGGTGTGGGTACAGACGATGGAGGGTCCGGCTTGCACGGAATTTGCAGCGACTATGCAAGCTGGTCGGCGCGACTGCAGCGAGGGCCGGACCCCAGCACCCGCGCCGCCAGGCCGGCGTGCATCGCCGCGGCACTGCGGGCCAGCAGCAACGCGAGCGGGATCAGCGCGAGCCCTACGCCGCTGACTGCGACGGCTTCCCCCGGCGTATCGACGACCACCATCTCGAGGTTGGTGAGCCCGTAGTGGGCCCGTGGGTCAGTCACCGCCCAGTACCACGCCGGCAGGGACACCCAGGCCAGTACGGCCAGTGAGGTGGTGATTACCACGATCGAGAGCGCGAAGCCGGCAATCGAGGCCAGCGCGAGCCATGCGAGGTCGCGCCAGGTCTGCGGATCCATGCTCACGGCCCGCAACGCGGGCCCGAACCCGCGGGCGGCCGGCCGGCGGTAGGACGCCTGGACGCGCTCTCTTCGCTGCCACCCCGCGAGCCGCCGGTCGACCCGCGTCGTCCAGCGCACGGCGTGAGCGAAGCCGAGCCAGACCGGCAACCCGATCACCAGAACGAGCAGCGAGCCGGTTACCGATACCCCGGTGACCACGACGGTGAAACTGACGATGCTCCAGACGAGGATGGCGACGGCGTAGCCGACATCGCGCAGGCCCGACAGCGCCCAAGCCCGGGTGGTTGCCATCACGTTCTCCATCAGACGACGAGGGCGAGGACGACGCCGATGATCACGAAGCTCGGGGCGGTGTGCGCTGCGATCCCCATCCACGTGCTGCGGAAGCGACGCGTCGGGTAGGCCTGGCCGAAGATGCTGTCGAGCAGGGTCGCCGGCATGTTCCACGGCTGGTGCAGGTGATAGATCGTGTGCAGGACGCCGCTGGCAACGAAGTCGCCGCGTCCGAAAGCCCCGCGCATGCGCGGCAGCAACAATCCGCGAAACACCAGTTCCTCAGCGACCGGCGCGAGCAAGGCATTGAACGCGAGCATCGCGAAGCCGATCCAGTTACCGCTGAAGAAATGGTCGAGCTGGTGCAGCTGGAGATCCTTCGGCAGATCGCGAGGCAGCGGACCGGTCGGGTCGATCGGCAGCGCGTTCGCCGCGGCCGATACGAGGACGAACACGAGCGCCCACCACCAGACCTTGCCGCCGACGCGTCCGGTCTTGGGGTCCTGTGGTGCCCGCAGCCAGAGAGCATCGCGAACTCGGGACCAGGCCAGCGAGCCTTGCTCACGCCGAACCATCATGAGCACCAGCCCGACCATCCACATCAGGCCGACGTCGAAGCTGATCAGCAGCGCGTCGACGAAGCCGCCCGAGCCGCCGATCCGGTCGCCGAGCCAGGGCGCGACGACCCACCCGAGAATGGCCATGGGGGCTGTGACAGCAGCCCACACGGCGAATATTTTCGCCCTCGAGTACTGCGGTAGCGCGCTGCGGTCGAACCCCGTTTGTACGAGCGCTCGGGGTGTTGTCTCAGTCATGGCGTCGCCTCCTGGTAGTGGTTGATGCCAGGACGCTATGGACGCAAGGGGGTCGGCGTCGTCGCCCGCGGCGCGCAAGGCAGCTCAATCCGACGGGTGAGCGCATCTGCAACTTTGGTCGGACGCGCGCGGTCCATTCCTGCACTACGTTCGCCTCGTGAACCGGATCTGGGTGTTCGCGCGACGGCACGGTTTCGATCTGTTGATCGTCGTCGCCGCAATCGCTACTGCGTTCGACGTGGGGCTGCGCGAGGACGCGTTGCGAGCCCCCCGCACCTCGCACTGGTTCGCCGTGCCGGTCGCGGCGCTGCTCGTGTTACCGCTGCTCGGCCGCCGTCGCTGGCCTTTCGCCGCGCCCGCCGGCGTGTGGGTGCTGGCCGTCGTCGTGTCGTTCGTGGACGGACGTTTGATCACCTTCACGGCCGGCGCCACAGCGGCGGGCGTGACGGCATCGTTCCTGCTCGGTCAGGTCCCGGCGAACGATCGCGCCCGCGCCGGCCTGGCTGTCGTGCTGGCGGGCGCGTGGTTCACCGTCTACCACGACCCGAATCACGCGCAGAGCGACCTGATCTTCGTCCCGGTGCCGTTCGCGATCACCTGGCTGGCCGGGCTCGCCGTTCGCGACCGCGGCGTGCGCGCCGAGGCGGCCGAGGAGCTCGCGCGCCGGGCCGAGAGCGAGCGAGCGGCGACAGCACGCGCCGCGGTTGCGGAGGAACGGGCCCGCATCGCGCGCGAACTGCATGACATCGTTGCCCACGCGGTGAGCGTCATCGTCCTGCAGGTGGGCGCGGTGCGCCACCACCTTCCCAGGACGCTCGAGCAGGATCGAGAAGCATTGCACAGCGTCGAGCAGACCGGTCGTACTGCGCTGACCGAAATGCGACGCTTGCTCGGGGCGATGCGCCGCGACGGCCAAGACCTCGACTTGGCCCCGCATCCCGGGCTGAGCAACCTCGACCCGCTGCTGGAGGAAATCCGCCGCGCGGGGCTACCCGTCCGCCTCGAGATCGACGGCGAACCGATCGCGCTGCCGTCCACCCTCGACCTGTCGGCATACCGGGTCGTGCAAGAGGGCCTGACCAACGCGCTGCGGCACGCGCACGCCAGCCACGCCGACGTCGTCGTCCGCTACCGGTCTGGCCAGTTGGCCATCGACGTCCGCGACGACGGTATTGGCGACTGCGTTGGCGAAAGCTCCGGCCACGGCCTGCTCGGGGTACGCGAGCGGGTCAAGATCTATGGCGGCGAGATGACGGCCGGGGTGGCGACCGGCGGCGGCTTCCTGCTCAGCACCCGTTTCCCGCTCGATCAGGACGCGCGATGACGCTCAGAGTGCTCGTCGCCGACGACCAGGCCATGGTGCGCGCCGGGTTTCGCATGCTGCTCGCCCACGAACCGGACATCGAGGTTGTGGCCGAGGCCGGCGACGGGCTGGAGGCCGTGCGGCTCGCTGCCCTGCACACGCCGAGCGTCGTGCTGATGGACATCCGCATGCCCGGGCTCGACGGCATCGAGGCCACCCGGCGCATCCTCGCGGCTGACCCGCTCGCGCGCGTGCTGATCCTTACGACCTTCGACCTCGACGAGTATGTGTACGAGGCGCTGGGCGCAGGTGCCAGCGGCTTCGTCCTCAAGGATGATCCGCCGGAGAGCCTGATCGCCGCGATTCACACCATCGCCGCGGGCGACGCGCTGCTGTCACCTTCGGTGACCAGGCGCGTGATCACCCAGTTCACCCGCATGCGGCCGGCGACTCCCCCGGCCGAACTCGCCGCTCTCACCGCCCGGGAGGGTGACGTGCTGCGCCTGATCGCGCGCGGCCTGTCCAACGCCGAGATTGCCAGGGAGATCTACGTGAGCGAGGCGACCGTCAAGACACACGTCACCCACGTTCTGCAGAAGCTTGGCCTGCGTGATCGAGTCCAGGCGGTCGTGCTCGCCCACGCCAGCGGTCTTATCAACACGCCGCCGCGCGAGCGCCCTGCGGGTTGACCGGCGAATCGGCAAACGGTTGGCTGCGACACCAGCGGGTGCGCGCCGCTGCGCGATGAAATCGGACGAGACGGCCGCAGCCGTGCGATGCGGGTACCGGGTTCTGAGTACGTTTCCCGCAACGCTGGTTGCGTCCGGGTCTCGGGGTCGTAGTCTGAGCCCCGACACGGCACACCGGGCGTCGCCGGCACGCCGAGGGCAGGGGGCAGACTCCGTCGTGGCTGACCAGTTCGTGACTGGCGATGAGCCACCGGGCCAGCGGATGGCCTTCTGGCTGGAGACGGTGTGCTCGCAGATCCTTCCGGTCAAGATCGACCCGCGACACGACCGGATCCCGAATGCGGGCATGGCCTGCAGCAACATCGGCGCGCTTGCCATCCGCGATGTCGTCGGCGGCGACCACGTCTACACCCGCGACGAGGCCGACATCAGACACGGTGACCCGCAGACGGTCCAGATCGGCATGCCGCTCGGTGGGCAGTCGATCCTCGTCCAGGACGGTCGCGAGGCGGTGCTGCGCGGCGGCGACATGGTCGTCTACGACAGTTCTCGGCCGTTCACCCTGGTGATGGAGTCCCAATTCCGCTGGCAGGTGTTCCTGCTCCCCAAGACCAAGCTGCGGCGCTCGGACAAGGAGTTGGCGCAGATCACCGCGATCCCCCTCTCCGGCACTGCGGGGATGTCTCGGGCCGTGTCAGCGTTCCTGCGCGTGCTTGCCGCCGAGGCGGCGACGCTCGAGGACGCGCCAGGGGCGGCGGCGCTCGGGGAGAATGCCTCTGACCTGATCGCCACGATGATGCGAAACAACTTCGGCAAGCGTTGGGACGTCGCCGCGCCCGATGCTGTGTTGCTGCAGGCCGTTGAGACCTATGTGCGCGACCACCACGCCGAGCCTGACCTCGACCCCGAGCGCATCGCCAGGTTTCACGGTGTCTCGGTTCGGCGGCTGCACGCGATGTTCGCTCCTACCGGCTACAGCGTCGGGGATCGGCTGCGAGACGAACGTCTGACTGCGATCAAGCGGGACCTCGCCGATCCACGGTTGGCGCACCGTTCGATCGGTCGTATCGCCGCCGCGCACGGCCAGCGCAACCCCTCCGCCTTCGCGAGGCTCTTTCGTTCCGTCGAGGGCATCACGCCGCGCGAGTTCCGGATCGGCGCACTCGACCTGTCGTGACCGTTCCACACTCTTATCCGTGCAACTCGCGCAGCGCGTGTGCGTCGAGCGCAGCGTTGTGTGCAGCCAGCGCCGAGATGCTCCACGTCGTATTGCCGTCCGGTGACGGGCCTGTCGACCATTAGCGGCATCGAGCCGGGGCATCGGTCAGACCACCTCGGCGAGCGCCCCAAAAGACGGGAGCACCCGCGGCATGTACAACATCGACGTCGACACCGGCGGCACGATGACCGACGGCCTGGTGAGCGGTCACGGCAAGCTCATGGCCCTCAAGGTCGAGACGACACCGCACGACGTGACCATCGCCTTCGTCGACATCCTCGAGGCCGCTCGCGAGCAACTCGGCTACGCCGATCTCCACGCTCTGCTGCGCGACGTCGAGGTCATCCGCTGGTCCTCGACGATCACCTCGAACGTCCTTGCGCAGCGGATCGGACCCAAGCTGGGCCTGCTGGTCAGCTCCGGCCACGAGGCCGACCTCTACGACTCCGCGGCCGCGAACACCGTGATCGGAATTCTCGTGTCCGCCGAAGACATCACTGGCATCGCTGCCGATGCCAGTGAACAGGACGTCCGATTGGCCATCAAGTCCCTGCTGGACAAGGGCATCCGCCGCATCAACGTGAGCCTCGCCGACGCCTTCCCGGACAGCGCTGCCGAGCTGCGCATCGTCGACATGGTCAGCTCCGACTATCCCGACCACTTCCTCGGCTCGATTCCGGCTCTGGCCGGCAGCGAGGTCGTGCTGCGCCCCGATGACAGCACCCGCACGATCGCCTCATTGATCAACGCCTACGTGCACCCTGCCTTGGCAACCTCGCTCTACCGCGCTGAGGAGATCGTCCGCGACGAGCACGGCTGGCAGGGCAACGTCCTCATCGGCCACATCAACGGCGGCGTCGCGCGCATCGGTAAGACCAAGGCATTCGACACCATCGAGTCCGGACCGCTGTTCGGAACGCACGCCTGCGCGGCGGCGGCCGAAGGCCGCGGTGACGCCAAGGTCATCGCGATCGACGTCGGCGGAACCACGGCCAAGGTCAGCGCGGTGCAAGACGGCCGCGTGGTGCTGCGCGAGTCGGGAGACCTGTTCGGCATCCCGCTCAAGCTGGACTTTCCGTTATTGCGGTCGATGGCACTCGGCGGTGGCAGCGTCGCCCGCGTGGCCGAGGGCTCGGTCACGCTCGGACCGGACAGCATGGGCGCCGCCCCCGGGCCGGCGTGTTACGGCCTGGGTGGACGCAACGCGACCATCACCGACGCGTTCCTCGTTGCGGGATTCGTGTCGCCGACAGCGTTCCTCGGCGGCCGGCGAGTCCTTTCCATCGACCGAGCCCGGGACGCACTGGACAAGCATGTCGGCACACCACTTGGGCTGCCCACCGACGAGGCCGCCAAGGCAGTTGTCGAGGCAGCCTGGGACACGGTGGCCCAACTGGCCCGCGAGACGGCGGCCGAACTCGATTGGGATCCGGCAGACTGCACGGTCTACGCCTACGGCGGCAACGGACCGCTGTTCGTCACCGCCGTCGCCGACCGGCTCGGCGCCCGGACCGCGCGGTTCTTCCGGTTCGGCAACGTCTACTCCGCGTACGGCTCGGCGATCTCGGACGTCGTGCACGTCTATGAGTCGGCCCTGACGGGCCGCGCACAGCTCGACGGGGTCGGCAGCGAGCTGCGCGAGCAGGCGGCGCGCGACCTACGCGGCGAAGGCTTCGACCCCGGCGGCGCGGCATTGGAGTGGGAGATTCGATCGTCCTCCGACGCCGCCCGAGGCGAGTCCGCCGAACCGGCCGGCGTAGTCGCCACCCTCGACGGCGAACCCACGCTCGTGCGGCTCACCGCCCGCTACCCGCTCCCGACGCTCGAACAGCCCGACGTCGAATCCAGCGGCACCGGCGAGGCGAGCGGCAGCCGTCAGTCCCCGTACGGAACCGACAACGTCCTCGCGACCTTCAGCGAGTCCGATGTCGTCGGCAGTGAGCTCGAAGGACCGTTGCTCGTGGACGGCGGCTCCTACACGTGGCTCGTCACCACCGGCTGGACGTTGACGACGGACGCTCGTGGCGATGCGTCCCTGTCCCGAAGGGCGCGATCATGAAACGACTGCACGTCGGGGAGTACCTCGACGCCGACCTGGACTCCGAGCGCTGGCACTGCCACGAGTGCGGCCACGACTTCGGCACGCTGCGCGGGAATTACAAGCGTGGACTGCTGGTTGCCGAACGCGACCCGAGCGAGGTCCACCCGCCGGTCGTCCAAGGCGAGTACACGTTCTCGCCCAATGGTGCCTGGATCCGCATCGTGGAATTCTACTGCCCGGGCTGCGGCCGCCAGGTCGAGACCGAGTACCTGCCGCAGGGCCACCCCCTCACCCAGGACATCGACCTGGACGTCGACTCGGTGAAGGCCCGCCTCGCGTCCGGTTCTGTGCATATCAACGACGACGGAAAGCTGGAGGCATCACGATGAGCGTGTGCGCCAAGGCGGGGGCGGACCAGTGAAGGCGATCGACATCGACGTCGGCGGCACGTTCACCGATCTCGTCCTCACCTGGGACGACATGCGCGTCGTCGCGAAAGCCCCGACCACGCCCTACGACTTGTCGGTCGGCTTCCTGAACGTGCTCAACGCCGGCGCCGAGCAGCTCGGCCGCTCGCTCGGTGCCGTCCTGCCCGATGTCGAGATCGTGCGCTACTCGACGACGGTCGCCATGAACCGGCTCATCGAACGCAAAGGGCCCCGCCTCGGCCTGATCACGACCGAGGGACACGAGGACGCGATCCTCATCGGACGCGGCGCACAGTGGACCGACGGCACGCGTGTCAGCGAGCGTCGCAACCTGTCGGTGCAGCACAAACCCGTCCCGTTGATCGAGCGGGACATGATCGTCGGCGTCGCGGAGCGGGTGAACTCGCTCGGTCGCATCGTCCGGCCGCTCAACGAGGACGACGTACGCGTCAAGCTCCGCCGGCTCGTGGACAACGGCGCACGTGCCATCGCGGTATCGCTGCTGTGGTCCTTCGCCAACCCCGAGCACGAGCGGACGGTCAGAAAGATCATTCGCGAGGAGTACAAGGGTTATCACGTCGGGTACCTGCCCGTGGTCCTCTCGCACGAGGTCGTCGGCAAGGTCGGGGAATACGAACGCACGATGACCGCGATTCTCGACGCGTATCTGCAGACCAGCATCAAGTTCGAACTCGAAACCACCTGGGACCAACTGCGCAGCAACGGCTACCGAGGCACTTTCCTGCTCACCCACAACACGGGCGGCAGCGGCGAAATCTTCAAGACAACCGCGAGCCGGACGTTCAACGGCGGCCCGGTGTCAGGACTGATGGGCTCGTTCCACATCGGCCGGGCGCTCGGTTATTCCAACGTCATCGCCTCCGACGTCGGAGGCACCAGCTTCGACACGGGCATGGTGGTCGACGCGTCGGTCCGCTCGTATGAGTTCCGTCCGATCATCGACAAGTGGATGGTCGGCATCTCGATGCTGCAGACCACCACGATGGGCGCCGGCGGCGGCTCGATCGCCTCGATCAACGACCTGCTCGGTGGCCGGCTCGAGGTCGGCCCGCGCAGCGCCGGGTCCTACCCCGGGCCGGTCTGCTACGACCTTGGCGGCACCGAACCAACGGTTACCGACGCCGACGTCGCGCTGGGCTACATCGCGCCGGACGGCTACTTCGGCGGCAAGATGCCGCTGAACAAGGAAAAGGCCATCGAGGCGATCCGTACCAGGATCGCCGAACCGCTCGGAGTTTCCACCGACGAGGCGGCGGCGCTGATCCGCCGTGTCGTCGAGCAGAATATGGCCTCGGCCATCAAGCGCGAGGTGCACCTGCGCGGCTACCACCCGGAGGACTTCGCGCTCTTCGCCTACGGCGGCGGCGGTCCGACGCACGTGGCCGGCTACCGGGCGGATGTGCCGACGGCGGTGATCTTCCCGCAGGCTGCGGTGTTCTCCGCGCTCGGCAGCTCAGTCATGGACATCATGCATGTCTACGAGCAGAGCGGCCGCATGATCTTCATGGCGCCGATGACCGAGCAGATCGTCATTGACCGTGACGCTTTCAACACGAAGGTGCAAGCCATGATCGAAAAGGCGAAGCGGGATCTGGAGTCCGAGGGGCTGGGCGATCGGGAGACGGTCTTCAGCGTCGAGCTCGACATGCTGTACGGCGGGCTCGTCCAAGTAAAGCGGGTCTCGTCACCAGTGCTCACCATCGACAGCAATGACGACGCGCAGCGGGTCTACGACGACTTCGAGAAGGAGTTCTCCGATGCATTCAGCCCGCACGTCGTCAATAAGCCCGGCGGCGTGTTCCTGGATGGCATCGTGCTCAAGGCGACAGTGCTGACCGAGAAGATGCAACTGCCGACGCACGCATTGCAGTCGGCCGATCCCACGGCTGCGTTGTCCACCACACGTGAGGCCTACTGGCCCGAACTCGCAAAGCGTGTCCAGACGAACGTCTACACCTTCGACGACCTCGAGCCAGGCAACCTCGTGGTCGGGCCGGGCATCGTGCAGATGGAGTTCTCGACCATCGTCGTCCCACCTGGTCAGCAGTTGCGCATCGACGAGCACGGCCTCGGAATCTTGCAGGACGCCGGCGCCGACAACCATAAGGACGCCTAGTCATGAGCTACCCGACGCTGGAAGAGAAGTTGGCGGCGCTCAAGGTGACACCGCCGACGGAGTACGAGCGCAAGTGCGCCGAGGTGCTGCAGCCGGGCGACTACGAGATCGGCGTGCAGCGCACCGCCGACATCCTCGACGAGGGCTATGAGATTTTCATGCGTTCCTCGCGGTCGTCGATGGGCGTCGCAGGCGACTCGATCGTCGCGATCTTTACCGCCGGCGGCGATCTGGTGAACGCCTCGGCGGGCACCTACCTGCACGCGGTGATCCCACCGATCGTCATCAAGTACATCCTCGCCCGGCACACCACGAACCCCGGCATCAACGACGGCGACATCTGGTACACCAACGACGCGCTCTACGGCGGCATCCACAACCCGGACCAGGTCGCGATCATGCCGGTCTTCTTTGACAACGCACTCGTCGGCTGGACGGCGGCGCTGTCGCACACCACCGAGACCGGAGCGATCGAGCCGGGCGGCATGCCTCTGTCAGCCACGTCGCGTTTCGAAGAAGGTATGAACCTGCCGCCGATGCGGGTCGGCACGAACTTCCGCATCAACACCGACGTGCTCGAGATGTTCGCAGCGTTCGGGCTGCGAGCTGAGGCCAATGTCACGGTCGACATGCGCGCCCGCGCCACTACCGCCGACCGAGTGCGGGTACGGCTGCTCGAAATGTTCGAGCGTGAAGGCAAGGACTTCGTTGTCGGGCTCATGCGCAAGATGCTCGACGAGGCCGAAGCCGGCGCCCGCAAGCGCATCGCGCACTGGGCCGACGGCACCTACAAGACAGTGACGTTCAGCGACAGCGCCGGACTGCGTCCCGGCCTGATGCGCAACTGCTCGATGACGATGGTGAAAAAGGGCGACCATCTGCTCTTCGATCTCACCGGCACCAGCCCGGAGACGCCATCGAGCTACAACGCCCACCCGCAAGCCGTCATTGGCCACATGGCGAACTACATCTACGAATACGTCTTCCACGACCTGCCGATCAGTTCGGCGACGTTCGCGCCGGTCGACTTCGTCTTCCCACCGAATTCGATGCTCTCCCCCGATGTGCGCGCGGCAACGTCGTGCTCGGTGATGGCGGCGACGGGCGCGATGAGCGCGGTCGCGAACTGCATCAGTCGTGCCCGGTTCGGCTCGGACGAATGGCGACAGGTCGCGGCCAGCCAGGGCAACGGCGGCAACGCGATTGTGCTCGCCGGCATGAGCCAGTGGGGCGCGATGTTCGCGGACATGATTGCCTACCCGATCAACACCGAAGGTCAGGGCGCCCGCGCCACCAGCGACGGTATGGACGCCTACGGCTTCCCGTGGTGCGCGTTCGGTCGCGCCCCGGACGTGGAGGCCATGGAGAACGAATTCCCGATGATCATCCCGTTCTCCTCGCACTGGAAGGACAGCGGCGGGCACGGAAAACAGCGCGGCGGCGTGGGCACGGCTCAGTTGTGGGTCACCCACCACGTCCCGATGTTGTTCCAGATGGCCATCGCCGACAACTCGATCATCCAGACGCCGCAGCCGCTGTTCGGCGGCTACGCCCAACCGACCGTGCCCGGCTTGCGGATCGACGGCATCAACGTCGAGGAAGCCCTTGCGACCGCCGAGTCGGGAACGCTCACGATGGAAGCTCTGCTCGAAGGCCGGTTCGGGGGCACTGTGGTGTCCGAGCCGTACGGCAGCGCGATCCACCCGGTCATGGCGGGCCAAAGCATCATCATTGGCCTCTCCACCGGCGGCACCGGGTACGGCGACCCGCTCGATCGCGACCCAGCGGCCGTCCAGCTCGACGTCACCAAGGAACTCGTCTCGGCTTCGGTCGCCAAGGATGTCTACGGGGTAGTGATCGACGAGCGGACCAAACGCTTCGATCGGGACGCGACTGCCGCCGCACGCAACGAGATCATTGCCGGTCGGCTGTCGCGCGGACGGCCGTACGACGAATTCGAAGCCGATTGGTCGAAGCGCAAGCCTCCGGAGGAGATCCTCGAATTCTTCGGGTCGTGGCCCGACGGTGCGGTGGTCAATCCGCTCATCCGGATGTGACGTCGGTGAGTTCACCCCGACATGCGTTGCGGGCGATCGCGGTCGGCGACGGCGGCGGTGTTCTCGCCGTTCCCCTGGCGCTACACGTCTCGGCCCGTATCCAGGAACGCGACGCGGAGGATTTCGTCTATGACGCCACCCAGTTGGCCAACGCGCTGCGGGATCTGATCGAGGCGGTCAACCCCGACGGCGTCCCGGTCACCGATCCGGACGTCCTGCTCGCCGAGTGTTTCGACGTGACGCAACTGCTCGGCAGCGAGCAGCTCAAGACGGCACTGGAAGCCACCCGACGCTTGCGGGCATCGCAGGGTGACCGCGTCGTGCTGGCCGCGGTCTTGCCCGGCCCTCGCATGATCGCCGACCGGCTCGGCGCAGACACCGCGAGCGCCGGCGAGGCAGTTCTGGCGCTCGGCAAGCAATTCCTCGGTGCAGGTGCCGACCTGATCCTCGTCGCGGACGAAGAAGAACTTGCCGGGACGACCCTGTCGACGCTGGCTAACGTCGCTCGCTTCCACCAGGCCGTCGCCCTATGCCATCCGCGAGCACGCTACGGTCTCGCGGCCACGACCGTCGCCACACTCGAATCACCCACCGCCGGCAAGGGGGTCACCGTCACCGAACGCACTCTCGAACGGCAGATCGACCTCGCGGTGCTCTGCGACTGGGTCGACGCCGTCCGCGGCTGATGGCGACATGACAACTCTGTTCGCGACGCCGTCCACCACCCGTGAGGTCCGTCCCGACGGGACGATCTTGCTGTCCTCGGACACCGAACTGGGCGAGTTCCCTCCCGGTCTCGTCGATTGGCTGCGCCACTGGGCCGCCGTCGATCCGGACCATCCCTTCATCGCGCAGCGGGGCAGCGACGGGTCATGGACCACGCGAACCTACGGGCAGGTGCTCGCTGCGGCCAACGCGATCGGCCAAGGTCTGCTCGATCGCGGTTTGTCGGCGTCGTGCCCGCTGATGGCGCTGTCGGGCAACTCGATAAGTCATCTGCTGATGAACATGGGCGCCCTCAGCGCGGGCGTCCCGATCGTGCCGGTCAGCGTCGCCTATTCGTTGCAGAGCAAGGACCACGCCCGGATCAGAGCGATCGACGCGTTGGTCGAGCCGGGAGCGGTTTATGTCGATGACGCCCACGCGTTCGGCCCGGCCTTGGCCGCGCTGGCCAACGCGCCGATCACTATCGCTGCTGAGGGAGGACCTGACGAGCATTCGCTGGCGGCGCTGCTCGAGACCGCGCCAAGCCTGGATCTCGAGGAAGCGCTGGCTCGTGTCGACGGCGACACCGTCGCCAAGATCCTGTTCACCTCCGGCTCCACCGGCAGCCCGAAGGGCGTTATCACCACCCATCGGATGCTATGCGCGAACCAGCAGATGATTCGCCAGGCGTGGCCTTTCCTCGCCGAGGAACGACCGGTGCTCGTCGACTGGTTGCCGTGGAGTCACACCTTCGGCGGGAACCACAACATCAACATGGTGCTGGCCAACGGCGGCACCCTCTACATCGACGAAGGACGTCCGGCGCCGGGCCTGATCGGCACGACGCTTTCGAACTATCGCGAGGTCCAGCCGACGATGTCGTTCAACGTCCCGGCCGGCTACGCGCAGCTCGTGCCGGCGCTGGAACGCGATCGCGAACTCGCCGCGCAGGTCTTTGCCCGCTTGAAGATCGTCTTCAACGCTGCGGCCGCGCTCCCGCCGACCCTGCGCAGCCGACTCGAATCGCTGGCGCGCGAAGTCACTGGGCGCGACATCCCCGTCACCGGCGCGTGGGGTACCACCGAGACTGCACCAGCGGCAACGAGCGCCCACTACGACTACGCGGACGCACGCTGCATCGGCACCCCGTTACCCGGTGCCGAGCTGAAACTCCTCCCTACAGGAGAGGACACCTACGAGATTCGGGTACGCGGTCCGCTCGTCACCCCCGGTTACTTCCGCCGCCCGGATCTGTCCGAATCCGCCTTCGACGACGAGGGTTTCTATTGCCCGGGCGATGCGGTGAGCTTCGCCGATCAGGACGACCCCAACGCCGGACTGTTGTTCCGCGGCAGGCTCGCGGAGGACTTCAAGTTGTCGACCGGAACCTTCGTGCGCGTCGGCGCAGTCCGCACCGCGCTGCTGTCGGCCGCCCCGGTGCTTGCCGACGCCGTGATCACCGGAGAGGACCGTGACCAGGTCGGTGCCCTCGCCTGGCTCAACGCCGCCGAGGTCACCTCGGTTCTGGGTACGCCGCCGGGTACGCCGCTGGGCTCGCCGCTGGAAACCGACGGCGACGTCGTGCACGACAACGACCTGGCCGACCATCTCGCGCGCATCCTTGCCGCCCTCAACGCGGACGCAGGCTCAGCGGCACGCATCCAGCGACTCATCCTGATGGCACGACCAGCCGGCCTCGATGACGGCGAGATCACTGACAAGGGCTACATCAACCAACGCCGGGTCCTGGCCAATCGGAGCGACCTCGTCGACGTCCTCTATGCCGAAGTGCCGGCGCCGTTCGTCATCACACCGACTAGATCCCGCGTAGGAGGGACATGAAATTCGACGATGTCGCGATACCGGTGGGACTGTCGTGGAGTTCTCCGTTCGTCAAGTGGCAAGGCTCGCTCGCCGAGG
The DNA here is from genome assembly GCA_038212215.1 of Mycobacteriales bacterium. Lineage (GTDB taxonomy): Bacteria > Actinomycetota > Actinomycetes > Mycobacteriales > Jatrophihabitantaceae > JALZAI01. The sequence goes on from JBBQUT010000022.1 coordinate 20,083, forward strand.
TTTCGAGCATCGACCTCGCCGCCGACGTCACCACCCGGGCTCTCGCCCAGCGCAACCTCGATCCGGCCACGATCAAGGAGATCGTCCTCGGCTGGACGGTGCCGCAGCAGGACATCTTCTACGGCGCGCCACTGCTCGCCGCCCGCATCGGAGCCCCCGGAATCACCGGCCCGATGATCAGCCAAGCCTGCGCCACCTCGGTCGCGTGCCTGGATCATGCTGCCGGTCGAGTCAGCGGCGGCGGCGGACGCACCCTCGTCGTCACGACCGACCGAACGAGCAACGGCCCGCAGCTGCTGTACCCGCAACCGAGCGCCCCGGGGGGCGCCCCGATGTCCACGCATTGGGTGCTCGACAGCTTCGCCGCCGACCCGTGGGCGACAACGTCCATGCTCCAAGCCGGTGACACCGTCGCCGCCGAGACGGGCGTCACCCGCGCAGAACTCGACGACCTCGCGGCGCTGCGCTCGGACCAGTACCAGAAATCGCTCGCGGACGACCGCGCGTTCCAACGCCGGTACATGGTAGAAATCGAGGTCCCGCGGCGGCGCCGAGCCCCGATCGTTGTCGACGCCGATGAGGGTATCCGCCCGATCGTCCTCGACGAGATCACTGCCATGATGCCCGCAAGCCGCGACGGGCTGCACACGTTCGCCACGCAGACCCATCCGGCAGACGGGACGGCCGGCGCCATCGTCACCACGGTCGACGAGGCCCGCGAGCTCAGCCGCGGAGCGGGCATCGTCCGCATCCTGTCGACCGGATTCGCCCGCGTCGCCAAGACCCATATGCCGCAAGCTCCGGTGCCCGCCGCGCGTGCCGCGCTGGCGGACGCCGGCCTCAGCTTCGATCAGGTCGAAGCGATCACCACTCACAACCCTTTCGCCGTGAACGACGTGTACTTCTCGCGGGAGACCCGGTACCCACTTGACCGGATGAACGCATTCGGCTGCAGCTTGATCTTCGGCCATCCGCAAGGACCTACCGGCCTCCGCTCGATCGCCGAACTCATCGAAGAGCTGCGGATGCGGGGCGGCGGCATCGGGCTGTTCACCGGATGCGCGGCGGGCGACACCGGCGCCGCGATAGTTGTTCGCGTAGAGGACTGATCAGCCGGACGCATCGGCCGCAACCTGAGTTACCTGACCAGTATCGATCGGAGACGCCAAGTGAGCAGCACCACGACCACGATTGCCGGACTGAGCGCCCTGCAGGGCCAGGAACTCGGCACGAGCGACTGGATCGATGTCACGCAGGAACGCGTGAACACTTTCGCCGACGCGACCGACGACCACCAATGGATCCACGTCGACGTCGAGCGGGCAACGAAGGAGAGCCCGTTCGGCGGCCCGATCGCACACGGCTACCTGACCCTTGCCCTGCTGATCCCACTCTGGTCGCAAGTTCTGACAGTGAGCGACGCGACGCTGGCGGTCAACTACGGCCTGAACAGGGTGCGGTTGCCAGCGCCGGTACCCGTTGGCTCGCGCATCCGACTGGTCGCGAAGCTTGTCGACGTCGAGGAGATCAACGGCGGAGTGCAAGTCACCGTCGCGGCGACGATCGAACGCGACGGCGGCGAGAAGCCAGTCTGCGTCGCTGAGCCGGTCTTCCGCTTCTACTCCTGACGGGCGCGCACCGATCCGCCCTCACCAGGGTCCCTGCATTTTCAATATGGCTATGATCATCGAATGCACACGACGGCGAAGATTGGATCAGCGCCGGACGGCGTCGTCCTCACCGGCATCAACCGATACCCGGTGAAGTCGTGCCGCGGGGAAAGCCTGCAGACGTCGGCGGTCGAACCATGGGGACTGGTCGGCGACCGGCGATGGATGGTGATCGACGACACCGGACAGACGGTGACTGCGCGTGAGCACACGCGATTGCTGCTCGTCCGCCCGTTGATCGTCGACGGCGGCCTTCTGCTCAGTGGGTCGGGCGCGGACGACCTGTTCGTCCGAAGGCCCGACAACGCGCAGGTGGACGTTCGGGTGTTCAGCGGACCGTTTCAGGCCGCACTAGCTGACGACGCCGCCCACGCCTGGTTCCGAAAGTTCACCGACACTGCGGTGCGGCTGATCCATCAGGACGACCCCCGGCGCCGCCCTACGGACCCGGAGTTCACGAAACCCGACGATCGGGTGTCGCTCGCCGATAGTTATCCGATCATGATGGCGAGCGAGGAGTCGCTCGACGCTCTCGTCGACTTGATCGATGACGGCGCGGGACGGATGACGATGACCAGGTTCCGCCCCAATCTCGTCGTGCGCGGCGCGCCCGCTTGGGCCGAGGACACCTGGCGCCGTCTGCGCATCGGCACATCAACTTTCCGCGTCGTCAAGGGGTGTGACCGATGCGTGTTCACCACCATCGACCCGGACACGCTGGACAGGGGGAAGGAACCGATTGTGACACTCGCTCGGCACCGGAAGTGGGATGGTCGCACCTGGTTTGGGGTGCAACTCGTGCCGGATACGGCGGGCGGGGAGATTTCGGTTGGCGACGAAATCGAATTGCTCGCATGGGAACCGTCCGACGGTCCGCTCCGCTGACTCTTGGCGGTCCCACGCTCGCTGCGCTTGGTGTAGTGCGGTCCACATAGTTCACTCGATCAGGCTTTATCGAATACGGATACCATGATCGAATGCGATCCCATGTCAAACGCCTCCGTCGCTACGACAACAGTCGGCGGCGCGGGCAGGCACGAGAGAGCCAAGCACGCATGTTGCGGGCGGCACGGGAGTTGTTCGTCGATGCGGGCTACCCAGCCGCGACGCTGGCGGCGATCGCCGAGCGGGCCGATGTTGCCCTGCCGACGCTGTACGCTGCCTTCGGCGCGAAGCACGCGCTTCTCGCTGCGCTGTTCGAGGACGGCGGCCCTGAGGCGTTTCCGAGGATCGACGCGGAGGCAGTCCGGGAACTGGGCGCCGTCTCCGATCCCGCCGCGCGACTTCGCGGGTACGCACGGCTGATCCGCCAATCGCTCGCTCGCTCGACGGATCTGCTCATCGCGTTGCGCGTAGCGGCTGCCGGGGAGGCAGCGGCCGCGCATCTAGAACGCGGACTGCAGGGCGAGCGGCACGACGCTGCCCGAGTAATCGCGAGCGGGCTGAACGCGGACGGCGCGCTGCGGACGGGCATGAGCGTGCGCACGGCCGCGGACACCCTCTGGGCGATCACCGATGTGCAGACCTACGCCCTGCTCGTGACCGCCCGCGGCTGGGCACCTGCCCGGTTCGAGAAGTGGCTGGGCGAACTTCTGGTCAACGCGGTGCTCGAGGCGCCGTAGCGGCGACGCGACGTGCTATAGGGGTCGGGTGAGTGGCATTGCTCCTAGAGGTACAGCCGCTGAGCGGCCTTGTTCGCTTCGTAGGTCTCGCGGGCCTGCCGGGTCGTAGAGCTCCGTCCGATCGCGTCACCGTCCCGGAGGGCGCGCTCGGACGGGCCACCTACTGACCGTTCGCCTCCGCGGGCGGGCTTTAAGATTGCTGAGCGGATCAGGTTCCGGGCGGGGCGAAGAACTCGAGCGCGATGCCGTCGGGGTCGCGGAACGAGACGCCCGAGCCGTAGTGCTGGTCGTCGATCCCGCTGTGCGCGACGCCGAGCTCGTCCAGCCTGGCCACCCACTGCTCAAGTTCGGCGCGCGTCGCGCAGGTAAAGGCGAGATGGTCGAGGCCGACGCTGGTCGCGTCGAAAGATGCCCCACCGCCGGCCTGGTGGGTGTGAATGCCGAAGAGCTGTCCAGCGGGCAACGCCCAGACAGTGTGGTGGTAGGCGCCCTTTGCTTCGTCTTCGTCGAGGACAGGATCAGAACCGATCAGAGCTGTGTACCACTGCGTGCTGCGGGCGAGGTCACTGACAGTGACGGCGGCGTGCGAGATAGCGGGGAAGTCAGGCATGACGAACCTTCCGGGTCGACGACGTTGTCCACCCTCATTCTTGCCGATACACCCTGTCCGCCGCACCATGCGATCAGCCTGGTGACGCGTCCGGTCGCGCATCGAAGCTGGCCGCACCGAGTTGCGCCTAAGCATTGAGGTGAGGTTCGGCCGCGGTGGGTAGACCACGAACGTGACCAGCGTCGATAGCTTCCCATTCCTCTTCGAGCGTCGCTACGCGATTGCGGGCAGGCTCTTTGGCATCACGCCGAATCGCACGGCGATCGTGGTCGCCGACGGTCGGCTGCGGGCTCGTTTTGGACCCTGGCGTATCGACACAGCCCTCACCAACCTGACCACGGTGTCGCTCACCGGGCCGTACGCGGTCCTCAAGACGGCCGGACCGGCACGTCTGGGTCTGACCGATCGCGGTCTGACGTTCGCGACGAACTCGCGGGCCGGTGTGTGCATGGAGTTCGCCGTACCGATCGTCGGCATTGACCCGTTCGGAAAGATCCGGCACCCGAACCTGACGCTCACCCCGCGCGACTGCGCTGGCCTGGCCGCCGCGCTGGGCGTCTCAACGCTGCCTGACGATGCCGGCGCAAATTAGGACGGGCCGCAACACCGCAATCGCGAACTCGGCGATCCGCTGCTTGGACGAACGTCGACGAACTCGCGCGCCACTGTGCGATCTCCGCACGGACCGGGACGAGCCAGGTTATCAGGGGCGCGGGCGAATACGACCTCGAGTTGCTGGAGGGCGCACAGCGGACCCATGCACCATGGACGGGTGCTGTCCTCGCTCGCCCCAGCCCGCCGCCGGTTCGTGCTGGCACTGCTCGCGCTCGCCGCCGTGATCGTCCTCGCTGCGGTCGTCGCCGTCGCTGTCGCGTTCGTGGCGCGCGGCCCGGGCGGCCGGACGGACGCGCTACCCGTCGGGCAGTCCGATCCCGGCCCGGTGCTGCTCGTGCCGGGATACGGCGGATCCACGAGCAGTCTCGACGCGCTCGCCGGGGTGCTGCGCGCTCGCGGCAAGACCGTGCAGGTCTTGCATCTTCCCGGTGACGGCACCGGCGATCTGGGCACGCAGGCGAAGGCGCTGGCCTCGGCCGCCAACGAGCTGCAGCGCGGGCAGCAGGCCAGCTCGATCGACGTCGTCGGCTACTCCGCCGGCGGCGTGGTCGCCAGGCTCTGGGTGCGCGATGACGACGGGGCGGCGATCGCGCGCCGCGTGATCACGCTTGGCTCGCCGCATCACGGCACAGATCTCGCCGGCGCGGCGGGCTCGTTCCTCCCGAACGCCTGCCCAACTGCCTGCCAGGAGCTCGTCCCCGGCAGCGATCTGCTCAGCGCGCTCAATGCCCAGGACGAGACACCGGATGGGCCGACGTTCGTGTCGATCTGGACGACGCATGACAACGTGGTGCTGCCGCCCTCGTCCGCCCGACTGAGCGGCGCGCTCAACGTGACGGTGCAGGCCGTCTGCCCGGCCGACCAGGTGCAGCACGGCGGGCTGCCCGGTGACCCAGCAGTGCAGGCGATGGTCGTGAAGGAACTCGCAGCCGGCCCGGCGGTGGCCCTCGGTCGCGCCGACTGCCCCCGCTAGCTCGTGATGTCGCGCGTGCTGAAGTTCGCCCACGCCGCACCAAGCAGCACCACGACATAGACCAGCTGCAGCAACAGGCCGCGTTCGACGTTGCGCCAAAGGATCGGGTCGCGAAAGATGTCGACGAATGCCAGCCAATACCGCGTTGGCAGGTACGGCGTGATCGAGCGCGCCGCGTCGAGGGTCAGCAGCAGCGACGACCCGACCAGGAAGGCCAACGCGCCGAGCGCGGCGGTCAACGGCGAATCGGTGAGCGTCGACAGCAGCAGCGCCATGGCCGCAACGGCGAGCATGGACACGGCGACGTAGCCGATCGTGAACACGGTGCGCAGCGCGATCTGTCCGGGGGTCAACGTCGATCCCGAGACGCTCGCCACGGACGTGCCGGCGGGCAAGGGCTGCCCACCGAGCAGCAGCTTGCCGACGACGAACCCGGTTGCGGCTACGAGCGCCACGGCAGTCACCACGAAGGCGAGTACCGCGACCAGTTTGGCCACCAGCAGCCGGGTGCGACCGACCGGGCGCACCAGCAGGTAACGCAGCGTGCCAGCCTGTGCCTCGCCGGCGACCGAGTCGCCCGCGACCACCGCGACGGCAATGGGCAGGAAGAGCGGCAGCACGATCGCCAGCGCCGCGACCGCGAACAGCTCGCCGTTGGCCAACACCGCCGAAAGGAAGGCCGGGCCCTGACCGGGGCGGGGGCCCGCGTGCGTGACGGCCAGCAGCACGGCGACGATCGTGGGCAAAAGGTCCAGCAGCAACAGTGTCAGCCAGGTACGCGGGCGCCGCGCGAGCTTGCGCAGCTCGACCTCGATCATATCGGCATCACCCGATCCGACCCGTGCGAGGTGCGCTCGAGGATGACCTCTTCGAGGCTGCGGCGTTCCGGCACCAGCTCGCGGACCGGGACGCCGCGCGCGACGAGCATCGCGTTGAGGTCGGCCGGTGCCTCGCCGCGCACGATCAACCGGGCCCCGTCGCGGGCCTCGACCCGACCGTCCAAAAGGGCGACGGCAGCGTCCGGATCGGGCGTCTCGATGAGGGTGCGTCCGGTCGGGCCACACAGCACCTCGAGCGAGTCCTGCACCACGAGCCGGCCGCGATCCAGCGCGCCGACCCGGGTACACATCTGCTCGATCTCACCGAGCAAATGGCTGGACAGGAACACGGTCGTCCCGCCGCGGTTGAGACGCACGAGCAGCTCGCGGATTTCGCGGATGCCCTGCGGGTCGAGCCCGTTCGTCGGCTCGTCCAGGATCAGTAGCTGCGGTTCCCGCAGCAGCGCCGAGGCCAGACCGAGCCGCTGGCGCATACCGAGCGAGTAGGCACGGACCGCTTTGCTTCCGACCGCCGAGAGGCCGACCTCCTCCAGGACGCGGTCGATGCGCTGGCGCCGCGATGCCCGACCGCCGCCGGTCCCGCTCGCGTCCAGGATGCTGAGATTGGCCCGCGCGGACAGGTGCCCGTAGGCCGCCGGGCCCTCGATCAGCGTGCCCACCGAGGGAAGCACCTTGAGCGCCGACCTGGGCATCGGTCGTCCCATCAACTCGATGTCGCCGGAGGTCGCGAGCACCAGGCCGAGGATCATCCGTACCGTCGTCGTCTTGCCCGAGCCGTTCGCGCCGAGAAAGCCGTAGATGTCGCCCTCATGGACGTCGAGGTCGATGTTGTCGACTGCGCACAGCTTGCCGAAGCGCTTGGTGAGCCCATGCGTTCGGATCACGAGACGAACCCCGAAAGCGCCGGCAACTGCCGCTCCGCCGTGACGAGGGTCTTCGGCGTCACCGTGCCGGCGAGCAGCCACCGCGTGCCGTTGGGCGCGCGTGCGGTGAGGCGCAGCGTCACCGGACCGATCTGCAGGCCCGCGGCAGTGCCCTGCTGGGTGACGGCGGCGGCACCGCTGAGCTGGCCGGCGAGCTCGTCGGCCAGTCGCGGCGGCAGCGGCAGCGCGACGAGCAGAGTAACTCCGCGCCCGTACAGCCCGACCGAGTCGAAGCCGGCCTGGAAGCCCGGCGCCCGGGTCAGGCCGGCGAGGCGCACCGGCGGCGTGGCCTGGGCGAACTGATCGAGGGACGAGACGATGTCAGGCAGTTCGTCGGTGTGCACCTGGGCGCCCGCGGGCGGCGTGAAGACGGTCCGGGCGGCTGTCGGGCGGTGCGGGGTGACATCCAGCATCGCGGAGCTGAGCACGGCGGGTCCCGTGCGGCCGAACACGTCGACCCGAAGGGCCAGCCCGGACGGCAGCGCCCACACCTGTACCTGGCTGATGCTTGACGCCGGGGCGGCTGGGCGCAGGCGGAGGCCCGGGACGTCCCGTCCGGCGATACGCCGGTCGGGCAGTCGGCTCACCTCGCTTGCCACTGCCTGGCTGAGCAGCCGGCGCGCGAGCGAGGGCGGCAGCAGATCGTCCGCGCGGGGCAAGCGGGCCTGCGGTGCGGCGGCGAAGTCGGTCCGCTCGGCGAAGTTGTCCTCGTAGTCCCATCGCCAGGTGCCGGCGGCGTCCTGGTGGTAGTCCCGCTCGCCGACCGCGTTCACGGTGTCCACGCGCCAGTCCGACGCTGCGCGCCACCACACCCGCAGGTCTGTACGACCGCCCAGCAGATCGGCGAGCGAGCTGAAGTCGGAGTTGGTGACCGGCAGGGCGAGCGCGCCCGCGGACTCGGCGTAGCCGGAGTAGCCGATGCCGGCCGATGCCTGGATCCGGGTCAGCAGGGCAGTTGCGGAAATGCTGGTTCGCGCGACGGGGATCCGGCTGATGACGTACGGGGCGAGCAGCAACAGCACCGCGCCAGCGGCCACGACTGCCCAGCGGCGCGCGGTGGTCATACTGCAAGGTACGTGGCCGCGAGCCGGACCGTTCAGTCGCGATCACCGGCAGCGGTCACCAGGGGCTGAACGCTCCCCGAACGGCGACGGCGACTCACCTCGACGTAAGTGTCCAGGAGTTGTGGCGGTCATGGGGAGCGTGCGCGTCAAGCTCGGCAGCTTGCCTGGGACACGTGGATGACTCAGGCATGCAGGGTAGGACGGTAGATGAGCTCGTGGGTACGGCCGTCGAACGTCTGAGTCTCGATCAGCTCGAGGTCGAAGTCGGCCCCGCCCTGGAAGATCGAGTCCACTCCGGTCTGACCGGTGATCACAGGGAAGATCGTCACCTGGACACGGTCAACCAGCCCGGCAGCCATCAGCGCCCGGTTCAACGTCAGGCTGCCGTGCGAGCGCAGCGGCACGTCGGACTCCTCCTTCAGTTGCGCGAGGACATCGACGGGGTCGCCGCTCGCGAGGGTCGCGTCCGGCCAGTCGAGAGATGCTTCCAGCGTGGTCGACACCAAAGCTCGGGGCCCTGCTTACCCCAGTAGCCGCCCCAGTCGCCGCTGTGGGCGCCGAAGCCGTCAAGGCTGGAAAAGACGTCGAAGGTGTAGGTAGCGGTCATGATGTCCTCCTCGAGTGCGGTTGATCGGCGTTATCCCTTCTACGAACGCCGGGACCCCGATCCGACACCGACTCCGGTATCTCTTCGAGAAACCTTTCTGCTGGACTGACGCGGGTCGGACACGCGGGATGTCGCGGCCTGTTGGAGTCGCCGCCAATGCCGCCGTCGGCGGCGGTCGCTTCGCGAGCGACGGTCGGCGTAGCTTTCGGTCGTGGGTCAGACCAGGATCGGGTTGGGCGAACTCCGATCGGATGCCACCTCCGGGGCGCAGCAGGCTGAGCGAATTCGGTCCCGATGAGCGGCCGGCGGCTGTCACGGCGGTCGGGCGCGGGTCGCGCCGCGGCACCGGTCCGGATCGTTCACCTGGGCCTGGGCAACTTCTTCCGCGCTCACCAGTGCTGGTACACCGATCATTCCCCGGACGCGGCCGACTGGGGAATCGTCGCCTTCACCGGTCGACGCGACTCGGGCCTGGTGAGGGAACTCAATGAGCAGGACGGCCTGTACACGCTGGTCGCGCGCGGCAACGACCGGGACCGCTTCGAGGTTGTGAGCTGCTTGTCGCGAGCTCACGCGGCCGCCGAGAACGATGCCTGGTTACGTGCGATGGCGTCGCCCGAACTGGCCGCCGTCACCGTCACCGTGACCGAGGCCGGTTACCTTCGCGGCCTCGACGGCGGTCTCGACACGGCGCGACCGGAGGTCCGGGCTGACATCGCGGCCCTGCGGGCGGACCTCACCGCCCCGGCACGTACCGCTCCCGGACGGTTGCTCGCCGGCATCGCCGCCCGCCGCGCCGCCGGTGCGGGTCCGATCGCACTCGTACCGTGCGACAACACACCCGGAAACGGCGCGCTGGCCCGACGGGTCACCCACGATCTGGCCGAGGCCATCGACCCCGATCTCGCCGCGTGGTGCACCGAATCGGTCTCTGTCGTCACCACAATGGTCGACCGCATCACGCCCGCCACCGTCGCTGAGGACATCCGCATCGTTGGTGACGCGACGGACTTCGACGACCGGTGCCCGGTCGTCGGCGAGCCGTTCGCGGAATGGGTGCTCAGCGGCGCCTTCCCGGCCGGGCGCCCGCAGTGGCACCGCGCTCACGCGAGGTTCACCGAAGACGTCACGCCGTACGAGCATCGCAAGCTCTGGCTGCTCAACGGGGCGCATTCCCTGCTCGCCTATGCCGGCCCGCTCCGCGGGAACGCTACCGTGGCGCAGGCCATCGACGACGACACCTGCCGGTCCTGGGTTCAGGAATGGTGGACCGTTGCGTCAGCACAATTGGGTCAACCGGAACCCGACCTGGCCGCGTACCGCGCCGCCCTGCTGCACCGATTCGCCAACACCCGCATGAATGATCGCCTCGATCGCATCGCCGCGGACGGCTCGCAGAAGTTGCCGATCCGGATCATTCCCGTCCTGCGCAGCGAGCGGGCCGCCGGACGACTGCCGGCCGGCGCCACGCGCGTGCTCGCTGCCTGGATCTGTCACCTGCGGGCACTGGGCGTACCGGTCGACGACGCCCGCAGCGACGACGTCGTTCCACTCGCCCACGGCCGACTCGCCGACGCCGTACCGCGGGTTCTGGACCGGCTCGGACTAGGTCTGGGCAGCGACGCCGCACTTGTCGCCCTCGTTGTCGAGCAGTGCACGCAGCTCACGGGCCAGGCCCGGAAGCGTCGAAGCGCGCGAGCGTAGGCGGTTCGCAGTCCGCGCGAACTTGAAGACCGTCCAGGGAACCAGCACAGCGCCCCGGCCCACACATCTCGAAAGAGAAGGTCGGCTCGTCGGTTGCGGGAGCAGCAGCGAGGCGCGCATCGTGGCGTGATGACCCGCACCGTGGATCGCGATGTGGACACCACCGAACCGGCTGCCATGATCGGCGGCGCCGACCAGGTGCTCACGTCCGAGCAGGTGACGGCGTTCGTGGCCCAGTCGCTTGCCGGTGTGGACCTCGACGGGCGCACTGTGTGCGTGATCGTCCCGGACGGGACGCGCAGCTGCCCGCTCCCGCTGCTGATCGGCGCGATCCACGACGCGCTGCACGGCCGCGTCGCCTCGATGACCGCGCTCGTCGCCCTGGGCACGCACGCCGCCATGGATGAGCAGCAACTGGCCGGTTGGCTCGGCTACCCGGCCGGCGAGCTGGCGAGCCGCTACCCGGGCCTGACCGTGCTCAACCACCGCTGGAACGACCCCGACACCTTCGTCGACCTCGGCATCATCCCGGCAGCCCGGATCGGCACGCTGTCCGGCGGCCTGCTGCATGCCGCGGTTGACGTGAAGCTCAATCGCGCGGTCGCCGAGCACGACATCGCCCTCGTCGTCGGCCCGGTCTTTCCCCACGAGGTGGTGGGCTTCTCCGGCGGCAACAAGTACTTCTTCCCCGGCGTCGCCGGGCAGGAGATCATCGACCTGTCGCACTGGTTGGGAGCGTTGATCAGCAGCGCGAACATCATCGGCACCCGCGGCGTGACCCCGGTCCGAGCGTTGATCGACGAGGCCGCTGCGATGGTCCCCAGCCGTCGCCTGGCACTGTGCGTGGTCACCCAGGTCGGGACCGGAGCGCTCCACGCTGCGACATTCGGCACGCCGGAGGCCGCTTGGGCCGCCGCAGCGGACGTGTCGGCGCAGACCCACGTCCGGTACCTGACCGCGCCGGTCACCCGCGTGCTGTCGCTGATGCCCCGCAAGTACGACGACATCTGGACGGCGGCAAAAGGCTTCTACAAGCTCGAACCCGTGGTGGCCGACGGTGGTGAAGTGATCATCTACGCCCCCCACATCACCGAGATCGCCGCGATGCACCCGGAGGTCAACCAGATCGGCTACCACTGTCGCGACTACTTCGTGAAGCAGTGGGCCCGGTTCAAGACCGTGCACTGGGGCGTGCTGGCCCATTCGACCCACCTGCGAGGCGCCGGCACCTGGGACGCGGACACAGGTGAACACAGCCGCGTCACCGTCACGTTGGCAACCGGCATCCCTGAGGACGTGGTCCGGTCTGTGAACCTGAACTACCTGGATCCCGCCTCGATCGACATCGCGGCCTGCGAGGCCGACCGAGATACCTTCGTCGTCCACGACGCCGGAGAGGTCCTGTTCCGGTTACGCGGACAAGACGCGGAGAGCCGATGAACGATGTCGCCACGTCCGTGAACTTCCATAGGTCTTCGTGAGCGATTCGCTATAGGCATCACGGTGGTGCGCATGATTTGAGTGATGCCACAGACCCGTTCTGGTCCGTCGTCATCATCGGGCGGTGACTGGCGCTAGCTAGGCTGCCGGCATGCTCCACGGTCGAGAGCGCGAGCGGGAACGGATCGGCGTCCTTCTCGTCGGGGCGTGGGCGTTGCGGGGTAGCAGCCTCGTCCTGCGCGGCGAACCTGGTGTGGGCAAGTCGAGCCTGTTGCAGGACTGCATCGGCCGCGCCGAGGGCATGCAGGTGTTGTCGACTCAGGGAATCGAATCGGAATCGCCTTTGGCGTTCGCGGCGCTGCATCGGCTCCTGCGTCCGGCGATGGCGCACGCGAACCAGTTGCCCGCTGCGCAGGCGCATGCTCTGCGGCGCGCCTTCGGCGAGGAAGCCGAATCGGCCGGCGACCGCTTCGTGATCTTCGTTGCGGTGCTCACTCTGCTGTCCGAGCTCGCAGAGCAGGCACCTGTGCTTTGTGTGGTCGACGATGCTCACTGGTTGGACGACGCTTCAGCGGCCGCGCTCGCCTTCGTCGCCCGGCGCGTCGGACCGGAGCGCATCGCCTTGCTGTTCGCGGCCCGCGAGGGCGACGTGCGCCGGTTCGACGGCGTCGGCATCCCGGAACTGATGATCGACGGTCTCGACGCCGAGGCGGCGCGCGCGCTGCTCGACGAACAGGCCGAGGCGCCGGTATCGCGTCAGGTTCGGGAGGCGTTGATGCGCCAGACCGGCGGGAACGCTCTCGCGCTCGTCGAGTTGCCGAAGGCGCTGTCCGCGCCTCAGTTGAGCGGGAAGGTTCCGTTGCCGGCCTCGTTGCCACTGACGGCCGACGTCCAGCGAGTGTTCCTCGATCGTTGCCGCCACCTCGGTTCGCAGGCGCAGACGCTGTTGCTGGTCGCAGCGGCCGACGACTCGACCCAGTCCGCGACCGTCCGTGCGGCTGCGGCACTGCTTGGCGCGGGGTCCGAAGCGCTCGAGGAGGCCGAGGACTCCGGTCTGTTAGTCGTATCCGGCTCGCGGGTCGCGCTGCGGCACCCGCTGGTGCGTTCCGCGATCTACCAGGGTGCGACCAGCGGGGCGCGGCGGCGGGCGCATTCCGCCCTCGCCCAGGTGATGGTGGCCGACGAGGATGTCGACCGGCAGGCGTGGCATCGGGCCCGGGCGGTCGATCAGCCGGACGCCGGGGTGGCGGCGGCACTCGATCACGCGGCCGAGCGTGCGGCCCGGCGGGGAGGCTACGAGGCCGCGAGTGCCGCGCTCGAGCGGGCGGCCGAACTCACCGCGGACGACGCGGATCGGGCGCATCGACTCTTCGCAGCGGCGACCAATGCGTGGCTTGCCGGGCAGATGGCGCGCGCGGTGTTCCTGGCCGACGACGCCCGCCCGCGCACCGCCGACCCGACGCTGCGTGCAGACCTCGACCGGCTTCGGGGACGCGTCGAGCTCAACGCCGGCTCGGTGGCGGCCTCGATCCGCATCTGGACGAACGCCGCCCGCAGCGTCGCAACCTCGGACGGGGAAAGAGCCCGCGAGATCGGGATGCAGGCCACCGCAGCGTCGACATTCGTTCATCCGTTTGACCGCACCGACCTCGATCCGGACGAGCTGTGCGGACCGTTCGGGACCGGCGCGGCGGATCGTGAGCAGTGCGTGGCGAATCTGCTTCTCGGATTCCATGCGCTGCTCTCCGGCGATTTGCACCGAGCGGCAGGCCCGTTGTCAGCGGCGCTCGCCGCCGGCCGCAATCTGACCGAGACCGATCTGCTCACCAACCTGGGTATTGCGGCATTCCACCTCGGTGACGATGATGCCTTCCGGCGCAGCTTCACCCGTCTGCTCGCGCAGTCCCGCGACGACGGCGCTGTCGCACTCGTGCTGTTCGCCCTGCCCCGTCTCGCGCTCGCCGATCTGGCCGGGGGGCACTGGACCAGCGCGGGCGATCACGCGACGGAAGCGCTGAGCCTGGCCCGCAGCCTCGGTCAGGAGGCGCTGACCACCATGCCCCTGGCTCAGCTTGCGTGGATCGCGGCGCAACGCGGCGACGACAACTACGACGCGTTGATACGTCAGCTCGACGATGTCGTGAGCCGCCAGCGCACGACCGGGATACTGGGTGTGCTCGTCGAGGACTCCCGGCATTGGGCGCAGGCGTGTCACCACGCGCTGGCCGACCGCCCCGCGGCCGCGCTGCACCAGCTCGAACTCATGAAACAGCCGTCGTTCACCCGGCTCGCAGCCTATGACCGGCTCGAGGTCGCGGTGCGCGCCGATCAACCCGACACCTTCGCTGCCTGGTTGGACGAGCTCTCCCACTTCGCCGACGAGGTCGACTCGCCCCGGGCCCGCGCGGTGGTCGCCTTCGGACGAGCGGTGGCGGCGGACGCTTCGTCGGCGGAAACGCATTTCCTCGAGGCACTCGCGCACCAGGACGCCGCGGCGCGGCCGTTCGAGGCCGCCCGCATCCATCTCGCATTCGGGGCGTTCTTGCGCCGGGCCCGTCGGCGCGTCGATGCTCGCAACCACCTCCGCGCGGCGCTGAGCACCTTCGAGGACATTCGGGCTCGTCCGTGGGCGGAGCGGGCCCGACGAGAGCTGCGGGCGTCGGGCGAATCCGCTCGCAAGCGGGACGAGTCGACGGCGACCGACCTGACGGCACAGGAACGCCAGGTAGCGCGCCTGGTTGCCGACGGCATGTCCAACCGCGATGTGGCGGCCCAGCTGTTCCTTAGCCCGCGGACCATCGATTTCCACCTGCGCAACGTCTTCGCCAAGACCGGGGTGAGTTCGCGCGGCGAGCTTGTGCACCTCGAACTGGGCTGAGCGGCCACACCGGACCAGACCCGGCGATTTCACCGGCGCGAGTGCCGGCCTGCGGACGGGAGGGTCAGCGGCACACAGTTAGCCGTCCCAGGGAGTCGTCATGACCACGACCGGAGAGCACCGCACCGCACCACCCGGACACGGTGGGCGTGCGCCCGCCCGTCCGAGCCATCAGAACACGGTTGAGGCGGAGACCCACCGACCGTGGACGGTCCTCGTCCTCGCTCTCGCGGCCCAGGTTCTCGTCGTCCTGGATATCTCGGTCGTCAACACCGCACTACCGACGATCGGACACGCCCTCGACCTGCGGGGCAGCGCGGCGCAGTGGCTGATCACGGCGTACCTGCTGACATCCGGCGGGGGCCTGCTGCTGGGCGGTCGGATCGCGGACGTGTTCGCCCGCAAGCAGGTGTTTCTCACCGGCGTCTCCGTCTTCACGATCGCGTCGATGACCAGCGGGCTCGCCGCGAACGCCGGCGTGCTCATCGGGGCGCGCGCCGGGCAGGGTCTCGGTGCGGCGGTGATGACGCCGGCGGCCCTATCGCTGATAATGACCAGTTACGCCGGAGCGCAGCGCGCCAAGGGCCTGGCCCTCTGGGGCGCCGTGGGGAGCATGGGCATCGCCGTCGGAGTATTGCTCGGCGGCGCACTGACCACCTGGTTCGGCTGGCGGATGATCTTCTGGATCAACGCCCCGGTCGGCATTGGTGTCCTCGTCGCCGGATTGCTCAAACTGCCGGCGACGGCGCCCGATCGCATCGCGACCAAGCGGCTCGACCTGCCGGGTGGAACAGCCGTCGTCGCTGGACTCGGTGCCCTCGTTTACGGGATCGAATCCATCACGTCCCACGGAGCCGCGTCACCGATCACTGTCGGCGCCTTCGCCGCCGCCGTCGCCCTGCTCACGGCCTTCGTGCGGATCGAGCGCCGGGCCTCCACGCCCCTCGTGCCTCCGCACACCTGGCGCATCCGCTCACTTGTCGCGGGCACCGCCACCATGGCCGGCGTCACCGCCGTCCTCGTCGGCGTCATCTTCCTGACCTCCATCTACTGCCAGACGGTGCTCGGATACTCGGCGCTGCGCACCGGAGTCGCGCTGCTCCCGCTCGCGCTGGCATTGACCGCCGGAACGCACGTCGCGCGCCACCTATTGGCGCGGACGTCGGCACGTCACGTCGCAGCGGGTGGACTCCTCGTGACCGCACTCGGCGCCTTCCTGCTCGACCACGGCACGACCCACTCCGGCTACCTCGGTGGCGTCCTGCCCGGCCTGCTCGTCCTTGGGGCCGGCTCTGGACTGGTGTTCGTCGCGGTGTTCATCTCCGCATCGGCCGGCATCCCGGCCGAACACGCAGGCACCGCCTCCGGGCTGGTCATGACCGGCCACGAGATCGGAGCTGCCCTCGGCGTCGCGATCCTCGCGGCCGTGGCAGCGAGCGCCGGAAGCCTGTCCACGGTCGCCGGCGCCACCGCCGGCGCTGGACGGGGGTTCGCCGTCGCCGGCGCGCTAGCCGTCGCAGTCGCGGCGATGGCCGTGACAACGATGTCGAAGTCTGTCGGGGCCGGGGGCTCGCCTGGTCATCTGCACATGCACTGATAGTCCCCTGCGGCCCGGCCGGCTTATCGGCCGGGCCGCAGTCGCGCGCCCGGCCGTCGATCCTCGGCCAGAACCCGGCGACTTCGCCGGTGCGACCGGCCGCCCGCGCGAACAGGCTCGCTACACGCACCGTCCATCCGATCGAGGAGAACATCATGACCGCCGAGACCTTGACACCACCCGAACCGACCGCAACCCGATCGGGGCCGATCGTGCGCATCGTCGCCGCGTCGATGACGCTCGGCCTCGTCGCGGCGCTGACGCTCACGCTTGTCGTGCTCCCCGGCGCTCGCGAGCACATCGTCGCGGCCGCGCTGCTGCTCTGCTTCGCCACCGGTTGGGCGGCGCTGGCCTGGATGTCGGCCCGCTGGACCGACCAGCCGCAGCGCTGGGCCCGCGTGCCCGCCGCGGCAATGGCCGCGACCGGGGCCGCCCTGCTCGCCTTTGCGCCAGGGGACCGTGCGATGGCCGACCTCGGCTGGGTCTGGCCGCCGGCGCTGCTCGGTCTCGCCGTCTGGATGATCCGCCGCGTCCGGAAGGAACTGCGCACTCGCGCCCGCACGTGGCTTGTACAGCCGGTGTGCGTCGCCCTCGTCCTGGCCGCCATCGGAGGTGCGACCGAAACCGTTCTCGAGTCGGTCGATCACAGCCTCAACGCGCCCGCCGGCCAAACCTACGAGGTCGCCGGGCACCGGATGTATCTGCACTGCACCGGCAGCGCAAGCCCCACCGTCCTGCTATCCAACGGTTTCGGCGAACGCACGCCGAGCTGGTCGTGGATCACCAGCACCCTCGCCGCCACCACCCGGGTTTGCGTCTACGACCGCGCCGGTCAGGGCTGGAGCGAGGCTGCGTCGGGACCGCAGGACGGCGCCCAGGTCGCAGCGGATCTGCATGCGACCCTGGCCCAGGCCCACATCGGTGGCCCGTACGTGCTGGCCGGGCATTCGATCGGCGGCACCTACAACATGATCTTCGCCGCCCGCTACCCGTCCGAGATCGCCGGCATGGTGTTGCTCGATTCCGCCACCCCGGAGCAGTTCACCGTGCTGCCCAACTACCCGGGCTTCTACTCCATGTACCGCCGCGCTTCCGGGCTCCTGCCGACCCTGGCCCGGCTCGGTGTCGGACGCCTCGCCGCCACCATCCAGTTCGACGGACTGCCCACCCGTGAGCGCGAGCAGGAACGCGCCTTCGCCGCCACCGCCCGCGACTTCCGCGCCCAGCGCGACGAGTGGTCCGAACTGCCGAACGTGTTCACCCAGGCCAAGGCGCTGACCACCCTCGGCTCCACGCCGCTGATCGTCGTCACCGCCGATCGCGATCAGGACCCAGGTTGGCCCGAGGCCCAGAACAAGCTCGCGACGCTCTCCACCAACAGCACCCACCGTGTCTTCCACGGCGCCACCCACATCGAATTGCTCGTCGACCGGCGGTTCGCCGCAGAGTCGAGTCGAGCCATCACCGACGTCGTGACCGCCGCCCGCCACCACACCGAACTGGCTCGCTCATGACCGCCCTCCGCTTCGCTCCGGCCGCCGAAGGCCATGCCCATGTGTCATTCGCTCGCGAGGCTCGCTCATGACCGACTTCGACGTCATCGTGATCGGCGGTGGAGCGGCGGGCTTGTCGGCCGCGCTCGTGCTGTCTCGCGCCCGCCGCAGCGTTCTGGTCATCGACGGCGGCGCTCCCCGCAACGCTCCGGCCGCCCACATGCACGGGTTCCTGTCCCGAGACGGGTTGCCGCCCTGCGAGCTCCTGGCGATCGGCCGGAAGGAGGTGACCGGCTACGGCGCCACGATTCACGATGGCGTCGTCGCGGACGTGGCACCATCCGGAACGACAGGGTTCTGCGTCTCCCTCGCGGCCGGCGACCGGTTCGTCGCGCGCCGGCTGCTTGTGGCGACCGGCCTTCGCGACGAGCTGCCCGATATCCCCGGGCTGCGCGAACGGTGGGCCCGCGACGTCCTGCACTGCCCGTACTGCCACGGCTTCGAGGTACGCGACCAGCCGCTCGCGGTGATTGGCCGGTCGCCGGACACCGTGAACTATGCGCAGATCATCCGGCAGTGGAGTGAGGACGTCGTCCTCGTCAGTCCGGCCGGCACGGTGAGCGACACGCATCGAGCACAGCTGACAGCACGGAACATCGACCTGGTAGAAGGCGACGTCACCCGGGTGCAAGTCAAGAACGACCGGATGAGCGGCATCGAAATGGACGACGGGCGTTTCGTTCCCTGCGCAGCCGTGTTCGTGCCGCCGCGTCTCACTCCGAACAATGGCCTGCTCATCGCGCTCGGCTGCGCCATCGACGAGAACGGCTGGGTGGCCACCGGCCCGAACGGACACGCCGGCGTGCCCGGAGTATGGGTCGCCGGCAACCTGGCCAATCCCCGAGCCCAAGTGATCACCGCAGCCGGCGAAGGCTCCGCCGCGGCCATCGCCATCAACGCCGACCTCGTCGACGAAGACGTGCGAAAGGCAACTTAGCGCACCGACATTGCCCGCCGACTTGATCAATCCATCAACCTGGAAACACGATCGCCGTCGTTATCTGACGCCTCCGCAGGACAACCGCTGAACGTCACCCCAACACTCGTTGGAGTCGTCGAACTGTCGAGGAGCCGCACGTCCGTTTTCCTCAGGTCTGCGGTGGTATGGCCGATGGACAGGAGCGAGTACGCACGTTCGGCGAGGTATCGGGAGCGACCCTGCCATGCAGATGATGACGACATCGATCGATGCACCGACGGCACGCGCAGCAACTGGTCGTTTGTGATGGCTCTACATTCCGGGTGGCGAGATCGCGCCGGGCCAGCCGCACACGTCATGCAACAGACAGGCCGCTTGCTCGGGAGTCCGCGTGACCGCTGAGCTGTCTCGACGGACGTTCCTAGTTGGTGCGGGCGCCGGCGCGGCGACGGCCGTGTTCGGTGTTCATCGTGCAGCCGCGTTGACGCCGACGCCAGTGCCGGCGCCGTCGATGACGACGACCACGGGGGCTCCGCAGTTGCTCGCAGCGCATTGCTGCGTGTTGGGGGCGCCGATGGCCCAACCCGTACTGCGCGCCGAAACGATGCAGGTGTCGGCGGTAGTGAGCGAGCCGGCGATGGTCAAGGTGCTGGCGTGGCCCGCGGACGATCCGGCGGAAGTGGTGGAAAGCTTATGGACGCCGACCGCGAAGGGCCTTGATGCGGCCAATCCGGTCAACGTCGCAAAGTTCCGGATGGCGCCGGGCACGGGCGCCGCGCCGGGCGAGTGGCACTGGCGCGGATATGTCGCGAAGCTGGGCACGTCGCCGACCGCCGAGTTGGCGGCTGCGTACAGCACCGACAGCATCGTCCGGGTCATCCCGGCGCGACCGGCTCCCTGGACCGCGGCGGCGTTTTCGGTTGCGGCCGGCAGCTGTACGCAGATCGCGCACCCCGGCCAATCGGACCGGCCGATCGTTGCGGCGGGAAGCATTGCTGCCGCGCGGCCAGCGTTCTTTGTGCACATGGGCGACACGTCCTATGTCGACACCTGGACAGAGTTCCTGCAGGACACCTCGGCCCACTTGTATACGAAATTCGCGACCGGGATGCGCCGCCATTTCCTCCAGCCGGACCTGGCGAACCTGTACAACATGATCCCGGTTCGGATGGTGCTTGACGATCACGACAGCGGCCCGGACAACAGCTACGCCGCGAACGTGTATCCGCAAGCACGTCGGGTGTTCGCTGACATCGCCGCCGGCACGTCCTTCAACAACACCGGCTACGAGCTGACCCACCCGTCGGCGCCCAGCTACGACACCTGGGCCAGCGGGGCGGCGCAGTTCTGGCTGCTGGACAACCGGCTGTGGCGTGACACCCCGGGAATGCACCCGCAGAGCTTCAACGGTCAGGGCTACGCCAGCCAGCTCGGCGCCACCCAGCGATCCTGGCTGCTGTCCAGCCTCGCCGAGAGTGACGCACCGGTCAAGATCATCTTCTCGCCACGCACGTTCAAAGAGTTCTACGCCGCCGGCGAGCAGCAAGAAATACTGGATTGGATTACCGGAAAGCTGAGCGGTTCACCGCGGGTCAACGGCACCGTCGTGTTCGTTACCGGTGACATGCACGCCGGTGCGGTGTGGAAGCTGAGTCCCACGAGGCCGGTGTACGAACTGCTGTGCGGCCCGATCTTCAACACCACCTACCACACCACCACCGCCCTCACCGACTGGCAGGCCGCCTGGGGATACCAGACCCGGTTCCTCAACACCATCGACGGCGCACCCGGCCGAGCGATCAGCTTCGCCTGGGGCCGCCTCGACATCGGCTCGGACTCATCACTCACCATCAACCTGCTCCGGGACGACGGCACAGTGCTCTACAGCGAGCACATCGATCAGAACCCGCGCTTGCCGATCCGAACCGCAAGGTAGTGACGCGCGGCGACGGGTGACCACTGACGGATCGATGGTCTGGGCACTGTGGCCCGGTCACTGGACCCCGATGTTCATCGCGCTCGGACGGTTGTCAGTCGTGGTGCTGGACATGGAACAGCTCCTGCCGTGGTTTGGTGTCGGTGCCTTCACCATCGAGGAGTTGGCGAGGCGATCCGGGTCCAGCAAGACGACCATCTACAAGCTGTGGCCTTCGGCCGGTGCCCTCGCCCTCGAGGGGTACTTCACGACTGTGGCCCCCGACCTCGCCTTTCCCGACTCTGGCAACGTGCAGGCCGACCTGCGCAGCCAGCTGCACTCCTTGTTCGGCTGCTGAGCACCACCAGCGCCGGACGCACCATCGCCGAACTGATCGCGCGCGCCCAGACCGACCCGGACCTGATGACCGCCTACCTCGAGCGGTATTCCGGCCCCGCCGCGTCCTCGCGGTCGACCGCCTCGAGCACGCCCGCGCCGAGGGACAGCTACGCCCCGACCTCGATGCCGAATCCGTGGTCGATCAGCTGTGGGGTGCTTGCTATCACCGCCTACTGCTGCCCGACCAGCCTCTTGACAAGGCCTTCGTCAACGCCCTCGTCGACAACCTGTTTCGAGGTGTGGGCAGTTCAATACCGGCGCGGGGGGCGACCCGACCACGTGCGACTGGGCACCTCTAGGCCGAGCCGAACCCGGGTGCCTCGTCCGCAGAGCAGCGCGGTCAGAAGCCAGGAAAGATGGTCCGCAGGTCGTCGAGCGTGATGTTGCCCGTGACCGTGAGATCCCCCGGAGTGTGCGATGGGCCTAGCCCCCCGCGATCAGGCGGATAGCTGCCTCTAGGGGGCCGGTGAACGCGGCGGTGGGATGATCGACCGTCGACACGAGCGCCACCGAGTCAGCGATTGACAATCCATACCCCGAATCGACGATCTCCAGCCGGACCGGGCCTGCGATCAGGTCGGCCTTTCCGAGGAAGCCGAGCAGGAACAGGAGCTCTCCGGAGAACAATTCTGCAAGAACGCCTGCCGAGCCCGGCAATAGACCCGTGGAAGGCTCACGCGGCACGCGGACGTCCCACGAATGTTGCGCCGATTCGTGTCGTTGAAGCCAGCCTCCGGTGCCGGCCCGGCACCGAGAGCCGACTGCAAACCAGCGAGAGTGATCACGGCAGCGCTGCCGAGATGGGACAGCACAGCGGCGAGAGTCCACTGCGTGGCTGCGGACGGCCCGGTGAGCTGTTCATCGGTCAGGTCACGCACGATCGGTGCCAGGGCGTCGTGCTCCGCGCGCAGTGCAGCGATCGTCCGGGAGGCGAGCCAAGTCATGACGACGCAATGACTGACGCGGCCCGATTCTTCCGCTGCACACGCCTGGATTGCCCGGGCACGGGAACAGTGAACCCGATCACGGCTCTCAGGCTGCCGTGGCGCTCAAGTGTAGTCGTAGAAGCCTCGGCCGGATTTTCTTCCCAATCGTCCGGCGGCGATCATTCGTTTCATCACCGGAGGCGGAGCGTATTCGGTCAGCTTGAATTCGTCGTACATGGAATTGCAGACTGCGTGCAAGACGTCCAGGCCGATGAAGTCGCACAAGGTTAGCGGCCCCATCGGATGACCCGCGCCGAGCCTCATCCCCCGGTCGATGTCTTCGCGGCTGGCGAAACCCTCCTCGTACATTCGCACGGCGGCCATCAGATAGGGGATCAGGAGGAAGTTGACGATGAACCCGGACCGGTCCTTGGTCTCGATGGCTTCTTTGCCGAGTCGTTCCACGAACATGCGCGACAGCTTGACTGTCTCTTCGCTGGTGTCCAGGGCCCGCACGATCTCCACCAAGCTCATCACCGGCACCGGAGAGAAGAAATGCAATCCCACTACCCGCTCGGGGTGGCTGACCACACCTGCGAGTTGCGCGATCGGGATGGCCGACGTGTTCGATGCCAAGATCGTGCCGGCACCGACAATCTCGTCGAGCGTCTTCATGATCAAGGTCTTGGTTTCGATATTTTCGGAGACGGCTTCGATCACGAGATCAGCGCCGGCAACGTCGGCCATGTCGCTGGTCAACGTGATGAGCGCGAGCGCGGCATCCTTCTGCGCGGGATCGAGTTTGCCCTTCTCGACCCTCCGGCCCAGGGAGGTGTGCAGCCGCTGACGGGTTACGTCCAGATACTCCGGCAGCTCGCGGACCACAACGGGGATCCCGGCAACCGCGGCGGTTTCGGCGATGCCTGCACCCATGAATCCGCCACCGATGATGGCTACGGCTGAGAATGGTTCTGTCATGGTCCTACCTCCTGCTGTGGCCCCCCAAGGACCGGGAGCGTGGGTCGAGCTACGCCGTCGCCGCCGACTTCTATTCTCCGCTCCGGTTCACGGCCTCCCGACGGCTTTCGTAGATGTGTGGCGCCAGTCCCCGATTGGACAGCTGTTCGCTGAGCTTGAGGCGCATGAACGAACTCGTCGTATACCTGGTCACGGTGGCGTAATAGGGCTCGGCCAACCGGCGGACCAAGCCGACGTAGGCATCGGCGAGATCCGGCGCTAGATAGAAATTGTCGTAGTTGACGACCATCTGCACCTTCTTGCCAATGGCAGCCAGACGCTTCTCGACCTCGGTTCCGATGCCCTCGACGTCCTCGAGGGTGGTCAGCGACATGCCTTCCATGTCGAGGAAGAACATGTTCCGCTTGGCGTCGTAGCAGAATCGGTCTTCCAATGGCACGGTGAGCAGATCGTCCTTGAGACCCATCAGGTCGGCGGCAAAGATTCGGGCGTCCATCAAGCGGGGCACGCCGTTCATGATGGGTTCGAATGCGATGTGGGCGAGGATGTCCTTCTCCAGGTCCAGCCAAGGGGCGATCTCGATGAGTTCCAGCCCGTCCGTGGTGAGCTGGAACACGCATCGTTCGGTTACGTACAGCACGGGTTGTCCGGCCGCGGCGGCGTACTCCCCACTGAAAGTGCGTTGCTCGACATCCGCGAGGAACTTGGGCGCGACGGCTCCTTCGGCGATGACAAGCCGGCCGTCCTGCACCCGGCAGCGGCTGGGCACCACGAAGGTTCCGGCGAATACCAGCTTCTTAGCGTTCTGGCTGATGTTGATGAACCCGCCCGAGCCGGCCAGTCTGGACCCGAACCGGCTCACGTTGACGTTGCCCTGACGGTCGGCCTGAGCCATCCCCAGGACCGCGGCGTCGAGCCCTCCCCCGTCGTAGAAGTCGAACTGGGACGGTTGGTCCAGGATGGCATGCGCGTTCACGGCTGAACCGAAATCAAGCCCGGAGGTGGGCATGCCTCCCATCGGGCCGGGTTCGGCGGTCAGTGTCAGGTATTCGAGGATGTGCTCTTCGGCCGCAACTCTCGCCACCCCCTCCGGCAACCCGATGCCGAGGTTCACCACGCTGTCGAGTCGGAGTTCGATCGCGGCCCGGCGAGCGATGATCTTCCGTTCGTTCAGCGGCATCGGCGTGGTCGACGTGCGCACGCGCCGCAGCTCACCGCTGAAGGCCGGCGAGTACGCGGTGCCGAAGGTCTGCCAGTGGTGCTCCGGTTCGGAAATGACGACGCAATCGACCAGCACACCTGGGATCTTCACCTCGCGCGGGCTTAGGCTGCCGGTATCGGCGACCCGCTGCACCTGCACGATCACCAAGCCACCGCCGTTGTGGACCGCGGTCGCCACCGCGAGCGCCTCCAGGGTCAGCGCCTCGCGCTCCATGGTGATGTTGCCCTCCGGGTCCGCGGTGGTGCCGCGCAGGAACGCCACATCGAGCGGCAATGCCTTGTAGAACAGGTAATCCTCGCCGTGGACGGTGAGCACCTCGACGCGGTCCTCGGTCGTGACGTCATTGATCTTTCCGCCGCCATTTCGTGGGTCGACGAAGGTGCCCAGTCCGACCCGGGTGAGCAGGCCGGGTCGGCCGGCTGCGGTATCGCGGAACAGTTGGGAGAGAACCCCCTGCGGCAGGTTGTGCGCCTCGATCGTTCCGGCCACAGCCATTTTGCCGAGCGTCGGCGACAAACCCCAATAGCCCCCGATCGCCCGCTTGACGAGGCCTTCGTGCGCGAGTCGGTCCAGCCCGCGGCCTTTCCGATCCCCCCCAGCCACGGTAAACACCAATGTCAGGTCGCGGGGGGTTCCGGTCTGCAGGAAACGCTGCTCCAGCGCTAGCGTGAGCTCCTCGGCGAAACCCTGTCCGATGAACCCCTCCACCATCACCGAGTCGCCGTCCCGGATGAGCCGCACCGCCTCTGTCGCGCTGACCACCTTGTCACGCATCTCCGTGCCGCCGGACAGGGAATCCGCTGGCAGCGTCACGTCGGTCGCCGGCGCGACGACGTCGTCCCTGGCCGCCGGTGCGGACGCAGAATCGATGGGGTTGCTCATAGTCTTCCTTTTTGCATGTGCAGCGATTGCGCGATACGTAGCGTGAACCGACGGTTCGACGAGGAGGCGTGTGCCGAGCAGCCGCACACCCATATGCAGATGCAGCCATCCGGTCGGCGCCATCTAAGCGCGAACCGTCTCTCGTTCCCACCATAGGCTTGTCCGGCAAACCGCCCCGAACGAGTCCGAGAACAGATCGTCGAATTGCCTCGACGCCACGGGTTTCGCGGGCCAGGACCGAGGGTCACGGTCAAGCCATCTCTGGTCTGGCACAGCTCTCAGGCTGAGCACGGGACTCGGGCATGACCGCGCCGACCCTTCCTTCACCCGCGGTCATTGCCGAGCTTGATGCCGAATTCAGCGACCCGAATTCCGGAACGGCGATGATCTTGCGTCTTTAGCGGGTTCTGCCACCTGGACGAATGCCTACCGACGCCGAACGCGCGCCGTGCATCGTGGCGAGGCCCAGGGACGAGATCCGAGGTCGCGGGCAGCGCTCAGGGGCGCCGAGCGATGTGCATAGGTATTTTGGCCCTGTCACAGGGGGTGCGGGTCCGTGCTAGGTTGCAATTGTCCGGCGACCGCGGGTATGCCAGAGGCGTATTCTTTGCGCGCCGTCCGAATTTGTGACCGCCGTATTTTGGCTCCTTTCCGCCCATCGGCCGGATGTGGAGTCGGAAGGTCTGTGCATTGGCCCGGTGACGTTCCTACAATGTGTCGAGGTTTTATGATGGCATCTCCCTCATTTACCGCGCTAACGCCGTTGGCCTTTCTCGAGCGTGCGGCGGATGTTTTCGCCGACAAGACCGCGATCGCCTACGAAGATCGGCGAGTGAGTTACAGCGAATTCGGCGCCGAGGCGACCCGTTTGGCGCACGCCTTGCGAGCTTCCGGCATTGAGCCGGGCGACCGCGTGGCGTACATGGTCCCGAACATTCCGGAGATGCTTGTCGCCAATTTCGGCGTGCCATTGGCCGGTGCCGTTCTGGTAGCGGTCAACACGCGTCTGTCCGCGGAGGAAGTCCGCTACATTTGCAATCATTCTGGGGCGAAACTGCTCGTGGTGGACACGGAGTACCTCCCAGCGCTGGCTCCGATGCTGGGCGGGCTGCTGAGCGTTCGTGAAGTCGTCGCCGTCACCGACCTGCTCGGCCCGGCCGCGCACGATTCGGCCGGCTACTCCTACGTCTCCTACGACGAGTTCTTGAAGCGCGGCTCAGGGGATCCGCTGCCGTGGTCGGTCGAGGACGAACTGAGCCTGATCTCGATCAACTACAGCTCAGGGACCACCGGTCAGCCCAAGGGCGCCATGTACACCCACCGGGGCGCCTATCTGAACGCGCTGGGCGAAATCATCCATCAACGCTTCGATCCGGAGAGCGTCTATCTGTGGACCCTGCCGATGTTCCACTGCAACGGCTGGTGCACGCCATGGGCGGTTACCGGGATCGGCGGCACGCACGTGTGCCTGCGCGCTGTCCGCGGCGATGTCATCTGGCGGCTGCTGGACGAAGAGCGGGTCACCCACCTCGACGGCGCGCCGACCGTGCTTGTCACGATCGCGGGGGCACCGCAAGCCCACCGCCTCGACCGCGAGTTGGTCACGACCGTGGCCGGCGCCGCTCCGAGCCCGACGGTGATCGCGCGGATGCGTGAGCTGGGCGCGAGGATCGTCCACGTCTACGGGATGACCGAGTTGTACGGCCCGTACACCCTCAACGAGTGGCAGCCCGGCTGGTCAGCGTTGTCACCGGGCGACCAGGCGCGTATGCAGGCGCGCCAGGGGGTGGCGATGATCCAGGCCGATCCGATCCGCGTCGTCGACAACGAGATGAACGACGTCCCGCGCGACGGCCGGACGATGGGCGAGATCGTGATGCGGGGCAACAACGTCATGACCGGCTACTTCGACGACGAGGGCGGCACGGAAAAGGCGTTCCGCGGCGGGTGGATGCACTCCGGCGATCTCGGTGTGCAGCACTCGGACGGCTACGTCGAACTGCGGGACAGGGCCAAGGACATCGTCATCTCCGGCGGAGAGAACATCTCCACCGTCGAGATCGAGCACGCCCTCGAGTCGCATCCTGCGGTGCTGGAGGCCGCGGTAGTCGGGGTGCCGGATGAGAAGTGGGGCGAGCGGCCGAAGGCCTTCGTCGTCCGCAAGCCGGGGGCCGATGCCAACGAAGCGGAACTGATCGCCTATCTGCAGACGCACATCGCACGATTCAAGGTGCCGAAGGCGATCGCGTTTGTCGAAAAACTCCCGCGCACCTCGACCGGCAAGACCCAGAAATTCGAGCTTCGCGAGAAGGAATGGGCTGGACACAGCAGCCGAATCCAGGGCTAAAGATTCAACGAATTGACCGTGCTTTCTAGGCGATGCGCGCCAGTGAGGTGTATTCAGACATGGCACTTAACCCGGACTTCGATACCTACCGACTCACCGATGAACACGAGATGCTCCGGCAAGCGGTCCGATCGCTGGCGGAGGCCAAGATCGCGCCCCGCGCGGCAGAAATCGACGAGACCGCGGAATTCCCGTACGACGTGCTCGAGGCGCTCGTCCGTGCGGGCTTCCACGCAATCCACATTCCCGCCGAATTCGGCGGAGCGGGAGCCGATTCACTCGCTACCGCCATCTTGATCGAAGAAATTGCCAGGGTGTGCGCGTCGTCCTCGCTGATCCCGGCGGTCAATAAGCTCGGCACCATGCCGATCATGCTGTCGGGTTCTGACGAGCTGAAGAAGCAATTTCTGCCGCTGGTCTCGGCTGGTGACGCGATGTTCAGCTACGCGCTGTCCGAGCGGGAAGCCGGTTCCGATGCCGCCGCGATGCGCACCCGCGCGGTCCGCGACGGAGCTAGCTGGGTCCTGAACGGAACCAAGTGCTGGATCAGCAATGCCGGCGTGTCAACGCACTACACGGTGATGGCGGTGACCGAGCCGGCCCGCGGGCCGAAGGGCATCTCAGCGTTTGTCGTGCACAAGGACGACCCAGGATTCAGCGTCGGCGGCCACGAACGCAAGCTCGGCATCAAGGGCTCGCCCACCTGCGAAATCCATTTCGACAACTGCACGATCCCCGAGGACCGGATGATCGGTGACCCAGGCACCGGGTTCAAGACCGCCCTGGCGACTCTCGACCACACCCGGCTCACCATCGGCGCCCAGGCGCTGGGCATCGCCCAAGGCGCGATCGACGCATCGATCGCCTACATGAAGCAGCGCAAGCAGTTCGGCAAGGCAATCGCGGAGTTCCAGGGCCTGCAGTTCATGCTGGCCGACATGGTCATGCAGACCGAAGCAGCCCGCCAGCTCATCTACGCCGCGGCCGCGAAGGCCGAGCGCGGCGAGAAGGGCCTGACCTGGTACTCGGCCTCGGCCAAGGCGTTCGCATCCGACGTCGCGATGAAAGTCACCACCGACGCCGTGCAGTTGTTCGGGGGCGCCGGGTACACCCGCGACTTCCCCGTCGAGCGCATGATGCGCGACGCGAAGATCACCCAGATCTATGAGGGCACTAACCAGATCAACCGCATGGTGATCGCGCGCCAGCTCCTGAAGTAGCGATCAGCGCGCAGCGCCAGACCGACCGGGCCAAACAGCCGGCGTCGAACCATCCGATCCGCCACCAGAACGACTCAAACGAAGGACGGGAACGACGATGAGTACAAGCGAAACTGTGCAGCCGAACGTGGCGCCGACATCGAACGGCCGGCCGGCGCCCACGGAGGCAGCGCGCCACGTGCCGGACCCGATCGCCGACCCGGGGCCGCTCGGCCTGGCAGGTTTCGCCGCCACGACCTTTGTGCTGAGCCTGTTCAACGCCGGTATGGTCGGCAACCCCAAGCTCGAGTCGGTGGTGTTGCCCTTCGCCCTGCTCTACGGCGGGATCGCACAACTGCTGGCGGGCATGTGGGAGTTCAAGAAGAACAACACCTTCGGCGCGGTCGCTTTCACCTCCTACGGCGCGTTCTGGATTTCGCTGTTCTACTACCTCAAGTACGTCGCACCGACCCTGCCGCCCGCGGACGCGCATACTGCCACCGGCATCTTCCTGCTCACCTGGACGATCTTCACGGTCTACATGACGATCGCCTCGATCAAGACCAACGCGGTTCTTGCGGCGACCTTCATCCTGCTGCTGATCACGTTCGCGTTGCTCACCTACGGCGCCTTCAACACCAACACAGGCGTCACCCACACAGGTGGGTACCTCGGCATCGTCGTCGCCTTGTTCGCCTGGTACGTCTCGGCGGCCGGCGTCGCCAATGCGACATGGGGCCGCACGGTCCTGCCGCTCTTCCCCGCCAAGAAATAGTCACCTGGCCGGGACGCATGGTCCCTTGGTGACGCGTTGGTGGAGCCGGACGGTGGCGTCGGTGAACTCGATCGACCGGTCGGGCAGCGGGTCCGCGCGGTCTCGCCGCCGAGGTTGCGATAGGTGACGCCTCCGGCACGTGCCCACAGTTGCCGTGTGCACCCGCGCCACTCCGGGTCGCCCTGCCACCATGGAGGGCCGAACTTGCCCGCGGCGGCCGAAACGAGTGACGAGCATCCACTCGTGCAGCCGATGCCGGGCGTACCGAACGGCGTGTCGAGGGCTGCCGCAGCGTCAACACCGTCTTGCCTTCGGCTTGTTCATCGAGGACAAGCGTCGGGCCGTGGTCCAGCACCAGCCTCTCGATTGGAACGACTTCGAGGTAGTCAAAGCGATTCGTGAGCACGGTGCCGTCTCAGCGGACCATGTCGAGGCGCGCTCGACCTCCCGGGCGCACGTCCATCTCGTCGCCGATGGGCGACACTCGTCGACATGCAGTCGCTCGCACGATGCCCGGTGTTACGCCCACAGGTCAGTAGCGCCCCGATGGCCGGACGGTCTGCAAGCTCGACCGATGATCACAAGGGAGCACCTGATGTCGTCGACCCCGATTGCTGACCACGCGCTGTTGTCCGACCGCCATTCGAGTTCGCTCGTGACCAACGCCGGTTCCGTGGACTGGTTGAGCTTTCCGCGATTCGACAGCCCCTCGGTGTTCGGCCGCCTGCTGGGTGATAGCGCAGGGTACTGGCAGATCGCTCCGACGGGCGAGTGGACCAGCACCCGCCGCTACCTCGACGCCACGATGGTCCTCGAGACGACGTTCACCACGTCCACGGGCACGCTCGTGCTCACCGACCTGTTGGCCTTGGGCGTCGACAATGGCGGGCACCGACTCGGTTACGACGTCCCGCACCTACTCGTGCGACGCGTCGCATGCACCGACGGACAGGTCGAGCTCGCCGTGCACTACGAGCCGCGACCGGAATATGGCCTGATCGTGCCGCTGCTCTCGGCCGTCGACGGCGGCGTCACCGCCCGTGGCGGCGCCGAGTGGCTGGTCCTCACGACCCCACTGGAGCTCGACGTGTCCGGATCACACGCATACGCGCGGACGACATTGCGAGCCGGCGACACCACCCATTTCGCGGTGCACCGCTCGACACTGGAGCAGACACCAGCACACGTCTGGTCTCAGAAAGATCTCGCGGCACAGGTCGACAACACCGTCGAAGCATGGCAGTCGTGGTCTGCGCTGCACCAGGCCTACGAGGGACCGTGGGCAGAGCTCGTCCAGCACAGCGGGCGCGTGCTGCACGCCCTGTCGTTCCAGCCCAGCGGAGCGATCGTCGCGGCAGCGACCACGTCCCTGCCCGAAGGAGTAGGCGGTGAGCGCAACTGGGACTACCGCTACTCCTGGGTGCGGGATGCAAGCTTCACAATGGAGGCACTCTGGGTCGCCGCCTGCCCGGACGAGGCAGCAGACTTCTTCGCGTTCATGGCCACGGCGGCGGCGTCCGGCATCGGGCCCGAGCACGGCCTGCAGATCATGTTCGGAATCGGTGGGGAGCACGACCTCACCGAACGCGAGCTCCCCCACTTGGAGGGGTGGCGCGAGAGCCGCCCGGTGCGGGTGGGCAACGGCGCCTGGAACCAGCAGCAGATCGACGTGTACGGCGAGGTGCTCGGCGCGGCACACCGGCTCGCGGACCAGCTCGCGGGTATCGACGCGGACACCAAGCGCTTTCTCGTCGCCTGCGCCGACACGGCCGCCCGGCGATGGCAAGAGAAGGACCAGGGGATCTGGGAGATGCGCGGCGACCCGCAGCATTTCCTGTATTCGAAGCTCATGTGTTGGGTTGCGCTCGACCGCGCGATCGACCTGGCCCGGCTGCTCGGCGCGGAGGAGCGGGTCGAGGGGTGGAAGCGCGACCGCGACGAGATCTGGGCGACGGTCGTGCGCGACGGCTGGAGTGACGAGGCCGGCGCCTTCACCCAGCGCATCGGATCTAGCACATTGGACGCGTCGAACCTGATGATGGCGATCGTCGGCTTCCTTCCGCCCGACGACCCGCGATTGCTGTCGACGATCGATGCGATCGAGCGGCAACTGACCGATGACCGGGGCCTCGTCTATCGCTACCGCACAGAGGACGGCGCCGACGGACTCGCCGGCGATGAGGGGACATTCCTACTGTGCACGTTCTGGCTCGCGCGAGCGCTGGCGAAGTGCGGTCAGGTCGAGCGTGCGAAGACGGTGTTCGAGCGAGCGGCTGCGTTCGTGAACGACGTCGGGCTGCTAGCCGAAGAAGTCGACCCGTCAACAGGTGAACTGCTCGGCAATTTCCCGCAGGCTTTCAGCCACATCGGTCTGGTCAACGCGGCGTGGGAGATCGCCGAGGCCGAGCGCTACGCGATCGCTCGGATCGACGGCATGACGCCGTGAACTCTCGCGGCCCCGTGGCTCAAGGCTGGCGTCGGGCAACGGTCTAGTAGGGCAGGAAGCAGAGCCCCTTGCGTCCGTAGGCAGGTTTGCCGGCCGCGGTCTTCCCGCAGCTGTCGGAGTTCTGCGCGTTGTCACTGGCGATCCACAGCCCGGCAGGCGTCAGCAACATGTCGTCGGCCCCGAGTCCGCGGGCGCGACTGTACTTGCCCACGAGGTCTCCGGTCGCTGAGTTGACTCCCAGTCCGTCCTGGATCAGCAGGCCGGACGCGGGGTTGATGCCGCCCATCCCGGGCGAGTCCACCTTGGTGCCGTTGCCGTTGCCGTCACACTGCACCGGGCTGTCCAGCCACCGCTCGTGGCCGCCGACGTAGACGGCATTGTTGTCGGCCGCGGTCGAGTACAGCGAGTCGCAGCCGGTGTAGTTGACCCACCGGTGGGTCTGGGTGGACGAGGCGCCGGACGGGAACGCAGCGGCAGCATCGCAGAGACCGCCGCGCGGGCCGCGGGTGTCGTAGCCGACGCCGTTTGCCGGCTTGTAACCGGTCGTGGCGACGTACACCGTGCTCATGTCCGGAGACCAGCTCGCAGCCTGCAGCCAGAACGGCTCGACCGTGGCACAGTTCTGGTCGAACTCCGGGGAGTACCAGGGATCGATCGTCGCAGTCGCGCCGAGGTCGAGCATGAAAATCTGTCGGCGAGCCTGGCCGCCGACGGAAGTGAAAACGCCCATCACGAGCAGCTTCGCGCCGTCCGGGCTGATGTCGGTGTTGAAGATCCTGGTGGCGTTGCCGGAGGAATGGTTGCCACCGTCATCGGTGTAGACGTAGGTGCCGGAGATGTTCAGGTTCAGGTAACCGTCGTCCTTGCCGGTACTCGGATTGAGGCTGACGAAGTATTTGTTTGTCGAGCCATTGATGCTGGTGAATGCTCCACCCGCCAGCAGGTGCGTTCCGGACAGGACCAGGTTGTCGATCTTCCCTCCGGCGCTGTGGGCGAACGCGCCATTAACAGCGCCGGTAGTCGTCGACACCTCAGCAAGGTTCGTCACCGCCGTCCCGTTCACCGCGGTGAAGGTGCCACCGAGGTAGGCCGTCGAACAGTCAGGCGACAGGGCGACCGAGTTGACCTGGCCATTGACATTGGGGTTCCACGAACTGATGACGCCGGTCGTGGCGTTGAAGCTGAATGCATTGTTGCGGGTGACGGTGGTGCTGTACCGCTTGATCGAACTGAATCGGCCCACCGCGTACATCGTGCTACCGCACTGGGTCAATTGCCTTATTTGCTCGACTGATCCGTCGATGCCGCTCTCGGCAAGCAGCGGTGTCCAGAGCGCGGCCGTGGGCGACACAGTCGCTCCACCAACCGCGGGAATCGTTTTAGGGGCCGCAGCTGCGGCGGACGGCAGCACGGCCGTCACCGCCGCAGTCATCGCTGCCGCAACGGATAGGACAATCGTTAGACGCTTCACACTGGTCCCCCCAGACCCGGGCAAGCGATAGGGCGCCGCCCTCGTGTCGACACGTGCTGAGGCGGTCGTGGGATGATCGACCCAATTCCCAAGCAATTGGGATCAAACTCGACCCGCAGGGACACCGGACATAGTCCGCAGAGTCCCCGTGGTCCCCCGACCACGCTCCCTGACCGGAACGTACCTCAGACTTCATTCGCGCGCTAATCAAGGCTGAAAATCAAGTGATTCATTGCAGCTGCGCGCCCCAACCCAACAGCACGATTCTCGTGGTCGACGACACCGAGGACGTCGAGTCTGCCGACACCCGAAATTGACTTGCGCACGCACGCTCGCCGACGCGTTGTA
The DNA here is from genome assembly GCA_038212215.1 of Mycobacteriales bacterium. Classification (GTDB taxonomy): domain Bacteria; phylum Actinomycetota; class Actinomycetes; order Mycobacteriales; family Jatrophihabitantaceae; genus JALZAI01. The sequence goes on from JBBQUT010000022.1 coordinate 54,005, forward strand.
GGTCTCGTGCCGCGCGAGCACCGGGTGCACCGCGGCGATGTCAGGCGGCCCGGCGGCTACGAGCTGCCCGAGTTCCTCCAGCAGCGGCAGCGCTGGTCCGCCTCGATGGCCGCAAAGGTGTTGGCCGCTGAAAATTCAATCTTGACCTGCGGATGGGACCGTCCACTGGCGAATCGTCGTCCTTCGCCTGGGAGCACGACGCCGGCGTTCTGGGCCTGATTGGACACGTTGCCTCCAGCGGACGAGCGCGGCCGATTGGCCGCACGCTTGATCTACAGTTCGAGCATGCGCTACCCGATGCTGATGTGGGCCGACACCGATGCTGCAGGTGGCGACGAGAGCGATATGCAGGCGTGGGTCGACTTCGATGAGCAAGTCGAGGCGGCTGGCGCCTTCGTGCTGAATGGAGCGCTTGCGCCGGCGGCGTCCGACGCCCGTCTCGTTCGGACCGCGATCGCCGGCCACGCGCTCGAAGGCGCGGTTGAGCGTCGTCCCTTCGTCCAAGGCGAGCGACAGATCCAAGCCTTCTACATCATGGAATGCGCTGACATCGTCGCCGCGACGCAGTGGGCAAACAAACTACCCACCTATGGCAACGTGGAGGTCCGGGAGTTGCTGCAGTACTGAGCTACCCGTCTCGATCGCTGATGGTGCCGGACGGTCATGATGACGCCCGCCCGAGGCCAACTGGACCCCATCCATAACGGCAAGTCAGCGGCATCCAAGTCACCTACGACCTCTTGCCGCGCTTTCCCGTTGCGGACGACAACCCGGCCGTCACCGGGCTGGTATGGAACGGCGCCGAAGCGTTGCTGCGCTGGCGCAGCGTGTCGCGGAGATCGAGCTGCTCCTCAGCACTCCGTCGCCGGAGAAATCGTGATCGAGGCTGAACCGTTTGGTTGCCGGTTACGTGGGTTAGAGGTGGTGCGTGGGTGAGCGCCAGACGGGCTGGCGTGACACGCCCCGGAACGGAGAGAGTCGATGACTCGATCGATGTCGCACTCCTTGTGCCCAGCGCCGCTACGACTGCCGACGAGCAGCCCACCACGGCGGCGGCGAGCGGCCGCCGCATTGACGGTGGGCGCGATGACCATGCTGGGCGGACTGGCAGTTCCGGCGGGCGCTTCGGCCGGTGGCCACTCCTCCGGATTCCGCCAGGTCAATCTGGTGTCGGACATGGCGGGTGTCGCCGCGTTGACCGACCCGGATCTCGTTAATGCCTGGGGGTTGTCCGCGTCTCCGGGCACCGATCAAGCTCCTGGTTCGCCGCTGTGGGTGTCTGACAACGGAACCGACAAGACCACCCTCTACACAGGGGTAACGGCAACGACGGTGAGCAAGGTCGCCCTGGTGGTGACCGTGAGCGCGGGCGCGCCGACCGGTCAGGTGTTCGACACTGACACAGATCCCAATGGTTTCCTCGTTCATGATTCGGTCGGCAACTCGGGTCGGGCGGTGTTCCTCTTCGACTCGGAGAACGGTGGCATCGACGGCTGGAATCCGGGCGTCGGGGCGAGCGGTGTCGGGCCGTCGACGCTGACCGAGACGCCGGTGCGCAATGGCGCCAACGCGGTGTACAAGGGCCTCGCCATCGGGCAGGCGTCTGACGGACGGACCTACCTGTATGCCGCTAATTTCCGCTCCGGGCGGGTGGAGGCCTATGACGACACCTTCACCCCTGTCGAGTTGCCGGGCGGGTTGTTCGTGGATCCGCGGATACCGGCCGGGTACGCACCGTTCAACGTTCAGGAGCTTGGTGGGCTGCTGTACGTCAGTTACGCGAAGCAGGATGCGACCCTGCACGACGACGTGCCCGGCGCCGGTCACGGCTTTGTCGACGTGTTCACCACCGACGGCGCCCTCGTGCGGCGGCTTATCGCCCGGGGCGCGTTGGACTCGCCTTGGGGGCTCGCGTTGGCGCCAGCTGGTTTCGGCAAGTTCGGCGGCAAGCTTTTGGTCGGCAACTTCGGCAACGGTCGCATCAACGTGTACAATCCGACCACCGGAGTCCACCTGGGCCAACTGCGGCGCCCAAACGGCAACCCGATCGTCATCGACGGTCTGTGGGGGCTGCGCGTCGGCAACGGCAACGCCGCGAAGACAACCGAACTCATCTTCTCGGCCGGTCCCGACGGTGAATCACACGGCCTACTCGGAAAGATCATTGCAGCCGGCTGATCACCACACCACTTCGGACTCCACAGCGCATAGCGAGGATGTGGACGGCGGGTGACAGGATTCCAGCCACCCGCCGACCGTCCGCCGCCGCCGCCGCCGCCGCCGCCGCCGCCGCCGACCAGGATGGTGTTCGCCTACGTAGCGTCCTGGCAAGAGACCAACGACCAACGCGGCAAGTCCACCTGGACACCTAGCGTCGCTATGCCTAGAGTGTTGAGGTATGACGGCTGGGTCGAAGAATTCGGTGGATCTATTGCTTCTGGGCGTGCTGCGCCGCGGGCCGGCGCACGGGTACGGAATCATCGCGGCGCTTCGCGAGCGCAGTGACGGAGAGTTCGACCTGGCGGAGGGAACGATCTACCCCGCACTGCACCGGCTAGAGAAGGCCGGCCTCGTCGAGAGTTCGGTCGACATTGCGCAAGGACGGCGCCGCCGAACCTACGCACTTACACCGGGCGGCCACAAGGAGTTCGCGACCCAGCGACGTGATTGGAACGGCTTCGTCGCGAGCATGCAGGCAGTGATCGCGTGAGCCACACCCCGATTGAAGACCACCTCGACGAGTTGCTGCGTCGCACTCATGCCGACGCGCGGACGACGCGACGACTGCTCGACGAAGCCAGCGACCACCTGCACACAGCAGCGACCGAACAGCAGGCCCGGGGCATGTCGCGGCAGGAAGCCGAGATGGAGGCGGTCCGCCAGTTCGGGCCCGTGCCGCCGATCACGCGGGCGCCGGTGCTCGCTCTCGTGGTCGAGACCCTTCGCGCCGCGCTATTGCTCACTGGCTGCGGGCTCGCGGCCGTGGGCATCAGCGGGTTTGTCGCTCTCTTGATGAACCTCTCGTTCGGACGCTCGTTCGTCGGCGGGGTCAGCGTGTTCCCGGTCCGGGGTGGGTCAGTCGACGAGACCGCGGCGGACGCGGTCGTCCTGCGCATCATCGCCGGACTGGTCGGGCTACTGGTGCTGCTCGGCTACCTCGCCCTGCGCCGGCGTTCCAGCTCCCCGCCCCTGTTGCCCGCTGGACTGGTCGACGCCCTGGGCGCGGTCGCCTTCGCCGCAGGCACTGCCGGGCTCGCGATCGCCGCCACGGATCAAGCCGTCCAGAACGGGGCCAGCGGCGTCGGCTTCCCGTTGAGCGGCGCCCTGGTAACCCTTCCCGCCACGGTCTACTTCTGCCTCCGCGCCACCCGCGCTCTGTTGGCGTCCGGCTGACCCGCGCGACAGAAGCCGACCTGCTATTAAACTCGGCGGGGAGCCCGAAGATCAGAATCGAGGTCTGCCACATCCAGTCCAGCGCAGCAGCGCCGGGTACGTCACGATGCGAAGGCCAGGAACCTCGCCCGGTCGGCGGGTCACGAGGCGCCGGCCACATTCCTTAGCCCGGCGTGGGCGCATAGGCGCGGAGAAACGCCCGTACCCCCTCCAAGATCGTCTGATCAAGAGGACTGTTCGTCTGACGGTGAGCTTCTCCCGCGCCGGGCGGCTGGCTCAAGTTGTTCAGGGCGAGTAGCAGGGTGAGTGCGACGAAATGGTCGACGGCCAGCCGCGGGTTCGGCACCTCGAGCAGCCCCTGACGCCCGAACTCAGCGAACCGCTCAGCCACAGCCTCCTCCGGCTCGCTGGCCAGACCGTAGTTGCGAGAGTCGGGGAGGTGAGCTGACTCTGTTTTCGTCAAACGGATCACCGCGACGTAGTCCGACGAGGCGAGAGCCGAGGTGGCGATCCGGGTGGCGAAGGAAACGAGGGCGTCCTCGAGGTTCGCGACCTCGGTGAACGAGCCGGCCGCTCAACCCGTCGCGGCCGGCTGACACCGGGCGGCCCCGCAGTCGCGGGCCGTACCCATCCCTGGACAACGTAACGATCCGCAGCGAACTCTTGACTCAGGATAAGTCTGTAGTACAAACTAGATAGCATGACAAAGCGAAGTCTGTCGGACGACGACCCGCGGCTGGAATTGTCGCGGGCCCGCGACTTGGCGCGCGGTGTCCGCCGATCCCAGCGCGCGACCTGGTTCCCGCTGCTGGTCTTCGCCGCACTCACGTTCGTCTCACTGCCGGTCACGTTCGCGGGTCACATCGTCCGCACGAAGTGTCAAGCGGTATCCGGTGGCGTTGCGGGTCAGCAGATCTGCCGCGGGTACAACTCGGCCGTCTTCATTTACTGGCCGATCGCGTTGGTGCTGGCCTATGTACTGATTGCGGCGTTCTACCTTCAGCGCTCGCAAGCGCGCGGGGTCGGCACTCGGGTGCGCTCCTATGTTGTGGCCGGGATAGTCATCTCGCTGGTACTGACCACATTGTCGGTGTGGGCTGATCGTCGGCCCCCGTCGCTGCGCCAGTACGACGTGCTGGGTTGGCACGTTCAATCGGTCAATCTGTACCGCTTCATCGGTCCTGCTGTCGCCATCGGTCTTGCCCTGGTGGTGCTGGCAGCGGTGGAGCGCAGTCCTGCGCTTCTTGCGGTGACGGTCACCTATCTGATCATCGCCATCACCCCCGTCAACTTCGGCTGGACGATCACCTCCCACTCCCGCTGGGCGATCGCGCCGCACGACGTCGTCCCGGGCTGCGTCCTGCTCCTCGCCGCCGCCGGATTCGCCCTGGCGCAACGTTCACACGACCTGCCATGACCGATCACCCCGCCAACGGCCTTGATGACGTAGTGCATCAGCGCGTGCGCCTCGGCGTCCTGACGATCGCCCACGAGGCCCGGCGCGTGGAGTTCGGTTACCTTCGCACCAACCTTGACCTGACCGCCGGTAACCTGTCGCAGCACTTGAACGTGCTCGAAAAGGCCGGACTGATCAGCATCGAGAAGGGCTACGAGGGCAAACGCGCCCGAACCTGGGTCAGTCTCACACCCGCCGGGCACGCCGCCCTTCGCGACGAGATCGCCCAACTCAAACGCTTGATCAACCAGATCGACCGAAACGACAAACGTCGCAAGCGCGAACACACGAGCTGACGCTACGACCTTGGGCGACTCCAGAACCCGCAAAAGATGCCGCGAACAGAGTGCGTTCGTCGCGCGCGTTGCCGTCGACTTGCGCGGCGCAGAGCGCCTCGTCGATGCGTTCTTGCCTGTGCACGCTGCCACGGAAGCTGGGCGGCTCGGCCACTGTCACGTGACGATTCGCGAATGACAACGTCCGACGTGGATGTGGCTGTTTGCGGCGCTCCCTAGACCTCCGATCAGCGGCACACCCGGTTGATCGCTTGAGTGGTCAACTACGGTTGGCCGATGCCGGGGAGTCCATAGGTGCGAGATGTGACCGAGCGCGAGCCCGCGGCTGGGTTCGGCGCGAGCACGAGCATCAGCCGCGCCGCGTTCGGGGTCGACATCCATCTTGGCTTCGGCGCCGGTAACGTCGTCGTCGCTGACGCCATAGAGATCACCATCGATGTCGAATTCACCAGCGAGGGAGCGGAGCAGGCGTGACCGTGGCAACGTCGGTCGGCAAGATCAGGCTCTACATGTCGATGTCGGTCGACGGTTTCATCACCGGCCCGGAGGACGGACCTGAGCAGGGACTCGGTATCAACGGGGAACGGTTGCATGCATGGCTGCGCGACGGCGGTGTGAGCCCGGGCTCCCACCGTCCGAGCTGCGGCCCGGACGCCGAAGTGTTCGACACCATGATGGCGACCGGCGCAGTCATCACGGGTCGACGCACCTTCGATCACGCCGGAGGGTGGGCCGGTGATCACCACAACGGCGTCGCGGTGATCGTCCCAACCCGGACGGTCCCCGAGCACACGGAGCTGGAACTAGTGCGGGCCATCAACGGGTCCGACGTGCTCCATCTGCGCTACCGCGTGCACACCGACACCCGTAGCAGCGGCTGATCATGGGCAGCATCCGTGTGGACATGACGATGTCACTGGACGGCTACGTCACCGGCCCGGACGACGGGCCGGGCGCGCCGATGGGCGTCGGCGGGTTCCGCCTGTTCAACTGGCTCGACAAACGCAATGACCCCGGCCCGAGCGGCGACGTGTACGCCGAGCAACTGACCACCCGCGCGCTGATCTCCGGCCGCCGCACCTACGAACTCGCCGGCCGCTGGGCCGGCGACCGCCACAACGGCGTGCCGATCTTCGTACTGACCCACGAGATCCCCGCCGAAACACCTCCAGGCACGGTCCGCTACCTCACCGACGTGACGGAGTGCGCCGCTCATAATCTTGTCGGCGCGACGCCCGCCGGCTCGACTGAGGAACGACAAGGACAGCGACGATCAAGGGGACAACATGCGCGAGCTGGTATTGCAGATGGGCATCTCGATCGACGGATACGTATCCGGCGGCCCCGAGCAGGACATCGGTGGGGGCGAGCCGGAACACCCGGACGTCGTGGCCAGGAAACTGGCGTGGGTCACCCAGGCTGGGCTCCACGCGATGGGCCGGGTCACCTATGGGGAGATGTCCGGTTTCTGGCCGACATCCACCAGCGAGTACGCCAAACCTATGAACGAGATCCCGAAGATCGTGTTCTCCAAGACCCTCACCGAGGCCGACTGGCCGCGCACGACGATCGCCAGCGGAGACCTCGAAGCCGAAATCGCGAAACTCAAGGCCCAGCCCGGCGGCGACATCATTGTCTACGGCGGATACACCTTCGCCCAAGCACTCACCCGCGCAAACCTGGTGGACGAATACCGCCTGGTCACCCGCCCCATCGCGCTCGGCAGCGGTGAACCGATGTTCAAGAACCTCCCGGTAGTGCGACGCCTCAAGCTGACCGAGGTCACCGCCTACCCCGACGGCACCGTCATCACGATCTACGGCCGTCCGAGCTGACTCAAGCAGCGTGTCTCGGCTGCATCCCGCTCACCGAGGCAGTAGTCACCGCAATACGCCCTGACTCCGTCCGCCCGGGATGGCGCGGGTGCTCAAGAACGTCAGCCGCCCGTGGTGGGCCGTCAGTCGGGCGGCGGCACTTCAGGCAAAGGCGTGCATCGCATTCAGTTGGTAGCACCGGGTCCGGGCCGGTGAGTGAAAAGTCTGCCGAAGCCGGTGATCGGGAACCGATGGTCGGTGTGGGCCAGCAGTTCCCAGAGCAGAACTTGGTTGGCAGTGAGGACGGGGCGGTCGAGCAGCGCTTCTAGCGGGTCGATCGCTTCCACGACGCGGAAGCCGTTGCCGCCGATAAAGACCGCGTCAGCGGCGTCCTCGACGTGCTGTGCCGTCCAGGCACACACGTCCGCCGGGTGGATCTCGACTGGATGCTGCGACAGGTCTGCTGATCTAGACGAGACGACGTCGAACCCCTGACTGGCGAAATACGCGGCCCCGAGATCGTTGAAACTGGGGTCGAACCACGGCGCGCCTATCACGGCCACCCGCCGCACCCCGAGCATGTGAAGGGCGCGCACCGCTGCCGCGCTGGTGGCCGCCGCCGGACGTCCTGTCAGCTCGGATAACCGCGACAGCATCTCCCGTTCGGCGTCGAAGCCGATGACGTAGCCGGAAGTGGTCGAGGCATAACCGACGACCTCGATCGGCTCGGCGCCTAGCGCGTGCGCGGCGCGGTCGAGGAACGGGGCGGCCGTTTGCGCCGCCAATTCGGTGGCCGATGTCGACTCGCGTGTGCCGGCCACGCCCGCGACGCACGCCAGCCGGGTGACGACGTTTCCGGGCGCCATTGCCGCGAATTCCACCTCTGGGCCGGGCGCCGCGTGCGGCGTCACCACTCCGATCTGGACGGCAGGCCTCGGCGCCACCCCCGATGTCACCCGCCGCCGATCGCGGCGGAGCGAGGTGCCCGACGTCGTACCGCTCCTGCTGGCAGATCATCGCGCTGCGCGTGGCGGGCATCCATTCGCGCCAGTCGCCGACCGAGCGGCCCTGGCTGGAACGCCACCATGTCCACCTTTCGTGCGGGGCGAAGAAGAACCCCTCGCTGCGCGTGCAGGCGCGCCCCCACGTCGGAACCACGCCCGATCACGGACGTCAAATTTCGATGCGCGAGTTGCGGACCCATCGCCGGCGTCAGCGTCAGCGTCAGCGTCAGCAACTGATCGTCTCAACCATCGCACACTTCCTCAATCCGCGACGCTAATCGCCCGCAGCAGCCGCGACTACCTTGTCTTCCCGCCCTGGCCGGACGGGGGGAATCTCGGCGCGAGGTCGCCGGTCAATTGAACTCGGCGACCGTGATGCCGTCGGGATGCCCGGGTGGCCATTGGACTAGCTCAATGCGGTAGCCGTCAGGATCGCTGAGCCACGACGTCTTCGGGCCGTCCGGACCGGCGGGGTGCTCGACCGGGTCGGGCAGCAATCCGGCATCTGTCAGCGCATCGACGCAAGTGGCGATGTCATCGACCTGGACGACGAGGTGGCTGAAGCCGGAGCCGATCTCCACGGCACCGGCAGCTGGTCGGTGGACGATCTCGAGCGTGACGACCCGCTCATCGGGAAACTTCAGCATGGTGAGACTGGCGCCGTTGCCGATGTCGACCCGACCGACTTCGCCGTACCCCAGGGTGGCGTAGAAGCTGAGCGAGATCCCCAAATCGGTGACGCGATACGCAGTGTGGAGAGTTTTCATCCGCACCACCTCCTTTCTTGAACCGTTGCCCTTACGACGGTTCGTGGATTTCGCGATTCTGCGATTGAGGCTCCGTCAGGGTGTCGGCCTGCCGATGCACCAGTTTCCAATCGCCGTCTTCCAATCGGAAGATCATCGTGACCCGAAGCGCGCCGCGGGCTACTCCCCGCGCCTCCGTGAGGTTGGACTGGAACCGTTCCAGTTGGAAAACGTAGGCAATATCGGACCCGGCTTCTTTCTCGATCTCTTCGAATGTGCAACTACCTCCACTGGCGAACCCGTTCGCGGCGAGATCCAAACCCTCTTCAACCTCCTTCCAGCCTCGCCTAAACCCGCCGAACGGGTTGGCGAGCGTGATGTCATCACACCGCGACCAGAGTGCCTTTTCCGGCTCCGGATTGCCCGCGAGGAGAGCCGCTACGGCGCCTTGCGTTCGCTCGACTGCGACACCGAAGTCTGGGTTGGCAGTTTCCGACATAACATCCTCCTCAAGTTGCAAGAGCGCCTCGGCCCAAAAGGCCGCCAACTGTTGCGGCTCTGCGCAGTCGATCGTCACCATCCCGATTGCCAGACTCATGGCGTCACGGTAGTTCGAAGGCCACTGGGGATCGGTGACCGCGATGAGGCCGGTATGAGCGTTGCACACCGGCGGCTGCGATGCTGGGCTGATGCACGCTCCCGCTGCTGATGCCTTCGATAGTGCCGCCCGACGGTTCCTCGAAGTCAGCGCCTGCGCGACAGGCCACTATGACGCCCCCGGCCTCGGTGAGTGGTCCGTGCGCGACCTGCTCGGGCACACCAGCCGGTCGCTGTCGACGGTGGAGACCTACCTCGATGTCGCCAGCACCGACTCTGGCCCGGTGGACTTGGCCGATGCCGTGGCGTACTACGTGGCCATTGCCGGCGCCCTGGCTGACACCGCAGCGGTGGTTCAGCGCGGACGCGCCGCCGGCGGCGCGCTCGGCCAGGACCCGATGGCCGCGTTGAGCGAGCTGGTTGTCCGGGTACCCGAGCGGGTCCGGGCCGCTCCCGCCACCGCCCTGGTGCGCACTCCGTTCGGGACGATGACCTTGGCGGGCTACCTCCCGACCCGCACCCTTGAGCTGACGGTGCATACCTGCGATTTGGCGGTCGCCCTCGGCGTCAGCGCCGATGTTCCCCAAGGTGCGGTAGCCGACGTGTTTGCCGTCATCGGTGGTCTGGCCGCAGTGCAGGGAACAGCATCCGCGGCGCTGCTGGCCTTAACCGGCCGTCGTCCCCTGCCAGCCGGTTACTCGGTCCTCTGAGGCGCGGGCTGCACCCCCACTCGCCGGAGCGGACCGTGAGCCGCTGATCCATAGCTAGCCGGACGTCCGATCACGCTCGCTTCTTCGGGCGAGGCGCCGGAGTTGCCGTTCATGCACGCCGGGCTGCCAATCCTTGCCGTACGTGGCCGATGGGCTGACCCGCGAGTCGCCGGGAGCACCGGCGTTACGCAGAGCCTGCACGTACCCGTGATCCTGCTCGATCCGTGCGCGTACCTGATCAACTCCGCCGACGGACCCGTGACCCGGGACGAGGACATCGACGTCGCCCACCACGCCCTCGAGTAGCCGCAGCGCGACGACGGCTGTTGCGGTTGTCACGGATTCGTCGGCGACCTGGTCAGCGAGCACACATGAGCCGTTTCCATCGTCGGACCCGTGAAATGTGGTCCGCGAAGGGCTGTCGAGCAGCAGAGCACCGTGGGACGGACTGGTCAGCCTTTGACCAGATGACGGCGTAGAAATTCGATCTCGACCTCGATCGTCTGTCGATGTCCGCTGAGGAATGGCTGATAGTGCCCGCCGGGCATCCGGACGAGCTCGCCGAGGGGTGCGGTGGCTGCGGCCTGGGCGCCCGGTTCCGGGGTAACGGATTGATCCTGATCGCAGACGATGACGAGTAACGGGCACGCGATCCGCTGGGCACGCCGTCCGGGACGGTAGGTCCCGGCGCGGAGCGCCCAGCGGGCGGCGAGCGATTGGGACCAGTCGCTGTATTGACCGTTCGGATCGAGCGCGCGGGTGGCATCGAGCGCATCGGGTGTGGTCAGAATGGCGACCTCACCGGTATTTCCGGCCGCCGGCACCAGGACAGGCTGGCGGCCGACGAGTCCGCCGAGACCGTCCAGCGCGGCCCGCGACATCAGGCGCACGAGGGCCGACGTCGTCATGTGTTTCGGGGCGTTGGTTGCCGCCGCGTGTCCGTCGGCCAGCGGAGTTTGAGCGATCGCCGCTGCTACCGCGGGGTTGTCGGCGGCGATGGACAAGACGTGTCCTCCGGCGAGGGCCAACGCCGCAGCAAGCACCACCGCGGACCACTTGCCCCGGGGCCCAGGCGCGAGCCAGGCACGGCGATGGTCGTCGTGATCGTTCGGCCAGGACGGTCGAGCAGAGCGAGCCTCATACCCGATAGAGGCAGCGACGACCCGGAACGTTCCACCGCGGCGCACAGCGGTCTCGCGCGGCGGTGCCTGGAGCTCGGACGTCGGAAAAGTTGCCCGTCAGACGCGAGGGATGTCGCGGTCGGTGGGAACCCATTCGGCTAACAGGATGCGACCATCCAGGACTCGGTGGTCAGCCAGTTCCAGGGCGGCGCACGCCATGTCGGCGAAGAAGGGTTCGCGACCGTCGGGGCCAGCCAGCAGCGGGAACGTCAAGAGCCGTAACCGATCGACCAATCCAGCGTTGAGCAGTTGCCGGGCGATCGACAAGCTACCCATCGTCCGCAGCCGCACCTCGCCGGCCGTCTTCAGGTGCTCGACATGGGAAACCATGTCGTCATGGCAGATGCGAGAGTTCGGCCAGTCCACCGTGTCCAGGGTGCGCGAGAAGACGACCTTCTCCGCCGCGAACATCCGGTTGGAGGACTCGTCGAGCGCTTCGGCGGGCAGACCGGCGAGCATCTCGTACGTACGCCGACCAACCAGGTACACCTGAGGTTGCGCCAGCTCGGCGTTGATCCACTGCTCGAGTTCCGGTCCGTGATAGCCGAAGTAGCCAGGCAGATTGTCGCTGCCTGCCCAGCCGTCTACTGACACGAACACATCCACGATCACTGGTTGGCTAGTCATACGTACCCCTTCTACGTCATTGTCGGGTTTCGACGACGTCGGCGGACGCTCGACCGTCACACTCGAGAGCTCATTACCGACCTCGGGATGCGCGATGAGCGGACGTGCTTGATATGCCAGGTCAACACGACCTGTCGCTGATAGTCAGCTGTCGGCGGTGGTGGTCGAAGTGCAGTGTGGCGTAGTGGTAGACGTCCGCCAAGCTCATGTCCTCGGCAAAGTACGGATCCCACTTCACCGGGAATCGCATCGTCAGACGCAGCGACGCGCCGGACTCGTGATCAAGATGGCGGTGCAGCGAGGCGACCACTCGCCCCAACCACGCGTCGGCACGCACGGGCCCCACGAGGCTCGCCCCGGCGCATGAACCCCAGTAGTTGATTCTGTGGAAGGGACGCGATGCGCAATCGAGCGTCGCGGCGAACCCACGCTGAACCGGGTCGGGCGCGCGGCTCATCAGCTTGACGATGAGGCGCAGGTTTCGGGTGATGAGGTAGCCGAACAGCATGTGGAAAAGGAGCTGTCCATTCGTCCACTGCGTGCCTTCGGACTTGCGCTGCAGGTCGTGGGCCGTAGCGCCGGCGACCAACGCATGGAACTCACTTCGGACGCGGTCCAGCTCGGCATGGACGGCAGCTCGTGCCAGTGCGGGTTCGACCATGGCACTCATTCCGGTAGGGGGCCGCCCACGTCGCGCACGCGGCCGTCATTGGATCTGTCGAAGCCACGAATTGTCGAGGATGCTCCAGAGGCGCCACCAGAGGCCCTGACGTCCCCACGCATCGGCGACAGGCATTGAGGTGGTGTCAGCGACGAACATGGGAGCGGAATTCATCGCCGGGACGATCCGGCGTTTGCTTCGACTAAGACGACGCCGGAAACGAGGAAAGGCTGCACGAGCGTCCCCTCCCCCCTCGTCGAGAACGACCGTCTGTCACGTCTGGATCGCCTTGCGCGCCTGAACCAAGCGAGCGGTAACGCCCGGCTGGCCGCGCTGCGTATGCATTGCGCCAACTCACGCAGAGCGCGTACTGCCCGATTATTGGGTCGCGGCGTGCCGGCGTTAAGGTCCAGTCGCGGCCGAATATCGGGGACCAGCTCTTATTGAGCCGGCACCGCATTGCCGTCGACGGATCCGGGCACTAGGCGCGGCACTCGCGAAATGTCGCGACCAGCCGATCGATGCATTCGCGGAAGGCGTGGTCGGGGGGCGATCCGTAGCCGATCACGATGGAGGGTGGCGCGTCGAACTCGTCGGAGGACCGATACCGGGCCAGGCCTTCGAGGTGCAGTCCTCGTTTTTGCGCGGCAGCGATGACGTCGTGCTCCGTCACGGAGGGAGGCAACCCGACGAGCAGATGCAGACCGGCCGCGGTGCCCACGACCCGTAGGCGCGGGACATGACTCAGCGCGGCGATGAGGTGATCGCGGCGACGCTGGTAACGCAACCGCGAGCTGCGGACGTGCCGGGCGTAATTGCCACTGCTGATGAACTCGGCGAGGGTGAGCTCCTCGAAGAACCCGCTGTGGCCATCGGACAAGGACTTGGCTCGGAGCACGGCGTCGAGCAGGCCAGGAGGGACGACAAGCCATCCGAGCCGCAAGCCCGGGGCAAGGGTCTTGCTGGCCGTTCCGACGTACACGACGCGGTCGGGTGCTGCGGCCTGAAGGGCAGGCACCGGGCGGCGGTCGTAGCGGAACTCCCCGTCGTAGTCGTCCTCGACGATGACGCCACCAGTGGCGCGGCTCCACCGCACGACTTCCTTGCGACGGCGCGGTGACAGGGCGACGCCGAACGGAAACTGATGTGCGGGTGTGAGCAGCACAGCGTCGTCGTCATCGAGGCGCTCGACGTGCGCACCGTCCGCGTCGACCGGCAGGTACCTCATGGTGTAGCCCAGCCGACGGATGCGGTCACGGTGCACGTGCAGGCTGTGACTCTCCCCCGCCCACACGGAGGCACCCCGGACGCGAAGCGCACTGGCGATCAGGTGAAGCCCGTGCATCGCCCCGAGACAGATGACGATCTGGTCTTCGCTGACCTGCAGCCCGCGAGTACGCGACAGGTGGGTCGCCAGTGCAATGCGTGCCTCGGGCCGTCCACGCGGCTCGAAATATCCGAACGAGTCTGCGGCCGCCGCCTCCAGCCCACGTCGCGCGGCGTCGAGCCACGTCTTCCTAGGAAAGCTGGACAGGTCCGGTTGCCCCGGCCGCAGGTCGTACGGTGCGGGAACCGGATACGAGTCGATGACCGCCGGCGGTGCGACACGTGGGGCGCTGACGTGCCCGGCGACGAGCGTGCTCGACCGCGGCCTGGCGATGAGCAATCCTTCGGCGATGAGCTGGTTGTACACGGTGACCACCGTGTTGCGCGCAACGCCGAGATCGTTTCCCAGCACGCGTGAGGACGGCACGGCGGAGCCCGCTGTCAGGCGGCCACGGACAAGCGCGTCACGCAGCGCGCTCTCAAGGCTGGCGCGAACGTGGTCGCGATCGACGTCGAGGTAGAAGTCTTGCCCGAAACTGGCCCACGGTTTTGGCATCGCCTCGGACTGTACTGTCACCGCCGCTCGGGAATGCCTGGAGCGACCGCGTTGCGGTGGCGGTGCTAGTGGGAACTGGCCCGCAATATTCGGCCTCGACTGGACCTTACCGGTGGCCCGCCGGGGCCGAATACTCGACCAGCATCGGATGTCGAGGATGGGAGTTGCCGTGCGGCGCACCACGGGCTGGACGTCACGCCTGTGGGCGCTCGCGGTCATGACATGCGTGGCCGCGTCGTGCAGCGGCGCAGGATCCACGGCGAGCTCGTCGAGTCCGCTGTCGGCGCGAATCGTGTCCGTCACGCCCGTGAGGGGACGCCTGCAGGACATCGTCGTCCACTCGCCCGCGGTGCGTCGTGACGTCCGGGTACGCGTACTGCTGCCGAGCGCGTACGCCAACCACCGCGCGCGCCGCTGGCCGGTGCTGTACCTGCTGCACGGCTGCTGCGACACCCAGCTGAGCTGGATGCGGTCCACGGACATCGAGCGGCTGTCCCGGTCGCTGCCCGCGCTGGTCGTGATGCCCGACGGCGGCCCGGTCGGCTTCTACTCCGATTGGTTGCACGGCCCCGGCTGGGAAACCTTCCACACCGCCGAGCTCCCGCGAGTGCTCGCCGCCCGCTACCGCACGAGCGGACCCGCCGTGATCGCCGGTGTCTCGATGGGCGGGCTCGGCGCGCTCGACTACGCCGCGCGCCATCCCGGCATGTTTAGCGCCGCAGCGTCGTTCAGCGGCATCGTTGACACCCGGCTGTCCGACGGCGAATCCGAAGCGTACGTCAAGCTCGTCTCCTCCCAGGGCGCCGACCCGAATGCGCTGTGGGGCGACCCGATCAGCGACGCGGAAGTGTGGCGCGCGCACAACCCCTACGACCTTGCGCCGCGGTTGAAGGGCGTCGCCCTGTTCGTGTCCGCGGGCAACGGCCAGCCCGGCCCGCTCGACCGGGCGGGCTCCGCCGCCGACCCGACCGAAGCGTCAATCGGCGACGAGAACGCGGCGTTCGCTCATCGGCTGAGAGCGCTCGGACTGCACGCGAGCATCGACCTCTACGGGCCGGGAACACACAACTGGGTGTACTGGCAGCGCGAACTGAACCGCGCCTGGCCGCTGATCACCCGAGCGCTCGGACGGCGGTGACGGCCACGCGACCGCTGGCCTCCGCATGCGGCAGGACGGGCGGCCCGGCCCTGAGCGCGCCGCCGCTCTCGACGGATGGTCATGGCTGATGACATCAGGCATAGCTGGACGAGGACGATGACAATGACCGCCGCGGACACCGAAGCCGCAGCCGGGCGACGGCGCTGGGTCGGGCTGGCGGTCCTGTGCCTGCCCACGTTCCTCGTCGCCATGGATTTCTCTGTGCTCTACCTGGCTGTTCCGCACTTGAGCGCCGACCTGGCGCCGAGCGGTACCCAGCAGCTGTGGATTGTGGACGTCTACGGACTGCTGGTTGCTGGCTTCCTGGTCACCATGGGCACAGTCGGTGACCGGATCGGCCGGAAGAGGTTGTTACTCGTTGGCGGCGGCGCGTTCGGCATCGCTTCGGTCGCGGCGGCGTTCTCCACGAGCGCGGGAATGCTCATCGCCAGCCGCGCGGTGCTCGGCGTGGCAGGTGCTGCGATGATGCCGTCCGTGCTGGCCCTGGTCACCGGTTCGTTCAGCGATCAGAAGCGACGCAGCCGTGCCCTCGCCGCGTATCTGGCCTGCTTCATGAGCGGGATGACGCTTGGCCCGCTCGTCGGTGGCGTGCTACTCGAGTATTTCTGGTGGGGCTCGGTCTTCCTGGTGGCCGTGCCGGGAATCGTGCTGCTGCTGGTGTTCGGTCCCTCGTTGCTACCCGAGCAGAAGGCACCACAGGCCGGCAAGCTCGACCCATTCAGTGTGGTGCTGTCCCTGGCCGTGATCTTGCCCTTCGTCTACGGGCTCAAAGCATTGGCTCGCAACGGCTGGCAGTGGCTACCCGCCATAGCGCTGATGTTCGGCATCGCGTCAGGAGTGGTGTTCGTCCAGCGGCAGCGGCACCTGCCGCACCCGCTGCTGGACCTGCGCATGTTCGGCAACCGCACCTTCAGCGCCGCGCTGACCTTGTTCTTCGTGACCGCCACGGTCGGGGCCGGAACCCTGCTGCTCGTCACGCTGTACCTACAGGACGTCACCGGCGACACTCCGCTGAGAGCGGGCCTGCTGCTGGTAGTGCCCAACGTCTTGATGATCGTCGGCAACCTGAGCACCCCGTCGGTGGCGAACTGGATCCGTCCGGCATACCTGATCGCAGGCGGGCTGATCGTGGCCGGTGTCGGTTACCTGATCTTCACGTTGGCCGGCTCGACGTCCGGCCCCGAGACGATCTTCATAGCGATGTGTGTGGTGATGCTCGGCACCGCGCCGCTGGCCGCGCTGTGCAACCACCTCGCCATGGCGGCCGTCCCGCCGGAGAAAGCCGGTTCCGGGGCCTCGATCGTGCAGACGACCACGGAACTCGGGCTCGGGCTCGGAATCGCTGCGCTCGCCACGCTCGGCACCTCGGTGTACCGCAGCAACGTCGAGGGCGCGCTCGCCACGCTGCCACCAGATGTCGCCGACGCCGCCCGGGAGAACATCGACCGGGCGGTCGACGCGGCCGCACACCTGCCCGCCGGGCAGGGCGCCTACCTCTTGAGCGCGGCCCGCGACGCGTTCACCACGGGTATCCATGTCGTGGGCGTCGTCAGCGCCATCTTCTACGCCTGCCTGGCCGTGCTGGCCGTAAGGGCGTTCCGGCACGTGCAGAACGCGAACGGCGACGAGGACGACACAATGAACGAGGACGACACAATGAACGAGGACACAGCAGCCAGACCGCAAGCCAGGACCGCGGCGGCCGCCGAGGCTTGACCCGGGCAGCAGTAGAGGAATCGAGCATGGGCGCTGACAACAGGTCGCTCACCACGGCCGACACCCTGACCGCGACGCGGCGCATTCTGGCGCCCCCTGAGACGGTATTCGCCGTGCTCGCCGATCCCAGGACGCACGCCGACATCCACGGCACCGACCGAGTCGACGAGGCGGTGGACGCAGGGCGGATCGGCCGGGTCGAAGGGGCATTGGACACCGAGCGCGTCACCGGTGCCGGACAGCGCTTCCGGATGGCGATGTACCACGAGCAGCATCCGAACAAGACCTACGAGACCATCAACGAAGTCCTCACCTACCAGCCGTCGTCGGCCCTCGCCTGGCGCACGGGATACCTCGACGACCACGGCGTGGCCCAATTCGGCGGGTGGCTCTGGCAATACGACCTCGCACCCGCCGACGGGAACGCGACCGACATCACCCTGACCTACGACTGGTCCGGTGCCACCCAGCAAGCGCGCGACATCATTGACTTTCCGCCTTTTGGTCCCGACCACCTACGCAACTCGCTGGCCCATCTCGTCGACGTCGTCCGCGCTACGAACGACAGTGTGGGGAGCGCCGCGGAGGCTCGCCCTATCGACTGGAGCGGTCCGACCGCACGATTCTGGGCCGACCATGACGACCGGTACGACGATCTGCTCGCGGGGCACGGGGACGCGCTGTTCGCTGCTGCAGCGCCTGTGCCAGGCGAACACGTCCTCGACATTGGCTGTGGCTGCGGCAGCACAACGTTGCGCGCGGCGGCGGCTGTCGCGTCCGGCGCGGGCAGCGCGCTCGGCGTCGACATCTCGCAAGCGATGATCGATAAGGCTCGCTCCCGTGCAACGGAGTCGGGCACCGGTCATGCCCGGTTTCAGGTTGGTGACCTTCAGACGGCCGACCTGGGTCGCGCTACCTTCGATCTCGCCATCAGCCGTTTTGGCGTGATGTTCTTCGGTGATCACGCAGCTGCGTTCGCGAACGTCCGCTCCGCGATGCGGCCAGGTGGGCGGCTCGCCTTCGTCTGCTGGGCTGAACGGGCCCGCAACGAACACTGGACGGTGCCCTTCGATGCGCTCGCACCGCACCTAGGGCTCCCGCGTCTGGTCGCTCGACCGAATGGTCCCTTCGCACTAGCTGACCCCGCGTATGTGGAGATGACCCTCGCCCGCGCCGGATGGAGGGACGTCGTGGTCAGCGAGCTGCGCGAGCCGTTGCGCGTGGGCAGCGATGCAGACGACGCCGTCGCCTTCGAGATCTCTGATCCCGAGACCGCTGAGGATCTCGCTTCGGCCGGGCCTGCTGCCGCTGCCCGGGCACTCGCTGATCTGCGGGCGGCATTCGCTGCACGGGAGCGTCCGGACGGCGTGTGGCTCGCGGCAGCCGCCTGGCTCGTGAGCGCCGTAGCAGACTGACCAGTCGGTCTCAGAGCAACGTTCGATTTAGCGTCGCGGAGCGCTCACAATCCGTGGTTTTCGAGGTGGTTGAGCTTTCCGCGATTCAACAGCCCCTCGGCGTTCGGCCGCCTGCTGGCTGACGGTCAATCGTCGTGGCCCACCCGCAGCACGTTGTGCAGATCGGCCACCGCCGCGTCACGCGAGCTCAGCGGGGCCAGGCCCAGACTGCGCTCGATGGTGGCCAGGATCGACGTCGTGTCGTAGGACGTGTGGTCGACGCCTGAGCGCCGCAGCCCCCGGCTCACGATTAGGGCCGGGATGCGCGTACCCGGACCCCACTGGTCGTGCGGACCCGAAGTCGGGCTACCAGCCCCGGGCGGCGGAACGTGATCCCACTGGCCGCCGAACTCGTCGTAGGTGACCACCACGAGCGTGTCGCGCGACTGCGGACCGGACATGATCGTCTTGAGGAGATCAACCAGGTGGTCGCTGCCGTCAGGCTCGCTCGCGTAGCCGGGGTGCTCGTTCTCGGCGCCGTAGGGCTTGACGAAGCTGACGGTCGGCAGCGTGCCGTGCTTGGCCGAATCGATGAAGTCCACCTCGTCCTTGAGGTGGGCGCGGCCCGGCTGGCCCGGCGCATAGTTGGCGAAGTAGTTCAGTGGCTGGTGGTGGTACTGGAACAGCGGGCCGGGGTGTCCCGCGACTGCGTCGTTCCAGCCGCCGGAGTACCAGTTCCACGGCACGCTTTTCGCGCTGAGCTCATCGCCGATGTTCGGGTACACGGTGTCGTCGATCAAGGGGAGCTTGGCGCCGCTACCGAACGGTGGGTTCGACGGCTGCATGGTGTTGACCCCGAAGTCGCCACAAGCGACGGCCGGGTCGGCGGCCGGGCCGCAGGCCTGGGTCAGCTGGGCGTCATTCACTGTCGTGGCCGGGTGGTACAGGGGGTAGGTCGAGTTGGGGAACCCGTTGGCATCGACGACCGAGTGCAGACCGGCGTTGGCGCCGCCGGGGCCGGCCGAGGTGTCGAGCGGCGTGCGCGCCGCTACGAGCCACTGGTGGTTCAGGAACGACCCACCGAAGGCCGATTGGAAGAAGTGGTCGGCGATCACGTAGTCAGGGGCGTGCCGAGCGTGCAGGTAGTCATAGATCGGCAACTTCCTGGTGTCGTAGTGGCCCATCGTGAGGCCAACCGCGTCGCTGCCGGTGGTGTAGCGGTTCTGCTTGCCGCCGTTGATCTGGTATTGCTCCTGGTAGAACCGGTGCACCAGGTCACGGGTGCAGCCGCCGGGCAGCGCGCCCGGGCTGTCCTTGAGCACGCCGCTCGGCGCGAAGACGCCGGGAGGGGGGCAAGTCTTGTCGGTCGGTGCGATGTAGTCGTCGATCGTGAATGGATCGTTGGTGAAGTGGCTGCCTGCAACACCATGTGCCGAGTCGACGCACGTATTGGTCAGTGGGCCGGGCGGCGTATTGAGGGCAGTGGTGAGGTTGACGTCGTTCTGGAGCAGGCAGCCGTAGGCGTCGCCGTTCTGGGCAACCTGGGTGGTGTGTACCTGATCGGCCTTGGACAGACCGTTGACGCGCTGCCCGCCGACCGAGCCCCAAGTCCCGTATAGATTGTCGAAGCTGTGGTTCTCCTCGTAGATCACCACGAGGTGCTTGTAGTGCCCGAGGACCGACGGCCCCCCGCGATCGTGCCGGTCGGGGGAAGCACTGGCGGCGGCCGTCACTGCACCGACGACCGTCACGGCACTCGCCGCGACCACCAGCAATCTCTTTCCTCGCATTTGCGCCTCCAGGGTGGATGTCACATCATGGCTATCCTGCACTCCCCGGCTAGCTACGACAACGGCGCGAGTTGAACAAGACCGTTCGAAAGCACGGCGACGGGCCGACGGTGTTGAGTTGCTGATGCTGATCCAGACTGCGAAGTTATCCCCTGTACGAGAAGCTCGACGCCTACGCTTTGCAGGATGGCGCACTGGACCTACGACGCGAACCTCGCGCTCGGTCACCGGGTCGATGACCGCGACTACGGCGGCGCTGCGCGGATGCTGCTCGCTCCCGGCGTGACGCGCATCAGGCTCCTGAGCAACAGTCCGGACAGGCGTGCTCAGGTGGCCAGCCTCGGCATCGCGATCACCAAGCAGATTCCTACTAGGCTGCGCCTCGCCGAGGCCAACGCCAGCTACCCGTCCGCGACGGCCGTTCAGGGTGGGCACGAATCGCTATCGCGGGCTCTCGAGCGGAGCGCTGCTACCCACCAGCGGACTAGCTCGCACTCCCCTGAGCCTGGCATCCGGGTCGCGGGCCCATGACCCCCGTGCAGGCCAACGCCGTAGCGATTGCGTCCGACGCCGAGCTGGTGTCGCCTGCCGTGGCTCCGGCGCGCAAGCATGCTCCTCCGGCGGCCCGCATCGCGGGCCTGGACGGGATCCGCGGTCTGGCCGCCCTGTATGTGGTGCTGAACCATATCTTCGAGCGCGCCTGGCCCGGCTTCCCCGCCGATCACGCCCCGTGGTGGGCGGGTGAGTTCATCTACGGGCGGTTCGCGGTGGTCATGTTCATTGCGCTGTCCGGCTTCTCGCTCGGTCTCGGGCCGGCACGCTCGGGGTGGCGGTTCGACTCGATCGCCACGTTCGCGCATCGACGGGCGTGGCGCATCCTGCCGCCGTACTGGGCCGCGTTGGCGTTCAGTTTGGTGATGACGTGGTGCGTGCTCGCGCAGCCGGGTTGGGCGGTGCCGAACGGCAAGTCCGTGCTCGTCTATGGCCTGCTGGTGCAAGACACCATCTCCGTCGGCAGCCCGAACCGCGCGTTCTGGTCGATCGCCGTCGAGGCCCAGCTCTACATCCTGTTGCCGCTGTTGCTGCTGATCGTCCGGCGGGTGAGCGCCCTCGCGATGGTCGCGCTCGTTGCTGGCATCGTTATGACGATCGGCCTGCTAGGGCCACACGTCGCGCTGATGAGCGACACGCTGGTCAAGTTCACCCCTGATCTCGCCGCGCTCTTCGCCGTCGGCGTGTTGGCGGCCGGGGTTGTGACTGCGGGCGAACGCACCCGATCGCGTCCGTGGGCGGGCTACGCATGGGCGGCCACGATTGCGGTCATCCTGCTCATCTGGGTCAAGGGTTCGACGTGGTCGAACATCAATCTGTTTTGGGTCGATCTGGCCTGGGCCCCGGCGATCGGCTGCTTGCTTGCGGCCATCGCCACCTCGCGGCCCCGGCCCGGACCCCTAGTACGTTTCCTAGACACGGGTCCGCTGCGCACCCTCGGGTCGTTCTCCTACAGCCTCTATCTCACCCACCTGCCGATCGTGATCGCCGTTTCGTACGGGCTGATACTCGGCCGGATCGCTCCCGGGACACCGACCTTCCTCGTGCTGTCTGCGATTCTGCTGCCGACGACGATGTGCTTCGCGCGACTGTTCGCGGTCGTGTTCGAACTCCCGTTCCAGCGGTACCGGGGGCGGATTCCTTTGCAGCAGGCGACGGCAGCCCTGCTGCAAAGGGTTAGGCCGGCAAGCGCCCGACTAGGTCGAGCCGGTGCGGGATATAGACCAGCTCACCGCAGGCCAAGCGTTCTCGCTCGGCTACCCATTCGGGCAGCTCGAGGGGCTCCCCGCGAGCCTTGAGCGCGTCCGCGATCGTCCGCAGGATGCTGGGAGGAACTGAAGCTCGTCGCGCGGCTACGCCGCCCCCGCGGGTCCTCGCGGAGCAAGTTCGCTATTACGGCAGGCGTGCCGCCGAGTACGACGCGACGGCCTATTGGGATGTGGCGACGGCCACTGGTCGCGTCGAACGTCTCGTTGAGCAGATGAAGCCCAGCGGCACCGTTCTTGAGATCGCGAGCGGGACCGGCATGTGGACTGCGGGTCTCGCGCGGCGCGCGTCCACTCTCACGGCAGTCGACGCGGCGCACGAGACGATCGAGATCGCTCGCGCGCGTCACGCTGTCCAACGTCACGTTCGAGGTGGCCGAGGTGTTCACGTGGACCACCCCGCAACGCTTCGACGTCATCTTCTTTTCGGCGTGGCTGTCCCACGTGCCAGCGAGCCGGTTCGACCAGTTCTGGGCGTTACTGCGACCCATGCTGACCGACCGGGGGCGCGTGCTGTTCATTGACGAGCACATCAACGAACTCGACAAGGAGTCGTACGCCGCGTGTGAGAGCGAGATGACCGAACGGACGCTCCTTGACGGCAGCCAATTCCACATCGTCAAGAACTTCGTCGATCCAGACCAACTCACCGCCCGGCGCTGGCCCAGCGGGAAAAGGGGCGGACAGTGAAGCTGAAGGCGCTTACCCTTCGCGCGTGGAACTCCGCCCGGAACGGCCGGCCGACGCGAGCGCGGTGCGCAGCCTGTACCTGGCGACATTCGGCGACCGCGGGCGGGTCGTGGCCGACCTCGTGGACGACCTGCGTCTGAATCGCCCCGGCGAGTCCGGAGACTCGACTTTGATTGAACCTACGCTACTTCATTCCTGTTCTGGTGACAATAGAAAAGCTCCTTCAATTTCGTCGGCGGCATGTCACCGCAGTATTCATACAGCCGTTTATTGTTGAACCAGTCGATGTAACTCGCCGTCTCGGCCGATACGTGCGCCGCATTGCGCCAGGGCCGTCGAGGTTTGATCAGTTCGGTCTTGTAGAGTCCATTGATTGACTCCGCCAGTGAATTATCGTGTGCGTCACCGACGACCCCGATCGACGGGTCAATACTTTCCTCGAGAAGCCGCTCGGTGAACCGCACCGATGTGTATTGGCTGCCCGCGTCGTTGTGATGGATGAGCCCGGTCAAATCCTTGACACCGTCTCGTTTACGTGTGAATATCGCCTGATTGATAGCAGCCAAAACCAGATCAGTGGTCATCGACGTCGATACCTTCCAACCGAGAATGCGCCGGGAGTAGGCATCGACAACGAACGCGACATACACCCAACCGGCCGTCGTCGACACGTACGTGAAATCCGCCACCCACAGCCGGTTCGGCGCCAACGGCGCGAACTTGCGCCCGACCAGGTCCTTCGCCCGCGTCGCGTGCGGGTCGGCGATCGTGGTGCGCTTCACCTTCCCACGCCGGGCCCCTTGCAGGCCAAGCGCCCGCATCAGCCGCTCCACCGTGCAACGGGCCACGTCGTGACCTGATTGACGCAGCTCCAGCCACATCTTCCGTGCCCCGTAACAGCGGTAGTTCTCGTCATACACCGCGGCGATCAACGCCATGATCTTCTCGTCGCGGACCGCCCGCGCGGACCTCTTCCGGCCCCGCGCCTCGTAATAGGTGGACGGGGCGAATGTGCAACCCAACTCGGTCAGCTGGACACAGATCGGCTCGACCCCGAATTTCTCCCGGTACCGGTCGATGAATTCCACGATCAACGCTGTGGGCGGTCGAGCTCCGCCGCGAAGAAAATTGACGCCGCTTTCAGGATCTCATTCGCCCGACGTAATTCGCGGTTCTCGGCCCGCAACTTCCGCACATCAGCCGATTCCGCGCTCGTCATACCCGGCCGGCTCCCTGCATTCACCTGCGACTGACGCACCCACTTCCGCAACGTCTCCGTCGACCCTATTGCCAGCTTCCTGGCTACCGCCTCAATCGCAGCCCACTCCGACGCATACTCCACCCGGACCTCGGCAACCATCAACACCGCCCGCTCCCGCAACTCGGGCGGATAATTCATCGACGCTCTTCCCATAACCCCGCTCTCCCAAGAGATGGAGTCTCCGGACACTCCGGGGTGCTTCAGTCAGCTGGTCACCAACACCGTTGGGGTGTCGTTGGTGGCTGACGAGGCTGGTGAGGTGGTCGGGCACGTGCTCTTTACCGCAAGCCTGTTGGATGCTCCTCGCCAGCTCGTAACGGTCGAGGTCCTCAGCCCTCTCGCTGTGCTGCCCGAGCACCAGGGGCGAGGGGTCGGTTCGGCGCTGGTACTGGCCGGGCTGGAGGTTCTGGCCAAGCGCTCAGTGCCTACCGTGTTCCTCGAAGGGGATCCGCGTTACTACTCGCGATTTGGCTTCCGTGCTGCGGGCGGCTCGGGCTTCCGCAGGCCATCGCTTCGCATCCCTGAACCCGCATTCCAGGTGATCTTGCTGCCGGCATACGAGCCCTGGATGACCGGTACGTTGGTGTACTCCGAGATCTTTTGGCGACACGACGCCGTGGGTCTGCGCGACGCCGACCCGTGACCGTTCCGTCGGCGGCGCAACAACCAAAAAAACAACGGCCCCATGCCTACTCGTCGCGGCGGCTCTCGCATCCACGCAGCGACCGCATCAACACCTCGATGTACGGGTGAGACAACTCGTTTCGTTCGATCGCGCCCGCAAAACGCCGGTGCAGGTTGACCGTGGTGACAGCGGCGACCGCCTCATATCGAGGGGGCTGCCGCCGGGTTATGGTCGGGTATGACGCCACGTCTGCTGCGACGGATCCACAACCCACACGGACGCGAATGCGGCTGCGATCCTGACTGCTGGTGTCGCCGAAGCGCGGTTGGTCGAGCCGTCAGGTGGTGGTTCCCAGGCCGGTACTTCGGCCTGCCGCACAGGAGCCGCGGGTCCGCGGAATGGAAGCGATCACAGGCCACGACCAACCGGCTCTGAGCGAGAAACGGTGGAGTCCAAGCCTGGTAACTACGCTGATCAACGATCGCTCACGGCGCCGGCTTGCTCGACGGGTCAACGACAACCCGTGAACGTATCCGAACCTGCCGCGTAGCTGAGCCCGCCCAGCCGACCATTGGTCGCGGATGGCCGAGGTCGCCCCGCGCACTGGATGACCCGCGCACTGGTTTGACCCGGCGGTGCCCGAGAACCCGATTCGGCAGTCCTACTACCAACGTCGTATCGCCGGTCGGCTGCCTGCGTTCTTACGCTCAACCCGCGGGTGAAGCGATCTTGGACCGGTTGTC
>JBBQUT010000023.1:0-79342 GCA_038212215.1 Mycobacteriales bacterium
TGGAGTGGTTCCCTCGATTTCACGACGTGCCGGACTGGTACATCGACGACCGTGTAGTTGACGGCGCTCGCGTGCCCGCGCGCGTGTGGCGCGACTCCCTCACCGGACTCCTCACCGCCGATCCGCCAACCGAGACGGGAACTATCAACGCACCCACTCTGATCATTTGCGGAGATAGGGACGAACTGATCCCGGTGGAGGAGGAGCAGGCGCTCTCAACTGCCATCCCCGGATCCCGGCTCGTCGTTTACGAGCACACCGGTCACCTGGTCCTTTGGGAGCAGCCGGACCGAGTTGCTCAAGACGCGTCTGACTTCATCGCCGACATGCCAATCCAACGCGCATAACGCCGATGTGTTGTCGGGATTGCCTTGACGGCACATCGCATATTCGATCTGCGCTTGTCGTCGGCAGTCGGGCGTGGGTGTCGTCGGCGCTCCGCCGCGGGGTCCCGGACGATGCGTCGCCGTGGGTGGTGGCGGAAAACTGGGAGCAATCAATGTGTGAAATTGGGAGTGGTTGCTGTGTGAAATTGGGAGCATCCGGCCTGGAGGTCCGAGCGCAGCGACCGTGCCCGCGGCTGTGGCTGGCCAGTTACCTCGACGACCTCCTCACGCGCGACGCAGCCGTCCTCGACGCGCACAAGGACCCGGCCAAGCTGCGCCGCTACCTGCACGCCATGGCGCTGAACATCGCTGGCATGCCGACCGACGCCACGCTCTATCAAGCGGCGAACGTCGATGCCAAGACCGCCGCCGGGTACGAGCAACTGCTCGAAACGTCTACGTCCTCACCCAAGTCCCTGCATGGAGCAGCAACAGGTTGAGCCTGCTGGCGAAGGCGCCCAAGCGATACTTGATCGACACCGGGCTGGCCGCCGCTGCGGCGAACCTGACGCTCGCCGACATCTTCGCCGACCCGGGCCTCACCGGCCGGTTCTTCGACGCCTTCGCCGCACCGCAGCTACGGCCGGAGCTCGCGCTCATGTACCCGCGTCCGGTGGCACATCACCTACGCGTCCAAGGCGGACGGCGCGAGGTCGACCTGGTCGTCGACGTAGGCGCCGGAAGGGTGGTGGCACTGGAGTTCAAGGCCGGTGCCGTACCGCGTGCCGACGACGCGAAGCACCTGTTGTGGCTGCGCGACCAGCTCGGAGCCGACTTCCTCGCCGGCGCCGTCGTCCACGCCGGACCAGGACTGTTCGAGCTCGGCGACCGCGTCTACGCCGTACCCCTGTGCGCGATGTGGTCCTAACCTGGTCATGTACGCGCAGGCAGCAGGCCCAAGATCATCGGTGCACCACCGTGGTGCACGCGAGCGTTGCAACCGGGACCAACCGCCAACAACTGATCACACGCTGCACTTCGGCCCGTCACCGGTCGAGGTGAGCACCGACCGGGCGCCGGTGTACCCGCGGGTGATCGAGGAGTTCGTCCCGGCAGCTGGACATGTCACCGAGCAGTACGCGAACAACGTCGTGGAAGCCGATCATGGCCGGCTCAAGGCTCGCCTGCGACCGATGCGCGGCCCAAACGACGGGCCTCCGCGCGCACCGTCTCGGCCGGCCACGCGTTCGTGCAAAACCTGCGCCGCGGCCACTACGCGATCATCACCGACCTGCCATCACATGATCGGGTTCGCGTCGCGTTCGACGAACTCGCAGCTTGCCTCTGGCCCGGACAGGACGCGTCAAACTCGGCCCGGCGCGCCCGACGATCCACAACGCAACAATGCCGTTAAGACCGCTCCTCAGCGGGTTCTGTCGTCACCGTCGTCAACGCCGTCCGTCTGTTGGACCTGAACGCCAATGTGGTCCACGCCGCCATCACCCTCTACGCCTGACGAATCCTGTAGCGACGCCGGAGTTAGGAACCACTGACGGTTGATACGGCAGAAATGATCAGAATTGCCGGTATCAAAGCGATGATTCCGAGCACAAGTCCCGCAACGGCGAGACCTATTCCAGCGCCGGACTTACGCCCGCTCGCAATGCCGACTCCACCGAGAATAATCCCGAGCACCGCGAGAACGATGCCAAGGCCGGGGACCCAGCAAAAGATCAAGCCGAGAAGGCCGGTGACAAAACCGGCTACGCCAAGGCCATTGCTCGCACCGTGTTGCACGATGACCTGCTGCACGGTCTGGCCGTACTGGGGCGGGTACTGATATTGCTGCTCGTACTGCTGCTGCGGCTGCTCATAAGGTGCCGGATCGCTCCCCGGGACCTGGTGACGGCCGGTCGGGCTCCAGCCCCCACTACCAGACTGCGTCATCCTCACACCCGGCTCATGAGAACGGTGACGAGGTACGGGCCGACCTCGTTTCCGCTAGTAGGATCACCCGATCCGAGGTGCACTGGTCACGCCAGCGCTCAAAGCTGGCGACCATGCCAGCATCATCGTTGCTCTGCCCAATGGTCCACTCGAACTCGCTCACTACGACGCTGGACTGATCGGAGAGACACCTGGCATGTTAAGGGACGCGATCGTCCACGTCGCCGACGAGGACATCGACTTTCTCACCAAGCACGTGACGGGCGCCGAAGTGGTACCCGCCGGAAACAAGGACCCGGGCCGTGTGAGCTTGTGGCCGACCATTTGGCCGTCACCGGGACGCTGAGATCTACACCAGCCAACCCGGTCTCGGTGTCATCCTCGCAGCCCGGGTCTTGGCCGAGTTCGGCGATGACGGCGACGGCTTCGGCGATGACGGCGACGGCTTCGGCGATGCCAAGGCACGCAAGAACTACGCCGGCACCTTTTCCGATCACCCGTGCCTCAGGCACCCGCAAGATCGTGCTCGCCGGTTCGCCCGCAACGCACGTCTTGGCGACGCCGTCCAGCAGTGGGCATTCGGCTCGCTGAAAGGATCACCCGGCGCGCGCGCCTATTGCGACGCGCTTCGAGGCGCGAAGCATCGGACACCGGCCGCTTGCGCCAGCTCGCCAACCGCCTCGTCGGCATCCTGCACGGCCGCCTGAAAACCGGCATCCTCTACGACGAAACGACCGCCTGGGCGCACCATCGAACCGCTGCTGCTTGACATCGAAAACCTGGGCTGTCTGTTGCGTTGACGATGGTCGGGCGCGTCGGGCGGAGTTGGACGCCGATCATGGTTGCCTCAAAGCTCGGCTGCGACTTATGCGCGGACTCAAACGACTGGCCTCCGCGCGCTCCATCTCGGCCTGGCACGCGTTCGTGCAGAGCCTTCGCCGCGGCCACTACGAACGCACCGGCGACCTGCCATCACATGATCGGGTTCGCATCGCGTTCGACCAAAGTCGAAGCCTGCCTCTGACTCGGACATTGCGCCGTTCAACTCGCCCGGCACGCCCGACCATCGTCAACGCAACAGTGCCGTAGCGCTGCGTTGCCGCCTCGCGCACTGCCATGCCGGCAGGCAACAGGACCGCGGCGTCCAGCCCGAATAGTCCATTCAAGATCGTTTGCGACTGTTCGATGGGGCAGGTAATGACGACCCCGCCGACCGAAAAGGCCCCCATGCGGCGGCGGCCGAGCACGGCCTTCCTCATCACGCTGCTCGCGATCGCTATCGCGCTCGGCGGCTTGTTTGCGCGCGCCACGATGTCGGACTCGTAGACCGACAAGTCGTTCGACACAACGTTCTGCCAGCAGTACCCGGACGACCCCAGCTGCCGACCATTTCGCGCCAGACGACCGGACGGCCGTGTGTGGAGGCCAGCAACGAGCCCCTGCGACGATGTGGACGCGGTCCTCGTGGTTGGCTGGAAGCGGCACGGCGTCCGGGCGATCCGGCCCGCGACGCCGGCTGGACCCATGAGGAGTACCTGGCCGGGGAAGCGCCCGTGCGCCGACCGTCTCGCAGTGGCGTCAAGCACTGATCAGCGTCGCGGGCGTGGCTGTCGTCGTGTTGGCGTTGAGACGGCCGGGTAGCGCCGAAGCCGCAAGGGCGCCGAGCGCGCAGATCGATGCGGCGACGATGCACGCGATGTGGAAACCGCTCAGGAACGACGCCTGCACCCCGTCAAGCAGTGGGCGCTGGGCGTTGGCCGGAGCCGCACCGACGATGTGCAGCGCCGCAGCGAGCGAGTTCTTCGCGGAGTCGACGACCGAGCCGGGCAGGGCGGCGAACGACGTCCCGCTCAGGTGCTTGGCGTAAAGCGAGGTGAAGATGCTGCCCAGGACGGCGACGCCCAGCGTCCCGCCCGCCTCTCGCGTCGCATCGTTAACCGCGGATCCGACGCCGGCCTTGGCCGGTGGCAGCACCGACAGGATCGACTCGGTCGCGGGCGCAGTGGTCATCCCCAGGCCGAAGCCCATCAGGATCATCTGGCCGACGATCCGTCCGTAGGACATGAAGGTGGGCGACACCGAGATCCAGGCGAAGGACGCGGCGAGTAGCAGCAGTCCGGTCATGACGACGATGCGGGTGCCGACGCGCGTGGCGACCGCGACGCCGATGACCGACCCGAGGGCGATGGTGATGGCGACGGGCAGGATCCGCGCGCCGGTCGACAGCGAGCCGTAGCCGCGGATGAACTGGAAGTACTGGGTGACCAGGAAGATGAAGCCGAACAGCGCGAAGAACGCGATCGTTACAGCGGCACTCGCGGCCGAGAAGGCCGGGCGGCGGAACAGCGACACGTCGATCATCGGCTGCTGCTTGCCCCGCTCGACCAGGACGAATGCGACGGCGAGGATGGCTGCACCCGCGAATCCGGCCAGGGTGATCAGCGCGGTCCAGCCCCGTCCCGATGCCTCGATGATCGTGTAGACGAGCAGGCCGATCGCGGCCGAGGACAGCACGAGGCCGACGGGGTCGAGGCGTGCCTGGCCGGGATCGCTCGACTCGGGAACCCAGCGCAGCGTGGCGATCAGGGCGAGGACGGCGACGGGGACGAGGGCCAGGAAGACCGAGGTCCAACCGAAGTGCGCGAGCAGGATGCCGCCGGTGATCGGCCCGACGGCGACGCCGATGCCCGTCACCGCGCCCCATAGCCCGATCGCCTTCGCGCGCTCGGCGCGGTCGGCGAAAGTGTTGGTGATGATCGACAGCGTCGTCGGGAAGATGATTGCCGCGAACGCCCCCATCACGAAGCGCACGACGACCAGCGCCCCGGACGACTGCATGGCAGCGCCGATGCCCGAGGCGGCCGCGAACCCGCCGAGGCCGATGAGCAGCGCCGGGCGCCGGCCGAACCGGTCACCGAGCGAGCCCGCGGTCAGCACCAGCGCGGCGAAGGCCAGGTTGTAGCCGTCCACGATCCACTGCAGGTCGCGGGTGGTGGCGTGCAACTGCCGACCGAGGTCGGGCAGGGCCACGTTGACGATCGTCGTGTCCAGGTTGATTGCGAAGGCGGCGAGACACACCGTCGCAAGGACCAGGTAGCGCTGGCGGGTCGACAGTGCGTTCATTGCAGTCCTCCACCGCAGGTTCGGCATGTTGACAACGCCAACATTGACCACGATGCCACGCACGGTGGACACTGTCAACATGACTCGCGAGCAGACCTCGGCCGGTCGCTATCACCACGGCGATCTGCGCACCGCCCTGATCGCGAGCGCGCTCGAACTGGCCCGGACCGGCGGGCCCGAGGCGGTTGTGCTGAGGGCGGTGAGCCGGGAGGCAGGTGTGTCACACAATGCCGCCTACCGGCACTTCGTCGATCAGAAGGATCTGCTCGCGGCGGTGGCCGAGCGGTGCGTGCAACACCTCGGCGCGCTGATGCTCGCCCGCACGGCTGCGGTGCGCACCCGGGGCGCCGAAGCACGGGCCTGGGCGCGGTTGGACGCGATTGGCCGGGCCTACATCGAGTTCGCGCGGACCGAGCCGGGCTGGTTCCGCACCGCCTTCGCCGACGCGATCAAGCACGGCGCGCTCGCGTCCGCCGTCCCGCCGGACGGGCCGGGCGACAACCCCTATCTGCTGCTCAACGCCCGACTCGACGAGCTCGTCGAGGTCGGCGCAATCCCGGCCGAACGACGTCCAGGTGCCGAGCTCGCAGCCTGGTCGATGGTGCACGGCCTGTCCTGCCTGCTCGTCGACGGACCGTTGCGGTCGCTGCCCGATGCAGACGTCCAACACGCCATCACAACCGTGCTCGGCGTCGTCAGCCGCGGTTTGTGATGAGGTCCAGGCGACCGAGGCACGGCGTTCGTCGAGTCCAGCAGCACCTAGGCACGGTTGCGGGCCGAGCCCAATGCGAGACGATGCGGCGGTGCCGTTGAGCGTCAGACACGAACCAGGCGCGCCACTTTCGGGCGAGCTCTATCGGATGCCTTGCAAATAGGTCTAACGTCCGGCTGACCTCCTGCACGGGGGATTGCGAGAATCGGAGTCGACGATGGGGTCTGACGAGAATGCCGAGCTGGTACGGCGCGGGTACGCGGCTTTCAGCGCAGGCGACATGGCAACGCTGAACGAGCTGTTCGCTGATGACGCTGTGTGGCACGTCCCGGGCAACAATTCGATGTCGGGCGCGAAGAAGGGACGCGAGGCCATCATGGCTTTCTTCGGCGAGCTCATGACTGGCACCGGCGGCACCGCGACGAGCACCCTGCAGGAGGTGATCGGTGGAGAGGACCACACGATTGGTCGCCATCGCAACCACGCCGAGCGCAACGGCAAGGTGAACGATCAGGACTCGGTGCTGGTGTTCACGATCCGAGACGGACGCGTTGCCGAGGTGCAAGAGTTCCAGGAGGACACAGCGCTCTCGGACGATTTCTGGGCCTAGCGACTCGCCAACGTCGGCAAGGGCCCGCGACCGACAAACGGGTGGACTTCGGTTCTGCCTACGGACCGTTCTAGCGGCTACGGCTTGCGGGCGAGAACGTAGAGGCGCTGGGTGGTCTCCCCGCGCGAGGTGAACGGCCCGCGGTGGTACCACTCGACGTCGAGCAGGCCGGCTCGCTCGACGGCAGTGACAATGTCGGCGGGATCGTGCAACACGAAATCAAGCTCGACCGACTGACCGAGCCAGTCGGTGACTGTGCGAACCTCGGCGCCGGTGTGCAGGGCGAGCACGAGCCAGCCGTTCGTGTGCAGCGGCCGAACCAGCGACTCGATCGCCTCCGGCAGTTCGGACGCCGCGAGATGGATGAGTGAGTACCACGCGAGCACGGCGCCCCAACCGTCGTGGGTCGTGGGGCGCATCAACCGGCGCAGGTCGCCTACCTGGTAGCTGATGCCCGGGTGGCGGCGGCGGGCCTCGTCCACCATCTCCGGCGAAAGATCGAGACCGGTGGCGTCCGCCCCGGCCCCGGCCAGGAACGCGGCGACATGCCCCGGTCCCGTACCGACCTCGATCATTGGCGCGCCGTCGGACAATGCAACCACCCGGCGCAGCAACCACGATTCGAATGGCAGGCCGGCGAGCTCATCGCTGAATTGCTCGGCATAGGACGCAGCGACGGTGGCGTACGCCACGCGGAGCTTGTCATCGCGCGCCTCGGGCCCGGCGTCGAGCACCGACTCGCGGTCGACCGGCATCGGACTCGTCATGACCTCGCTCGACTCGACCGGGCCGAGCAGGTGGATCCAACGGCTGTCCTGCTGACCGGGCTGGCGCGGAAGTTCGCGAACCGTCGCCGCCTCGGCACCGGCCATGCGAGCAAGGCAGCCCTCGACCTCGGCGCGGTCGGCGAAGCGGTGCAGCCGCTCGGCGCGGGTCTTGAGCGCTCCGGCCGGCTGCGGCCCGCGCAGCAACAGGACTGTCAGCAGCGCCCGCTCGTCCGGCGCGATCGCGCGTCGCTGTGCGAATGTCTGGACATACTTCACCGTGCGGCTTCCGGCGCCCTGCCACGTGAGCGCAACGAGTTCCTTGTCCTTGAGCGCGCGCAGCGTTCGATGGACCAGTTCCTCGTCGTAGGCGACGACCGGTTCTCGACTGCTGGTCTGGTTGCAGGCGGTGCGCACGGAATTGATGCTCATCGGATACGACGCTGGGACGGTGATCTCCTTCTCCAGCAGGCTGCCCAGCACGCGTTGTTCAGCGGCATCGAGGACCGGTAGATCTGCCACGCCGCTGAGGCTAGCCGAGCGGTCGCAACGGGGCCCATCATGCGAGCTACGGTTCGCGCACCTTCGAGCCGTAGACCGCCGCTTGCGTGCGCCGCTGCATGCCCAATTTGCTGAGCAGCCCCGAGACGTAGTTCTTCACCGTCTTCTCGGCGAGGAAGAGTCGCTCACCGATCTGCCGGTTGGTGAGGCCATCAGCGATCAGCGCCAGGACCTCACTCTCGCGGTCGGTCAGCGACGCGAGCCGCTGATCCTTCGGAGACGGGTCGCGCAAGCGGGCGAGCAGCCGTTCGGTCACCGACGGGTCGAGCAGTGATCGACCCGCCGCAACCTCACGCACGGCATTGACCAGGTTGACGCCGCGGATCTCCTTGAGCAGGTAGCCCGACGCGCCTGCCATCACGGCCGCAAAGATCGCGTCGTTGTCGTCGTAGGAGGTGAGGATGATGCAGCGGACGCCCGGAAGGGAGGAACGGATGTCACGGCAGACGTCGATTCCACTGCCGTCGGGAAGCCGTGCATCGAGCACCGCGACATCCGGTCGGGTAGCGGGAATGCGCGCGAGGGCCTCGGCTGCTGTTGCGGCCTCCCCTACGACGGTGATTCCGCCCGCGGATTCGAGCAGGTCCGACAGACCTCGGCGCACCACTTCGTGATCGTCGAGGATGAACACCCGGACGACATCTGCCTCACTACGTTCCCTCACGGGAGCGGAATCGTCCATCGCAGGTGGGTTCCTTTCGTGTCGGTCCGGGTCGAGGCTGGTGTCCCCACGTCAAGCGTGCCGCCGCGCTGCTCAGCGCGGCGGCGCAGGTTTTCCAGCCCGCTGCGCCGCGTGGTAGCCGCCAACCCGACGCCGTCGTCGGTGATCTCGATGCACAGTTGCGCTCCGCTTGCCGTGACCGTCACGTCGACGGTTCTGGCCCGGGCATGGCGGGAGACATTGGTAAGGGCTTCGCGGAGCACCGCGCCGACGTCGTCGATCGCCTCGTCGCTCACCACCGAGTCGATGGGCCCGACCAGCTTCACCCGCGGTTCGGACGGGAGCAGCGGGCCGACCTCGGCGACAATGGCGAGGATCGCCGAACGAGCGCCACCGGTCCGCGGGCCGAGCGGGCCGCGCAAAGCGAAGATGGACGTGCGAATCTGACGGATCGTGTCGTCGAGTTCGTCCACGATCTGGTCGAGGCGCGCCGCTTCGTCACCGTCGCTGGACGCCCCCACCATCCGCTCGACGTTGAGTCCGACCGCGAACAACCGCTGGATGACGTGATCGTGCAGGTCCCGCGCGATCCGGTCACGTTCCTCCAGCAGGACGACCTTCTGCGCAGCCGCCCGCGCGTCGGCCAGTTCGAGCGCGAGCGATGCGTGGGTCGCGAATGTCGCGGCCATTTCCAGGTCCGCATCGTAGAACGGCGCGCGGCCAGCCAGCCGGCCGACGACCAGTGCTCCCCAGATGCGTTTCGAACCAACCAGCGGAAGCGCCATCACCGCACCGACTGGGACGAACTCGGCCAGGTGCAGCCAGAACCGGGCGTCACTTCGCGCGTCGGCCAGGTTGAGCGACGCGCCCTCGAGGACGTGCCCTGCCAACGACCCGCCCCGAAGATATGTCGTGCCGACCAGCTGGTCGGCCTCCTGGCCGCACGCCACCTCGACGACCAGGTGATCACCGTCGGCGGCCGGCAACACGACGCTGACAACGTCGGCGTCAGCCATCTGTTGCACCTGCCGCGCGATCAGCGCAAGCGGCTGCTCGCCGATGGGCGCGAGCAGCCGACGGGTGATCTCTGCCGAGCCGTGCAGCCAGCGCTGGCGGTGCTCGCTCTGCTCGAACAGTCGCGCGTTCGCGATCGCGATGCCGGCGGTTGCCGCCAGTGCGGTGACGAGTTCCTCGTCGTCCGAACTGAACCTGCCGGCAGCCGATTCGGTCAGGTAGATATTGCCGAAAACTTCGTCCCGCACGCGGATGGGGACCCCGAGAAAACTTGACATCGGGGGGTGGTGCGGCGGGAACCCGACCGAGCGCGCATCCTCCGCCATGTGTTCGAGCCGGATTGGGGTCGTTTCATCGATCAATGCGCCGAGCAGGCCCTTGCCACTCGGCAACGGACCGATCTGCTCCGCGAGTGGCTCCTCGATTCCCGAATACACGAACTCGGCCAGGCCGCCCTGGACAGCGAGCACACCGAGCGCGCCGTAGCGCGCGTTGACCAACTGCCGGGCGGCCTCCACGATCTGGCGCAGCACGACGGGCAGCGCCAGATCACCGTTGACCATGCGGCTGGCCGCGAGCAGACCGCGCAATCGCTCTTGGGTGGCTAGCACGTCCCGCGCCTGGTCGATCAGCTGCGTGAGCAGCACTTCGAAACCCAGGACGGGCTCGGCCTGTGCTGCCTCGCCGTGGCCCTGCATGGCCGCACCGTAGCAGCATCGGGTTATCAGGGACTCAATCCGAAAGCGATCCGGCAAGCGACCCAACCACCCGTCGGCGTCGTCGCGGGCCGAAGAAGGTGACCATGTGCTCTCGCGGCGGGCACCGCGCGCGGGCAGTGTATGAGTCATGCCCGTCGAGCAGCGAGTCGACAACGATTCGACGGCGTTGTGTGCGCTGCGACGTGCCGTCGCTTGCGGCGTTCGCGCGCCGTCGGTGCACAACACGCTTCGCGCCTGGACGACCGACGACCCGAGCCGTCGCGACGGCGTCCCCGCGCTGGCCGTCCCGAATGTCGACGCCGGCTCGCAGGACGAGGTTCCCATCCGGGATTTCGACAGCCGCGGCACCGGATGGCTACCAACCCGAACACGCTCCTCTCGCAAGCAGTGCATGCTGCTGCTAGCGACCGAATCCGACGACGCAAGATCCTGGCTGCGGGCGGGCGAGGCGCTCGAACGCGTCCTGCTCGAGATCACCAGGCATGGGTTCGCCGCGAGCCCGCTGACGCAGATCGTCGAGGTCGCTTCGGCCCGCGCAGCGTTGCGCCGCGAACTGTCGATGATCACCTACCCGCACGTGCTGTTGCGCATCGGACGCGCGGGGCAAACGCACCGCACCGCACGGCGCGAACTCGAGGACGTGCTGACGCAATCGCCCGACCTCGCCCACACCGGCGGGTCTCCGTCGTGACGGCTGGTTCGCCCCCCGCAGCGCGTCCGATCGTCGTCGGCGTGGACGATTCCGACGGCAGCGCAGCGGCCGTGCGCTGGGCAGCACGCGAGGCCGCCGTGCGCGGGGTAGCGCTGCGCGTCGTACGCGCCTACGCCTGGGGCCTGCCCTCCGCCTTCGTGCCGCCGGACGACCGGTGGATCAAGGCCGACCTCAAGCGGGCGTCTGAGCAGATCGCCGCGAATGCGTTCGAGCAAGCACGCGCGTGCGCGCCGGACGTCGAGGTGCAGAGCCAGGTGATGGACGCGAACCCGGCGCAATACCTCGAATACGAGGCTGCGGACGCGCAACTGGTGGTCGTGGGCTCGCATCACCTCGGCACTCTCGGCCGCGCCGTCCTGGGTTCGGTGTCGGCGTCGGTGGCCGGACGCGCGCCGTGTCCCGTCGTCGTGATCTGCTCGTCATCGCAGGGTGCTCTCCCGGAGGGGGATGCGAACGTGGTGGTCGGCGTCGATCCGGAACACAGCGCGCAGCAGGTGCTCGGCTTTGCGTTCGACTACGCCCGCCGCCATCGGCGTCCGCTTCGACCGGTCATGTGCTGGCGGGCGCACCCGTTCGTCGAAGCGGAATGGACCGCGCAGTGGACCAGGCAGTATTTCGCCCCGGAGCGGGCGTTGAAATGGCTGTCCGAGACGCTGTCGGGCTGGCGGCGGGAGTACCCCGATGTCGAGGTCCTTGCTGCCTCGCTGTCCGGAACGCGGGCGCTCGCCGGCGGCGCGCGCGACCATCCGGTAGACGCTCTCGTTTCCTCCGCGGCTGCCCAGGACCTGCTCGTAGTCGGACGGCACGGACGCAGGGCGCGCTTCGGCCGGTTGCTCGGCTCGGTCAGCCAGGGCGTACTGCACCATGCTGCTTGCCCCGTCGCGATCATCCCCGTCGACCAGGACTGACCCTCCCCGCACGTGTCCCTCGGTGGTCCAGCCTCGACTGCGCGGTGGGACCTCTGCGGATCAGTTTCGGGACGTACGCACCTCGTCTGCCGCGCCACCGGCGGTGAGTCTGGGAGTGAACCCGAAATGAGGAGCCCGCCATGCGAAGCGTCGTCGTCTACGAATCGATGTACGGCAACACCCGGCAACTGGCCGAGGCCATCGTCCACGGCATCAACGAGGTGAGCCCGGACGCCCGACTGCTGCACGTCGCAGCGGCGGACGCTGCCGCGATCGACGATGCGGACCTCGTCGTGGTCGGCGGTCCCACCCACGTGTTCGGCATGACCCGCCCGAAGACGCGGGCGCAAGCCGTCCGCGACGCGGCTGCCGACAGCGACCGACTCCATGTCGAGCCCGCTGCGGTCGACGCGCAGGGCGTGCGCGAATGGCTCGATTCGGTACCGCTGGAGGGCTACCGCGTCGCAGCCTTCGACACCCACGTCCGGATGCCCGGTGCCCCCCACGCCGCCGGCAAGATCGAACGGGCATTGCGCAGGCTCGGATGCTCCGTGATCGCACCTACTGCCAGCTTCTTGGTGACGAAGGACAACGTCCTGGTTCCGGGCGAGATCGACCGAGCGTACGAGTGGGGACGCTCGCTGGCGCGCGCCGTGCAGAATCTCGGCGCCGTCCACTGACGTCAGGCCGAACTGCTACCCGAGGGTCAGATCGAGCTGTTCCTGCGTCCGCCGCGGCGCAGACGCGGGTTCGGACGTCGGGAGCTGATTGCGATGGCCGTCGATGGCGACGAGGCTATCTACACTGCTGGCGTCCGCTGTGGTGACCGGCGCGCCTCCCGGCCCGACGCCGCGTTCGTCGAACTCCTGGTCGACGAATGAGCCTTTGCCCTTCGCGATGAACGACAGGGAGAACGACATCACACACACGGCTTCGAGAATGAAGAACACGTGGTAGCTCTCGAAGGACGAGGGAGTCATCACCCGGTTCAGTACGGGCATCGCGACGATCGACCCCAGGATCAGCAACCCGAATCCTCGGTACAGGTTCGCCACGCGCGCCCGGTTCGACGGCACATCGGTGGGAAACACCACGAGCGAGATGATCCCCAGCAGCACGAACAGGGTTGCGGCGCAGATCATGTGCACGTTCGAGAGCCGTAACTGGGCCACCGTCGCGTCGTGGGACGGGGCCGTGTGGAACAGCGCGACCCCCAACGAGGCGCTACCAGCCACCGTCGTGGCGACGTCCTCGAACACCAGCGAGCCGAACCGGTAGGCGATCAGGAACACCCCGACCACGCACAGCGTGCCCGTGAAAACGATGGTGACCTTCGTGTAGTAGTACGAGCTGATCGACAGCTCCAGGTGCCCGTCGATGATCCCGGCGAGCAAGCAGGTGATGGGCAACGTCAGGCCGACGAACCCGATCATCGATCGCAGCCGCCGGTAGGACAGGGCCGCGTCTTCCCCCGGCGCCGGTTGCATCTTTGCGCCCATGATTCGCGCGCCTTCCTCCTGAGTGACCTGCCGGTTCGGCACGTCCCGTTGGCTACTCAGATGCGGTCGTCGAGCCCGGGATACATGAAGTGCGCCGGCGTCCGGGTCGGCGGCGCACCCACGCACCCGTGCATCGGCTGTGGACTGGCCGCGTTCTCAGCGGCGAAGGGGCAAGCTGTACTCATGGCTCTCACCGATTTCACCTCAGCTCGCGGTCGGCGGCGGCTCGCCTGGGCGGTCCCTGTCGTCGTGGCCGGCGGCATCGCCGCCGCGATCGCGCTGACGACCGCAGCGTCCTCCGGAGCGGGTGCGACGCTCACGCCACGCTCGGCCCAGCAGTTGCTCGTCGCCGTGCAGCGGCACGCCGATACGCCGCTGTCGGGTGAGGTGCACGAGAGCTTGAACCTCGGCCTGCCGAGTCTGCCGGGCGACAGGAGCAGCGCATCGCTATCCTGGCAGTCGTTTCTGACCGGATCGCACACCGTGCGGGTCTGGGTCGACGGGAAGAATAAGCAGCGGGTGGCGTTGCTCGGCCAGCTGTCCGAGGCCGACGTGGTCCACAACGGCAACCAGGTCTGGACGTACACGTCCGACACGGACGCCGTAAGCCACTCGATCATGCGTGGCGGCGGCGGCATGCACGCCGACGCCGCGCACCGCGCAAAACCCAACGCCGGCCCTGACGCGAGCAAGTACACCCCGGCAGGTGTCGCTGCGCAGCTGCTCAAAGCCGTGCGGCCGAGCACGAAGGTCACCGTCGAGTCGTCGCCGGACGTTGCGGGCCGACCCGTCTACGCGCTTGTGCTGAGCCCCAAGGACGCTCGCTCGACCGTCGGTTCGGTGCGGATCGCGGTCGACGCCGCCAAGTTCGTGCCGCTGCAGGTCGAGGTCCTCGCCCGCGACAATTCCACCGTGTTCAAGACCGGATTCAGCCAGGTCTCCTATTCCAAGCCTGCCGCGTCGGTTTTCAACTTCCACAAGCCGCGCGGTTCCAGCGGCTCGGGCAACCCGTTCACGTGGAACGGCGATCGCCACCACGGCGACGGCCGGGGCCGATTTGGGATCCGGCCCTCGACTGCGGACAAGAGCGGCCGACCCGTGGCCATCGGTACGGGCTGGACGACCGTCGTCGAGCTGAGCGGTGGGTCGGCGGCGCAGCTATCCGGCGGCTTGCTCGACCAGCTGACCAATCCGGTCGGTTCGTCGGGGCTGCGCCTGCTGCATTCGAGCCTCGTGAACGCCCTGTTCACCGCCGACGGGCGGGCGTTCGTCGGCGCGGTGTCGCCGGCCTATCTCGAGCGGGTCGCCGCCGCTCACCCGCATTGATCGCGTGGTGAGCACGTCGTCGCTCACGCCGGCGCCCGCGGCGCGTAGCGCCGACCGGCCGAACCGTGGCGAGGCCGTAGCCGTCCGCACACGGGGCCTCACCCGCCGCTTCGGCAAGCAGCTCGCTGTTGATTCGGTCGACCTGTGCGTGCCGGTCGGCTCCATCTACGGCTTCCTCGGGCCGAACGGCTCGGGTAAGACAACGACGATCCGGATGCTGCTCGGCCTGTTGGCCGCAGATGCTGGCGAAATCGAGGTACTCGGCCAGCCTGTGCCGCGCGCGGCGCAGGCCGTGCTGCCGCGGGTGGGGGCGCTCATCGAAGGCCCGGCGTTTCACCCCTATATCGGCGGTGCGCGCAACCTGCGTCGTCTCGATCAGATGGACGCGACAGCAGACCCGGCCACGTCCGCCGCGCGCATCGACGCGGCGCTGGCCCGCGTCGGACTGAGCGCCGCGGCCGGCAAGAAGTACCGCAACTACTCGCTGGGGATGAAGCAACGGCTGGGCCTGGCGGCCGCGTTGCTGCAGCCGCGCGAGCTGCTCGTGCTGGACGAGCCGACCAACGGCCTCGACCCGCAGGGCACCCGCGAGGTGCGCAAGCTGGTGCGCGAATTCGCGATCGACGGAATGACGGTGCTCGTGTCGAGCCACCTGCTCAGCGAGATCGAGCAGGTGGCCACCCACGTCGGCATGATGGCCGGCGGCCGGCTGGTGCGCCAGGGCACGCTGGCCGAGGTGCTCGCCGACGGCGCTGCACGCATCCGAGTCACCACTCCCGATCTCGACGCTGCGCACGTGCGGTTGCAGCAGCTGGGCCTTGCGCCGATCACTGTCGACCGCGACAAGCTGACCCTCACCGCGCGTCTCGGCGCCATCGCCACTGAGGACGTCGCCCGTGACCTCGTCGGCGCCGGGGTGCGGCTACAGGGCTTGGCCGTCGACCGTCCCGACCTCGAAGATCTGTTCGTGTCGATCACCGGGGAAGGCTTCGATGTCCTCCGCTGAGCACGACGTCGCTGTGGACGTGCCCCAAGCGCACCCGATCCTGGCTCGCCGCCGCGGCGCACTGGTGCGCCAGTACCGCAGCGAGATGCGCCTGCTGCTGACCCGGCGCCGCAACCTGATCCTGCTCGGCGTGCTCGCGATCGTCCCGATCTTCATCGGCGTTGCGGTCAAGGTGAGTAGTCCGAGCGAAGGCGACGGTCCGGACTTCCTCAACCGGGTCACCGGCAACGGGCTCTTCCTGGTGTTCACCGCGGTCACGGTGGCGATCCCGTTCTTCCTGCCGCTGGTCGTCGGCGTCGTGGCTGGCGATTCGATCGCCGGCGAGGCAGGCCTGGGCACGCTGCGCTACCTGTTGACCGTCCCGATCGGACGGGGTCGGCTACTGGCCGTGAAGGCGCTGGCGCTGGCAAGCTTCACTGCGTTGAGCGTGCTGCTGATCGCGGTGGTCGCGCTGATCACCGGTGCGCTGCTGTTCGGCATCCGCGCCCTCGTGCTGCTCTCCGGTGACACGGTCAGTATCGGCGAGGGCCTGCTCCGGACCTTCGGCATCACCGCCTACGTCGCCGTCGCGCTGTTCGGGCTCGCCGCGGGCGGGCTGTTCGTCTCCACTCTCACCGAGAACGCGATCGCGGCGATGGCCGCAACCGTCAGCATTGCGGTGTTTTCGGCGCTGCTGGACGCCGTCCCGCAGCTTTCTTCGATTCACCCGGCCCTGCTGACCGATCACTGGCTCGGGTTCGGTGAGTTGCTGCGCACCTCGATCAGCTATACCGACCTCACCCGCTGGAGCGCGATCCACCTCGCCTACGCCGCCGTCTTCCTCAGCCTCGCGTGGGCGCGGCTGACCACGAAGGACGTCACCAGCTGAGCTGGCGCTGATTCTCGCGTGCCAGACTGGCTGCGACGATCTTCCGGAGTAGAGGAGGGCAGTGCATCATGGCGCTCGACGAGGACACGGTCCGTCTGGCCAAGGGCGCGAACCTGGCCACCGTGGTGACCCTGATGCCCGACGGGCGGCCGCAGGCATTGCTGACCTGGGTAGACACCGACGGCGACAATTTGCTCGTGAACACCGAGCCGATCCGCCAGCGCGCCAAGAACGTCGCCCGTGATCCGCGTATCACCGTGCTGATTCACTCCGCCGACAGTCCCTGGGACTGGTCCGAAGTACGCGGCCGGGTGGTTGAGACAGTCGACGGTCAGGTGGCACGCGACCACATCGACGAGCTGTCGCGCAAGTACACCGGCAACGACTACCAGATGCCGATCGGCCCGAAAGGCCGCATCATTCTCAAGGTCGCGCCCGACAAGGTGAACACGCCGAAGAAGTTGGGCTTCTAGCCTCCAACCCAGTCGCCAACGCTCGACACGAGCCGCTCCAGTTCCCGCACGGCGCAGCTGAGCACGATCTCCGGCTCCGGCACCCGGTGGTCGTCGCACATCAGGCCCAGGATCACCGCCCCGTTATAGCTGACGACCGACACCCCCATCCCGATGTTGCCCGACGTCGGTGGCCAGGCGATCGTCCCGCGTACCTGTCGCCCGGCCAGTTCGACCGGACGCCTCGGCCCTGGGACATTCGTGATGATGACCGAACCCTTGCTGGCGAACATGCCGACGAAAAGCTGCTCGATCCGCTCGGGCGTGCGCCCGACCAGATCGAGCACGCCGAAGGTGACTGCACCCTCGGGGGAATGCTTGATGCTCACCGTACGGCGACGCACCTCTGCGAGCCGCTCGTCCGGATCGTCGATCGATACGGGCAGATCGAGGTAGGCGAGGCCGAATCGGTTGCCGAGGTCGACCGGCAGCGGCTCGTCGAGCGGGCGCAGGTTCACCGGCAGGATCGCGCGCACGTCCCTGGCCGCCCCGTCCTCCTTGGCGAGGTAGGCCCGCAGCCCACCGCCCACCGCGCTGAGCACGACGTCATTCACCGTCACCCCGTTGCGGTGCGCAGCATTTCGCACTGCCGACAACGACACCGGCTCGCTCCACAGCACACTTTTGCGCAGTTCAACCGATCCATGCAGCGACGTATGATTGTCCGGCGTCAAGGTCAGCACCTTGGCCAACGCTCGCGCGCCAGCCACACCCTGTCCCATGAGATCGACGATGCGCGCCGGGTGGACGGCCGTGTGCACAAGGCTTTCTCCGGCGTGCACCAGCGTGGACACGACGCTGGGATGCTCGACGTTGTCGTCGACGTCGGCATGGGCGGCGTCCTCGACGTCGTCGGTGAGCGACAGCATGACCCGGGCGAGTGCCATGCCGTCGGCGATGCAGTGATGGATGCGCAGGACGATGGCGCTTCCTTCGCCGCGGTAGCCGTCCAGCATGTGCAGCTCCCATAGCGGTCGGTTGCTCGGCAGCGACCGGTGGATCAGGCCGCTGACGAAACGCTGCAGGTCGCGCTGGCTGCCCGGCGCGGGCAGCCGCCCATGGTGCAGGTGCTCCTCGAGCGCGAAGGACTCGACGTCTTCCCACCAGCAGAGGCCGGGGAACTCGATGACGCGCTGCGAGAAGCGCGGATAGCGCGCGATGAGGCGGTGCTCGAGAAGCTCGCGTACGGCGTCCCAGTTGAGCTGCTCGTCGAACCACATCACCGAGGTGACGATCATCTGGTTGTTCGGACGATCCATGTGCAGCCACGCAGCATCGCCGGGGCGCATCCGGTGGCGGCTCATCGCGCAGTCCGCGCGTGGGCGTCGGCAACGGCGACGAGCTCGGCCAATCCGCGCTCCACCCCGTCACGCATGACCGCAACATCGGGCATCGACTCCGGGTCGCTCGTGATCCCCAGATACAGCCGGCCGTCGTAGGAGGTCACGGCGGTCGCGAGCCGCACGTGGTTGGCGATCGGCACATAGGGATAGTTCGCGAGCATCCGCGCGCCGAGTGCATACAGCGGACGTCGCGGACCGGGGACGTTGGTCACTATGGTCGCCAGGGATCGTTGCGGCAGGCGAAAGGCTGCGTGCAGGCCGAGGGCCAGCAGTGGCGGTGGA
Organism: Mycobacteriales bacterium; assembly: GCA_038212215.1. Classification (GTDB taxonomy): domain Bacteria; phylum Actinomycetota; class Actinomycetes; order Mycobacteriales; family Jatrophihabitantaceae; genus JALZAI01. The sequence goes on from JBBQUT010000023.1 coordinate 18,894, forward strand.
ATCAGATCGGCCACCTCGCTCAGCAGCACGCCCGCCTGCGCCTCGTGCGAGCTCTTCAGTTGCGCAATCCGGGTGACGACCGCGCTGTAACGTGACTGCGGATCGGCGAACTCGACCGGCAGATCGGCGAACACGGCCGAGACCTCATTATTCATCGGCAGACCGCCCTGCCCCCCGGCGCTGTCCGCGGTCCGGACCGAAACCGGCACCATGCACCGGACCAGGTGCTCGGTGGTCGCGGTGCCGCGCTGCTCGAATAGAGCACGCAGCCCCGAGGCCACCATTGCGAGGACGACATCGTTGATCGTCCCGCCGAAGGCCGCCCGAACCACGGCGACGTCGGACAGGCGGGCTTCGGCGACGCAGAACTGCCGCTGCGCGGTGAGCGAACCGTTCAGGCCAGAACGCGGCCCCGGTCGCAGCGCGCGGAGGTACCCGCCGAGCCCACGTGCAGCGCCGACAAGTTCGCGTCCGGACCGGTCAGGACGCAGCATCGCGCGAACGAGCCTGCTGATCGCGAGGTTGCGCGCGCGAGCCTGTTGATGAGCAGCCGAGCGGAGCAGCGTCCCGGCCCTCGGCTGCGATTCCGGCACCCAGTGATCGGCGGCCGGAAGCGGCGCGTTCGGGCTCTCGTCGAAGATCCGGTTGAGCATCGCGATCCCGCTGAGGCCGTCGGACATGCTGTGGTGAATCTTGAACACGAGCGCCCAGCGTCCGCGTGCGAGACCGTCCACAACCCAGATCTGCCAGAGCGGGCGCTCGGGGTCCAGGCGCGTCGACATGAGCTGGCCGACGAACTCGGTCAGCTCCTCCGTCCCGCCCGGTCTCGCGAGGACTGCGGCATGAACGTGGCGGCGCACGTCGAAATCGGGGTCGTCGACCCATAGCGGTCGCCCCACGCCGAACGGCACGGCGCGCATCCGCTGCCGCATCCGCGGCAGCAGATGAATCTTGTGACGGAACAAGTGCAAGATCGCATCCAGTCCCGGCGCGGGGCCGGAGAACACTGCGGCGCTCGCGATCGCAAGCGCTGCGTCGGTGTCCTCCAGTTCGCCGAACGCAGCATCGAGCGCGCTCATTCGCTCCATCAGACCTCTTCCTGCCAAGCACAACCCGACATCCGGGTCACGGCGTATACCTCCACCGTCGCGCGTCAGGCCTCCGGGGGATAGAGACCTCGGACCCGACCCCGGTCGACCGCGAGCGGCTATGCCCGGCTCCGCTGATTCAGGATTGTCGAGCGTTCGCGGCGGTCAGTGCGGCGGCCACGACGATGTTGCTCGTGCTGGTATCGCCTTGTTCGTATTCGCAGGTGACAAGGACGAGATCGGGTGCCGTCTTCGTGCAGCGGGGAACAATGAGGTTGCCGGACTTCGGTGAGACACCGATAGCGCAGACCTGGTAGCTCAGCTCGCCCGCCGAGGTCGTCACGGTGATGGCATCACCCGCGCGGGCGGCATTGAGCATCGTGAACGCGCAGACGTGGTAGTGGCAGGCGTGGCCATAGATGTAGCTGGTGCCGGCGGAGGGTGCGCTGGGATACGCGGATTGGATGATCCAGGCAGCGGTCAGCCAATCCTGGGCCGAGTCATGTGGGGGATCGATGGGCTCTGCGCTGCCACCGGCATGCACGACGGCAGGCAGCGGAGCGACCGGGGCGCGGATGATCGTGCGAGCGGTGCTGACGAGGAGCTCGAAAGGGCCGCGGTCGGACGGGCTCAAGGAGCCGCTGACATTGCGCGAAGGTCCACCTGAACGCGCCGAAGTGCCGGCGCCGGTGCGCCCGGCTGGTTCCGAGCTCGAGTGCGGAATTGGGCTCGTCTCGGTGGCAGTGACGGTCTGGCACCCCACCGTCGCTGACGAGACAACCGCAACTGCCGCACCGGCTAGCAGAGCTCTGGCCGCCCTCACCGCCGCCGGCGGCGTGGGACGAGCAACACAACGCCGCCCGCGAGCGCGGCCGCGCCCGCCCCCAGCAAACTAGCGCTGCGACCGGTTGCGTTGCTCGGTCGGTCGTCACCGGTAAGCCCGGGCGGAGGGACAAACGGCGGGTGAACGTGGCACGACGCCGTGTGCTCGGGGGATCCGCTCGTTTCGCGGCACCACTTAGCAGGGCCACCAGACCCAGTGGCTCTCGCAGAAGTGAACGAGCGGGCCACTCGAGCGACGAACCTCATTCCCGCGCGTTGCCTCGCCGTCGATCTGGCCGCTCGCCGGCGACCTCTGTCACGAACACTTCACTCGGCTCTTCATCCTGCACGCGAGCGGCGTGGGCATCGGCCAGTGCACCCATCGTGACAGCTGCCGAGGCCACCTCGTCTGCGGACACAACGCCGAGCAGGTACTTGCGCAACGCATCCCGGTACAGCCGAGTGGCCTTCTCCGCCATGACCAGCCCATCAGCGGTCAGCGCCGCGTGGACTACCCGCCGGTCGTTCGCCGAACTGCGCCGGTCAATCAGACCCTCACGGGCCATTCGATCTGCCAACTTGGTAAACCCGCCCGAGGTCATCGATACCTCTCGCGCGAGCACGCTCATCGGGCTGCGCTGACCCTCCGCGTGCAGCAATGAGTGCAACACGACGAACCATTGCGCCGACACCCCCGAATCTTCGAGGATTTGACCAACGCGCTGCTCAGTCCACCGCACCCCCGAGGTGATGCTTCGCCAATGATCAACGAGATCCTCATCGCGCATCTCCGAACCCGACACAGCGCTCACCGTAACGGTCACACACTTGCACCGACCAGCACGTCTACGGTGCAATTGCCCGAGTCGTCCAGCCGGCGGCAGCGCCACGGAGCAGGCGAATGAATCAACGCACGCCGTCCCAAAAACTCAGTCGCTCGGCGTTCGGACGCTGCTCGATCCGCATCCCCTCGCCGCCGAAGATTGCTGTGGTGCGCATGTCCGGCTCGTAGCGCGCCCATCCCGGGTCGGTATCGGTGATGAACCGGACCCAGCTCGCATGCATGACATCGGCGACGGCTTGCACGGCACCGGATCCGAGAAGCGCAGTGGCGTCCGGGGTGTCCAGGGTGTCGAAGACGAACGGGACCTCGGTGGCGTGGGCCGCACCCAGAATCCCGTTGCACGCCGTGGAGCGGTGGTCGAAGCGATACATCCACGTCGTGCTGTCAGCACCGCGGGCCTCGGCGACACGAACCGCCGGGACGGTGAAGAACCAATCGGTGACGATCGCCGCCAGGGTGTCACCGGGCGACGCACCCGGCGCCGCGTAGGTCGCGAAGGCGGCGCGGCCGTCGACCCCGTAGGCCGTGGCAGCGGCAACCGCGGACGGCTTGTCGATGAGCCCGATGACCCCAGCTGCGACCAGGAACAGGCGTGCTTCCTCGGCGGTGCTGCCGGTCAGCAGCGCGATGTCGCGCCCGCTACCCTCCGCGATCGACTCGAGCGGTGCCCGCGTGAGCACCTCGCCGTCGACGGTCGGCATGAACGGCAGCAGGCTCAGGGCGAGCTCGCCCCACTTGGCCGGATCGGGCGCGGTCTGCACCTCGTTGGTCAGCTTCGCCGCTGCCGCATACACCAGCTCGGGGGCCTGGGTCGCTATCGCTGCCCATGTCGGTTGCACGCCGAGTGCCTCGGCGAGCAATGCGGTGACCTTGGCCGCGATGCGCGGGGACATGGTGTGCGCGCCTGCTCCGCTCTGTGTGATCGCCGCACGGAACAGACCCCGCGCGCGCGGCATCGAGAGCAGTGTCGTGACACTCATCGCGCCGGCTGATTCACCACCGACCGTCACCTTGCTCGGGTCGCCGCCAAAGGACGCCACGTTGTCCTGCACCCAGCGCAACGCCGCAATCTGGTCAAGCAGCCCGACATTGCTCGTGCCGTCCTCGGTGTACAGGAACCCCTCTGCCTGCAGGCGATAGTTGATGCTTACGCAGACGATGCCGTCGCGGGCAAACGCCGAGCCGCGATACGCAGCGACCGAGCCCGAGCCGTTCATGAAGGACCCGCCGTGAATCCAGACGAACACCGGTAGCCCGGCCGCGCCTGGGTCCGGCGTCCACACGTTCAGGTTCAGGCAGTCCTTACCCGCGATCACCACTTCAGGAAGTAACGCCTGGTATTGCGGCGGATAGGCATCCTTGGGAACAGTGGCTCCGTAGGTTGTGGCGTCTCGGACGCCCTCCCAGCTCGGTGCCGGGGCCGGTGGCTGCATGCGTAGCTCGCCGAACGGCGGCGCGGCGTAGGGCACTCCCAGATACGCGGCGACCCCGTGGTCGATCGTGCCACGCAGTTCGCCCTGCACGACCCGCACGTTCGGTGCTACCTCACTCATTTCGCGCCTCCCGGCAAGCTCGTTAGTGGTTCATAACCGCGGCGACGGACAGGATCCGCTCGACGGTAAAGGCTCGCTCGTCGCGCCGCAGCTCGCACCACGCGTAGAGCGTGCCGTCTGCCAGCTGGGCATTGTCGACCACGCGCGCAGTGATGCTGCCCGCCGCTGACCGGTACTCAATCGCTACCCGGGTCTGGGTGTCGATTGCATGGGCCAGTTGCCGGATCTCCGACACTGTCAGCGCTACTGCCAGCTCGGCAAGCTGCTGCTCGGTCGAGCTTTCCGGCTGGGCCGACGCGGGACGGCGCAACAAGGCCGCGACTGCTCTCGGGTCGGCGGGCGCGGGTTGCGCACGGACAACCCCCGCTCTGACAAGACGCAGCGCGACGGGTGCATGGTCGGTGCCCGCGCGACCGACGTCCTGACCGTGGGTGTCCTCCGGCATCGGGAAGTAACCTGCCTTGCGCAACGTCGTGAGCACTTCACCCAGCTCGCGTTCGCTGGCCAGGACGGTCGGCGCGAGCAGCCGCAAACCGAGCTTCACCAGCTTCCGGTCGGCTGCCACCTCGGCAAGCAGCGCCACGTCATCGCTACGGACGCAGCTCACTGCGGTGCTCAGCCGTAGGTTGCCGTGCCGGCGAGCGACGTCGCTGAGCAGGTAACGCAGCGGCTGGGGCAGGTCGCCGGTAGCGATCTCGGCCAGCCGCTGCCCGAGCTCTGTGCCCGTCGTCCCGTCATCGAGCGCACGGCGCACACTCGCCGGGCTGAACCGCCAGGTCACCGCACCGCCGTGGCCTTCCCGGTCGGCGGCCGAATCGAGCAGCGCGCTGACCCCAGCCGAGGGTGCGCCCGCGACGTAGACAGTGAGATCGGCACCGAACGTGGCCCGGTCGGCAGACTGCGGCAGCAGGCCGCTGGCGTGCGCGCGCAGTGTCTTCGCATCACCGTCGCACAGCACCCGGCCCAGCACCGTCAGCGCACCATGCGCGACCACGCCGAGCAACTCCGCTTCGCCGAGCACTGTCGCGAAGGGGATTTCTTCCTCGAAAACGTGCGCCAGCGGCCGGAGCCAGAAGGCGGCGGCAGCGAGCGACGCGGGCTCGGCCGCGCCATCGACCCCGGCGAGCGTCTCGATCGCGACCACTCGGCCCTCGCGGCAGCCGGCGCAGTTTCCGGGACGTCCGACGGCGCGCCACGGTTTGCCGTCGGCATCTCTCGTCTGTGTCGGTGTCCCCCCGAACGCCCACCAAGCCGCGAGCAGCTCGGCGAATCGGTCGCCCGGGTCGTCGGCACGCCACCTCGCGAAGTCCGCCGAAACGGTGACCGTCTTCTCGGTGTGTTCCAGCAAACCGGCAGCATCAGCGAGTTCGAGCACCAACCGCGTCGCCACCTCGCCAGCAGCGGTCACCTTGGCCAGCTTCATCAATTCGCGGGTACCGATCCCACCCGTTTTCAAGCTCGTGACCGGCGCGCGCACCATGTGATCAAGCAGGGCGAGCGCACGATCGGCGAACTGGGTAGCAGCGGCTGCGGAGTCCACTTCGACGCGCGCGTGATCCACCGGGCGGATGAGGACAAGCGGACGCTCCGGCGTGAAGGGCGCGCGGTAGTGCGGGCCGCGAAGCGCTAGCGCGATCTCCGCCGGCATTTGCCAGCCCAAGGAGTACGGCCCGGCGAACACCAGGCCGTGCTCGCTGGCCCATTGCATCGCGGTGTTCCTGCGGTGATAGCTCTGCGGGTCGTAACTGGTGACGACCTCGAGGACGTCGTCGTAGCCATCGTCCTCGTCCGGATAGTCGCCGTCGTAGTCGACGGGCGCCGCGGCGGGGCGCCGCGACCCGCGAGCCATGCTGAGCAGATAGTCCTGCACCTCGCCCGGGGCCCGGATGAGGATCGCCCGGACGTTGCCGGCGTGCGAGAAGTGGGTGACGAGCGCATCCACGGTGTCGTCGCGGCTCTTCTGGCAGGCAACGCCGAGCCTGATCTGCACCCTACGCATCGCCTCGACCGCCCGGTCGCGCAGCAGGTCGCGTACCGGCGGACCGAGGCCCAGCGGGCTCGGGAACACTTCGGCGAGCGCGCGCGGCACGTCCAGCCGCTCGCCGTCCGCCGCCAGCACCCCCCACGCCACGAGGTCGTCGACAACCCAGTCGACCTCCGCGCGATGCTGCGGGCCGGTGCCGCTCAGCAATTGCGCAAGCTTGCCCCGGCTGGTGGTGCCGGCACCGATCGCCTGCACCGCTTCGGCGAGTTGCACATGCGCGAGCGGCAACGCGCGCAACGCACGCGCCACGGACATCGGGTGGCGCAGCCGTTGCGCCAGTTCGTCAAGGTCGCGAGGAGCGACACCCGCGATCACGTCGGGACGGCGCTCGAACAATTCCGCGAGCCCTGCCTCGTCCAGCCCTGCCAGCCAGCGAACGGCGCTGCCGGTGTCAGTCACGCAAGCAATTGAAACATCACTCCGCCCGCTGCGTCCGCCGCGTCTGCGCCAACAGTGTGAGACTTGTCGGTGTGTGGGCAGATCATTAGTACCGAAACATCTACTAGGAAGGCCCAGCAATGGCTTCAGGTGTAGCAACAGTGTGGGTGCCGGTCGAGAACATGGACCGAGCGCTCGCCTTCTACGGTGACACTCTGCAACTCGACGTCAAGCAGCGGGGCGACGACTGGTCTGAGATCGACGCACATGGACTCATGATCGGTCTCAATGCCCGCGAAAAGGCGCACCGTGGCGAAGGCGGCGGGGCGGTCATCACCTTCCAGCCCGAGGGCAGAATCGAGGACGAGGTGCAGCGGTTGCACTCGGCCGGCGTGCAGTTCACCGGCGCTATCAGCGATCACCCTTGGGGCCGGATCGCACCGTTCAAGGACACTGAGGGCAACGACCTGCAGTTCTATGGGCCCCCTCGCTGAGCAACCCCGACCCACCAGCGAAAGGAGCAGCATGACGACCGTGACGCGCACCTTCAACGTCACCGCCCCCGCCAATGTCGTCGTCGACTACCTCAAGGACTTCGGCAACGCCGAGCATTGGGACCCGGGCACCGAACGGTGCAGCCGCAACGACGTGGGACCGATCGCCGTCGGCGCGAACTGGCACAACGTGTCCAAGATCGGCGGCGTTTCCACCGAGTTGACCTACACCTTGCAGGAACTCACAACCGACAAGATCGTGCTGGTGGGGACGAACGACACGGCGACATCGACCGATTCAATCACCGTGCGGCCCGCCTCGGGGGGTAGCGAGATCACTTACCAGGCCGATATCGAGATGATCGGAGCGGCGAAGCTCGCCGCGCCGATCATCAAGCTCGCATTCGAAAAACTCGGCAACGACACCGCAAAGCAGATGACCGAGGTGCTGAACAAGCTCGGTTGAGCGCAGTTAGAGCGCGGACGCTGCACAGTGCCCGGTCAGGCGGGCGCCGTGCGGCGTTCTGCGATTGCGGCCAGCCGCGCCAGCGATTCTTGGTTGCGCCGAACCAGGACGGCCTCGGAAACCGGATTGTGCAGCCATCGTCCCGGACCGGCCACGGGTGTCTCATGCATTCGCACCAGACACCCAGCACCCTCGTCCGCCAATTCGATGACGACTCGCGCCTCGCCGAACGGCCGACCTCGCGCGGTCAACACAAGCTTGCGATCGGGTTCCATCGCTTCAACCACGGTCTCGTCGCGGGTCACTAACGGCCACACGCCGGCGGCGTGAAACAACCGGCTGTCGACTGCGGGCCACGCGGCCTCCACCGCCCGCATGTGCGACGTACCCACTACCCAGTTGCTATACGTCCAACCGTCGGCGAGGACGGCGTACACCGCCTGACGGCTAGCGCGCGCGAAAATGTCGTTAATGGCCATGGCCGCATCGTTCCCCGGTCAGAACTTCGCATCACGGTAAATGCGCCGCATCAGCATCGATTGCCCGGCGCGGCGCGCGCGGCCGGTGAGCGCCGCGCGACCCAGGGCAGCGATGGCTGCATTGGATCCGCATGCACCGTGCACGCCCCCTCCCGGATGCGCTGAGGATCCGGCGAGAAAGAGCCGATCAACCGGTGTGGCCGCCCCGCCGAGTCCAGGCACCGGCCGGAAAACGAGTTGTTGATGCAACTGGGCGGTGCCGCCGTTAACGGCACCGTCCACAAGATTGGCGTTGCGGCGCTGCAGGTCCTGAGGTGCCTGAACGTGGCGCGCGATCACCGACGAGCCGAACCCGGGCGCGTGCGACTCGACGAGCGCCTCGACCCGCTCAACCTGCTGGTGCACGATCTCGTCGGTCATCTCGATACCGCGCGGCAGATGCGTATAAGCCCAGGCAGATTCGGTGCCGGCCGGCGAGCGGGTGGAATCGGCTGTCGTCATCTGCCCGAACAGGACGAAGGGCCGGGTGGGCACCCGTCTGGTGGCGAGGTCCGCCGCGTAATCGGTGAGGCCGTCCATGTCGACACCCAGGTGGACGGTGCCGGACTGCCGCGCGTCGCTGTCGGCCCACGGCACCGGCTTGTTCAGCGCCCAGTCGATCTTGAGAGTCGGCGCGTCCCATTGAAATTTCGTCAGGTCGTCGACGAACCGCGCGGGCAAATGTTCGGCACCTACGAGGTCACCGAACAGCGATGGTGCGACGACGTCCGCAAGCACGGCGCGGCGGGCGCCGATGCGCTCGCCGGATGCAAGCACGACACCGCGGGCACGGCCGCCGCTGACCTGGACCGATGCCACGCGCGAATTCACGCGCAGCTCGCCGCCTTTCGCAGCGAGCCGGGTGGCCAGGCCGTCGATGAGTGCGCCGGCCCCGCCTACCGGGACGGGGAATCCGTGTCCGTGCCCGAGCATGGTGAGCAGCCAGCCGTACAGGGCGCTGCCCGCGCCGTCGGGCGGCAGATCGGTGTGCAGCGCATTGCCCGCGAAGAGAATTGGCGCGCCCGGGCCGCAGAAGTTCTCCTCGCCGAAGCGGCGCACCGGCTGTGCTGCCATGCGGGCCATCCGCAGCGTCTCGTCCAGACCCATCTGCCGCAACAGGCGTACCAGCGTCATTGTCGGCGGGAACGGCTGCAGCAGCGCCTGGACCACCCGCGCGCCGATCCGATCCCACTGCTCGCACAGACGCAGCCAGACCGGCTCGTCGGCGGCGCAGTGCTCGCCGAGCGAGGCGGCGGTGCGCGCCGCGTCCTGCCACAACGTCGCCGACCGACCGTCCGGCAACAGATGCGTGAGCACGGCAGGAGATCGCGACCAGCTCACCCCGTAGGCACCTAGCTCGAGCGACTGGATGATCGGAGACGCGGCCGCCAGCGGATAGAACGCGCTGAAGAGGTCGCTATGAAATCCCGGCGCTGTCACCTCCTCGGTGGCAACTGCACCGCCGGGCGCCGGTGCCGCCTCGCACACGACGACATCCCAACCGGCGTCCGCCAGCAGGTTCGCGGCCACCAGGCCGTTGTGGCCCGCGCCGATCACCACTGCGTCGGGCACCGAGCTCGACTTTTCCATTCTGGCTCGATCCCTAGGCATGCGGCGGTGTCTTAGATGGTGCCGTTCTCGATCGCGTGCTCGATCCACGGGATGACCTCGTCCAGCATGGCGGACAGCGACGTGGTGGCTTCGAAGCCCAGGATTCGCTTGGCCTTCTGCACGTCCGGCACCCGCTTCTGCACGTCGTGCTCGAAACCGGGGTCGCTCACGTAGCGGAACGGCGCGTCCGGACCCTTGATCTTGGTCCAGATGAGCTCAGCGAGCGCGAGGACGGTTGTGGACTGCGCGGTGGAGAGGTTGAAGTCGTCGTTGAGGGCCTCCTCGCGTTCGACGCATTCGACTATGCCGCGCGCCAGATCCGCGCCGTAGGTGTAATGGCGCACCTGCTCGCCGCCGCCGAGGATATGCAGCGGATCCTGGCCCTTGAGCACCTTTTGCACGAGGTCGGGCACGACATGGCTCATCGCGAGCTTGACGTTTCCAGATTCGATCTCCACGTCGCCTAGAGCGCGACCTTCGCCGATGCCGACGCAGTTGAACGGCCGAATAATGGTGTAGGGCAGCTTGTACTGGTCCCACGCCGCGAGCGCGAAGTATTCGACGGCTAGTTTTTGGAAACCGTACGAGGAAAGCGGCGGCGGAATCTTGCGCTCGTCGCCCTCGGCCGAGGGCCAGTGCTGGGTCGATTCGAAAACCATCGACGAGCTCAGATAGGTAACCTTCTGCAACTGGCCGTCCTGGTGCGCCTTGATCGCAGCGTCGCACGACGAGGCGATGATGCGCTCATTGCTGGCGAGCAGGTCGTACGGGTAGGAGTGGAAGTAGGAAATCCCGCCGATAAGTGCGGCGCCTGCGACGAAGTGATCGCAGTCGCTGAGCAGATCGATCATCATGTCGGTATCGCGCACATCGCCTTCGATGAGCCGGTAGTTCGGGTGGTCGTCATAGGACTTCACCACCTTGCCGTACTTGGAGAAGTTGTCGACGCCGACGACGTCGTGACCTCGTTCGAGAAGTTCTTCGACGACATAGCCGCCGATGAAGCCGGCTGAACCGCTGACAAGTGTCTTCACTGCATCACTCCGAGTTCTGGGGATGGGGGGGCACGACCGTCGCCGTCTGCCGCGCGGCGTCGCGCATATCGATCTGCAGGCGCGGGCCGTAGGCGAAGAAATACCAATGCAAATAGCGGGGCAGCCATCTGGCGACCTTGAAATTGGAGACGCCCGCCGGACGGTCGAGCCAGATGGTCGGAATTTCAGCCACAGGAAGCCGCATCCGACGTGCTTTCGCGGTCAATTCCAGACCGATCTCGAAACCGTCACGGCTGTCGATACCGACAAGTTCGACGAATTCGCGGCTGTACGCCTTGAAGGAGTTGGTGGCATCGCGAGTGCCCACGCGTGCGAACCAATGCAATGTGCGCCCGGCGTTCTTGGAGAGCATTCTCTTGAACATCGGGCCGCCCACCTGCTGGCCGCCCGGCATGTACCGCGATGCCGCCGCGACCACGACACCGCGCTCGACGAGGCGAGTGAGATCGTCGATCTGGCGCGGGTCGTCGCATCCGTCAGCCATGGTAACGACGACGACTGGCGCCTGCGCATGGTGCACACCGAAGCGGATGGCTTGCGCCGGCCCACGGCCGTAATCGTTCACGATCGCGCGAACTGTCGGCTGCTCATGTGAGCCGTACGCCTCGATCACCGGGATCGTGGTGTCCTCCGGAAAGTCCACGACGACGAGCACCTCGCAGCGCAGCGTCACCGCTTCGAGCAAGCGGTCGAGCACCGGGACGATGTGCGTTCCTTCGTTGAATGCGGGAATCACCACCGTCACTCGCGGAGCGGCTCCGGCATCGTGCTCGCTCACAGCCGAGCCTCGCTTCGCTCATGGCGTTCTCTCACGAAGCGACATCCCGTCCAAGGATGTTCCAGACGTCAGCGACCGGCTTGTCGGTGACGACGGCGCCGTACTCGGCGTGCGGCGTCGCCACGATGAGCACGTCGGACTCGCTCAACACCTGCTCGAGCGGCACCAGATCGGGGTCGGTCGTCACGTAGGGGTCGGTCATCAGCACCCGCTGAGCCTTGAACGAGAGGATGCGCTTGAGCTTGTAGGCGAGGCTGGAGCGGGTGTCGTCCGAGCCGGCTTTGAACGACGCACCGAGGATGCCTACTGTTGACGACTCGAGGTCGTGGCGCGCGGAAAGTTGGCTCACGACATAGAGCGGAAGCCCTTCATTGACGAGCATCGCTGCATGCCCGAGGCCGAAGTTGTTGTCGTTGAATGCGGCGAGTTGCATGGTGTCCTTGAACAGACACGGCCCGGCTGCGAAACCCGCGGACGGCATGTCGGCCGCGCGAGGATAGTCCTGCGCCAGGCCGCGTCGGATCCGCTCGAAGTCCAGCCCACGGCTGTCGGCGATCGTATAGAACTGGTTGACCGCAGCGAATTTGATGTATCGCCAGGTATTGGTGAAGAGCTTCGCGAGCTCGGCTTCCTCGGGTTCCAGTTCGACGATCGCCTCGGTGAGCCGACCGAACACCGCGGCGGCGCGGTCGCGGGCTTGCTGGTCGCGGCCAGACACGATCTGCGGCAGCGTGTACAGCTCGGTCATCGCGCGGCCCTCCGCGATGCGCTCGGGGCAGAACGCCACGTCGATCTTCAGCCCGAGATCGGCGACCATCCGCTCGACCAGCCTGGTGACGCCCGGGAAGACGGTGCTGCGCAGGATCAGCAACTGACCGTCCTGGAAATACGGGGCGCAAGTTTGCAGCGCACGCGGGATGGCTTGGGGGTCGGGGTTGAGATGCTCGTCGACCGGGGTGCCGATGACGACGATCACGTTCTCGGCGAGCCCGACCACAGCGGGGTCGGTCACCGCGCGAAGCGCGCCGGACGCGGTGGCCGCTTTGAGCTTCGCGTCCGCACCTGGTTCGTCGAATGGGAGAATTGCATCGTTCACTAGGGAAACGGCTGCTTCGCTGACGTCATAGATCAGCGTGGACGCTCCCGCGTCGGCCAAGGCGATGGCGAGCGGTAGCCCGACGTGGCCGCAGCCGCCGATGACGACGACGTCGTGGGAGAACTTGTCAGGGCGTTGCATCTGGTCCTCGAGGGTTTCCTGGGGGCGCTGGCGGCACACGAGCGCAACTGCTCATATTACCGGCCGCACAATTGCCGCACCGACGCTGCCAAGGCGCTACCGTGCTCAGCAGCGGGTCGGCAGCCGGTGCCCGGACGGCCCGGTGGCGTAGGAAGCGGCCTTGTGCGTGAGGTGGACGCCCAGCAGTCGGGCGCGCGCTTCGGCCTCCGGACTGAGAAAAACCTTCCACACACCAACATAGGCCGGGATATACGTCGCGTTCAGGAAGACGCCCATCTTGCGCCGCGTCGGTCCGTACCAACCGCGGATCGCGATGACCGCCGGGTGGGCGGCCCGAATTTGCGCCTTCCACGCGAGAAAACCACCGGCGGTGTGGTGGATCTTCCACGCCCCGACGCCGCCGCCCAAATAGATGTAGCGATCCGGATTCCGTCGGCCGGTCAGCACCAGCGCCGTCGGGTCACCAAGCGCGTACAAGGTGCCCTTTGCGCCCAGCATCCGGGTGACGGCGCACGCATCGGCACGCTGCGCGATCAACCCGCGGTCGTTGAGCGGGTCGCGGGTGAACCATAAGCACGACAGCGCAGCCAGCACCACCATGGCGAGAATCACTCCGGTTGCCGCCGTTCGGTGATAGAGCGGGCTGGCCCATCTGGCGGTGACGAGCGCTGCGACTCCGCCCAGTCCGAGCGCGGCGTAGGGCAACAGTGGATACAGGTCCGGGTAGCCCTGGAAGTCGAAGGTGGAGTAGGCCGCCTCCAGCAGAAAGGTGATCAGCACGACCGTGCTCACCGGGTTGCGCAGGCTACGACGGTCGAGAATCCCCGCAACGATCACGAGAAGCAGGAGTGCGGCGAGGCCTGCCCAGAACAGGATGCCGCTGAAGTCGTAGTAGTCACGGACGACTCGAAGGATTTGCGTCACGTTGCCGGCGAAGCTGGTCGGCCCACGCTGCACGCCGGTTGCCGGGAACACGAACACGCTCTCGAAGAATCTGCCGAACGCTCCCGTCGCCACGAAGTACCCGGCGATCACGACAAGCGGAAGAGCGGCACCGGCCAGCGTCGTACCGAGCGTGCGCCAACGCTTACCCGCCTCAGCGCTGCACACCGCGACGATGACGATCACCAGCGGGTAGGCCACCAGCGGCTGCCAGTCGAGAAAGGCGACGCCGCCCAGCAGTGCCGCGGCGAACCAGCGGCGTTGCACCGCAAGCGTCATCGCCAGCACCGCACAGAGAATGCCCGGGGTCTTGGCGTCTGGGCCGGTCATCGCGTCGAGCGCGATCCCTCGAAAGGCAGCGAACACAACCGCCGCGACAACCGCAGCGACAACTGATCGCCACAGGCGAAGCGCCAGCCAGTAGACGGCCAGCACGGTCAGACACGTCATCGCCAGGTACGCGAGCCGGATCGAATGCAGGTCGAACAAGCCGACCAAGCGACCGGCTGCCACGGCAACGCCCGCGGTCAGCGAGGCCAGTGGGCCCTTGGGATCGAAGATGCTGGCATAGATCGGAACGCCGTGCGCGAACTGCTGGGCGCTGTAGGCGTAGATCGCCGGGTCGCGTTCGAGCGTTCCGTCGATACTGAAGCGGGTGAACATGACGACAGCCGCGGCGAGAGCGCCCAGCGCCCCGAGTATCGCCGGCGCGCCGGCGCGCCCGGAATCGGCGAAACGTTGCGGCAGGGGCACCACCGAACTGTAAAACACCCGAACTCGCGCTCCACCTGGCTTGCCAGCAGACTCTCCGCTGACACCGCCTCGGTAGAGTCCAGCGTGCTCATGTCAGTTGTCGGCGCGCGCGGACAACTCGTAGAGGACGGTCCGGATGGCGAACGAGACCTGGCTGGTGACCGGGGGCGCCGGCTACATCGGTGCACACGTCGTCCGGGCGTTGCAGGCCAGCGGACGCGACGTCGTGGTCGTCGACGACCTCAGCACGGGCATCGCGCAACGCCTCGACGTTGCGCTGATCTGCGGCGACGTCAGCGATTCGGCACTCGTCCGCGACACCGCGCGCCGTTTCGACGTCCGCGGCGTCCTCCATCTAGCGGCCGACAAAGAGGTCGAGGACTCCGTCCATCGTCCGCTGCATTACTACCGCCGCAATCTCGGTGGCCTGCTAGGCGTTCTTGAGGGGATGGCCGAGGCGGACGTATCGCAATTGGTGTACTCATCCAGTGCCGCGGTTTACGGCGCCACCACGGAGACTTTCGTGGCCGAAGACTCGACGACCGCACCGAGCAACCCCTACGGCGAGACCAAACTCGCTGGCGAATGGTTGGTCCGGGCGCAGGCCGCCGCCACCGGGATGCGCCACGCGACGCTGCGCTACTTCAACGTCGCGGGCGCAGGCGCCCCCGAACTCGGCGAGCTCGGCGCGCGCAACCTCATCCCGCTCGTCCTGGCGGCGGTCGCGGACGGCGAGTCGCCACGCATCTTCGGCACCGACTACCCCACCCCGGACGGCACCTGCATCCGCGACTACATCCATGTCGCCGACCTTGCCGCCGCACACGTGGACGCGCTCAGCCTCCTCACGGAACCGGGCGGCCACGTGCTCAACGTCGGCTGTGGGATCGGGCACTCGGTGCGCGACGTCATCGACATGGCCGCGGCGGTTACTGGTGCCCGCGTGACGCCCGTGCTCGCCGGGCGCCGGTCCGGCGACGCCCCGGCCGTGGTCGCCGACAACCGCCGGATCATCGCGCAGACACCGTGGCGGCCTCGGCACGGTCTTCGCGACATGGTCGCCGACGCGTGGACGGCCCGCCGATACCGTCCACCGTCGATGCGGTAGTCCGTTACGGTGACGCGAGTACGCGGCACCCGTGGGGCCCGGCTCCGCACGAGGTCCGGGCCACGATCGAAAGATGGTTTCCCATGCCCAGCAGGATCAGCGTCATGGCCCGTGTCGAACACGGCGGGGCGTGGCTCACCGCCCTCGTGCGCTCCGTGGACGTCCAAACCCTCGACACCGGCGCGTTCGAGATCGTCTTCGTCGTCGCGGACGCCAACTCGCACGTGGCCGCCCAGCTTCACCAGTTGAGCACGCGACGACCGAACGTCCGCGTGCTCACCGAACCCGCCGACGGCGACCTGGTGAGCCCTGTGGCGAGCGACTGGATTCTCGACCTGGGCAGGAACCTGCCGACGCGCGAACCGAAGCTGTTCCCGCAGGCATTGCAGCGCCTGCTCGACTTCGGCGAGGAAACCGGATGCGACGTCGTGCTCGGCCGCACGATCGCCGAGGCGCAGGCCCCGACGCTGGACCTCTTCGTCGCCGATCGTCCGCAGCTCGAGCGTGGCGTGGATCCTGAAACCGTGCGATCAGCACTCGTCCTGCGTCGGCGGGCGTCGGCGCAGGGCACCGATGTGGGCTCCGGTGCAGTTGTCACCGACCAGAAAGTCGCCGTGCTCGCGTCCTACGCATGCGCGCGCCTCGCGCCGATCGCGCGCATAGCGCAGAGCTCATCGACGCAGCTCGCCGAAGTGACCTACGCCTGGAGTGAGGGCAGGATCGTCATCACCGCAACGGGCACTGTGCAAAATGTGCCCGCCGACCCGACCGTGCTCCTCTCGGTCGGGGGCGCCAGTGTCGGTGGCGAGTTCAGGTTGCCCTGCCGAAGCGAGATCGCTGCCGACGGCAGCTTCACCGCGACCGCAGAACTCGACGTGCGCACTGCCGCGCTCGGTACTCCACTCCCGACCGGGGTGTGGCAGCTCTGGGTCGCTGTGCATGGCAGCGCGGGCGGCTGGGCCACGCCTGCTGCCCTACCTGCCGCCGCGTTGCGCGCCGGTATCGTCGATGGCAGACCCGTGGTGCCCAAGGCGGCGGAATCAGCCCTCAGCCTGGATGTCGGCGCGACCAAGCATTCCATCGTCGGCAAGGTGGCCGCTAGTGCCGTCACGGTCGCCGAGACGGCACAGGGCTCGTTGATGACGATGCGCCTCGACGTCGCCGTCCACGGCCAGAGCCGCCGGCGGGGTGCCGTGTGGATGGGCGACTTCGACATCCCCGCCTTTTTGATCACCGATGCGACCTCGGCTTATATCGAGTGCTACCTGAGCGGGTTGCCCGGAAGTTCGCCGCTGGCGACGAAGTTCGGCGCCGGCAAGCCCGTCCCGACCGGACTGACAGTGACGGCGTCGCCGACCGGTATCTTCACCGTCGCCAAGTCTGCGAAGCACGCCCCGGGGGCCCGCGGTGCACCGCGCTCGTCGACCACGGCAGCATCGTCCATGCCGCTCAGCGGCGGGCCGGCAGCGTTTGATCGGCCCGCCTCCCGGCCACGACCCACCTCGAAGACCGCGTCGTCGAGCTCGCGCGCAACCCGGCTGCGGGACAAGGTGCCCGCCCCCCTGGAGCCGCTCGTGCAAACGCTGTCACGGTCCCCGCTCGCGCGCCGGATGTACCGAAAAGTTGCCGGGATAACAGAGCCCAAACGCTGACGCTCGGACGCGCTGCGGGCAGGGTCAGGGTTGAACTGCGGTCAGGGTTGAACTGCGGCGAAGGCGGTGCCGAACGAGGTACGCACAGCCTCGGCGAGACGGGACCGCATTTCGTCCGGCGCAATATCGGTGCCCATGCCCGACAGCACGTCCCAGATGTCGGAGGAGAGAACCCGCTCGGGCGGTACCACGCTGAGCCGGTCGAGCAGTTGTGGCGGCACGGCCTGCGGGTCAGGACGGCGGAACTCGGCCATGATCGCGTCATAGTTGTCAGCCAGCGTCGTGCTGTGCGGGTCCAGGCCCATCACGAGCAACAGGCCGGTGGGCTCGGTCCCTACCGGGACGACAGTGAGTTCGGGACGGTACTTGGCGAGCACCTCGACGACTGCGTACACGTCGCCGGTCCACGCCTTGGTGTGGCGCACCCGAGCGGCCTCGTCGTTGCTGCGCGGCAGCATGTCGTCGAACACGATGACGGCGCGGGAGGAGCTGTGCCGCTCGGCATACATGAAATCGCGCAACGCGAACTCGAACAGGTGCAACCCGTCGAGGAAGGCCAGGTCGAACGGTTGCCCGCCGGTCGGGGCGAGCGGGTCCTCACGGGCGAAGTACTCGTCGCTGGTGGTGCGGAACAGGCTGAGGTGACAGTTCAGTTCCACGACGATCTCGAACATCGGATCGATGCCCACCGAGCGACACCGGGAGAGCGCCAGGCTCTGGCCGAGCCGGACCCCGATCTCCAGATACCGCTCGGGTGCGAGCTTCTTGTGCACGGAGCTCAGGAACGGGAGGTAGCGCATGCAAGAACCGTAGTGCAGCGATCGACGCCTCGATCATTCGAGCCTGTCGCGCATCCGGTCGCGTCGCGGGCCCCGTCGGCGAAGCGACGTTTTGCGCGGAGCGGGCGTCGGGCCGGCCGGTAGAGTCCGCGTCGTGTCCACTTTCGGGCGTCTTCAGCAGCGAGTCGCCGCGCTTCGCCGGCTCACCGCGGGTAGCGCGCCAACGTCGTCGGTCCTCAATGATCTGGGAGTATCCGCGGGTCTGGCCCAGTCGTCCTTGCAGCAGAACTACCTATCCGCTATCGAGGCAGAGATCGTCGAGAGCGGTCTGCGGGATCTCGTGATCGTGAATCCGGTCAAGCCGCTCGAGACGGGCAGCGCGTACGCGCAGCGGTACCCGAACGCCCGAATCCACGCGCTCTCCTTCCACCCGCTTCCTGTGGCGCCGCCGGGCACGACACCGGGCAACTTGATATTGCGCCGTTGCAGGGGCATTCCCGGCGTGCACGACTACCTGACGACGGTCGCACCGGTGCAGGTTCTGATCGACAGTTGCAGTCGCCCGAGCCGCAAGAAGGAGGCCCTGTTCGAACTGCTGTTCAACGTGCAGGACGGCGGCCTCTACGTGATCGAAAATTTGCAGAAAATGGCGGCGCAGAAGTCCTGGGGCGAGGACGTCGTGCAGGCCCTCGCGCGCTTCGCAGCCATTACCGACGAGCAACGACCGCCGCGGAGGAAGCCGGCAGTGCACGACATCGCCCGCGCGAAGGCTCTCGGCAGCGTCGAGTACCGCGACGACGTCATCTTCGTCCGCAAACGGGGTGAGCACCTGCTCAAGCTGCGCGACAAGGTGACCGACGCGGTGCTGACTGCGCGCACCGGGACGGCCTGGGGCCAAACCCTGGACCGGCGGCCGTTGCTGAGCTTCCGTTCCCGGGCCACCGCGTGGGCCAACGGCCCGGTCGACTCATTCCGCCCGATCATCTCGGTGCCCGAGCTTTACCTGCGCGAATACCGCGACGTGCTGTGCGCGCCGCGGCAACTGGTGGTACTCGACGGCACCGTACTGCCGATCTCGTTCCACCACCGGCTGCACTATCCGCTGCTGAACCGATCATTTTCCCAGCACGACGCGAGCCAGTGGTTCACCTCCCTCGACGAGCCGACGGCCACCGCGCCGCACCTGCCGGGCACCTACTATCACCTCGACAACGAGTTCCCCTGGCACTTCGGTCACTTCATGACCGAGGACATCGCGCGATTGTGGGGATGGCAGCAGGCGAAGTCTCGTTACCCGGATATGAAGGTGCTGCTCAGCACCTGGGATCCGAAGACACGGGCACCCGGCCGTGGGGTCACCCAGCACCAGTTGACGATCTTGGGCGCCTACGGCATACCCGCCGAGGACATCGTGTGCATCGACGCTCCGGTGCGCGTCGATCGGTTGATCGGCGCGTCGCAGATGCTCTACAACCCCCGCCACATCCACCCGGCAATCACCGAGATTTGGAACCACCTGCGCGTCAGCCTGGGCACCGCGCCGGCGCAGCGGGCGGCGGCACCTCGGCGCCTGTTCGTGTCCAGGAGTGCCGATCTGAACCGGTCGTGCCGCAACGCGCCTGAGGTCGAGAAGCTTTTCGAGAGCTACGGGTACACAACCGTACGTCCCGAACAACTCGACATCCCCGGCCAGGTCGATCTCTTCGCTGATGCCGAGGTCATCGCCGGTTTCGGCGGGTCGGCAATGTTCAACATGATTTATTGCGAGAATCCCGGCAAGCGGATCGTCCTGGCGCCGAACGGGTATCGCGCGCGCAACGAATACCTGATCTCAGCATTGCACGGAAATGACTACTATCATTTCTTCTGCCCGGCCGAATTCGAAGAAACGAAAGGCCACTGGAATCGCAAGGCCTTCTTCTCGCCTTTCACGTTCGACTTCGCGCGTGACGGCGCGGCGCTCGAACGGTTGCTGCACGACTGAGCAGCGCTAGTCGCCCATGTCGGCGGAGCCGTCGTCCGGACGTAGTGCGTCGTCCGCTTGCCGGTCTCCGGCCCGCGCGCCGTCGTCGGAACCGGCCAGCACGTCGCCGCCGAACTCGGTGCCGCCCTGCTCGACACCGGTGCCTCGGGTCGCGTGGCCGACCGTCGACAATTCCTCGCCGAGCAGCACCCGGCGAACAACGCGCTCGGCAGCGTGGCCGTCGTCGAACTCGCAGAAGCGTTTCGCGAATTCCTTGCGCGCGGCCTCGGCTGACGCGTCGCGGTAACGGCCGGACGTGAACGCGTCGACCAGGCCGGCTTGGGTGCGCTCGACGATGCCGGGCGGTTGGGCGAGCAGGTCGAAGTTCACCCCGCGGACCCGGCGGTAGGTGTCCCAGTCATTGGCGTAGACGACGATCGGATGATCCAGGTTCGCATAGTCGAACATGATCGACGAGTAGTCGGTCAACAGCACGTCCGAGGCGATCATCAAGTCCTCGGTGTTCGGGTAGTCGGAGACGTCGCGAAGCACCCCCGATTGCTCGAGAGCGGCCAGGCCCGGGTCGTTGTCGGTGAAATAGTGGCCGCGTACCAACACCGTGTAGCCCTCGCCTAGCCGCGCGCAGAAGTCGGCAAGATCCACGGGCGGCTGAAACGTCTTGCGGGCCCAATCGCGAAAGGTCGGCGCGTACAACACGACCGTCGTGTCCTCGCTCAGACGCAGCTTGCGCCGCAGCCGCGCGGTGTCGGCTGCCGTTGCGCGCACCAACCGGTCGTTTCGGGGGTAACCGGTCTCGAGCGTGACGTAGGCGCTCGGGTAGGACCGCTCCCACACCTCGCTGGAAAAGCGGTTCGAGGACACCAGGTAGTCCCACCGATCACAGCGGCGCAAGAGAGCGAAGAAATTCATTCGCGCCGCGCCCACCGGGAACTGTTGCAGGTCGATGCCCATTTTCTTCAACGGGGTGCCGTGCTGGGTCTGCAGGTGCACGGCGCCGGGTCGCTTCACGATGTTGTCGGCGTAATTCACGTTGTTCACGAAATACTTCGCGCGCGCCATCAGGCTGTAGTACTCGGGACTGTTGAGCAGCACGAAGTCGACGCCTTTCGCCATCACGTGGACGTCAGTGTGCTTGACCACCCACACACCGCGGATGTGCGGGGCCAGCCGCTTCGCCTCTTCATAGATCGCTCTGGGGTTACAGGAATAGGCGGTACTCCAATACGCGGAATACACCGCCAAGTTCTCATCGATCGGCTTCTGCAGTTCACGCCAGTAGTAGGCATGAATGAGCGAGCGCTTTCCGTCGGTCACCCGTCGTTGGGTCGCCTTCTTCGTTCTCGCCACCCGACGATTGACCTGGCGGATCACCTGACCACCGAATTGAACGGTCTGGAAGGCTGCGTAGTCGCCGCGCGCAACCGTTCGCTGCTTGAGCCCCGCTACGCCACTCGGTGGCTCGTACCCCTCCGGACGCAAGCGCTGATAGGCCAAGACGATGCGATCGAAATACTGATGGCGCAGCTCGCCCGATACCCGTCCGGGCGTCGTCATGATCATGATGAGGTGCGACACCATTCGGCGAAAGAGGAAGTTCCGCCATCGCTCGAGGTCAGGATGTTGGTCTACGTAGGCGAACACCCGTTCGTACTGGTCGAAGGCGTCGAAGTGTTTCAGATTCCTGCTGCGCAGGATGTTGCCGTGGCGACGCTGCCGGTAGTGGTAGCAAACCCGGTCCAGCACTGCGATGCGTTCCGCGGTGAGCATAGTCGGATAGGTCCACGCGAGATCCTCGTAATAGCCTGTCGGAAAGCGGAATCCGTGCGTCGTTGCGAAGTCACGCCGATAGGCCTTGTTCCAGACGACCATCAAGAGTTCGAGAAGTTCGGGCGCGTCTTCGGCGGCGAAGGCGTTCGCGCTGCCCGGCCCGGACAGCGAGTCGGCGAGTATGTTGCGGGTGACCCGTCCGCTCCAATACGTGCGGGCATAGTCGAAGATCACGATGTCGGGGCGGTCGGTCTTCTCGATGCGTTTGGCCAGGGCTGCTAACGACCCCGGGGTCAGCTTGTCGTCGCTGTCGAGGAACAGGACATAGGTGCCGACGCAGTCGCTCAGCCCGATGTTGCGTGCCTCCCCGAGACCGACGTTCTGCTCGAGATGGCGCACCTTGACCCGCGCATCAGCCGCTGCGTAGTCGTCGAGAATCTGCCCGCTTCCGTCCGGGGAGGCATCGTCCACCGCGACGAGTTCGAAGTCGGCGAACGATTGCCCGAGCACGGAGTCGACACACTCGCGCAAATACGCCCGCACGTTGTGGACGGGCATGACGATGCTGAACAGGCATTCGGACAAAGCAGCTGACCTCCCGGCCGGACTAGGTGGCGGTCACGACGTCGAAGATCGGTCGAGATAGCCCCACGCCGCGCTGATCGGCCGCAACGGCGCCGGAATGGATTCGTCCGGTGGCAACGGGCGTGCCGACTGCACCGTGCCGGACTTGATCGTTGAGCTCCAATCGCCCAGCCCCGGCCTGAAATCGCCGTGATCGGCGTCGCCGTAACTGAGCATCCCCGGCTCCCACTCGACGCCGATGAACTCGCACATCCGCCGCGTCTGCTTCTCCGGCTCCGCGGTGATGTCCTCGTAGCGCACGGTCAGCCCGCCGAATTCGTTGCGAGCATCCTCGACCGCGGTCACATAGCGCAGCACGTCCTTCGTGGTCTGCTCCCGGGTCCAGTAGGTGCGCGCGGAGTTCCACGAATCGACAACCGCTCCTGGGTGACGCAACAAGAAGATGAACCGGGCATCCGGCCAGCAGTCCAGGATCGCGCGCCAGATGAAGGAATCGGTGGGCGTCTTGTTGACCAGGATGTCCTTGCCGCGCTGGGTCAGTTCGCGATGCAGGATGCGATCCCAGAGCAGATACTTCAGTTCACGGGTGTCCAGGCCCAGCTCACGCATTGCGCCTTCGACGTACTTGTTCATCAACCCGACGCGGACATCGCGCAGGTGCAACTCGTGCGGAGAGTAGATACGCGAGTGACTGTCGAGCATCACCCGGACGAGCGTCGATCCGGACCGCACGCTGGAGAGGATGAACACCGGCGCTCGGACGAGCCTGTCGCCGGCCGCGCGACGCTGCTCGAGCAGCCGCTCGAGGGACTCCGGGGTGTGTTGGCGAAGGGGCGATTCGAGCAGCGGATTGCGCTTCGCAGCAGGTTTGTTCGCGGATTTCGGGACGCTTGGCGCCGCACCCGCCGGGCGCTTGCGGCGTACCTCGTACCCGGTCGCGCGCGTTACCGCGCGCGACAGCGTGCGCTTGACGGACATGAATGACGACGATACCCGGCGGGTCCGGCCGCCTACTCGCTAGCCTCGCGCGAGCGCGGCCCCGAAGTCGCCGGCGGCCGTACGCAGTTCGACCGATCCCAGGTTCAGATGCTCGAGAATCGTGTAGCGATCCGGCCGGGTCGCCGGCGCGTACTCGACCGCGAGCGCGAACTGCTCGACGGACAGTCCCAGATCGGCCGGTGTGCGGGGCAGTTGGTGGCGCGCGAGGGCAGCGGCGAGCAGGGCGAATCCGGTTTCGTCGCCGCGCAGGTAGGTCGTGAATAGCGCACCGACGCCAGCCAACTCCCCGTGATTGCTGGTGCCCGGGTAGAGCTGATCAACGGCGTGCAGGATCTCGTGGTCGCCGCCGCTACACGGGCGGCTCGATCCGGCCACCGACATCGCCAGCCCGGAAAGCACCAATGCTTCAGCGAGGACGGTGAGGAAGCCCGCCGATTCGATACCGTCCGGGCGGTGCAACACGGCTTCGGCAGCGGTGCGGGCAAAGGCGATCGCCAGACCGTCGACCGGTTCGCCTCGCTCGCGGTGCGCCAGCAGCCAGTCGTCGATAGCCGAGAGGTTGCTGACCGCGTCGCCGATCCCCGCGCGCACCATCTCGGCCGGCGCCTCGCGGACGAAGTCGAGATCCACCACGACCGCGAGCGGCATCGCCACCCCGAACGAACCCTTGCCGCCGGCATGCACCAGCGAGCTGACCGGCGAGGCGAGGCCGTCGTGCGCCAGGTTCGTGGCGACGGCGACCATCGGCAGCGCGATCCCGGTCGCGGCGTATTTCGTGACGTCGAGCGTGCGTCCGCCACCGATACCGACGACCGCGTCGTAGGAGCTGCCGCGGAGCTTTTCCTGCAGTTCCAACGCGGCGTCGACGCTGCCGCCGGTGACTTGGAAGATGTCGGCATTGGCGAGTGAGGGCCGGACGAGTTCGACGATCTTCTCGCCCTGACCCTCACCTACCGCCACGGCAACCCGGCCGTCGCTGGAGATTCTGCGGTCGCTGAGCAACTCACCCAGGTCCGCGACGGCGCCCGCCCTGATGTCCACGAACAGCGGACTGCTCAGCATTCGGGTCAGTAGTGGCACGCGATCTCCCGAGCCCGCGCCAAGTCGGCGTGGTCGTCGACCTCCACCCAGGAGGTGCCGCCGACCGAAGCCATGCCGATCTCGCCACCGTGATCGACGTAGGTCTGAAAGCCGTCCTCGTAGTAGAGATCCGGGTCCCGCCGCCAGGTCTCCTCGAGCGAATCAGCGAGAGCTCCGGCGGCGGCGGCCGGGATGTAGGTGGCGCCGATGTACTCCCCGAATGCGTCCTCCGGCGGCATCAGTTTGGTGATCCTGCTCAGCAGGCCACGCCCGTCGAAGACGGTCTTCATCTCCTCGTGCGCGAGCGTCTTCTCGTCGTCGATCGCGAGCACGATCCGCGCGCCGCGGGCGGCGAGCATGGTGTGTTCGACGCTGACCGGGTGGACGGTGTCGCCGTTGAGCAGGAGTACCTCGGCGGCGAAGTGCTCGCGCGCCAGCCACAACGAGTAGCAGTTGTTCCATTCCTCGGCCTTGTCGTTGTGTACGAGCACGATCTCGACGCCGTGGCGCTTCTGCAAATCCGCTTGCCGTTGCTGCACCGACTCGGCGCGGTATCCGACCACGATCACCACCCGCCGCAGCTCGACGGCGGCCAGGTTCGCCAGCGCGATGTCGAGGATCGTGGTGTCGCCGTCGACCGGTGTGAGCGCCTTGGGCACGGTGTCGGTGATCGGACGCAGCCGGCGTCCGGCACCTGCCGCCAGCACCATCCCGATCATGCGCCACCTCCAGCCGGTCCGGTTGAGGACGGTTCACCGTAGCGCCCGGCGTGCGCAGGCTCACCGAGAAACACTCGACGGACAACCTGCTCGGCGGCGTGTCCGTCGTCGAACTCGCAGAAGCGAGCCGCGAAGCGTTGCCGCGCGTCCTCCGCCTCAGGGCCGCGGTATTGCCCGGACAGCAGCACGTCCGCGACCCCGTCCGGCGTACGCACGACGATGCCGGGAGGCGCGGCGAGCAGGTCGAAGCAGACACCGCGCACCCGGACGTACTCGTCCCAATCATCGGCCAGGATCACGATCGGTCGGCCCAGGTTGGCGTAGTCGAACATGATCGAGGAGTAGTCGGTGAGCAGCACGTCGGTGGCGAGCATGAGCTCTTCGACGACCGGATGCCGCGAGACGTCGCGCAGCGCAGCGCTGTCGGGGGGGCCGTCGGACGGGCTGAGCGCGTCGGTGAAGAAGTAGTGCGCGCGCACGAGGACGGTGAAGCCGGTCCCGAGTCGCTCGCACAGCCGGCGCAGGTCGAGCGACGGGTCGAAACTGCCCGGCCGCCAGTCCCGGTAGGTCGGCGCGTACAGCACGACGGTCTGCCCGGGGTCGATCCCGAGAGTCCGGCGGGCGGCTGCGGTGTCGGCGGCGGTCGCGAGCACGAGCCGGTCGTTGCGGGGTAGCCCGACCTCGAGCAACTCATAGTTGCCGGGATAGCACCGCTGCCACACGGCGCTGGAATGGGTGTTGGACGAGGTGAGGTAGTCCCAGCGCGCGACGTGCTCGAGCAGGCGCTCGAAGTCCATACCCGCCGCTGCGACCGGATGCTCGCGCAGCGCCAGTCCCATCGTCTTGAGTGGCGTGCCGTGCTGGGTCTGCACGTGCACGGTGCCTGGGCGTTTCTCGATGATGTGCGGGAAGTTGACGTTGTTGACGAAATACCTCGCGCGTGCCATCAGCCGAAAGTAGGCCGCTGTGTCGGGCACGACCACGTCGACGCCCACAGGGACGCTGTCGATGTCCTCCGCGCGGACGATCCACACCCCGCGCAGGTGCGGCGCGAGCTCGCGCGCCTTTTGATAGATCGCCGCCGGGCTGCACGCGTAGCCGCGGTACCAGTAGGCGGCGTACGCGACCAGGTCCTGCTCGACGGGGACCCGCCGCTGCAGTTGGTAGTAGAGGCGGCCCAGTGCACGGCGGGCCAACACTCCAACACGGCTTGCCGAGCGCCGCCGCGCCGCGACGGCCTCGCGCGCGCCGAACAGCACCTGCGCAGCCCGGAACATGGCGTACTGGCCGCGTGCGAACGTGCCCGCCCAGAGCCCGCGCCGGCCGCGCGGCGGGGCGTATCCAGCCGGCCGGAACCGGTGATAGGCCGCGGCTGCCCGCTCGAAGAACTCCTTCCGCGAGTTGGGTGGCAGTCGGTCGGCCCGAGACAGGATGGTCACGAAATGGCGCCACATCCGCTCGAACATCAGCTCACGCCACGGCTCCAGTTCCGGGTGCGCATCGAGATGGGCGAACACGAGGGCGTACTGGTCGAAGGCGTCGAAGTGCTGGCGGCTGCGCGAGGTGAGGATGTTGCCGCTGCGACCCTGGCGATAGTGGTAGCAGACCCGATTCAGAACGGTGATCCGCGGCGCGCTCAGCAGGATCGGGTACGTCCACGGCGCGTCCTCGTAGAAGCCCTGCGGGAAACGGAACCCGTTCGCGCGCACCCAGTCGAGGCGATAGACCTTGTTCCAGACCACGAACAGCAGCCGCAGCAGTTCGGGATGCAGCGCGAGCGCGAAGACATCCGGACCGGCGGCGGCAATCGGGCCAACCCCGCCGTCGGGGTCGAGCTGGCCCGCGCCATCCGTCCGGGCGAAGTCGAACACCAGCACCTCAGGCTCGCCGGTACCTGCCAGCCGGGCGGCGATTGCTTCGAGTGCGCCCGGAGTAAGGGTGTCGTCGCCGTCCACAAAGACCAGATAGCTGCCTGCTGCGATGTCGACGCCCGCGTTGCGGGCCTGCCCCAGCCCGACGTTGCGCGCGAGGTGAAGCACCCGCACCCGCGGGTCGCCCGCGGCGACGGCAGCAAGGATCGCGCCGCTGTCGTCTGGGCTGGCATCGTCCACGGCGATTACTTCCAGGTCGCGGAAGGACTGCGCGAGGATCGAATCCAGGCACTCGCGCAGGTAATCGCGCACGTTGTAAACGGGCACGACCACGCTGAACCGCGGGGCGGCCTGCGAGGTCGATCCGGGCGCCGACACGGGAACAGACGATAGCGGGCATCTCGCGCCCCGGCCGGAAGTTCGGTGTCGCGGCGCTAAACTTCGAGGTCGTGCATGACGAAGGCTCGCTGAGTCTGCCTCCGGTATCGGTGATCATGACCGCGTTGGACGAGGAGCGTCACCTTGCTGATGCCGTGGGCAGCGTGTTCGAACAGGATTACCCGGCGCCGATCGAACTCGTGGTCGCGGTCGGACCGTCGCGCGATCGCACCCGCGAGATCGCCGAGGAGTTGGCAGCCGGCCGCCCCGAGATGCGCGTCGTCGACAACCCGTCCGGACGCACGCCGGCCGGGTTGAACCTCGCGGTCGCCGGCACCGACCCCGAGCGGCCGGTGATCGTCCGCACGGACGGCCATGCACACCTGCCTCCCGGCTACATCCGCATCGCTGTCGAGACCCTGCAGCGCACCGGGGCAGCGAATGTGGGCGGCATGATGCTTCCGGAGGGCAGCACGCCATTCGAGCGCGCGGTGGCGCGCGCGATGTCGGCCCGCATCGGCATGGGCTCGGTGTCTTTCCACACCGGTGGTGGCGAGGGCCCGGCTCAGACGGTGTACCTCGGTGTGTTCCGCCGCTCGATCCTCGCCGAGACCGGCGGGTTCGACGAGCATTTCGTGCGGGCGCAGGACTGGGAGCTCAACCACCGCATCCGGCGCACCGGGGCAACGGTGTGGTTCAACCCTCGGCTGCGGGTGGGCTACCGTCCGCGCTCGAATCTGCGCGGTTTGGCCAAGCAGTTCCACGGCGGCGGCACATGGCGCTGGCAGATCATCCGGGTGTATCCGCGCACCGCCAGCATCCGCTACCTCGCCGCGCCGTTAGCGACGGCTGCGCTGGGAGTGGCCACGCTTGTCCTGCTCGTCGACGCGTTCGTGCTGCACAGCCTGCCGCTGGCGCTCGCCACCGCGCTCGTCCCGTGCGGCTACCTCGCGGCCGTTGCAACCGGTTGCGCCACGTCGCGCGAAGGTCTCGACGCCGCAACGACCGCGTGGTATCCGGTGACGGTGATCACCATGCACCTCTCCTGGGGATCAGGTTTTCTGGCAGCGGCCGCCCGGGACGCAGCCCGCGCGCTCCGCGCGCATCTGAGCGTCGGACCGACCACCCGTGCGAGGCCGAGCGCTGCCGCGCAGCCGAACCGCCCGTAGCATCCGAGGGGTGAGGAGTCCACGATGACTGCAGCATCGGTGAGCGGGCGGCCGACCGGATTCAACACCGGTACCGGCCGGCCGGGTTTCATCGAGCGCGTCAAGCGCATCTTCGCCTACCGGCGCATCATCCGACTGCTCGTGGGCCGCGACCTCAAGGTGCGCTACGCCGGGTCGGCGCTCGGCTACGTCTGGTCCATTCTCGACCCACTGCTGATGAGCCTGGTCTACTGGTTCGTCTTCACCCAGATATTTCGCCGCAAGGTCGGCTATCAGCCCTACATCGTCTTTTTGCTCAGCGGCCAACTCGCCTGGTTCTGGATCAGCAGTAGCGTCGCCGGCTGCGCGCGCGGGTTGCGCAACGAGGCCCGGATGGTGCGTTCGTCTAACGTGCCGCGCGAGTTGTGGGTGATTCGCGTCATCGCGTCCAAAGGCACGGAGTATCTATTCAGCCTGCCGGTGCTTGCGCTGTTCGCGACGATCTCGGTCGCCCGACCGCATTGGCAGATCGTCTTCATGCCGGTGGCCATGCTGATGACGGTCGTCCTGCTCACGGGCGTGGGACTGATCCTGTCACCGCTCGTGGTGCTGGTGCGTGACGTCGAACGCATCATTCCCGTTGTGATGCGCGTGATGTTCTACTTCTCGCCGATTCTCTACAGCGTGCGCGACATCCCTAAGCACCTGCACACGTTCGCGTCCATCAATCCGGTGGCGGGAATCATGGTTCTGTTTCGCGCAACATTCTTTCCGGAAGAACTGCGGTGGAGCTTCGTGATCCATTCGGCGATCACCTGCATCGTCGTCTTCGCGATCGGCGTGTTCGTGTTCTCGCGCCTCGAACGTCCCGTCCTCAAGGAGATTTAGCCCGATGACTGCGGCGCTCGATCCGATTATCTCGTTGCGCGACGTCGGCGTGCAGTTCTCTCGTGGACGCCGGCGGCACCGCAGCATGCGCGATTTGCTGGTCAAGGGCCATTCCGGAACGAAGAGCAACGAGTTCTGGCCATTCCGGCACGTCAGCTTCGACATCGCCTCCGGAGAAGCGATCGGAGTGGTGGGACGAAACGGCGCGGGCAAGTCGACGCTGCTGAGCCTGATCGCGGGCGTCCTGCTGCCGGACGAGGGCACCGTGGAAGTCCGAGCCGGGGTCGCACCGTTGATCCAGATCACCGGCGGGTTCGAGGGTGAGCTCAGCGCTCGCGACAACATCCATCTCGTCGCGGGCTTGCACGGCATGACGAAGAATGAGATCGCCGAGGCGTTCGATGAGATGGTCGACTTTGCGGAGGTCCGCGACTTCCTGGACACCCCGTACAAACATTTCTCCTCCGGGATGAAGGTTCGGCTGGCTTTTTCGGTCGTGTCGCGGCTGCGAGAACCGATCCTGCTCGTGGACGAGGTGCTCGCGGTCGGCGACAAGGCCTTTCGCAAGAAGTGCTTCGATCGAATCGAAAACCTGACCAGCGCGGGGCAGACGCTGTTTCTGGTATCGCACGCGGAGGCCAGCCTCAAGCGCTTCTGTTCGCGCGGAATCTTGCTCAACGACGGCACATTGGCCGCCGACGGACCGATCGAGGAGGTCATCGCGCTCTACGAGGAGATCTTCGACACCGCTGACCTGGAGTCCGACGCGGTCGACTCGACAATGACGTAGTGGGCGCCGACATGGTGACGCCGACTGGTGACGCCGACATGGTGACGCCGCGATTGACGATGGCGCAATTGCGCGCCATCGCGCAACCACCGTCCGTGCTGGGACGGCGCAATTCCGAGCACTGGGCGGGCGCGCTGTACCTGCGGCGGCTCTCCATCTATGTGACGCGGCTGATGCTGCCGACCGGTATCTCGGCCAACGGGGTCACCTGGCTGATGCTGCTCAGCGGCGTCGGCGCCGCGGCCGTGCTGGTCTGGCCGTCCTGGTGGGCCACGCTGGTCTGCGCCACGGCCCTGAACCTGCAAATCCTGCTCGACTGCAGCGACGGCGAGATCGCGCGAGTCCGCCGTACGTCGTCCCCGGCGGGTGTCTACCTCGACCGGGTCGGCCACTACGTGACCGAGGCGGCGCTGCCGATCGGGTTCGGGGTGCACGTCGACGGCGGGCTGGGCTCGATCGACGGCTGGACGACGCTGGGTGCGTTGACTGCGGTGGTCGTCCTGCTCAACAAGGCGTTCGGCGATCTCATCCATGCGGCGCGCAGCTACGCCGGGCTGCCATTGCTCTCCGAAGACGCGTCGGTAGCGGCGGTGCGCGTCGGGCTGCTGCGCCGGATCCGCCACACCCTCAAGCTGTTGCCGTTCTACCGCGCCTTCGTGGCGCTGGAGTTCGCACTGATCGCGCTCGCCGGGGCGGCGCTCGACGAAATACTCGGCGGACACCAGGTGCTGCGCGGCTGGGCGATAGTCATGCTGCCGCTCGCGCTCTTGCTGGCTGCTGGCCACCTTGCCGCGATTTTGCTGTCCCGCCGCTTGACCGACTGACCCGCCGCGCGCTCGAGCTAAAGGACGGGGGGCTGACCGAGCCTGGCCAGCTTGATCACGGTGCGCCACCTCATCGGCCGGCGCGGGCCGCAGTCGGCGCGCCACCCCTCGGCGAAGCCGGCCCACCAGACGCGGGCAGCGCCCGGATGGCGCGCGAGGCGAGCCATCGTGATGGCGCTCCAGATCGCGAGGTACAGCGCACCGGTGACGACGGGTGCATTACGCCGCACCAGAAACACCCGGTTGCGCGCGTTGAGGCGGTAGAAGTGCGCGTGTCGCGCCGGCGGCGTCGACGGGTGCCGCGCGACGAGGTCGGCGGCGTAGTGCACCTCCCAGCCGGCGTCCCACAACCGCCAGGTGAGATCGACACCTTCGTGCCCGAAAAAGAACGCCTCCGGCCACTCGCCGACGCGTTCGAAGGCGACGCGACGGACGATGCTCACGCCCTCGACCAGCGTGAACGCGGGCCCCGAGCGGCCGGGATCACCGACCCGGGCTCGCGGCACCCAGCGGCGCATCGTCGAGCCGTCAGTACCGATGATGCGCAGGGCAAGAGCGCCCAACCTCGGGCGCGCCGCGAAGATGGCAGCGGCGCGGCTGAGCACGTCCGGATCATCGAGCCACGCATCGTCGTCGAAGAAGAAAACCAGCTCAGCGCGGCTCGCGCGCGCACCGGCGTTGCGCCCGCCGGTGACGCCGAGATTCTCTGGCAGGGCGACCGTCCGGACGCCGGGGCCGAGATCGGGGGGTGCCCAGCCGTTGCCCACGACGACGACGTCAAGTTCGACGCCGGATTGGGTCAGGACGCTATCCAGGCAGCGGCGCAACTCCGCCGGGCGGTTGCCCATGGTGAGCACAACCACGGCGATCCCGGGGGTGCCGACACTCATTTCTGGTCTGCGCCGACCGCCTCGAGAATCAGCGCCGTGACATCGTCTTCGGGCTGCGCGGCATCGATGATGTGCAACAACCCGCGCCCGCGGTAGTAGTCGATCAGCGGTGCGGTGGCTTCATCGAACACGCGCAGCCGGTTGGCGACTGTCTCCTGATTGTCGTCGGCCCGGCCTTCTGCCTCCGCGCGGCCCACGATGCGGCGGACGAGTTCCTCGCGAGGCGCGTCGAGATAGAGCACGAAGTCCGGGCTCGCCTCGGCGCGTTCGGCGAGCTTGCGCGCCTCAACCGCCTGGTCCAGCGAGCGCGGGAAACCGTCGAGGATGTAGCCGTTGCGAGCGGCGGCATCGAGCACCTTGGGCAGCACGAGCTTGACGATGGTCTCGTCGGGAACGAGGTCACCGCGCTGCATGATGGCCTCGGCCTCCCGCCCCAGTTGCGTCTGCGCTGCCACCTCGGCGCGCAACAGGTCTCCTGCGGCGATGTGTTCAAGCTCGAAGCGCTGGGCGAGGCGTTCGCCTTGAGTTCCTTTTCCGGAGCCAGGGGGGCCGATGAGCAACACCTTCACCCGCACAGCGTCGCATCTTCACCACAGAAAGGCGAAGTAGGTCCGAAATCAGCGGTCAAAAGCAACAACTCAGACATTACCTACGAACGGTTTACGTTCTGCCACAGATGTGACGTTCTGGTTTGACGAATCCCTTACCGCACGGCATAGTAAGCCACATGGAGCTAACGCGAAACTAACACCGGACCCCCTGGGGGAATCCAGCAGGAATCGCTAATTCTTCATAAATCGCCGCGTTACGGCGCGACGATCCACAACGTCGATGCGAGGTATTCCCCCGCAATCCTCGCCTCGATTGCAGCAGAGCCCCCGGCGGACCCCCCGCCTGCCGGGGGCTTTGGCACGTGCGCTCCGGCCCGAACTACCCGTTGGCTGGGTCTATCGACGGCTGCCGGTGTCTAATCGCTATCGCGCTCGGGGGCGTCGACTTCGGAGCGCGAGTCGGCATCCGCGCTCTCCGCATCCGGCGCGGCGTCAGGATCGTCGACGTCGTCCTTTGCGGCCCGGCGAATAGTCACCTTGCCCGACTCCAGGTCGATGCGCTTGCCGCCCGACGAATCGCCGATCTGCTCACGGGTGGATTGCAGGCGACGCTTCTCCTCATCCATGTGGCGCTTGGCCGGATTGAAGAGGGTGTCGAGACCCCACTGCGTCATACACCCAGGTTACGTCGCGCGGGCACCATCGACGTAGTCGAAAATGTTCGGTCCATCGACGTAGTCGAAAATGTTCGGTCCAGCGACGTAGTCGAAATGTTGGTCGAGCTCGTAACCTGGACGCATGCTGTTCTCACGCAAGACCGAACTCGTCGATCCTGAGCGTGCCCTCGCCGGCCGCGACCACTACGACTTCGCCGTGCCTTCGACGCACTTTGTCAACGGCCGCCCGCTCAGCCCACCGTTCCCGGACGGCATGCGCACGGCGGTCTTCGGCCTCGGCTGCTTCTGGGGCGCCGAGGAGGTGTTCTGGCAGTTGCCAGGCGTCTGGACGACGGCGGTGGGTTACGCCGGCGGCTACACCGCACACCCGAACTACGAGGAAGTGTGTAGCGGGCTGACCGGCCACACCGAAGCCGTCCTGGTGGTGTACGACCCCACCGTGGTCAGCTACGAGAAGCTCGTCGCCACGTTCTTCGAGGTCCACGACCCCACGCAGGGCTTCCGCCAGGGCAACGACACCGGCACCCAGTACCGCTCCGGGATCTACTACACCGACGACGCGCAGCGCGCGGTGGCCGAGAAGGCCAAAGCTGCCTTCGGG
Organism: Mycobacteriales bacterium; assembly: GCA_038212215.1. Lineage (GTDB taxonomy): Bacteria > Actinomycetota > Actinomycetes > Mycobacteriales > Jatrophihabitantaceae > JALZAI01. Next base: position 52,768 of record JBBQUT010000023.1, read on the forward strand.
CACACCTTGCAGGCGCTGGGCTACGGGACGGTGAGCACCGAAGTTGCCCCCGCTGGCGAGTTCTACTACGCCGAGGGCCACCACCAGCAGTACCTTGCCAAGAACCCGAACGGCTATCGCTGCCACGCGACGACGGGCGTCTCGTTCCCGCTGGACCAACTGGAGACCACCGGCTGAGCGCCGCGGTCGTAGGCTGACCGGCGTGCCCGAGCTACCGGAGGTCGAGGCGCTCGCCTCGTTCCTGCGCGAGCGGGCAACGGGGCGTGCCGTCCAGCGCGCCGATGTTGCGGCGTTCAGCGCGGTTAAGACCTTCGATCCGCCCCTCAGCGCGCTGTCCGGCGCGATCGTCAGCGGAGCCTCGCGCTTCGGCAAGTTCTTGTCCGTGGACCTCGACGGTCTGCACGTGGTGACCCACCTCGCCCGCGGCGGCTGGTTGCAGTGGCGCGAGTCGCTGCCTCCCGCGCCACCGCGTCCCGGCGGCAAAAGCCCGCTGGCGTTCCGGCTGCACCTGGCACCGGAATTCCCGTCGGGGCCGGTAGCCGGGTTCGATCTCACCGAGATGGGGACTCAGAAACGGCTGGCGGTGTATCTCGTCCGCGACGTGCTCGACGTACCCGGCATCGCGCGACTCGGCCCCGACCCGCTCACGCTCGGCGCTGACGAGCTGGCTGAGCGGCTGCGCGCGCAACGCACCCAGCTCAAGGGGACGCTCACCGACCAGACTGTGCTCGCCGGGATCGGCAACGCCTACTCCGACGAAATCCTGCACGTCGCGAAGCTGTCCCCGTTCAAGATCGCTGCCAAATTGAGCGAGGACGAATTCGCTCGCCTGCACGCGGCGATCGGTGCCGTGCTCACCGACGCCGTGGAGCGCTCGGTCGGGCAGCAGGCAGCAACCCTCAAGGGCGAGAAACGCAGCGGGCTGCGTGTGCACGCGCGCGCCGGACTGCCGTGCCCCGTCTGCGGCGACACGGTGCGCTCGATCTCGTTCGCGGACAAGCATTTCGAGTACTGCCCCACCTGCCAGACCGAGGGCCGCGAGCTCGCCGACCGGCGGCTGTCGAAGCTGCTGAAGTAGCTCACCTACGCTTGAGCGCATGCATCCCCAGCAGCTGCCCACCGTCACTGTCGACGAGCTTCCCGCGGGCGCTGTCCTGCTCGACGTGCGTGAGGACGAGGAATGGCGCGCCGGGCACATCGCCGGTGCCGTCCACGTGCCCATGAACGAGTTGCCCAATCGCCTTGCCTACGATGGCGCGCCGATCACTGCCGACACACCGGTCGTCGTGGTGTGCAAGATGGGCGGACGCTCCGCCCACGTCGCTGCCTGGCTGCTCCATAACGGCTTCAAGGCGATGAATCTTGACGGCGGGATGCTCGCGTGGGCCACCGCGCATCGGCCGATGGTGAGCGAGAGCGCTCAGGTGCCCTACGTCGCCTGATCGGCCCCGCGTCACGCAAAATTCAGCTGAGCGCGTCACCATAGAAGGGTGAGACAAGGATTCTTGCGCCGCGCTGCGCCGCGTGCCGTGCAGGCGCCTGCCCGTCCATGGGTCGTGGCGCACCGCGGTGGGTCCTCCTCCTCGGCCGAGCACACGCTCGACGCGTACCTGCTCGCAGTCGAGTCCGGCGCCGACGGCCTGGAATGCGATGTACGGCTCACCCGCGACGGTCACCTGATCTGCGTCCACGACCGAACCGTGAACCGGACCTCGGACGGTTCGGGGGTGGTCAGCGAGCTCGACCTGGAGGGCCTGCGCAGGCTGAACTTCTCGTCGTGGCGGGGCGAGCTGCCTGGTAGCGCCGACGAGTTGGTGTCCGACACCCCGTACTTCGCCGGGGTCGCGCCCGACCATGCCGGCGACGGCGGCATTCTCACCCTCGAGCGGCTGCTCGAACTCGTCGCGGACGCCCCACGACGGCTACGCCTGGTGATCGAGACCAAGCACCCCACTCGGTACGGGGGGCTGGTCGAGAAGGAACTCGTCGACCTGCTGAGCCGCTTCGGGTGGGCCGGGCGACCTGGGCCACCGAGTTCGGTGCGCCAGCCACCCGACATGGACAGCCGCGTTCTGGTGATGAGCTTCGCACCCACCGCGATCCGGCGGGTGCGCCTGCTCGCGCCCGACATCCCCACCGTGCTACTGCTCGAATGGCCCATGCCCGTGCATCAGGAACGGCTGCTGCCGCCCGGCGTCCCGATCGCCGGGCCCGGCCTGCATCTGTTGCGGTCGGACCCGCAACTCGTCGCGCGCGCCCACGCCCGCGGGTATCGGGTTTTCGTGTGGACAGTGGACGAGGCGGCCGACGTCGACTTCGTGACCTCGCTCGGAGTCGACACGATCATCACCGACTGCCCCGCGGACGTGATCGCCCGACTGGACGCACGCGCACGCTAGACAACGCTTAGGGGCACGCTCAGCTCGGCAGGCCACGCATCACGCGCAGCGCCACCGAGAGCGTTGCCAGATCGACCGTGTCGCGGTCCAGCGCCTCGCGAACCGTGGTGCGCGTGCGATCCACCCGCTCGGCGTTGGCCTGGATCCAGTTGGCGGTCCGCTCATCGGCGGACAGGGTGTCGTCGGTGCCGCGCAGCACAGCGGTCGTGATCGCGGACAGCGCAGCGTATACATCGTGGCGCATCGCCGCACGCGCCAGCGTCGTCCACCGGTCATCGCGCGGCAGCAACGTGACGCTGGTCAACATCTCGTCCACATAGAACTGATCGGAGAGGGTGAAGTGCAGTTCAGCAATCTCTGCAGCCGAGTGCTGGCTGGCCGCCGCGATCTCCACGACGTCGAGCAGTAGGAAAGCGCTGAGCAGCCCGGCCAGCCGCTCAGCGAGCGCCGCCGGCAAACCCAGCGCCGTCAGCCGCTGCGACTCTGACTGGATGTCGGCGAACTCGGCACCGCGAACGAGTTCGGCGATGATCGGCTGCAACTCCCGAAGGGTTGGGCCGAATCGCTGGATCTCGGCGGCGACGTCGCTGATCGGGAAGCGCACGTCCACGCACCAGCGTGTAGCGCGGTCGATGAGTCGCCGCATCTCCTGATACGCCGCGTGTTGCGCGGACGTTGGCACCAGATTGTCCAGCGCCTCGATGTCGCGCCATAGCGTCGGCAGGTCGAAAATCTCGCGCACGACGCTGTAGGCACGAACGATCTGCGCGACCTCTGCGCCTGTCTCCTCGATGGCGCGGTGCACGAACGTCGTACCGCTTCGGTTGATCATGTCGTTTACGACGACCGTCGTGACGATCTCGCGGCGCAAGGGATGGGTGGCGATGACATCGGCGAACCGTTCACTGATGCGCGGCGGGAAGTAGCTCGCGAGCACCCGCTGGAACCACGCCTCCTCGGGCAGGGTGGACGCCTCGAGGTGGCGCATCAGGGTGATTTTCGAGTAGGCGACCAACACGGCGTTCTCGGGCGACAGCAGGCCCAGGCCTTCAGCCTCGCGCCGCTCGATCTCCTTGTCGGAGGGCAGGAACTCGATGGCTCGATCCAGCTCGCCATGCTGCTCGAGTCGCTTCATGAACCGCTGGTGCACCGAGACAAGCGCCGGGCTGAGCTTGCGGGCCATCGCGAGCAACACGTTCTGCTCGTAGTTGTCGCAGAGCACGTGTGCCGCGACGTCATCGGTCACCGACACGAGCAGGTCGTTGCGTTCGGCGCGATCGATGGTTCCCGCGTCCACGGCCCGATCGAGCAGGATCTTGAGGTTCACCTCGTGATCGGAGGTGTCCACACCGGCCGAGTTGTCGATCGCGTCGGTGTTGATCCGGCCACCTGCGGCTGCGAACTCGACCCGACCGAGCTGGGTGAAGCCGAGGTTGCCGCCCTCGCCGACGACGCGCGCGCGCAACTGGTTGCCGTCCGCACGCAACTGGTCGTTGGCCTTGTCACCCGCGGCCAGCTGGCTTTCGGTGGAGGCCTTCACATAGGTGCCGATCCCCCCGTTCCAGAGCAGATCCACCGGAGCCACCAGGATGGCGCGCAACAATTCGGTCGGCGTCAGCTTGGCCGTGCCCTCAGGCAGGTCCAGCACCTCGGCGATCTCCGCCGAGATCGGGACGGACTTGAGCGTGCGCGAAAAAACGCCGCCGCCGGCGGAGATGAGCTCGGTGTCGTAGTCCGCCCATGACGAGCGCGGCAGCTCGAACAGTCGCCGACGCTCGGCGAACGACGTCGCGGCGACTGGGGAAGGATCCAGGAAGATGTGCCGGTGATCGAATGCAGCGATGAGGCGGATGTGCTCGGACAGCAGCATGCCGTTGCCGAACACGTCCCCCGACATGTCCCCGACTCCGACGACGGTGAACTCTTGCGTCTGCGTGTCGAGGCCGAGCTCGCGGAAGTGGTACTTGACCGATTCCCACGCACCGCGAGCGGTGATGCCCATGACCTTGTGGTCGTAGCCGACCGATCCGCCCGAGGCGAACGCGTCGCCCAGCCAGAATCCGTAGTCCTCGGCGATCCCGTTGGCAATGTCGCTGAAGGTCGCGGTGCCCTTGTCGGCGGCCACCACGAGGTACGCGTCGTCACCGTCGTAGCGGCGCGTCTGCACGGGCGGCGCCACCGTCTGCGTGCCGTCCGAAGCCGTCACGTAGTTGTCGGTGAGATCGAGCAGGCAGGAGATGAAGGTGCGGTAACAGGCAATGCCCTCGGCGAGCCACGCCTCGCGGTCGACTGCCGCCTCCGGCAGTTGTTTGGCGACGAAGCCGCCCTTCGCGCCGGTCGGGACGATGACGGCGTTCTTCACCATCTGCGCCTTGACCAGGCCGAGAACCTCGGTGCGGAAGTCCTCACGCCGGTCCGACCAGCGCAGCCCGCCGCGCGCCACCGCACCGAAGCGCAGGTGCACGCCCTCGACCCGCGGCGAGTACACCCAAATCTCGAATCGCGGACGCGGCTCGGGCAACCCCGCGATACGGTGCGGCTCGAGCTTCACCGCGACGGCTTGACGGCGCACGCCGTTGTCATCGGTGCGGTACGCATTCGTGCGCAACGTCGCCAGCACGAGCGAGAGGAACGAGCGCAGGATGGAGTCCTGGTCGAGGCTGCTCACCTGCCCTAGCAGCTCCTCGATCGCCGCGCAGCGAGTCGCCCCCTCGTCGCCATCGCGGGCAGGGTCGAAGCGCGCCTCGAACAGCTGCACGAGCGCGCACGCGATCTTCGGGTGATCGGTAAGTGCCTGCTCGATGTAGCCCTGGCTGAACGGCGTTCCAGCCTGGCGCATGTACTTCGCGTAACACCGGAGGATGTTTGCCTGCCACCAGGTGAGATCCGCCTGCACGACGAGTGCGTTGAACTTGTCCTGTTCCAGCCGAAAGCGCCACAGCAGGGCGATCGTGTCGACCACGTTCGTCGCTCGGGTCTCGTTGAAGTCGACGCCCGGTGGTAGTCGCAGCCCGAAATCGTAAATCCACACGTCATCGGCGCCCTCGAGACCTACCTCGTACGGTCGCTCGTCGAGCACTTCGATCCCCATCTGGGTGAAGATCGGCAAGGCCTTCGCCAACGACACCGGACGGCCGGTGCGAAACACTTTCAGCCGCCGGTCGGCGCTGTCCTGAGCCGAGCAGGTGTCCAGCGCGAACGCGAGCCCGTCGTCAGCGGGAAGCTCGTCCAGGATGCTCAGATCCCGCACGCCGATCTCGGCTCCGAAATCCTCCTTGTAGGCCTCGGGAAGCGCGCCGCGGTAGGTGTTGATCAGGCGAGCGCCCTTTTCCTCGCCATGCCGCTGTACCAGCAGGTCGGCCAGGTCGTCGGACCATCGGCGGGTCGCCTTGGTGACTGCGCCCTCGACGGTCGGACGGTCGGGGGACGGCGGCTGGGTGCCCGGGCGCACCGCGATCAGGAACTGCATCCGGGCCAGGCCCATCTCGACGATGCGGTCCTCCCGTCCGATGACCTCGCCCGGCCAGAACTGGCGAATGACGGCGTTGATCCGGCGGCGCGTGTCCGGCCCGAGCCGCTCGGCCGGCAGGTAGACCAGCACGCTGACGAAGTCGCGGTTGAGGTGGATGCGGGCGAATACGCCGACGGCGTTGCGCTCGGCGCGATCGACCACCAGCTGCGCCAGACGCATCAGATCCGCTGTCGGTGCCTCGAGCAGCTCGTCGCGCGGTAGCGTGCGCAGCGCCGCCAGCGTCTGGCGGCCGGTGTGGCTGTCGGCGCGCACACCCGAACGCAGCATGATCTCAGCGATGCGGCGCCGCACTACCGGCACACGGGCCACCGTGCTGTCCTCGGCATTGGTGATCAATCCGAGGAACACGTGCACGAGCTGGGCCTCACCTGCTCGAGGTGGAGCGATGACGGTCACGCAGTCATAGCGCGCAGCCCGCCGCACCGTCGAGACCAGTGGCGACTTGAAGATGACCAACGGTGCGCCGCTGCGGAACGCCGGCAGCAGCTCCAGCGGCGAGATTCGGGCCGCGCCGCGCAGCACGCCCTCGGCGTCCTCCGCCTGGCCCCGGGCGAGCGGGTTGGCCAGCTCGTTCGCTGAGTACGCAGCGTGGCCGAGGATCAGGTAGTTGCCGTCGGAGAGCCAGCGCAGCAGCGCCCCGGCCTCCTCGCTCAGCTCGCGGTCGAACTCGCCCGGGTCGGCTTCGAGCCGGTCTGCGAGCTCGCGAATTCGCGCGTACATGGCCGGAGCGTCGGCAACGGCGTGGTGTATGTCGGAGAGCACCCGCTGCAGCCCTTCGGCCAGCTCAGCATGCTCGGCAAGCGGCACGTGGCCAAGCTCGACGCGGGTCCAGGATTCGACCACGGCGCCGTCCGGAACCACCGCGTTGTCGTCGATGTCGAGCACGCGCTCGAGGCGGCCGGCGGTGTCGCGCGCGACGACCAGTTGCGGGTGCAGAACGGCTTCCGGGTGCAGCCCGCGGCGGGCGAATTCGGCGCGCAGCGAATCGACGACGTAGCGGACGTCCTTCGTCACGATGTCGATCGCGGTCCTCCGGGAACCAAGCTCGACCACCCGCAGCAGCGTCTGGTCGGGCCGACGGACCATCCCGAATTGCAGGGCGTCGCGCGCCAGGGCCAGCAGGCTGTCTTCGTCGCGCCCGGGCATTTGAGTGTCCGCGTGGACGAGATAGCGACGATTGAACGCGTCCTCGTCGACGCTGTTGTGCGCTATGACGCTTTCCATTGTGACTTCGTGCATTCTCGTGGACACCTTCTGTCACTGACGTTGTGACCGCTGCTTCACGATGCGGGCCGCCGACGCGCCGCCAGCGTGTTACCCGTCGGACATCCTCCCACTCGCAGGCCCGATTCGCTCCCCACGGGTTACGGGCGCTGCCGCTAGGTCCAGGTGTGGACGGGCTCGTTGCTGTGCATGTGCTCGATGTAGCGGCGCACCATCTCGCGCAGCGAGTCGCGTCGATCCAGCGGCCGGGCCGCGTCGTCGATCTCGTGGAAGGTGCGCGCCTGCCACTCCGCGCCGTTGGTGTGCACCTTGCACCGCCCCTCCACAATGGCGAGCAAGCGATCGCTGACCTTCGCGTCGACCCCGAGACTGTCGAGCCCCTCGCGCGCCATCGGTAGCAGCCGGCGCAGGATCAGTTCGGTCGCCGGCACCTCGCCGAGGCCCGGCCAGTAGAGCTGGGCGTCGATGCCGTCCTTCGCGCCGACCCGGAAGTTGTCCTCCGCGGCGGTGAACGACATGCGCGTCCAGATCGGGCGGTCCTCTTGGGCGAGGGTGCGGATCAGGCCGTAGTAGAAAGCGCCGTTGGCGAGGGTGTCGACGACCGACGGCCCGGCGGGCATTACCCGGTTCTCGACGCGCAGATGCGGTTTGTTGCGGAACACGTCATAGACCGGGCGGTTCCAGCGGTAGATCGTCCCGTTGTGCATGCGCAATTCCCCGAGGGACGGGGTGTCGCCGCGGTCGTGCACCTCCAGCGGGTCCTCGTCGTCGGTGATCGGCAGCAGCGCCGGGAAGTAGCGCACGTTCTCCTCGAACTGGTCGAAGATCGAGGTGATCCAGCGCTCGCCGAACCACACCCGCGGGCGCACGCCCTGCGCCTTCAATTCCTCGGGACGGGTGTCAGTCGCCTGCTCGAAGAGTGCGATGCGCGTCTCACGCCATAGTTCCTTGCCGAACAGGAACGGTGAGTTCGCGCCCAGCGCGACCTGGACACCGGCGATCGCCTGCGCCGCGTTCCACGCCGCCGGGTACTGCTGGGGACTCACCTGCAGATGGAACTGCACGCTGGTGCAGGCCGCTTCGGGTGCGATCGTGTCGGCGTAGGTCGAGAGCCGCTCGACGCCGTCGATGCTGATGTGCAGGTCCTCGCCGCGCGCTTGGAAGATCTGCTCGTTGATCAGGGCGTAGCGCGGGTTCGCGCTGAGAGCTTCGCGGGTCAGGTGTTCTGGACGCAACGTCGGCAGGATGCCGATCATCACCATGCGGGCGCCGAGCTCGCGCGCGTGCTCTTCCGCGTCGTTGAGGCTGGAGCGGATCTCGGCCTCGAGGGCGTCAAAGTTGTGCGCGCCGAGCACCCGCGGCGGCAGGTTGATCTCGATGTTGAACTGCCCGAGTTCCGTCTGGAACTGATCGTTGGCGATCGCGTTGAGGACGTCGGCGTTGCGCATCGCCGGGTCCTGCTGCTCGTCGACCAGATTGAGCTCGATCTCCAGCCCGGTCATCGGCCGGTCGAACTCGAATTTGGCCTCACTCAGCATCCGGGAAAACACGTCCAGGCAGCGCCGCACCTTCGCGCGGTAACGTTGCCGATCTTTGCCGCTGAACTCAGTCGTCTCGACGTCCTGTCCCACAGACACCACCTTGGGGCATGCGGGGTGCGGCCGTCCATCCCGACAGGCAAAGATGGTGCCGTGAGCGAGCGGAGTGAGCGACCAAATGTGATCGGGCTTCGCCGGCCGAACGAGCGCAGCGAGGCTCGGCCGAGCGAGCGGAGTGAGCGCGGCGAACGGAGTGAGCGCGGCGGGGGCCGACGGTGAGTATCCCGGATTCCGCCCGTCCGCGGCCGATGCCGACCAGTGCCTCCTACGGGATCATCGTGCGTATCTACGCTGCGCCGTCGGCGCAGGTCGTGGGAGCGCTCGCGACCGCGGTAGGCCTCGCCGGTGGGATGGTGACCGCGGTCGATGTGAGCGAGTCCCGCGCCGACCGGATCACGATCGACTTCTCGTGCTCGGCGGTCAACGGCGATCACGCCGCGGAGCTCGTCGAGGCGATGCGTGCGGTCGAGGGCGTCACGGTGCACCGCGTGTCGGACCGAACGTTCCTGCTGCATCTCGGCGGCAAGATCACCGTCGAGTCGAAGGTGCCGTTGCGCACCCGCGACGACCTGTCGATGGCCTACACCCCCGGCGTCGGTCGTGTGTCGCTCGCCCTGGCCGCGCACCCTGAGGACGTCGTGAAGCTGACCATTAAGGGCAACTCGGTCGCGGTGGTGACCGACGGCTCAGCTGTGCTCGGGCTCGGCAATCTCGGACCGGGTGCCGCGCTGCCGGTGATGGAGGGTAAAGCCGCGCTGTTCAAGCGGTTCGCCGACATCGACGCGTGGCCGATCTGTCTCGATACGCAGGACACGGATGAGATCGTGCGCATCGTCCGTGGCATCTCACCTGGATTCGGCGGCATCAATCTCGAGGACATCTCCGCGCCGCGCTGCTTCGAGATCGAACGGCGACTGCGCGAGGAACTCGATATCCCGGTGTTCCACGACGACCAGCACGGCACCGCGATCGTCGTGTTGGCGGCGTTGACGAATGCCCTTCGCTGCGTGTCCAAGTCGCTGTCGGCGGTGCGGATCGTCGTGGCCGGCGGCGGTGCGGCCGGAACGGCGATCGTCACTCTGTTGCTAGCCGCCGGGGCGGCGAATGTTCTGGTATGGGATCGCGAGGGCATCCTGTCGCCGACCGACTCGAGGCTGTCGCCCGCCAAGCGCGATCTTGCGCTGCACACAAATCCGGACGGCGTTACCGGCGACCTGCACGATGCGCTGCGGGGCGCGGACGTGTTCGTCGGGGTAAGCGCACCGGCGGTGCTGGACGCCGCCTGGCTGCCCGACATGGCGCCGTCCCCGATCGTGTTCGCACTGGCCAACCCCGACCCAGAGGTGGACGTCGACCACGCCCGGGAATTCGCGGCGGTGCTCGCGACCGGTCGCAGCGACTACCCGAACCAGATCAACAACGTGCTGGCCTTCCCGGGCGTTTTCCGTGGCCTGCTCGATGCCCGGGCCCGCGAGGTGACCCTGTCGATGCTGCTCGGTGCCGCGGCGGCGCTGGCCGGGTGCGTGTCCGACGAGCAGCTCAACGCGAGCTACATCGTGCCGTCAGTGTTCGATCCCGGCGTACCGACAGCGGTCGCGGCTGCGGTGCGCGACGCTGCTCGCGACGGTGTGGCGCCCTCCACCGATTAGTGCCGCGTGCCTGCGCGCATTCGGCCGTGTGTTTCAGCGCGCCGCGAGATCGCGGGCAGCGTCGAGGAATCGGTCGTTTTCGGCCGGCGTGCTCACCGTGACGCGCACACCGTGTCCGGCGAAGGGGCGCACGATCACCCCGCGTGCCTCGCAACCGGCCGCCCACTCGACGCTCGCCGCGCCCATAGGCATCCAGACGAAGTTGGCCTGCGTCGGCGGCACGTCGTAGCCGACGGCCCGCAACGCGTCACGAACCCTGCCGCGCTCGCCCACGACCTCGCTCACCCGCCGCAACAGCTGCGCCTCAGCCTCGGGCTGCAGGCTCGCCAGCGCCGCGGTCTGCGCCACCGTCGTCACCGCGAAGGGCACCTGCGTCTGCCGCAGCGCCGTCGAAATCGCGGGATCGGCGGCGACGGCATATCCGACGCGCAGCCCGGCCAGGCCGTAGGCCTTGGAGAACGTCCGCAGCACGACGAGGTTCGGGTGCTCGCTGAGCAAAGTCATCCCGTCGGGGACGGACGGGTCGAGCACGTACTCGCGGTAGGCCTCGTCCAGCGCGACGACGACATCCTCCGGAACGCGCCGCAGGAAAGCATGCAACTCGTCGCCGCCGACGACGGTGCCGGTGGGGTTGTTCGGGTTGCACACGAAGATCAGCCGGGTCTTGCCGGTGATCCGTTCGGCCATCGCATCGAGGTCGTGCACGAAGTCACGTAGCGGCACCTGCACCGACGAGGCTGCGCTGACCGCCGCGATGATCGGGTACGCCTCGAACGAGCGCCAGGCGTAGATCACCTCGTCGTCGGCGTCGGCAACGGCCTGCACGAGCTGGGTGCACAGCGACACCGATCCGCACCCCACCGCGACTCGGGCGGGCTCGACCCCATAGCGGGCGGCGAGTGCAGCTGTGAGCTCGACCGAAGCGTTGTCCGGGTACCGGTTCGCGGATTCTGCGGCGATCGCGATCTGGTCGATGACGTAGGGCAACGGCGGGTGCGGGCTCTCGTTGCTAGCGAGTTTCGTCGCCCCGGCAACCGCGCGCCCGGGGACGTAAGCGGGCAGTGACGACAGCACTGGACGCAGTCGGACGCTCATCGTTCTAGTTCCTCTCGTCTGCTCACGATTCAGGCCCGAGGCCGGTAACGCTCCACGCGGGCCTTGCGGCCCTTGATCAGCGTTGCCTGCAGTGCGGCAACGACTTCGTCCTCGCCGGACTGCGGTATCTCCACGATGGAGAAGTTGTGGGTGATCTCGATGGCGCCGATCTGCCGTCCGGAAAGGCTCGTCTCATTGGCGATCGCGCCGACCAGATCCTGCGGGCGGATCTTGGCGGCATGGCCGAGACTGACAAAGATTCGCACCGTCGGGCCGCCGTCGGCAAGCCGCCGCTTCTTCGGCGCGGACGCTGCGTTCGCGCCTGACTCGGGCACGCGCTCCGGCGTCCGCACCACCGGGATGTCCTCGTCCTCGTCGCTCTGGTCTGCTTCATGCGCCAGCTTGACCGCGGCCAGTGCCACCTGCATCAGGTCGAAGTCGTCGGTGAGGGTGTCGACGACGACGCGGTAGCGCTCGAAGTCGTCCTCCTGCAACGTTTCGTAGAGCGCGGAGCGAGTCAATTCGAGGCGGCGGGCGCGGAGGTCTGCCACCGTCGGCAGCGTCTCGACCGAGATCGTCTGCCGGGTCGCCTTCTCGATCGTCTTGAGCAGCCGGTGCTGGCGCGGCTCGACGAGGGTGATTGCGGTGCCGTCGCGTCCGGCCCGCCCAACGCGTCCGACGCGATGAACATAGGAGTCGGGGGCGGACGGCAGGTCGTAGTTGACGACGTGGGTGAGCTGGTCGATGTCCAGCCCGCGGGCGGCGACGTCGGTCGCGACGAGCAACTCGGAGGTGCCGTTGCGCACCCGCAGCATGACGCGGTCGCGCTGGTCCTGCGTCATGCCGCCGTGCAGCGCCTCGGCGCGGTATCCGCGAGCATTGAGCGTCTCGCCGAGCGAGTCGACCTCCTCGCGGGTGCGGCAGAACACGACGGTCGCCGTGGGTGACTCGATGTCGAGCAACCGGCCCAGCGCCGACGCCTTGTGCGCCCGCGGCACCAGGTAGGCGACCTGACGCACGCGGGACGCGCCCTCGGCGCCGGTCCCCCGATGGATCTTCACCGTCACCGGATCGTGCAGGTAGCGCTTGACCAGGCCGTTGATGCGCGCCGGCAAGGTCGCCGAGAAGAGCACCGTCTGCCGCTCGGCCGGCACCGCTTGCAGAATCGCCTCAATATCCTCGGCGAAGCCCATGTCCAGCATCTCGTCGGCTTCGTCCAGCACGACGATCTGCAGGGACGAGACGTCCATGGTCTTGCGAGTCAGGTGATCGATCGCGCGGCCGGGAGTCGCGACGACGACGTCGACGCCCGCCTCCAGCGTGCGAATCTGGCGGACGATGGGCTGCCCGCCGTAAATCGCGAGTACCCGCGCCCCGAGCTGCTTGCCATAGCGGTGCACCGCCTCGGCCACCTGGATCGCCAGTTCGCGGGTGGGGACGAGGACGAGCGCCTGCGGGGCGCGCCCGCCCTTGCTCAGTCGTTGTAGCAGCGGCAACGCGAAGGCGGCCGTCTTCCCGGTGCCGGTAGCGGCTTGACCGACCACGTCTCGCCCGGACAGCAGCGCCGGGATGCCCTCGCGCTGGATCGGCGTCGGCTCCTCGTACCCGAGCTGGTCGAGGGTCCGCTGCAGTTCCGGGCGTAGCTGCAGATCAGCGAAGGTACCGCCGGATTCAATTCGCTCGGTGCGCTCGCTCACGCCGAGCCTCGCTGCGCTCGTTCGGCGGCCAAGCCGATGACACTGGTTCGCTCGCTGCGCTCGCTCACGCCGAGCCTCGCTGCGCTCGTTCGGCGGCCAAGCCGATGACATTGGTTCGCTCGCTGCGCTCGCTCACGCCGACAACCTTGCCACTGCCGGCGGGGCTGGGTCTCAGAGGTTGCCGCGCAGGTCCTGCTCGCGCTCGATGGCCTCGAACAACGCCTTGAAATTGCCCTTGCCGAACCCTAGCGAGCCGTGCCGTTCGATGAGCTCGAAGAACACCGTCGGCCGGTCACCGACCGGCTTGGTGAAGATCTGCAGCAGGTAGCCGTCCTCGTCGCGGTCGACAAGGATCTTGCGGGCCTTGAGCTCGTCGATCGGTACCCGGACGTGCCCGATCCGCTCGCGCAATTCGGCGTCGTCGTAGTAGGAATCCGGGGTGTCCAGGAATTCGATGCCGCGTGCGCGCATCGCATCGGTTGTGCGCAGGATGTCGTTGGTGGCGAGCGCGATGTGCTGGCAACCGGGGCCGGCATAGAACTCGAGGTACTCGTCGATCTGGGACTTCTTCTTGCCCACCGCCGGCTCGTTGAGCGGGAACTTCACCCGGTGATTGCCGTTCGCGACGACCTTCGACATGAGCGCGGAGTAGTCGGTGGCGATGTCGTCGCCGACGAACTCGGCCATGTTCACGAAGCCCATCACGCGGTTGTAGTAGTTGACCCACTCGTCCATCCGGCCGATCTCGACGTTGCCGACGCAATGGTCGATTGCCTGGAACAGGCGCTTGTCGCCCGCGTCCAGACTCGAGCTGCGCGCCACGTATCCCGGGAGGTACACGCCGGAGTAACGGGAGCGGTCAATCAGCGTGTGCCGGGTCTGCCCGTACGCCGCGAGGGCCGCCATCCGCACGGTGCCGTGGTCGTCGGTCACGTCGTGCGGCTCGTCCAGCACAGTGGCGCCCTGCGCGCGAGCGTGCGCTATGCACCGATCGACATCGGGCACCTCGAGGGCGAGATCGACGACGCCGTCACCGTGCTCGCGATGATGGTCGGCGTAGCGGCTCGCCGGGTCCACCGCGCCAAGGATCACGAAGCGGGCCGACCCGGCGCGCAGCACGAAACCCTTGTGGTCGCGGTTGCCGGTCTCCGGGCCGGTGTAGCCGACCAGGGTCATGCCGAACGCGTGCTGGTAGAAGTGCGCGCTCTGGGTGGCGTTGCCGGATACGAATACGACGGCGTCCATCGCAGTCACCGGGAACGGGTCTGTGCTCTCGTCATAGTCGACCAAGCCCACTAGCTGCTTGAGCCGATCCACGGTCAGGGCGGCCGCGCGCTCGTCGGGGGTCAAGTCGGTGCTTGTCATACAGAACAGCGTGGCTCTGCGATGCACACCATGCAAGCGGACCAGAGTTTGCCGTCCACCTTGTACAGAATGCGCAGCCGTTCAGCACATCGACCAGGCACTTTGCAAGATCGGAGGCGCGATGACAAGGAGTGCGCCGCGCCTCCCGAGCATCGCCCGCGCGGCGCCTTAGCCTGATCCCGTGTCGATCTACCTGGCCGTGTTCGCCATGGTGATGGCGTATGTCGCCCTGGTCTCGTCCTACATCGCCCTTCGGACGCTGGCCAAGCTGCGCCGGGCCACCGCGGTGCTCAGCCGCGGCACGCGACGCTCAGCAGCGCCCGAATCCATCATCGAAGCGACCCACCGGCACGCCGAGATGACGGCGACCGTGGCCGAGGACCTGAAGTCGCTGCGCGCCTACGTCGAGCAGACGCGCGAGACCAGCGAGACGGCCGCTCGCCGGCGTGCCGACGACACTGTGACAGCGCTGCGCCACGTAGCCCTGGTGCGCTACGACGCGTTCGCCGAGATGTCAGGGCGCACCTCCTTTTCACTGGCCCTGCTCGACGAGCGCGGCGACGGGGTGACGATCAGCGCCATCACCGGACAGGCTGGCACGCGCGTCTACGCAAAGGGCGTCGCCTCGGGCAAGGG
Source organism: Mycobacteriales bacterium (assembly GCA_038212215.1). GTDB lineage: Bacteria > Actinomycetota > Actinomycetes > Mycobacteriales > Jatrophihabitantaceae > JALZAI01. The sequence continues at coordinate 67,963 of JBBQUT010000023.1, forward strand.
TGAGCACGAACTGTCCCCGGAGGAGGGCCAGGCGGTGTCCGCCGCGATCCACAAGCAGCGCGCGCCGCTACTCGCGCGCAAGGCCGGCTGAGCGAACCTAGAGGTACAGCCCGGTGTTCTCCTCGTTGCGCTCGGACGCGACGGCATGCAGATCACGCTCGCGAAGCAGCAAGTACTCGTCCCCTGCGATCTCGACCTCATGGTGATCGTCGGGGCTGAACATCACCCGGTCGCCGGGCTGGACCGCGCGGACGTGATTGCCGACCGCGAGCACTTCGGCCCACATCAGTCGCTTGGCGACATTCGCTGTGGCGGGAATCAGGATGCCTCCGGACGAGCGGCGCTCCCCGTCGTCGCGTGGCTCCCGCACGAGCACGCGGTCGTGCAACATTTTGATCGGTAGCCGGTCGGTCACATCCTCAAGGTTAGACACTCCCGAAGCGGGCGACGTCAATACCGATATCGAACCGCATTCTCAGCGGGCGGGTTGGGGCGGCAGGGATGGGCTAGTCTCGGTGCCCTCATCAGGCTCGGCCGGCTTCTCTCGGCTGCCCAGACCCGGACAGGGCCGAGCTTCGGCGCAGTAGGAAGGACTACTTTCGGTGACAACCAAGCGAAGCAGGGGATTGACGCTCGGGATCGCTGCATTGCTCGCGGTATCGCTTAGCGCGTGCGGTACCGGCAAGAAGAGCGGCGGCACCCCGTCGACAACCAAGAGCGGCGGCACCGGCGCTGCGGCGCCGACCAGCAAGCCGATCACTATCGGCACGACAGACCAGGTGATCGCGCTCGACCCAGCGGGGTCCTACGACAACGGCTCGCTCTTGCTGGAAGACAACCTCTACCAATTCCTCATGAGCGTGCCGCAGGGTGGCAAGAAGCCGACCCCCGATGCCGCGAAGAATTGCAGCTTCACCGCTCCTACCCAGTACACCTGCACGCTGAAGGACAACCAGAAATTCTCCAACGGCGACGTCATGTCGGCCAAGGATGTCGTCTTCTCCTACCAACGAATCATCAAGATCAATAACCCGAACGGGCCGGCCTCGCTGCTTGCGAACATGAAGTCGGTCACGGCGAAGGACGCCAAGACGGTCGTCTTCACCCTCAAGAACCCTAACGACCAGACCTGGCCGTTCGTGCTCGGCACCTCGGCCGGCCCGATCGTCGACAGCAAGGTTTTCTCGCCTACCAAGCTGCTGGACGACAGCAAGGTCATCGGGTCGGGCCCGTACGCCCTGAAGAGCTACTCCAAGAATCAGCTGGTCTCGCTGCAGGCCAACTCGGACTACGTCGGCGACAAGACACCGAAGACGTCCGCCATCACGCTGAAGTACTACACCGAGTCGACCAACATGAAGTTGGACGTGCAGAGCGGGGCTATCGACATCGCCTGGCGCAGCCTCACGCCGACTGACGTTGCCAGCCTGAAGAAGACCAGCTCGGTCAAGGTGCTGACCGGCGCAGGCGGCGAGATCCGCTACCTCGTCTTCAACTTCAAGACGATGCCGGGAACCTCCGACGCGCAGAAACTAGCGGTGCGCAGAGCCGTCGCGTACTCGATCGACCGGTCGTCGCTGGCCAGCAATGTGTACCAGGGCACTTACCAGCCCCTGTACTCGATGATTCCGCAGGGCGTCGCTGACGCCACCCAGCCGTTCAAGGACGAGTTCGGAAGCACCCCTGACAAGGCGAAGGCAGCCTCGACCCTGCAGACAGCGGGCGTCAAAACGCCATTGACCATCAACATCGAGTACACGACCGACCACTACGGCCCGACCTCCGGCCAGGAATACAACGAGATCAAGCGCCAGCTCGAGGCAACCGGCATGTTCAAGGTCAACCTGCAGTCGGCTGCCTACACGACGTACTCGCCCGAGCGGGTCAAGGACACCTACCCCATCTATCAACTCGGCTGGTTCCCGGACTTCGTCGACGGTGACAACTACCTCAGCCCGTTCCTCGTGGAGAACAACTTCGTGTCTTCGCATTACTGCGACGTGAAGAAGACCAACCGTCCTTGCGACAAGGACAAGGTGGCACCACTGCTAGCGACTGAGGAGACCAAGACCGGGGCAGCGCGCACTGCGGCGTTCGCCAAGATTCAGAAGATTCTCGCCACCGGCCAGCTGCCCTATCTGCCGCTGCTGCAGGGCAATCAGGTTGCGGTCACCGGAACCGGCATCACCGGCGTCCAGGAGACACTCGACCCGACCTACCAGTTCCGCTTCTGGTTGTTCAGCAAGAGCTGAGCGGATGACGTCCACCACCACCGCATCGTCGGGGTCACTACGTACGTATCTGATTACCCGGCTGCTGCTGGTGATCCCGATGATCTGGGTGCTGGTGACGCTTGTCTTCTTCGTTATGCGGGTCGTCGGCGATCCGATCGAGGCGGCCTTCGGTGGACGAGTGTCACCGGCGGACCTCGCCAACCGACGCCATGCCGCCGGGCTGGATCGGCCACTGCTCACGCAATACTGGGAGTACGTCAAGGGGGTAGCGCACTTCGATTTCGGCACCGCCTTGACCGATCACCAGAGCATCAACCATCTGCTGGTCGTGAAGGGAGCGGCAACTCTTGAACTGAGCTTCTGGGCCTTCGTCGTCGCGCTCGCCCTCGGCATCCCGCTGGGCCGCATCGCCGCGCGTTACCGGGATCGACTTCCTGATGTCGGCCTGCGGTTGTTCGCGGTGCTGGCCTACGCGATGCCGGTGTTCTTCCTCGGCCTACTGCTCAAGCTGCTCTTCTCCGCTACCTTGAACTGGTTGCCGGCCTCTGGCCGGGCGAGCCCGGACGTCGAGATCGCGCTGACCCAAGACGTCTCGCCCGACACTCATATCTACCTGATCAATGCGATCCTCTACGGCGACAACAGCTACATCGTCGACGTTCTCAAGCACACGGTCCTGCCGGCGACTGCGCTCGGGCTGTTGACCGGCGGAATCTTCGTCCGGTTGGTGCGGGTGAATCTTCTGCAGACGCTGCGTGCGGACTATGTCGAGGCAGCGCGAGCGCGCGGCGTCCCGGAACGCTGGGTGATCCGCAAGCACGCGTTTCGCAACGCCCTCATCCCGGTCGTGACAGTGATGGGCCTGCAGGTTGCGCAGTTGCTCGCCGGGGCAGTGTTGACCGAGGAAACCTTCGAGTGGCAGGGAATCGGCTACACGTTGACGCACTACTTGTTGAACCTGGACTTCATTGCGGTGCAGGGCATCGTCACTGCGATCGCCGTGATCGTCGCTCTGATGAGCTTCTTGATCGACGTGGTCGCAGCCGTGATCGACCCTCGGGTGAGGTACTGATGACCGCGTCCCTTTCAGACATCGAAGTCAGCACGGACAGCCTGCCGTCGCGGCGCAGCCGCATTCCCGGTGTCGCCGCGGTTCGTGCAACGTCGGGGTTCCAACGCGGAATGTTGCTTGCGGGCACGCTGATCGTCGGTTTCTTCGCCGTCATCGCATTGTTCGCGCCCTTGATCTCGCCGTACGGCTTCAACGACGCCGCGTCAGGGGGCAAGCGCTTCGTAGCGTTGCAGGCGCCGTCATCCGCGCATTGGTTCGGCACGACAGTCGGCGGCGAGGACGTGCTGTCGCGCGTCGTGTTCGGCGCGCAGACCGCCCTGGAGGTGATCGTCCTCGCGGTGGCGATCTCAATCACCATCGGGGTTCCGGTCGGGCTGTTGTCGGGCTATTTCGGCGGCTGGTTGGACCGCGTTCTCGTGCTGATCGCCGACGCGCTGTTCTCATTCCCGTCGCTGCTGCTGGCGGTTGTCGTCTCGGTGTCGGTGGCGAACGGGTCGAGCAGCAAGACCACCGGCATCCTCGCCGCCGCGATAGCGATCACTGTCGTCTACGTGCCGCAATATTTCCGACTGGTGCGCAACGCAACCGTGGCCGCGAAGGAGGAGTCCTACGTCGAGGCCGCGCGCGCCCTCGGCGCGTCCCCGTTCGCCATCATGACCCGCTACGTGTTCGGCAATGTCGTGCAGACGGTGCCCGTCATCGCGACCCTGAATGCGGGCGATGCCATCCTCACCCTCGCCGGGCTCGGCTTTCTCGGCTTCGGCATCGAACCCTCGACCGGCGCGGAGTGGGGTTATGACCTGAGTAAGGCGATACCGGACGCCGCGGCCGGCATCTGGTGGACGGGCACATTTCCCGGCATCGCGATCGTGCTGATGGTCGTCGGGGTGACGCTTGTCGGTGAGAGCCTCAACGACGTGCTGAACCCGCTGCTGCGGACCGCCAAGATCAAGCAGGTCGTGCTGCCCGAGCGAGCCGACAAGTGAGCACACCGATCGAGGTCTCCACGGCAAAGCCGAGCGGCGCGGTGCTCGACGTGCGCGACCTGCGGGTCTGGTACGCCGGGCCGCAAGCACCGGTGCGCGCCGTCGACGGCGTCACCTTCAGCCTGCGGCCCGGTGAGGTACTAGGCCTGGTCGGCGAATCCGGTTGCGGCAAGTCGACGCTGGGTCGGGGCCTGATGGGTCTCACGCCGCGAGGCTCCGCAGTCGACGGTCAGATCCTCTTCGACGGGACGGATCTGATGACCCTGTCGAAGAAGCAGCGCGACAAGCGGCGGGGTGCGGGCATGGGGATGATCTTCCAGGAGCCGATGACCCGCCTCGATCCGCTGATGAAGATCAGCGATCACTTCGACGAGGCGCTGCGGACGCACGAGAAGTCGCTGTCCAAGCGTGACCGGCGCAATCGCGCACTCGAAGCGCTGCGGTCACTCGGCATCCCACCGACCCGCTACCGCAACTACCCGCACGAATTCTCTGGCGGCATGCGGCAACGAATCATGATTGCGCTGGCACTCGCGCTGCGCCCCAAGTTCATTGTCGCCGACGAGCCGACGACCGCGCTGGACGTTCTCGTCGAGGCGCAAATCCTTCGGATCCTGGCCGACATCCGTGCGCAGTATCAGCCGGCGATCCTGCTGATCACGCACAACCTCGGCATCGTCGCCGAGGCGTGCGACCGGCTCGCGGTGATGTACGCGGGACGGATCGTCGAGCAGGGTCCGGTCCGCGAAGTCTTCGCCGACCCGAAGCACCCGTACACCCAGGCGCTGCTCCGCTCGACGATTTCGTTGTCGACGCGGGAACTGCACTCGATCCCTGGGGCACCACCGGATCTCGTCGATCCCCCGCCGGGATGTCGTTTCCACCCGCGGTGCGAGCACGCGATGAACATTTGCGCTGACAAGCTGCCGCCGCTGATCAGCGCCGGACCCGGACGTGAGGCCGAATGCTGGCTGCTGGATCCCGCCGACGACGTGTCGCGGCGACTGTTGCGCCGTGAGGAGGTCTCCGTTGCCGACGAAGCCTGACACTGCGCAACCGGCGTCGACCTCTCGCCGCGCAGAGCCGGTCAGCGGCCCGCTCGTATCCATTCGCGAGCTAGAGGTGCACTATGCCCTGCGCACCAATGCCGTAGCGCGGCTGCTCGGATCGTCGTCCGGAACGGTGCGCGCGATCGACGGCGTCAACCTCGACCTCGCGCAGGGAGAGGTGCTCGGGGTGGTCGGCGAGTCCGGCTCGGGCAAGTCGACGCTCGGACGCGCGTTGCTCGGCCTGGTCCGCCCCTCGGGCGGCAGTATCACCTACCGGGGCCAGGATTTGACCAAGCTCGGCGAGCGTCAACTTCGACCGCTTCGGCGCAAACTACAGATGGTGTTCCAGGACCCGCACGCCTCCCTCAATCCGTCCATGACGGTCGGACGCGCAATCAGTGACGCGCTGCGCATTCACGGGCTCTACAGCAAGTCGCGCGACAAGTCCGGTGTGAGCGAGCGTGATCGAGCGGTCGACGCGGCCCTGGAACGGGTCGGGCTCGCCCCGGCCCGTCGCTTCTCGGCGAAGTACCCTGCGGAACTGTCCGGTGGGCAGAAGCAGCGCGCTGTGATCGCGCGCGCCATTGCGCTCGGCCCGGAATTGCTCGTCGCCGACGAGCCGATCTCGATGCTGGACATGTCGGTACGCGCAAAGATCCTTGGCCTGCTGGAGGAACTCAAGCGCGATCTCGGGCTCACCTATGTCTACATCACCCACGACCTTGCTTCCGCGCGGTTCTTCTGCGACCGGGTGGCGATCATGTATCTCGGCAAGATCATCGAAATCGGGCCGACCGCCGAGATCTTCGACAACCCCCGCCATCCCTACACCAAGGCGCTGCTACGAGCCGTCCCTGACCCCGACCCGTCGCGGGGTATCGCTCGCGACCTGCCCCGCGGCGAGATACCCGACGCGTCCCGTCCGCCGCTCGGTTGCTCGTTCCACCCACGCTGCCCGAGCGCCTTCGCGCCGTGCGGGTGGGAGCCGCGCGACATCCGAATGGTGCTCGAGCAACGCTGGACGGCAGTGCCGGCCGAACAGTACGCCACCGAGAGCGCGCTCGTCGGCGACGAGTCGCATGTCGCTGCGTCCAGTACTTCCGGCGGTGCCCTGCTCACGCCGGTCAAGGGATCGGCGCAGGAGGAACTGGAGTTGCTCTCAGCCGAGCGTTCGGCCCACCCCGACGAGCCGCTGTGGACGGGCGTCACCAACATGGCGGTCGCGGGCGAGCAGGTGCAGGTCGATTTTGCGACCCGCGCAGAGCCGATGCTGCGAGCGGTCACGAACTCGCCGGTCGAGGTTTCCTGCCACCTTTACCACGATGCGGTCACCGCTCGCGAACGGCATTCCTGACCCGGTCACCGATCTCCGTGCTTACCCTTTGACCACCGCGACGGTGCTCGTGAGTTCGTTGGAGACGTAAACGGTGTGGGTTAACGGGTTCACCGCCGCGAAAATAGCACCGTGCCCAGTGCGCACGGTGCCCGTCAGCCGATCGGCAGTTCCATCGATGATCGACATGACGCCGGAGAAGAAGTCCGGCGCATAGACGGTCCTGGTCAATGGGTCGACGGCGACGCTGAATGGCGTGCCGACAATACCGATCGTGGCCGCAACGTGATTCGTCCTACCGTTGATAACCCGAAGCTTGTTCTCGGCATTGTCAACGACGTAGGCAGTATTGCTGATCGAGTCGACGGCGATATCGCTCGGCGACGGGCCGACGGGAATCCTTGCGACGATTCGGTTGGTGCGCCCATCGACGGCGAGGACTGCGTCACCGATCGCAATATAGACCACATCGTTAGCTGAATTGACAGCGACCGCGCTCCCCCCTGACGACCCCGGGAGAGTTCCGATGACGCGGTTCGTCCGGCCGCTGACGACGAGCACACCAGCACCGGAGACGTCACTGACATAGACACGATTCGTAACAGGATCGGCGGCGACATCAAACGGTTGGACAGCGCCCAGATTGACCCTCGTGGTCACCTGGCCGGTACGTCCGGCTAGCACGAGAAGTCGATTGTCGTCAATGCCAGCAATATAGAGGGTGTTCGTCACAGGATTCACAGCTGTCGCAAACTGGCCGCAGCAGCCGGCATGCGCTGTCACGGTGGTGCGATTCGTCCGCCCGTCGATGACCGACACCCGGCCGTCCAGAGTGTTGCCGACGTAGATCAGGTCGGATATTGGATTCACCGCCACCGCGTAGGCGCCGGTGCGCACACTGATCGTGGCCACTACGCGAGCGGCCCGCGGCTCGGCGCCCGCGGCTCGAACCGTCTGCGGCAACAACAGCACAACTGCTACGCCCAGCGCCAGAATCAGCCGACACCGCAAAGACGTTCCGTCAATGGATCGAATAATTCGAAGATCAGCCATCTTGGTCCCCCGTCGAAACCGCCGAGGCGCTCTGTCGAACGAGACCAGCCCGCTTTCCGGCTAATTTTGCAATCAGGTGGGTATCCATCGGGATCTAATAGCGCAATACCGGCAACTCATCGCGCGACCAGATGACAATTTCCACTGCACACCACCCTCATCGTTGACCGAGCGACGTGCTTTAGGCAAGGTAAAAAGCGGCTCCCGACGGGCGGGCGCCGAGTCATTTTTGGGGGGACGATGCGTAGGTTTCTGACGGCGGTCACCGCTGCGGCGACGCTCACCGGTGGCATGGCCACTGGGGCAGGCCTGGCTTCAGCGGCAGCTCCAAGCCGGTCGGTGCAGACGGTGCAGGTCACCGGCTCGCACTCAGGTCTGCAGTTCAGCACTACCCATATTCGCGCCGGTCTTGTGAGGTTCCGGATCAGCACCACAAACCCGAACGGCACGGGCGTGACGTTGTTCCAGTTCGCTCCCGGCGTGGGCTTCGACCAGCTCGACTCGGATCTGCTGGAAGAGTTCTCGCAGACGCCGTCCGTCGCGGCGAAAGGCACCCGCGATCTGACGCGAGACGTGAGAATATTCGGCTTGGCCGACGTGGCGCCCGGCACGCCGGCAGCCGCGACGGTCAATCTGAACGGCGGCGACTACTACTCCTTCGACAGCAGCGGGCCGAGCTTGCCGACCGCGACGACTGCCGTCGAACTGCACGTGAGTGGGGGCGACGCCACCGGCACGTTGAGCGCGGGGCGGCACCACCTGGCCAGTGTGTCGCTCACGTCCGACGATCGTTTCGTGGTCCAGGGGCATCTGCCCGCTCACGGGTCGGTGCTCGTGCGTAACGTCGCGGACACCATTCACTTCATGACCCTGCAGCGCGTCAAGCCCGGCACCACCGACGCCGAAGTACAGGCATACTTCGATTCTGGCGCGCAGTCGGCGCCACCGTTCGCGATGGACGGGCCCAGCGCCAGCACGGACGTTCTCTCGCCCGGACACCGCCTCCTGTTCAGTTACTCGCTACCCAGAGGCACCTACGTGCTGCTTTGCTTCATCGCTGACGACGTCACAGGCATGCCACACGCGTTCATGGGAATGCACAAGGTCGTCCGCGTGGGCTGACCGAATCGGGACCAGCGCGGGGATGAACAGGCTTCCACGCTGCAATCCCTTCTCACCGGCTGGGCGCGACGGTCGATCGTCGCGCCCAGCGGTTGCAAGAAACCGGCCGCGGCCGTCTACCCACGCCTGTGGACAACCCACCACCCTCAGTAACCTGAACCAGTGATCGACCTCAAGACCACCCGCGACAATCCTGATCGCGTACGTGCCTCGCAGCGTCTGCGCGGCGCCGACGAATCGCTCGTCGACGTCCTGCTCGCGGCCGACGACGCGCGACGATCCGCTGTCTCGCGCGGCGACGCCCTGCGCGGGGAGCAAAAAACCATCGGACGTGCGGTCGCCAGTGCCACGCCGGACGAGCGTCCCGGCGTCCTCGAACGCGCCAAGTCGCTGTCAGCACTGGTGAAAGCGGCCGAAACCGAACAGGCCGCAACTGAATTGGCGTTGCGCGACGCGCATCTCGCCATCGCCAACCTTGTCGAGGACGGCGTCCCGCCCGGTGGTGAGGCGGATTTCGTCACGCTTGAGACCGTCGGCACCGTCCCGTCGATCGAGAATCCTCGGGAGCACACCGAGATCGGTGCGGCACTTCGGGCTATCGACACCGAGCGCGGCGCGAAAGTGTCCGGCGCGCGGTTCTATTTCCTCACCGGCATCGGTGCGCAACTCGAGCTCGCCCTGGTCAATCTCGCGATGGCGCAGGCCGCCGACGCGGGTTTTACCCCGGTCATCGCACCGGCTCTCGTGCGACCAGAAGTCATGGAGGGAACCGGTTTCCTCGGGGCGCACGCGTCCGAGGTGTATCGCCTCGCCGACGACGAGCTGTACCTCGTCGGCACGTCCGAGGTGGCGCTGGCCGGCTACCACTCCGAGGAGATCCTGGAGAACCTCCCGTTGCGCTACGCCGGGTTCTCCTCGTGCTTTCGCCGCGAAGCCGGTTCCTACGGCAAGGACACCAAAGGCATTATCCGGGTGCACTGGTTTGACAAGGTGGAGATGTTTTCCTACGTACGTGCGGACGAGGCGCGCGAGGAACACCAGCGACTACTGGCCTGGGAACGCGAGTTCCTCGACAAACTCGAACTCGCCTACCGCGTCATCGACATTGCGGCTGGCGATCTCGGGACGTCGGCGGCCCGCAAGTTCGACATCGAAGCGTGGTTCCCCTCCCAGCACACCTACCGCGAGCTGACGTCCACCTCCAACTGCACGACGTTTCAGGCTCGCCGGCTCAACATCCGCACCCGCGGCAAGCGGGGCAACGAGCCGGTCGCCACCCTCAACGGGACGCTCTGCGCAATCGCGCGCACCATCGCCTGCCTACTCGATCACCATCAGCAGCCCGACGGCTCGGTCTACGTGCCAGCCGCACTGCGACCATGGCTCGGCGGACGTGAGCTGCTGACCCCACCCTGACCGGCGCGTAACTGCTGGCGAACGCCCTACGTCTCGGTGGCGCCGTTGCGCAGCAGGTCGTCGAGCTGCCGCTGCGGATCCCATCCTGGGGGCGCCGGTTCGCTGGACGCGTACCAGCGCATGCCGCGCGAAATCCAGCGCGCGCGCCAGGATTCATAGGTATATTCCTTGTCGTCGTCGGTGACGCCGAACTCGAAACCGCACGAAAAGCAGATCTCGTAGGAACCTCCGCCCGACTCGGACCGGGGCGGTTCGTCAAGGCCCCAGAACCCGCACACCGGACATCTGACATCGCCGGAGATCATTGAAGTTTCCCGGGCTGCCTATCCCAATATTTGATGCCAGCCGCCGGCTTGAATAGCGTCATTGTTTTGCCTCCGCTTGTGTATGCCCCGAACGTCTTGCTACTCGGGTCGTATATTCGAACGATACCTTTGGAGTCAATCTTCCTCGGCAGGTTTTCCCGCAGCCCGCGCCTATGAAATTCCTGCGCCCGCAGGGCGTAGTCGCGCGCGGACGCGTCTCCGAACTCCTTCTTGTGCTTCAGGTAGTGCTCGTTGAGGTACTTCGGGTTGGCCCAGGTGGAGCGGGTTTCGGCCCAGTCCCGCAGTTCGGTCGAGGCGATCTGTTCGGCGTGGTTGGGGATGGCGGCGGTGCTGTTCATCCGGCCGGCGTCCAGGGCCGCGGCCTGGGTCAGGCGGGCGCCCAGCAACGGCCGCAGATCCGCGCTGACACCGGCCAGTTGCGGCACCCAGTCAGCCAGACCCGCGACCACCGAGTCCACCGCCGCGATGCCCCGCTCGATCAGCGCAGCGACCCGCGCCGCGGTCACCGCGATCCGGGCGGACTCGTACGCCTGCGCGCCGCCCTCGGAGAACCCCAGCGTCGCACCGGCCAGCGCCGCGCCCGCGACCTCGATCGCCACCGTCCACTTCAGCAGCGACGCCAACTCCGCCAACACAGCGCAATGCACCTCATCGATCGCCGCCGCCAACTCCGCGCACCCGCGCCCCACCGCCACACACGCCGCGCCGACCCGCCCGATATGGGCGCGCATCGCCGCGCACAACGCCACCGCCGAGGCCACCTCCGGCGCCCGCTGCGCCTCGATCGAG
>JBBQUT010000024.1:0-74729 GCA_038212215.1 Mycobacteriales bacterium
GAACCACGGCCGGCAACATCATCGGCACCCCCAGCATCCCCGGCACCTACCAATTCACCTTGCGCGTCACCGACCAGATCGGCGCCACCGACCAGGCAAACGTCACCATCACCGTCGTGTAACCCCCACCACCCACCACCACCAGCGGCGGCGGGCAAGACGTCACCAGAACCAGTCGCCCGTCCTCAGCACCGACCATGATGTCGCCGCCGTCCGGGTGATCACGCCGTCGGCGCCAGCACGGAGATGCCCATGACGCCGGCCGAGACGGCGAGCCGGCTGTCGTAGGTGACGAGCGAATCTGCGCCCACCGCGACTGCGGACGCGAGATGGATGGCATCGAGCGAACGCAATTCGTGGAAGCCGGCGGTCCGTGCCTGCACCAGCTCAGCATCGCTCAGCGGGAACTCTGCAATTCCGGACAGCGCACGCTCCCAGGTCACGCGCACGTTGGCTACGCCGGCTCGTCGCAGCGCTCGCCAGACTTCGAGCCAGGCCAATGACGACGCGGTGAGCAGGTCGCCTGCGGCGTTCGCCTCACGCAACAGCGAGCGAACGGCTGCTGACTCCGACTCGATCACGACTCGCTTGAGCAGGGCGCTGCTGTCGATGTACAGGACGGTCACCGACCTGCCTCGCGATCGAGCAGATCGATGGACGAACATCCTCCCGACAAAGCAATCGCCGCCTTGACGTCGCGAAACGGGGTAGGCGCGCGGACGAGTCCCGATGCCACGGCACGGTCGCGCACCCCAATGTCCCGATTCAGCCCCAGGTATCGATCCACAGCCTCGCGCAGCAGATCTTGCTGCGAACGCCCAGTTCTCCGGGCGGCATCGCGAAGCGCCGCCCCTGCGACCGCGCTGAGTCGCAAGTTGGTTGCCACCGACTTATGGTACCGCGAAGGTCAGTTTCGTGGTACCAAACCAGCCTCGCGTCCGCAGCTAAGCAATGCTCACTGTGGTAATCGCTCCGGTGTCTGGACGCGCGGACCGCTCCGGCTTCACACTGAGGCCGCGCTGACTGGCGGCCTCGAGCGGAGGGCGAGGGATTCGAACCCTCGAGAGGTTTCCCCCTAGCGGTTTTCAAGACCGCCGCACTCGGCCACTATGCGAGCCCTCCGGAACCGCCGACGGTAGCGGACGTGCGCGAACCCATGCCATCGGGCGGGCATCGCGGTGTGCGCTACCTCTCAAATAACCGGAGAAGGAATCTCCGGATGCTGCTACGGTGTCATTAAGCGGAGGAACGAACTCCGCTACCGCGACCGTAGGAGCAGCTTTGAGCACACAGACCGCGTTGATCGAGGCGCCGACAACCGGCGACCCGACAGCCCACCCCAACCCACACCACGCCCGCCGCTGGTGGATTCTTGCCGTCCTGGGTATCGCCCAGTTGATGGTCGTTCTTGACGCGACCGTCGTCAACATCGCCCTGCCGACCGCGCAGCACGCCCTCGGCTTCGGCAACAGCGACCGGCAGTGGATCGTCACCGCTTACGCCCTCGCGTTCGGAAGCTTGCTGCTCATCGGCGGCCGGTTGGCCGACCTGCTCGGCCGCAAGCGCGTGTTCCTGGTCGGCCTCGCCGGCTTCGCGGCCGCGTCCGCCCTCGGCGGTGCCGCGACCAGTTTCGGCATGCTCGTCACCGCACGAGCGATCCAAGGCGGCTTCGGCGCCCTGCTCGCTCCCGCTGCGCTCGCCCTGCTGACGACGACCTTCACCGAACCCAAGGAACGCGGTCGGGCATTCGGCATCTACGGCGCGATCGCTGGCGCAGGCGCTGCACTGGGACTGCTACTCGGCGGCCTGCTCACCGAATACGCCTCCTGGCGCTGGACGATGTTCGTCAACGTCATCTTTGCCGGCTTCGCAATAGTGGGTGGCGCGCTGTTACTTCGCCACATCATCGCCGACACCCGTCCCAAGATCGACTGGCCCGGCACGGTGACCGTCTCCGCCGGCCTGTTCGCCCTCGTCTACGGCTTCTCCCACGCCCAGACAGCCGGATGGGGCAATGGCGTGACGATCGCATTCCTGACTGCGTCCGCCGTGCTGCTCGCCGCGTTCGTCACCATTCAGCGGCACTCACCGCACCCGTTGTTGCCGCTGCGTGTCGTTCTTGACCGCAACCGTGGCGGCGCGTTCCTGTCCCTGTTCGCAGCCGCCGGCGGCATGTTCGGCGTGTTCCTGTTCCTCACCTACTACCTGCAGCAGACACTCGGCTACTCCGCCGTGCAGACCGGGCTTGCCTTCCTGCCCATGAGCGGACTGCTCATCGTCACCGCCGCCACGGTCTCGACCTCGCTCGCTACCCGGGTTTCCGCCCGGGTACTCATTCCGACCGGGATGCTGCTCGCCGCGGTCGCGATGTACCTGCTCACCAATCTCGGTCTCAACAGCGTCTATCTGACTGACGTGCTGCCCGCGACCCTGGTGCTCGGCGTGGGCCTTGGTGCGATCTTCGCGACGGCAATGAGTCTCGCCACCCTCGGCGTCGACGCCGACGATTCCGGTGTCGCGTCGGCGAGTGTGAACACCATGCAGCAGGTCGGCGGATCGATCGGCACCGCACTGCTGAACACCCTCGCCGCAACCGCTGCAGCGACGTACGTCAGCGACCACGTGGGAACCGCACCGGCCCGGCTCGTTCAGGCCAATGCTGCGATCGCGAGCTACACGACCGCATTCGGGTGGTCGGCCGGTATCTTCGCCGTCGGTGCGCTGCTCACCGCGCTGACCCTTCGTCCGGGTGTGCCAACCTTCGGCCAGGACACTGAGCACGCTCTCGTCGTAGTCTGAGGATCAACACACACCGAGAGGGGCGCGATGACGACCATCAACGCCGTCGCGCCCCCACGGGCGCTGCGCAAGGACGCTGCGCGCAACCGGGCGCTGCTCATAACGGCCGCACGCGAGGTGTTCGCCCACCGCGGCCTCGAGGCGAGCCTCGATGACATTGCCAGGCAGGCCGGAGTCGGCGTGGGAACGGCGTATCGGCATTTCGCGAACAAGTACGAACTGGCTACTGCCATTTTCGAGCAGTCGGTGGAGGAGATTGTCGCATCGGCTGAGCACGCGCTCATCGCCGAGGAACCGTGGCAGGGTCTGGTCGAGGTCCTGGAGAGCCTGCTCGAGGCGCAGACCGCTGATCGGGGACTGCGCGAGATTCTGATGGGCGCGCATGATCCGAAGGACATCGAGCAGGTGCACGACCGACTGATCGGCCCGTTTACCGCGATCGTCGAACGGGCGCAGCGCAGCGGCGACCTGCGCGCCGATGTCACACCGACTGACCTCGGCGTGCTGACGATGATGCTCTGCCAGTGCGCGGATCTCGCCGGGGACGCGTCGCCGCACCTATGGCGACGCTATCTCGCGCTGCAGCTCGACGGATTGCGGGCGCGCCCGTCCACAACGGCCCTGCCGGTCGAACCGCTGTCGACCGACGAGCTTCGCGCGGCCATGTCCGCGCACAAACAGGCGCTGGCGCGCACGAATCGCCCCACTGCCGACTGAGCGAGTTAGCGCGGCGCGTGCACGATCGCCCCGCCGGCCACCGTGCACACGACGCTCGCGTCGGACACCCGGCCATCCAAGTCGAAGAGGTTCTGATCCAGCACTGCGAGGTCGGCGCGCCGGCCGATCTCGAGCGTGCCGCCGTCGGAGTCGTGGTTCACGTACGCCGTTCCCGACGTGAAGCCGGTCAATGCGACGTCCAACGCGATCGTCTGCTCCGGCAAGTACGGCGCATTGTCGCGGTGCTGAGGATCGACGCGGCGGACGGCGACCTCCATCTGTTGCAGCGGATCCGGCGTCGTCACCGGCCAGTCGCTACCCATCGCGAGCCGCGCCCCGGAGCGCGCCAGCGCGCCGAACGGGTACTGCAGGTCCGAGCGCTCCGGCCCCAGCCACGGGATCGTGTTCTCCTGCATCTGCGGTTCCAGCTGCGCCCAGAAGGTCTGGCAGTTCGCGACGACGTCGAGCGGCGCGAAGCGGGCCAGATCGGAGGGATGAATCACTTGGACGTGCGCGATGTGATGCCGGTTGTCACTCGGACCGTTCGCCGTGCGCGCTGCCTCCACGGCGTCGAGCGCGTTGCGGATCGCCCGGTCGCCGATCGCGTGCATGTGCACCTGGAAACCGAGGGCGTCCAACTGCGTCACGGCCGCTGCGAGCAATTCGCGCGGCACGTAGTCCAGGCCGACATTGTCGGTGTGGCCGCCGCACCCGTCGCAGAACGGCTCGAGCATCGCGCTCGTCTGGTTCTCGATGATGCCGTCGACCATGATCTTCACCGTGGTGGGGTGGAAATTGCGCCCGCCGAGCCGCCGCCGCTCGCGCAGGGCGTCGATCTGCTCGAGGCCACGATGCCTGTCCCACCAGAGCGCACCGACGACGCGGGCGCTCAGCCGAGACGACGAGTCGAGCGCGTGGTAGGCGGCCTGAGTCTCCGGCGTGACCCAGGCATCCTGCCAGCCGGTGATGCCGAGCGGATGCAACCTGGCCTGCGCGGTCAGGATCGCGTGCTCGTAATCCTCGCGGGTCGGCGTGGGGACGAAGCGCGTGTCGTAGGTGTAGGCCGCGCCCTCGTGCAACATCCCGGTCGGCGTGCCGTCGGCGCCGCGCTCGTAGCGCCCGTCCGGCGGGTCCGGCGTCGTCGCGTCGATGCCGGCCACACGCAGCGCCGCCGAATTCACCCACGCGCCGTGGACGTCGCGGTTGAACAGGAACGCCGGCCGGTCGCCGGTGACCGCGTCGAGGTCGTCGCGGTGCGGGGTGCCGCCGGGGAAGTACTCCATCGACCAGCCGCCGCCGACGATCCATTCCGTACCGGGATTCGCGGCTACGTACGCGGCGATGTACTCGAGGTACGCCTCGCGCCCGACGAGTTCGCGCAGATCGACGTTGTTGAGGTTGCGTCCGGCCTGCGGGGCGTGGATGTGCGAATCCTGAAAACCGGGCACCACCATCGCGCCCAGCCCATGCAGCACCTCAGTGCGCGGGCCGAGCAGTTCGCTCACGGCGTCACCGAGCGCGACGACCATGCCGTCACGCACGGCCAGCGCGTGCGTCCACGACCCGTCCCCCACCCAGATCCGCGATCCAGTGACTGCGAGACTGGCTCGGCGAGTCTCGGTCATGCCTGAGCCTCGCTTCGCTCGTTCAGGCATGCGGAGACGCTGTGACATTTGTTCGCTCGGCAACCCTCGCTCATGCTTCGAGCAGTTTCGCGTGCAGGGCGGCCGAGTCGTCCTCGCTCCAGCCGTGCGCGCGCAGCCAGCCGGGGACCCCGCCGTACTCGGTGTCGAGTACTTCCAGCAGCCGCTCGATCGTGGCAGCTCGTGGCGCATGCTTGTCCGCCGTGGCGTTCTGCATCTCGGCGGAATAGGTTCGCGAGGACCGAAGCCGGTCGAAGATCCCCTCGATCCGCTCGGCGCTTCGCGCGTAATCAGCGACAATCGCCGCGCGCTCGACGTTGACCTCGGCCAGCGCGAGAGCGACGACGACGCCGGTGCGGTCCTTGCCGGCTGCGCAGTGGACGATCGTCGCGCCCGCACTGTGTGCGATCAGGCGCAGCGCGTCGACCACCGAATCGGCGCGGTCGTCCAGGTAGCCGAGATACACCCCGGAGACACCTCGGCCCTTGGCCCGGTCCGCACGTTCCTGGGTGCGCCACGGCAGCACGACCGGCGCGTCCTCAGTGGCCGCGGCATCGGTGTTCTCCCCCGACTCCGGGAACAGCGACAGGTGATGGATATCGACGTCAGCGCGGTCGGCGAGCGGGCCAGGGCCTTCCGAACTGACCTCGACCCCGGTGCGCAGATCGGCGACGGTGCGCACCTGCATGCCTTCAACGAGGCGACCGACGTCGCGCTCGGTGAGGTCCTGCAAATTGTCCGAACGGATCAGCCGTCCGGATCGGACAGCCCCCCCGTCCACGGTCGGCAGCCCGCCGAGATCGCGGACGTTGGCCGCGCCGTCCAGTTCGATCCAGCCCACGTCGGTCACGTCCAACAACCCTACCGAGGCGTCAGAAGGATGCCTCCGCCACGTCCATCAATGCGTTGTCGATCCCCTCGGCGATCTGGCGGCGCGCCGCCAACTCGGGTAGCACCGTCAGGGCGAAAAAGTGCGCGACGGCAGGCTTGCCCTCGTAGAAGGCGCGGTCGGACGCGGAGACGCCGCCCGCGTCGAGCTTGACCAGCGCGACGGCAGCCTGGCGCAGCAACAGGTATCCGACCATCAGGTCGCCGGCAGACAGCAGCAGCCGGGTCGCGTTCTGGCCCACCTTGTAGAGGTTGCGCTGGTCCTCCTGGGCGCTCATCAGCTGGGCGAACATGGCTGCGACGATGCCCCCGAGGTCCTCGAGGCCCTTCTGCAGCGCGGCGCGCTCTTCCTTCAGCCGACCCTCGTCCTCGATCGAGGCGAGGAACTGCGTGATCTCGGCGGACAGCGCGCCCAGCGCGGCGCCCTTGTTGCGGACGATCTTGCGGAAGAAGAAGTCCTGCGCCTGTATGGCCGTCGTCCCCTCGTACAGCGTGTCGATCTTGGCGTCACGGATGTACTGCTCGAGGGGGTAGTCCTGCAGGTATCCCGAGCCGCCGAAGGTTTGCAGCGCCTGGGCGAGCTGGTCATAGGAGCGTTCGGACCCCGCCCCCTTCACGATCGGCAACAGGAGATCGTTGATCGCCTCGTCGAGGGTGACATCGGTACCGCGGTGGTTGCCGACGATGATGCGGTCCTGGGTCGAGGACGTGTAGGCCACCAGCGCACGCATGCCCTCGGCGTAGGCCTTGTTGAGCATCAGGCTGCGGCGTACGTCCGGGTGGTTGATGATCGCCACGCGTGGTGCGGTCTTGTCCGCGGCGCGGGTGAGATCCGCCGACTGGACGCGGATTTTGGCGAACTCCAGCGCGTTCAGGTACCCCGTCGACAGCGTGGCGATGGCCTTGGTACCTACCATCATCCGGGCATGCTCGATGACCTGGAACATCTGCGCGATGCCGTCGTGCACGTCACCGACGAGCCAGCCCTGCGCTGGCACCTCAGGATTCTCGCCGAAGCGCAATTCGCAGGTGGTCGAGGCTTTCAGGCCCATCTTGTGCTCGACATTCGTGACGTAGGCGCCGTTGCGCTCGCCCAGTGCGCCGGTCTCGACGTCGAAGTGGAACTTCGGGACGACGAACAGCGATAGCCCCTTGGTGCCGGGGGCGGCTCCCACCGGCCGGGCCAAAACGAGGTGCACGATGTTCTCACACATGTCGTGCTCGCCGGAGGTGATGAACCGCTTGACGCCCTCGATGTGCCACGTGCCGTCGGGCTGTTGAATCGCCTTGGCGCGCCCCGCACCCACGTCCGAGCCGGCGTCCGGCTCGGTGAGCACCATCGTCGCGCTCCACCGTTTGTCGATCATTAGCTGGGCCAGCTTGCGCTGCGCCGCGTTGCCGTTCTTGTAAAGTATTCCGGCGAAGGGCGCCCCGGCCATGTACATGTGCAGCGCCGGATTCGAGCCCAGAATCTGCTCTGCCACAGACCACACGACGGCCCGCGGGGCCAACTGGCCGCCGAGTTCGGGGATCGTCTCCAGGCGCCACCACTCGCTGTCCTGAAGCGTCGCGAACGACTTCTTGAACGACGCCGGCATCGCCACAGAGTGCGTGTCGGGGTCGAACACCGGCGGGTTGCGGTCGGCGTCGGCGAACGACGCTCCGAGCGGGCCTTCGGCGAGCTTGGCGACCTCGGCGAGGATGCCCCTGACGGTGTCCTCGTCCAGTTCGTCGAACGGCGCGGTACCGAGCAGTTCGCCGGTGCCGAATACCTCGAACAGGTTGAACTCGATGTCTCGGACATTGCTCTTGAAGTGGCCCATCTCGGATCTCCTCGCCTGACTACCGGTGACCGGTTACTGGCCGGTAACACCGGTCAGTAACACGAGGTTATTACTCGCCAGTAACTTAGGCAAGGAGATTTACGGATATTGCGCGACGTTGCCCGTCCAGAACGACGTGAGCCCGAACGCGCCCATCCAGGCGAGCGAGATGTGGACGTGCGTGCGGTGGCAGGCGTTGTCGTACGCGTTAGCCTGCTTCGCTGGCGCCAGGCAGCCGTTGTACTCCTCCCACGCGCCGTTCCAGGTGCCCCACATGCGGTTGTTGAAGATCAC
Organism: Mycobacteriales bacterium; assembly: GCA_038212215.1. Taxonomy (GTDB): domain Bacteria; phylum Actinomycetota; class Actinomycetes; order Mycobacteriales; family Jatrophihabitantaceae; genus JALZAI01. The sequence continues at coordinate 8,165 of JBBQUT010000024.1, forward strand.
GTACATGATGCCCAGTCGGCGGGCCATCGCGAAGTCGTTGCCGAAGTTGTCAGTGGCCCAGAGGAACCCGAGGAAGTCCTGCGCCTCGGCCCGCTGCGACGCGACCTCAGAGGAGACCATCCAGTCGATCGCGCGTCCGTCGTAGTGCTCGCTGACGCCGCTGCCGCACGGTCGTAGCGAGTACCAGGTCGAAGTCGGATAAGTCTTCTTGAGAAGTGCGCCGAGCAACTCGGTTCCGCGACGGTGGTACTGGGCGCAACGGGTTTGCGGCTGGTACGGCGCAAGCGTCTCGATCGCCGCGGTGTACGTCCGTGGCGGCACCGGGCCTTGCGCCGACGCCGCTGCCGGCACGAGCATGCCGACGGCGAGCAGGATCAGTACGCAGCAAACGGCAAGAATGCGATTGCGCGGGGGCTGGAACGACGTGCGATCGTGTGCGGGCATGGCATCTCCGGCGGGGTAGGAGGCGTGCGCCTTGGGCCGATTCCTTTTGTTTATCGACACATCAGCCTCGAACTTTAGTGATTGCCGTGTAATACCCCTGTGCGGCGAAAACTCAGAGCGTGCGCAGTCGCACCGTCTCTGGCAGCGTGCGCAACTGAGCGAGCATGTCATCGGTCAACGGGGCACTGACATCGGTGACTACATAGCCGAATTCCCCGCGCGTGCCCAGCAATTGCGCCTCGACGTTGAGCTTGTGGTCGGCGAAGACGCCGTTGATGGTTGCCATCACCCCGGGCACATTGCGGTGCACGAGGATGAGCCGGGTCGTGCCCGGTGGCTGTGTGAGCGCCAGACCGGGCAGATTCACGCTCATCGACGTCGCACCCTCGCGCGCGTAGTCACGCAACTTCGCTGCGACGAAGCGGCCGATATCCTGCTGTGCCTCCTCGGTGGAACCGCCGATATGCGGGGTGAGAATCACATTCGGCAGTCCGCGCAACTCGGAAACGAATTCGTCGCCGCGTCCCTTCGGCTCAACGGGGAACACGTCGACCGCCGCGCCGGCGATGATGCCGGATCGGATTCGCCGCGCCAGTTCCGCGTAGTCGACGACGAAGCCGCGGGAAAGATTGAGAAACAGCGCGCCGGGCTTCATCGCGGCGAACTCCTGCGCGCCGAACAGGCTCTCGTTGGACGCCCGCCCGTCCACGTGCAGCGTAACCACGTCGGATTCGCCCAGCAGCTCGCGCATGCTTGCGCAACGGCGGGCATTTCCGAGGGCCAACCGGTCGGCGGTGTCGTAGAACACCACCTTCAGGCCGAGATTCTCGGCCAGGACGGAGAGCTGCGTGCCGATGTTGCCGTAGCCGACGATGCCGAGCGTGCGCCCGCGGATCTCATGGGCACCATCGGCGGACTTGTCCCACACCCCTGCGTGCATCAATTGGTTCTTCTCGGTCAGCCGTCGCGTCATCGAGATGATCTCCGCGAGGGCAAGCTCGACGACCGAGCGCGTGTTCGAGTACGGGGCATTGAAGACCGGCACGCCACGCTCGGTGGCCGCCCCGAGGTCGATCTGGTTCGTCCCGATGCAGAACGCGCCGACGCCGACCAGATTCGAAGCGGCGTCCAAAACGCGCTCGGTGACGTGAGTCTTCGATCGGATGCCCAGCAGCCGCACGTCACCGACGCGCGCCACCAGTTCGTCCTCGTCCAGGGATCGACTGAGACTTTCGACCTGAAATCCCGCGTCGCTCAGGATTTCAGACGCGTCCGGGTGGATCTGTTCGAGCAGCAGGGCACGCGGAGCATTGATCACTGCGAGATTCTATGGCAACAGCGTGGGTCTGATTCGGTCTCCGGGACCGGGGCCTTATCGCGAAGCGAGATCAATGGTCGGTGCGCTGCGACTGATACCGATGCCGCCCGGCGTGTCGGCGCCGTAGCGGGCGATCTCGCGGGCCAGGTCGAGCGGGCGGATACCGACGCGTCCCGCGCGGGCTGCGTCGTCGATCCGATCCGCCGGAACGATCCAGGCGATCTCGAATTCGAGGCCATCCGGGTCGTGGCCGTACAGGGATTTGGTCGTGCTGTGGTCCGACGCGCCGACGAGGGCGCCGGCCGCCGCGAGGCGCTCGGAGAGATGTTGCAGGTCAGCAAGCGTTTCCACCTCCCAGGCGAGATGGTAGAGCCCGACCGACGTGCGACCGGCAGGCGAGGCGGCTGCGGAGTCACCGATCTCGAACAGGCCCAGGTCGTGGTCGTTGTTCGAGCCGGGCGCCTGCAGGAACGCGGCGCCGCGCATCGCGCCCATGTCGCCGATAGGAGCGAAGCCGAGCACATCGCAGTAGAAGGTGACACTCTGCTGCACGTTGCGGACGTAGAGAACAGCGTGATTGAGACGGAAAATAGCCATGTGTCTAGCGTACTCGTTATAGGTTGAGAGTTCAACTACTTGTCATCTCGCGATAGGATTGCCTCGTGGCGCGAGCGCAATGGCTGACCTCAGACGAACAACGGGCGTGGCGTGCCTGGGTTGCGTCCACGATTCTGATCTTCGACGCACTCGACCGGCAATTGCAGCAGGAGGCCGGAATCCCGCATGGCTACTACGAAATCCTGGCGCGGTTGTCCGAGTCGGGCGGCCGTGCATTGCGGATGAGCGAATTGGCCAAACAGACCAGCTCCTCGCGCAGCCGCCTGTCACACGCCGTTGCCCGCTTGGAGGAGCGCGGCTGGGTTCGGCGGCGCAACTGTGACACCGATCGGCGCGGCCAGCTCGCGGAGCTCACCGACGCCGGTTTTGCCGTCCTGGCGGCAGCTGCTCCGGGTCACGTCGCCGCCGTGCGCAAGCACGTGATCGATGCGCTCGAACCGCAGCAGATTCGACAGCTCGCCGAGATCGGCGAGGCAATCGTCGCCGGCGCGGCCACGGCCGGCTGAGACGAGAACTGCGCAGCAGCACGGTATCTGGCCGATCCGCTCAGAAGTTCGCGCCGGTGCGCCAAGCCATCTGCTGCAGCACCATCGAGTTCCCGTCGGGATCGGCGAAGGCTGCGTACTTGACGCCGCCACCCACCTCGTTGATGTCCGCGACGGCAACCCCTCGCGAAAGCAATTCGGCACGCGCATGGTCGATGTCGTCGACGACGAGGTGCAGCCCACGGATCGTGCCGGGTGCCATGTCGGAGAGGTGCTCCAGTCCGGTGCTGATGACGATGGAGCAGGCCGAGCCCGGCGCTGTCAACTGGACGATGCGCATGCCTTCAACGGGTTGGACGTCTACGTCCTCGATGAATCCGACCTTGTCGACGTAGAACTGCTTGGCGCGGTCGACGTCGCTGACCGGTACCGGGACGAGTTCGAGCTTCATGTCCATGATCGTTTTCCTATCGGCGGTTCATCAAGGCGGGCACTTTTCCGCAACGAAAGCTATCTTGCGCACCCGACCGTCGCGCAACCAGCCGCTCCAGAGCCGATGGGCGGCTAGCAGTTCCCCGAGTGCGCGGCTTCCGATCTGCGCGGCAATGTTCGTAGCATCCGCAACGAACCGGTCGATCAATGAATCCGCCACGGCCCGGTGCGAACGAGTGCGGTCATCCTGCCATCGGATCACCAGCCCGACGCGCTCCAACCAGGCGTGCAGGTGCCGCAGCGGGGTGAGCCAGACCGTGTCGGCGTCCGGCATGATCGCTCGCTCGGCATCGGTGAGAGGCAGGCCCTCCTCAATAGTGAAGGCGAATCGGCCGCCGGTCACCAGTCCGCCGGAAATCTCGCGAAGCAAGGACTCCTTGTCAGCAAACGCGAGCATGGTCTCCAACAGGAGCACCACGTCGAACGGGCCGGTGGGGATTGGCGGAATCCGCGAGACCTCGAAGCGACAACGAAGCTCGCCGGCGCTCGCGCGGGCGATATCGATTGCGCCGGAGCTGGAATCCACCCCCAGGTAGGTGCCACCCAACTCCCGAGTGATGAACCGCCCGGGCCCGGCGACTCCACAGCACAAATCAAGCACGCGGACTCCGGGTGCGATGCCGGCGTGACCCGCCAGGTTCAGGATTTCCGCAGCACCCATAAAGCTCTCCTGCTCGACGAACTCGCCAGGGGCGTAAGCACACGCGCGGGCATGCCGCAGAGCATGGGCGAACGGAGCGCGGTCGTCCTGTCTCACGGCTTCCCACCGTCAGCGTTGCGGGTGGAAATCGGTGGGTATCGGGGTCGTCGGCGGATGCGGGCCATAGGCGTTGAGAAAGCGGTCACGGAAGGAATCCATCGGCCATACCGGCGCTTTCGAGCTGGGCAGCAATCCGTCCTGCCAACCCCACGGCGAGATCCGGTCGAGGACAGCCGGGTCGTGGGCGATGATCGAAATCGGCACGTCGTGGCTTGCGCCCGCGCCCGTGACAATCGTTGCCGGCTGGTGGTCACCGAGGACGACGAGCACAAGATTGTTGTCATGGTAGGTCTGCACGAAGGAGATGAGCGCGTGCAGCGAATATTCGATGGACTGCCCATAGGCAGGCCCGACCTGACTGGGGTGACGCCACACGGCGTCCGGGGTTCGGCCCTGCTGGGGCATGCCGTCGAAAGCTGATCCGTCACCGAGCCGGTTCCAGCCGATCATGTGCGGCAGCGGCGCCCATGGCGTGTGGCTCGACACGAGATCGATCTCCGCCATCACCGGAGCGCGGTGGGTCTTGGCAAGCTCGAGGCGTCGAAACGTGGACAGGGTGTACTGGTCCGGCACGGCCGCGTAGCTAAAGCTCGGACCGTTGTATCCGACATTCAGACCGTTGTAGAGCTTGTCGTAATGATAGAACGTTCTGCCTTGCGGCCAATAACGATTGTCTGACGGCACATCGCTGACCGTCCGCCATCCTGCCCGCTTGAACGCGGAGCTCAACGTGAAGCGGTGACTTGCGACCAGCTGGTCGTAGCGTTGCTGGCTGTCGACCCAGAGCCCGGATTGCAGGGTCGAATGGGCTAGCCAACTGATTCCGCCGAATGTCGGTGAGGTGAGGAAGGCGCTGCGGGACGCGAACCCCGCCGCCCGCAAGGTTTTCGTGCCGGCCCGGAGCACACTGTCGACCCGCGGCGAGAACGTCGAGTCCTGCACTGCCACGCGTCCGTAGCTCTCGACGAAAACGAGCAGGACGTCCTTGCCGCGCAGGCCGGTGAGCAGGCCGGCGCCGCGCTCGCCGCGCATCGGGTCGTTCGAGGTGAGTGCTGCGGCGAAGGTCTGCGGGTCGCGAAGGGCCGTCCGCACGGCGCGCACCTCGTCGTAAGCCAGCCCGGTCGCGCTCGTCGACGCGAAGGGCGTACCGGCGAAGTCTCGAATCCCGAAAGCGGCGCATACGATCCACACGACTCCCAGCACGGCGACCGCCCTCGTCGACAGGGTTCGATGGCGGACGGTCAACCGGGTCAGGCGTAGGACGGATATCGGCACGAAAACGAGCAAGGCGACGGCGAGTGCGACGGCTGCGATGGCTGCCGTGACCGCCCAGCCCTGGCCGACCGAGTCGCGCAGCACGCCAAAAGCGGGGCCGAAGGAACCCCAGTCGCTGACCGGATTGAACGGCCGGTCGATTTCCTCGAAGAAACCCATGTCGAGCAACTTCACGATCGCCAGCACGGCGAGCAGGACGCCGACGACCAGCGCGATCACGCGCCGCGCTCGTGCCTTCACGAACAGGCCCACAGCGACGACAATCAGCGCTTCGATGGGGATGCGCAGGAACGCGCTGGGCGTGAACTGGCTCAGTTGATTCGGCGCAACGAGCGCGAACCAGACGACCGTGAGCGCCAGAGCGGACACCACCCAGCCCGCGGCGGTGCGAGCCTGCTGGATGCGGTTCACAGTGTCCCCGACGACGGGACAAGCGCCGCCGATGACGGGGTGCGCGCCGCCGACTGGCCGAACACGCCCCCGCGGTAACTCGACAACCACCAAATGGCGCGGGCGAACGACTCGGCGAGCAAGCCCATCGCGACGATGAGCGCGGCCGTGATCGCGGGTCCGGGAAGGACGCCTGCTGCAGCAATAGTGAGGACGACGCCCTGGATGGCCGCGACGACCTTGCCCCAGTAGCGCGGCGGCAGCGGCTCGCGCAGCCACAACGTCAGCCAGCCAGCCACGAGGAAGGCGTAGCGCGCTGTACCGATTGCGAGCACCCATACCCCGGCCGAGCGGGCGACGTACACGCTGAGCACCAGGATCAGAAACGCGTCAACCTCCTGGTCGAACAGCGCGCCAAGGGCGGACGCCGTCCTCGTGCGGCGCGCAACCCATCCGTCGACCGCGTCCAGGAGCAATGCGAGGGCGGTGAGCCCGACCAGCGTCGTGACCGGCGTGGGTCGGTCGAACGAATCCGCCACGAGCGCCGCCACGGCGACAGTCAGCGTGGCTCGCGCAAGCGTGACGCGGTCGGCCGGCCCCAGCCCGGCGGCACCGTGGCGAGCAAGACCTCGAGCCAACAGCAGATTCACCGTCACAGCGACGCCGACACCGGCAAACCAGCCGCGCTCGCCGACGCCGACTGTCGCCGCGAGCGCGACGATCACCGCGAATTGGCTGACCAGCCCCATCACCGGGCCGGTGTGAACCGCACGCACAGCGCCTCCGTGGTCAGGGTTGTATGGCGATATACGCAAGACTCGGCGGGCGGGTTCATCGCGGAGGCTAGGGAGGACAAGGCCGGTGACGACCACTGCGCGCCAGGCCGCGCCCATTCGGGTCAGCCCCGAGTGGCTGCGGTTGCGGGAGCCAGCCGACGCGGCCGCGCGCGCGTCCGAGCTGGTCGATCAGGTTCGCCAACGTCTCTGCGTCAACGGTCGCACGGTCATTCACGACCTCGGCTGCGGCTCGGGGTCGATGGGCCGCTGGCTTGCTCCGCAGTTGACCGGCGCGCAGCACTGGGTCATGCACGACCGGGACGCAGAACTACTTGCCCTTGCCGCCGCCGAGCCGCCCGGCGGGGCCGGCGTCACCGTCGAGACACGGCAGCGCGACATCGCTCGGCTGGACAGTAGCGATCTGACGGACGCGTCGCTGATCACGGCGTCGGCCTTGCTCGACATGCTGACCACTGACGACCTGGACCGTTTCGCGAGCGCGTGCGCGAAGGCACGCTGTCCGATACTGGTGACGATCTCCGTCATCGGTCGGGTCGCGCTGATGCCCGCCGATCCGTTGGACGAGCAGATCGCCGACGCCTTCAACGCCCACCAGCGCCGCACTGTCAGCGGCGGCCGACTGCTTGGCCCCGACGCCGTCGACGCTGCCGCCGACGCGTTCACCCGGCTCGGCGCCGACGTACTCGTCCGGCCCAGTCCGTGGCAGCTCGCGGGTGCCGAAGCGGCCCTCGCGTCGGTGTGGTTCACAGGCTGGGTCGGCGCCGCATGCGAGCAGCGACCGGAGTTGACCGCCCCCTCCGCGTCCTACACCCGACGTCGGCTAGGCGAGGCGAGAGCCGGTCGGCTCGGGGTCACGGTGCACCACACGGACCTGCTCGCCATCCCCCGGTGACCTGAGCTGCCGGCCGCTGCAGATGATGACCATCGCGTCGGCGACGGTATAAGGCACGGCGTGTGCCCGGTTCACTGCCGCGCAGCGTGGGTGAGCGCTTCAACCCGAGCAGGGACGTACTTGTGCCAAGGGGTGCCCGCGAGGGGATCGCGCAGTCGCACCGAGGTCAGCTCGTTGGGCGCGACGCCGGTGGTGCCGTGCTCAGGGTAATCAAGCCGAGCCCGTTGGGTAAGGACACGTGTCCGCGTTGCAGCGTGGGGGTTATCTCGAGCGGCGCGTGGGCGGTGCCGCTTTCGGTGGTGACGCGGGCGATGTCACCGGCGCTCTGGGCATCCACGCGGCGTTGTCGTGGAGCGTTGCACTCATGGCACTCCCTGCGATGTCGCACATCCCTCGGCGGGTGCTCGAAAAGACGTCCTGTGTGCCTAGCGTCGCACAGTTAGTTCGTTTTCGGAACTCACCCGATGTACGCGGCCGATTCCAGCTACGCTGGGGCGGTGGACGTGTCGCTGCCCCGTCCGTGCGGCGTTGCGGAGACCCTCGAACTCGTCGGTGAGCGGTGGTCCCTGCTCATCGTGCGGGAGTTGTTCTACGGAGTGCGCCGCTTCGACACGATTCTGCGCGCGACCGGTGCGCCGCGGAACATGCTGGCCACCCGGCTGCGGACGCTGCAGGAGGCGGGCATCATCGATCGGCGCCCGTATACCGACCGTCCGCCGCGCTATGAGTACTTCCTGACCGATGCAGGAACCGAACTCGTGCCAGTGCTGCTGACATTGCAGGCCTGGGCCGATCGGCACCTCAGCGGGCACCTGACGATTCCTATCCGCCACAACGTGGAGAGGCATTCCGCTCGCGGCGGCCGCGCGCACCGATTGCGGGCGGATCTTGTCTGCAGGACCTGCGGCGAGGCGGTTATCGCGCGGGATTTGAGCCTGGGTAGCGCTGACCCCTGGGCAGACGCCGCATCGGCGCCGCACACCCACGCACCGGCCGGTTGACGACGGGTTCGCGTCACGCGCCTCGGCGCGGCGGACCCCACGGTGCGTTGCTTGACACGCGGCGAGGTCCAACGGTCGACCCGTTTCGAGCGTCGTCGGGGAACGAGGTGTCGGGGAACAGGGTGCGGATCAGATCGAGCGCCTGCCCGAGCGTGTCGAGTTTCTGGGCGAGGGTGTCACCGGCCGGGTACATCCGCACGTTCGTCACACCGGCGCCTGCCCATGCGCGTAACCGGTCAGCGACCATGTCACGGGTGCCGATCAGGGTCGTAGCCAGCACCATCTCGTCCGGGATGAGTTCTGCGGCGGCGTCGCGTCGGCCCTGCTGCCAGAGCGTCTGAACCTCGCCGGCCACTTGGTCGAAACCCTGCCGGGCATAGGCCTGGTTGTAGAAATTCGTGCTGGCAGTGCCCATCCCGCCCAGGCTGAACGCCAGTCCTGCCTTGCGCGCAGCCACCATCTGCTTGACGTCATCGCCGAACGCAATCTCGGCGCCCTGACAGATGTCGAGGTCCGCCAGCGTCCGACCCGCCGACGCTGCGCCGCGGGCGAGCGGGGCGAGATAGGCGTCCGCGGCTTCGGGGATGAAGCTCGTGCCCAACCAACCCTCAGCGGTGGCGCCGGTGAGTTCCAGCATGCCGGGCAGCATCGCCGCGATGTAGATCGGCAGCGCCTCGCGCGGCTGCTGATTGATGCGCATCGGCCGGCCCTGCCCACCCGCACGCGGGATGTCAACCGTGCGTCCGTGCAGTTCGATGCGTTCACCCGCGCATGCCTGCCGGATCACAGCGATTGTCTCCCGCATCCGCGTGACCGGCCGGTCGAACGCAGCGCCGTGCAAGCCCTCGATAACGCCCGGGCCGGACGCGCCGAGCCCGAGGGCGAAGCGCCCGCCGGTGATGGTGTCCAGGGTGAGCGCGGTCATGGCCACCATTGCCGGGCTGCGGGTGCCGATCTGCAGGATGCCGGTAGCAAGGCGCACGCGCTCGGTTCGGGCGGCGAGGTATCCGATCGGCGCAACGCTGTCACAGCCCCACGATTCGGCTACGAAGACCGTGTCGACACCGAGCGCCTCCGCCTCGACGACATAGGACACCAGATCGGGCCACGGCGCGACCTCGGCCGCGATTTGAATGCTGGTGCGCATAAGACCATCTCACCCATCCGGCGGACGCGCTGCAACCCGGGCGACACCCGCGGCCAGCTCCGCGATGCCCGCACATGTGCGCTGCATGTTCGCCTGGTGTTCGAGCAGGCGGCGGGACACGATGCGGCGTTCCTTGTCAGGTCGCCCGTCGATAGCCAGGCTCAGCCCGGACCGACCGGGACCGATCTGCATGGACTGGGTCAACCGCGTTTTGTCGGCTGACAGCGGCGCGAGCGAGTACCGCCATACCGCCGACGGGAAGCGCGGATCGCCTACGGCATAGGCGAATGAACGTTGCGGCTCGAGCTCGATGACCGTGCACGTCGTCTCCCACGATCCCAGGGCGTCGTGGCGGCTGCGACCTATGAACCGGGCGTCAACCCGCAGACCGAGTTCGTCTTCCCACTCGGCGCCCAGGAACTCGGAACTGAACCGCGCCGGAAGGTTGATGTCGGTCACCAGAGCCCACACCACGCTGGCCGGAGCATCCACCTGTACCGCCACGTCGACCGTCGGGCAGTCGGCGTAAAGCGGTCCTTCTTCGACGTCGATGCCTGACTCCTTCCGAGATCTCCGACGGTAGAGAAGTGAGTTCCACTATGCAACGAACCTATTCCGCGCCTCGATCGCGCGAAGCCCTCCGCCGACGAGCCCTTCCTCGTCACCTGCGCTCTCTGAGGGTGGGCCGGAACTCTGCCCGCCAGGTTGGCTTCGCTGACTGTCAAGATGTCACACGGCCGCTGACACGGTTACCCAGCCCAAGCCGCAAGCCCCTAGTCCCCCCGAGGCCCCGAGGCGGTTCGGGTATCGTCGTCGTCGTCCGCGGGTGTAGTTCAGTGGCAGAACATCAGCTTCCCAAATCCAGCGTCTGAGGACGAGCAGGCCCAGAATCCCATTGATTCTGGGCCTTCTGCTGTCTCCGACCCCGCGGTGGACGACCGTGATTGACCGTCTTTCGCCGCTCGTTAGCGCACGGATGTCGCACGCGGTGTTGATCTTCAACGATCATCCGTGGCTGCCGCAGCCATCCTCGTACAGCAAGCCAGGGCAGCGGTGTGCCCACTGGGCAACCGCTCGGCCACGAGGCCCATGACATGAAGCGGCGGCGGCGTCCCGAAGGACTGCCGCCGCCTGATGCTGCTTGCGCAGTTCGGGTCTGCAAACCCGACTACGCGATCTGACTCAGCCCACCCGTTCTCCAACTGGAGGCCTCGTGCCGTTGCAGCATACGACGCTGCCCGAAAACTGCCTAGCAGCGAACGATATTGACACGCCGAAGCGCGGGCCGACCGCGCCTTCGATGCTGACCGACCACACAGACAGCGACGACTCTGGCGCGCGCGACTGCCGATGCGTGCGTGCTCGGCACCGGCGCGGCACGCGTGATGCGTACCTGCGTGACCGTTGCCGGTGTCCCGCGTGCCGGACGGGGAATAGCGCACACCAACGCGAGTTCCGGCGTGCCCGCGCGGTTCATGCCTGGCACGGCACGTCGGCTTGGGTCGACGCGGTCGGGACCCGCCGACGGCTGCAGGCGCTGTCCGCCGCAGGCTGGTCGGCCAGCCAGCTCGCCCACCGGCTCGGTGTCAGCAGGAGCGCGGTTGCGCAGCTTCGCCGCGTCAAGCAGGACCGCGTGCTCGCCGCCACCGCCAGCGACGTTGCCGTCCTCTACGACACCTGCTGGTGGCGAACGCCGCCCGGCAGCTATCAGGCCAGATCCGAGCGGTACGCCGATGAGCGCGGGCGGGTGCCGCCGTGGCGCTGGGACGGCGTCGCAATCGACGATCCCGCCGCTCGACCGGTCGCCGAGCCTGATGAGGCCATCGACGACGTCGCCATCGACGAAACCATCGCCGGTCGACGGGTCCGCCTTACCAAAGCCGAACGACACAGGCTTGTCGAGCGGATGCAACGCTGCGGTGCGAGCTCGGCGCAGATCGCCGACCGACTCGGGTGCAGCGCCCGCACCGTCGAGCGGTACGAAGCCGTCCTGCGCAAACGGCACACGGGCGCGGCATGACCGCGGCGGACCAGGTCGCACGCCCAGGCACCGGCGGCCGGCGGCGCAGGCGCCGACAACAGCGCTTCGGCATCACCGAGCCGGGCACCTACTCGACGATCCCGGCTTGGTGGAGCCGCGAGCGGTGGAGGTCCGAATGCCGCGCGGACCTGCACACCGCGGACGTCGCGGAGCTGCGGCGCCAAGTGGGCCGGCGCGGGCCGGTCAGCGTCGCGGCCTGCTGGGCGCTGGCTAGCGCGCTCTCCTCCAGCGCAGACACCACCACCGGCCGTAACGCCATGCCCGGCGACGCCGCGCTGACCGCGCACCCCAACTCGCTCGACGTAGACGACCCGGCCGTCCTCGGCCCGCTGGAGGCGGCGACCGGATACGGCCTGACGACGCTGCAGAAGGCGGGCCGCGTTCTCGCCGCCCGGGGCTGGATCGTGCTCATTCGCAGCGGCAAGAACCGGCTTACCCGCGCCGACCGTGTTGAGCTGCGCCGAGGTGGTTCCGCGGCTGACCAGCGCCGCAACGTCTGGGCCTGCACCATCCCGCGACATCTGCGCGCCAAGCCCGCGCCCGTGGACAAGTCTGTGGACAACTCGGACCAACAGGCACCGACCGCCGGAGCTGGTTGCGACCTCCCCACCACCCGAAGGGTTGGTGGTCCTGCTCCCCTCGGTCCGAACAAGATCTTCAAGCGAGAGCAAGCAAGCGGGACCGGCGCCGCGCACCGGCCATCAGCCGAGCACAGCCAGTCACGCCGCACCTACCGGGCTGACCCGCGCACCGTGCAGCTCGCAAAGAACCTCAAGGCGCGCGTCTACTGGCTCGGCGGCATCTCGCACCAGCGGATCATGCCCGCTCTCGACCGGTTCGCTAAGGCAGGATGGGGCGCCGCCGACATCCTGCGAGAGCTGGACCGGACCCTGGCCCATCGGGACTGGGAGGTCCCCAGCGGCCGGGTAAGCACCACGCATTCGGGGCGCAAACACCGCTACCCGTTGCGTTGTCCGTGGGCCTACCTGGCGATGCTGCTGCGCACCCTCGAACCGACCGACCTCGCCGCAGAACGCAACCACGCACTGAGGACCCGCATGGCCCAGCTGCGCTACCAGCAGCTGCGCCGCACCGGACCCGAATGCGTTCACGGCGAACCCGCCGGTGATGTGCCTTCGCCGGTCAAAGGTGTCCTCGCCTGCCCGCTGTGCCGACGCGACCGCGGCGCCCTCCCAGCAACGACCAACATTCGTGGACCCGACCACGACAACGCCGACAGGGTCGACGTATCCCGACGAAGTCACGCCGACAGCGGCGGCAGTTCGGTGAAGCCGCTGATACGGGTGGACACGTAACCGGCGGTGGCTGCTCAGGTCTGCGCTGCTCCGATCGGTGCCGTCAACGGCGTCCTCGAGACCGAGCCCTGTCCTCCCCACCTGGGGCTGTCCGAGCGTGGGCCGGGCCGACCTGCACGCCAGGGCTGCTTCGCGTCACACGTGACCGGGCTGCGCCCGGCCCTGGCATTCCGGCCGTCTGCTCCGACCCCTCCACGACCGCGCCAGGTGAGGGCGAAACGACAGGAGCCCTCCTCACCGCCCGAACCGGCATCGACAGACCCGAGCAACCCGAAGGAGCACGCCATGAACGCATCGTCACCCATCCGCATCACCGGCCCCGCCGGACTCATCGCCGCCGTCCCCTACCTGCTCGGATTCGAACCCACCGACAGCCTGGTCCTGGTCGGCCTGCACGACGGGCACGTCACCGTGACCGCACGCATCGACCTCGACGACCTCGACGAACCCGGCCACATCGAGGCGCTGATGACGACGCTCGCGACAAAGGCCGAGTCCAGCGACGTCCTCGCCGTCACCTACGGCAACCGCACCGACACCGTCACCTACGCCGCACACGCCGCCGGGATGACCCTCTCCGAACACGTCCGAGTCGCCGACGGGCGCTACTGGTCCCTGACCTGCCCGGTCGAGGGATGCTGCCCCGCCGAAGGCCACATGCTCCCCACCGGCAACGCCGTCGCCGCCGAGTTCGTCGCGCTCGGCGCCAGCAAGGCCACCTCCCGCGCCGACCTCGACACGATCTTCACCCCCGTTCCCGACACCGATCGGATGGCCACGCTGATTCGCACCGCCGAACGCGCCATCCTCGACCAGACCCTCGCCGGCAACGACACGACCCGCATCACCGCCGACAAGCGGGCACTGTTCGCCGCCACCCGTCGCACCGACCGGCGGTGGAGCGACACCGAGACCGCGCGATACGGCGCAGCCCTCACCGGCTACGAGATCCGCGACGCCGCTTGGCTGTCGATCGAGCACGGCCGCATCGACGGACGCGACCTCTTCCTGCACCTGGCCCGGACCCTGCCCGCCACACACCGCGCACCCGCACTGTTCCTCTTCGGCTGGAAGACCTGGCGCGAAGGCAACGGAGCCCTGGCCTCGATGGCCGCCGAACGCGCGCTGCAGGCTGACCCCGGTTACTCCGCCACCGACCTGCTGATGGCCGCGATCACCCACGCCGTTGACCCACGGCGGATGCCCCGCCTGCGGACCACCCGGTAACCCGCGGCCCGGTCGGCGTCACGAGCGCCGGCCGGTCCTTCCCAGGTGGCTTCGCCGCGACAGCGGCACTCAACGTGGACCGGGCGCGGGGCAGTGCTGGCCGAAGAACAGGCACGATCAGGCGCGTCGCGCACGACTCGTCCGACCTCCGTCGGCGCCGATATCGGAGCTGTCGGCCTTCGCTGTAAGAATCTCCGGAATCGGGGACGTTAGCCGAGGCCAATCACTGAGCGAGTGGACCGTGCATCCACCTACCGATGCTCAGGACGGTCCACAACCGCGATCGCACGGACTCTCAGACCTGGCTGGGGGTCGCTGCTCTACCCGACGACGGTTCTGCGAGTGATATTGACGGAATATTGTGCGCATAACCGCGGACGCCGTTCCGAGGCCGGCCCAGAGCCGCTTCCGGTCGCGGCTCGGCGTGCGCCGCGCTGTAGGCATGGCAACTGTGCCGATCATCCAGGTCGGGTGACGCCCGCCGCCCCTAACTCCCGCGCTGATGCTCCTATTGGCCGTCAAGCGGCGTGGAGCCATTCGCGGTAGGCGCCAAGCCACACAGAAATTTGGATATGCAACATTAATGCGGGCCGGTGCGGATGGGGTCTATTTTGATCACTGCGTAACTGGATCCGCCGGAGGTTGCGTCGGCAACGCCAGGGCTGCCTTCGGCCCACCGCGGGCCGCCCATCCGCGCCGGTGAAAAATTCGACGGCTTGACCCTTGTGTAGAACTCGAGGCTGTTCGCCGGTAGCGGCTCGCCCGGCCTGAAAAAGGCTTTGGCCTCGTTGGCGATACCACCAAACCCGGTCCTTGGTGCCGTACCCCACAACTCGCCCGTACGGGACATAGCCTGGACGGCGGCGGCGGTGTCCTCTAGCCGAACATACGGCCCATAGTAAGTTTCGCCATTTAAGACGAAGCCCGTGATCTCGTGACCGGCAACCGTGCCGACGATTTCCGGCTCGAACAACTGGGGGCGCATTGCCGACGGCGCTTCAGTTGAAAACTCGGACATTTCGAATAACGATACATATTTCGCGGGGCGCATTTGTATCGTGCGTGCCTGTCCCGGCACGGCACCCAAAACAGCCCCCACAACGGCCATTTTGCCGAGGTTGACTGCAGTTTCCGATGGTGTAGAGCCAAAGACTCTCGACATAAAAGAATGAAATACCGCGGGTACCAAGTGCGCCAACCCTACCGCCACACCTTGAGGGGTCCCCTCGGCGAGCTTATGCCGGAACGCTTCGGCATGGGTCACTGCATAACGTTCCTCTACGTCGCTGTTGAACAATCCGGTACTCTCAGTGATTCGCTGCTCTGCAACAACCTCGGTCAAGCGGCTCATCGATTGAAAATCGTAGCCGGCGGCCTCCGCGGCCGCCCAGGCGGCCCTGTCCTGAGGAGTAAACTTGGAAGACTCTCCGTTCGAAACTACGCCCGTCTTGGCGAGGCCGAGTGGATCGATGAATGTGGCCGGGTTGTTGCCGGCATAGGCATAGAGGTTAGGCCCGTCGGCCATGCCATTGGGGTCGCGTTGGAGGAAGCGACCGAGCGACGGCGAATACTGGCGGGCCCGACTGTCATAAAGATCGAGCGGGAGTAAAAGTCGCTTTCCCCCATATGTGTATGGGTTCGGATGCGTTACCGGACGCAGCAGGTGACCGAACGGCTCATAATCGTAACGCTCCGAAACCTGCCCCGCGGTGTCTGTCAAAAGCCGAGTTGAGCGATGCGGATCTTGGTGGTACCACTCTTCAGCACCACTTTGAGAAATTTGGCAACGTCGATCCGGAACATTCTCGTTTATATATTGGACTGCTAAGCCCGATCCCAAATACTCCTCGAGGACATTCGCGCCGTCGGACAATAGGTACGCCTCACTGTTAGGTCGGCGCAACACACTCATGCGACCAGAGGGGCCGTAAAATATTCGAAGAACTTCGGAACCAGTCGCCACATCGACGACGGCCGACAGACGGTTCCGATAGTTGTAATAAAAACGATTCACACCGTTACCGACGAGGTTGCCGTTGGGATCGTAGTCGAGAATCGCGCCGCCGACGCTCTCATACTGCCCGACCGAATTCACCGAGTACGGAACCTGCGGCTTTCCCGAGGGCCGCTCCTCAGTGCGGTCGCCTCCGCCATCGTATTGGTAAGTAAAGTCGGCGGGGTCCTGTGCCAGATTGCCGATAGCTTTGTCGATCTGCTTCTGCCCAGTTAGAGCGTTGCGCGGCCGCGGCGCGGGCGGCGGACCAAAAGCTTTGGGATCGATTACCTTGGTGGCGATCGGATAGAAACGCGTAAGCCGCGAGAGCGAGTCGTAACTGAAGCCCTGTACGACCGACCGCCCTGGAAGTTTCGGCAAGTCGAGCGCCAGTCGACGATTCCCAGCCGCGTCGTGCAGATGCCGTGTTTCCAGCAGTCGTGTTTTGCCACGGGAACTGCTCACCGCGATAAGCCGAGCTGCGCCGTCGTAAGTGTAGTCGTCTCGGGTACCATTTCCGAGCGTCACCCGCGATAGGCGCAATCCGCGGTACCGATATCGAACTACCTCGTACTGCTGCTTTGATGTCGGCGAGCCCGGATAGTCCACGCCGTTGCCCAAATTTACGATTCGCTGCAGACGCCCAAGCGCATCATAATAATACCGCAGTTCGCGGCCGTTAGGGTAGATGAGGCGTACGCGGTTGCCGCGCCGATCATATTCGCTTCGGACCAAGAGCGGCCCAGCAGGAGCGTTAGGCATGAGGTAGTGAGACCCCTCTCCGAGCATCCGCCCTAATGAGTCGTAAGAATATGACTGCTCGACGAATTCGTTACGCTGTAAAAGTAGGCGGCCGAGGCCATCGAACTTGTGGGTTTCTGACTCCTCCGCGCCCTGTGGGTATTGAACGCCGGGCTTGATACTGACTTTGTCGAGGGTAAGCCCTATTGCACGCCCGACCTCATCGATCTGAATAATTGTCCGCAAACCATTGCAGTCCGTCCGTCCAACAATATTGTCTGCGGCGTCGTATTCGATGTGGGTGCGTTCGCCATCACCGAACCTGGTGGCTACCCGCCGATCAATAGCATCGTAAACAAAAGTAGTCGTGTTTCCCGTGGCATCGATTACCGAACTCAAATTTCCATTTTCGTCGTGCCTATAAGTGGTCTCAATGTCGGGCATTCGGACTCCGCCGCCCAAACCGTCAGCGGTCATTTCTGCGACCTCTTTCTCGAGAAGACCGTAGACGTCATATTGGTAGCGCCGCACATTCTCAAGCGGATTAGTGACCGACGTGAGGTTGTCGCGGCTGTCGTAGCCGTAGACAGTCCGATTGCCCAATCCGTCCGTTGTCGCCGTCCGACGATCTAGTACGTCGTAGTCGCTTAGCGAGGAGAAAACGTCATGGCGCAGGACCGTCCCTGTCGCCGGGTCTCGCACAATCTCGTGCCGATCCAATCGACTAACATTTCCTGTCCGGTTGAACTTTGTGCGGGAATAGTTGCCCAGCGCGTCACGCTCGAACACCATCCGGCCGGCTCCATCGTACTCGCGCATGGTCTCGGCCCCGCTGCCATCCAGTATGCGGAATAGCCGACGGCTGCGATCGTAGAAGAACTCGGAACCAACGTCGGTCACTTTGCCCAGGAGCTTCAGGGCGGCGAACTCCGCATCCGGGGCGGCAGCAATGTCTGACGTTGGTATTGGTGAATCGAACAGATAGCGCACCTCGCGAATGCAATTTGCTCTCTCGTCGTAGTCCCACGAGCGGCGGGCGAGCAGGTCGTAGGAAGCGTCTGATCGGATCTGAAACACACGTTCAACCGTAGGATTGCCGAGTTGATCGAAGCTGGTTTGACGGGCGTTTTCCGCCGCGTCGGTGACCTCGACTGGATGGCCCAACGCGTCTCGACGGATGCGAGAAACCTTCCCACGGCCGTCGACGATGCTTGAGGCTCTGCCATCGGCGTCATAAGCAATGCGGGTGGTCGACTGCTCCCCATCGCCCGCGCCCCGAGTGGTTCCACGAGGGAGCAGCCGCTCGTCGTGGGAATACGTGACGCGATTTCCGCGCGGGAGTGCAGTTGACACACGCATGTCTGAACTGTCATACCGATACTTTGTCCTATGGTGAACTGATAGATCTGAACCACCAAGCGTCTCCAACAGAAGGTTGTTCAACGCGTCATAGGCATAGGTGCGGACCTCAGGCCCATCGCCAGAAACTTCGCCGTATTCGTCTACATTGTCTCGTTCACTCCGTTCGAGCTGACCATTTCGGCCATAAACAAAACGCATTGTGTATTCGGGACCGCCGGAGACCCGCTCTAAGATCTGACCATACTCGCTGACCACCGCACGCGAAGTTACGCCACGCGGGTTCGTCTGCGCGGTGATATCGCCGGCCTCGTTTACACCCCAGGTTGTCAATAGTGCGAGCCCTGCAGCGTCCCGTATTTCGCACCGCAAATAGCCATCACGGACACCGCTTAAGAAGTATTTTCTAACAGTTTCGCTCCCTGTCGCGTCGCGCGAGCGCAGCAGTCGGCCATGTGTATCGTAAGCAAGAAATTCCGTGGCGTTGCCGGTCAGCTCGGAGGTCCCATCTGGCAACGAACTCGGAAACCTCGTCTCGGGATACCGTACTCGTAAGATGTTGGACCGGGGGGCGGGTGTGTATTCGTAATGAGTTAGGTGCCGAAAGTAGTCCTGATTCTCCTTGTAGTACGGATCAGCACTCGATGTATGGCGCGGGTCGGAGACCGTTGCGAATTGCTGTGCATTCGGCTCAAAGGTTGACTTAACGATCACGTCGCTGGAATCCGCAGCGAAAATGCTTGGAAAAGGATTGCCATACGAGCCCCGGGAGGAGGCCGGTAAAGGCGCGTACTGTCGTCCGCGTCGAATCGTCGCGAGAACGTTCCCAAACGTGCGCCGCTTGACCGCAGTCAGCCGCGGATCCAACCAAGGCGCGTCGGGCTCAGCGCCGCCGTTGAGCGGGTCCGCATAATAATGATCGCGGCCCAGGAGGAACTGACTCATACCGCCTTCCGGCGTGAGCGAGGCCACGAGGGCACCGTCTCGGTTGTAACGGTAGCGCCAGGTCAATTCCCGACGGTCACACGAGTCGACGACGGTTTCTCGCTTTACGATCAGATTACCAAGTTGATTATAAACATGCTCTACAGGATGGCCGTTGCGCTGATAGAAGATGGTCCGATGAGCGGGCAATTCTTCGGGACCATACCTCCAATCCACTTCTGGAAGGACGTTTTCGTATTCGAACTGGTATTCGCCGCTCCCTTGGCGTTGCCGAATGACTCTGTTGTGACTCGTCAAGCCCTTCGCGGCGCCGTATTCATTCTCAAGGAAGAGATGGCCGTCAGGGTCGACAATACCGTCCAAGTTGTGTGCCAGGTCTGGATTTGGCGTCGCCGACCCATATTTATAACGAGTGGATAATCCGTCGGCGTGCCGCTCGGAGGCTGGACCGATCACAGCTATCAGATCGCCGACGTCATTATAATTGTAATGCCATTGACGGGATATTTGCGTGAATCCGCCGGAGCGACGATAAGTTACTGGGTACGCCGTCATTACGATTATGCGATCTGTGTTGTCGTATTCGAATGTCACCTGCCGTCGCGGCGCGTTGACCTCGACGGCAAGCAATCGGCTTCTGTCGTCGTAACCAAAATACAGGTAATTGCCGTTGCGATCCACAATTGATTTTATGCGATGACGGCGGGTTACACCTTCACGTTCATAGGTGAAGCGAACGGCGTCAGGCGAGCATGTGACGAAAGAATCGCCGGTCGACTCAATGGTGTCGTGGTACCCATCTGGCGGCACGAAATAGTCGTGCACCTCATGCCGTATGTAATGGTCCTCCCGCAACTCGCCGGACGATCGGACAACTGAGTTGGACTCTTCGCGAATCCATAGATTGTAGCTGTAGTCCCAGTTGAAGCCGAGAGGTCCATGTGTGAAGGCTTGGTGCTTGTATGTCCGCTTGAACGCGAACTCAATGCCTGCGCCGTCTATCTTCAGGTCCGTGGCGGCGTATGTGAATTGGCCGTTGAAGAGAGTGACCGGGTCCGCTTCCGAGTGCTTGTTTAGCTCTGACCCCTCGTCGCAGTATTGCGCCTTGCTAGCGATATAGTTTGACAGAGACTCCCGAATCTCGACATTCAGCGTTGAACCCAGCAGATCCTCGAGTTCGCGCTGCAGATTCACTGAATGCAGGTCCTGTGGCTGCCGCTTTAGATACAGACCAACTGCCCGATTGATGTCCCTACGCAGAGAAAGCGACGACGCGACGGCGGATCGAATACGGGTTGCTACCACGTCCAGCGGATCGTCTGCCGTCGATGTAGTCTTTAGAGGTTCCGTCATCGGCTTGACCGTTAGCGATAATCGTTAGAGCGTTCGCGCCGCACCGCGGGTGCCACCAAAAGTTGCAACTTCAGGCGTCGAGCTTCCATGGCGGTAATTCCGAGACCGCTTTCAAGTGCGCCCACGTCCATCACACCGAGTTCACTCCGTTGCACGTCTTCGCCGAACATCTCGAGCAATTCGGCCCTATAGGGAACGTCGAGGTTCGCTACGGGTGTAGAAGCCAGTTCGTCGCCTGGGCCTATTTGACGGACTAAGTGTTCCATCGCCATATCGCTGTGCCAGAAATCCACCGCTCCGCGTGGATAGCGACGAATGGACCCTAGACTCTCCAGCATACGAGTGCCAATCTGCGAGGACAGAGCGTTTGCCAGGCGTATTCGGACGATGGCGGGAACACTTTCATCCCCTAATCGAGCGTCATGAGGAATCGGCGTCTCGAAGGTGATCGACTCGTCCGGCAGCAGCCATTGCCCAGGAACCTGTGCATCTCCAAAGTTCACTGTGTCACGAATTTGTCGCTGCAGCTCCGCCGACTGCTGCTCGATCATTTGTTGCAGCTCCGCAGCTCGGCCTGGGTCGGAATCTACGACGCCGCGCTGTAGCCAGTCGAACAACACCTCCCGCTGGTCTTCCTTAAGAATGACGGGCCAGTTCACGGCCTGATGTAGCGCAGGCCCAGACTCCTCTTGGTCCTGAAGTGATGTGCACGCGCTGATGCCCCGTGACGTCAAGAACAGGTGCTTTTCGTTGAGGGGGGGAGGTGGCGGCGGCGCCCCGGCCGTTGTGGGTTCTACAGATTTTGGGCAACGGTAATATATGTGAACCTGGGCATTGAATTTCTCGGGAAAGTTCCTTGACATTCCTCGTAGGCGAACGGTTCCACTCACTTGGTTTCCGGACACCCCGGCCTCGATGCTGTGGAGCGAGCGCCAAAACGTTCCGCTCTGGAAATCGAACCAGAATCCTTGAGGGACACTTATTAGCAAGCTAGCCTGATCGTCCCACTCTCCTGTCATCCAGGAGTCGCCACCTCGGGTCACGTCCAGTTCACAACCCGCTCCGAGCGTCAGCAGGTTCTGTGTGAAGTCCTTGGTTTGGCCTGGCTCTCCGTGCGGTGAGGGCCACTCTCCCGACATCCCAACCACCGCTTCCATTGGCTCCCACGCGACGTCGGGCTGTGCGGTGACTCCGCCCCCGGATGCCTGCTGCGGTTCCACATTCTCCCCGAAGAGATGAGCGGTTTCCAGGAAGGCGTCCACACAAATACCGGTGATCGACTTGGGTCTATTGATAACTAGAAATACTTCTTGAATTCCCTCCAGGCGCCTGGGACCGTTCGTGAATGTGTACTGGTCCTTATCTTCAACCATGTGAGGACGGGGCAGCATGTAAAACACGGCCCGGTTGGTGCCCATATGATATCCCGTGAAGATTTCGTACATTTGCGTGAGGTTGGTGCTGGCGCCGTAGGTCTCGCGCTTTTCGCGAGAGTCGTCGGTCGTTTTTGTATTCTCTTCCTGGACGTGGGTCCCCCCGCCCCAAGAATGTTCGGCCGATATACTTGCGTCCACGACTTTGATCTGCGCCTTTACCTCAGCACCAATCTTGGACGAGTAAGACGTCGTCTCTGCGTTTGTTCCGCTCTTCCTCAGGTTCAGATTTGAGAGCGACCGACCGAGAATTTCTCCAGACTTCGTTACCGCTTCATATAACTCGCGCTGCTTCGGTTCAAAGTCTGCTATATACGGAAAGTCGGACAAGGGAATGACGCGATTACTATCTGCTCGCGGGAATACGGCGACCTGAAGCATTGCACCGTAACATGCATGGTACTCCTCAGTAAGCGGAATGGTCTCCTCTTTCCAAGCTCCTTGGGGGTCTGGTGAGGAGCCAGATTCCCTACCAACTTGGTAGCCCGTGATGCTGCATACGACTTTAAGATAGGTAACGGATCGATCACAGTATGTCTCTGGAAGTTCGCTCGGCTCGTGATAGAAGATCGAAATCGATGACCGCCATTTCGGCGGAAATGAGAAGTCTCCGGAACGAGTGTCCATCATATCTGCGCTGCCGGCCAATCGCTTCCACGGGATGTCCTGAGGCAGGCCAAGTTCCTGATATACCATTGCGTGGTCCTTTTAAGAGGGGCTTATGACCCTACGGAGATCGTGCGCTCGCCGACCCCACCAAACAGGTGGGTGTATCGAGTCGTGACGGATGACGCGGGGGAAATAGGTCTGAGCCAATGCCCCTCGTCGCGATCCTTTCTGTAGTGATAAATGACCTTGGTCGTCTTTCTAGCTCACAGGCCCCAGTTCCGTCACGCCCGGCGAGCGAGTAGCCTCCTTTGCTGTCGAAAATTCCCAGAAATCCGAAGTGGCGGTCGCAGCGACGCCCAGTGAGGCTGCTACCTTGTTATGCCGGAGATCGACGTCGTCAGGGACCCTGAAAGGAGGCTCCACCACCGGCCGCACTTTCGCAAGGCCTCGCGCCCGTCAAACTGCGCGCATAAGAATAGTGGTTGACTTATCCAGTACTGCATCCGTAAATCGTGATCTTTTACGTGAATAGGCTGCCGGGTCAGCAGCGTGGTGTGGACGGCCAGCAGGCGAGCACGGTGCTGATCGGAAATGCCCGTCCGCGCACCGGCTTGGGTTACCGGGCTAGGGGTCACCGTGACCGTGTAGCCGAGGGCGTCGAGCTGTCGGATGTGGTTGGCTCGGCGCCGTTCTGGAGTGGTCCGGTTGTCGTAGAACGATGGCCGAGTTCGCCGT
Organism: Mycobacteriales bacterium; assembly: GCA_038212215.1. GTDB lineage: Bacteria > Actinomycetota > Actinomycetes > Mycobacteriales > Jatrophihabitantaceae > JALZAI01. The sequence continues at coordinate 31,536 of JBBQUT010000024.1, forward strand.
AGCGGCTGGTTGGGTCCGCCAGCAGGTGTCAGGTGATGACCAGGAGCGAGCGAGAGATCGCAGCGAGTGCTCGGCACCTCCGGATGCGTCGCACCAGGCGGCGGTAGCGAGCGCCAAGGAAGGTGTTGGCGCGGCTGGCGGCGGACGCGGCTTCGGCGAGATCGGCACGCAGACGGGTGTAGTCGCGCAACTGTCGAATCTTGGGGGGTGGAACGAAGTACGGTCGGAGCATTCCGCGCTCGTCCTGAGCTTTGCCAACCACACGGCATCGAGCTTGTCGGTCTTCGGCCGGCCCGGGACGTTCTTCACGTCACGAGCGTTGACAGCCACACGGTCAGAGCGTGCGCTTCGCTGCAACAGCGAGGGCGCTTCGGCGCCGTCACGCCGCCCAGCTGCACGACGTCCGGTTGCGCGCCGGTTCCCGTTGCGTCGTCGTCGCCCGCCGGCACGCTGGATGACCCCTACGCCGGCGCCACTATTACCTTCAGCAAGGCCTGCGCCTACCTGGTGCCCCTGGACCACGTCGTCCCGTTGACCCTCGCCCGGGATCGATCTCGGCGCGGCGCGGTCAAGCCAGGCCGAGCGCGACGCCTACGCCAACGACCCGAACCTCGTGCTGCTCGCCGTCGACGTCGACGAGCACTCCAACGAGCAGAAGTCCGACAGCGGGTCGGGGGAGGGGATGCCCGCCGACCGCGGCTACTGGTGCGCCTACGACCAGCGTCACCATCCTCACCCACTACCGGCTCGAGGTGCCCGCCGCCGACAAGGCCGCCATGACCGGCGTCCTCGCCCGGTGCTGACCGCCTGGCGGCACCGTCGACCCGTGGCGCACGGAGCTTTCGAATCCACCGGCTGGCTCCTGTCGGAGCGGTCGTGGATCATCGGACGGTGACCAGCAGAGTGGGTCAGGCCGCGGCGCAGGACGGGGTCAACAAGCCCGACCCGCCGCTGGTGCTCGGCTACGTGTCGCTGCGGCACAGCATCACAGCCAGCACCCGGACCGCCCTGGCCTACAGCAACATTCGGCGGATCTGGTGGCCCCTCGCCTACCTCGACCTGCCCTTCCTGTTCCTGCTGTTCAGCGGCGTCCTCGCCCTGCAGCCGAACACCTTCGTCAGCCTCGGCACCGCCAGCGGCCACCTCAACCGAGCCGGCCAGCCCGGCGCGGTCCCCGCGCCGCGAGCCGCCCGGCTGCTGTGGCTCGTGTTCACCGGCGGCATCGTCGTGGATGCCGCGAGCGTCCCGATCGCGGTCTTGGCCGTCGCTGGCCCGGGACCGTCGACGGTGACCGTCATGAAGGCCTGGTGGCTGATCGTGCTCGGGGTGCCGTTCCTCGGCTACATCCTGCCGGCCCTGATCCAGTCCTACCGCGGCCGCGGCGTCGCCACATGGACGGCGGCCACCACCGAGATCACCGGACGGACGGCGGTGCTCGTGAGCGTGCTGGGCAGCTGGCCCTGCACCGGCGGCGGCAAGACAGGCGGCGGGAACGGCTTCGAACTGGTGAGAGCACTCGCGGCTGAGGCCCGGTCGCACGGGCAGATCATGGTCGGCGTCGCCCGCACAACGACCCTGGCCGGCAAGTACATCGCCCGCACCGGCGCCGAATCGTCCGCGGACAACCCGAGGCACCTACGCTGGCCGTAGAAGTCGAACACGTGTTCTAGCCTGAACCGGTGGAGTGGGGCCCGTGGAATGGGGCCCGCCGCGGATACGGCTCAGCGTGCCGCCTCAGTACAACGCGCACCTGCTCGCCTGGAGAGCTGACCCGACGGGGGAGTGGCGGGCGCTCGTCACCTGGGAGCGATATGGCCCGTGGGTTCGAGTCCCCGACACGGGTCTGGTGCTCGGCCTGGACAAGCCGTGCACACGTCTCCCAGGTCGAGAACGAGGACTACAGCCGGTGCCGCGTGTCCGCCTCGACGACGATCGCCGCTGGTGGCCGACGACGCCCGGGCCGCGCGCCGGTCACTACGGCATCCTCGACGCCGACACGACCCTCCAGCCGGTTTCCGCTGGTGCAATCCGCGATTTAGCAAGCGTTGACGAGTCGCGCCGGCCTTGGCAGAACATAGCGTCGAGAGCCGCCGCGGCCCGCCCAGCGGACACTCCAGCGCCACCGCAACGGGCTGGACGTACGAAACACCCCGTTTAGATAGGTTTGCGGCAGCATTCCCGCGGCTGGCGGTTCGTCACGGCCAGCGCGCGAGGGTCGGCGGGACGGAGCCGAGGTCACGACTGGACACTGGAAGCATCGAACTCGGACCGGGTCGAGCAGGATCTCCCTGCTTCCTGGCCGCGTCGACCACCAAACTGTCGGAGTCGATAGCTACGGTGACCGGACAGGAGGGTGCACAACATGCGCTTATACGAGGCGATCTCGCCACGCCGCGACGTCCTTGACGGAGAGCTGACCGAGGCCCGGTTCGCAGCCAGTCTCGAAGAGGTCGTTGCCGGCACCGCTCCCGAGGCCTACGGCTCGCCGAGCGCCTTCTTCGCTGCGACCTACCCGTCCGGCGGTCTCAAGACACTGCTCAACGAGGCGATCGGACGAGTGACCGGCGGCCGTCCCGACGCCGCCAGCGTGATTCGGCTGGAGACGAACCTCGGCGGCGGCAAGACCCACAACTTGATTGCGCTGTACCATGCAGCACGCGGAGGCCTCAGCCCTGAGCAAGCAACAGAGCTGATGGACCCCAGCCTGTTGCCTAAGGCGGCGCTCCGTCAGATCGGCGTCTTCGTGGGCACCAGCTCGGGGGCCTCAAGTTTCCCCGTCATCGACGGAGTCAGCGCCAACACCATCTGGGGTTACCTGGCGCTGCAGCTCGGCGGCGTCGCTGGCTACGAACTGGTCCGATCAGACGACGAGTCACTGACCGCACCCGGCTCAGACGCCCTGAAGCGCCTGTTCGGCGACGAGCCGGCACTCATCCTGATCGACGAGATCGCCCGGTACTACGCCGTGGCCAAGGGAGTCTCTGTCGGCCAGTCGACCCTTGCCGGTCAAACCACCGCGTTCTTGATGGCGCTGATGGAGGCTGTCGACGCGATCCCGCACGCGGTCCTCGTCATCACCACCACCGGTCTCACCGACGCCTTCGGGGAAGACACTGCGGAAGTGCTCAAGGCGATCGACGAGGCACGCGAACTGATGGCTCGCAAGGAGCTCGTCCTACGCCCCAGCGAAGAAGCCGACCTACCGCGGATCCTGGCACGCCGGCTGTTCGACCCGATCCCGGCCGGCACTGCCGGTCCGGTGGCGCAGGCGTACTCGGAAACCGCCGACGCGGCGTTCTCGGGCGGTCTCGACCTTCCCGAAGGCATGACCGGCGCCGGGTGGGCGTCGGAGGTGGCGCGCACCTACCCCTTCCATCCCGCGCTCATCCGCGTGCTCGACAAGCGTCTGTCCACCATCCCGAACTTCCAGCGGACACGTGGCGCGCTACGCTTGCTCGCCCGCGTCGTCCGCGCGCTGTGGCAAGAACAGCCCGCCGATGCCCAGCTCATCCACCTGCACCACATCAACCTCGCCGACCGAGTGATCGCCGAAGAGCTGTCCAGCCGCCTCGAACGACCCGCGTACGAGCCGGTCATCCGCGCCGACATCGCATCCCAACCCGGCGCGGAACTCGCACACGCCGACGCTGTCGACCAACGCATGGGCGGCACCTACGCGCGCCGCCTCGCGACCGGCACCTACCTCTACTCACTCACCCGAGACGTGCCCGGCGTGCCCGCCGCAGAGCTGTACGGCGCGACGCTGGCACCCGGAGACGACCCGAACCTCCTGCAGAAAGCGCTGGACGGGCTCGAAAGTGCTTGCTGGTATCTACACGCCGACGTCCGCGGTTACCGATTCTCCACCGAAGCCTCGCTCGTCAAACTGGTCCAAGAGGCCGAGAGCGAAATCAGCGTCACCAAGGCCCGAATCGAGGCAACAACGATCCTCGCCCAACGCTTCAGAGACGCCGCCCTCAAGGTCCGGCGCGCGTGGGAAGACGCCAAGGTCCCCGATAGCGACGAGGACGCCTGGCTCGTCATCCTCCACTGGGATGACTTCGGCGATCACCGCGGCGTCGACCCCCAGGCGCCAATCCCGCAGAAGGTCAAAGAACTCTGGGATCGGACTCCCTCCGGCGGCATCCGCGAATTTAGGAATCGGATCGTGATCCTGGCGCCTTCGCAAGGAACGCACGACGCAATGGTCCGAGCCGTCCGCAGGCATCTCGCCCTGGTCGCCCTCGCCGGCAACGCTGAAGTCCTGGCAGCGCTGAGTGTCGAAAAGCGTGAGGAGCTGAAGAACCGACGCAAGGAATCCGAACTGCTCGCGCAGGTCGCCGTCTGCAACCACGTCGGAGTCTTGTACGTACCCAACGCGTCAGGACTCGAGGCAGTAGAGCTCGACGTCGTCACGCAGGCGTCGTCACGACCCAACCAAACGGACGCAATCCTCGACCGGCTCTCAAGCATGGACAAGACCCTCACCGCCGGCGCGAAACCCCTCGACCCCGGCTACGTGAAGTCCAAGCTCGGTGAGCTGCTGCAGAAGCCCCAGCCGACTCGCGAGCTTGTCCGTGCGTTCGCGCGAAGGACAGACCTCAAACTGGTGCTCGACAGGGCGCAGTTGGTTGCATTGGTTGGCGCCGGCGTGCGAAATGGCGTGTGGGAATACCAGGACCCCGAGCGTGGCGACGACGGGTGGGCGACCCAGGATCGTCCGAGCGCGGCTGTCCGCCTTGCCGAGGACACCTTCATCCACCCACCGGGCTCGGCGCCCGCGCCGAAGGACCTGGTGTGCCCGTTCTGCGGGACAAGCCATCCCGGCACCACATGCCCGGGCGCCGGGGGTGGCTCCGTCTTTGGGGGCGGCTCAACCACCACACCCCAGCCAGCGTCTGCCACTCGCTCGTTTTCGGGTGTTGGCGCCGCTGGAAAGGCGTTCTCGGATGCTCGAGCTGCCGCCGCCGAGGTAGGTCGAAAGGAACTCCACCAAGTCAACGTTGCGGTCGATCATGTCGGTGCGGGCGCGGGCACCGAACTTGCCCGCCTGCACACTATCATCAGCCCTACGACGTTAGACACGACGCTGCATTACGACATCGACGTTACCGTCGCACTCAGCGACCCGAGCGACTCTGCGCAAATCAGATTTCACGGCGGCCCAGGCGACTACGCCCCACTACGTGAAGCGCTCAAACAGCTGCTGGGCCCACGCCAGGCGACGCTGAAGGCCAGCGTGACAGCGATGTTCACAGAGCCGATCCAACTGTCTGGAGAACGGGCCAACGCGATCGCCCAAGCGTCCACTGACACTCGTCGCGCCTTCGGGTACATCCGCAAGCTGCCCTCGGGTCGCTTCCAGGCCTCATACATCACGCCGGGCGGACTGCGCCGCTCGGCGCCGAGCACGTTCGCCAACAAGACCGATGCCGGACAGTGGCTCCTGCGTGTGCAAGCGAGCATCCTCGACGGCCGATGGCGCGACCCGCTCCCGGGCCGGCAGCTGCTCCTCGACTACACCCGGACCTGGATCGAGCAACGTCCAGGGCTGCGCCCGCGCACGGTCGATCTCTACCGTTGGCTGCTGAAGCGACATCTCGAACCGCACTTCGCCCGCATCACCCTCGAGGAGCTCACGCCGCTGGGCGTACGCCGCTGGCGCGCGACGCTGCTCAGTGACGGCGTCAGCGAGACCATGGCGGCGAAGTCCTACCGTCTGCTGCGGGCGGTGCTCAACACGGCCGTCGACGACGACATCCTGGAGCGGAACCCGTGCCGGATCCGCAACGGCGGAGACGAACGGTCCGCCGAGCGGCCCGCGCTTACCATCGAGCAGGTGCAGGCTCTGTCGATGCTCGTGCCACCCCGCTTCAGTGCATTCGTCATGGTCACCACCTACGGATGCCTACGCTGGGGGGAGATCACCGCGCTCACCCGTCGCGATGTCGACCTCGAGACGGGCACGATCACCATCCGATCGGCGTACGTCGAGCGCTCCACCGGAGCACTCGAACTCGGACCGCCGAAGTCCCGCGCCAGCAGGCGGCGCGTCGACCTGCCCGGTCCGGTGGTCGAGCTGCTGCGCACTCACATCAAGCATTACGTTGGCCCCGACACGTGTGCGCTCGTGTTCACCGGTCCTAGCGGCCGGCCGCTTCGCCGCAGCAACTTCAACAAGCTCGTCGGCTGGGAGCGCGCCCGCGAGAAGCTCGGCGTGCCACATCTGCACCTGCACGACCTGCGGCATACTGGCAACACTCTGGCGGCTGGCACGCCCGGCACGTCGACGCGCGACCTGATGGAGAGGATGGGCCACGACACCATGCGCGCCGCCCTCATCTATCAGCACAGCACTCGCGACGCTGGCCGGCGCATCGCCGACTCCCTTCAGGACGAGATCCAGCGCCACGAGTCGCACGCTAATCGTCAGGATGTCGCACGGCCCGCTGACACTCCCGCGCGACGGCCCGCCGGCAAGCTCGGTCTGACGCCCCGACGCCCCGGAATCCGGGGGGTTCAGGTATCGTCTGAGCCGTTCGCGGGTGTAGTTCAATGGCAGAACATCAGCTTCCCAAGCTGACAGTGCGAGTTCGATTCTCGTCACCCGCTCCATCGAAAAGGTACGCATTTGCTGGGCTGCGAGTGGTTCGGACTTTCCGCCGCCGAGTAGGTCGGGCCCCGTCGTGCGCTCCACGTGCGCTAAGTCGGAGGACCTCCGCGGGCTTTTCGGCGGCTTGTGCGTCCTCGATGCCGCCGCGCAGCGCGTCCGCGATGCGTCGGTCCGCGCCGGCGGTGATGTGTTGGTAGATCAGTGCGGCGCGCATGTCGTCGTGACCCATGCGTTGCATCAGGTCGCGGGTGGACGCGCCGGGAGTGCTGGCGGCGAGGGTGTTTCCGGTGTGCCGCAGGTCGTGCAGGTGCAGGCGCGGTACGCCGAGGTCGTTGACGAGTTTTGCCCAGTTCACGGATTTGTTGAAGTTGCTCCGCCTCAACGGCCGCCCGTTCACGGTGGCGAACACCAGCGCAGCCGGCGCGTCGGGGACATATGCCTGCAGGTGGGCGGCGAGCATCGCGGTCACGGGTTCGGGGATCGCGACCCGGCGCAGGCCGGCGTGAGACTTGGGCGGGCCGAGCTCGAGCGAGCCGTCGGACCGCTCGACCCAGGCGGCGCGGACGGTGACGAGGCCGGCGGCCAAGTCGACGTCCTGCCGGCGCAGTGCGGTGACCTCGCCCCAGCGCAGGCTGGCAAAAGTGGTGACGGCAATGAATGCGGAAAAGCGCGGTGGCACCGCCATGCACAACTGCTGGACCTGACGGACGGACAGGATGGGCCGTTCGGCGGGTTTCTCGTCTCCCGCGCCGCGGATTCGGCACGGGCTGCGATCAAGGATGTCGTCGTCGACCGCGGTGTTAAGAATCGCGCGCAGCAGCCGGTACGCCTTCGCCGTCATGCTCGTGCTCACTCCCGCGTCGAGCAGGGCTGCGCGCCACCGCCTGACGACCATCGGGGTCATGTCCTCGAGACGGACGCCAGCCAGCTGAAGTGCGAGGTGCCGCTGGTAGGTCCAGCGATAGAGGTCGACGGTTCGTGGCCGAAGGTTGGGGCGTTCGTCGATCCAACGCTCGGCGTAGCTCCCGAACTCCTCGCGGCCGTGCACGGGGTCGCGCCAGCGGCCCTCAACGATGGTCATCTCGACACGGGTCAGCCACTGCGCCGCGTCGGTCTTGGTGGTGAACGTGCCGGGCGCGGTGCGGCGCAGTCCGTCCGGGCCGGTGTACATCGCCTGAAAGCGGCCGGACGGCAGCTTCCGGACGTAGCCGAAGGCGCGGCGTCGAGCCATCGTGCACTCCGAATCTAGCGGGCTGCCGGTGCAGCTTGGACGGTAGCCGTGTCGATGAACTCGACCAAGGCCGAACGCGGTATCCGCACATGGCGCCCGACTTTCACGAACCGGATCCGCCGCTCCGCGACGAGGCGGCGAGTAAAGCGAACGCCTGTGCCTAAGACGTCGGCGGCGTCTTCAAGGTTGAGCAGTTTGTCGTCAGCCTCGTTCATCTTCGACTCCCGGTGTGAAGTGGTCTCACTCGGAGAAGTGCGGGGTGCAGTGCGGAAAGTGACACGCACCGACGTCCGCCCCAGAAGACACTGCGAGACGCTCAATCGTGGCTCTAGGCTTCGGTCCGAGCAGCGGGGGTACACATTGAGGGGTGTCGGTGGCATTCAGCGGTTCACGATTGGCCGCCGGGCGTCTGGTGGCAGGGCTGACACAGGAACGGCTCGCGCAGCTTATGCACACCGAGCAGACGCGAGTGAGCGAGTGGGAGCGTGGCGGCGTGGCTCCCCGCCCCGCGTTGATCCCGAGGATTGCGGCCGCCATCGGCCTAGACGCCCTGGAGTTTCTGGCCGGCAACTCCACCTCTCCGTCGCTGGAGGACATGCGCCTCGCCGCAGGGCTGACCATGGATGAGCTGGCCGCGCAAATCGGGATCTCGCGCAATAGGTATCGCGGCATCGAGGTCGGCGCGACGCGCCGGGAGCCGGCAAAGGAGCTCGTCGACGCGTTGGCGCGCGTGCTCGCGGTGCCGACAACGACCGTGCTCCGCGCAATCGAGACAGCCCGGCCGTAGTGGGTCGAGTTCGTGAGGCCGTGGGTCGTCACAAGGGCAGGGTATACGCTTTTCGCTAGCTGTTCGCCCGGCTTACCTTTACGTCACACGCCGGACCTAAGCTGTCGTACTTCCGAAGGGCAAATCGAAGCGGAGGGCGGATGTCTCGTCGCGTAGTCACCCTGGCTATGGCCGCGTGCGCGGTTCCCGCGATGGCCGCCTGCAGTAGTAGCAGCGGTACGCACGTCCAGTCGTTGTCACCGTCCCCTAGCGCTTCGACGAGTTCGACGACGAGTTCGACGAGTAGCTCGTCGCCGGACCCCACGTCGTCCTCGTCGAGCACGTCCAGCAGCGCACCGACCTCCTCCAAAGGCGTGCCGACTCCCACAGTCACTCCGCCAGCTCAGAGCGCGGCGGCGGCGTACATCTCCTTCTACAACGCACTGAACGTTGCGGACCGCGACCCGGCCCATGCTGATCTCGCATCCATCAATCGCTACCTCACCGGCAAGGCCCTCGAGCTCTTCGATGGGGTCATCACTGGCCAGGCGAAAGCGCATCTCGCCTACCGGGGTACGCCCGAACAGCCTCGCGTGAGCGCCGGGCAGATCATCAGTCCGACGTTCCTGTTCTTGTCGAGCTGTCCGCTCGCCTCGCGGACAGACCCCTTCGTGCAATACGACGTCAAGACTGGAAAGTCGGTCCCAGTGTCTAAGCCGGCGGTGCCACCGCCGTGGCGGCGGACCATCTCCATGAAGAAGGTGGACGGATCATGGAAGATCACCGACTTTCTCGTTGACGCGAGCAAGACGTGCATCGCGTAACGCGCCCCCTCCCGCCGCCCACACTCGTTGCGGCGTTGGCATCCGTGATCGCACTCGTTGCCGCCTTATTGACGATCGCTGGCACAGCGGCTGCGACGGGTCCTCCCGGCGGTAGCACGGGCACCTGCGACCCGACACACAACACATGTGGTGTTGGTACCGGCGGCGTGACACACACCCGCGGCAATAGCGGCGGGAGTGATCCATGCGCTGACTTCCCCGGTGCGTTCGCAGGTGAGGAGCCCCCCCTAATCTCGCAGGCGTGTGCGGATGAACTCCACGGCCAGGCTTGCCAGGCGTTGATCACTGATACGACCGACGGACTTGGGCGGCCTCCTGCACAGTGGACGTTGATCGAAGTGCAGACGACAAATATCGCGCTCGCTGCACAGGGTTGTCCGCCCGTCGTAACAGCGGTCGAGCTGGCGGACCGTGCGTACAAGACGATTCGGTTCCCGACTCCGTCTGGGAGTCGATCGCCGCCGCAGACACTGCTGTACAAGGGTTTCCCGTTCACCTACGTGAATCTGTGGACGTATTACTGGACCACGCCGGGAACGTGGAAGACCTTGACCGCAACGGCATCGGCCGCCGGGTTCACCGCAACAGTGACAGCGAGGCCGACCCAGCTGATCTTCGATCCAGGTGACGGTAGCTCGACTCAATCTTGCCCTGGGCCCGGGCGGCCGTGGAGGGATGCGGACGGGAACAACGCGCCGTCGAGCGGCGCGTGTGGCTATCAGTACGGCCGGGTGACCGGTTCTCCGATTACCTCGACGCAGTCGATCGTTTGGAAGATCACCTGGACCGGGACCGGCGGGGCGGCCGGGGAGATTCCGCAGCTGGTGACGTCGACGAGCGGGCAACTCAACGTGATGCAGATCGAGACGGTGGTGACACGCTGATGACTGGACCTGGCCAGCGGATGATGCCGCAGCAGGCAACGCCTCCGATGAACGGTCATCGGCCCGGCGGCTTGCAGGCCGCCGCGCTGTCGACCCGCACCCGGCCGAAGGGGTACGCGGCACTGGCGGTCGCGTTGATCGTCGGCCTGGGTGCGCTCGGCTACTACTTCTACACAACCGCAGGGGCGAAGGTCGCGGTCGTGGTGGCGGTACAGGACATCCCGGTGGGGCACACGATCTCGCGTGCCGACTTGAGCACGACGGAGGTGTCCGGCGGCATCACGGCCGTGGCCGGCGCGAACCTGTCGAGCCTGATCGGTCAGCACGCCGCGGTGGAGATCCTGCCCAACACGCTGGTACAGCGGTCGATGGTCACCAGCGGGTCGACGGTGGGGCCCGGCCAGAGCCTGGTGGGTGTAGCCGCGGACCCCGGCCAGATCCCCTCGTCCGGGCTCGAACCCGGCGACAAGGTGCAGGTGCTACAGCTGCCACAGAAGGGCACGACCAGCGGCGCACCCAACAACTCCGGATCCAGTACGGGATCGGCCGCGGCGAACGCGGTGCTCGTGCCGTCGGCGACGGTGTACGACGTCCGGCTGAACACGTCGAGCGCGGGCGGCACACTGCTGACCCTGATCGTGCCGTCGGCTGATTCCTACGGCGTGGCGCAGGCCAGCAACAACAGCCTGATCGCGCTCGTGAAGATCGGCGGATGAGCCGGTGATCATCGCGGTCGGCAGTGACAAGGGGTCGCCGGGCGCGACCACGCTGGCGACGGTGCTCGCCCTGGCGTGGCCGGGGGAGCGGGTGCTGTGCGAGTTGGACCCGCGGGGCGCTGATCTGCCGTTCCGGTTGATGCATGCCGGCGGCCAGCACATGCCGGCGCAGCCGTCGATCGCGACCCTCGCGGTCGCGGCGCGGCCCGGCGGCGTGCCGCCGCAGCTTCCGCAGTTCGCTCAGCCGACGCTGCTGGGCGTCCCGGTGATCCGCGGGGAGGTGTCGACTCGGGCGAGCAGCAAGGTCGCTGCTCACCTGCCGGCGATCGCGCAGCTGGCCGCGGCGTGGCCAGGCACGGTGATCGCAGATGTAGGCAGCCTGCAACCGAGCAACCCGGCGTTGGTCGTGGCGAAGGCGGCCAGCGTCGTGCTGCTGGTGATGAGCGCCAGCACCGAGGGCCTGGGGCATCTGCGAGCCCGGGTCGAGGAGCTGGCCGAGTACGTCGGCGACCCGTGCCGCGAACGGACCTCGGTGGGCGTCGTCCTGGTCGCCGACGGCCGGGACGAAGATGCCGCGGCGCGTCGGACCCGAGCGCTGCTGGACAGCATCGGGTCCCCGGCGCCGGTAGTGGGGGTGTTCCGCCACGACCCCGCGTCGGCCGCAGCGCTGTGGTCGGGGCCGGTGACCAAGAAACTGATCAAGTCGCCGCTGCTGCGCTCCGGCAGCGAGCTGGTGAGCGAGCTGTGGCGGCTGTGGCCCGAGGCGATGAGCAGCGTCAGCTGGCAGCCCAGCCAGACAACCCTGCCGAATGAACCGCGCGCCGCTGAACAGACGACATTGGCCCCAACGACGGCACCGAGGGTGGGTGCGTGATGGAGCGTCGGAACCCGCTGGATCAGCGGCTGGTGCAGCAGCTGCAGGCGCGCGTGGCCCAAGAGCTCAACCGCGAATCGCAGCGCCGCGAGGCCCACGCCGAGCGGGAGCTGTCGCGCGGCGATGAGCAGCAGCTGGCGATGACGCTGATCGACCAGGCGGTCAGCGATCACCTGCAGCGTCAGCTGCAGGCCGGCGGCGACGTGCCGGTCGACCGGACGCTGGACGAGCGGCTGGCCGGCGCGGTGTACGCGGCGATGTTCGGCGCCGGCGAGCTGCAGGACCTGCTCGATGACTCCGACGTGGAGAACATCGACATCAACGGCTGCGACGAGATGTGGGTGACCTACGCCGGCGACACCGCGCGGGGTCGCGAGTCCGCCGGCCGGCCGGTCGGGCCATTCACGATCGCGGCGACCGACGACGACCTGGTGGCCATCATCCAGAGCCAGGCGGCGCACGCCGGAATCAACGCCCGGCCGTGGACCCCGGCCACACCGCAGCTGGACCTGCGGCTCTCGGACGGGTCCCGGCTGTCTGCGGTGATGACGGCGGGGGAGCGGCCCTCAGTCAGCATCCGCCGCAACCGCTACCCGCAGATGTTCCTGCCCACGCTGGTCGAGCTGGGCACCGTCGACGAGCGGCTCGCCACGTTCCTGCAGGCCGCGGTGCTAGCCCGGATGAACATCATGGTCGCCGGAGCCACCAACGCCGGCAAGACCACCCTGCTGCGGGCGATGATCAACGTCATCTCCGCCGAGGAACGGCTGATCACCATAGAAAAGGCCCTGGAATTGGGGCTTCGCCGGCACCCGGAGCTGCACCCGAATGTCGTGGAGTGGGAGATGGTGCTGCCCGACGCCGAGGACCGCGGCGGCATCAGCATGGCCGCGCTCGTGCAGCGCTCACTGCGGCAGAACCCATCACGGGTAATCGTCGGCGAGGTCCTGGGCGAGGAAATCGTGGTCATGCTCAACGCCATGTCGCAGGGCAACGACGGCAGCCTGTCCACGATCCACGCCCGCAGCAGCGTCGCTGTCCTCGACCGCATCGCCTCCTACGCCGCGCAGGCAGAGAACCTCAGCTTCGAGGTCACCCACGCGTTGGTGGCTGGCGCAATCGACTTCATCGTGTTCATCCGGCAGAACCCCTACATGGGTGGGCAGCGGACCGTGGCCGAGGTTCTGGAGGTCTCCGGTTTCGACGGTGAGCGGGTCACCCACGCCGACGTGTTCGTGCCCTCGGAGATCGACGGCCGCGCGGTGCGCAGCGAGTACGCGATCAGCGAGTCGCGGCTCAAGCGGCTAGAGGCCGAGGGCTACAACGACCGCGGCTACTACGGCGGTCCACTGCTGGGCACCGTGATGGGAGGCCGCTAAAAAATGCTGCCTAGCTTGGACGGCCTGGTGATGGCGCTCATCACGGCGGGGTTCGGCGCCGGGTTGGTGCTGCTGGCCGTGGTCATCCACGGGGTGACGCCGCAGCCGGCTAGGCCGCCGAACCGGCTGCACCTGGCGGTGCAGGCACTGCGCTCACCGGCTCTGTCCGCGCGTCTCGCCGGCGGCTTGGTGGTCGGTGTCCTCGCGCTGGTGCTGACGCGGTGGCCGGTGGCCGCGGTGGGCATCGCCGCGCTGGTGATCTTCTGGCCGCAGATGTTCGGTGGTCAGCGTCTGGAGCAGACCCAGATCGTGCAGCTCGAGGCTCTGGCGATGTGGACCGAGTCGCTGCGTGACACCATCACCGCCCGCGCGAGCTTGGAGCAGGCGATCCCGGCGACGGCCGGCACCGCGCCCGCGGCGATCCGGCCCGCGCTGACCCGGCTGACCGGCCTTCTCCGATCTCGGGTGCCGCTGGACCGGGCGCTGCTCGCGCTGTCGTCGGAACTGAACGACGCCTCGGCGGACAAGGTCATCGGCTCGCTAATCCTCAACACCCGCCAGCGGGGCACCGGCCTGGCAGCGGTGCTGACCTCACTGTCATCCTCGGCCCGCGCCGAGCTGGACCAGCGGCGCCGCGTGTCCGCCGGCCGGGCCACGATGCGCCGCAGTGTCCAGCTGGTCGTGATCATCACCCTGGCCTTCGCGGTCTTCCTGGTGCTGTTCTCCGGTGATTACGTGAAGCCCTACGGCAGCGTGGGTGGGCAGCTCGCGCTGGCCGTCGTGGTCGGGCTGTTCGCGGCCGCGTTCATGTGGATGCGCAAGCTCGCCGGCGCCGAGCCCAACACCCCGTTTTTGACTCGCGCGGATGCTCGTATCGACGACGCTGATCTGCGGGTCGTCGCGCATCTGACCGGGCTGAGCGCGGAGCAGGCGCAGGAGTTGTCGGCGAACCGTCCCGTCTCATCGGCCGGCCCGTCGAGCGTGGCCGTTCCGCCGGTGGGTGGTCGGCGATGATCGCGCTGACGCTGATCGGGTGCGCGATCGGCGCCGCGATCTTCGCGTTGATCGTGGCGATCCGCCCGCCCAAGCCCGACCCGCTGGTGATGCTGGCCCGCTTCGACGTCGCCCAGACAACAACCCAGACACCGCAGGCGCCGAACCGGTCGGAGGTGTCGGCCGCGCAGGCCGGCGCGAAGGCAACGGCGGCTGGCGCGGAGACCAGGCTCGGGCGCTGGGTCAGCGCGGAGCTGGCCCGGCGCGGTATCGCCTACACCAGCCTGCGCCAAGACCTCGCGCTCAACGGGCAGTCGTTCGAGGCGACGATGGGCCGCAAGGTCGCCGTCGCCGTGCTGGGTTTCCTGATCGGGCTGATCATCGCAGTGTTCCTTGCTGTCGCCGGTGTGCACCTGCCGCTCGGCGTCCCTGTCGTTGTCGCGGTGATGCTCGCCGCCGGGTTCTTCTTCATCCCCGACTTCGACGCCCGTACCGCGGCACAGCGCCGGCGCAAGGAGTTCAAGCGTGCCCTCGGTGCCTACCTGGACTGGGTGTCGCTGCAGATGTCGGGTCAGGCCGCCGCGGAGCAGGCGCTGCCGGACGCGGCGAAGATCGGCAGCGGCTGGCCGCTCGCGCTGATCCGGCACACCGTCACCCACGCCACCCGGTCCGGTCAGGACGTGTGGGTGGCGCTCACCGAGCTGGGCGACCGCATCGGCGTCACCCCGCTGCGCGAGCTCGGCACCCTCGTGCAGCTCGTCGCCCACGACGGCGCGCAGGTCCGCGACACCCTCTCGGCCCGGGCCGCGTCACTGCGCGCCGAGGAGCTCGCCGACGCCGAGGGCACCGCCGGCAAACGCGACCAGTCGATGTTGATGGCGCAGATCCTGCTCGGCGTCGGGTTCGCGGTCTTCCTCGGCTACCCGGCCATCGTCAACTTCATGCGCATCTGAGCCGACGTCCGCCAGTTCACGAATTCCGAAGCCCTAATCGACCTGATCACGACAACGAAGGGGGAAGGACATGACAGATACCGAGGTGCAGGTGCGGCTGCTGATGGCTTGGGCGCACACCATGCTTCAGACGCGGGTGAAGGCGCTGCGGGCGGAGGACTCCGAGCGCGGTGACGGCATCCTGGTCTGGGTGATCATGGTGGCACTGCTGGCCGCCGCTTCTATCGCGGTCGTCGCGATCATCGTGAACAAGGCCAAGAGCACCGCCACCAACACCAAGACCCAATAGCAGCCCGAGCAACGGAAAACAGTCCCGGTGATCGGTCAGCTGCATACCTCAGCAGCGCGGGCCGGTGTCGCGATGCGACGCCGGCACCGGGTGCTGCGCGCGGACCGTGACCGTGGCTACTCGGTGCTCGAGGCCGCGATCACCCTGCCGATCATCTTCCTGCTGCTGATGATCGTCGTGCAGTGGGCGATCGTGTGGCACTCCCGCAACGTCGCCCAGGCCGCCGCCCAAGAAGCGTTGCGCGGCGCGCAGAGCTACCAGGCAACCGCGGCAAGCGGGCAGGCCGTGGGCAACAACTACCTCGCCCAGGTCGCCCCCCACGCCCTCGGCGGCAACTGCGTCACGGTCACCCGCTCAGCGACCACGGTGACGGTGCGCGTGCACTGCAAGGTCATGAGCGTCATCCCGTTTGCCACCTACTACGCCACGGAGACGGTGTCGGGCCCGGTCGAGCGGTACGTGAGCGCCCCATGATCGGCCCGCAGCTGAGCGACTCAAGGCAGAGGAAAACGAAGCACCGGCGCTGCCGATCGGCGGCGCGACGTTTGCACCACCGAACCCAGGGCGCTCACGCTGACCGCGGCGCGTTCGCAGCCCTCGAGCTGGTCATCCTGGTCCCGTTCGTGATCGTGATGATGCTGCTGGTCGTCGGCTTCGGCCGGGTCGAGCGCGGCCGACAGCTGGTCGACCAGGCGGCCCAAGCGGCCTCGCGGGCCGCGTCGCTGTCGATCAACCCCGATGCCGCGCAGACCGCGGCGCTGCAGGCCGCGGAACAGACCCTCGGCGGCGGAGGCCTGAGTTGTTCGGCGGTGACGGTCACCGTCGACACGTCGGCGTTCTACGCCGGTGGCCAGGTGACCGCCCATCTGGCGTGCCGGGCTGATCTGAGTCAGCTTGCCTTGGCCGGTCTGCCGGGATCCACTCGGCTGACCGCTGATTCGACGTCGCCCCTTGAGAAATACCGGCAGCTGGGTGGATCGGGGAGTTCGGGATGACCCGACCTCAGACACCAAGGCGGCCACGCGAACTGCCAGTCCGACCGCGATTCAGCCGGCCGTTCAGCTGGCTTCGTCGGGGGATCTCGTTGCGGGCACGGGTCGGTGAGGACCGCGGGTCGATCTCGCTGTACTTCGCGATCGTCACGATCGCAACGCTGGTGATGGCCGGCCTGGTCCTCGACGGCGGCGCAGCCCTGGCCGCGCGGGAGAAAGCGGCGGACCTGGCCACCCAAGCGGCCCGCTCCGGCGCCGACGCACTCACCCCGGCGTCGCTGCGCGGAGAGCCGGGTGACCTGCAGGCTGATCCGGTCGCCGCACGGCAGGCGGTCACCAACCTGCTCGCCGCGGCCGATGCGCGCGGGACGGTGACGGTGTCCGGGCACACGGTGAGCGTGACGGTCACCGTCCCCAAGCACACGGTGATCTTGTCCGCGGTCGGCGTCGATGACATCTCCCAGACCGCGTCGGCCAGCGCCACCGCGGTCTACGGCGGCACCACGCAGGACGGAGGCGGATGACGATGCCGGTCACCGGGGTGGGTTCACGATGACACGCCGAATCCAGGGCGCGCTCGGACTGCTGGTGCTCCTCGCGTTGGCGGTCGGGTTGCCGTGGGCTCTCGCGGCCACGATCGGCAACCCGTTGGATCAGTGGTCCTCGATCAGGTCCGGGGACATGTCCGACAGCGACGTCATCGCGATCATGGCGGCTGTGGCCTACCTGGCGTGGGCCAGCTTCGCGATCGCCCTGCTGGTGGAGCTGACCGCAAGCCTGGCCGCCGCCGTGACCCGCCGCCCAAGGCGGGTCATCCGGCTGCCGCTGCTGGGCCTGCAGCAGGATGTTGCGCGGACGTTGATCGCCGCGGTGCTGCTGCTCGCGCCGGCGGTGATCAGCGTCGTCGGTCCGGCGACGTCAGCGTTCGCGGCCTCCCCACGGTCGGTGTCGGTGTTGACCTCGGCGAGTGCCGGAGTCGCGTCGCCGCAGCCGCTCAGCCACGAGGCGACAGCGGAGTCGGCGACGACGCGCACCACTGCGGGGGACCTGGCCGGAGCCGCGACGTACGTGATTCCGTCCCAGGGCGGGATGCGCAGCTACTGGGCCTTGGCCAAGCACTATCTCGGCGACGGGCAGCGGTGGCCGGAGATCTGGCGTCTTAACGAGGGTCATCAGCAGGTCGACGGGACGGTGATGGACTCACCGAACCTGCTGCGCCGCGGCTGGACGGTCATGGTGCCGGTCCCCGCCGCGGGCAGCCCTGCTGCCCAGCAGGACACGGCCGCCACCGGTCACGGCGAGCATGCGATCACTGTGCGCGAGGGAGACACGTTGTCGGGGCTGGCCGAGGACGCCGGCGTAGCGGACTGGGCCACTGTATGGCCGGCGAACGCGGGTCGCGTCGAGCCGGGCGGCCAACAGTTGACCGACCCGGACCTGATCAAACCCGGGTGGACGGTGTTGATGCCCGGCGGTGCGTCCTCACCACCCGTGAGCGCGCCCGGACCGACCCACCCGACGACACACTCGCCGCACGACCGCCCCCCGCATCAGCCGCCGCCCGTCACGACCACCCCAGCACCGCGGCAGCATCCGACGGCCACGCCGACGCCCGGGGCGGAGTCCACGACGCCAGTGACGGGCGAGTCGACGGCGGCGAGCGGGTCGAAGCCCACGACGCCGGCGCACGGGGCGAGCCACGACTCCTCGGCGGCGGTGACGGTCGCGGAGTGGGCGGCCTCGCTGTCGGCGGGCGCGGGCGTGCTGGCCGGCGGAGTTTTCCTGGCGTTGCGCCTCTACCGGCGGCGGCAATTCCGGTTCCGCGGCCCCCGGCGCGCGATCGCCGGCCCAGCGCCGCGGCATTTGCCGCTGGAGAAGGTCCTCGTCACCGACGGATCGCTCGGGCTGCGTGACGTCGACTTCATCGACCGGGCGCTGCGGAGCCTGTCGCTGTCGTCGGCGGCCGCCGATGCGCGGTTGCCTGCTGTGCTGGCCGCGCGGCTGACCGAGGAGCACCTGGACCTGGTGCTGGCCGACCCGCAGCTGCAGCCGCCCCCGGCCCCGTGGGTCGCGGTGTCGCCGACGATCTGGGTGGCGGAGAAGTCGGCCGAGCTGCCGGTGATCGACACCACCGAACGCGGCTCAGCCGGGCCGGTATCGGACGCGCAGCCGTCAGCCAGCCAGCAGGCAGTTGCGCCCTACCCGACGCTGGTCAGCGTGGGATACACCGCGGCGGGGGAGGAATGGCTGGTCGACCTCGAGCAGTGCGGCGCGCTGATCGTGGACGGCGACCGGGACCGCTGCCTCGATCTGACACGTTTCATCGCCGCCGAACTAGCACATAACGTCTGGAGCGATCACCTCACGGTGACGGTGGCCGGGCAGTTCGGCGCCGACTTAGTTGACCTGAACCCGTCCCGGCTGATCGTCGCCGACGACGTCGCGGCCGCCGCCGCGACCGCGGCCAACGATGTGCGGTCCCGCCGCGACGTAGCGGACGGCGAGCAGGTGGATGTGTTGCACGGCCGGCTGCACGGCGTCAGCGGTGACACGTGGATGCCACAGGTGCTGCTGCTCGCACCAACACCATCCGAGCCGACAGCGTCCGAGGCGGCCGATTCCGCGGCCGACGTTGCGGCCATCGAGTCCCTGCTCGACACGGTGGGCAAACGGTCCTGCCGTTCGGCGGTTGCCGTCGTGCTGCTGCCCGGCCCGGAGCGTCTTGTCTCCTCGACCGGGCTGCTGCTGCACGTGGACGGGTCGGGGACGCTCACCATTCCGGAGCTGGGTGTGATCGCCACCGCGCAGCGGTTGCCTGCCGACCAGGCGCTCGAGCTGGGCATGTACCTCGCGGCCGTGCGTGACAGCGCGGCCGACGTGCCAATGTCACCGGCCAAGACAGAGGAGGGCACTGCCGGCTACACCGATCTGGCCGGGGCAGTCCTGCCGGAGCACACGGTGCCCCGCCGCGAGCCGACCGCCACAGACCAGTCCGACCCCGCGCACCCCGATGTGGAACTGCTGCCCGACCACGCGAGCGCTGCGGGTACCGCGACGTCGCTGTTGCCGAACTCGACCGGCAGCTACCTGGTGACCGGTGCACGCACCCCGGCGGAAATCGAGGTGTTGGCGCCGGTCGTGAGACCGGAGGTCAGCGCGGCGCTGCTGGCCGCCGATCCGCACCTGGACGAGGACCTGGCCGCGTGGCACGACACCGACATCAGCACTGCGAAGGCCACCACGGGCGACCGGCCGAAGATCCGGCTGCTCGGCGAGGTCCAGGTGATCGCCGCCGGCACACGACCGGACCCGAAGACGGCGATCGCCACCGAGGCGGTCGCCTACCTGGCGCTGCACGGCGCGGGGGTGACCGGTGACCGGTTCGCCGCCGATTTCTGGCCGCACCACTCCTACACGATCAAGGACAGCAACCCGAGGAACCTGCTGTCGATCGTGCGCAGCTGGCTGGGGACTGACCCGATGTCCGGCTCCCCGTGCCTGCCCTACGCCAAGTCGGCCGGGCGTCCGTCCGGCAGCGCCCTGTACCGGCTGCGCGGCCCGCTGGTGGACTGGGATCTGTTCTGCCGCCTCCGCAGCCGGGCCGAGGCGCACGGCGCGGACGGCATGGCCGACCTCGTGGCGGCGCTCGATTTGGTCACCGGTGTTCCGCTGAGCGGGCTGCGGCCCGGCGCCGGCGGCTGGCTGGCAGACGACACCGTCGCCGATGCCAACGTGATGGCCGCGGCGATCGTCGACGTCGCCAGCGTCGTCGTGACCCGCGCGTTGGACGAGTCCGACCTCGCCCTCGCGCGCCGGATGGCCGAGAAGGCGGCCGCCATCGAGTCCGGTTCGGACCGGCCGCTGCTCGACCTGGCCGCGGTGTGTGAGGCCGAAGGCCGCACCGCCGAACTCGAGGCGACCGTTCGCCGCATCGTCACCCATCACGGCGCGGTCGTGGAGGAGGACGTCCCGAAACACACCTACGACGTGATGCTGCGCCGGGGATGGGTCGGGCTCACCCAGGCCAGCTGACGCCAACTGGTCACCTCGCTCGAACAGGGTGACCGGGGAGGGTGACCGGCGCATAGAACCGTCGGTCACCCCTGTGTTCGCTGGGCTGCGTCATCGTCACCCTGCCGTGACGAGCCGCTCCGGTGTGAGCATCTCTGGTTCCGACCGGACCCAGGGTGACCAGCGGTCACCCTGCCAATCTGTCGGTCACCCTGTCGTTCGGGTGACCGCAGGGTGACCGTTTTGTGGACCTCCGTGCGGAGCGTTGGGCCTGTCCAGGCCCCGACCGTCTTCCGGAGATCCCGATGTTCGACGCCACCCTGCTGGGCGAATCGTGCCACCAACTCACGACTCGCCTCGACGCCGCGGACACGTTCGGGCGGTGGGCCGCCCTGGTGCCCGAACTGACCGCCGAGGAGTCGGTCAGCACGATCGCCGGCGTGTTCGCCGCGTTAGTGGCCTCCGCGCCCCCGGAGCGGTGGGACGACCTGCTGTGGTCGCTGCTGCGATTGGCCGCGGCCGACGGCGGCGACCAGCGCGACGCCGTACTGGTCGTGCTGCACGCCGTCGCTGGCGGTGCCAGCCGCCTGGTGCACCGCGGCTTCGACGAGGGCCTGGTCCTCGGCGAACTCACCATCCGGATCCGCACGTACCCGTGGCGGACCCGGCGGCGGGCCGTCGCCGCGAACCTGCTGCTCGACACCGAGCACGCCTTGTGCTGCGAGGTGTCACCGGCCTGGATGCGCACACGGGGCCGCGCGCGACGGGTGAAGGAGATACCGGTCCCGATGATCCCGGGCGTGCTCGACGAGCACGCCGATGTCGAGTCGCCGGTCGACGCGGGCGAGGACGATCTCGACCTTGTCGACCTGCTGCTGTGGGCCGAGCGCACCGGCGTGGTCGATACCCGCGGCTTGTCCATGCTGGTCGGGTATCACTGCGGTCGTGACGCCACCGGTGCCGGCCACGACCACGTGGCGCGGGTATTCGGCGTCAACGTCCGCACCTCCAAGCGGCGTTGCACGGCAACCCTGGAGGCGCTGCGCGCGGCGGCGCCGCGGTACCTCGCCTCCTGACCTGCCGCCCTGACGCAGCGGGCGCTGTCACTTTCCGCCGCTGAGCGCTCACCTCTCCTGATGAAGCCCCTATTCCCTTAGAGGACCTGTCAGGAGTTCACGCGATGAGCAGTCCGGCCGCCGAGCCCAGCCCCCTCACACCGCAATACCCGCTAACGCAGCACCCCACCTCTCGGCAGCTCGGGCCACGGCAGGTAGCCGACATGCTCGACACCCTGGCGACCGCCGACCGACAGGTCGCCGAGGTCTTGGACCGCATTTCCGCTTCCCGCTCGCCGGTCAGCCGGGCAACGGTCACCGCGCTCGAGCGGCTACTGGCCACCCTGCGGCCCGCCGCCGACGTACGAGCACGGCTCACCGGCGTCGACCACCGGGTGCTGGCCGCCGGAATCCGGCTGCGCCGAGAGCGTCACGACGCGCTGCGACTGGTCGGCCCCATCGTCATCAGCGAGGCGCCGTGACGGCCACCGGCACCTCGCTCGCCGCGGGCCGAACTCCGTCGATCAGCGAGCTGCAGGCCGCGCTGCTCGCAGCCCGGGCCGGCCGGTTCGCGACGCCGGGCGCCAGGCCCATGATCGCCGCGGCGCCGCCGCCGGTGCCCGCCAGGCCGTCCGCCGCCGACGGCGGGACCGGTGTGTGGCTGCTCGGCACGCACGGCGGCTCAGGCGTGCGGTGCCTGTCCGCCGCCATCGCCGCCGAGCTGCCCGGCTCCCGCTGCGCAGGCAAGCTCTGGCCCGAGGTGTCGCCGGCTACGCAGCCCGGCCGCGATCCGGTCGTGCTGGTGTGCAGGGGCAACCACCGCGGCCTGAGCTCGGCTCAGGACTACGCCCGGGCCTTCCGCGACAGCGACGATCTCACCCGCCGACTGCGGCTCGTCGGGGTTATCGTCTCGGCCGACGCGCCGGGACGGACTCCGCTGCCGTTGCGGCGCCTGGAGCGGTTGCTGTCCGGGGCGCTGCCCATCCTCGGGCACGTCCCGTGGGAACCGACCTGGCGGGTCGGGCCGCCGCAGACGCTGGCTGAGCCGCTGCCGTGGCTCGCCGCGCTGGGCAAGTCGGTCCGCGCGGCCGTGGCCGCGGTCGCGGTCGCGGCGGCACCAGCATGACCCGCCGCCTGCACGTCCACCGCCGGGGCGACGCCCTGGTCTGGACACTCCTGCTGCTCCTGATCTTCCTCGTAGTGACCGGCTGCGCTCGCAGCCGTGCGACATCGACAGCGCCGGCGGCAGCGTCGACCTCGACGGTCACGCCGGCACCCACACCGGCGAGCATCGACCCGGCGGTGTGGGCCGCGGTCCGGTTCCAGCAGGCGCAGTGCAGCTGGGATTGGCGCCGGCCCCGACTCGTCTATGTCACGGCCCTGCAGGCGCTGGCCAGCCCGCCCTACGCCACGCAGCTCGCGGCGCGGGTCGACCCCGTCGCGTGGCAACGCGAGGTGGTGGCCGGGCGTCAGCAGGTGAGCTGCACCGTCACCGCTCCACACCGGTTACTCGGAGCGCCGTCGACACCGGCGATCGTGTACGTGCGGATGAGCGTCGCCGAGCAGGTCAGCTCGACGATGGGCACCTTCGACGGCGGCAACCGTATCGTCTCCTGGCTGGTCCAGCACATTGCCGGCCGCTGGCTGGTCGCCGGCACCTTCAGCGGCGGCTGAGTCGTGTCCGCGTCGCCGCAGAAGCCGGTCGCGGCCGCCGCCGCGGTCGCCGGAGGGCTGCTCGCCACCGTGGTGCTGATCCCCACCGTGCTGCTCGGAGGCGGCGGCAGCGGGTCAGCCGCCGCGGCGTCGGTGTCGCAGAACGCGGCCGCCACCGACGGCCAGTGCACGTACACCCCGAAGCGGGCCGGCGGCGCGGCTCCCCCACAACAGGCACCGGCCGGCATCACGCTGTCGGCAAGTCAGCTGCAGATCGCGGTCACCGCGGTCGGGGTGGCCAAGCAGCGCAAGCTGCCCGCGCAGGCCTCGATCGACGTGCTCGCCGCCGGCATGCAGGAGTCGACACTGACCAACCTGAGCGGCGGTGACCGGGACTCGGTCGGGTTCCTGCAACAGCGCCCGTCGCAGGGGTGGGGCACGGTCGCGCAGATCATGGACCCGGCCTACGCGGCGGGGAAGTTCTTCGACCACCTGCTCGGAGTGGCCCGTTGGCAGACGCTGCCGGGCGGTGAGGCGATCCAGGCCGTGCAGAACTCCGGCACCCCCGACGCGTACACCGCGTGGGTGCCGATGGCGACCGCGCTCACGTCCTCGCTGCTCGGCGATCCGTCGGTCGCGTTGACCTGCGCGCCCGGCGGCGCGCCGGGCCAGGCGCCCAACGCCAAGGTCGACGTCGTGCTGGCGCGCGCCCGCGCACAGCTCGGGTTGCCGTACTGCTTCGACGGCGGCACCTCGACCGGCCCGAGCCACGGCGCGGGCGGTGCCGGCTGCGGCGGGCAGACGGTGGGGTTCGACTGCTCCGGGCTGGCGCTGTTCGCCTACGCCGGCGTCGGCGTAGCCCTCGAGCACTCCGCCGCCGACCAGTACACCGACCCGGCCGGGGCCCACGTCCCCATCACCCAGGTCCAGCCCGGCGACCTGGTGTTCCTGTCCAGCGACGGCAGCCAGGCCGGCATCCACCACGTCGCGATGATCTGGTCGACCACCGGCCGGCCGGACGGCTCCGGCCAGATCATCGAGGCCCAGGACTTCAACATGCCCGTCCACGTGCGGGCCTGGGCCGGCACCAGGGCGGGCGAGGTCATGCCCTACGCCTGGCGCCTGAATGTCTGAACGTCCGAGTTCGCGCTGTCACTTTGCGTCGCTGGACCGGCACGTCTCTTGATGGGAGCAACTCCCATTCACCAGGCCTACTCAGGAGGAGCACCACATGATCAACACCATCACCACCGGGGCCACGACGGAGCACGCGGAGCTGGTACACCGACTCACCGACCAGGTCGCCGCGCTGCCGACCCGCGCCGTCGACCTGGCCCGCGAGGTTGCGCGCGGCGCCAACTCGGTCGTCCTCGCCGGTCCCGTGCCGACGGTGAACCCGACGGAGCCGCCGGGCGGCGCAAAGGTGATGACGGTGGTGGGCTGGGTCGGCTGGGGCGTGTTCGCCGCCTCGATCGCCGGCGTGCTGGTCATCTGCATCAAGATGGCCACCAGCGCCCACCGCAACCGCTCCGGTGACGGCGGCGGCGAGGAAGCGGGCAAGCTGTTCTGGCCGTTGCTGGCCTGCATCGTCGGCAGCAGCGCCGGGTCGATCCTCGGCGTGGTGGCCTGATGCTGCTGCGTTCACCCGGCAGCAGAGTCAGAAGCGCGGCCGACAGCGACGGGCCGGATGACGAGCCCGGCCCATCCCGCTGGACGAAGGCGGGGACTGCGTGCGCGGTCATCTTCGGCGCGATCCTGCTCAGCAGCATCGGCATCATCGCCTCCAACCGGACGGGCGGCGACTCGACGGCCGCCGGTCGGGAGCCCGCGGCGAGCGTGCCGGCCATCGGCACCGTCCGGGCACCCCCGCGCCCGAGCACGACGGACAGCGCCGGCTCGCCGACACCTGCGGAGGTGACCTGGCTGCAGGTCGGTCTGGGCGCGTTGCCGTTCTCCGGCACTGCCGGGCCGGCGAGGATCCGCGCGGGCGTGCCGTCCGGGTTCGCACACACCCAGGCCGGCGCGGTACAGGCCGCGATCCAGATCCTCGGCCGGCTGTCCTGGTCGGCGCAGACCAAGGCGTCGATGCAGGCCGTGGTCACCGCCTCGACGACCCCGTCGGCGCAGGCGCAGGTGGTCCTCGGCTACGGGCCGCCCACCGACCCGTCGGTCATCCCGCAGGTCGCCGGATTCCAAGTCGTCGCCTACACCGACACGCAGGCGATCGTGAATCTCGCCCTGCGGTTCAACGGGGTCCTGCGGGTCTCGCCCGCCACCATGCGATGGGTCGCGCCAGCAGGCAGCTTCGGCGGCGGGGTCGCTGGCGGTGCCGGTGACTGGAAACTCGCCGGCGCGCCAGGCCCGCTGGGCCAGACCAGCTGGGCTGCGCTGGACGACCTCACCGGCTACATCTTGTTCTCCGGCCAGCCCACGAAGGCTGGTGATTAGCCTTGTGCAGCATCAACCCGCTGTCCTGGGGCGGCTGCGTCGGCGACGCGCTCGGCCACGCCGCGGGCGGCCTGGCCTCAGCCGGGTTCGACGCCGTGGTGAAGGAGTTCGCCAAGGGCGTCGGCAACATCGTGCAGACCCTCGCGACCTTCTGGACCGATGTCCCGACCGAGCACCTGTCCACGGCCGCCGGGACCCCGGTCGGCATGCTCACCGCGATGCTGGACTGGGTGATGCTCGCGGTCGGGCTGCTGAGTATGTTGCTCGTGGCCGCGCGGATGGCGTTGACGCACCGCGGTGACGCGTTGACCGACGCGGGCACCGGCATCGTCCGGTTCATCCTCGTCACCTCCTGCCAGGTACCGGCGGTCGCGCTGCTGGCCGGGGCCGGCGACGAGTTCAGCAGATGGATCATCAACACCGCCGCCGACGGCAATTTCGACGGCCGGGTCGCCGCCGTGTTCGGCACCGCCCTGGCCAGCGGCCCGCTGGGCACGGCGGTGGTGTTCATCGGCTGCCTTCTGGCCATCGTCACCTCGATCGCGCAGGTGATCGCGATGGTCGCCCGCAACGGTGTCCTGATAATCACCGCGGCCGCCAGCCCGGCCGCCGCCGCCGCCGCGATCTACAAGGGCAACGAGGAGATGTGGCGCAAGCTCTGGATGTGGCAGCTGGTCTTTGTGCTCTACAAGCCGGTCGCGGCCACCGTGTACGCCGCGGCGTTCGTGACGATCGGCAACGGTAAGTCGGCCACCGACCAGCTGTCCGGCCTGGCGCTGATGATCATGTCGGTGCTGGCCCTGCCGGCGCTGCTGCGGCTGATGATGCCGATCTCCGCGCGGATGAGCGCCGGCGGCGGTGGCGGAGCCCTCGCCGGCGCCGCGATCGCCGCGTCCGGTGTCGGAAGCGTGCTGGCCGCCCGGCACAGCGGGGGCGGCGGGAGCAGCAGCGGGGGGAGTGGCGGGTCCGGGCCACAGGGGCCCTCGGGTGCCGCGGGAGTGAACATCTCCGCGCCAGGTGCCGCCACGGCGGCGGGCGCCGGGGCTTCCGCTGGTGCCGGCGCGGCGGCGGGGCCGCCCGGCATAGCGATCGGCGCGGCAGTGCAGGCGGTCGGTGCGGTCAAGGGCATGGCCGAATCCGCGGCCGCCGCCGGGACACAGGAGAAGTAGCGATGACCTTGCGCGACAACAACCGCGGCAACGGTCCGCAGCCGGGCAGCTCCGATTTCGGCAACTGGCAGCGCTCGGCGAACATCGGCCTGTTCGGGATGAACCCGGTCGTGAGCTTCGCCGGCCTGGTCCTAGTCCTCGGCGCCGGCGGCATGATGATGTTCCTCGGGCCGCTGCCGGCGGTGATCTACCTGGTGATCGCCGCCGTGGTCTACGCGCCGCTGGCGGTCAAGATCGAGGGCAAGTCGGTGTTCGCGCGGCTGGTACGCCGCGGCAGCTTCCGGCGCGCCCGCCGGCGGCGGGAGACCACCTACCTCGGCGGCCCGCTGTCGCCGCAGCCGAAGGGCCGGTTCCGGCTGCCCGGCCTGCTGGCCGCCACCCGCCTCTACGCCGCGACCGACGCCTACGGCGAACCGTTCGGGTTCCTGCGGATCCCGGTCACCAACTCCTATCCGGTGATCGTCCGCGCGAACGCCGACGGCGACGCCCTCGTCGACGCCGCCACGATCGACACGATGATCGGCACCTGGTCCGGGTTCCTGCAGACCGTGCCGCAATGGCCCGATGTCAAAGCGCTGTCGGTCACCATCGAGTCGGTGCCTGACCCCGGCCACAAGATCGGCACCGAGATCGACCGCATGCGTACCGAGCACCCGGTGTCCCCGTTCACCGAGCAGGTGTTCGGCGAATTACGCGACGCGGCCGGAGTCGGCTCGGCGGCACAGCACACCTGGCTGTCGATCGTCATCGACGCCGACCGCGGAAAGGACAAGCGCAGCGTGGAGGACATGGCCACCGAGATCGGCACCCAGCTGCCCGACATCATTGGTGCGCTGGCCGGTACCGGTGCTGGGGCCGCGGTGGCGATGCGACCCGGCGAAGTCGCCGCGACGGCGTGGGCGGCGTTCCACCCCGAGGAAGCCGCCGATCTCGACGACACACACGGACACGCCGAGCTGGACTGGGAATCGGTGGGCCCGTCGGCCGCCCAGGAGCTCTGGGACCGCTACCGGCACGACTCCGGGATCTCGGTGTCCTGGGTGATGGAAGGCGCCCCCCGCGGATCAGTGAAGGAGACCGTGCTCAAACGCCTCCTCGAACCGCACCCGCACCTGCCCCGCAAGCGGGTGACGATCTACTACCGGCCGCTCGATCCTGCCGGAGCCGCGCAGTGGGCCGACCGGCAACGCAACATCGTGGCCACCAACCACGGCCAGAAAGCCGCGGTGCGCGAGTCCTCCACGCTGCAGGCCGAGGCCAACGCCCGCGACGAGGCTCGCGGCGCCTCCGTCGAGCGGTTCGCCGTGATCACCACGATCACGGTCACCGACGCCGACCAGCTGCGCCGCGCGATCAAGGCCGTGCGCAACCTGCATGCTGGCGCCCGGCTGGAGATGCGCCGCGCGTACGGCCAGCAGTCCGCCGCGTTCTCTGCCGGACTCGGTCTGGGTGTGCTGCTGCCCGACCACATCACGCTGCCAAAGGTGCTAACCGAGTAGGTATCAAGGTGCTGCTCGATCGGATGTCACCGCGCCGCAGCAGGCAAAGATCCGTCTGGTGTGCCGTCGTAGCTGCGTTGACGTGCACTAATGAGTCGTATTGGGTGCCGGGCGCGTAGGCACGCCCGCGGACTGCCGTCGCCGCCTGCGTTCAGCCCGCACGAGTCGCATGACTTATCGTCGCTTGCGCACCGACTCAACGAGGTTTTGCACCTGGCTGGACTAGTTGCGGGATCTCGGTTCGCTTGCTGACGACCCCGAGTAGATCACGCGAACAGTCGCGGGATGAGCGAGCTGGCGGCCACGCCGTGGGCTTACCGACATGCTTAAGCCGAGTAGTCGTCGTGGACGGCGACTTTCGCGAGTTCGATGTGTCCGTCGGGCGTCCGCCAGAAGTGCAGCCGGCGGGCGGACGGGGTGTTGACTTGCAATGAGACGCGCCAGCCAGTGGCGCCGTCATCGCGTACCCGCTGTCGTGCGTTGCCCGCTCCGGATTCACGCAGCCGGTGTAGCTCCCTGCCGGCGTTCTTTTCGGCCAATCCGGTGAGTATCTCCACAACGACTTCGACGATCTTCGGCCGTTTGATTCCCTCGAGTTGATCGACACTCCGGAGGAAGTCTTGGCCGAGCGTGTACGCACGAAGGGGCCGCTCGGATTTCTCCGCGGCCGGGATTCGCCGCGCCCAGGCTGCGGCTACTTCGAAGGTGAATTGATCGACGGGGTCAAGGAACCACGGCCCTTCATCGGCGAGTTCCATCCCGGTCTGCGTTCGGCTGCCCCGCAGGTTCTTCCTGCTCGTGGCCAGCTGGCGTTCCAGCCGCTCGACCTGGTCACGGAGCCTATTGCGGTGTGTGAGGAGTTCGCGGTTCTCCTGGATGAGGTCGCGCAGCTTCGCGTCAAGCTCCTGGAGCCGCTCCCTCGCCTCGATCAGTTCAACCGGCGGTTGAGGGGTGGCGGGGCTCGGTGACGGCGGAGCGGGCTTGGGGGCAGGTGCCACCACGTTCGGGGTGTGCACTACGGGCGCAACGGCTGTCGGGCTTGTGGCGGCAGGGGTCGGCGCAGCAGGTCGGCGCTTGCGGTCGAAGATCGACGGATTCGGGACCGTCTTAGCCGGGGCGGGTGCGGGCGCGCTCGGCTGCGCAGCCGTGGGAGCGGTCGCAGACGCGGTTGACTCGCCCCGTTCGGCGGTCGGCTCCCGGTCGTCCCGGTGCTCTGCCTCTGCGTCGACGTCGGTGTCGACTTTTGGGAGTCCTTCTACCAGCCACGGCGGTCCGCCCTCGATCAGGCTGAAGGCCGCGACGGTCACTTCGTCGTCATCGACGTCCCAGAGCCGAAGCTTCCACGGCTCGCGGGATTCGATTCGCGCTCTCAACACCTCGGACGGAGACATCAGTGTGTCGAGCGTGTCGAGGTCGTTCAGGGTGACGTCGATGAGGGTGACCTCGACCGGCAGGTCGGGGTGTAGCGAGAGCGTGGCGACGTTTTCGCTGACGGCGTCGACGCGTGCCAGCACAATCTCGCCGGCCCGGTAGGGCAGTGCAGCGGCGGGACGCAGCATCGCGCGGATGTCGAGGCGATTGGCATCGTCCGCGGCGCCACGGACGGTCATTCCGTTGACGAGAAGCCGTTCGATCGGCAGATCGGGCACCGCCAGTTCGCCGACGATGCTCACCACCGACCCGCCAGTGGTTCGGACGAGAGCGCGACCGGCGATGAGCTTGGTCACGGTCCCCTCGACCGGTCGGATGACACTGGCTCCGGCGGCGGTTTGGCCGAGCAACCCGGCCGCCGCGGCCATATGAAGAGCGTCGTCGATGAGCGCTTGCGTCGCGGCAGCGCCCTCACGGGCGTCGAACGCAAAGCGCAGGGGCGACTTCTTGACGTCGCCTACCCATTCGACGCCAACGGGGTAGACGCGGCCAGCCCCACCATAGACTTGCGTTCCGGCGACCATCGCCGCCGAGAACGCCCACGAAACGGCACCCGTGGGGATAGTGACGACCTCCACCAAGTCGCCGACCTCGTTGAAGATCTTGGCCGCATCGATGTAGGGGGCGCCTCGGCTGGCTGGGCTGGACACGACGACGACCGGCCGCACACGGCTGGCATCGTTCAACTCAGCAGCGAGCAAGCTGGCTTGCTCGACCGTCCCCACGTGCCTCATCGCCTGCACCATCTACGCCTCCCGTGCAAGCAAGCATCCCGGACACCCCTGACAGTTGGTCAACGCAGCGATCACACCAATTCAGCGAGGTCAGGCCCGGCATCCTGAATCGCCGCGGTCGCGCTCGTTCGGGCGCATCGGGTCTGTCGGCCGTCCAGCCACCGCGCCTCACCCGCCAGGAGCGATGAGCGTCCGCGTCCACCGTAGAACAGCATTGACACCGTCAGTGGGAGCACAGAATTGCCTTAACGACCCCGTCGGTCTGCATGATGTCGACTGCGAGAACTGCATGCAAAACGAGCGTTATACGTCTCGCCACAAGTCGCGGTTCCCCGACGCCCAGAATCACCGCAGACGTCCGCAATAAAATTTTGAACGCCGCCAATGAATGCTGCACACATCCGCCGATCTCGAGCACACGGTTCGGGACAGCGGCCCGCGCAGATCGGACCGTATGGGCAAGCGATTCGGCATTCAAGGCAGCCCCTGGTCGGGCCTCGGGTGGCGTAGGAGTCGCCGTCGACCATCACCATTAGCATGTGATCGTGACCTACGCGCCACCAGCGCTGCTGTACCACTACACCAGTGCCGATGGCGTGCTCGGCATCCTTGGCCGACGCGAGATGTACGCGAGCGACCTTCGATTTCTTAATGATGCGCGCGAACTGACGTTTGCTCGCGATGTGGTAGTTGC
The DNA here is from genome assembly GCA_038212215.1 of Mycobacteriales bacterium. Taxonomy (GTDB): domain Bacteria; phylum Actinomycetota; class Actinomycetes; order Mycobacteriales; family Jatrophihabitantaceae; genus JALZAI01. Next base: position 62,765 of record JBBQUT010000024.1, read on the forward strand.
GCGACTCAGGCAGGCCGCCGATGAGCTTGAGGCGCACCCAGACGACGACATCGGTCGCGTCGAGGCCCGAGTGAACCTCATGCGCAATTGCTCCTACGAGGCCGATCGCGTGTCTGAGTGGCTGCAGATCTTCGTCGCGTGCTTCTGCGAAAAGGGCGACCTGCTCAGTCAGTGGCGCGGCTATGGCCAGACGGCCGGATACGCACTCGGATTTGATCGTGCAGCTTTAGAGAACTCAATCGGCGAGAGTGCCACTCTGCGGAAGGTCGTCTACGGGGATGCGGCCGCTCCCCAGCTGACCGAGATGACCGAAACAATCATCGCCCACCCTCCGATGGCTCATGCCGGTTCGCGCGGAATGCTACTGGCCGAACACGGAGTCGTTCCCATGGTCGTTCACGTGAAGGATTCTGCCTTTGAGGAAGAGCGAGAGTGGCGCCTGGCGACAACGCGATACGTCCATGACGGTGGCCCGGGCAACGACGCAGTCAGACATCGCGGTGGCAGGCTCGGGATCACGCCCTATGTTTCAGTAGGCTTTGATCGCGCGGCGTTGCGAGAGGTCCGAATTGGGCCCGGTCCCCACCCGGGACTGCGTCGGGACGGGCTTAAGTCCTTTCTGGCAAGTAATGGTTACGAGGATGTCGACGTGACCCTGTCCGCCGTTGCAACAACGTTTCGCTAGTTCGCCACGCGCCTTAGCCGTCTGATTGAGACTGGTGCAGGACGCGACGTTTGGTCGTAGCGTCCGAAGGGTGCGACGAGTTGGCTCGCAAACCGTCTGCCGACTTCAGGTCTGGCTGAGAACGAGGCGCCGACTCGTCGTGCCCTGAGCGCGGTGTGGGAAAGACATCGCATGCCGCTAAGTCGTCAAGCGGTCCGCGCCTCGGTCTTCGACAGGCCTGGTCGACCGGAGGCGAGATAGAGGTCGCGGACCGTTCGACGTGATCACTGGAACCGCGATGCTTCATGGGCGCCTCGGTCTCTCGAAAGGCCTCATTGGCCCGGGGTCTGCGAGAGGTCACCCGTTGGGTGGTGGTGGGGAAGGCCTTGGCTTCGTCGTAGGACTGGCCGGTCTGCAGGCAGTGGTGCAGCATCCCGATGCCTCGGTTGGTGAGGTTGCGAGCGGCTGCGCTGTAGCTGTCTCCACGCTCCCGCCTGGCAGCGAAGTGGGCGTGCGCACCAGGTGAGTGAGCGAGCATCGGCAAAGCCCAGAGATAGGCGGCCTGACCGAGTCGTTTGTTGCGCACGACCCGGCGGGTGACGATGGTCTTCATGCCGCTGGCTCGGGTGACTGGCGCGGTCCCGGCGAAGGCTTTCAGCCCACGGGCGCTGGCGAAGCGGGCCCGATCATCGCCGATCTCGGCGAGGATGCGAGCGCCGAGCACGGTTCCGAGGCCGGGGAAGCTGGTGATGATCTCAGCGTCGGGATGCTGCTCGAACGCAGTCTGCAGCTGCTCCTCGAGGCGGGACACGTTGGCAACCGCAGTGTCGAGCGCATGCAAGAGCGCGGTGGCGTGCTGGGCCATCGCGGCCTCGACTCGAGCCGGCTGGCGGAGTTGATCGCGGTGCAGTTCGCCGTGGATGGCCTCGACCGCGGCAGGGATGCCGCGACTGCGCCCGGCGCGGCGCAACGACGCGGTCAAGCTGGCTCGCCGGACCCGCTGACCATCGCCAGGCGTAGGCGCCAGGTGCAGAGTTGCGCGGGCCTCTCGGCTGGCGAGGTCCTCGAATGCGGTCAAGAAGGTCGGGTAGTACTCGCGCAGCGTCGAGCGTAGCTTGTTCGCAATCTGCATCCGGTCCCAGACCGCGTCCTGATGAGCACGGGCAAGCCCCTGGATCGCCTGCGCCAGCTCGGAGTCAACCGGCAGCGACCGATGGTTGTGCGGGTCGGTGCGCAGGATGTTGGCCAACACGAACGCGTCACCGGCGTCACTCTTCGACCGGCTCGGTGAGAGCCGGTCGCGATAACGCGACACGGCCAGCGGGTTGATCGCGACCAGAGCGACACCCGCCGCCCGAAGCGCCGTCGGGAGCAAACCCTTCGCGGTCTCGATCGCCACGCTGATCGGCTGCTCGCACAGCGCCTGTTGTTCAGCGAGCATCGACATCAACTCGCCGAACCCGGCCGCGGTGTCCTCGATGCGAAGCCGGACCCGTTGCCTGCCTTGTTCGTCGACGACGCTGACGTCGTGATGGTTCTCCGCCCAGTCGATGCCGCACCACAGATGCACCACTGATCTCCTCTCACGCGCTTCTTAGTCCTGCGGTCGGTGGCCGTGAATTCAGTGCAGCGCCGTAATGACGAGGCCTCAATTGGGCCGACATCGCATCAGCCGTTCACGTCCTTCTGCAGTTCACGGCTGCCGGTCTTCGACAGGGCTTGTCTGCCCGAGGCGATAAAGGCATGACCGGTGAACCTGGCCAACACCCATCGTTCGACGAATCGGGCGATCGCCCGGCACCGACACGGGCTGGTGACTCATTAGAGGCGCGAACTCAAGTCGATCCCGAATCAGACATGCCCGCCGCGCCCTGTCACTCGAGCGTTGAGGAGGTCGTGGTGGCAACCGTCGTGATTGGCATTGACCCGCACAAGGGGTCACACACCGCCGTCGCCTTGGACGGCACGGAAGCGTTACTGGGCAGGGTGAAAGTCCGCGCGGCCGCGGAACAGGTCCAGCAGCTGCAGACCTGGGCGCGGCGGTGGGACGACCGGGTCTGGGCCATCGAGGGCAGTCATGGCCTCGCGCATCTGCTCGCACAGCAGCTCGTCGCGGTCGGCGAGCACGTCGTCGACGTGCAGCCGAAGCTCGCCGCCCGCGTTCGCCTGCTCAACAACAGCAAGGTCAACAAGAATGACCCGAACGATGCCCGCTCGGTAGCGATCGCGGCGCTGCGCTCCCCCGGCGCGGAGCCCGTTACCGGTGAGGGCAGCTCCTCGGTGCTGAAGCTATGGGCGCACCGGCACCGCGAGCTGAGCCGCCGACGCAACCGCATGGTGTGCCAACTGCACTCGCTGCTGTGCGACCTCGTCCCAGGCGGCTTCGCCGGCCGGATCACCGCGAGCCTCGCCGCGGCATCGCTGGAGCGCATCGAACCGCTCGGCGCCGCAAGCGAAGCGCGGATGCAGCTGGCCCGCGATCTGCTCGAGGATTCGCGGTGTCGACGAGCAACGCCGCGCCGCGAAGAAGAAGATCAGCCAGCTCGTCATCGCCTCCAGACCACCGTTACTGACGTCTACGGGGTGGGGCCGGTCGTCGCCGCGACGGTGCTCGGCTTCGTCGGCGACGTAGGTCGCTTCGCGAGCAGGGACGCCTTCGCCGCCTACAACGGCACCGCGCCGATCGAGGCATCGTCGGGCAACCGTCATGTCCACCGGCTCTCGCTGCGCGGGAACCGGCAGATGAACCACGCCATCCACATGGCCGCCGTCGCGCAGATCGCACACCCGAACACCGAGGGGCGCGCCTACTACGACCGCAAGATCGCTGCCGGCATGCAGCACCGCTCGGCCATCCGCGCTCTGAAACGCAAGATCAGCGACGCCATCTACCGGCGGCTCGTCGCCGATGTTCAGCGCCAGCAAGCGCTTTGCGGTCCGGGAGGGCAACCGGGGAACGACTCTGTCTCCAGCGCGGCCGGCTCACACCCCGCAGCACCGGCTCTTCGGACAAGCCACTCCCGGACCAGAGGCCAGCCTAGGACCGCGAACACGACCACAACAGTCCTGACAACCGTGCCGGCTCCCCGCAGGCGCCAAACCGGCCGGAGCGCAGCCGGGGTCAAGATGGAGCCCCGCCAACGCCCGCACAGCGGGCGGAGGCAGGAACGATCTTGACGCCAGCGAGCACCGGCCCACATTCGAGCGTGCAGGAGCAGGCACCGTCACCAGGGTCTTGACAACAAAGAGGTCTCGTTATACGGGGAGCGCCGGGCGATGCAAGTGGTCGTAGATGGATAAGTATGCGTTGACCTCCGGAACGCAGTTTTGAGCGTCGGTTGGTTACCCAATCTGGCGTTCGAACGTCACCAGGAGGCCCTCGACCCCACCGGGCCCGACGCGGCCCTTCACGTCCGCAGAGGTCAATGACTTCAGCTGCCAGCCCTGCGACCCGTGCTCGTTCAAGATCTTTTCCAGCTTCTCGCCGGACATTTTCCCGCCAATCATTTTCTCCCGAAGCTCCAGCACCTTGTACTCGTATCGATTCGCCATCCGGCTATCTTGTCGAGCCCAGGAGCGCCGCGCTACCTGATGACACTCGTACGCGATAGCCTTTCTCATTCTGGCGCATGTCATCTTCCGCGGTCTGGCGCGCAGATCAGTCCGTAGGCAGTAGTTAGTTGAAGCGACGCGAGACCCTGGATCTTTCACCGGCTCTTGCGCTGGCAGGTGGGCCAAACACCCGACTATGCGTACCGCGGACGGGCGCTGGTCAGTTGAGGTCATCAGCACCCGAGGCGGGCAGTCGTTTCGGGTGAAGCGGCTTGACACCGTGGCCGGGGCAGGGTCGGGGTGCGCTCGGGACCGGTCAGCTCGTAGGCACCCTCGACGAGGTCCGTCGGCTGCTGACGAGGCTGTCGACACGCTGACTGAGGTGCCGGCACAGCGCTTCGAGGGCGGCCGCCAGATCCGCGGCGGCTTAGCCGTCGCCGAAGTCGGCGGTGGGCCCCGTACTGACCGGCTTTCAGGTCGTCGTCGCCGAATGCCTCGGCCTGCTGGTTGGCCTCAGCAGGGGTGACAGCTGGCTTGGCGGCGTGCGAGTGTGGGGTCGAGTCGGGCTGCTCGTGGGTTCGGTCATGGTGTCGTCTTTCCTGTGCTGAGCGCTGACCCCTCTGCCTGCCGCGGCGTCGATTGTCCGTCCGGAGCCGCCGCTATGCACCGGGTCTGCTATTCACAGGCGATGCCGTCGCCGTCGCGGTCGAGATGTGCGGAGTATCCGGGGTCGCCGAGGTGGATTGGGGCGGCGCCGGCGGCGCGGACAGCGTCGCAATTCTCGTAGTAGACGTCGCTGGGCGGCGTCCTCGTCTGGATGGGTGCAGCGGTGCTGCGACGCGGAGTCGGCGTCGCCGTGCGTGGTGGCGTGATGTCGATGTGCGCCGCTCCGCTCTCGATCGGCGCAGCCTGGTTCGGGCACATACTAAGCACGCGGCTCATCGCGTCGTGCTCGGCCTGGGTGGCCCAGATCTGGTAGCGGGCCTTGACTGCGACCTGGCGGGCGACGTAGGCGCACCTGTAGGCCTTGTTGGGCGGTAGCCAGGTCGCGGTGTCGCCGTCGCCCTTGGACTCATTCGTCGGCCCGTCGACGGCGAGCAGATTGAGCGGGTCGTTGGCCAGGTCGGTGCGGGTCTGCTCGGTCCACCTGCTGGCGCCGGTCTGCCAGGCGTCGCTGAGGGAAACGACGTGGTCGATCTGCACCGCGGTTGAGGTTGAGCTGCCGCGGGTGAACCGGATCGTGGTGGCTGTGTAGGGGTCACGCAGGACGCCGGTCAGCACCGCGCAACCGTTGCTGCCCGCCTTGAACACGACACCGCTCAGGTCGCGACCCAGTACGTCGTTGCGGGTGTCGCAGCCGTTGTGGCCAAGCGGATCATTGTTGTCATCGGTCCAGGCAGTGCCGAACTGGTCGCGGTCGTATCCGGTCTGGGCTGCGCGCCCCTTGATCGGGATCGTTGCCAGCAGTGTCAGTGCGGTGATCCGTCCTCGCTGGGTGCGATCGACCGGGGCGGCGCTGATCTTGCCCGGCGACGCAGAGCGCGCTGCGCTGCTCGTCAGGGTCGGGGTCGTCGGGGTCGGGGTCGTCGGGGTCGGGGCCGGCGAGGTCGCTGACGTCGCGGGCTCCTGCGAGGGCGCCACGGACGCGGTCGGTGCATCAGCGGCTGCCGGCTTGTTCTTGTGTCCGGAGCCACTGAGCGCCCCGGCGAGCACGAACACCGCGAGCAGTGCCGCGCCGATGCCGCTGGTCTTAGGGTGCAAGCCGCCAGACTAACCGTGCCCTCAGCATGGGTGAAGCCTCTCGTTGGCGTCCCGGTGTCGGTAGCGCCGGCGGCTCAGGCAAACACGGGTGAGGAACCCATGCAAATCAGAGGGCCGTGTCATTTCCCGACACGGAGACGAGGCAGCTCCTCCGCGCGGTATCGATCGGTCACGGTGGTGCCGGGTCCGGTCAACGGGGATCTAGTGTGCCAGCATGCTGAACGCTCAGACGGACGCCGACGCTGTCGTGCAACGGTGGGAACGTCGCACCGACGTACCCCTGGCTGCGCTCGCCGTGATCTTCCTCATCGCCTATGCATTGCCGATCCTTGACCAGCAACTGCCCAGATCCGCGGATACGACGTGCCGCATCGTCAACTACGTCGTGTGGATTGCCTTCGGCGCGGACTACGTGACGCGGCTAAGCCTGGCCCGGCGGTGGCGCTACTTCTGGACTCACCTGCACGACCTCGCCATGGTCGCGCTGCCGGTTCTGCGACCGCTACGTCTGCTCCGCTTGGTCATGCTCTTGCGCGTACTGAACCGCCGCGCGGTCACCGGCCTGCACGGCAGGGTGATCAGCTACGTCGCAGGCAGCTAGTCATCCTGATCTTCTGCGCATCACTTGCCGAGCTCGACGCAGAACGCCACCACCCAGGGGCAACCATCCACAATTTTGGTGACGCCCTGTGGTGGGCCGGATCCACCGTCACCACCGTGGGCTACGGCGACCGCTACCCCCTCACCGCGGAAGGCCGCTTCATCGCCACCGGGCTGATGCTCGGCGGCATCGCCATCATCGGCGTCGTCACCGCCACCATCGCCTCCTCACTCATCGACCGTGTCCGCGACATCGCAGACGTCGAGCAAGCCGCTACCCGTGCTGACTTTGAGACGCTCAGACTGCAGCTCGTCGGCCACGGCCCACCAGACGTGGCAACCGGCCTGCAGCAGGTCGCCGAGCTGCACAAGTCAGGGATGTTGACCGCAGAGGAGTTCACGAAAGCAAAAACGCTACTGCTGAACTGAACCCCGCGCCCCACAAGCGATCCGTGCGCCGACAAAGGCTCCGCGGCCCCGGTACACCCCACGAATCTTTTTGAGCTGCGCGCAGATCGAGTAGATATTGAGCGCAGGACTTCAAAACGGCGCGCGACGCGGATGGTGTTCGCCAAGCTCTCCGTGCGGCGTCCGATCTATATGATCACGCCGACGGCGACCGCGAGCAGCGCAATCGCGACGATCTCCCCAGCGATCGCCCCGAGCAGGATCCAAGCCTTCATGGCGTTCCATCGCCGGGCAGCACTCAGCGCCTCGAGCCTTGTGCCGGCTATCGCAGCTTCGGTCTCAGCTGGTGCGTCAGTCCAGGCACTCGCGAGGTCAGCCATCGTTATTTCGGTTTCGCCGTACGGCAGCGGCACGCCAACGAAGATCGCCGCAATGCATGCGGCAACGAAGGCGATGATCGCAGCAAGTAGCCAACCGTTCGCGCCTGCCGGGATGGTGAACGTCTTCGCGCCTGTCACGACCGCGACCAATCCGAAGAGCAGGGTAACCAGCGTCCCGGATGTCGTGATTACGCTGCCCGCTTTGCTCTCGAGGGTCGTCCGGCGGGCAAGCTCGCCATCGAATAGATCCTTGATGAATGCCGAGTACAACGCTGGCGTGTCACCTGCCATGACGCTCGTTAGCCGCCCTGTCTGCGGCCGAAAGTCCACTTTGGAAGGATGACCATGAGGCCGGTGTTTGCCGTGAACTTGATCTTCTTGAACCATGAGAGGTCCGGCTGCAGCGGCGGAGAGGCCTCGTCGTGCTCCTCACTCGGCACCTGGGGCGGAGGTTCTTCGCTCTCGGCCATCTTCCCTCCAGGGCGTCTTCCTCGGGGCCAAGCAGACGGAGCTTGCTGCCGTCGAGTGTGCGCTCCGCAAAGGGAAGTCTCAAGTATCGGCAGCGTGGCGGGAAGCCCTGCGCCGCGGGCCGCGGCCCGCAACCTTATCGCCTTCGTCCGGCAACGCGATGTGTACGAACCGGAGCAGGACACCTTCAGCCTCACCGGGTCGGACGCCTTCTCCTGGTCGTTGAAGGTGAACGGCCAATGATCGCAGACCCTGAGGTTTCCGTCTCTTCTAGATCGCACGCTTGTTCGATACATTCACAGCGTGCCAGGGCTCCCGGTTCACCTCGACCGCGCGCCGCACAGCGCTCGACTACTCCGCTGGGGTCGCGCTGACGATGGCTGGTGGGGGCTCATCGTCTGGCAGCAGCGGGTCCGCGATCACGCGACACCGAAGGGCCTCGCGCTCGCCGCTTGGGTGCCAGCCCGGTCGCTGCGGCGGCCATCTTGGGCGTCGGGGGAACGACCAGCACGCATCACGCTGCCGGCAGCCGGCCAGCAATGGCCGCAGCCCGCAGGATGGGAGGGACATTATGTCGGCGCCTGCGCGAGTAGTCGCTTGCACCTCCCGCAAGGCTTCTCGCCGATCGACGGCCCGGCATGGCGAGACGGGGGACAGTCCCCGCGCAAGTAGGCCTAGGACGAACCCGGGACCGATGCTTCCGCGATCCACGCCCTGACTGTCGCGCGATCGACGCCGTGGTTCTTGTAGGACGGCGCTGCCATGACCCGCTCAAGGTCGCATCGGAGATACAGGTAGACGTTCCGGCTGGGGCGCCGCGTCGCTGGCAGTCGCCCGCCACGTCGCCATTGTGCGAGTGTCTCCCGGTTGATGCCGCCGGCGAGCCTGCGCGCTTCGCCCGTGTAGAGCCAGTCGCGCGACTCAACGGATTGTTTCCGCAGGGGCACCGGCTGGCGAGGTGGCGGCGCCGGGACGTTGAGCCCGGCAGGCGTCGCCGCGCTCACGCGTCTCGCGCGGCCGAACCGCGCCTGAACCGCTTTCCGGTCAATGCCAACGCCGCTCGCTAGCTCAAGGGTTGACCACCCCGCATCGCTGGCAGCGAGCAGTAGGACTGCGGTCGCCTGCACCGCACGGTTGTACTGGGCGGTGTTGCCGGCAGCCAGTTCGACCGCTCGCACGAGTTGTAGCGCCGCGGCTAGCTCGGCTGGGAGTTCACGCAGCGTCGGCACTGATCAATTCTCCGTCGTCCTCGTCCCACACGGCGAAGCGCGGTCGACGCTACGCCCCGTGCTTGGCGGCACCCCGGGGCCTTCCGATGACCTGTAATTCCACGTAGGGTCTCGACAACCGGGGGGTCACGAATGCGTCAGCGTCGTCGCACAATGTCCCAATACATCAGGGTTCCTCACTATCCAAGATCAACGGTTTCGACGGGTTGGTGCCGATCGGAGTGTCAGTCGCGATGGTGATGGCCGTCGCATCGGTGGCGTCCGAGGCGAGTGCCGCTACACCGCCGGCGCCGTGGTTCGGGTCCGGCTACAACGCGGCATTCAGCCACGACAACTTGACGGAGTCGATCATCACTCCGACCACCGTCAAGTCGATGGGGTGCCGTCGCGCAGCCACGTAGACGCTCGCAGCGCCGGAATTGAAGTTCGGTCGCCGCGGAGGTCGGCGATCGAGAACCGGGGCTGGGCGAGCAGCGCTGTACACAGCGAGCCGGTGCCCGGCCCGTTCGCAGCGTCCGAGGCGTTAAGGCTCACGGGATTCATTGCGGGAGGTGGCGTCCTCAGACTGGCGCGCACCGCTGTCGGAGTTCAGTGAGGACGGCCTTCTCGAGCGAGTTTAGGGACCCGTCGACCTCGGCTACGCGGGTGGCGGCCTCGATCACGTCGTCGAGGTCGCCCTGCTCGCCTTCTATGCGTGCCCACACGTCGGCAGGGTCGACGTCGACGACGTTTGCGAGCTGCTCGTCGACGACGTGATGATGCTCGCGGACGAGACGCACGAGGTGGCGCATCAGCAGTGCCTCGTCATCGGAGATCTGCTTGTCGGCGGTGACGACCAGCCACGCGACCCACAGCATGAGCTCCGGGTGCTGACTGCGGCCGGTCAGGCTCTCGGCGACCTCGATGACCCGTGCCTCATTGCGGAACACCGCCCGGGCGTGCCGGCCGGCGACCAGCGTGGAGTAGCGGTTGATGGCCACAGCGAGCGGGACGCCGACGCCAGGAATCCCGATCTTCATGACGTTGCGGACCAGCAGTGTCTTGCCGACGAACGGCAAGCCTTGCGCGGCGACGCGCACCGCCCCGGAATAGTACTTCTTAATAACCTGTCGCAGCAGCGGCGGGACGATCTTGATGACGCCCTCGCGAGCGAATTCGCCGCTCTTGATGGTGAAGGCGACCTTGATGAGCTTCCACAGGTCGTCCGGGTCGGAAGTGTCCAACGGCACCCGGTAGAGGACGGCGATGTCATAAGCGAGGCGAAGCTGCAGCCGCGTGATGTAAGTGACGTCGAGCATCAGCGTCGCGATGGCGGCTGGGACGGTCGCAGGGCTGGCGCCGCCGAGGCTTCCGATGGTTGCGACTATCGCCGCGGTGTACGCGCTGGCGGACAGTCCACCTTCGATGGCGGCGTATCGGGCAGCCATCTTGATCCGCTGGTCGACGATGGCATCTGCCGGGACGCCGGCGTAACGCTCCTGAAAGTACTGCCAGTCGACCTTCTCGGTGTATGCGTGGAGCGCGGAAGTGAGGAGCTTGGTGAACCAGCTGCCGGAGCGGATGTCGTCTCCGCTTAGGTTCTTGACGAACTCGCGTAGCTCGGCGCGTTCGCTTTCGACAGCCTCCTTGGCGGCGTTGTCATCGTCGCTTGCCGCGGCGGCGACGTCTGCTGGTGCGTCGGTCATGGCGGTCCCTTCCGGACTTGATCCACCCGACACTGCCACGTTTTGCCGCATCTCGCCTCACGCGGCCAGACGCCGGATCTCGTCATCAGGCAGCAGCGCCCGGTACACCTGCCAGTCGAGCTGCCAGCTGCCGCGGCCCTTGCCTGGGCCGAGAAGTCCGAGCGTGCGTGCGCACGTTGTTGTTGCGCACCGGGAACAGGTTCGGGGGCCTGGCGTGCAGCTAGCCCGCTTCCGGCTGAGCAGCACTCGCGGACCAGACGTGCACGCCGAGTAGTCGCCGCCGCTCAACAAGCCGCTCGCGATGAGCAGTCCGAAGCGGCTCGCCGACCGGCCGACGCGGATCTGTCGAAGACCGTTGCCAACACCACCGACCCGCAATCGCGACTGATAAGAACCCGACCCGACTTCCTCCGAGGGCAACAACGCTCAAGTGGCTGTCACCAGCGACCATCTCATCACGGCCGTGCACCACCTGATGCGCACGATGGGCCTCTCGGAACGGTTCGCCTGCCGGGTCACCGGCCGGCACCGTTCGACCCAGCGACGAGAGCCATCGGCCACGACGCCGGACGATCTGGACGCAGGGCTGCGGACCTGGCTGCGCGACTCGGCTAGGACGCATCCGCGGCGGGGGTTCGGCAACGCCTACGCCGACGCGCGCGGTGAGAGCTGCAACGTCAACCACAGAAAGATTCAACGGCTTGGCGAGAAGAGGGCCTGCGAGTGCCCCAACGCCGACGACGCAGGCGATTGGGCACCAGCACCGCCCAGGACCGACCGACGGCCGACGCACCGAACCGGGTCTGGGCGGTGGACTTCCAATTCGACGCCACCACCGACGGGTGACCCATCAAGCTCGTCTCGATCATCGACGAACACACCCGCGAACGCCTCAGCAACCTCATCGACCGATCCGTCACGCCGACGTCCTCATCGACGAAGTCGATCGCCTCGCCCTGCACCGCGGCTACCCGAGCGTGCTGCGCTGCGACAACGGCCCCGAACTGGCCTGCGCCGCGATGGCCGACTGGGCCGGCGAACGCGTCGGCCTGTCCTTCATCCCACCCGGTTAACCCTGGTTAACCGGCTAATCTCGGCCGATTCGGGAGCCTGTCGCAATTTTGGCCTGGGTCATCCGGCTGATTTGTCTTGGCGGATGCGTCGAAGTTCGCTTTCGTGACGTCGGACGATTGCTGCGAGAGACTCCAGGGCGGTGCG
>JBBQUT010000025.1:0-74436 GCA_038212215.1 Mycobacteriales bacterium
AGAAGCTGCCCGCCACCATCCGTCACGACCTGCACGCCACCGTGGAGCAGATCCTGCTCGACGTCGCCCGCGAACAGCACCCCCGCTTCCTCGAGCAGCACGCCACCGAACTGGGCGCCTACCTCGACCCCGACGCACTGGACCGTGAGCACGCCTACCGCGACAAGCACCGCGACCTACGCCTCACCCGCCGCCCCGACGGATCCGCGCACCTGTCCGGGGACCTCACCCCCGAATGCGCCGAACACTTCCACACCCACCTCGACGCCCTCACCCGCCCCCGACCCACCACACCCGCCACCACGAGCGGCAGCGGTGATGATGCCGACAGCACCAGTCACGCCGACACCGGCGATGCCGACACCGACCGTGACGCGAGCGGGCGCGATGCCCGCACCGCGGGGCAACGTCGCCACGACGCGCTGCTCGACATCCTCACAATGGTGGAACGCGCCGAACAGCTACCCAACGCCGGCGGCATCAGCACCACGATCCTGCTCACCATGGACGCCGACACCTACACCACCACCAGCAGCGCCAGCAGCAGCAGCAGCAGCAGCAGCAGCGCCACCAACGCCGGGTTCGGCAGCAGCGGCGTCACCCGCGACACCGCTCTGTTCCCGAGCCCGCACGACCCGTCCCCCACCACCGGCACAGCGACCCGACCCGGAATGGCGCGCACCGGGCACGGCTACCTCGTACCCGCCCACCTCGCGAAACGCTGGGCCGGCGGCGACGCCCGCATCATCGCCGTGCTGCTCTCCACAACGAAAGCAATCACCGCCTACTCCAGCACCCAACGCATCTTCACCGAACAACAACGCCTCGCGCTCATCGCCCGAGACCACGGCTGCTCATTCCCCGGCTGCGACGCCCCACCAGCCTGGTGCCAAACCCACCACATCACCGAGCACCGCCACAGCGGGCGCACCAGCGTCGATAACGGCACCCTGCTCTGCGGACACCACCACCGCACCTTCCAACAACACGACTGGCACTGCATCATGACCAACGGCCGACCCCACTGGATGCCACCAGCATGGATCGACCCGTCACGCACCCCACGGCTGAACACCCGACACCGCTGATCCGCACGTGTCGATGACAGGGGCGGGGGTGCCTGGAGTGAGCAGGAGGCGTCCGATGTCTGGACAGATGTCGTGGGACTGGAGTTTGGGGCAATAGGCGGGTTGGCTATCAGCGTGACAACCCCTTATCCGGCGGTGGATCGGCCGATCGCGCTCGTCACCGGCGTCGGCCGGCGAGCGGGCATCGGCGCAGCCATCGCGCGGGAATTAGCAGCCGATGGCTGGGATGTCGCGATCACATTCTGGCGCGCGTACGACGAGCGGATGCCGTGGGGCAGCGACGGCGCCGGGCCGGCGAGCATCGCGGCCGATCTTTGCGCGGCAGGCGGGCGATCGATTGCGGTCGAGGCCGATCTCGGCGACGCCGACGCGATTCCCGGGTTGTTCGCGCGCATCGAGGACGACCTCGGCGCGGTCACCGCGTTGGTGCTCTCGCACTGCGAGTCGGTTGACTCCGACCTTCGCACGACGAGCGTGGAGAGCTTCGAGCGGCACATGAATATCAACGCCCGGGCGTCGTGGCTGCTCATCCGCGAGTACGCCGGCCGATACCGCTCTGAATTCGGTCGCGGGCGGATCGTTGCCCTGACGAGCGATCACACAGCGGGCAACCTCCCCTACGGCGCCAGCAAAGGCGCGCTCGATCGAATCGTGCTGGCGGCGGCTCGTGAGCTGGCCGATCTCGGGGTCACCGCCAACGTCGTCAACCCGGGCGCTACGGAAACCGGGTGGATGAGCGCCGCGCAAGTCCAAGCTGCCATTGCCGCGAGCCCGTTGCGGCGGGTGGGAGTTCCGGCCGACGCTGCCGCGCTGGTGAGCTTCCTCTGCTCGTCGCGTGGCGGCTGGGTCAACGGGCAGTTGCTGCACGGCGATGGCGGAATCCACGCATAGTGGTGCTGGCAGAGTCAACAGCCATGCGCCTTACGCGTTTCACCACGCGTGGCGGCGAGCGGCGAGGGCTCATCGTGGCTCGATGACCAACCTGCGACGCATGAACACCGAACCCGCGGCGCGAGCGACGAAGGGCCGGCCCGAATCCGAACTTGCCCGCCTGGTCGTGCCGGCTGCCCTGCTCGCACCGGCGACCCGCACTGTATTGACCCTTGCCGGAGTCACGGCAGGCATGCGGGTGTTGAACCTCGGCACCGCAGCTGGCGGGGTGGCCGGGGCCGCCGCGGAGCTCGTCGGCCCGACCGGCGCGATCGTGGGCGTGGACGGGTCGGAGGCGGCGACAGCGCGCGCGCGGCGCAGCTGCGACGACCGCGGCATCGCCAACCTCCGATTGGTGAGCGCGGACATCGCGCAGTTCGAGCCGGACGAGGACTTCGACGCGGTCGTCGCCGGGTTCGTGCTGCCGAACCTGGCCGACCCAACAGCTCGGGTTCGCAGCCTGTTGGCGCGGCTTTTGCCGGACGGCGTGTTCGTCGCGATGGAGTACGACCTGTCCGCAGCGCGTAGCCACCCGCCGACACCGCTCGTCCGGCGGACGATGAACCTCGTGACAGCAGCCTTCGAAGCCGTCGGAGCCAGCCACAAACTCGGCCCGCACCTGGTCGACGTGTTGTCCGACGCCGGGGCCCGATCGGTTGAAATCCTCGGGCTGCAGTCCTATCTAGGGGCGGCGGATTCGGCCGGCCCGATGCTGATCTGCGATGTGCTGAGCAACCTGCTTCCTGCGATCCAGCGGCACGGCTTGGCCGCGGCGTCCGATCTCGACCTCGGCACGCTCACCGAACGCATCGCGGCCGAGTTGATCGCGCACGAGTCGGTGCTGCTGCCGCCGACCATCGTCGGTGCGTGGGCACGCGGGCCTCAGTCGAGCTGATAGCCGGCCATAGCGTCCCCCCGTCGGATCCGGACCTGCAGTTCGGACGTCTCCGCGGTCGGCGACGTGCTGAGTTCGTCACGCAACAGCGTGCTGAGTGTCTTGTACTGGCGCAGCGCCGAACCGCGCCGACCGGCCGAGGCATAGCAGCGCATCAGTTCGCGGTGCACGCTTTCGCTGAGCGGATCGTGCGATATCGCGCGGTGCAGCAACTCGATCGCGTCGTCGTAGTGTCCTGTTGTCGCCTTGAGCCTGGCTAGCGAAAGCAACGTTCGCTCGTATCTTCGACGCAGTTCGTCACGTCGCTCGTCGATCCATCGTTCGCCGACGAGCTCGTTGAGGTAGTCGCCGCGGTACAGCTCGACCGCCTTCCCCAGATCGTCGACGGCGCTCGGCCCGGCAGTTGACGACGTGACGGCGGTCAACGACTCGAATTCTTTGACGTCATAGGCGAACGGCCGCGATCGGTCGAATCGGTAGCGCCCGTCGGTGAACACGACGCGATCTGCCGGAAGCGCCGAGCGCAGGTGATGCAGGGTGGTGTGAAAGCTGCTTCGCAGCCGGGTGGACGATGCCCACGGCCACAGCGCCAGTCCGATCTGATCCTTGGTCGCATCCTCTCGGTCCATCAGGAAGTACAGCAGTTCGCGCGGCTTGGCGTAACCGAAGTCAGCGGCGGTAAGCGGCCGGTCGTCCACCTGGATCCGGGCTGCGCCGAGGGCAGTCACGCTGACGTGAGGAACACGCTCGGCCACTGTCGTCCGAGCGGTGACGGCCGCTACCTCGCCGGTGCTTCGTAACAGCTCGTCGACCACTTCTGCGGGGTCCGCCAACCGCCCGAGGCGCTCGGTCGCTGTCCGCGCATCAGCACCGCGGTCGGTGTCGACGCGGGCGACGGTCTGCACGATCATCATCCGTTCGACCGGCGGCACGGGGGCGCCGACGGCCGCACGCATCCCCGCCGCAGCACCGAGCGTGCGCGCGCCACGATCGATTTGCGCGGCGTCGACGTCCGCTGCTGCCATCGCCTCGAGCACGCTGGACGTGCGCCACCGATCGCCAAGTTCCCAATGCTCGCGCAGGCTGTCGCGCAACAACCCGTGTGCGCGCCGCACGGACATCGTGTTTCTGCAACGCCAGGATGCCGAGAAGGTTGAGTGACCAGGCCACGCCTTCGCGGTAGCCGATCGCCCGGGAGCGGGACAGGCTCTCCCGCAGCACTTGCTCGGCCTGATCGCTGTCGCCGCCGTAGACGGCGCTCGCGGCGAGGTTGATGAGCGACCAGACAATGCCTTCGCTGTCACCGATCACGCGGTACTGCCCGAGTGCCTGCTCGGCCAGCGCCGCCGCGCTCGACAGATCCTCCTGCAGCCAGGCGAGCAGGCTCAACGAGTTGATCGCGCGCGCGGCGCCCTCGACGTGATTCAACCGGCGCCAGAGGGTCAGGGTTTCGGTGTGCAGGGCACTCGCCACCTCGTAGCGGCCGCGCTCGCGCGCCACGCTGCCCAGCGATTGCAGAACCTTTGCCACCCCCGGCGTGTCCGACAAGTCGCGGTAGATGGCCAGCGCTTTCTCCAACTGCTCGGTTGCCTCGTCGTACGCGCATTGGAGGTAGGCGAGGTTGCCGGCGCCGACCAGGGCCCGCGCCCGCACCGGCGCGGGGGTGTTCTCGGCGGACGCGCTTGCGAGCATCGTGTTCGACCAGGACCTGCCCTCGGTGTAGTACCCGCGCAGGTAGCAGAAACGCCACAGTGCGGCAGTAATGCGCAGGCCGTCACTCGCGGCGGCCTTCTCGCGCACGCAGATGTGCACAGCGGCGCTGAGGTTGCCCCGCTCCAGCTCCAGTTGATCGAGCCACTGCGTCTGGTCCGGGCCGAACAGCTCCGGCTCGGCGCGCTCGGTGAAGGCTGCGCACCAGCTCACCAGGCGGAGCTGGGTGGCGACGTCCTCGCCGCTGCGCCGCAGATGTTCGTCTGTGTAGAGCCGGACGGTCTCGGACAGCGTGTAGCGCGCCCGCCGGCCCTCGGAGCTCGCAACGATCAGTGATCGGTCTACGAGATGAGCGAGCAACTCGAGGGGATCGCTTTCGCCGTAACCCTTGTCGTGCACCGCACGCGCAGCGTCCAGACTGAAAGTGCCTTTGAATACCGACAGTTGCGCGAACAGTCGCCGCTCCGGCTCGGTCAGCAGGCGGTAGCTCCAGTCGAGCACTGCGCGTAACGAGCGGTGCCGATCCACTGCCGTGTAGCCGGCCGCGGTGAGCAACGCGAGCCGATCCTCCAATGCCTCGGCGATCTCGAGGACGGACAGCACGCGTACGCGCGCGGCCGCGAGCTCGATGGCAAGCGGCAGGCCGTCGAGGCCGCGGCAGATTCGGGCGATCGCGGGGGCGTTGCGTTCGTCGACGGTGAAACCCGCCTGTACCGCCTGGGCGCGCTCGCGGAACAGCTGCACCGATTCGTAGTCGAGCAACTTTTCTTGGCTCAACGCGTCGTCCGCTGACGGCACGCTCAGCGTGGGGACTTGCCAGACGAGTTCCCCAGCGACTCCGAGCATCTCCCGGCTGGTCGCGAGGACGCGCAGCCCCGGGCATTCGCTCAGCAACGTCCGGATCGATTCGGCGACGTCCGGCAGCAGGTGCTCGCAATTGTCCAGGACGAGGATCCGGCGCGCATCCGCGACGTGGGCGATGACCGAGCCGAGCAGCGCACGTCCGGGCTCCTCACGCACGCCGAGCGCGTTGGCGAGCGCTCGTGCCACGCCTGACGAGTCGGCAAGCGAGGCAAGGTCCACCCAGCACACAGCACCCGGAAACTTGTGCTCGAGGCTTCCGGCGACCTCGATAGCGAGCCGGGTCTTGCCACCCCCGCCCGGTCCGGTCAGGCTCACCAGCCGCGCGGTGGCGATCAGGTCCCGAATCGACTGAATTTTTCCGGGCTGGCCAACAAACCCGGTGAGCGCAGCGGGGACCCGGCCCATACGGACCGACCCCGACAAATGCTCGCTGACGACCACCACGTACCCACCGAAACCAGAGCGACCCGGGCACCCGAGGCTAGTCCGTCCAGCAGGCCCTCGAAAGCGGTTTTAGTCAACGAATCGGTGAAGACACGCGCAGGCGGTGGGGACGCGTTGGCGTCCCCACCGCCTGTCGCGCGAGTGCTGCTCAGGAAACGATGAAGCGCAACGGTCCCTGCACATCCGGGCGCTGGCGCGTGCTCAGCGCCTGGATACCCGCGTTGTGGTCGCCGTTGAACGGGGTGACCGTGCTCGGGCAACCGGCCTTCGCAGCATCGGCGGCCGAGTTGAACCACAGACCCAGGTGGTAGGTGTGGATCGGGGCGAACGGTGGATTGCTCGTGGCGTCGGCGATCGGCTTCGAATGCACGGACGGAGCCACCCCCGTGCCCGGAGCAACCGCGAACGTCTCGACGCTGAACCGGCCGACGAAGCGGCCGTGCCCTAGCCCGGTGGCACCGGTTTCCAGGTCGCCCTGATACCAGGACACGCCGAAGGGCGCATTCGGCAGCTGCAGCACGAACAGGTCGAAGCCGGTGTTGGCCGGCAGCCCGGAGACGTTCACGTCCATCAGTTCGACGGGACCCGTCCGACGTATGGTGACGACCGCCTTCGCGTTCGGGATGCAGTTTGCGGCTGCGGCACCGGCCGAGCGGACCATCGAGAAGTGGACGTCCGGAGCGACAGCAGCGGACTTGGTAGCGGCGCCGGCGGCGGTGAACCCGACGGCGCCGATGCTTGCGGCGCCGATCGCCAGGGCGATCATGGCTGTGCGGTGAAACATCGTGTGTTCCTTTCGGTTGGCTGATTACCGGCCAACCGTGCCTGCCCGTTGCATGGTCCGGCGCTTGGGCAGGTGCGCGGGGAACCGCGTGGGGACCGGGCTGGCGTCCGCGCTGGCGTCCGCGCTGGCAGTGGGCGGTCATGGCCGCCGCGGGCTCAGATCACGTGGTCGCCGATCGGGCTCGTGCGCGCACGCTCGGTTGGGTTGCAACTGGGCTGCGGGTGCAGGGCGCAAGTAGGGCCGCCCCGATCATCACCCCCGCGATGTCGCCGGGACGGCCCCCTTGCTCGGTCGACTGCGCAATCCCAGCCCGCACACCCCCGTGGTCGGGCTTCGGCGCGCACGTAGTGCTGTCGAACGTAAGCGCGTCCGGACTTCACTTCGACCTCACCGTAAAAATAACACGAACACAACGAGATTCCAACGGTCGAACGTCACGTAGAATTGGTCGTCTACTCGGCTGTCGCCCAGAAAGCGGGGACCGCCGACCTGGCCTCACGGGGCAGCAATGATCACTGACACGAACCATCAGATGGTGGCCAACGGCGCAGTTCCCAATGGCGCTACTTCGGATGGCGCTACTTCCAATGGCGCAACTCCCAACGGCGCAACTCCCAACGGCGCAACTCCGGACGGTGCGGCTCTCGATGCTGCGACTGCAGCATTGCGGCGGCTCGTGCTTTCGGCGCACGAGCTGCGCCAACGCTGGGCCGCATCACTCGGAATCGGCGTCACCGACACCCTCGCGCTGAGCCATGTCGCCGAAGCCGGGCCGATGAGCGCCTGCGAACTCGCCCGCCGAACAGGCGTCGCCACGAGCAGCATGACAACGGTGATGGATCGCCTGGAGCACGCGGGCCTCGCTGAGCGCACCAGCGTGAGCGGCGACCGCCGCAGCCTGGCGATCATGCTCACTCCGAGGGGTCGCTCAGCCCTCGATCGAGGCGGCTTATGGGCGCGCACTGCGATGCTAGCCGCGAGTGGCGACGACCTCGAAATGGTCACCCGCAAGCTGGACGCACTCTCCGACGCGTTACGTGGGGCAGCAACCTCGGACGCATTACCGGGGGGACCGGACGTCGCCGGCTGACGTCCATCGACGGCGCGGGTCTCGGTTTCGCGCGACGGTCGCGTCAGCCGGCTTCGGCGCGACGCTCCGCACCCAACTCCTCGGCGTAGCCAAGGTCGTCGCCCGCGACCCGGCCGACGTACTCGTCGTCAGGTGTCGTTCCGTTGTGCTGGCCTGGTCCGGCTTGGCGGGATCCTCAACCCCCCGGTTGCCCGTCGCGTCAGTGCAGTCGTAGCGTCAGTGCAGCCGTAGCGGCGGCATCCGCAACGCGTCGGCAGGCGCCAGACCCAATGCTTCGGCCAGCCCGGGCCACGCGGGGGCTAGCGCGCCCAGCGCTGCACGAGGGTCGGCGCTGTTGGTCGGACGGCGGAGCCGCGCCAGCGGCGACTGACGAACCGCGGCACGCACCGGAGCCGTGCGCGGCAAGCCCGCCCGCGTGCGGGCGATCCGCACGGCGTCGCGGAGCCCACCGAGATCGTCCACAAGGCCGATGCGCACCGCGTCACTGCCGGTCCAGACCCGGCCGCGGGCCATCGCCTCCACCTCGGCGAACGGCCGTCCGCGCCCGGCGGCAACCTTCGAGACGAAGTCGTCGTAAACGGCGTCGATCGTCGCTGCTAGCCGTTCGCGTTCGCCCGGGTCGAACCCGCGACGAGCGGAAAACATGAGCGACCGCGCGCCGTGTGCTATCGCGCCGGTCGTGAGGCCGACCCGGTCGAGCAGGCCGGTCACGACGAGCTTCCCGCCGAAGACGCCGATCGAGCCGGTAAGCGTCGACGGCAACGCGAGGATGACGTCAGCCGGGCAGGCGATGTAGTACCCACCTGACGCCGCGGTGCCTGCCATCGAGACGACGACCGGCTTGCCCGCCTCTTGCACTCTGCACACCTCACGCCAGATCGTCTCGGACGCGACGGCAGAGCCGCCTGGCGAATCGATGCGCAGTACGACAGCACGCGCATGCGGATCCGCTGCCGCCGCGCGCAGGGCCGCGCCGAGCGAATCGCTGCCCACCTGGCGTCCGGTCGGACCGCGGCGGCTTCGCCCGGACACGATCGCCCCACGTGCCTCGACCAGTGCGACATGGCCACGCCTTCTCGCGAGTTGCGCCGCCCTGCGTCGCGGTCGCCAGCGATCGGCGAACAGCAGTTGTGCGTTCGCGCCCGCGCACTCCAGCGCCTTCGCGTACGCCCCGTCGCGGTAGCCGAGCTGATCGACCAGGCCCACCTCGCATGCGCCGGTCGCTGTACGCGGCCCGGTGTCGATCAATTCGCGAATCCGGTCGGGCGCCAGGCCACGACCCTGTGCGATATCGCGTACCGCGTCGTCGAAGACCGACTCGGTGAGGCGCTCGAGCGCTTCGCGGTGTGCGGCGCTGAACTCGGTGCGCAGCAGCGTGTCGGCGGCGTTCTTGTACTCGTGACGCTGCTCGAACTGCGGCTCGATGCCGAGTCGGTCCAGCGCGCCGCGAACGAACGTGACCTCGGCGCCGACACCGAGCATCCCGACCATGCCGCCCGGTTGCAGCCAGATCTCATCGAACGCGCTCGCCAGCACGTACCCGGCCATCTCGCCGCGTCCCTCGGAAAAGCTTTCGGCCCAGGCGAGCGTGGGCTTGCCGCTAGCCGCGAAGGCAAGGACCGCCAGACGGAGCTCTTGCATGGCGGCCCACGGCAGCGTGCCGCCGATCTTGGCGATCAGCCCGGCAACCTGCTTGTCGTCCGCCGCGTCGTGCAGCGCTCGCAGGGTCGGGCGCCACAGGTGTCGCCCGCGCGATCGCAGCCGCTCGAGCGGGTCACCCGGGTCGGGTGCGGCGGGCAATTCGGTGAGATCCAGCTCGAGGAGGACGGGCGTACGGCGTCCGGGAAGCGCAGCCATCTGCCCACCGTAGGGCCGGCGTTTGTCACTCGATGAGCTACCGGCCGCGGTGCGGCCCCGAGATGACGACGTGCCCGGCATCGGGTGCCCGCGCTGGCATTGTCAAGGACGTCGAACAGCTGCCGATGCGCATCGCGGCTGCGCGGTCAACTATGGGCGACGCCGGCCAGCCTGGCGAATTGCGCTGCGACTACCTCGCGGCTGCCCGCGTTCGCCAGCAGCACCGACAGCAGCACACGCGCCTTGAACGGGTCGAGCATCCCGGCACCGACCAGCCCGCGCTGCAACAGATCGACTTCTGAACCGATCGCCCCGTACGTCCTGGACAGCACCGGCCCGGCCCCGGTTCGCGAGGCCAGCACCACCGGAATCCGGGCGGCGATCGCGCCGAGTCGCTCGGCCAGCCGACCTGGGACGTGCCCCGCCCCGAAGCCGGCGACGACGAGCCCGGCGCAGCGCCGCTCGATACCGTCGAGCAGGGTCCCGTCGTCGTCGAGCGCGATCGAGATCACCGGCACGCTGACGGAGATCGTCGCCGGCCGGGCCAGCGTGGGCAGCCGGGCGACGCTAGCGGTCGGGGTCGGCGTTCCCTCGACGACGCGTCCGATCGGCCCGGCGTTGGGCGACACGAACGCCGCCGGGCTGCTCGTGTGGTGCTTGGCGACGTGCCGGGCGGCGTGTACTTCGTCGTTGAGCACGACGAGAGCGCCAAGCCCGCGAAATTGCGAACCGGCTGCGACGGTGACGGCGGCGAGCAGATTCGCGGGACCGTCCGCTCCGGCAAGCGATGGGTTGCGCATCGCGCCGGTGACGACGATCGGCGCGTCACCCCGCCAGAGCAGGTCGAACAGGTACGCCGTCTCTTCGAGCGTGTCGGTGCCTTGAACCACGACGACGCCGTCAGTATTGGCGCGCTCGGCGACGTCGAGCAGCTCGAGCAGATCGGCGAAGCAGAGATCGGCGCTCGGCAGCTTGCGGAAGTCGCGCAGGTCCAGGGTGACGCCCAGCGCTGCGAGGCCAGGGATGGCGTCGACCAGCTCGCGCGGGCCGAGACGCGACACGGCGCCGCCGCTGTGAGCGTCTTCGCTGTGAGTGTCTCCGCTTGCGGCAGTACCGCCGACCGGAGTCATGCTGATGGTGCCACCGAGGAAGAACACGCTGACGGTAGCGGTGGTGCTCACCGATAGGACCGTAGCCGACGAGCCGTCTACGCGGCGGTGGTCACCCGGCCGAAGCCGATCAGGCCCCCCCACTGCGAGTAGTCGGAAATCTTCACGACGTCGCCGGTCTGCGGCGCTTGGATCATCAGGTGCCGGACGGGGTCCACGACGAGCGCGACGTGGCCGGGACGTGTTGCCGTCCCGTCATCGCCTTGGAAGAAGACCAGGTCACCTGGCATCTCCTGACCTGGTGTGATCCGCGGAGTCCAGGCGTACTGCTCGGCCGCGGTGCGCGGCATCGAGGTGATCCCGGCCGAACGGAACGCCGCAAGCATCAGCCCGGAACAGTCGAAGCTGTTCGGCCCCGTCGCTGCCCAGACGTAGGGCTTGCCCAGCTGCCCGTAGGCGAAACCGATCGCGACGATGACTTCTCTCGGCAGCACCAGCACGTTCCCGTGCGCGGTGGGCAGGGCAGCGACGCCGGCCTGCTTGACACCGCTCGCGTCGAGCACGGCCTGCAGGCCGCGCGGCAAGTGGTTCGGGTCACGCAGTTGCGCAGCAAGCGGCGGGTGCACCCCGTAGCTGCCCAACGTCGCCAGATAGCTCTGCCAGATTTCGATCGAGGTGCCGGACGTGACCCGCTGGGCGGCCTGCTTGGCGGCGAGATCCTGGCGCACCGCGATGATGCGCGCCTTGATCTGCTGCCGGACGAGAGCCGCTGCCTGCTGGGCGGCGAGATGGCGGCGCTGGGTGCTTCGCAACCGGCGGGCTGCGGCAACGGCAACATCCTGTTCGGCCTGCGCTGCTGCGGTGGCCCGGTGCATCTGCCGCAGTGCCGCGCGGGCGAGCGCACCCTGATCGGTCGCGTACTGGCCGATGACGTCCGCGGAGTACATGACGTCCTCGGGACTGTGCGATGCAGGGGAGAACATCGCGTTGAGGGCAGGCGACAATCCGTCACCGGACATGTAGTTGCTGCTGACAGCCAACTGGAAGCGCCGGCGGGCCTCGATCGCACTCTGGTGACCCCGATCGGCCTCGGCCTGCAGCCGTTTGACCTCCGCCCGAAGCCCGGCCGTCTCGCGTTGCTGATCGCCGAGCGTGCCGTGCAGCCGGCTCTCGGCGGCGATGGTCTGGCTGAGCTTCTTGCGTAACCCGGCGAGTAGCAACGGGTCGATGTTGTAGTCCGGCACCGTCGCGAGGGCCGCCAGTGCGATCTTCGGCAGCCGGATGGCCAGCGGGTCACTCGGTGCGGCGCTCGCTTCCGGCGGCACGGGTTGCGTCGATGTGCGCGGCGTCGGTGTGGGGGATGGTGGCGTCCCGGACGAGGTGGGGCTGCCCGGTGCGGAGCTGGACGCGACGGTACTGGACGGTGACGGAAGCGAAACCGGTGGTGTCGTCGAAGTCGGTGTCGGTGTCGGTGTCGGTGTCGGTGTCGGGGAGGTGGTCGGTGCCGGCGAGGTCGGCGTGGAACTCACCGCCGCGGGGTTCACCGTGCCCGGTACGGACGGTGTAGGAATCGCAATCCGGGTCAAACCAGACGCGGCTGGGGCCGGCAAACTCGCTGCGAGCACGGCAATGAGCGACACCACGAAACCAGCGCGGCGTGCCATTGGATTGCCTCCCGACTTTGCGCGTGCGGTAGCGCGTGTCTGTTGCTGACACGGCGCCGTCGCGTGCACTGACGCTACGCGTGCTGCGACCGCGGAACCAGCCGAGTCTGCACACAGTTCATCGACGCTTCGCGGCGCAGCATGAACGTTCTCAGACAGTTCACGCAAGACGCGCGGATTTGCCCCGCGCGTCGCGGCGCGCGGTTCTTGACCGCCAGTGGTGTTGCGAGAATGCTCCGCGTGGGTACACAAATGCTCGTTTGAAACGCTATGCCGCGACATCTGCTCGCGTGCTCCCCCGGAGGTGGCTCAGGTGCTACGGCTCGACGTGAACTTCTTCGACTACGTGATCCTGGCAATCTATTTCACGCTGGTCGTGGCAATCGGGGTGATGGCACGGCGTGCGATCGCGACCAGCGAGGATTTCCTGCTGTCCGGGCGATCGTTGCCGGCGTGGGTGACCGGCTTGGCCTTCATCTCGGCGAACCTCGGGGCGATCGAGATCCTCGGCATGGCGGCCAACGGCGCACAGTATGGCCTGTCGACCGTGCACTTCTACTGGATCGGCGCGGTGCCGGCCATGGTGTTCCTCGGCATTGTGATGATGCCCTTCTACTACGGCTCAAAAGTGCGCAGCGTTCCCGAGTTCCTGCTGCGCCGATTCAATCCGGCCACGCATCTGTTCAACGCGCTCTCCTTCGCGTTGGCTGCCGTGCTGACTGCCGGCGTCAACCTGTACGCGCTCGCGCTGGTCATCAACGCGTTGATCGGCTGGCCGATCTGGGTGTCGATCATGGTGTCAGCGGGTTTCGTGCTCGCGTACATCCTGCTCGGCGGGCTGTCCGGCGCGATCTACAACGAGGTCCTGCAGTTCTTCGTGATCATTGCCGGGCTCGTGCCGCTCGTCATCATCGGCCTGGCCGACGTCGGCGGGTGGAACGGCTTGCAGCACAAGATCAACAACTCGGCCTTCTTCAGCACCTGGTCAGGAACGAATGTCGGTCACTGGTCCAACCCGCTCGGCGACTGGATCGGCATTGTCATGGGACTCGGCTTCGTGCTGTCCTTCGGATATTGGACGACCAACTTCGCCGAGGTGCAGCGTGCACTGTCGGCGAAGGACCTCTCGGCGGCGCAGCGCACCCCGCTTATCGGCTCCTTCCCCAAGATCTTCATACCCGCCTTGACGATCATCCCCGGCCTGATCGCCGTCGCGGTCGTTCCGAAACTCGGGACTACGGGCGGCACCTACAACGACGCCATCCCGTTGCTGATGAACAAGTACCTGCCCAACGGGACGCTCGGAGTTGCGCTCGCCGGACTGCTCGCCGCGTTCATGGCCGGCATGGCCGCCAACGTGAGTTCGTTCAACACGGTGTTCACCTACGACATCTGGCAGACCTACATCGCGAAGGGCCGACGCGACGGGTACTACCTGAGGGTCGGTCGGATCGTCACGGTCGTTGGCATCCTGATCGGCATCGGCACAGCATTCATCGCGTCCGGCTACAGCAACATCATGAACTACATCCAATTGCTGTTCAGCTACTTCAACGCGCCGCTGTTCGCCACCTTCCTCATTGCGATGTTCTGGAAGCGGACGACGCCATGGGCCGGCGTCAGCGGGCTGGCGGCAGGCACTATCGGGGCCGGAGTCATGCACTTCTCGGCGTACGGGATCGGCTATTTCTACGTCGGCGGCGAGGTCCTCTCGCACGCCAAGATCAACGCGCAGATGGCCAATTTCTACGGTGCCATCGTAGCCTTCCTGGCCGACGCCGTCGTGACCGTCCTCGTCACCCTGGTGACTGAACCCAAGCCGGTGTCCGAGCTGGCCGGCCTGGTGTGGGGTGTCCCGGACCCGAACGCGCCCGATCCGAAGTCGGTGCCCAAACCGCAGTGGTGGGCATCGCCGAAGATCCTGGGCGGCATCTCGCTCGGGATCACCGCTGTCCTCGCGATCATCTTCATCTAGGAAGAGGTAGGAATCATGGCCGAGCAACCCAGCACTGGCACCCCGGCATCTGCCGCTGCAAAGCTGTTCGACATCCGCCTTCTGATCGGGTCCTTGTTCGTGCTGTACGGGGTGATGCTGACCATCTCGGGGTTCTTCACCTCGGACAAGGAACGCGCCAAGGCGGCTGACATCAACATCAATCTCTGGCTGGGCCTCGGCATGCTCGCGTTGGGCCTGCTGTTCCTGCTGTGGCGCAAGCTCAACCCAACCAAGCTGGAAGCGAACCCGACAGACGGCCCGATGGAGGTCAGCAATGACGGCCACTGACCTGTCAGCTGTCACGGGCGGCGTGATCGTCGTGGGCGTCGACGGCTCGGACGGCAGCCGGGACGCGCTCGCCTGGGCCGCCCAGCAAGCCCGGCTCACCGGATCCTCGCTGCGCGCGGTGGCGACCTGGCGCTGGCCCAATTACGTCACGCGGGTACCGCCCGGCGTGGACCTGCAGGCGGACACCACCAGAACCCTCACCGAGATGCTCGAGCCGATACGCGCCGAGTACGCGGACTTGGACGTCACCGAACATGTGACCCAAGGACCCGCCGGCCCCGCCCTGCTGACGCACTCCGAAGGAGCAAAACTGCTGGTGGTGGGCGCTCGCGGGCGCGCTGCCTTCCCCGGCATGCTGCTGGGTTCGGTCGCCGAGTATTGCGTGCGCAACGGCCCCTGCCCGGTCGTCGTCGTTCGGACACTGCCGCAATCGTGAACACTGCCGCAATCGTGAACACTGCCGCAATCGTGACCGTCCCGGGCCGACTGCAGACCCGGGTCAGCTCTGGATCTCGTCGGCGTCCGCCTGCGCGGCCTCGGTGTCGGTCGTCGTCCCGTCCGCCTCGCGTTTGAAGTAGTCGCTCTGCTCGTGCTCGCTGTCGCTCTGTTGGGCTACCTGCTTGACCATTTCCGCGTCGCTTAGACCCTCACCCGCTGCCTTCTGCTCACTCACTGACGCACTCCCATCGATTCGCTTCACTCGCGCTACTGATCTGTTCGGCCTACCCGCGACCACGGCAGCCGAATCAGCCGGCCGGGCGTGAATCGCGGTCCTGCCAGGTGCAGACGCAAATCTCGTTGCCCTCGGAGTCGGCAAGGATCCAGAAGGCCCGCGCTGCCGCGTCACTCACAAGCACGCCACCGGCGTCGAGTGCCGCCTGAATCCGCCTCGGCGCCTCGTCGTGGGAGACGGTGACGTCGAAGTGGATTCGGTTGCGCTGCGGACGCGGCTCGTCCATCTGCTGGAACCACACGGTCGGCCCCTGACCGACCGGGTCGATCACGGCGTCGTCCGGATCCTCACCGCCGCCCTCGTCGGCGTAGCCGAGCACAGCACGCCAGAACGGCCGGATCGCAGCGACATCCATCGTGTCGATCGCGATCTCCAGGCTCTGCACCGAGCGCCGCCGCAGCGAGCCTGTTGCGCCAGTGAGCTCCAATCCTAGCTCGGCAACCGCGTCGCCGATCTTTCCCGCGAGCACGACATCGGTCTGCGTGATCTGGCGCGTCGCGGTGCTCTGCAGGGTGAGCTCGACGCGGCCGGGCCGCAGATCCAGCCGTAGGTGCCCGTCGGCTTCAGCGCCGCAGGCCGCGACTGCTGCCTGCGCGACCTGCACCGCCTGCTGTGCGGAGCTGACATCGGCCGAGGTCGCCAGCGTGGCGAGCAGGTAGCGCCAGGGCGAGCCGTCGACCGCTGCGGACGCATCGGTTCGGCTCAGTGTTTCGCTCATGGCTGCACTCTCACACAGCCCTCTGACAACGCCATGACGCCGCATGATCACACATCAGATGCGCACGACCGTGCTCGGCTCGTGGCGCACCGGCAGGTTGAGCGAGTTGGCGATGAAGCACGCGGCGTTGGCGTCG
The DNA here is from genome assembly GCA_038212215.1 of Mycobacteriales bacterium. Lineage (GTDB taxonomy): Bacteria > Actinomycetota > Actinomycetes > Mycobacteriales > Jatrophihabitantaceae > JALZAI01. The sequence continues at coordinate 16,307 of JBBQUT010000025.1, forward strand.
TGGTGCAACCGCGCTGCGAGTTCGATCTGATCCGGATCGGTGATCGTGACCGTCGGATGCAGGGTGATGTCGGTGAACGCCCCGCCACCCTTGTCGTCCTCGGTCAGAACCGCCGTGGGGTGGTCGACGTAGGCGGTGACGATGAGATTGTTTGTCGCAGCGACGTGCAGGTAGGCGAGCATGTGACACTGCGCGGCGGCGGCGACCAGCAGTTGCTCGGGGTTCCAGCGCGAGGGGTTGCCGCGAAAGTGCGGGTCGGCCGATCCCTGGATGACCGGGTGGTGCTCGGTCTCGATGTCATTGTCGCGATCGTAGGAGCGGTAGCTCGCCGTTCCCTCACCGCGGTTCCCCGTCCAGGTGACTGTGACCTCGTAACGGTGCTCGTTATGCATCAGCGTTCTCCTCGTAGCGGGGTAGGTCGTAGCGTGAAAGATAACGACGAAAGGAAGTTTCGTGTCCACAGCAACCCCTGCCCTCGGCAATACCCCGCAGGACAAGGCCAGGCGCGGCCCGCTCGCGTGGGCCGGCGCGTTCACCGGCTTTTACCCGGCCACCGCGCACGATCTGAGCGGTCTCGACCCAGTCGCACGTTTCCTCTACGCCGCACGCAGCGTGATCCTGGTCATCTCTGCGCAAAGCGCGGTGATCGCCGGACTGCTCGCAGCCACCGACCGCCGCTTCGAAGTGGTGCCGTTCGTGCTCGTCTTCGTCGGCTACGTCGTTCTGCACGGCATCAGCAACCTGTCCAACGACTACTTCGGCTACCGCCGTGGGCATGACACAGAGGATTCGCCGAGGCGGCGTTACACGTTGCACCCGGTCGCGAGTGGCGCTTTCACGATGCGCTTTCTCGCCACCGGTCTCGCGGTACTGGCCGCGGTGGCCGCCGCGATCGGGATTTATTTCATCGCACTGCGCGGCTGGGACGCGCTCTGGTTGACCGTTGTCGGCGGTGTGCTGCTCTACGCCTACGACGCCGCGCCGCGCGCGCTCAAGGAACTCGGGCTCGGCGAGGTCGCCGCGTTCGCGGTGTGGGGGCCGCTGATGATCGGCGGCGGTTACTACGTGATCACCGGGCGCTGGTCCGCGGACGCGTTCGTGGCCTCGGTGCCCTACGGCCTGGGCGTCGCGTCGATCCTGGTCGGCAAGCACATCGACCAGCGCTCGTTCGACATCTCCCAGAAGCAGCACACGGTCGCGGTGTTGCTCGGCGAGCGTGGCGCGCGTTTGCTCAACCGCGCGGTCCTGGTGTTGATGTACGTGCTCACCGCGGTGGCGGTCGCGCTCGGCGCCCTGTCGCCGTTGCTGGCCGTAGTGCTGTTCGCGCTGCCGCGGGCGCTGAGGGCGCTGCGAGTGATGTCCTCGGCCGCCCCGGCTGAGCCGCCGGCGGGATACGTCGGCTGGCCGCTCTGGTACCACCGGGTGTGCCTCGTCCACAATCGTGCCTTTGGTTGGCTGTTCATTCTCGGCGTCGCCGCCGGAGCAATCTGGCCGGCGTTGCGGGTTGGCAGCTGATCACGGCCGGTTCTGCTGCTTCAACCGGCCTCGTCGAGCGTTGCCTCCAGGTGCGCGACGACGTGCAGTTGTCGCGCGGCATCCATCGCAGCCCGCTTGTCCGGCGGTTCGTTGCGCACCGTCGACTCGAGCTGTTCGCGCAGCAGTTCCAGCCCTTCGCGCAGGGCGTCGAGTTCCGCCGCACTCACCCGCACAGCCACCTCGCGCTTGGTATCGACCACGCCCCAAGTGTCGCAAGTCAGTCCCGTTTCGCGAAAGACGGCACGCCTCAGGATCGATATGGATAGCGGTGGTCGAGTGCGAGATTCAGCTCGACGACGTTGACCCGTGCCTCGCCGAGGAAGCCGAGACCGCGGCCGTGCTGGTGTGCCCGCACCAAGGCATCGACCTGGGCCACGCTGATGCCGCGGGTGCCGGCGACGACCTTTTCCTGGAGCGCGGCGTACGCCGGGCTGATGTCCGGGTCCAGACCCGAGCCGGACGAGGTGACCGCGTCGGCCGGTACCGCCGGGTTGCGCGGGGCGCTGCCCCGGATCGGCACTAGCTGCCCCCGCGAGTAGTCCTGCCCGGCTCGCCCGCACTGCACTGTGACGCCGCGATAGCTGCGCAAGAACGGCGTCGCCGGGCAGGCTTGGTTCAGGCTCACTGCCCGGGTGACCGGGCCACCGTAGCCAGGGCCACGGTGGAACACGGCGAGCACCGAGCCGACGCCGTCCGCAGTGCAGAAGGGTCGCGACCCGTCGACGCCGAAGGTCTTGCCGATCGCGTGGCTGCGGGCGCAGACCTGGGTGAGCAGGCTCGGCGCGCCCACCTTGTCGACGATCGACTCAGGCCCCAGATTGCTGGCACCGGACGCGGCCGGGTCGTAGTTACTGACAGCGGGGCGGGTCTGGAAGTACTGCGGCAGTGGGGCGCCGGCCTTGTCGGTGAAGCTCTGCCCGAGTAGCGACGACCCGACAGTGCTCTGGTTGCTGGTCAGCAGCGAACCGTCGGCGCGGCCGGACAGTCCGGGCACCTGGGCAACGAGCGTGACCACGAGGGGGTAGCCCACGCCCAGCAGGACGCTCAGCGCGACGAGCAGGCGGAGGGCGGCAAGACCCTGCCGAAGGTAACTGGTGAGAGTACGCACGATTGATCAGCCGATCCCTGGGACGAACTGGACGACGAGGTCGACGAGCTTGATGCCGAGGAATGGCACGACGATGCCGCCCAGGCCGTAAATGGAGATATTGCGGCGCAGCATCGCGCTCGCGCTGGAAGGCCGGTACTGAACCCCTCGCAACGCCAGCGGAATCAGCGCGACGATGACCAGCGCGTTGAAGATCACCGCGGACAGGATCGCCGACTGCGGCGAGTGCAGCCGCATGACGTTGAGCGAGTCCAGGCCCGGGTACACCGCAGCGAACATCGCCGGGATGATGGCGAAGTACTTCGCGACATCGTTGGCGATGGAGAACGTCGTGAGCGCGCCGCGGGTGATGAGCAACTGCTTGCCGATCTCGACGATCTCGATGAGCTTCGTCGGGTCGGAGTCGAGGTCGACCATGTTGCCGGCCTCCTTCGCAGCGGACGTGCCGGTGTTCATTGCGACACCGACATCAGCCTGTGCGAGCGCCGGGGCGTCGTTCGTGCCGTCGCCGGTCATCGCGACGAGTTTTCCGCCACGTTGCTCGCTCTTGATCAGCGCCATCTTGTCCTCGGGGGTGGCCTCGGCGAGAAAGTCGTCGACACCCGCTTCGTCCGCGATCGCCTTTGCTGTCAGCGGATTGTCACCGGTGATCATCACCGTACGGATGCCCATCCGGCGTAGTTCGGCGAAGCGTTCTGACATGCCCTGCTTGACGATGTCCTTGAGATGAATGACGCCGAGCACTTGCGCGCCGGCGTCGCCCACCTGCTCGGCGACGACGAGCGGGGTGCCGCCGGACGCTCCGATCCCGTCCACGATGTTGCTGGTGCTCGCCGGAACGTACCCGCCGTTCGCTGCTACCCAGCCGAGTACCGACGCGGCCGCGCCCTTGCGAATCTGCCGATTGTCCTCCCCGGTGAGGTCGACGCCGCTCATCCGGGTTTGGGCGGTGAACGGGACGAAGCTGGCACGGGTCAGTTCGCCGGGATGCCGTTCGCGCAGCCCGTGCTCCGCTTTCGCATGCACCACAATGGAGCGCCCTTCGGGGGTCTCGTCGGCGAGGGAGGACAGTTGCGCGGCGTCAGCCAGCCGCACCACATCGACACCGTCGACCGGGACGAACTCGCTGGCAGCGCGGTTGCCAAGCGTGATCGTGCCGGTCTTGTCGAGCAGCAAGGTATTGACGTCGCCCGCGGCCTCGACGGCGCGCCCGCTCATGGCGAGCACATTGCGCTGCACGAGCCGATCCATGCCGGCGATCCCGATCGCCGAAAGCAGCGCGCCGATTGTGGTCGGAATGAGGCAGACAAGCAGCGATACCAGGACGATGCCGGTGATGCCGTTGTCGTTGAGGGAGGCGGTGTTCGGGATGCCGGGCTGGTTGAGCTTCGAGAAGATGGCCAGCGGCTGCAGGGTGACCGTGGCCAGCAGGAAGATGATCGTCAGCGATGACAGCAGGATGTTCAGCGCGATCTCGTTGGGCGTCTTCTGGCGACTCGCGCCCTCGACAAGGGCGATCATCCTGTCGATGAAGCTCTCGCCTGGCTTCTGCGTGATCTCCACGACGATCCGGTCCGAAAGCACGAGGGTTGCCCCGGTGACCGAGTTGCGGTCCCCGCCGCTTTCGCGGATAACCGGGGCGCTCTCACCGGTGATCGCAGACTCGTCCACGCTGGCGATGCCTTCGACGACATCGCCGTCACCAGGGATGACATCGCCCGCCTCGCACACGACCCGGTCGCCCTGACGTAACTGCGGGGCGGGGACCAGTTCCTCGCCGATGCCGATGAGTCGGCGCGCCATCGTGTCGGTTCGCGCCTTGCGCAACGACTCGGCTTGCGCCTTGCCCCGCCCTTCGGCAACCGCCTCTGCGAGATTGGCGAACAGCACGGTGAGCCACAGCCACACGACGATGAGCCACGCGAAAACTGACGGGTCGGTGGCGGCGATGACGGTCGTGAGTACCGCGCCGGCCTCCACCAAGAACATGACCGGGTTATGCCACAAGGTGCGCGGGTCGAGCTTGCCAAGAGCGTCCGGCAACGCGGTCACCAGCAACTTCGGATCCAGCAGACCGGCGTGGACGGAACTCATCGGTGCAGCCCTTCGGCGAGTGGGCCCAGCGCCAGGGCCGGGAAGTAGGTGAGGGCGACGACCACGACCGTGACGCCGGCCAGCATGCCGACGAACAAGGTGCGGTGTGTAGGCAGCGTGCCGCCGGAGGCCGGAACAGGCCGTTGCTTGGCCAGCGACCCAGCCAGCCCGAGGACGAAGATGATGGGCAGGTAACGGCCGAACAACATGGCCAGCCCTAAAGCGGTGTTGTACCACTGGGTGTTCACCGAGATGCCGGCGAACGCGCTGCCGTTGTTGTTGCCTGCTGATGTGAACGCGTACAGCACCTCAGAAAGCCCGTGCGGCCCGCTGTTGAGCATGCTCGCCCGCTCACCGGGCAGCGCCATCGCGACCGCCGTTCCGATCAGCACGATCGCCGGTGTCGTCAACAGATACAGCGAGGCGAATTTCACCTCACGGCTGCTGATCTTCTTGCCGAGGTATTCCGGAGTGCGCCCGACCATCAGGCCGGCCACGAATACGGTGATCACGGCGAGTACCAACATGCCGTACAGCCCCGATCCGGTGCCGCCCGGAGCGATCTCGCCGAGCATCATGTTCAGCAGCGCCATCACACCGCCGAGACTGGAGTACGAGTCGTGAAAGCTGTCGACGGCTCCGGTCGACGTCAGCGTCGTGGCCGTCGCGAACACCGACGAATCCGGTACACCGAAGCGAGTCTCGGTCCCTTCCGCGCCCGCCCCGACGGCCGTGGGAACCGTGCCGTGGTGCATCACCTGGAACGTGAGCATGAGTACGGCGCTGAGCAGCGCGAGCAATCCCATCACTGCGACGATCGCGCGTCCCTGCCGTTTGTCGCCGACCAGCACACCGAAGGTGCGCGGCAGCGAGAACGGGATGCACAGCAGCAGGAAGACCTCCAGCCAGTTCGTCCAGGTCGTGGGGTTCTCGAACGGGTGCGCAGAGTTGGCGTTGTAGAAGCCGCCGCCGTTCGTGCCGAGTTCCTTGATGGCCTCCTGGCTCGCGACCGGCCCACCGGTGATCGTCTGAGTACCGCCCGCGATCGTGTGGACGCTCGTGTAATCGTGAAAGTTCTGCACCATGCCCGCAGCGATGAACACGATCGCGAAGAGCAACGCGGTGGGAAGCAACACCCGGATGCAGATTCGGACGAGGTCGACCCAGAAGTTGCCGAGCCGGTCGGACTCGGTGCGGGCGAAGCCGCGGATCACGGCAAGGGCCACCGCGATCCCGACCGCCGCCGACACGAAGTTTTGCACTGCCAGACCGGCCATCTGGCCGATGTAGCCCAGTGCGCTCTCACCCGAGTAGGACTGCCAGTTGGTGTTGGTGACGAAGCTGACCGCAGTGTTCCACGACTGGTCAGGGCTCATCTGCGGTACCGCGTATGGGTGCCCGAATTGATGCTGGAAACGCAGGAACACGTAGAGCAGCAGCACGCTCACCCCGCCGAAGGCGAGCACGGAGCGCAGATAGGTGATCCACGTCTGGTCGGCCTCGGAGTCGACACCGCCCCCGCGGTAGAGCAACCGCTCGGCGCGCAGGTGCCGTCCGCCATCGAGGGAACGTGCCATGTAGTCGCCGAGCGGGCGGTGCACGAGCACCAGCGCGAGGATCAAGGAGCCGAGAAAGAGCAAACCGGCAACGGTCGAGGACATGATCAGAACTTCTCCGGGAACACGAGTGCGATGACGAAGAACACTGCGAACGCGAATGCGAGCACCAAGCCGACAATGTTCGTTGCGTTCACAGCTTCTCGATTCCCTTGGCGCACAGGGCAAGCAGGCTGAAGCAGGCCAGCGTCACCAGCACAAATACCAGGTCGGGCACAGTAATCCTCTTTTCCGACAGCCGCTTTTCGACACCCAGAGTTCCGGCGACCGCATCGGTTGGACGCCGTCGACTCAACTCGGCCGCAGGCAGCGGTGTCGCCTCCGTCCGCTGGTCCTCACGGATTCGTCACGCCCGGCTCGCGCTTTCCGGACGTCCGGTGCGGTTTGCTTGTCGTGCACAAGCGGGTCGGTGCGGTCGGGTAGCTACGGCTGTTCTTAGGAACATGGGGAGGTGCGCGGTGGGTATTCGCGGCACATTGCGCATTTATCTCGGTGCCGCGCCCGGCGTGGGCAAAACCTTCGCCATGCTGGACGAGGCGCGCCGCCGCGCGGAACGCGGCAGCGACGTCGTGGTCGGCTTCGTCGAGACCCACGGTCGTCTGCACACCGCGGAACGGCTCAGCGAGCTGGCTGTTCTGCCGCGCAAGGTCGTCAGGTACCGGGACGCGGACTTCGAGGAGATGGATCTCGCCGGACTCCTCGAGCGCCACCCGGCTGTCGCGATCGTCGACGAACTCGCGCATACCAACATCCCCGGGTCGGGCCCGCATGAGAAGCGCTGGCAGGATGTCGAGGATCTGCTCGCCGCGGGGATCGACGTCATCAGCACGGTCAACGTCCAGCACCTTGAGTCGCTCAACGACGTGGTGCAGGAGATCACCGGTGTAGCACAGAAGGAAACGGTTCCCGATGTCGTCGTGCGGGCCGCCGAGCAGATCGAGCTTGTCGACATGACCCCGCAGGCGCTGCGGCGCCGCATGGCGCACGGCAACATCTACCGTCCCGAGAAGGTCGACGCCGCGCTGGGAAACTACTTTCGAGTCGGCAACCTCACCGCCCTTCGCGAGCTTGCGCTGCTGTGGCTGGCCGACCGCATCGAGGAGGGAATGCAGCGCTACCGCGAACAGCATGGCATCACCGGCAACTGGGAGACACGCGAGCGCATCGTCGTTGCCCTCACGGGCGGCCCGGAGGGGGAAGCGTTGATCCGCCGCGCAGCGCGGATCTCGGCACGCACCGCGGGTGGGGAACTGCTGGCCCTGCACGTGGCCCAAAGCGACGGCCTGAGCGGTTCAGGACTGGCGGCACTGCAGTCGCAGCGGGTGCTGATCGAGTCGTTGGGCGGGTCATATCACTCGGTCGTGGGCGACAATGTGGCCCACGCGCTGCTCGACTTCGCTCGCAGTGTCGACGCGACGCAGATCGTGCTCGGAGTGTCGCGTCGCCGGCCCTGGGCGGCGGCATTCAGCGGGCCGGGAACGAGCGGCGTCGTCACCCGGCTGTCCGGATCGATCGACGTGCACATCGTCACGCACCCCTTCGCAGGACGCGGGCGTTCGCTACCAGCGCTCGGCTTCGGGCTGACCGCACAACGCCGGATCGCCGGCGTGGCCGCCGCCGCCGTGTTACTGGCGTTAGTCACCCCGCTGCTGGCGCGCTTTCGCAACGAACTGTCCTTCGGCAGCGACGTGTCGATCTACCTCTTGGTCGTCGTAGTGACCAGCTTGGTAGGGGGGTTCTACGCCGCCGGGCTCGCGGCGGTCGCGGGCAGCCTGCTGCTCAACTTTTACTTTGCGCCGCCGTTTCACACGTTCACGATCGCGGAGCGCGACAACATCCTGGCATTGTTCATCTTCCTGCTCGTGGCGGTGCTGGTGTCGCGGGTAGTCGACCTGTCGGCACAACGATTGCGCCGTGCGGCGCGCTCGAACGCCGAGGCCGAGACGCTGACCACGCTTGCCGGCAGCCTGCTGCGCGGCGAGCATGCGCTTCCTGCCCTGCTCGCCCGTGTACAGGAGACCTTCGGGATGCGAGCGGTGAGCCTGGTGAGCCGTAACGACACGAGCTGGCGGCTGCTCGAGTCGACCGGCGAGCGAGCGCCGGAGAGTCCGGCGCAGGGTGACTACACCCTAGAACTTGATGACGGTCAGGCGCTGGTGCTCGCCGGACACCCGCTCGCCGCAGAGGACCAGCGCATCTTGGCCGCCTTCGCCGCGCAGGTCGTCGTCGCCTTCCGGCAGCGCGAACTCGTCGAGGCCGCCAGTGCCGTAGAGCCGCTCGCGGAATCCGAACGGGCGCGCACCGCGTTGCTCAATGCCGTGAGCCATGATCTGCGGACGCCGATCGCCGCGGCGAAGGCGGCGGTGTCCAGCCTGCTGTCCGGCGACGTGGCGTGGTCTGACGAGGACCGCGACGAATTGCTTGCCGCAGCGGACACCTCGCTGGATCGGCTGACCGATCTGGTGACGAATCTGCTCGACCTGTCCCGGTTGCAAGCCGGGGTGCTGCCCGTGCTCGTTGCGCCGGTCGGCTTGGACGACGTAGTCGCCCGCGCGCTCGATCATGCAGCGCCGGGAGTGGTGCTCGATGTGGACGTGCCGGACGACCTGCCCTACGTCAGTGCCGACGCCGGCCTGCTCGAACGGGTGCTGGCCAACCTCGTCCAGAACGCGGTGCGCCATTCTCCGGACGGAACGCCGGTCCGGATCACCGCGAGCACGCACGGCGCGAATGCCGAACTGCGCGTCGTCGACCGCGGTCCCGGCATCGCCGGGGAAGAGCGCGACGCGGTCTTCGACGCGTTCCAGCGGCGCGACGATTCGCCGGTGGCGGGTGCCGGGGTCGGCTTGGGCCTGGCCATCGCGCGTGGGCTGGCCGAGGCGATGGGCGGCACTGTCGTCGCTGAGGAGACACCGGGAGGCGGCGCGACCCTCGTCGTCAGCCTGAAGGTCGCCATATGACGCGGGTGTTGATCGTCGAGGATGAGCGAGCGCTGCTGCGCGCCCTCGCGATGAACCTGACGGCTCGCGGATACGAAGTCACCGAGGCCGAAACCGGCACGCGCGCCCTGTCAGCAGCCGCAGCCGTCGAGCACGACCTGATCCTGCTCGACCTCGGGCTGCCCGATCTCAGCGGGTTCGACGTCATCAGAGGGGTGCGCGCGTACGCGCAGACGCCGATCGTCGTCGTATCGGCGCGGACCGGCAGCAGCGACAAGGTCGCCGCACTCGACCTCGGGGCCGACGACTACGTCACCAAGCCGTTCAACATCGACGAACTGCTCGCGCGCCTGCGCGCCGCGGTGCGCCGTGCGGCCACGCCGGACATCGTCGACGTCGTTCAGGTAGGTACTTGCACAGTGGACCTCGGCGCGAAGACGGTGACCACGGCCAACGGTGCAGCGGTGCACCTGACGCCGACCGAATGGCACCTGCTCGAGGCCCTCGTGCGCCGTCCCGGCAAGCTCGTCACCGGACGGGCGCTGCTCACGGAACTGCGCGGCACCCCCGAGCACACCGATCCGTCCTACCTGCGCATCTATGTGGCGCAACTGCGCCGCAAACTCGAACCGGAACCGAGCCGGCCGCGGCACCTGATTACCGAACCGGGCATGGGCTATCGCTTCCATCCCTGACGGGTCGGCGGAGCCTCACTCACCCGTCTGCCCGTCGATCGATTCGCGCAGCAGGTCGGCGTGCCCGTTGTGCCGGGCGTACTCCTCGACCATGTGCACAAGAACCCAACGCAGCGAGACCCGTTCCTGACCGCCCCACGCGGCGTGCCGCTCGTCGAGTGCCTCGCTCGCGGTCCGCGCAAGATTTGCGTTCACGATGGCGCGGGACCGCTCCACGCTCTCGCGCCACAAGGCTCGCAGCCGGGCGCCGGTGTCGTGTGCCGCACTGTTCCAGTCCCAGTCCGGATCGGCTCTCATGTCGGCGGCGGACCACGGCTCGGGCATCGCTGCGCCCGCAACCACCTGGGTGAACCAATAGTCCTCGACCCAGGCCAGATGCTTGAGCACGCCACCCAATGTCATCGAGGTCGGCGCCAGCGTGGCCCGCAACTGCTCGTCGCTCAGTCCGCGGCACTTCCACTCCAGCGTCGCGCGCTGGTAGTCGAGGAAGCCCGACACGGTCGAGAACTCGTCGCCCCCGAGCGGGGGGAGTGGCCGTCCGAACTCGTCGCTTTCGACCTCGGCCATACTGGCAACTTACCGTCTCGACGATTCACTCGTGCTTGCATCAGGAGGCGGCGCTGTGCCCGCATGGCCAGTGCCGTTGCCCCGTCCTCGCGGAGGCGACTCCGCGCGCCACCCAGCTCAGGCGCGAGTTCGGGTCACGTCCAGTTCGCCGTTGCCGTACCGGGCGCGCAGCACCTTCTTGTCGTACTTGCCCACGCTCGTCTTGGGCACCTCGTCGATGAAGCTCCAGTTCTCCGGCACCTGCCACGACGCCACCTTGCCGTCGAGATAGGCGGCGAGCGCCTCGGGGTCGGCGTCGCCCCGACGAACGATGCACGCAAGCGGCCGTTCGGTCCACCGCTCGTCCGGGATGCCGATAACCGCGGCCTCGAGCACGCCCGGCGCCCCGGCCAGCAGATTCTCCAGCTCTACCGAGGAAATCCATTCGCCGCCGGACTTGATCACGTCCTTGGACCGGTCGGTGATCTGGAAGAAGCCACGCCCGTCGATGGTGCCGATGTCGCCGGTGCGAAGCCAGCCGTCGTGGAACTTCTCCGGTGCGCTGTCGCGGTGGTACGAACTGGTGATCCACGGTCCGCGCACCTGGATCTCGCCGACAGCCTGGCCGTCCCAGGGCAACTCGGTTCCGTCGTCGGCGACGATCCGCATCTGCACGCCCGCGATGAGCCGCCCCGAACGCATCCGCCAGTCGACCTCCTCGACCGTCCCGCGCTGCGCGTCGGCCGGTGGGTGCGCCATGCCGCCGACCGGAGAAGTCTCGGTCATGCCCCAGCCCTGGATGATCCGGATGCCGAGCTCGCGTTCGACCGCCTCCAGCAAGACGCGCGGAATCGCCGCGCCTCCGGACGTCCCCATCCGTACCGACGACAGATCGACGTCGGCCTTCGCCGCATGCGCCAGAATGGCCGCCCAGATCGTCGGAACAGCCGAGGCCAGCGTCGAGCACTCGGTGGCGATGAAATCGCAGATCTGATCAGGCGTCATGTACGGCCCGGGCATGTGCAGGTTAGCGCCGGCGAGGAACGCGGCGAACGGAATACCCCAGGCGTTGACATGAAACATCGGCACGATGGTGAGGATGCGATCCGCTTCGGTGCTGCCGGTGACCGACGCGGACAGCGTCGCCAGCGCGTGCAGGAAGGTCGAGCGATGCGAGTAAACGACACCCTTGGGGTCGCCGGTCGTCCCGCTCGTGTAACACATCGAGGCCGGTGACTTCTCGTCCAACTCGGGCCATCGGAAGGACGGCTCCTCAGCGGCGAGCAACTCCTCGTAGCGGTAGACGGTCGCCGCGCCCAGTGCCGACACGTCCCCCGCGCCGATGACGACGAATGCCTCGACGGTCTTGAATGCGTCTGCGATCGGCGCGAGTAGTGGCAGCAGGCTGCCGTCCACGAGCACGATCTTGTCCTCGGCATGGTTGACGATGTGCTCGACCTGGGACGCCGGAAGCCTGATGTTGAGCGTGTGCAGGACGGCGCCCATGCACGGGACGGCGTAGTACGCCTCCAGGTGCTCCTGGTGGTTCCAGCAGAATGTCGCGACGCGATCACCTGAACCGACGCCGAGCCTGGTGAGCGCGTTCGCGAGCCGCTTGGCGTTCGCGCCGATCTCGGCGTACGTCGCGCGTTGCGGCTCGTCGCCACCGCGCCAGGTCACGCATTCGCTCGCACCGAATACCCGGGTGGCGTGCTCCAGGATCGCGGTAATGGTCAGCGGGAAGTCGTCCTGCATGGTGCTGGCGATCGGTGTTGACATCTCACTGGACTCCGTGGTGATCGGGTGGCAGGCGCTCGGTAGCTGGCAGCGTAGCCGCGCGCCGCCGCGCGTGCGCGCGGTCCAGCAAGCTGCCCACCAGCACCCCGGCCAGGACGGTCGGGATCCACACCCATAGCGGGTACACGTTCAGCCGTCCCAGCACGAGCAGCACCAACGTGTAGAGCACGAACGGAACGACAAGCGCGGCCACGCACCGGGCGCGCAGGGTGCTGTCCTGGCGCACCAACCGCAGATCGGCGCGGGTGCCGCCAACGCGCCGCGAAGCGGTGGCTGACCCTAACCCGCCCGCCTCGGGCACGGCGCCCGGCTCCGCCACGGCACCCGGCTCGGCCACGGCGCCCGGGTCCGGCACCGCGTGCCGAGCTTCGTGACCTTCATCGGCGCGTGGAAGATCGGACGCGATCAGATCGAGTAGATCTTCGCCGTCGCCCGAATCCGCCGAGGCCGAGTGCCGTCCCACGCGTGCAGTGTGTCAAAGCCGCGGGCGACAGGGCGACCGCCTCGCTGGCATCACTACTGTGGAGAACACCGTGAATGCCAGCCGCCCACGACACCCAGCTGCCCGACGAGCCGCGACTCGGGTCCGCCTGCTCGCGGTGCTTCTCGCCGCTGCCGCCGCAGTCGCGCTACTGCCCGCCTGCACCGTCGTAGTCAACGGCACTGCGCTCAGCCCCGCGCGCCACGGTGCCGTACCGAACGCCACATTGCCCGTCGAAGGCGACTCGCACAACGCCTTCGACACCCAAGTCAACAACGCGATCAGCGACGTCATCGCGTTCTGGCATACGGCCTATCCGGCACTGGCGCACGGCGCGAAGTTCCCCGCGCTCACCGGGAAGCTTTATTCGGTGGATGGGCAGCAGGTACTGCAGACCCGGCGAGCGCCGGCCTCTGCTGCGGGCGAGGCCTGCTTGCGACGACGGCCGCTGTTCGTGGTCGACAACGCCGCCTATTGCCAACTCGACGACTCGATCATCTGGGATCGCAGCGCCACTCATCTCGTCCCGGCGCTCGCCAGGTCATTCGGCAACACGGTCGTGGCGCTGGTGTTCGCACACGAGGTCGGCCACGCCGTCCAGGAACGGCTTGGGATCACCAAGCAAGATCGGCCGACGGTGTACCTGGAATCGCAGGCCGACTGCGCGTCGGGCGCCTTCCTCGCCACCGCGCTCGCGGGGCGCGCGCCGCACTTCCGGATAACGGCGAAGCAGCTTGACCAGTCGCTCGAGGGCTTCCTGCAGATTCGCGACAGCACTCCCGAGTCGCCGGGTGATATCAGCCACGGAAACGGCTTCGACCGCGTCAGCGCGGTCGGTGATGGGATTGCCCATGGCGTCGGCTACTGCTACTCGGCGCGGTATTTCAACCGAACGTTCACCGAGCGACCCTTTGTCACCGACTCAGACCGCCTTACTGGCGGCAACATATCGCTCGCGGACTTCCTCAAATCCGCCGGTCCGCTGACTGACTTGAACCGCTTCTGGACGCAGGCGGGCACAACCGTGCAATCTCGATTCAGCAAGGTCAAGCTGGCGGTCGCGGCGCATCCGAAATGCGGCAGTGTCAGCCCGCGCAGCGAAATCGGCTATTGCCCGGATGACAACACCGTCTACTACAGCGCGCGCTTTGCGCATGACGCCTATTACAGCCTCAGCGATCGCACGATCGACCGGAGCACCGGCGCCATCACCCTGACGCGCAACCAACCGGCCGATTTCGCGCTCGGGATGATGTTTGCGATCGGCTGGGGGATGGCGGCCAGGCACCAGTTCTTTCACCGCCCCATCGACGACCAGGCCGGCCTGTTGTCGGCGATCTGCTACTCCGGCGCGTACGCGAAGGACATCAACATCGAGACCGGCGACGCTACGCACCGGTTCGTGCTGTCCCCGCCGGACATGGACGAGGCGACGTCGGCGGTGCTGAACCTGGTCGGGCTCGACCGGGCGTTCGGCGCCCGCGGGACGACCGGCGTCGGCCGGATCCAGTCGTTCGTCACCGGTTACGGCAAGGGACTGTCTGCGTGCGGATGAGCGCAGCAAGCTAGGTTCGAGGTCATGCCCGAATTTGACTCCACATTCCTTGCGTTGCCGTTGCGCGAACTGGCCGGTGCAGCGCTCGAGCGGGCGAGCAAACTCGGAGCCGAGCACGCCGATTTCCGTCTGGAACGTACCCGGGTCGCCGCCCTGTCGCTGCGCGACGGGCGGCTCGACTCCAGCTCGGACACCGAAGACATCGGACTGAGTGTCCGTGTCGTGCACGACGGGGCATGGGGTTTCGCGAGTGGCATCGTCCGCAGCGCGTCTGCGGCCACCGAGCTTGCCGAGCGCGCCGTCGCCACCGCGAAGATCAGCCGGGTGCTCAGCAGCGAACCGGTCGTGCTCGCGCCGGAGTCGGTGTACGACGACGTCACCTGGATCTCGGCGTATGAGCTGAACCCCTTCGCGATCCCCGACACCGAACGGGTCGGGCGGTTGACCGAGCTCTCCGAGCGGCTGATGGCCGCCGACGGAGTCGATCACGTCGACGCGCACCTGACGCAGGTGCAGGAGAACAAGTTCTACGCCGACAGTCGCGGCACGATGACCACGCAGCAACGGATTCGCGTGCAGCCGCAGTTCACCGCCGTTCATGTCGATCGCGCGGCGGGCGCGTTCTCGTCGATGCGCACTCTTGCGCCGCCGGCGGCCCGCGGCTGGGAGTACCTCACTGGAACCGGCTGGGACTTCGACACCGAGATCGACGAGCTGCCCGGACTGCTGCGCGAGCATGTGAAGGCGCCGAGCGTCACTGCCGGCACGTACGACCTGGTCATCGATGCGTCCAATCTCTGGCTGACCATCCACGAGTCGATCGGCCACGCCACCGAATTGGATCGTGCTCTGGGCTACGAAGCGGCCTATGCCGGGACGAGTTTCGCGACGCTCGACAAGCTCAATACGTTGCGCTACGGCAGCGAGGTGATGAATATCGTGGGCGATCGCACCGTCGAACACGGCTTGGCGACGGTGGGTTATGACGACGAGGGCGTCGCGGCCCAACGGTTCGACATCGTGCGCAACGGAGTGCTCGTCGGCTACCAACTGAACCGGCAGATGGCCCAAGCCAACGCCGCTGCTCTTGGTGCGGCCGGCGGACGGTCGAACGGGTGTGCCCTCGCTGACTCGGCAGGCCACATTCCGCTGCAGCGGATGGCGAACGTGTCGCTGCAAGCGGCACCAGACGGCCCGTCCACCGAAGAACTGATCAGCCGCGTGGAACGCGGCATCTACGTCAAGGGCGACCGATCCTGGTCGATCGACATGCAGCGGTTCAACTTCCAGTTCACCGGCCAGCAATTTCATCGCATCGAGCATGGCGCGCTGGTCGGGCAACTGCGCGATGTGGCCTACCAGGCGACGACGACCGACTTCTGGGCCTCGATGGAAGCCGTCGGCGGTCCGCAGACCTACCTGCTTGGTGGGGCGTTCAACTGCGGCAAGGGCCAGCCGGGCCAGGTGGCGCCGGTGTCGCACGGTTGCCCGGCGGCGCTATTTCGTGGCGTGAACGTGCTCAACACCGTCGCTGAGGGTGGACGTTGATGACAGCCGAGGTACACCGTAGATGACACAGGTGCAGGAACTCGTCGAGCAAGGTTTGGCCGAGTCCGGTGCCGACGGATGCGTCGTGGTCGCTGCCGAGCACAGCGAGACCAATCTGAGGTGGGCGGGCAACAGTCTGACCACGAACGGCGAGATGCGGACACGCTCGGTCACCGTGGTGTCGACGTTCGATGGCAATGACGGCACGCGCGCCGGCGTAGTGACCCGCTCGGTCACCACGCCGGAGGAGATGACCGAACTGATTCGCGCCTCGGAGCGCGCCGGGCGCGACGAATCGGTTTCCGATGATGCAGCCCCGCTCGTCGAGAACTATGACCACGACGACGATTGGTCGGCCGAACCGGCCGGGACCAGTGTCGCGATATTCGAACGTTTCGCACCGCTGCTCGGGGCGGCGTTTGAGCGCTGGCGCAAGTCAGATCGGCTGCTGTTCGGATTTGCCGAACACATGATGACTTCGACGTTTGTGGGCACCTCGAACGGGCTCCGGCGCCGCTTCGACCAGCCTGATGGGCGGCTGGAGATCAACGGCAAGTCGCTCGACCTCACGCGCTCGGCATATGCGAACGCACACACCGGGGACTTCGCTTCCATCGACGTCGAGGCGCTGGTCGCCGGTCTCGACCAGCGCTTGGACTGGGCCGCGACCCGAATCGAGTTGCCCGCCGGGCGTTACGAGACGATCATGCCTCCGTCCACGCTCGCCGATTTGATGATTTATGCCTACTGGACGGCCTCTGCACGCGATGCCGAAGAGGGGCGCAACGTGTTCGCCTCGAGCGGCGGTACCCGAGTCGGTGAGCAGATCTCGTCGCTGCCGCTGCGGCTGTACTCCGACCCCGCGCACCCGGAAGTGCCGTGCGCGCCGTTTGCGATCGCGACGCAGAGCTACGGCGGGCTGATGTCGGTGTTCGACAATGGGATGCCGACGCCGGCGACCGACTGGATGCGCGGCGGCACGCTGCAAAATCTGATCCGCACCCGTGGCTGGGCGGCGCGCACTGGCGCCGAGCCCTGCCCGGGCGTCGACAACCTGATCCTCGACGGCGGTGGCACCGCGAGCGTCGAGGACATGATCGCGAACACCGAACGCGGATTGCTGCTGACCTGCCTCTGGTACATCCGCGAGGTGGACCCGCAGACCCTGCTGCTGACCGGTCTCACTCGCGACGGCGTGTACCTCATCGAGGACGGCGTGGTGCAGGGCGCCGTGAACAATTTCCGGTTCAACGAGTCGCCTGTGGACCTGTTGCGCCGAGCATCGGAGGTAGGGCGCACCGAGCACGCGATGTCGCGCGAGTGGAGCGACTTCTTCCGCCGCACCGCGATGCCGGCGATGCGCATCCCCGACTTCAATATGTCGACTGTCAGCAAGGCGTCCTGAGCCTGCGACGATCAAAGTCGCTCGGATCGCGGCCGGGCCGTGGGTCACAGACGGGTAGGTCCAACGGCCCTTATGTGACGAGGGCCGCAGGAACCAGAATGGGTCCGGTAGCGCTTCCAGCGGTTAGTTTGGAAAAATCCTCACGTATCACCCGCGTCGCCCGATTGAGAAGCGGACGCGCAGTCTGCATTCGACAGGCAATGGGAAGGTTCAATCAATGACAGTGACCAGCATCCCCGGTCTCGACACGGCTCCGACGACGCACGCGGGTCTGCTCGCATGGGTGCGCGAGGCGGCCGAACTCACCGAGCCCGACCGCATCGAATGGGTCGATGGGAGTCCGCAGGAGTGGTCGCGCGTCACCGAGGAACTGGTCACCAAGGGCGTCCTCGTCCAGCTGAATCCCGACAAGAAACCGAATTCTTTTTGGTGCGCCTCGGATCCGAGTGATGTCGCCAGGGTGGAGGATCGCACCTTCATCTGCAGCCGCGAGGCGAAGGATGCCGGGCCCACCAATAATTGGATGGACCCGGAGGACATGAAGGCCATCCTGACCGAGAGGTTCCGCGGCTCGATGCGCGGACGCACGATGTACGTGCTGCCGTACTGCATGGGCCCGCGCACAGCGCAGGAGCCGATGTTGGGTGTCGAGATCACCGACTCGCTCTACGTCGTCGCGTCGATGCACATCATGACCCGGCTCGGCACGCAGTCGCTGGAACTGTTCACCAAGGACGGCGTCGAGCGGCCGTTCGTACCCGGTCTGCACTCGGTCGGCGCGCCGCTCGAGCCGGGCGAGACCGATGTCGTTTGGCCGTGCAACGACACCAAATACATTGTCCACTTCCCCGAGGAGCGGATGATCTGGTCCTACGGTTCGGGCTACGGTGGCAACGCGCTGCTCGGCAAAAAGTGCTATTCGCTGCGCATCGCCTCGGTGCAGGCTCGCGACGAGGGCTGGCTCGCCGAGCACATGCTCATCGCGAAGCTCACCTCGCCGCAGAACAAGAGCTATTTCATCGCGGCCGCGTTCCCCTCGGCGTGCGGCAAGACGAATCTCGCCATGCTCGAGCCCAGCATTGCCGGCTGGAAGCTGGAGACCGTCGGTGACGACATCGCCTGGATCCGGCGCGGTGAAGACGGCAGGCTCTACGCGGTCAACCCCGAGTACGGCTTCTTCGGGGTCGCACCGGGCACGGACTGGCACACCAACCCGAACGCGATGCGCACCATTGCCAAGGGCAATTCGCTGTTTACCAACGTTGCCATGACCGACGACGGCGACGTCTGGTGGGAGGGTATGGGTGAGCCGCCGGCACACCTGACCAGCTGGAAGAAGCGGGACTGGACACCGAGCGGGCTCGACACCGCGGGCAACAAACTCGCCTCGGCTGGTGAGCCTTCGAGCCACCCGAACTCGCGCTACTGCACGCCGATCGAGCAGTGTGACAGCAAGGCCCCGGAATGGAACGACCCGAATGGCGTGCCCCTGGATGCGATCTTCTTCGGCGGTCGCCGCAAGGACACCGTTCCGCTGGTGACCGAGGCACGCGACTGGCAGCACGGCGTTTTCCTGGGCGCGACGATCTCGTCGGAGACCACGGCTGCTGCGACAGGCGCGGTCGGCGTGGTGCGCCGCGACCCGATGGCGATGCTGCCTTTCATCGGCTACAACGTGGGGGATTACTTCGCGCACTGGCTAGAGGTCGGCAAGGCGTCCGACGCGGTCAAGTTGCCGAAGATCTTCTACGTCAACTGGTTCCGCCGCGACGCGGACGGCAAGTTCGCGTGGCCCGGGTTCGGCGAGAACCTCCGCGTGATCAAGTGGGCGCTGGAGCGCATCGAAGGCACGGCTGCCGCGGCGGACACGCCGATCGGCCGCGTGCCGACGCCGGAAGCGATCGACATCTCGGGTTTGGACCTCACCGTCGACGATGTCGCAACCGCGCTCACCGTCGATGTTGCGGAGTGGCAGAACGAGCTGGCGCTTATCGAGGAATGGTTCGACAAGGTCGGTGATTCGCTGCCAACGACCATGCGTGATGAGCTCGGGGCGCTCCGGCTCCGTCTCGAGGGCTGACGCTGGCGCTCGCCGTACTCACCCTCGTGAACGCAGCTCAAACAGGGTCAGCGCGGCGACGCTGTGGGCGTCGCGGAACTCGCCGCGACGGATCATCGCGGCGACCTCGTCCTCCGCGAACCAGGCGTGCACCATGTCCGCCTCGGTGTCCTCGCGGTCGGTGTCGCCTGCGATCAACTCGCTCGCCAGGAACACGTCGTAGGACTGTGAGCTGTAGCCGTACGCGGTGAAGAGCCGACCGAGATGCTGCAGGGACGCGCGAAATCCGGTCTCCTCAGCGAGTTCGGCAGCAGCCAGTTCCACGGCGCTGCCGTCGCGGCCGCTCGGCCAGCCGCCCTGCGGGAACTCCCACTCGCGGCTGCCGACCGGATATCGGTACTGCTGCACAAGCCAGAATCCTCCGTCCGCGTAGGGGATGACGAGCGCGAAGTCGTCCTTCTCGAGCACTGTGTACATCCCGCGCGAGCCGTCGGCGTACTCGATGGCGTCTTCGCGCAGGCGCAGCCACCGGTTCGAGAAGACCTCGCGCGACGAGATTGGACGAATATCGCTCATGATTCGCGGCCCGGTAGCGGTGTCTGTCGGCAGATCAGGTGCGCGACGAGCGCGGTCCATCCGGTCTGGTGCGTGGCGCCCAGGCCCTCGCCGGTGTCGCCGTCGAAGTACTCGTTGAAGCTCAGCTGGGCTCGCCACAAGGGATCGTCGGACGCTTCGATGCGCTCGCCGTCACAGGGCCGCCGCCCCGCCGTGCCGACCCGGAACAACGCGACCAGCCGTGCGTCGATCGCGTCCGCCGCCTGCCCGAGCGTGAGACGTTCGCCCGAGCCGCTCGGCACTTCGACGCTCACGTCGGCGCCGCAGAACGTGTCGTAGGTGCGCAGGGCGTCGGCGAGCAGAACGTTGACAGGAAACCAGACCGGACCGCGCCAGTTCGAGTTGCCGCCGAACAGCGCAGTCCGTGATTCGCCGGGCTCGTAGTCGATCGACAGCGACTGCCCGCCAACTTGGACCGTATAGGGTGTGCGGTACGCGGCGGACAGGGAACGGATCCCGTATGGGGAAAGGAACTCCTCCGCATCGAACATCCGGCCGAGGACGCGGACGAGCCGGTCGGTATCGAGCAGGGCGAGCAGCTGATCAGCCGGTTCGCCGTGCGGACCGTTGCGTGTCAGCAGCCCGTCGAGCAACTCGGGTCGCCGCCGTTGCAACCAGCCGAGCCGGGCGGTGAAGTCGGGCAGTTCGATCGCGGTGGACGCCGGCGTGTGCGTGACGGCGAGCACCGGCAGCAGCCCGACCATCGAGCGCACCCGAAGACGCTCCGCGCTGCCGTCGGGGTGCAGCAGCAGATCGTAGAAGAACCCGTCCTCGTCGTCCCACAGCGATTGTTCCTGCGAGCCGAAGCGGCGCATCGCATGCGCGATAGCGAGGAAGTGTTCGAGGAACTTGGTAGCAACGTCGTCCCACGCCGGCACGCTCGCCGCGAGTTCGACGGCGATCCTCAGCTGGTTCAGGCAGAAGAAGGCTACCCAACTGGTCGCGTCGGACTCCTCCAGCCGGCTGCCGTCGGGTAACGCCGCCGACCGGTCGAAGAGGCCAATGTTGTCCATGCCCAGGAAGCCGCCCTCGAACAGGTTGGAACCGTCGGCATCCTTGCGGTTGACCCACCAACCGAAGTTCAGCAACAACTTGGTGAAGACGCGGATCAGGAAGTCAGTGTCACGCGAACCGTCGATGACATACACCTGCCATGCCGCCCACGCGTGCACCGGCGGGTTGACGTCGCCGAAGGACCATTCGTAGGCGGGCAATTGGCCATCGGGATGCATCGCCCACTCGCGACACAGGAGCAGTAGTTGCTCTTTGGCGAAGGACGGGTCGACGTGCGCGAGTGCGACGCACTGGAATGCGAGATCCCAGGACGCGAACCACGGGTACTCCCAGTCGTCGGGCATGCACAGCACGTCGGCCAGCGCGAGGTGGCGCCACGAGGCGTTGCGGGCGCCGCGGGCACTGCGTCCCGGCGGCGGCGGCGGGAAGGCCGGATCGCCGTCCAGCCACTCGTCGACTCCGTACCGGTAGAGCTGTTTTCCCCACAGCAGTCCGGCGAACGCGCGCCGCGCGATCGTGGCGTCTTGCTCGTCGAGATGTCCGGGCAGCACCGCAGCATAGAACTCGTCGGCTTCGGCGCCCCGATCGGCGAGCACGGCGGCAAACCCCGGCCCGAAGGTGTGCTCGTCTGGTGCGGCGGTGCTCAGGCGCAGCCGCACCTGCACCGTCTCGCCGGGCTCAACAGCGTCCCACCGGTACCAGAACGCCGCCTTGGTGCCAGTGCCGTTCGGGTTCACCGCCGCCTGGTCGTCGTGCACGACACGCGTGTCGATGCCGTCCTTGGTGTAAGCGGACGCGTTCGCGGCACCCGGAAACAATGCGGCGGCGTTGGTCTCGTTCTCGCACACCAGCACGGTCGGATTCCCTTCTGCCGCAAGGGTGTACGCCCCGAGATGGGCGTGTCCGCACTCGACCGCGCGCAGATTGCCCGCCGCAACGTCGATGCGCTGCACTGTCGGGCGTCGCGGGTCACGGCCCCACGCCCAGGTGTTGCGAAACCAGATCTGGGGCAACAGGTGCAGCGCGGTGGCGTCAGGCCCGTGGTTGGTTGCCTCGATCATGACGACCACGTCGTTGGGGGCCGCTTTGGCATAGGTGAGCGCGATGTCGAAGAACCGATTCTCGTTCAGGATGCCAGTGTCGGCGAGCTCGAACTCGCGATCATCCTTGCCGCGCAGGCGATTCTCGGCTCGCAACCGCTCGTACGGATACGCTGCGTGCGGGTATCGGTAGAGCCAACGCGTCCACGAGTGTGTCGGTGTCCCGTCCACCGCCCACCAGTACTCCTTGATGTCCTCGCCGTGATTGCCTTCACCGTTGGTGAGCCCGAAGAGCCGTTCCTTCAGGACGGGATCGTTGCCGTTCCACAGTGCGAGGGCGAAGTTCAGAAACCCGTAGCGGTCGCAGATTCCGCCGAGTCCGTCTTCGCCCCAGCGGTAGGCCCGCCGGTGCGCGTGCTCGAACGGGAGATAGTTCCAGGCGTCACCGTCGGTCGAGTAGTCCTCTCGCACCGTGCCCCACTGGCGCCCGGAGAGGTACGGCCCCCACAGCCGCCAGGCACTGGTCGACTCGGGCGATTCCGCGAGCCGGTCGTGCTCGGCGCTGCGCTGCGTCACGGTGCGTCGTCGACCGGCAACGACAGCGACAGCGCGAAGTCGCCCGCGGAATCGGTCCACCAATGCGTGAGTTCAAGACCGGCGGCACGCAGTTCCGCGGCAACCCGCGCACGGCGGAACTTCGCCGAGATCTCGGTGCGCATCTCCTCCCCTTCGGTAAAAAGCACATCCAAGCCAAGTGTTTCGACGTGCACGACTTGCGCACGCAAGGAGCGTAAGCGCATCTCGATCCATTCCTTTTCGGCGTCCCACACCGCGACGTGCGCGAAAGCGTCGGGATCAAAATCGCCGCCGAGTTCTCGGTTCACGACCGCCAGCACATTCTTGTTGAATGCTGCCGTCACACCGCGCGCGTCGTCGTACGCCGCGACCAATCGCCGCGGATCCTTCACCAGATCGATGCCGAGAAGGAACGCGTCGCCCATGCCGAGCGTGGCACGCACGTCGTGCAGGAACCGAGCGCGCGCCGCCGGGTCCAGATTGCCGATTGTCGAGCCGAGGAACGCGAGCAGCCGGTGCGGCGAGCGCGGCAGAGTGTGCAGGTGCTTCTCGAAGTCGCCCACGACCGGTTCGACCTCAAGGCCGGCGAACTCCGCTGCAACGGCTTCACTCGCCTCGATGAGCACGGCCGGATCGACGTCGAAAGGCACGAAACGGCGTAACACTGCATCCTCGCGTAACGCGCTCAGCAATATTCGGGTCTTCTCGGACGTGCCGCTGCCCAGTTCGATCAGCGTCTCGGCACGCGTGACGGACGCGATCTCGCCCGCCCGCTCGACAAGGATCGAGCGTTCAGTGCGGGTCGGGTAGTACTCCGCAAGCCTGGTGATCTCATCGAACAGCTCGCTGCCCCGCGCGTCGTAGAAGTACTTCGGCGGCAGCGCCTTCGGCGTCGTGGCAAGGCCGGCCCGGACGTCGGTCGCCAACTGCTCGGCGAGCGCCCGCGGATCGAGTTCGGTGGCGACAAACACGGCTAGCGCTCCAGGTCGGTCACGGTGACGCCGGATCGGCTCACCTCGATCAGATGGTGATCGGGCAGCTCGACCCAGCGCGGGTCGTCGTCCCACGGCTCGCTGGCGACGACCACGCCGTCGGGTTCGATGAGATAGCTCAGCGAGTCACCCCAGCGCACGCCGAGCAGCCGCGCGCCGTCGGCCAGCAACAAGTTCAGCGTGGCGTCCGGATCGAGCCGCGCGACTGCGGTCACCGTGTCCGCGAGCCGGGCCACCCCCGCGGCGAAGACGTGCGCGGCCAGCACAGCGGAGTCGCACACCGACTCTGCATCGCGGCGCGCAGGCAACACGGCGCGATCGACCCGGCCGTTGTGCGAAAGCAGCCAGCGCCCGTCTGTGAACGGCGCAGCCGCGGACGCGTCGATCGGCATCCCCGCGGTGGCCGAGCGCACCGCGGCCAGCACGCACGCTGAGGACAGCACGGGCGCGACGGAGGCGAAGGAGGCATCCCCCCACAGCGGGCTCGCCGAGCGCCACCGGGCCAGCCGGCCCTCGGCCCAGAAGCCGACGCCCCAGCCGTCGGCGTTGACGAGCCCGCGAGTCTGTCGCCGGGGCGCGTAGGACTGGTGCAGCAGACCGCACGGGGGGTCAAGCATGAGCGAGCCCACCGAGCGCGGCGAGCCCAGCCACGCCTGATGCCTACACAACGTCCCAGGCCAATCGCAGGCCGCAGAAAATCTGGCGGCGGATCGGCAGATCCCAGTTGCGGAACGAGGGCCGCGCGCAGTTGCCGCCGACCGCCCACGAGCCGCCGCGCAGCACACGGTAGTCACCGTCGAAGAACGGCGCGCTGTACTGCCGGTAGAGCATCGGGGTGAATCCCGGCCAGGGCTTGAAGCCCGACGACGTCCACTCCCACACGTCCCCGATCAGCTGCTCGACGCCGTAGGCCGATGCTCCCGCGGGATAAGAGCCCACCGGGGCCGGGCGCAACGCTGCGCCGCCGAGATTTGCCAGGGTGGGCGTCCACTCCGCGGCGCCCCATGGCCAGCGGCGCCGGCCGGCTGCCGGATCCCAGGCGCAAGCCTTCTCCCACTCCTGCTCGGTGGGTAGCCGCGCGCCGGCCCAGGCGGCGTAGGCCTCGGCCTCGAAGAAGCAGACGTGCTGCACCGGCTCGTCGGGCGGGATGTCCTCCACGATGCCGAACCGCCGTCGAGAGCCGTCCGGATGCCAGAACTGCGGCCGCTCCAGGCGGGCCTCGACGCGATGCTGCCAACCTCGCGCGGACCACCAGCGTCGTTCGCGGTAGCCGCCCGCCTCGACGAAGCGGGCGTACTCGGCGTTGGTCACTGGAACGCGCCCGATCCGAAAGGCCGGTAGGTGGACGGTGTGCGCAGGGCGTTCGTTGTCGAGCGACCACGGCTCCGCTGCGCCGTCGACACCGAGTTGGAACTCCCCGGCCGGTACCAGCACGGCGTCGTGCGTAACCGGGCGCGGCGCCGGCAGCGGTGCACCGGCGCCGAGCAGCGGCGGCCCGTCGCGCAACTGATGCGTGGCCAGCATCGTCTCGATGTGTTGCTGCTCGTGCTGCTCGACCATGCCGTAGCGAAACAGCTCGGCCTCGTCGGCCTGCTCGAGTGCATCGAGGACCTGGCCGCGGACATCGGAGATGAATCGGCGGGCCTCGGCCGGCGTGAGCAGCGGCAATCGGACGCGCTCTGCGCGCGGGTGCTCGAACGCGTCGTAGAGCTTTTCGATCTGGGCCGGCAGCACGCCTTGACGGCCGGCTGCACCGCTGCGCAGCAGCCACAGATCCTCCTGCTGGCCGATGTGGGCGAGATCCCACACCAGCGGGCTCATCAGCGGGCTGTGCTGATTCGTCAGCTCCGGCTCGTCGAACGTCGTCAGATGCAGGGTGCGCCGGCGGGCCTGCTCGAGGCCGCGCGCGGCGGTTTCACGCATGCGCTTCCTCCTCGAGGACGCTCAGCGGATCGCCCGCATCGACCCGCTCGCGAAGCTCGTCACCGGGTGTGCGCCCCGACGCGACAAGTTCGGCATATGCCTCGACGCCGCTACGCAGTTCCGGTGCGCAGCGTTCGGCGGCTATCGCAAGGCAGCCGGTCGCCACCGCGCGCAGTTCGGGGTCGCGCAAGCCGTCGCGAGCCGCTCGGGTCCAGGCATCGTGGGGCAGGTCGCCCCGCAACCGTTCGCCCCGCAACCGTTCACCCCGCAACCGTTCACCCCGCAACCGTTCACACAGCTCCGCGGCGTGGTCCGCGGCGATCGGATCGTCGACGAGGGTCACGGTGAGCCCGGCCAGCGCCGGCCACCAACGATCGGGCAGGGCGTCCAGGCAGCGAATTTCGATGTAGCCGCGCGGACGGACCGGCGGGAAGAGGGTGGTCAGGTGATAGTCGATGTCGGCTCGGCTGGGAAGTCTTGCCGGACCGCCGCGGCCCTGCACCCACTGCGCGAACGGCACGCGCTCGAGCACCGGTTCGATGTGGCCGCTCACCTCGTCGCGTACGAGCATCAGCGGAGCGTTCAGCGCGTAACTGGCCCAGGCCGAGCGTGGATCGCGCCCGTCGAGCGGACGGGTGCGTGCGTTGTCGATGCCTGCCCAGACCTGCTGGCGCATCGAGTGCCAGCCGGACGCGTGCCCGGCCAGCAGCGGCGAGCAGGCCGAAGCTGCGACAAGGACCGGCCCCAGACGATGGATCCTGCGCAGCCGTTCGGGCCACCGGTCGGCTGGTCCCGCGTCCAGGTTCACTTGCAGGGCCGCTGTGGCCGACATCATCGCCCGTCCCGGTCCGGCGCAGCCGAGGGCGGTGAAGTGCCGTTCCATGGCGACATAGCGCTGCTGCGGATTGATCCTTCGGACCGCACGGGCGGGGTCGGTGCCGAGGGGGGCTGCACCGTAGCCCGCCTCGGCCAGCGCCTGCCTGAACACGTCGCGGTCGGACTGCAGCTTGCCGATTGCCTCGACTGCACCGTTGCCCGGCGGCGTGGACAGTTCCAACTGACCGCCCGGCTCGACGGTGACCCTGCTGCCGGCCGGCATCGTGGGTAGGCCCGCTGCCAGGACCAGCACTTCGTCCCAGCTCGGTCGACGGCGCGGTTCGGCGAGATCCACCAGATGGAACTCGAGCTCCAAACCGACCTGGCCGCCACGTGACGGGCTCAGTGCGGTTGCTTCGATGTGCTCGCGAGCGACGTCGAGTGTGAGGCTGTCGACCTCGCCGCGAACGGCGTCGTGCGTTCGGTGAACGGTCACCCGCCCCCTCCAGGTCCGGACCGGCCGTGAAGCTCACGGCCGCGGGTCGGTGCGGGGGCGGCCGCAGACTAGCGCGACCGTCCTCGTAAATCACTCTACGCAACTTGCGCAGGGCACGATATTCACGTTACGACTGGTTATCGTCCTATTCCTGCCCAGGTTGTTTCGGCGACAAACAACGCGAGCATCGAATGTGCGCAGCCGACGGTTGCGCGCTTTGACCCATTTATTTTGGTTTGTTAGGCTGCGCGGCCGCCCACATGACAGCACTGTAATGCGCGCGGCGCGCGGCGCAGTTATCGTTGCACCGCCATGTCTGCTTGATCGGCCAATCGGAGGCTTCGATCGAACGTACGGACTCGGCTTTGGGCGGGAATCGGGATGAGTGCACGAGTTGTCGGCTTTGGCATGGAGTCGCGACGCGACATGTGGTCGGGCACTTTCACGCCTCCGTCGCCGAGCCTGCGTTCCGCTGTCCGCGGGACGGGCTAATCCGGTGGCGGGCGCACGCATCCTGGTGACCGAGGACGAACCCAATTTGCGCCAGTTACTCGTGCGCCTTTTGGGCACGGCCGGCTACCTGCCGACGCCGGCAGCCACCGGCACTCAGGGGATCCGGCTCGCGCTCGACGAGGAGTTCGACCTGGTCATCCTCGACCTGATGTTGCCCGACATCTCGGGCGAGCAGGTGCAGCGCGTGCTTCTGGCACATCGGCCGCAGACGCCCATCCTTGTTCTTTCGTCGGTGACCGAGGTCCACCGTCGAGTCGGCGTGCTCGAAGGCGGCGCGGTCGATTTCCTTGCCAAACCGTTCGTGAACAGCGAATTGCTGGCGCGGGTGCGGCTCCGCTTGCGCGCGACCGGCGTGGTTGTGCCGGCGGTCTCGACCCGGCTCTCGCCAGACGGCGAACTCGATCTTGCCCGCCGCGAGATCGTCCGCAGCGGGCGCCGGATCCCGCTGTCGCAGCGTGAATTCGCGCTGCTCAACTACTTCGTGGACCGTCGCGGCGCGGTATGCACGCGGCAGGAACTGCTCGCCGACGTATGGGGGCTGTCCTTCGATCCCGGCACCAACGTCGTGGACGTGTACGTGCGTCGACTGCGCAACAAGTTGTCCGCAGAATCAATCGAAACGGTGCGCAATGTGGGATATCGCCTCATCGCCTGCTAGAGCCGTCACCCAGCTCGGCTGGCTGGTCTTCGCGACGGTGGACGTGGCGCTGATGTGGGCGCTTCCCGGCCTGGAGACCATCCCGTACCACCTGGTGTGGGCGAGCTTCGCGCTGCTGTACGGGCTGTTTCCCTGGTCCTTCCGGGTGAGCGCGCTGGCCTTCACCGGCGTCACCGTCGCGACCGGCATCCCGCTGATCGAACATGCCCGGTGGGGGATCATCGGCTGGGAGGAGTGCTCGGAAATCGTGTTGATGGGGGTGATCGCCGCCCTGCTGATGTGGCACGTCCGACGCAACTTCGTTACCCAGCAAGAATTGCGAAACGTCAACGAGTCCGAGCGGATCCGCAGCCACTACCGCGAGATCGCGACCCGGTTCGGTTCGCACGAGATCCGCACTCGGCTGGCGATCGCCCGCAGCGTCACCGAGATGATCCGCGACAGCGCCGGTATCGACGGTGCCCACCTCAGCGACCAGACCCACGAGGACGCCGATCTCGTGCTCACCGAACTGGACAAGGCCACCGCGCTCTCGTCGAAGCTGCTGGCGTTCGTGCGGCTCGGCGGCGAGTCGGGCGAGCAGCCCATCGATCTGGAGGAACTGCTGGCCTCGATCACTCGCAGGTGGGTGTTCGCGGCGGATCGCGAGTGGAGCTACGCGTCGTTCCCCGGGCTGGTCCTCGGCGACCCCGAACGGGTCGAGGTCTTGCTGGACTGCCTGCTCGAGAACGCGGTCAAGTTCACCGAGCCAGGCGACCGGATCTCGGTCGACGCGAGGCGCACCGACGATCACATCCTGATCGCTGTCGAAGACGGCGGCAGGGGTATCCCCGCGACCGACATCGAGCGCGTCACCCGCTTGTTCGAGACTGGCAGCACGGCCGGTGACCAGGCCGGTAGTGGCCTCGGCCTCGGCATGGTGCGCGCCATGATGGAGTCCCGCGGGGGTCGGGTGCAGGTCTCCAGCATCGAGGGGCAGGGCACCACCGTCATCCTGGGCATCCCCTACCGCCGCGGCGCCGACCCTCGACCTGCGCTGCGGATGTCGTCAGCGCCGGCGGTGGCGCACATCGACACGTCTCTGGCGGACCCCGTGGCAGTAGCCGCGGGCGGCTGACTGTCGTCGCCCGCGGGCGGCTGACTGTCGTCGCCCGCGGGCGGCGATGATGGCGAGATGCCCGACAGCCCCGTCCTCGACAGTGAACGGCGCCACCTGGAGCAGGCCGGCCGGTGGTTGAGTGAGATGCAGCTCGCAGCGTCGGCAATCGCCGACTACGGCGTGGACGAGCTGGCGAGCCAGAGTCTCGGCCGGATGCGTGCCGAGCGTCTGGCTGCGCTCGGTGCCGATCCGGATGCCCCGCCGTTCTTCGGGCGTACCGACCGTGATCGCGACGGCAGCCCCGATGGGGCACCCGAGGTCTTGCACATCGGCCGGCGCCACGTCCGCGACGATCACGGCGATCCGGTGGTGATCGATTGGCGCGCGCCGATCGCACGGGCGTTCTACCGCGCCACCCCTGCCGACCGGATGGGCGTTCGGCTACGCCGGCGCTTCGGCTTCCACGGCATGCTGTCCTCTTACGAGGACGAGCACCTCGACCGCGGCGAGTCTTTGGGACTGCAGTCGCAGCTGCTCCGCGAGGATATCGAGCGCCCTCGGGTCGGCCCGATGCGCGACATCGTGGCCACGATACAGCCCGACCAGGACGATCTCGTGCGCGCGGATCTGGACACGTCGCTGTGCATCCAGGGTGCACCCGGCACCGGCAAGACCGCCGTCGGCCTCCACCGTGCCGCCTACCTGCTCTACACCTACCCCGAGCGGCTGCGCCGTTCCGGCGTGCTGGTCGTCGGCCCCAACCGGGCGTTCCTGCACTACATCGCACAGGTGCTGCCCTCCCTCGGTGAGGGCGGGATCGAGCAGCGCACCGTTGAGACGCTGGTCGCGAATGCGCCGACCGGCACGGAGGCGGTTGCACTCGCGACACTCAAGGGCGACGCGCGGATGGCCGACGTCGTGCGGCGTGCCGTGCTCAGTTACGTCGCCAAGCCCGCCGACGATGTGGTGGCGATCGTCGGCACCCGCCGCTACCGCATCGGCGCGCACCACCTGCGTCGCTACGTCGACGACGCCCGCCGCGCGCTCAGCGATGGGCTGCGCTGGTCGCTAGGTCGGGAACGGCTACGCACCCAACTCGCCGAGGACGTCCGGCGCCAGCGGGAGGACGCCGGCGGCGCGCCGTCGGACGCCGAGACCGCTAGGGTGGCCCGGGCGCCCGAGGTGCGCGAGTTCGTCGACGCTGTCTGGCCGGCGCTGACGCCGGTCGCGGTGTTGTCGAGGTTGTGGGCCGAACCGGAATTCTTGCGCCGCTGCGCACCGACCTTCGCCGGGGACGAGCGGGCGCTGTTACACCGGGCGCCCGCGCGATCGTTGCGCGCGACCCGGTGGACGCCGATGGACGCCGTCTTGCTCGACGAGCTCACCGGGTTGATCGACGGTACCGAGACGTTCGTGCACGCGGTGGTCGATGAGGCGCAGGACCTGTCCGCGATGCAGTGCCGGGCGATAGCGCGGCGGTGCCCGCTCGGGTCCGTGACGGTGCTCGGCGACCTCGCCCAGGCGACGACGACGTGGTCGCCCGGCGACTGGGCCACCACGCTGCGGCACCTGGGGCACGAGTCGGCGAAGGTGCGTCCGCTGACCGCCGGGTACCGCGTGCCGGCGGAGGTGATCGAGGTGGCGAACCGGCTGCTGCCGCACATCGCGGTCGGGGTGCCGCCGGGCACGTCCGTCCGCGGCGGTCACGACGCGCTCGTGTTTGCTGGAGCGTCCTCGCTGCTCGCCTCGGTGCGCGCCGCGCTGGACGCGCCGGGGTCGGTTGGGGTCATCGTCGCCGACGCGCGCGCCGGCGAGATGCTGGGCGAGTTGCATGCCGGCGCGATCGAGGCGCAAGCGCTCGACGCGGACGCCGACCCGCGAGTGACGGTCGTGCCCGCGTCGCAGGCGAAGGGCTTGGAGTTCGACACCGTCGTGCTGCTCGAACCCGGTGAGATCGTCGCTGCCGAACCGACGCGCGCCGCGGGCCTTCGGCGGCTCTACGTCGTCCTCACCCGCGCGGTCTCCCGACTCGTCGTGCTGCACGACCAGCCGCTGCCCGACGAACTCGCCGCCGCTACTCCCGCGCGTCACTTATGGTAGGAACCCCTGGGTAGTCCGGTTACTACGCCACCCCGGTACTAAGCGGACTACGCACCTGACGCCAGTAGCGCTCCGCGTGGCAACCCCACACACGCGCGAACGAGGAGTTGTCAATGACCGACCACGTGCACGCCGTCCAACCCGAGCCCAACATGGTGCAACTGCTCACGCCCGAGGGCCAGCGCGTCGAGCACCCCGACTACGCGCTCGACATCACCGACGACGAGATCGCCGCGCTGTACCGCGACCTGGTGATGGTGCGCCGCATCGACTCCGAGGCGATCGCGCTGCAGCGCCAAGGCGAGTTGGGTCTGTGGGCCAGCCTGCTTGGCCAGGAAGCCGCTCAGATCGGCGCCGGGCGCGCGCTGCGCACCCAGGACATGGCTTTCCCGACCTACCGCGAGCACGGCGTCGCCTGGTGCCGGGACGTCGACGCGCTGACGCTGCTGGGCCTGTTCCGAGGCACGAATCTCGGTGGCTGGAACCCCAACGAGAACAACTTCAACCTGTACACGATCGTCATCGGTGCGCAGACGCTGCACGCGACCGGATACGCGATGGGCATCGTCCGCGACGGCGCCGTCGGCACCGGCGATCCGGAACGCGACACTGCCGTCCTCGCGTTCTTCGGCGACGGCGCGTCGAGCCAGGGTGACGTGAACGAGGCATTCGTGTGGGCGGCCGCCGGCAACCTGCCGGTCGTGTTCTTCTGCCAGAACAATCAGTGGGCGATCAGCGAGCCGGTCGAGCGGCAGAGCCGGGTGCCGCTGTACATGCGCTCCGCCGGCTTCGGCTTCCCGGGCTTGAGGGTCGATGGCAACGACGTGCTCGCCTGCCTCGCGGTCACCCGCAAGGCGTTGGACAATGCCCGCGCTGCGCAGGGTCCGACCCTCATCGAGGCCTACACCTACCGGATGAACCCGCACACCACCAACGACGACCCGCGCCGCTACCGGCTTGGCAGCGAGGCCGAGACGTGGAAGCTACGCGACCCGATCGAACGGGTTCGGGCCTATCTGACCCGCGAAGCCCGCGTCGGCCCGGAATTCTTCGCCTCGGTGGACGCGGAGTCCAAGCAACTCGCGGAACGGGTCCGTGCGGGTTGCCGGGCGCTGGTCGACCCGACGCCGGAGTCACTGTTTGACCACGTCCACGTCGAACTGCCCGAAGAGTTGCAGGTGCAGCGCGCCGAGTTCGGGGAATTCGTACGCTCCGTCGAGGAGATGTCGGCGTGAGCGAAGCTTGCGAGCGAAGCGAGGCTCGGGCATGAGTCAGCCAGGTGAGCGCCCGACCCTGACGATGGCCAAGGCGCTGAACCAAGGCCTGCGCAAGGCCATGGAAGCCGATCCGAAGGTTCTCATCATGGGCGAGGACGTCGGCAAGCTCGGTGGCGTCTTCCGGATCACCGACGGCCTGCAGAAGGACTTCGGCGAAGACCGCGTCATCGACACCCCGCTCGCGGAGTCCGGGATCATCGGCACGGCGGTGGGCCTGGCGATTCGCGGCTACCGACCGGTGTGTGAGATCCAGTTCGACGGTTTCGTGTTCCCCGGGTTCGACCAGATCGTCAGCCAGGTCGCCAAGTTCCACAATCGTTCCGCTGGACTGATGAAGATGCCGATCACGATTCGGATCCCGTTCGGCGGCGGCATCGGCGCGGTCGAGCACCACAGCGAGTCGCCCGAGACGTACTTCGCGCACACGGCCGGGCTGAAGGTGGTCAGTTGCTCCAACGCCTCGGACGCGTACTGGATGATCCAGCAAGCCGTCGCGGACGACGATCCGATCGTTTTCTTTGAGCCGAAGCGGCTCTATCACGCCGCCAAATCCCCGATCGACGGCACCGCGACACCGCTCTACCAGGCCCGCGTCGTGCGTCCCGGCGAGCATGTGACGGTCGTCGGATACGGCCCGACGATCAGCACCGTGCTGGAGGCAGCAGCGGCCTGCGCCGAGGACGGCGTCGAACTGGAGGTCATCGACCTGCGTTCGATCTCGCCGCTGGACATGCCCACCGTCGTGGAGTCGGTTCGTCGCACCGGACGGCTCATCGTCGTGCACGAGGCGCCGAACAGCTTCGGCGTGGGCGCCGAGATCGCGACGCGCGTTCAGGAGCAGGCGTTCTATTCGCTGGAAGCGCCGGTGCTGCGCGTCACCGGCTACGACACCCCGTACCCGCCGAGCCGGCTCGAGCACGAATGGCTGCCCAACCTCGACCGTGTCCTCGACGCCGTCGACAAGATCATGGAGTACTGACCATGTCGGTCAAACAGTTCCTGCTGCCCGATCTCGGTGAAGGTCTCACCGAGGGCGACATCCTGAAGTGGACGGTGGCCGTCGGCGACACGGTCGAGGTCAACGACACGATCGCCGAGGTCGAAACCGTCAAGGCCGCCGTCGAACTGCCCTCACCGTTCGCCGGCTTGGTCACTGCACTGCACGCCGCAGAGGGCGAGACCGTCCCGGTGGGCACGGCCATCATTTCGATCGATGTCGGTGTGACGTTTGCTGCGGCCCCCGAGGCTCCGCCCAGCAACGCGCCCGTGTTCGACGTCGCCTCCAACGCAGGCTCCACCGAGGATCTCGTCCCGCAGCCTCCGCAGGGCGACGACGGCGAGGAGAAGCAGCTCACGCTGGTCGGGTACGGCCCGCGCGAAGGTGTCGGCCGGCGCCGGCGGCGGCCTTCGAAGGCTGGCGCGGACTCGGCCAACCTCTCCTTCAACCTGCCGCCGGCCTCGGGCGCCCCCGCCCCACCCGTCGAGGAACCCGAACCCGCTCGGGAGGTGTCACCGCGCACCCTCGCCAAGCCACCGGTGCGCAAGCTGGCGAAGGATCTCGGCGTCGATCTCGCGACCGTGACCCCGACCGGTCCGAATGCAACGGTCTCGCGCGAGGATGTCCGAACGGCTGCCGGCACCGCGGTTCCGGCAGCCTCGCCGGCGGGCGCCCGGGAGACTCGCATCGCGATCAAGGGCGTCCGTAAGCACACCGCGGCCGCCATGGTTTATTCGGCGTTCACTGCACCGCACGTCACCGAGTTCATCACCTGTGACGTGAGCGCGACGATGCAACTGCGCGACCGGTTGGCCGCTCGCCGGGAGTTCCGTGACGTCCGGGTCTCGCCGCTTCTATTCGTCGCGAAGGCGGTCATCCTCGCCGCGGCGAAGACGCCGTCGATCAACGCGACATGGGACGACGCCGCAGCCGAGATCGTCCTCAAGCACTACGTGAACCTCGGCATCGCTGCTGCGACCGAGCGCGGGTTGATCGTGCCCAACATCAAGGACGCAGACCGGCTTAGCCTGCTGCAGTTGGCGAATGCGATCACTGCCCTCACCGACACCGCGCGCTCGGGTCGGACCTCGCCCGCCGACATGGCGGGCGGCACGATCACGATCACCAACGTGGGCGTGTTCGGGGTCGACACCGGTACTCCGATCCTGAACCCGGGCGAGGCGGCCATCGTCGCGTTCGGCGCCGTGCGGCGGATGCCGTGGGTGGTCGATGACGGCGGGGTCGAGCGGATCGAGCCGCGTTGGGTCACCCAGCTCGCGGTCAGTTTCGACCACCGTGTGGTGGACGGCCAGCAAGGCTCTGAGTTCCTCGCCGACGTCGCTGCGGTGCTCAACGATCCGGCCCTGGCGTTGCTGTAGTTGCGCACAGAGTGATGCTAGGCACAGGCAGGCATACAGCGACTGAATCATAGGTTCTACGGGCATACTAATTATGAATCGGAAGTAAACGAGGAGCCCGACATGAACCGCCCGACCAAGCGAATCGCCCGAGCGATGCGCGTCCACCGTCAGCAGCGTGAGTTCGATCGCGCCTTGCGCGCGGCCACACCGACAATGCGGCAGGAACTGCTCGCCGCGGCGTCGCGAATGAACTACCTCAGCTGAGTCGTAGCCGCTCACTGCCATGACGTCCGTGCGCGTGCGAGCCCCGCAGTTCCCCATCGGCGCCACCTGGTTCAACACCGGGGAGAGGGCGCAGCTGTTAGGTGAACTGCGGGGCCGCTTCGTGCTGCTGGATTTCTGGACGTTCTGCTGCGGTAACTGCCTGCACGTCCTGGACGAGCTGCGCCCCCTCGAGGCGAAGTTCGCCGACATCCTGACCGTGATCGGGGTGCATTCGCCGAAGTTCGCGCACGAGGCCGAGGACGGCGCTGTGGCTGCGGCCATCGAGCGCCACGAAGTGCGCCACCCGGTCGTCAACGACCCGGCGATGTACCTCTGGCAGCAGTACGCCGTCCGCGCGTGGCCGACGCTTGTCCTCATCGATCCGCAGGGCTATGTGGTCGCACAGGCAGCCGGCGAGGGCCAGGTGAGCGCGCTCGATGCGAGCATCACCCGCCTTGCCGCCGAGCACGAGGCGCGCGGCACGCTCAGGCACGGTGACGGACCCTACGTCGCGTCGCTGCCCCAACCGTCGACTTTGCGCTTTCCCGCCAAGGCGATCCTGCTGCCCGCCGAGCGCACCGGGCGTGACAGCGACAGCTTGCTGGTCGCCGACGCCGGCCATCACCAACTCGTCGAACTCGCGCTCGACGGCGAGACGGAACTGCGCCGGATCGGTAGCACCGACCGTTGCTCGGACTTCGCCGAGCCGAACGGGCTGACGCTGCTGCCTTTCGGCCTTGTCGACTACGACGTGCTGGTCGCGGACACCGCGAATCACGTGCTGCGCGGTCTCAGGTTGTCCGACGACGCGATGCTGCCGAACGCGATGCTCCCCAACGCGACGATGACGACAATTGACCTGGCCGCCGCGCTGGCTGGCGCTCGCACGATCACCGGTCCGATCCCGAATGTGCTGTCGCCGTGGGACGTCGCCTGGTGGCCGGCGCTCGATCGAGCGGTCGTCGCCGCCGCCGGCGTGCATCTGCTACTGGCGCTCGACGTGCGTAGCGGCCAAGTCGAGGTGCTCGCTGGAACCACGGTCGAGGGGCTCAAGGACGGTCCGGCACGCGCCGGTTGGCTGGCCCAACCGTCCGGTCTCGCGGTCGACGGCGACCGGCTGTGGTTCGTCGACGCCGAGACATCGGCGCTGCGCACGCTGACAGCCGACGGCCGTTTACACACCGTGATCGGCGAAGGTCTGTTCGATTTCGGTCACGTGGACGGACCGGCCGCCGATGCCCGGCTGCAGCACCCGCTCGGCGTCACGCTCCTCCCTGACGCTTCGGTCGCTGTCCTCGACACCTACAACGGCGCCGTGCGCCGCTACGACCCGGCGACCGGGCAGGTCTCCACGCTCGCCAGGGATCTTGGCGAGCCGTCCGGGGCGGTGCTCGTGGGCGGTGAGCTGATCGTCGTGGAATCCGGCGCCCATCGCTTGGTGCGACCGGTACCGCGCTCCGACCTGGTCGCCGGACCTGCCCTGCGTACCCAGCGCCCGTCCACCGATGTCGTGCCGGGTCCGCTGAGGCTGGAGGTCGTCTTCCAGCCGGCTCCGGGGCGCACCCTGGATGAGCGGTACGGGCCGTCGGCACGCCTTTCGGTAAGCGCGTCGCCGCCAGAATTGCTGCAAGACGGCGCCGGCGAGACGACTGGGCTGCGCCGTGTGCTCACCCTCGCTCCCGCGCCGGCCGAAGGCGTGCTGCACATCGGCGCGCAGGCCGCGTCGTGTGACAGCCTCGGCGAACACGCCGCCTGCTACGTCGCCCGGCAGGACTGGGGTGTTCCGGTCCGCGTGGTCGAGGGCGGAGCCGGCGAGCTGCAGCTCGTGCTGCTCGACTGACGATTGTCGCCTGCCTGTGAGCAACCGGACTCGCAAACGCCCGTCTAGCGCGCAGGCGGACAACGATTCCACTCGAAGATTGGCCGTGATGCGTCTCACGAGCACGCGTTCCTCCTACTGACGACAGGTTGGGCACGCAACACCATTACATGTCGAGCAGCCCAAGCAACTCCGTTTGCACATAGCGGGGTGCGCATGGGCAGTCTGCTGCGTCGGTAGCCGGACACCCCGCAGCCCCCGGCTGAGTACCGTCCTGAACGTGGCTGCGCCAGGCGACGGTACTGGAGAGCTGATCTCGGCCGGTGGCATCACCGAGGTGGTGCGGGTCGGGCAGACGGTGCGTCGGCCCGTGCGGCCCTTCACGGCCACCGTCCAAAACTTTCTGGCGCATCTGCACGCCCGCGGCTTTCACGACGCACCCCGGCCCTTGGGTTACGACGACCAGGGTCGGGAGGTGCTTTCCTATGTCGAAGGAGTCGTGCCGCAGGAGCCGCTGCCGGACTGGGCGACCCGGCCTGGGGTCGTGCTAGCCCTCGCCCGCCTGGTGCGCCGGTTGCACGACGCTGCCGAGGGTTGGGAGCCACCGCCGGGCGCAGTGTTCGGTGCGCTACCGGGGCAGCCGCCTGCCGGCGTGCAGCCGTTGTTCGACGTCCCTGAGCTCGTATCGCACCAGGACTACTGCGCGGGCAATGTGGTATTCCGTGCTGGGCTACCGGCTGCGCTGATCGACTTCGACCTGGCCCGGCCCACCACGCGAGTTGCCGACATCGTGAATGCCCTGCACTGGTGGGTGCCGTTGCGGGACCCGGTTGACCGTCCGCCCGGGTTGGTCGACGCCGACGCGGCGCGCCGGATGCGCCTTTTCGCGGACGCCTACGGGATGGACCGAGCACAGCGCGCCGCAGTGCTGCCGACCGCGATGCTGCGCGCTGCCAACGCAACGCTCACCATGCGCGCGGCCGCCGAGGCTGATCCGGTGTTTCGCCGCTGGTGGGACGGAGGTCTCGAGGCCAGCTTGCCGCGCGCCGAGCGATGGCTAGCTCGGCATGCCGATCAGCTGCGCGCGCGCCTGCTCCAATAGTCGAGCCGCCGTAGGTCCTTCGCGCGGCGGTCCTGTCGGTGGCGAGCCGACGATGCTGTGGTCCATGATCGGGCGATGTGCAACGCGACGAGTCGATGGTCTCAAGCGTCGGCCCAACCCGACATGTGGGTCGACCCGAACGACGATCCGCGAGAGGCCGAAACCTCCGGAACGGACGAGCGGAGCATTCTGATCGACTACCTGCGCCGGTACCGCCTGACACTGCGGATGAAATGCCGTGACCTGGACGCCGAGCAGCTGGCGCGGCGATCGGTCCCGCCGTCCACCATGTCGTTGCTCGGGCTGATACGACACATGGCCGAAGTCGAACGCGGTTGGTTTCGGCGCGTCCTGGCCGGCCAAGACGCGCCGAAGCTCTACTGCACGCCTGAGTCGCCCGACGAGGACTGGGATGGCGCGCGCGCCGACCGGGCAGTGGTGGCCGAGGCCTGGCGGCTTTGGTTCGACGAGGTGGCCTTCGCGCAGGACTACGTCGCGCGCGCCGGCGATCTCGCGACGCTAGCCACGATGCGCGACAAGACGACCGTGCCGTTGCGCGACGTCCTCGTGCACATGATCGAGGAGTACGCGCGACACTGCGGGCACGCCGACCTTCTGCGCGAGTGCATCGACGGCCGGGTCGGCCAATAGGTTCGGCAACGCGGGTCGCGGCATGAACAGTCAGGTCGGGGGCCACCCGCCGAGTGGCTTGCCGATCTCCCATTCATGCCCGAACGGGTCGGCGATGCGGCCCAGACGCCAACCGTGCTCGTCGGCGACCGCGGCCGTGGCGGTTGCTCCCGCCTGCACCGCCTGCTCGACGACGGCGTCGGGGTCGTCGACGACGAGCAGTGTCCGACTGGTCGTGCCGTCGATGGCGTGCGGGCTGAAGCGCTTGCGATCCGCGTCCGCAGATGCCACCCAGAAAACGGCGTCGCCGACCGCCAACTGCGCGACCACATCATCCTCGTCACCGACGCGATGTAACACCGTGGCGTCGTATGCGGCTCGGTAGAACGCGACAGCGTCGCCGCCACGATCGACCCACAGCTCAGGCTGGATGCTGGTCATCGGCCGAGTATGGCCCCTGTCTTCGAAATGTGGCTTTGGAATCGTGCAAGGCGTGGCGAGTCGGGGTGGGGATGGCGGAACTGAGTGCGAGGAATCGGTTCCACATCCGGTCGCTCATCAGTTTCCGCGCAGTCAGCGACCGTACACCGACACGTGGCGCCGGCTGGTGGCGGTGAACGGTTCACCGCGCCATCCACCCGAACGCGAGTGCAGCCGAAGACCGGCCAGGCGAGCCATGAGGTCCAGCTCGGACGGCATGCGAACCGGAGCGAGATCGGGCCGAGCCGGATGCCGTTCGCGCCGATCGTGACGCGGTTCTTGTCGATGAGCTGGGTTGCCGGGTCGTAACGTCCCGCTTCCAGGACGACTTGCGAGACGCCGACCTGCTCGGCGGTGACCCACTGCTGGTCCAGCCGGTAGGTCGGTCCCGGTGTGGCTTCCCCGTAGCCGGGCATGGCCGCTTCGACCAAGAACCGGCCGCCGGCATCGAGGTGCCGGGCGAACGCCTGCGAAGCAGCGCACCTGTTCGTCCTGGGTGAGCAGGTTGAAGATGCTGTTGAACACGACGAACACCAGGCGGTACTGGCCGGTCACATCGACGTCGGCCATGTCGCCGTGCACGACGTCCAGCGCCTGTCCGCCGGGCTTGGCCCGCAGTTGCGCGATCATCGCTGCAGACTGCTCGATCCCGTCCACGCGGACGCCGGTCGCAGCGAGGGGGAGCGCGATCCGTCCGGTTCCGATGGCCAGTTCCAATGTCGGCCCGCCACCGGCCAGATCAGCGAGACGGGCGACCGCGTCGTCCTCGTCGCCGCGCGGCGAATCGTCGTAGGCGGCGGCGACCACAAGGCGATATCCATGAATGAGTTGCGTTGGGGCACGGGAACCGCGCGAGCGGTTCAGCCGGCGATGCGCCCACGGTGATCGTTGCCCGTTCCGCAGCGCCACCGCGCTGCGCAGCGGCCAACCACGCCCGAAAGCAAGGCTGGGCGGCGGCCCAGCGCCCCGCCGGACCGCTTGATTCAGCCGGCGGCTAGATCACGTCGGCGAAACGCGGCCAGGGCGGCAACACCGGCGAGCAGGGCGATACCCGTAACGACGGCGGACCCCGCGATGTGGACGGGGTGAGCGGGCACGAGCCCGACGTGCGCGAAGGGGGTCAGGTCGAGGATCCATCGCGGCGGCCCGATAAGGGATCCCGCGACGTGCCAGAGAAGGGCCACGGCAAGCAGGGCATAGCCGATGACGCCGCTGGCACGGGGGGCGAGGGCGTAGGCGAGCGCGGTGAGGCCGAGAAACAGCAGCGCGATCGGGATCGCGTTCGCACCGGCTTCGAGCATCTTGAACAGTGCTATGGGTGCGCCTGCCACGCGGGCGCCGGCCCAGCCGAGCAGTCCGGCGGTCAGCGATAGCGCAGCGACGCCCGCCGCGGCCAGCAGCATGCGTCCGGACAGCCAGCGGGTGCGGCTGATCGGTTCTGCGAGCAGTGTCTCGAGCTGCTGGTCGGCCTCTTCCTGGCGGGCGGCACCGATCTGTGCGCACGCGAAGGCGCTGACCGCCACGCTCACAAAGAGGAACACGAATGCGAAATACCCGATCGGCGTAGTGATCGAGCCGGCGCCAAGCTTCGCGATCTCGGTCCGTGTGTTGGCCGGGATGTCCGCCGGGGAGATGGCTTGGGAGACGCCGCCGAGGACGAACATGAGCACCCCGACCGCGATGATCCAAGAGATCAGGGTGCCACGCTGGTTGCGGAGCGCGTGCCCGGCGGGCGTGCGCAGCAGGCGCGGATGTGGGTCGGCGCTATCGTGGGCGGGCCACATCCCGGTTCCGATGTCGCGTTGGGCCGCGAGGCTCGTCGAGACGACCAGCAGCAACACGGTCGCCCCAGCGGGCAGGACCAGCACGAGCGGCTGCGGGCCAGCGAACGGATGGAGCAATTCGGCCCAACCCAGCGGGGTCGACCATCGTAGCCAGCCGGCGCCGGGGACGGTGTCGGCAACCACCCGGAGAGTGAACAGGAGCCCGAGGACGGCGCCGCCGACGCCGAGGGCCCCGCGACGGGTGGGCGCGAGTTGGCTGGCGAGCGCGCCCACCCCGACGAACACCGGCGCCACCGAGGCTGTCGCTAGTGCGAGGTACGCAGCGCCCGGGGTCGGCAGCCCGCCGACGAGAAAGCCAGCGAATTCCGCCAGCCACAGCAGCAGCGCGCCCGCTGCGATGGCGGCCAACGCTGCGATTGCGGCTGCGCGGCGGCCGACCATTGCGGCGAGCACAATCTCGGTCCGTCCCGAGTCCTCCTCGGCCCGCAGCGCGCGGACCGCGGCGAACAGCCCGAAGGCCGCCGCGACAATCGCAAGGACCCCGCCGACCCGCCAGGCGGTATAGCCGCCGACAGTCACGATGTCGTTCGGCTGCCCGTACATCAGCCGCAGGCCGGTGTTCTCGGCAAAGCTTCGGGCGAACGCGAGCCGATCACCGCGCGTGGGGTAGGTGTGGCGATACCCGACGGGCTGAATATAGGAGAAGACGGCGAAAAGGTAGCCGAACGCGACCGTGCGGATCTGCGCGTCCCGGAATGCTCGGAGCGCCAGGGCCACCACCACGTTGTTCTTGCGCGCCAGCACCTGCGCGGCCGCAGAACCCGACCCAGGCCGAGTCGTCTTAGTCGGCCGCGCTTTCATTCAGAGTCACACCACCCGAGTCGCGGTAGTGGCGCACGAAGATCTCCTCCAGTGAGGGCTCCCGGCTGGTGAGCGTCGCCACCGGATGCCCGGCCAGCACTGCAATCACCGGCCCGACTCCACCGGTGACCTCGAACCGCAGGGCGTTCGGAGCGGTGGTGTGCATGTGTACTCCGCGCAAGGTGGGCAGCTTCGGCGCTGGGCCGGCGAACGTGACGTCGACGGTCTGCGCGCGGAGGTGGCGCAACTGAGCCAGCGTGCCCTGATCGACGAGGCGTCCACCCCGCAGGATCCCGACCCGATCGCACAGCGCTTCGACCTCGCTCAGGATGTGTGAGGACAGGAAGATCGTCTGACCGCGTGCTTTCGCCTCCAACGCGCACTCGCGAAAGGCCATTTCCATCAACGGGTCCAGCCCGCTGGTGGGCTCATCGAGAATCAGCAAGTCCGCCCGCGTCGCTAAGGCCGCGATCAGCTGCACCTTCTGCCGATTGCCTTTGGACAGTGCCCGGACCTTCTTGCGCACGTCGAGCTCGAACCGGTCCACCAGCAGGTCGCGATAGGCCATGTCGGTGCCCCCATGCAGCCGGGCCAGGAACTCCAACGTTTCGCCGCTGGTTAGCGACGGCCAGAGCGACGGCTCGCCCGCGACATAGGCGATCCGCCGATGTGCGGCCACCGGGTCGCTCCAGGCGTCGACACCGAACAGCTGCGCCCGTCCCGCGGTCGGACGGTGCAATCCCAGCAGCAAACGGATCGTTGTCGTTTTCCCGGCACCGTTGGGCCCCAGGTAGGCGTAGACCTCGCCTTCCCCGATCCGGAGGTCAAGATCCTCGATCGCCACCGCCTCGCCATAGAGCTTGGAAAGACCTTGGGCGTAGATTGCGTCCATGATGTTCACATTCTACATACCGTTCACGATTCTGTGAACGCACGTGCGCGGGCTGCAAGTCGCGACCAGGGAGCCGTACAGCAATTCGTGGAACGCTTCGCGGCCGCACTCGTCGACGCCGGCATGCCGCGGATGCCGGCACTGATATTCGTCACGCTGCTCGCCGACGACGACGGGCGGCTCACCGCGGCAGAGTTGGCCGAGCAGCTTGAGGTCAGCCGCGCCGCAGTTTCCGGCGCCGTGCGCTACCTGAGTCAGGTCGGCATTCTCGGCCGCGAGCGCCAACCTGGCACGCGCCGCGATCATTACGTGCTCCGTGACCCCAGTTGGTTCGAGACGGTCGCTCGCCGGGAGCAATTGCTCGAGCGGTGGACGATCGCCACCCGGGCGGGCGTCGCCGCGCTCGGCGCACGCACACCCGCCGGTCGGCGGGTAGCCGAATCGCTGGCCTTCTTCGAGTTCCTGCAGGCTGAGATGCCCGCATTACTCGTCCGTTGGCGTGCCCAGCAAGCAACTCCCCGCCGCCGTCCACGAGGCAACTAATGCATTGAGACCAGCGCTCCCCGCGCCCGCGGGAACGAGCTCGACTCAGGTTGCCGGCACGGTGACGTGGACGGGCCGCCCGCCCAGATGTCCGTCGATGTTCAGCGCGGTGGCGCCGGGACCGGACCAGACGCCGGTGATGTGCAGCGTTCCGGCGGCTGCCCCGCTGGGGGTGACGGTGGTGTCGCCGAAGCTCAGCGACGCATCACCCGTTACCGCGAGGTCTGTGGCTAGGCGCGCATTGCTGAACGAGAGCGCGACTGCGTTGCCGGTGAACGATGTCGCGAACGTTCCACCACGCAGCCCCACGCCGTCGGTGCCCTGTTGGAACGCGCGCCGGAACCCGTCGGTGACCGTCGCTGTCGCAACCGCTGCCGCTTTCCGATCAAGGTGGGTGGGCAGTCGGCCAGAACCCGGGACGACCGTTGCCGCAACTGCATCCCGAGTGAGCAGCGGGAATCGGCCTGGTGCGGGCACGCCCGAATCCCGCCTGCGGGCGCAGGACGTGTCGCCGGTTTTCAGAGTCGCGAGGAACTGTTGAATGAGCGCGTCGGCGCACCGGAACTGGTCCGCTAGGGCCGTGTGGTGCCCCGAATTGCGCAGCTCGAGAAGCTTGACTGCGGGAACATCGCGGCGACCAGCTTGGCCTCGGGCTTGGCCACTTGGCGGTCCAGGTCGCCGGCCAGTACCAAGGCGGGAATGCCGGGGAACAACGCGCCGGGTGGAACTGGTGCCACGATCGGCCGATCAGGCGCCAGGCCTGGCTGGTGCCCCCTGTGCGGCAGGGGATACGAGCGTCAGCGATGCGGCAAAACCGACGATCGCGAATGCGATCGAGCGCCGGGTCATGCGGCACATGGAATTCTCCTCAGCCGGGGGTTGCCCAAGCTAACAGCGGGCGCCGTGGATGTCTGTACGCAATCTGCGTATAGAGTGCGCCTGCCTTCAGAACGACCAGGCCGGCGAGAACTCGCGACCGCTTGACGTGACTCGTCGCGCATGACTGCCGTCCCAGTGGCTGGTCCAGATGTCGACCGCGCCGCTCGTGTCGGGTTCCTGCGCGTAGGCGAGGCGCCGCCCAGTCGGCGACCACGTCGCCGCGAAGCTGCTGCGCGGACCGCCTGCGTTGTGGGTGACGAGCCGGGCGGCACGGGTGCAGGCCGTCAGCGAGCGGCACATCAGCGGCAGCAGGGCGATGTCGCCGCGACCAGGTTGCACGCCGCCGAGCGTCTCGAAGGCGATCAGACCAGCGGTCGGGCCGCGCCGGGCCGGCGAGACGGACGGCCGGTCGGCGTTCAGTGCCCACTGTGTCAGCTGCTGGACGCCCATGCCTGCGACG
Organism: Mycobacteriales bacterium; assembly: GCA_038212215.1. Lineage (GTDB taxonomy): Bacteria > Actinomycetota > Actinomycetes > Mycobacteriales > Jatrophihabitantaceae > JALZAI01. Next base: position 60,877 of record JBBQUT010000025.1, read on the forward strand.
GTCATCCGGAAGATCGCGAAGTGCAGCACGCCGTCGATGGGCTGGTCGCGGATGAACACGACGTGGCGGCCGTCGGGGGCGAAGCGGGCTCCGACGTCCTCGGTTGCGCCGGCGGTGCCCGGCTCGGAGAACCGACGTGCGCCGGAACCGTCGAGTCGAGCGATCATGAGCAACGCCGAGCGGGCGTCACCCGTCGTCGGGTCGAACGGGCCGAGTACGCGGGTGAACAGGATGTGCCTGGCGTCTGGAGTCCAGCTCGGGCCCTGGTCGGCCACACACTCGGGAACCCGGTCGCACCCGGTGTCGATCACCCGCTCGGCGCCGGGCCGGCCCAATCGGGCGAGCGTGATCTGCACGCCCGCGTCCGACTCGCGGTTGAACAGAACGAACCGGCCGTCCGGCGAGCGTAGCGGTGCAGTGTCGAAACGACCGGCGCCCGGCCGCGCGCGCAGCACGTAGCGTGCTGGTTGACCGACCTTGTCCCGGGCGCGGCGCGGGTGTCCCCCGCGTGACGACAGGCCACCCGGAACCGCCCACGCTCGGCCGCACCCTTGTTGCGTCGAGTGGCCAAAACCTCTCGACGTTCGCTAGCCAGGTTGGGGTGTCATGCTTTGGAGAATCAACATGTCTGCCAACCCGAAGCCCGGCAGTCCCGTCCGCGAGCTGCGCACCGCGCGACTGGTCCTGAGTCCCATCACCGATGCGGACATAGCCGCTGTCGTCGAAACTCGACGCCAGTCAAACTGGGCTGCAGATTTCCCGTCGCCGGGTGACGAAGAGATCGCTGGGCTGTTGTCTCGTACCGGCCTGCCGGTAAATGCACACCTCGGTCATCGCCTCGTCCTCGAGCGCGGAAGCGGACAGCTCATCGGCGGCGTCGGCTTCTTCGGTCCGCCGGATCGCGGCAGAATCGAGATCGGGTACGGGATCGTGCAGTCCCGACGCCGCCGCGGCTACGCCACCGAAGCCGTGATCGCCATGGTCCAGTTCGCGTTCACCCAGCCTGACGTCGCCGAGGTCGTCGCCGACGTCGACCAGCATCCAACTCGTCGAGAACAGCGTGCAACCGGGCGTACGCGGCGGCCCGCTCCGCCCCGACAGTGGACTCGAACACGGAGGGAGCCAGCGAGTCCACCACCGTCCCGACCATGTATTCGATTCTACCGCACCGCTGTCGTCGCTACAAGAAGGAATCCCGAGCAATATCAGTGATCTTGACACTATGAATCCTTGATCATCAGCAGCGAGACCGTGCCATGTAGTGGCGGCCCTCTTGCTCGACGGACCCGCGTTGGGGCGTCCTAGCGTCTGGTGTCCCGAACTTGCCCGGCACTGCCGCTTTTCACGCCGCAATGCCGGTGGTGTTGCAGAGCCTCCACCCCGACGATCGAGCATTCACACGGGACTGAGACTCAACTGTCGTCAGGCCGGGGCCGCAGGCTGATCTCTGCCCGGCCGGTAGCCGGGTCGAAGGGGACGGATTCGTGGTCGTGGACGATGCGCCATGTGCCGTCGATGCGGCGGCAGCAGAGGGTCGCGCGGACCCACATGTCGATGACGTGCCCGGTCTTCAGGGTGCCGCTGACGTTGTACAGGAACGAGCAGAATCCGAGGTTGTTCTCGGCGGAAACGTGCAGTTGGTGCACGGTGTAGCCGATGTCGCCCTGGTAGCCGTCGAACCACTCACGCATGTGCTCGGCCGTAGCGGAATTGCCCCGCGAGTTGAGCGGGGGCAGGACGTCGAAGGTGATCACGTCTGCGGTGGGCCGGCCCGCCAGGGTGGTGCCGTCGCGGGTGTGTACCGCGGCGACACGCTCGGCGACTAGCTCACGAAGTTCCCGCTCTGCGGCGCTGTCAGTCATGGCTGCACTCCTTTTCGTCACACATTTGAGGGATCGGTTTGTAGCGCACATTCACGGCGGCCCTGGGGTCGCCAGCGTCGAGCCGGTGGAGGCGGATCAGCTCCGTGCCAGGGTTGTCGTAGAGCCGGATGCCCTCGCCGAGCAGGACCGCCGCGATGTGCAGGTCGATTTCGTCGATCAGCCCCAGGTCGAGAAGCTGACGTCCGATCGTCGGTGAGAGCACTTCGAGGTTCTTGCCGCCGGCAGCCGCGAGCCCGATCCGCACCGCCTCGGCCGGGCCGCAGTTCAGGAACGTGACCCCATCGGCAGGCGTCGCGTCCTGCGGGTGGTGGGTGAGCACGAAGATCGGTCCGTCCCAGGCGCCGCCGTACGGGCGCGCGTCACCCGCCACGGCCCAGCCGTCTCGACCTCCCAGCACGGCGCCGGTGCTCTCGATGTACTCCGCGATCAGGCCGGGACGGTGTGAGAACCCCGTCATCCAGTCCATCTCGTGGTTCGGTCCCGCCACGAATCCGTCCAGTGACATCGTGAAGTGCCACAGGACCTTTCCGGCTGCTGTCTGCGGCCCGGTGTCGTCCACTCGTCGCCTCTTCTGGTTGCATTACGCAATTGGTTGTTCAGACGCTATGCCAGCTGATGGTAGATTGCAACCAGAAAGGGTGAGGGACGAGTTGATGGAGCCGGCGCGATCAGGTTGCCCGATCAATGCCGCGGTCGAGGCGTTCGGTGACAGCTGGAGCCTGCTCGTGCTGCGGGACGTAATGTTCGGCAATCGGCGCTACTTCAGGGAGTTGCTCACCGGCTCGGAGGAGGGGATCGCCTCCAACATCCTGGCCGACCGGCTCAAGCGACTGGTGCGCGCCGGCCTATTGACCCGGGAAGACGCCGGGCCGGGACGGCGAGCCGCGTACAGCCTGACCGAGGCATCGATCCAGCTGGTGCCTGTGTTCGCGCAACTCGGCGAGTGGGGTTTGCACCACCGCTCCACGACGATGCGACTACGGGTACGGGCAGAACTGCTAGCGGCCGGCGGGCCCGAGTTGTGGACCGAGTACATGGCCGAGCTACGTGGCATTCACCTCGGCGAACCAACGCCGCGTCGCGACGGGCCCAGCGTCATCGAACGCCTGGCCAACGCCTACGCCGCCGCGCTCTGATCGATCAGTGCGCTGACCGATCAGTTCGGGCCTGGAGCCCGCATCGTTCGCTGCTGCGGCGTGCCAATAATCTGCGCGCACCCACCCATTCCAGACCATACTGGGCCAATGTCCATGAACTCGCGTTTGGCGTCCGTCCTCGCCGTGTGCACGGCTGTCCTGCTGGCGGCTTCCGTCGCTCCGTCCGCAAGCGGCGCGACTCCGCTCACGCACAGAACGAGGGCTGCCGCGGTGACCGGCCCGGGTGACTGGTTCGCCTATCACCGCAGCGGATCCCGTGACGGAAGCTCGCAGACGATGCCGCGGATCACGGCGCTGTCGGTCACGCACGCACCCGTTTTGGACGCCAAGGTGTACGCGTCCCCGCTCGTAGTCGGCGGCATCACTATCGTCGCGACCGAGAACAACACTCTGTACGCCTTCGGTCCGACCTACAACCTGCTTTGGCGGACGCACTTGGGCAGTCCGGCCCGGCGCACCGAGCTGCCCTGCGGCAACATCGACCCGCTCGGCATCACTGGGACCCCGATGTATGGCGCGCGGTACAACGTCGTCTACGTGGCCGCCGAACTCGGCGCGCCCCCGCGCCACCAGCTCTTCGGAGTCAACTTCGCCAACGGAACGGTGCGTTTCACCCGCACCCTCGATCTGCCGGGGGTCGAAACCGCGGCGATGCAGCAGCGGGGTGCGCTAACCATCGCCGGCGCGCGGGTATGGGTGCCCTTCGGCGGGCTCGCGGGCGATTGCGGCGGGTACAAGGGACGCCTCGTAGGCTACTACCAGTACGGCGGTGGCTCGCCGGTGTCGTTCACCGTTCCGACCGCCCGCGAGGCGGGTATCTGGACGCCGCCGGGGCCCACTCTGGACCGGTTCGGCCAGCTCTACGTCGCGGTCGGCAACGGCGCGGCAGGCCCTGGCGATCCCTACGACCTCAGCGACTCGGTGCTCAAGCTGAGCGCTGAGGGCAAGCTGCGCGGCAGCTTCGCGCCGAGCACGTGGGCTAGTGACAACGCCGCCGATCTCGACCTCGGCTCGCTCGGCCCGACGTTGCTGTCGAGCGAGAAGTGGGTGTTCGCTGTCGGCAAGTCAGGCACCGCCTACGTCTTGTTGCGGACGGTCCTCGGTGGCATCGGCGGCGAAGTGAGCCGGCTCGGCCTCTGTTCCGCGTACGGCGGCACCGCCAGCGTCGGCGCCACGGTGTACGTACCCTGCACCGACGGCCTGCGCGCCGTCCGGGTCGACTCTGCGGGCCGGATTAGCGTGCTGTGGCACGCGGCCGCCAACATCGTCGGTTCGCCAGTCGTCGGCGGCGGACGGGTGTGGTCGCTCGATCCCAGTAGTGGCGTGCTCTATAGCCTCGACCCAGTCACCGGGCAGGTGCGCGCTCAGGTGAGTGTGGGTGCAACGAGCCGGTTCGCGACACCCGCGATCTACCAGCGCAACATCATCGTGCCGACGATCACCGGGATCACGGTCGTCGCGACCTCGTAGCGGTTGCGCGGGTCCGGCGGTTCGGGCGGACACTCGATCTCATGCGTACCGGCCCGGCACTGGCTTGCCTTCTGCTGCTAGCCGCGTGCACCAGCGGGACCGGCGACCCGCCGGGGCCGAGCCGCACCCCGACGCCGCCCGGATCGGTCGCACCGCACTCCAGCCCGCTCGCCGGTCCATCGACACCGCTACCGCCCGTAGGTGTGTCGGACTGGCCGACCTATCACGGCTCGTCCGATCGAAGCGGCGTGTCGCGGACCATGCCGCCGGTACGTGGCAGCCTCCGGATCGTCCAGTCACTCGCATTGGACGGGGAGGTGTACGCGGCACCGATCGTGGCCGGCAGCGTGACGATCGTGGCCACCGAGAAGAACACCGTGTACGCGTTCGGGGCGGGCTTCGCCCAGCTGTGGAAACGCAATCTCGGTGAGCCGTCGCCGGCGGCCGAGCGGGACTGCGGCAACATCGACCCGCTCGGGATCACCGGCACGCCGGTCTACGACCCCGCGGCCGGATCGGTGTTCGTCTCGCCCGAACTCGGCAGCCCGCCGCGGCACCGGCTCGTTGCCCTCGAGCTGCGCACCGGCGCGGTTCGCTGGAACCGGAGCATCGACCTGCCCGGGGTGCAGGTGAAGGCAATGCAGGAGCGCGGCGCGCTGTCGCTCGCCGCGGGACGGGTATGGGTTCCGTTCGGCGGGTTGGCCGGGGATTGCGGTGGCTACAAGGGCCGCCTCGTCGGGGTGCGGCTGAACGGCGCAGGCCCCGCGCTGTCCTACACCGTCCCGACTTCGCGCGAGGCGGGAATCTGGGCGCCACCCGGCCCGTCCGTCGATGCCGAGGGGAACCTGCTGGTCGCGGTGGGCAACGGCGCCGCGGGTGCGGGCGACGCTTACGACTACAGCGACTCGGTGCTGAAGATCGCGCCGGACGCCACGCTGCGTGACTCGTTCTCGCCCCCGAACTGGGCCGCCGACAACGCCGGCGATCTCGACCTCGGCTCGCAGGGACCAACGCTGGTCGGATGGAAGTGGGTCTTCATCGCCGGCAAGTCCGGGGTCGGGTACGTGCTACGCCAGCGGCGTTTCGGCGGGATCGGCGGCGAGGCCGGCAGGGCCGAGGTGTGCGCCTCTTTCGGCGGGACGGCCGTCGACCGCGGCACCGTCTACGTGCCCTGTGTGAACGGCGTGCGTGCGGTGCGCATCGACGCGTCCGGCACGCCGCACGTCCGCTGGCACGCGGCGCCGTCCGGTTCGCCGGTGGTTGGCGGCGGCCGGGTCTGGTCATTGGATCCGAGCCAGGGGGTGCTGCACGCGCTGGATCCGAAGACCGGCGACACCCTCGCCCGGGTCACGGTGGGCGCGGTCAGCCGGTTCGCCACACCGGCGCTGCACGGCCGCGACGTGCTCGTTGGGACCCTCGCCGGGCTGGTCGTCGTCCGGACGTCCTGAGCCGTGCGTCTCGGCCGATACGCTTGCAGGCGTGCGTGTCCTCGTCATCGGGGCCGGCGCCCGGGAGCACGCGCTGTGCCTCGCGCTCGCGGCCGATCCCGTCGTCACCGCACTCATCTGCGCCCCGGGCAACGCCGGCACCGCCGCCGTGGCGGAGCAACGCGGCGTCGACCCGCTCGACCGCGACGCCGTAGCCGAACTTGCCCGCGAGCTGCGTGCCGATCTGGTCGTGATCGGCCCGGAAGCGCCGCTCGTCGCGGGGGTTGCCGATGCGGTGCGGGCTGCTGGCATCGCGTGCTTCGGCCCGTCCGCCGACGCCGCACGGCTCGAGGGCAGTAAGGCCTTCGCGAAGGAAGTGATGGCTGCGGCAGGCGTCCCGACCGCGGCTGCCGCGGTATGCGCCGACGCCGCTGAAGTGGCTGCCGCCCTCGACCGCTTCGGTGCGCCTTACGTCGTCAAGGACGATGGCCTGGCCGCGGGCAAGGGTGTCCTCGTCACCTCCGATCGCGCCGAAGCGCTCGCGCACGCCGCCGCTTGCGGCCGAGTAGTGGTGGTCGAGGAGCACTTGGCCGGCCCCGAGGTGTCGCTGTTCTGCGTGACCGACGGCACGGCGGTCGTGCCGCTCGTCCCGGCCCAGGACTTCAAGCGCTTGGGCGACGGCGACACCGGACCCAATACCGGGGGCATGGGCGCCTACGCCCCGCTACCGTGGCTGCCTGGCGGCTTCAGCGACGACATCGTCCGCACAGTCGCGCAACCGACGATCGAACAGATGCGCCGCCGCGGGACGCCGTTTTCCGGGGTGCTCTACATCGGGCTGGCAATCACCGCGAACGGCCCCCGCGTCGTCGAGTTCAACGCCCGATTCGGCGATCCCGAGACGCAGGTGGTACTGGCGCTGCTCGACTCGCCGCTGACTCCGCTGCTGCATTGGTCGGCCACCGGCGGTCCGCCGCCGCGGCTGCAGTGGCGAGCCGGCTCGGCGGTCACGGTCGTGTTGGCGGCCCATGGCTACCCGGCGACACCGCGCAGCGGCGATGTCATCACCGGCTCCGACCAAGTCGGCGTGCTGCATGCGGGCACGCGTCGCCGCGACGACGGTGCGATCGTGGCGTGCGGCGGACGGGTGCTGAGCGTGACCACCACCGGCCCGACGTTGCACGCCGCACGCGACGCGGCGTACGCGCTCGCTGGCTCGGTCGAGCTTGCGGGCGGGCAGTACCGCCGCGACATCGCCCTGCGCGCAGTGCTCGGAGAGATTACGGTCTAGGGATGCGACGCGGATGCGGTGCCGATGACGGCTTCGCGCGCGTCCGGTTTGCGGGCTCGCCGTGACGGGCGTCGACTTCCGCGGCCCAGGCGAGGAACCTCCGACGCCCGATGAGGACGTCCTCGACATCGGTGGGCGGCGGCGCTCAATGCCGCGCGCGGTCTGGGTTGCTGGCGCGCTGGCTCTCGTCGCGGCCGCGGCGGTAGGGCTGCTCGTCCGCCACACGTCGTCGCCGGAGCGGTCCGCGCGTCCGGTGCACACCGTCTCGGACGTGCCGTTGCGGCGCGCCGCACCCTCACCCACCGTGTTTCCGGTGCCCCTGACTCCGACCCCGGAACTGGTACTCCGCCTGGCCGGCCGGCCCTGCCCGAGCCGGGGGAGCTGCGCCGTGGCGGGTGGCGTGCCGAGGGCGCTGGCGCTCGCCGTGCGGCACTACCTTCCCCAGGCGGAACGGACGTCGGCGAATTCCGCAACGTTCCGCGACGCGAGCGGAAAGGTGCTCGTCGGGCGCACGCTGGAGGCGCACGTCGGGGCCAGCACGCTGCTGGTTCGCGTGCGGACCTATCAGCACTCATCAGGAGGGCGGCTGATTCCCGCGATCACGATGACCCCGCCTGGTCTCAGCTCGGCGTTTCTGCACGTCGAAACGCCCGGTTTCGCGGTGGATATGCAATGGCTGGGTTCCGAGGACACGTTCGTCCCGATGCGGGCGCTGCGCGAGCTGGCAGCCGACCCCCGGCTGACGGTGCTGTCGTGAGCGAGCGAAGCGAGGCTCGGGCATGAACGCCTTCGACGAGGAGGAAATTCTCGACGTCGGCAAGCCGCGGCGCGACGTCCCGCCCGGCCGGTACGGATTGCTGGTCACGTTCGCGCTCGTCATCGGGGTTGTGGTCTGGCTCGCGATGAGGGGCGGGTCTCCGCTCAACGCCGCATCCGGTCGGCCGGGAGCTGGGGCGTCCAGCGCGTCCACCCCGAGCACCCGTCAGGATCCGACCCACAACTCCGCCGAGTGCCCCTACAGCGTCGCCTGCCAGGTGCCGCGGGGGACGATGGCAGTCCTGCGTGAGTACGTTCCGCGCGCCGTTGCAACGTCGGGATACACCATGGTCCGCACCTCGGGCGAGCGGGTGCTGTGGTTCCGCCAGCTCGACGCGCATGTCGCCAGGACCGCCATCACGCTGATGATCGCGCACCGCGACCGCAGCGACCCGCCGGAGGGCGTCGTCGACCTGGTCGACGCCCGCAACTTCAGCTTCGTGCGCGAGTGGGTAAATGGCTACTCGGTCCAGGTGGAGGTCGCCGGCGCGCGCAGTGCCCGCCCGTCGCAGCGGGCACTGCAACGGCTGGTTCGCGACCCTCGCCTGGAGCGCCTGCCTTAGCGGTCGGGTCGGCGCTGCTCGGGCAAGTGGCTCTGGGTCGCGTGGAATCTGGGACAATTGACGGTGTGAAACCGTCCATCCCGAACGTCCTTGCGGGGCGGTATGCGTCCACCGCGATGGCCACCCTGTTCTCGCCCGAGCACAAGGTCGTGCTGGAGCGTCGGCTCTGGGTTGCCGTGCTCCAGGCCCAGCAAGCTCTCGGCGTGCCGGTGCCCGACGGCGCCGTCGCTGCCTACCAGGCGGTGGTCGAGCGTGGCACTGACGCGGTGGATCTGGCCTCGATCGCAGCGCGCGAGCGCGTCACCCGCCACGACGTGAAGGCCCGCATCGAGGAGTTCGCGGCGCTCGCCGGGCACGAGCAGATTCACAAGGGCATGACCAGCCGCGACCTCACCGAGAACGTCGAGCAGTTGCAGGTGCGCTTGGCACTGACCCTTGTGCGGACAAAGACGCTCGCGGTTCTCGCCCGGCTGGCCCGCCGCGCCGCGGAATTCGACCCGCTGGTGCTCGCCGGGCGCTCGCACAACGTTGCGGCGCAGGCAACCACGCTCGGCAAACGATTCGCCACCGCGGCCGACGAGCTGCTGCTCGCGCTGGGACGACTGGACGATCTGCTCACCCGCTACCCGCTGCGCGGGATCAAGGGCCCGGTCGGCACGTCCCAGGACATGCTCGATCTGCTCGGCGGCGATGCCGGCAAGCTCGCACAGCTGGAAGCCACCGTAGCCTCTCATCTAGGCTTCGCGCGCACTCTCACCAGCGTCGGCCAGGTGTATCCGCGCTCGCTCGACTTCGACGTCGTTTCCGCGCTCGCCCAACTCGCTGCCGCGCCGTCATCGCTCGCCACGACGATCCGGTTGATGGCCGGCAACGAGCTGGTCACCGAGGGGTTCCGACCCGGCCAGGTCGGCTCGTCCGCCATGCCGCACAAGATGAATACCCGCTCCGCCGAGCGGATCAATGGGTTCGCGGTCGTGCTGCGCGGCTATGTCTCGATGGTTGGCGAGCTCGCGGGCGACCAGTGGAACGAAGGTGACGTCTCGTGCTCGGTGGTGCGCCGGGTCGCGTTGCCTGACGCGTTCTTCGCTGTGGACGGGCTGCTGGAAACGACGCTAACCGTGCTCGACGACTTCGGCGCCTTCCCGGCCGTCATCGAGCGCGAGTTGGACCGCTACCTGCCGTTCCTGGCGACCACCAAGGTGCTGATGGCCGCGGTGCGCAAGGGCATCGGTCGCGAAAGCGCGCACGAAGCGATCCGCGACCATGCCGTGGCAGTTGCGTTGGAGATGCGCGAGAAGGGCGCCGAGCGCAACGACCTGTTCGAGCGACTCGGCGCCGATGCCCGGCTCGGGCTTTCCGACGCCGAGCTGCGTTCGTTGCTCGCGGATCCGATCGGGTTCACCGGCGCTGCACGGGCGCAGGTGGCCGCCGTCGTCGGTGCGGTCGACACGGTGCTGCGTAGCGAGCCGGCTGCGGCGGACTACCAGCCCGAGCCGATCCTGTAGCAAGCGAAGCTTCCAGGACGTCGACCCCGCTCAACCTCATCGCCTTCGCGCTCTGGCATGCGTATCGTCGGCTCACGCCGGATGCGCCGCCCGCAGTGGGGCTCGCTCGCGACCGGCACCGGAACACGTTGATCAGCCGAAGGAAATCGCGACGTGACGATGACGGGCGAAGCAGGCAGGCACAGGGTGCTCGGGCTCGGCGGTGTCTTCATCCGGGCGCAGGATCCGGCCGCACTTGCGGGCTGGTATCGCGAGCACCTCGGCTTCGAGGTTCACGACTTCGGCGGCGCCTTCGGGGCGATCTTCAAGTTCGCCGCGCGCGAGCCCGGTTATCAGATCTGGACCGCGTTCCCGGCCGAAACACCGTACTTCGGCGACGCTGCCCAGCCGCAGATGCTCAATTTCCGCGTGGCCGATCTCGATGGCCTGCTGGCGCAGCTGCGTGCAGGCGGGGTCACGGTCGAGCAGAAGGTCGAGCGTTCGGAATACGGGGCGTTCGGCTGGTGCGTGGACGGGGAGGGAAACCGGGTCGAGTTGTGGCAGCCGCCGGAGGCTGCCGAGGGTGAATGACTGGGCGGCCACGAGCAGCTATACGGTGCCAGACCGGTCGGTGCGTCAGCGCGCGGGCTAAGCGCTCGGGGGGCGGCCGGCGATCCGGTCTGGCCGGCCGACGGTCCAGTAGCCCTTGACGAAGATCGACTCGTGGGCCAGGCCGCGCCCCTCGAGCTGGGCGCGCAGCGCCACCATTGATCGCGTCTCACCCATCAGATAGGCATGTCCGGCACCGCCGGGCAGCTGCAGCGCGGCCAATTCGCTCGCCAGTAGTTCCGGTGTGCCCGGTGGATGCTCGCCTCGGCGGACCCAGCGCACGTCCGCACCCAGCGGCAATCGGTCGGCGTGGTCAGCCACCTCGACGACGGCAAGCGCAGGCTCACTGGAGGGCAGCGCCGCGCACACCGTCGCGATCGCCGGCAGCGCCGATTCGTCGCCGACCAGCAGGTGCCAGTCGGCCCGAGCAAGCTGCAGCTTGCCGCGCGGGCCCTGGAAGCGGACCTCGTCGCCCACAGTGGCGGTCGCGCCCCAGACCGAGCCTGGCCCGGCGCCGTGCAGCAGCACGTCGACGTCGATCTCGCCGACGTCCGGGCGCACCAGCCGGATCGTGTAGCGCCGTTTGACTCGTCGCCCGCTTTCCTCGCGCAGATGCAGTTCGACGTCTTGGGCGGGCTTCGGGTGGACGCCGCGCATCGCGTCGCTGTGCACGGTGACCCGGCGCATCCGCGGCGTCAGTTGGCGTGCAGCCACGACGCGTCCGACATGAACCGGAGAGCGGCGTACAGGTGGCGGCGGGACGGTTGGCATGGCGCGAACGACCCTAGTGGCGAGCATGATGTGCGTGTGGCCATTAGCGTGTTCGAGCTGTTCTCGGTCGGGATCGGCCCGTCGTCGTCGCACACGGTGGGCCCGATGCGGGCCGCCCGCACGTTCGCGCAGGGCCTCGACGAGGACGGGCTGCTCGGCCATGTCGCCCGCGTGCGCGCGGAGCTGTTCGGTTCGCTCGGAGCGACCGGACGCGGGCACGGTAGTGACCGGGCCGTGATCCTGGGTCTCGAAGGCGAGGCCCCCGAAACGGTGGACACCTCGACGATCGGTGAGCGCGTCGCGGCCGTCCGCGACGCCGGCACCGTGCGCCTGCTGGGTAAGCACGACGCCGTGCTCGGCCCTGACGACCTCGTCCTGCATCGACGCTCGAGCCTGCCGTTTCATCCAAACGGGATGCGTTTCTTCGCCCTCGACGACGCAGACGGGCTGCTGCGTGAGCGCACGTACTACTCCGTCGGCGGCGGTTTCGTCGTGGACGAGGCCGCGGCCGGGGCGGACCGGATCAAGGCCGACGACACCACCCAGCGCTATCCGTTCCGCTCGGGCGCGCAGCTGCTCGAACGCTGCCACGAGTCGGGCCTCCCGATTTCTGGGGTGATGCTGGCCAACGAGACGGCGTGGCGTGATGAGGCCGACGTCCACGCCGGCCTGCTGGAGATCTGGGCCGTGATGCAGCAGTGCGTCACCAACGGCTGCATGAATGAGGGGACGTTGCCGGGCGGCCTCAAGGTGCCGCGCCGCGCGTCGAAGTTGTACGCGCGGCTGTGCGCGGAGCAGTACTCGACCGATCCGCTGCGCGTCATGGACTGGGTCAACCTGTTTGCGCTCGCGGTGAACGAGGAGAACGCGGCGGGCGGACGTGTGGTCACCGCGCCGACGAACGGCGCCGCGGGCGTCTTGCCGGCAGTCCTGCACTATTACTGGCGCTTCGTGCCGGGTGCGTCCGACGACGGGGTGGTCCGGTTCCTGCTTGCTGCCGCAGCGATCGGCGTCCTCTACAAAGAGAATGCGTCGATTTCCGGCGCCGAGGTGGGCTGCCAGGGTGAGGTCGGGTCCGCCTGCTCGATGGCGGCCGGCGCGCTGTGCGAGGTGCTGGGCGGCACCCCCGAGCAGGCCGAGAACGCGGCCGAGATCGGGATGGAGCACAACCTCGGGCTGACCTGCGACCCGGTGGGCGGTCTGGTACAGGTGCCCTGCATCGAACGCAATGCAATGGCGGCGGTCAAGGCCATCAACGCGGCCCGCATCGCGTTGCGCGGCGACGGCCAGCACGTCGTCAGCCTGGACAAGGTCATCAAGACGATGCGCGAGACCGGTGCCGATATGAAGGTCAAGTACAAGGAGACCTCGCGCGGCGGCCTCGCCGTCAACGTCATCGAATGCTGAGGCGCGCTTCGGCAGCGCAGCTGTTTTGGTACGGGCTCGGGCGACCTTGTAGGCTTCGGGCCGCTGGTCGCGCGCGAGCATCGACCGCACTGGAGGCTTCGCCTAGCCTGGTCTATGGCGCCGCACTGCTAATGCGGTTTGGGCTAACCGCCCATCCCGGGTTCGAATCCCGGAGCCTCCGCCAGGTCGATCCACCGGTTAATCAACTTTCTACGCAGCCGGTAGACTCGCTCCTCGGCACGACGAGCGCCCGTAGCTCAACGGATAGAGCACTTGACTACGGATCAAGAGGTTGCAGGTTCGAATCCTGCCGGGCGCACAGCAAACACGGGGCGCAGCCCGAACTGTTCGAACGGGCGATCGCGACCATAGTGCGGGCCCATTCCGCCATCGGCGGCCTGCGCGTGTACGCGGAAATGGTCGCCGTGCTGCTGGATGCCGGTAACCTCGCTGGCACCATCCAGCTCGAAGACCTCTGGGACCGACTGTTGCTGCAGGGATCCTTCGACCTTTTGTGCGCCTTGCCAGTGCTGGACCCGCGAGACGCCCAGCACATGGCGGTAGCTGACATCGGCGGTCAGTCCCCGACGGTTCATCCCAGTCAGACCGCCGACCCCGAGGCCAGCCGTGGCGTCGACGTCGCGCGGGTTCTGCTCTCCAGCACCCGCAGCCTGCTGCGCGC
>JBBQUT010000026.1:0-70643 GCA_038212215.1 Mycobacteriales bacterium
GCACCCAACGCATCTTCACCGAACAACAACGTCTCGCCCTCATCGCCCGGGATCTGGGCTGCAGCTTTCCCGGCTGCGACGCCCCGCCAGCCTGGTGCCAAACCCACCACATCACCGAGCACCGCCACAGCGGGCGCACCAGCGTCGATGGCGGCACCCTGCTCTGCGGACACCACCACCGCCACTTTCAACAACACGACTGGCACTGCGTCATGACCAACGGCCGACCCCACTGGATCCCGCCAGCGTGGATCGACCCGTCACGCACCCCACGCCTCAACACCCGACACCGATGAGAGACCGAGTCACCGGACCAAATCGATCCGGAACCCCGGCAATCCCTGCGTCGACGGTAAGGGCCGCCTGACCCAATTTGCCACTTCACATCACAAGCGGAGACCCGAACCCGCAGAACTGCGCCGGGCTTTGCGTCTGTCACGTGCATCCCCAGGGTCGCAACTCTCCTAGGGACTGACGCGCAATGGATGTCGGCGTCTCAAACGCCGCCGGATGGGGGGCAGGACGTGCCGCCGCCGACGTTTGCCCAGTTCGATATTCGCGCCGACGTCGCCGCGGCCGATCCGCCGGCTGAATTCAGTCGCGACCGGCCGGATTGTCAGCGCGGCCGTTCGCGCTGCCAGGGCGTGAACAGCGCCGACATGGCGAGCAACCATGCCGCACCGATGAGGTAGCCCCCGATAACGTCCGAAACGTAGTGCACACCGAGAGCGATCCGGGAGAACCCGATCGCAAGTACCACGAGGGCAGCAGCACCTGCATAGAGCCACTGTCGTAGCCGCTGCGCGCCCGTCAGCAGAATGACTAGCACAATCCCGCACCCCACCGTGGCTGCCTGCGCGTGCCCGCTTGGAAACGAGGTGCCGTGCGCGGTAGCAATCGGGTCAGGGAGGTGCGGGCGGGCACGGTCGACCAGGGCCTTCAGCACGGTGTTCAGCAGGGAACTGCCCAGAGCCGTCACGACCAGGAACACCCCTGCCCTGAAGAATCGCCGATACAGCAGCCACAGCAACACCGGCGTCAGGATGATCCGCCAGCCGGTAGGCGAACCGACCCCGCTGATCAGCTTCATCGCCGAGATGAACCAATGATGCGCCACGGCAAAGGAGTGCAGTGCGTCGGCGCTGTCCTGGTCGAGGCGCTGCAGCGTGCCCGACTTCGCGGCCACCAGCAGGATCAGGATCGCGAATGGCACCGCGCCGAACGCGACGGCGGCAAACGCCACAATGCTCCGGGCACCGAAGCGACGCCGCGCCGCCCGGACCCGCGGCGACTCAGCTTCGGTCATGCCGCCCGCGTCGGAGGCGGCGCGCCCTCGCCACGACCACCTTCCAGCGGCCGCGCATCGTGCCCGCGCAGGACGACCGCCCAGGTGATCGCCAACCAAGCCACGGCAAGCGTGGCGCCACCCAGCACGTCGGTCGGGAAGTGCATGCCTCGGTACAGGCGCGCAGCCGCGACGCCGACCGGCACTGCGACCGCGACGAGAACACTGAGCGTGCGCAGCCATGAACGCCGGCTGGCATGCACGGCGATGACCGCCAGCGCGACGTAGAGCGTGACTGCGGCGGCGGTGTGGCCCGACGGGAAACTGGAGGTCGGCGGGGCGGAGTCCAGGTGCGGGACGGGCGGCCGGTGCCTGTCGATTAGCAGGGACGTCACAACGAAAATTAGGACTTCGCCGGCAAGCGCGGCAGCGAGGAACATAGATTCGCGCCATCGTCCGAGCAACAGCCGCAACGCGATGAAGAACAGCGCTCCTATCGCCACCACCGTCAACGTTTCCGCCGTGTAGGTGAGCCAGTGCGTCGCCGTGTTCAAGCTCGCATTGCGGTGTCGCGCTAATTGCTCGTTGACTGAGCCGTCCCACCGTTCGAATGCGGTGTCGCGCAGCGGGTGCGTCAGCAGGTACCCGACGCTGGATACAGCAGCGAACAGCACGACCGCTGCGATGACGAGGCGCATCAGCGCGCTCCGGCTCTCGGCCAGCGCGCCGCGCCGCGTATCGCGCAAGGCCATCGAGTTGGTCATCGTTGATCACCTCAACACATCCGGACCGCACGGCCCGGGTGCTTAGGTATACCCGTTCACCTGCCCCATTACCCGCTCGCTGCGAACGGCACGGCCGGGGTTCCGCGCGAAACGATGGTCGAGGCCACCATTGCCAGCCAGGCATGCCTGCTCACCGGTCGCCGCCGGTGAGCAGGCGGGAACCTCGCGATCTAGTGGATCGTGAACGACGCCGAGGCGGCAACGTCATACGGCGTCGGGTCGTTCTTGTCCACCTGCACCAGGTAGTCGCCGGGTTCCACCGTCGGCGGTCCTGAGGCGTTGATGTCGCCGGGTGTCTCGGCGAGTGTCGACACCGGGAACCGTACGGTGACAGCCTTGGACTGCCCGGCATCGAGGGACACCCTGGTGAACCCGACCAGCCGCTGCGGGGGGACGACCACGCTGCTCACCGGCTGGGCAACATACACCGGGACGATGTCGGTTCCGCTGCGCGAACCGGTGTTGCTCACCGTGAACTTGGCCTTCGCCACTCCGCTGGACGACACGTTCGGCGTCACTGACAGGTTGCTCACGCTGAACGCGGTGTAGGACAGGCCGAAACCGAACGGGTACAGCGGGTTGTAGGCGTGTCCCGGGCCGGAACCGGTGCCCGGCAACTGGTCGAAGAATTTGGGCTGGTCGCCGAGCGGCGATGGCGCCGTCCCGTCGAAGTCGCCGCCGACCGCTGGTGCGTCCGACGGCCAGCTGACCGGCAACTTTCCGCTCGGGTTCACCTTGCCGAAGACGACGTCTGCGACGGCCTGGCCAGCTTCGGTGCTTCCCTGGTAAGCCATCAGCACCCCGTCGGCGGTCTTCGCCGGGCCGAGCCCAACCGGCCGGCCGGCGATGACGACGACGATCACCGGCTTGCCGGTGTTCTCCAGCGCGCTGATCAGCGCCTGCTGGTCCGGCGGGAGCGCAGGTGCTGGATTGTCACCCAACCCCTCCGCGTAGGCCCGCTCGCCGACAGCCACCACGTAGGCACTCGACGTGTCCGCCTGCGCCAGTGCGCTGGCCTGGTCAGGCGCATAGACGGCGTTCGAGTCCGCTGCCCGAACGCCGGCGAGCACGGTTGTGCCCGGCGGGATCTGGTCAGGTGCCCCCATGCAGCAGACGTGGCCGGCGCCGAACACTCCCTGCCAGCTGACGCTCCACCCGCCGAGTTGGTTGGTCATCGAATCGGCGCTCGGCCCAGTAACGACCACCTTGCTCGTCGGCGAAAGCGGCAGCGTCCCGTTCTCGTTGCGCAGCAATGTGAGCGATTCTCGCGCTGCGTCCAGAGTGGCATCACGTCCGGCCTGAACCGCACCGTCCGCCTGGCTCGCATCCACACACGCCACGTCGGGGTTCGTGACACACGGCTGATCGAATAAGCCAAGCCGGAACTTCAGCATGAGAATGCGACGCACGGCCTGATTTATGCGTGCGCCCGAAACTGCGCCGGACGCGACATCCTGCAGGATTGCCGTCTGCCACTGGTCAGAGCTGAAAACCTGCATACTCATGTCGACGCCCGCATTCACTGCCTTGGCGATGGCGCCGGCGAGATCGGGGGCGACGTGATAGGCCGATTGCAGCGCTGGTACGTCTTGATAGTCGCTGATCACCACACCGTGAAAGCCCATTTGCCCTCGCAATACATCGGTGAGCAAGTAGTGCGACGCGGTAGCCGGCACGCCGTTGATCGAGCCAGAGTCAACCATGACTGTCCCTGCGCCGGCGTCAATGGCACCGGCATAAGACGGCAGAATCACGCTTTGCAGGTAATTCAGTGGAAGCAACGCCTCATTGCGGTCGTGGCCGTTGATTGCTTGCGAGTAACCGGCGAAATGCTTGACAGTCGCCACCACCCCTAGGGCGTCCGGCGATGCGGGTGGCTGCAATCCATTGACGTTGGCCGCGCCCATAGCAGCGGATAGCACGGGCGCTTCGGCCCACGTTTCATAGGTGCGACCCCACCGGTTGTCTCGGGATAGATCTTGAACTGGCGCGAAGTCCCATACCCAGCCCGTCGACCGCAGTGCTCGTGCGGTAATCGCGCCGCCGGTGCGGGCCGAAGCCGGGTCCCACGTGGCTCCCATGCCGATCGACTGCGGGAAGAGTGGTGCCTGCCAAGGATGCCCAAAGCCGTGCACGGCATCCACGCCGAAGATCAGCGGAATATGCAATCGCGAATTCTGCACGGCGTACTTCTGGATCATGTTGTATTCGTTGGCCCAGTCGAGGCCGGTATTTCCGGTGCCACCGCCGCCAGTGGTGTCGATCGGGTTGTTAGTCCCACCGGCAAGCACCGAGCCAGTGTGCTGCTCGATCAATATCTTCTGCATGCAGGCCGGGTTGGGCAGGTTGAAACCATTGTCGCCACAGCTCGATCCGTTCGCATCGGTCAGCGTCGTCACCAACTGCTGATCCATCTGACCGACCTTCTCCGGCAACGTCATCGCGTGGAGCAGCGCGCTCACCCGAGCCGCAGTCGGACGACTGGCATCGAGCCACGGCGCTACGGCCGACGGGGCAGCAGCACTGCCGTGTGCCGCGGCGGTCAGGACCCCAACCAGAATGGCGGCGCCAGCACCTGCCGCTAGGGCCACCCTGAGGCGACCCCTCGTTGCACGACGATGTAGACGATTTGATTGCGTACCGGACATGACTCGACCTCCTTGGCGAGAACTGATCCCACGACGTCCGTATGCTCCATCACACCGCGAACTACCTCAAGCCCCTCGAATGGCATGGATTGGACGTCCCACAGTGCGCATAGGGCAGGATCGACAGGGTGACGGCCGAACTCGCGGAGCTACTGGTTGCCGATGCCGAGGCCTGGCGCGCCTGGCTGGTCGACAACCACCTTGCGTCGCCTGGGGTGTGGTTGGTGCTCTCGAAGCAGGGTGGCAAGGTGACGGGCCTTGACTACGCAGCGGCGCTGGACGAAGCGCTTTGCTTCGGCTGGATCGACGGGCAGGCCGCGCGGCGCGACGAGGGCAGCACGCGACGACGTTTCACGCGTCGGCGGTCCAAGAGCGCCTGGTCTCGACGCAATGTCGAGCACGTCGCTCGGCTGGCTGGTGTCGGCAAGATGACCCCCGCCGGTCAGGCTGCCGTCGATGCAGCGAAGGCGGACGGGCGATGGGGGGCCGCCTACCCGGGCCCGGCCGCGGCCGAGGTTCCCGCGGACTGGGCCGATGCTTTGGCGGACGATGCCGGAGCGAAAGCAATGTGGGACATCCTCACTTCGCAGAACCGGTACGCGATCACGTACCGGATCGCTGCGGCGAAGCGGCCGGAGACTCGCGCCAAGCGGCTCGCCGAGTTCCTCGCGATGCTGGCACGCGGCGAGACAATCCATCCCCAGAATCAAAGGCTCGAGTAAGCCGGCGGACCCGCCGGATGCACCTGCACGACTCTTTCGACCAGTGGCACGCAGCACCGGCGCGGCCTGAGCCGCCCGCGGTGGACGCTCTCCCTCGTTCTGGCGAAGACTTTCGTGGTCACAGCGCCTAGCATTGCGCGAGCCATGACCGTTGCCCACGAACCCGCGAGCCCCGACAAGCCCTCGGGGCTCGTGGCGGTGCCGGCCCGGACTCCGTCCGAGCATCTGCGCTTGCTCCTGCGGCTGTCTGAAACCCTCGCAGTCGCCACGACCGTGGAGCAGGTCGCCACGACGGTCACCGACGTCGCCCGTGAATACCTCGGTGCCATGTTCGGCGGCGTGGCAGTCATCGACGGCACAAGCGGGTGGATGCATTTCCTGACGCTGGATCGCCTGCCGGAGAGCCTGCAACGCTCCCGGCGGACTTTCGAGCTATCGTCACCGCGCCCCGCGGCGCGGGTGGCTCGCGAGCGGCGAGCACTGTTCATGGAGTCGCTGAGCGCGGCAGTGCAGCTCTTGGACGCGGACAGTGCCGGTGCGGCGCGCGAGTCCGGTGGCCACGCGTTCGCGTATCTGCCGATGCTGCTCGGCGGCACCGCCGTCGGCACGATCGCGCTCGTGTGGGCCGACGAGACGGCCTTCACCCATGAGGACCAGAAACTGCTGTGGGCCTTGGCACGCTACAGCGCGCAAGCCCTCGACCGGGCGCGGCTGCTCGCCGCCCACCGTGAGGTCGCCCACACGCTGCAAGCCGCGCTGCTGCCCACCCTCCCCCAGATCAGCTGGCTGGAGATGTTCGCCGACTACCGGCCGGCCAATCTCGCTGTCACCGTCGGCGGCGACTGGTACGACGCGTTCATCAGTGAGCCCGGCGACCACAGCAACGAGCAGACGCTGACGGTTGTCGTCGGGGACGTCGCCGGTCACGACACCCATGCCGCGGCCGAGATGGCCCGGCTCCAGGCGAAACTGCGGGCTTTGGCCATCGACCATCCCGACGACCCGCACCTGCTGCTGCACCGGCTCGACCATGTCATGACCGCCAACGTCCACAATCGGCTTGCCACGGCTGTGGTCGCGAACCTGACACCCCGCACCGACGGTGTCATAGGCATAGCCTGGTCCAACGCCGGGCACCTCCCACCGCTGGTCCTCGAACCGGGGATGGAGCCCTTCTACCTCGAACGGACACCCGACGCTTTACTCGGCCTGGACGAAACCCTCCCCCGCCACACTCATTGGACCAGCGCAGCACCGGGCACGACGATCCTGATGTTCACTGACGGTCTCATCGAACGCCGTGGCCACGACATCGACGAGAGCCTCGCTACGTTTGTTAGCAAGGCCAACGAGCACCGCAACCTGGATCTCCCCGACCTGATCGACGCGCTGATGGCTGAAGCCACCATCAGCACCCACGACGACGACACGGTATTGCTCGGATTGCGCATTCCGATGCCCCCGGCAAAACCGACTCCACTCAATGCGGGATAGTCGGCCGCGCCGAAGTGTTCGCCGGCGGCAGAGGTATCACTGCGCGTGGCGCCGCCTCGCGAGCGCCGCGTCGGCGTGACACCACAGGTGCCGTGCCGCACCGTTACGCACATCAAGCATCGCGACGCCGGAGCAGAAACGCCGCCGCCCCGATCAGGATCGCGGTCTCGAGGCAGAAGACACCGAGACCCTGCCAGGGAGTGAGAAGGTCGTTCGCGCCTTGATGGGGAGAGGCGGCGAGGCTGCCCGCCTCGGACGGGAGGTAGGCGTAAATGTGCTTGCCGACGCTTCCGGGCAGCAGTTGGGCCAGTGGCGAGAGGACGAGGACGAAGCCGATGATGCCGGTGATCGCTCCGGCGGTGTGTCGCACCAGCGCACCGATGGCGATGGCGAACACGGCGAGTACGGCGAGGTATAGGCCACCGCCGATAACCGCTCGCAGCACTCCGGGGTCGCTGATCGACACCGGGGCGCGGCTATGCAGGATCGCGGCGCCGAGAAAGAAGGTCGGAACGGCAGTAACTTCGCCGACGACGAAGATCAGTGTGGCGAAGACGGCAGCCTTCGCGGCCAGCATCGGGGTGCGGTTGGGGACGGCGAGCAAGCTGGCGCGGATCGTGCCGCTGGAGTACTCGCTCGCGATGACAAGCACGCCGAGCACGCAGACGGCGAGCTGACCGAGCTGGAACCCGGCGCCGAGCACCATACGTCCCGGATCCGCAAGTATTTGCGCGTTTCGCGCAGAGTCGGTCGTGTCCCACTGCGCGACAGTGAGCGCGGTGAACAGTGCCGTGAACCCGATCGTCACCACGAAAAGGAGCACCAACGCCCACACCGTCGAACGAAGGGACCGGATCTTCGTCCACTCCGAACTGAGCAGGCCCGCGACGTAAGCCGCGCGGGACACGGCCGATGGCGCCGCGGAGGCAATCGGGACGGTGGTCGCGGTCATCGAGCGCTCCCGACCGGCGTGGCGACCGGATCCGGGCCGGTGTGGACTGTTGTCGGCGACGGCGCACCGAATTCACGGGTGTCGTGGGTGAGTTCCCGGAACGCGTCCTCGAGGGAGGCGAGCTGCGGGCTCAGTTCCCACAGGACGATGCCCGCCTTCGCCGCCAGCTCGCCGATCTGGCGGGCATCCATTGCGCGCACGACAACGGCGCCGTCGGCCTGATCGCTGGTCTTCGCGCCGGTGTCGGCCAGGAGGGCCCGCAGGTGAACCGGATCGGCGGACCTCACCAGTACCGACTTGTGCGAGCTGCGGTCGATGAACTCCTGCATGCTGCACTCGGCGATGAGCCGGCCGCGGCCGATGACGATCAGGTTTTCCGCGGTGACCGCCATCTCGCCCATCAGGTGGCTGGAGACGAACACCGTGCGTCCCTCCCCGGCCAGTTGCTTCATCAGGTTGCGGATCCAGAAGATGCCGTCGGGATCGAGGCCGTTGATCGGCTCGTCCAAGATCAGGACCTGCGGGTCTCCGAGCAGGGCGACCGCGATGCCGAGCCGCTGCCGCATGCCCAGCGAGAACGTCCCGGCCCGGTCGGACGAGACGTCATGCAGACCGACGAGATCGAGAACCTCGCTAACCCGCCGCCGCGGAAGGCCTTGCGACTGGGCAAGGAACAGCAGGTGGTTGTAGGCCGAACGGCCCGGGTGCACTGCCTCCGCGTCGAGCAGCGCGCCGACCCTTGTCAGCGGTCGCGACAGCTCGGCGTAGCGCCGCCCGTCGATGGTGGAGCTGCCACCCGACGGGTGGTCCAGGCCGACGATCAGGCGCATCGTGGTCGACTTGCCGGCGCCGTTGGGTCCGAGAAATCCGGTTACCCGGCCCGCTTCGACCGTGAACGAGAGCCGGTCGACCACCACCTTGCCGCCATAACTCTTACTCAGCTCAGTGACTTCGATCATGATCTCCCCAAGCTTGCGCACACATTACGGAATCGTTCATGAATGCCGATCGACCGATCGCAAGAACCACCCGAGGAAGCCCGCAGTAATCGCGGCGACAACCGCGAAGGCTGGCACCATCGACATCGAGGACACCGACGAGGTTGGATCGGCGTGCGCACCGAACCATTGATCGACCGAAATGCTAATACTCTCCAGCACAAACATGGCCAGCATCGCAGGGGTGACTAGCAAACCCCAGGCTTTGCGTCGACAGCACGCCACCGCGGCCACAGCGAGCAAGGGGAGCCAGATGGCGAGGTCTTGCACGTAGACCGGATTGGTCACCAACCCGGTCCCGTCAAGTACTGAGGTCGGGCGGGAACTTAACACCGCGGGCACTATCTGAGACAGCCATGCGCCCGCGTTCAGCAGCACGAGGGCCGCTGCTGCGCCCGCGGTCGCACGCACCGGAGTCGCTCCTGACAGGCGCGCCGCAAACGCGTCGAGGTCAATCGTGCGCACGAGAATGACCGTGCTCCACACGGCCAGTCCGAGATAGGCGGTATAGAAAAGGAACAGGTTGTTCATCGGGGTGGCGAAACACAACAGAACAGCCTGGTAGATGAGGTACGCGAGCGTGCCCAACCACACGACAAACGCCCGCGCGGACCCACGCGCACTGCCGATCATCGCAACGAGCAGCACCGGAAGCCCAGCTGCCAGCAGAGCGACCGCAGTGCCCCGCAGATTGCCGTTGCTGGCCGTCACACCATGCAGCAACGACGGAAACGCAACCGTCAGTCCCGCGGCGAGGGCCACGATCGCGGCCAGCGCGGCGCACAACGCGTATGTCGTCTTACCAGCACGTACGACCTGTCGGCGCTCCGGACGCTGCGATCGTGCGGCGATCGCGCGGTGCGTGAAGGCCGTGGTCGTCATACCTGCAAACTCCTATCGGCACCGTCGTCGGCTGCCTACCAGGACGAGCAACAGGCTTCTTCGAGCATCAGTCGAACGAACCCTCGGCGGACAGGGTCGAAAGTCGCGCCGCGGCCCGAATGTCGCGACTGCAGCCCGACCGGTTCACCTACCTTGACTTCGACGTCGAGGACACCGTCGACGCACGCCGGCAGCGAACGCCGTCCAATGAGAAAAGGTCTCGAACAATCCCCGGCCGCGGACAAACACGCGCCGCACCGGCGGTGTAGTGCGACATCCACTCGGTCCACGTGCAAGTAACGCTATGCGCTTGGGCCGAGTGGGGACGTTCGGCACTGCTTCACATGGGGGCGCAATTGTAGCGTTGGAAACGAGCTCGTGCACATGGTGAAAAGAGGTGGGTCGTGAAGCGACTCTTGGTCCTCGGTGCCGGAACGGCCGGGACGATGATCGTCAATAAGCTACGCCATCGTCTGAATGCCGATCAATGGCAGATCACGGTGGTCGACCGCGACGACTGCCATCGCTACCAGCCGGGTTACCTGTTTCTGCCGTTCGGCCAGTACACACCCGATCAGATCACCCGGCCGCGACGCGCTCAAGTTTGCGACGGCGTCGAGTTCGTCATCGGTGACGTCGACCGGGTCGACGCCGCAACGAACTCCGTCCAGCTCACCGACGCGACGGTACTGGGCTACGACTATCTCGTCGTGGCAAGCGGTACGACACCCCGGCCGGACCAGACACCCGGCATGCTCGGCAGCGAATGGCGACGGAGCATCTTCGACTTCTACACCTTCGAGGGTGCGCAGGCTCTCCGCACAGCGTTGGCACAGTTCGACGGTGGGCGCTTCGTCGTGCACATCACCGAAATGCCGATCAAATGCCCGGTCGCCCCGTTGGAATTCACCTTCCTGGCCGAGGCGTACTTCCGCGAACGCGGCATGCGAGACCGGGTCGAGATGGTCTACGTGACGCCCCTGTCCGGAGCGTTCACCAAACCCGTCGCCTCAACCCATCTCGGGGCAATGCTCGACCAGCGCAAGGTGAGCGTCGAGACCGACTTCATGATCGAGCGGATCGATCCCGAGACCAAGAACCTCGTCTCCTACGACGAGCGCGAGATCCCGTTCGACCTGCTCGTCACCGTCCCACTCAACATGGGCGCCGACTTCGTGGCCCGATCCGAACTCGGCGACGACCTCAACTACGTGCCCGTCGACAAGCACACCCTGCTGTCCAAGCAGCACGCCAACATCTTCGCCGTCGGCGACGCCTCCGACATCCCGGCATCCAAGGCAGGCTCGGTGGCGCACTTCTCCGTCGAGATATTCGTCGACAACTTCCTCCAACACATCCACGGCGAGCCGATGACCGGATCGTTCGACGGACACGCGAACTGCTTCGTCGAGTCGGGCGAGGGCAAGGCGCTGCTCCTCGACTTCAACTACGACACCGAGCCATTGACCGGCAAGTACCCGGTCCCGATCCTCGGACCGTTCAGCCTGCTGGAAGAGAGCCGCGCCAACCACCTCGGCAAGCTTGCCTTTCGCTGGATGTACTGGAACGTCCTGCTTCCCGGACACCCCGTCCCCTTGCCGGCGCACATGTCCATGATCGGCAAACACCTCGAGAACGAAGGAGACATCTGATGCCGGTCACCACGCTCGACGGCCACGAGATCCACGTCAGTGACGAGGGATTCCTCACCGATCCCTCCGAATGGACCGAGGACCTCGCCGGCACGCTAGCCGCCCAGGTCGGCATCGAACTCACCGACGCGCACTGGAAGGTGCTCCGGTTCCTGCGCAAGGACTTCACACAGCAGGGCCAGACAGCGACGATCCGCCGCGTCTCGACCGCCGGCGGAGTGCCCGTCAAAGAACTTTTCGTACTGTTCCCGCAAAAGCCGGCCAAGAAGATGGCCTATATCGCCGGGTTGCCCAAGCCGCACGGCTGCGTCTGAGCACCTCGTCGTCTACCCACATGAACTGTCAGGAGCAATTGTGACCACCATCAGCGAGACCGCACCCGCAATCATTCCGCAATTCGACAACGCGACCAATAGCGGCCGCAAGCTCGCCATCATCTGTTCCAAAGGCACCCTGGACATGGCCTACCCCGGGCTGGTTCTCGCTAACGCCGCCCTCGGCGAAGGCGTCGAAACGCATATGTTCTTCACCTTCTGGGGCTTCGAGATAATCAACAAGAAGACAATGAACGACCTGAAATTCACCCTGCTCGGCAACCCCGCCACGCACATGCCGCAGGGCCTCGGCGGACTACCTGGGATGACCTCAATGGCCACCGCGAAAATGAAGAAGTCGATCGCTGAAGTCGGTGTGCCCGAGGTGCCCGAGTTCCTCGAACAGATCGTGGCCTCGGGCGGACACCTCTGGGCATGCCGGATGTCCGCCGACATGAACCATCTGACCAAAGCCGACCTCTATGACGACGTCGAGGACATCATCAGCGCCGCCGACTTCATCGAGAAGACTGAAGGCGCGCAGTTGCTGTTCATCTAGCACAAGATGTCTGTCCATAACCTCGGCGAACCACCGCCGCTCAGTGACTTAGCTTGTGCTGCTTGCATGCAAACCCGTCGTGAACTCGGGTCGAACCCGTACCGGCACGGCGCCGCGAACACCGGGAGTCATTGGCTGGTCGTCCGGGCCGACCATCCACCGGTCTCGGCGAGTGCGGTCGCGAACCGTTCGACGTGCGCGAGGTGGGGAAAGTGGCCGCTGTCGGCCCATGCCTCGACTCGAGTGTCCATGCCGGTCGCGCTGAGGAAATGGGTGAGCGCAGGTGACGGCTCGCTTCCGAGCACCAGCAGGTAGCGCACCCTCCGAGCGGCGAGCGTGGCGGCGACCCCGTTCAGCATGGCCGAGAGATCGGCGGGTGAGCCGTCCAGAAGCTCGCTCCAGTAGCTCAGTGCGATGTCCGCCCGGGGATTTGAGGTTTGTTGGACCCGCGTCCGCATGTCGGCGGGTAGGGCATCGAGCTTGAAACCGGCCTCGAGTTGCGCCCAGACCGCGTCGAAGTGTCCGCCGCGGATCTCGGGCTCGAGTTGTTTGATCATGGCGGCGAAGAACGGCACGTCCGCCGGGGACGAGTCGACATTGACGACACCGCGCACCGGGAACATCGATGCGTAGACCGTCGCGATGCCGCCAGCCGCCGAATGTCCGACGACGACCGGGCCGTGCAGCCCAGCTTGCTCAATTGCCGCGTGGACGACCTGCGCAACGTGGCCGGTTGTGTGCGGAAGGTGCGCGGGCGAGTCCCCGTGGCTCGGCAAGTCAAGGACGAGGGTGCGGCGGTCGGGGTCGATCTGTTCCACGGCGTCGAGCACCGGCCGCCAGGTGCGGCGGTTGAAGCTCAACCCGTGCAGAAGAACGAGGGGTGCCCGTGCGTCGTCGCGGCCATACAGGTCGCCGGCGAGGCCGGCGAAGAGGACCCGGGGAAGAACGTGGCGGCGGATGACGTGGTCATGCTGTGTCCTTTCCAGGAAGTGGTTTCACTGATGAGGCGTGAGCTGCGGGTGCACAATTCGTGACGACGACGGGAACGGTCGACGCATACGCTGCTGACGTGCTCCTCGTCGGCCGCTCCCGTGAACTCGCAGCCGTCACCGATCTGCTCAACGGTGCGACCCACAGCCTGGGCGGCGTGCTGGTCCTCACCGGCCGGGCGGGATCGGGCCGGACTGCCTTGCTTGTGGAGACGGCTCGCTTGGCGCGTGCGGCCGGGCTGCCGGTGCTCACGGTCCGCGCCACCCGGTCGCAGCGTCCCGGGACGATCTGGGCGACGCTGTTGAGGACGGTGGGCGCTCCAGCGGCGCTGGTCGACCACTTGCTCGACAACCCGTCGGCCACCGACATCTCAGAGGCATGCCGAATCCTCTGCCGCAAGCAGCGCGGGCTCATCGCCATCGACGACGTAGATGCCGGAGGACCCGTGGCGGTAGACGGCCTCGCGGCCCTGGGCAGCCTTCTGCCCGAGCATCCGCTGGCGGTCGTTACGACTTCGGCGGCGCCGCTTGGCGTCGGGACAGAGGTGGCGCTGTCCCCGCTCACCGACGCTGACGTCGCGGCGCTGTGCGGCGACGACCGTCCAGACGTCGTGCGCGCGATCCGCACCGCCGCGCGCGGGCTGCCCGGGCCGGTCGCCGCGCTCACCGCCGAGTTGCGGTCGCTTCCGGCCGGCGACGACCCGGTCGTGGCCCTCGCGCTGCGCGCGCAGGGCGACGTCGAATTCCTGGATGTCGACCCGCAGGTCGTCCGTCTCATCGAGATCGGGTTGTCCCGCGCGAGCGAGCCCGCCGATCGTGCGGCCCTGCTCGCCACGCTCGCCCGGGAACTGCTCGGAGACAGCTCTGCGGCGGGACGACGTCGTGCGCTGCTCGACGATGCAGAGCGGCTGGCCGCCGGTACCGGCGACCCGTGCCTGCAGGCGCGCGTGCTCGACGCCCGCCTGCACGCGCTGTGGGCACCCGACATCGCCGACGAGCGGCTCACGACGGCCGACCGCATCATCGGGCTCGCACGCGAAGGCGGCGACCTTCAACTCGAGTCGGCCGGTGCTTTCTGGAGATTCGTCAGCCTCGTCGAGAGCGGCCGGATCCTCGAGGCAGAGAACGCCCTCGCTGACTACGAGCGCATCGCGCCGCCCGACGCGGAGACTCGCGTCCTCGTCCTGAGCCGACGGGCGATGCTTGCCGCGCTGCGCGGACGCTACGAGCAGGCGCTGGCCCTGGCGGTAGAGGTCGGCGCCATCGGGGACGCTGCGGGCGTGCCGGATACGCAACGGCTCGTCGGCACCATCACTGGTTGTGTGGCAGCCGACTGCGGCACCGTCGGCCAGCTCGATGACGGCATTGCCGCATTCCTCGGATTCGCCCTCCGCTTCCCCGGCCACTTCTACGAGGCGACCGCAGCGATGCTGCTCGCTCAGGCTGGTCGCGCGGACCAGGCGAGCGCCGAACTCGAGCGCGTCGCGCCCAGCCTCATCGGCGGGTCGGGTCCCCGCTGGTTGGGGTCCATCACGCACGCCGCGACGGCCGCAGTCTCCTTCGCCCGAGACGAGCTGCGCGAGCAGCTGTTCAACGCGCTGCAGCCATATTCAGGCAAGTTCGCGATATTGGGCGGCGCCAACGCGTGCTTCGGCCCCGTCGACCGCTATCTCGGCATGCTCGCCACGACGCTCGGACGTCCAGCGCAAGGCGTCGAACTCCTCGAACGAGCCGCCGCGGCAGAGGAGATGGTCGGCGCGCTTCCCGGCCTTGCCCGCACCCTCGCCGCACTCGCCGATGCGCACAAGCGCCGGGGCGCTCCCGGCGACGCCGACCAGGCCGCCGCACATGAGCTGCGGTCGGCGTCGATCGCGACACGGCTTGGGATGACGGCACTTCTGTCCCGACCGGGCGCTGCGTCGAACCAGTGGTCGCTACGCCGCGACGGCGAGGACTGGCTGCTGGAGGCAGGGGCAGAGGGGGCGCGACTGCGCGGCAGCCGCGGCCTGCACTACCTCGCCATGCTGCTCACCCATCCGCGCAGCGAGATCCCCGCCGCCACCTTGCTCGCCGGCGGCGCGGCACCGCCCCCCGCCCAGGACGAGCCGCTGCTCGACCGGCAGGCATTGAGCGCGTACCAGGCTCGGCTTCAACGACTCACCGACGCCGCAGAGTCGGCGGACCGCGCCGGCGACGTAACGAACGCGGCCAGGATCGCCGCCGAACGGGACGCGATTCTCGCCCAGCTACGCGGGACCGTCGGCCTCGCCGGGCGACGCCGGTCCTTCACCTCGCAGGAGGAACGGGCGCGCGTCAGTGTCACCAAAGCGGTGCGCGGCGCCCTTGACCGGATCGAGGCAGTCGCGCCGCAATGCGGCGCCCACCTCCGCTCGTCAGTGCGCACCGGACGGGACTGCCGCTACCAGCCGGCGCCCGGCGGCCCGGCAGGCTGGAGCGCCTGACCGGCGCTCACACTGCGCACGCTTCGGCGAGCACCCGGGTGCGCCACTGTTGATAGGTCGTCGCGCCGGCACGGCCAAGGTCCTCGGCGGTTGACTGGAGGGTCGCAAGGTCGCCGGACAGCAGGGCGGGCGGCCAGTACCTCGAGCCACTGTGACCGATCCTCGTGCGCACCGCGGGACTGTTGTCCAGTCGCCGGCAAGGGCAGCGGGTGCCAGGAGTTCCTCGGCAGCGAGATTCCACGCACACAGCGCGACGCAGATCGCGACGGTGTGGACCGACCGGCGCTAGCATGGACTTGCACTACCGCCACAAGGCTGGACGCTGCCGGGCTTGCGACGACCTACCGTGTGTGGTCGTCGACCTGGGCATCAACTGGCGGCCGAGGGCACCCGAAGTGGGCGGCCCGTCGGCCCGTGGTGTCGCTGTCGCGGAGTTCGGTGGCCGCGGCGTCTCGGCAGCTACCCGGGGCGCTGCTGGCGAGCGTCCACCCGACGCGGCTACCTGTGCGGCTATTCGCGCCCGGCCACCGAACTGGGCGTTCAGAGGAGGAGTCTGTGGCTCGACCAGGCCGGCGCCAAGTGGGCGCTCGCCACCCCGCTTCACCGAAGCAGCGACAGGTTCGCGGCCCCGAGGATGTCATCTCGGTGCTCGCTCGCGCAGTCCGTGAGGTGGAAGCAGCGGTCGAGCGTCGCCGCGTGACGCCCGCAGTGCGGACGAAGTTTCAGGTCGTCGCATTGCTTGTGCGCGAGGAGAACGCCCGGGTCCGGGGGAAGCAGACCAGCCCCCACACTCACCGGGCCGAGCAGCTCAAGCGCCTCGACGGGATTGCCACGATCCTCGCGAAGAGCGCTGTACGGGACCCCAAGCTCCTCGCCCTCCTCGCGCAGGATGCCGTCGTCTCCGGCGCGGCCAAGTTGCTCAAGCGCGAGATGTTGAGGGCAGCGGGTGTGGAGCCGGCTCCTGAGGAAGCCTCGCCGACGGAGTCCGCGGCCGCTTCCACCAGCACCGAGCGTCGCGTCGTGCCCCAGTCGGTAGTGTCTCGACAGCTTGCCAACCCGTTCCTCGCCCCCGACTTCTCGGCCGCCCGGCCGAGCGCGGTCGGTTCGCGCCGCCTGGCCGGTTGGGAGCTGCTCAACCCGCTGCTGAGCTCGTTTGAACGCGCCGCGGGCGGAGCGCCTGCGTGCATGGCGCTGCCGGCACCTGCCCATCTGCGTCTGCCAGGAAACCGGCAGCTGATGCGCCACCAGGCGCAGTTGGTCGCCGCTGCCGCGGCCGGCCATCGGACTTTCCTACTCGCCGACGAGCCGGGCCTGGGCAAGACGGCTCAGGCGCTGCTCGCAGCGCAGGCGGCGAACGCCTACCCGCTGCTGGTGGTCGTACCGAGCGTCGTCAAGACCAACTGGGCGCGCGAGGTCGGCCTGTGGACACCGAACCGTTCGGCCACCGTGGTCCAGGGCAACGGTGACACGGTCGACGGCTTCGCCGACATCGTCGTGGTCAATTACGAGGTGCTCGACCGCCACGTGGGATGGTTCGGCGACTTCGGCTTCCGCGGCATGGTCGTCGACGTGGCGCACTTCATCAAGAACAAGAGCGCTCAACGCTCGCAGCACGTCCTGGATCTGTCCGCGCGTATCCGTTCCCGCACTGCGCGCCCGTTGCTGATGGCCCTCACCGGCACCCCACTGATCAATGACATCGACGACTTCCGGGCCATCTGGCGCTTCCTCGGCTGGATCGACGAGACCGAGCCGCTCGCCGAGTTGATGAACTCCCTCGAGCAGACCGGCCTGACCCCCGCCGACCCGGGGTTCTACTCCGCCGCTCGACAGTGCGTGATCGACCTCGGCATCGTTCGTCGCCGCAAAGTCGATGTCGCTGCCGACATCCCCGCCCGTCGCACCGCCGACCTGCCGGTCGAGCTCGATGAGAAGGTCGGCCGGTCGATCCGGGCTGCCGAGCGCGACCTCACGCGCCGCCTGGTGCTGCGGTACGAGACGGCACTGGCGAGCCGTCGGTCCGGTGTCGTCGAGGGCATCGACCATGACCTCGTTCGCAAGGTGGCCAGGTGGGAGCAGAAGGACACGAGCACGGCGACGGCGGGCGAAAACGTGTTCACCATGATGCGACGCATCGGCCAGGCCAAGGCCGGCCTCGCCGCCGACTACGCGGCACAGCTCGCGAGAAGCGCAGGCAAGGTGGTCTTCTTCGCCAAGCACGTCGACGTCATGGACGTCGCAGAGGAGGCCTTCACCAAGCAGGGGATCCGCTTCTCCTCGATACGAGGCGGCCAGACGCCGGCGTCACGGCAGAAGAACATCGACGCCTTCGTGAACGATCCGGAAGTCGCCATCGCGGTCTGCTCCTTGACGGCGGCCGGTGTCGGCCTGAACCTGCAGGTCGCCTCAAACATCGTGCTGGCCGAGCTGTCCTGGACCGACGCGGAGCAGACGCAGGCCATCGACCGCAGCCACCGCATCGGTCAGACCGAACCCGTCATCGCGTGGCGCATCATCGCCGCTCGGACTATCGACAGCAGGATCGCTGAGTTGATCGACAGTAAGGCGGGGCTGGCCGCCAGAGCGCTGGACGGCTCGGATGACCAGGTGTGGTCGTCGGCCGACGTGCAGCACGAGGCGCTGGTCGCATTGTTGACCGACGCGCTGTCTGGGTCCTCAGAAGAGCAGGCGGTGTCCTAGCGCGGTTACGAGCGCCCGGCTCGCTCGCCGGTAGGGACCATCGGCACTGTGCCACGGGCCGCCGCCGCATGCAGTGTGGAAACCATGTCAGCCTCGGTTGCGGTCGGCCGCAGCCAGATCGGGCGACTCAGGTGCTCGACACGGTGGCCCAGACGGGCCAGCCGTCGCGGGCTGAGATCACTGATACCGCGGCTTCCCAGCGCTCCGAGTGCGTGATGTTGAACAAGGGGCCACACATACCTGAAGCGATCGCGGCTCTGGACGGCATCCTTGCTCGGATGGACGAAGTGCAGCACAAGAGCCGCACGTTGATGCGCCACGTCCACTCCTGGGACGGCCAGTAGGGCGCGTTGCGCTTATTCCGCATTGTTGCGCTCGGTAGGCGGCGGAACTCTGCGGCGTTCTGATGCCACGTGCACTGCGTAGGCCGCGAGAGACATCGCGGCGATGACGGCTAGCAGGACGGTGAAGTTCGCCCCGTAGTTCGACAGCAGGAGCGCCTTGCTCGGTGGCTGGCTGCCGCGCCGAAGGATGAGCGGAATCGCGATCACAGCGACTAGGGCACCGACGATCAGCGCGCCTTGCGCGTAACGGCGCGCGCGCGGCGCAACGGCGCGTGTGACGAGCCAGCCGCCCGCGGCGACGGCAGGCGACAGCACGCCGTCGTGCACGATCACGATGCCGATCAGCCACCCGACGAGGATGATCAGGTCGCCGAACGGTACCTGCGTGACCAGGCGAAAGGCGCCAAAGGCGATCAGTGCGATGCCCGCGGAACCGAGCGCATAACGGGTGCGCGACATCTACAGCACCTCGATCCGGCTCAGCCACTTGGTGTTGAGCACGCCCGCGCGGTTCGGTGAGATCAGACGCAGCGGGTAGCCGTGATCGATATCGAGGCGCTCGCCGTTGAGGTGCGTAGCGAGCAGCGCGTGCGAGACCTGCGGTCCTTCGACGTAGCTGGTCCTGTACGCGCCACCTTGCTCGAGGGAGGTAAGGCGGACGCGCGAGTTGGAATCCCCGCCCGCGCGGGTCACCACGTCGAGCAGCGTTACACCGCGCCATTGCGCGCCGACGCTCCATCCTTCGACGCAGGTGATCGGCAGATGCTTCTCATGCCCAGCGAGCGCCAGAACCTCACTCAGCGACAGGACGTACGGCGTCGGCCCGACAACGTGGAGTTGCCAATGCGGAGACATCGCCGCCCTAATGACATCCGCCGCTTCAGCGGTCTTGTTGACCGGAACCCCCTGCGGTCCCTTCCTCGCATCTCGGTTAGCCAGCAGCCCTAGCGGCTCGAGCGGAGTGACGGTCTGGCCGATCGTGGTGATGATGACGGTGCCTATGCCGGCTCCGCCGGCGATGAGCAGCCCGCGGCGGGAAATCCCGGCGGGTCGGGGCGGTGGCACCGGCCCGGCGTTGCTGTGCGCGTCGGGGTTCTCGCTCCACGGAATCTCGGTAAGCACATCGCCGTCCGCCACCTTGACGCTCAGCCCGTACTTGATGTCGGGCAGCTTGATCGCGATATGCAGGAGCACTGAGCCGATCACGACGTAGGCGAGGAATCGGTGCACCGGCACGAAGTTCCACGACCACGGATACCAGGCGAGGGTGTTGAGGAATCCGGTGAACAGTTGCAGCAGCGAGGACGCCACGAGGACGAACACCGAGAAGCGCTCGACAGCGTGCTTCGTGGAGCGGACGGGCGGCCAGCGGAACAGGTTCGGGTAGACCGACCACAGTTTGACGAGCAGCAGCGGGATCGTTGCTGTGCCCGTAGCGACGTGCACCCCCTGAGTGACTCGGTAGAGCCAGACCGGGCTCACCGGTTCCGGAAGCCACGACCACGGGTGGTACTGGTAGTGACTCAACAGCCCGGTGACGAAGCAGATCGCGAAACAGATTCCGAGGACCCGTCCGAGGCGCGCAGTGACGGCTGTTGATCGCAGCGGGCTGGTGAACCGTGGCCACCTGTTTGGCCGGGTTGGCTTCGTGACGCTCATGATTGGCGCTCCAGCAGGGCGAAGGCGCGGTTGTCGCGCGTCCAATGTCGAGTGACGCGGAAACCGGTGAGCCGGGCATACTCGACGAGCGCGTCGGCGCCCACGTACGCCCACGGGAAGGCCGGACCGACGACCTCGTCCGACAGGACGAACCGCACGCGGTGACGGTCGTTGATCGCGTGTTCAGCATGAGTTTCGACGATCACCCGACCCCGTGGGGTGAGCAGGGTGCGGGTTCGGTGCAGCAGCCTGAGCGGGTCGCCGCCGATGCCGATGTTGCCGTCGAGCAGAACGACCGTGGCCCATCGGCCCTGTCCAGGTACATGTCCGAACACGTCGCGGCGAAGCGCATTGAGGCCGCGCGCAGTCGTCATGGCGACGGCGGTCGCCGCGATGTCGATCCCGAGCGCGAGACAGCCGCGGGCAGCAAGACCGGCGACGATGCGCCCGGGACCGCAGCCCACGTCGAGGGCAGGACCCCTCGCCTGTTCGAGCGCATCGAGATCGACCGCGTCGGCGGGCGCGAGCCAGCGTGCGAGGTCAAGTGTCACGACGCGGCCGTCAGGATGGCGCAGGTGCAGCGCCGTCCGGCGCGAGAGCGAGTGCTCGTAGGCAGGCAGGGCGTCGAGCTGCATCAGGCTGCCTCCTCGGTCATGCCCGTCCAGGTCGCAGCGAAGCGGGTCGACGGCGCGAGTCGCGCGACCACCCGCGCGTCGGCGGCAGTGTCGACATCAACAAGCTCGTCGAGGACCTGCACCCGCAGTCCGTGGCTGGTGAGGCGGTCGAGTTGTGCGGCGTAGGTCGTCGATGTCGACATCGGTATGCCGCAGATCAGCGCAGCCGCGAGCGAGGGATCGCGCAGCCCGAGGCACCAGTACCCACCGTCCACCGTGGGTCCAAGGCACGCGTCGAATGCGGACTGATCGAACGGCGCCAGCAATGCCGGTGTCAGCTGCGGCGTGTCCATCCCGACGAGCAGCGCAGGACCGGGAGCGGCGCAGCCGAAGGCCGCCGCCAGGCGCATGTCGAGGCCGCCGCGCGGCTGCGCGCAGTGCGCCCAGCCCGCCCGCAGCCAGCCCTCCGCGACGCCGTCGAACGCGAGCAACCTGGTGTGAGCCGGCGTCGCGTCCACCACGTCCAGTGTGTCGCTCAGGGCGGCGGCGGCGAGGTCGGCGGCGTCCGCTGCGGTCACCGCCGGCATGAGCCGGGTCTTGACGCGTCCGGGTACCGGCGCCTTGGCGATGACGATGAGGGTCGCGATCATCAAAATCGCACCGCACTCATATCGCGGACCGCCTGCAGGTACCCGCGCGGCGTGCCTGTCACCTTCGACCGGCCGGAGCGCGGGCCGTAGTCGACGTCGACCTGCGTGATGCGCCACCCCGCCTGTGCCGCGCGCACGACCATTTCGAGCGGGTAACCGCTGCGGCGATCGTGAATAGCCAATCCCAGCAAGGGTTCCCGGTACGCGACCCGGATCGGGCCGAGATCAGCGAGCGGGACGCCTGTTCGCGCCCGCACGCGCCGCGCCAGCACGCGATTTGCAATCCGCGCAGGCAGTGGCCACGCCGCACGCGAGGTTGGACGGCGGCGACTGACGACGAGGTCAGCGCCGGCGTCGAGGCTCTCGGCGAGGCGGACGGCGTCGGCAGGATCCAGTGACCCGTCGCAGTCGCAGAACGCCACCACCGGAGCGGTGGCCGCCTGCAGACCGGCATGGCAAGCCGCTCCATACCCGCGTTGCGTGCACGCGACCACGACCGCTCCGCCACGTCGCGCGAGTTCAGCCGAACTGTCGCGCGAACCGTTGTCGACAACGATCGCCCGTGCCGACGCGGGGATCCGACTTAGCACCCACGGCAGCGCATCGGCCTCGTCTAGGCAGGGCAGCACGATGTCCAACGCGGGAGCGGGGCTCATGAAAGCGAACATAGCTATGCATGCTGTCCGACGGGCCGATCTGAACGATCGATCACCAGATCGTAAGAAGGTGAGCGCCGCGCGAGTGTAAAGGTGGAAGTACACCAACGGAAAAGGGCGAACGATGCGCGTAGTAGTGACTGGTGGCGCCGGGTTCATCGGTCGCCACGTCGTGGCGCAGTTGGTCGGGCGCGGCCACGACGTCCACGTACTCGACACCCGGTCGATCGAGTTGGGTGCGCGACTGACCCTTGGCGATGTGCGCGACCCTGAGGTGCTCCGACGGGTCGTGCACGCCGCCGACGTGGTCTGTCATCTCGCCGCCAAGGTCGGGCTCGGAGTGGACGTGCAGGACACCCCGGACTACGCCGACATCAACGTGCGCGGCACCGCGACAGTGCTCGCGGCAATGGCTGATCAGCACGTGCGGCGGCTTGTGCTGGCGAGTTCGATGGTTGTCTACGGCGAAGGATTGGGCCGATGCGTAGAGCACGGGGCGGTGGCGCCCGGTGTGCGTGCCGAGGCCGATTTGCGGGCGGGCCGGTTCGACCCGGGTTGCCCGCAGTGCGGGAGCCCGCTCGCTTCGATCCTGATCGATGAGGACGGACAGCTCGACCCGCGCAACGCCTACGCGGCGAGCAAGCTCGCGCAAGAGCACTTCGCTTCCTCGTGGGCGCGCGCGGTCGACGGCAGCGTCGCTGCCTTGCGCTTTCACAACGTGTACGGACCCGGGATGCCGAAGGACACGCCGTACGCCGGAGTGGCTGCGATCTTCCGGTCCGCGCTCGTGCGCGGTGAGCCCCCCCGCGTGTTCGAGGACGGCTTGCAGCGTCGCGACTTCATCCACGTCCGCGACGTCGCAGCGGCGACCGTCGCAGCCATCGAACAGCACGAGAGCGGCATGGTTGCGCTCAATGTCGGCTCCGGAACTGCCCGCACGATCGGCGCGATGGCCGACGCACTTGCGCAAGCCGCAGGTGGGCCTGCGCCGCGCGTGACGGGCGAGTACCGGTTGGGCGATGTCCGGCACATCACGGCCGACTCGAGCCGGGTGCGGGCTCTGTTCGGCTGGCGCCCTCAGGTCGACTTCGCCGCGGGTGTCGGCGAGTTGATGCTCACCAGCGAGTGACCAGCAGCGTCTGGACGGCGATGCCGAGCGCGACTTGGCTGATGAGCGCCCGGCGCCGCCACGACTCGGGCACCAGCGCGGTGCCGAGTAGCAGCCACGGGACGAACGGCAACCAGATCCGCTCGGTCTCTGCCTTGCTCATCAGGGAGACGTCGGCGAGGACGATGGACACCACCGCCGCGAGGGTGAGCACCACGATCGGCCTCGCCGCGGTGGCGCGCCGGTGTTGCACCGCAGCCGCGATGGACGCGCCGATGATCGGACCCGCGCAAAAGCACAGCGCAGCCAGATCGCCCCAGAGCCAATACGCCGCCGGACGGGTGGACGCGATGCCGCTGTTGTATCGCTCGCGAAGCACGGGAAGGGCCTGCCACCACGAGAAGCCGGCCGCGGCGAACGCCACCACGACGGCAAGCGCGGCCGTCGCTGCGGCGACGATCGGACGGAAGTTCCGCGCAGCGACGAGCACTGCGACGGCGAGAACCGCGAGAAGCACCAGGCCGTAGGACAGCAGCACACAGTAACCGAGCAGCAGCCCGGCGAGGACGCCCCACGTAACCAACCGCGCTCCGGTGCGCGCAGTCGCCGCGCACGCCAAGCAGCACAGCCCCCACGCAGCGACCGCCGCGAACACGGCGTCCGCCGACACGGCTAGCCAGACCGCGGCCGGCCCCACCGTGAGGACGGGAGCAATCCGCCGGGCGGCATCGCCGGCACCCAGGCGGCGCAGCGTCACGAGCACCGCCAGTGGTGTCGTCGCCGCGATGAGCACGACCGTCCAGCCCGCCGCCAGTCCGCCACCGAGTCCGACCGCGACAAGCAGCACGAAGAACAGCAGCGCCCCGGGTGGATGGCCGGCCACATGCGTCGTCCACGAATGCGCGTTCGTCGCAGCGATGCGCGAGACGAATTCGTGCAGGGTAGCCGACACGCTCGTCACGCCACGCGCGGTCGGAAGGTACTCGTTGTGGTCGGTGAGCACGCCGCTGATGCCCGCCCACCCGTCGACGGTGGCCAGGCTGGCCATCCATGCGACCCCCGCGGCAAAGGTCACGGCGAGCAGACGCGGCCACGCGAGCGACGCACTCCACCTCGGCAGCCGGCGCACCGCGGCGATTGCGATGAGGACGGCCGGCAGGGACCCGGCCCCCACCCGCGGCTGCCACCGCGAGCTCAACGGCGCAAAACTGTTCGCGTGGACGTGCCACTGGAACATTGCAGGCACGATGAGCGCCAGCAGCATCAGCGCAACGGCAAGAACGACCCCACGGCCGGGCCGGTCGAGCCGCTGCCAACGCGCCGGGATGCGCCTTCGCTCAGTCGTCGACGTCACTTGGCTGACGCTAACGCCGCAGCACCCGCCAGATACTTACGAACCGATGACAGGCACCGTCGAGAAGACCCGGCGCACATACGATGCTGGCATGTCGCGTGTGCTCGTTGTCGATGATGACGAGACGATTGCGACCGTTGTGCGCGATTACCTCGAGCGGGCCGGACACCACGCCGCCTACGCGCGTGACGGGCGCACCGCGCTGAAACGGATCGAATCCGATCCGCCGGACCTCGTCGTGCTCGACATCATGCTTCCCGAGGTCGACGGGCTCGAGGTCTGTCGCCAGGTGCGCGCCACGCGTCCCGACCTGCCGATCATCATGCTGACCGCGTTAGGGGAGGCCGAGGATCGCATCGCCGGGCTCGAGGTCGGCGCCGACGACTATGTGACGAAGCCTTTCTCACCGCGCGAGTTGGTCCTGCGCATCGATTCGGTGCTGCGCCGCACCGCGCCGGTGCGGCCCGACCGCGCATTGACCGCAGGTTCGATCACCGTCGATCGCGCCGCACGGCGCGCTACGCGTGACGGCGTCGAACTGAGCCTCACCGTCCGCGAACTCGAACTGCTCGCCTACCTGATGCAACATCCCGACGTCGCCCTCTCGCGCGATCAGCTCATGCGCGAGGTGTGGGGGTGGACCTTCGGTGATCAGTCGACGGTGACCGTGCACATCAGACGGCTGCGCGAGAAGGTCGAGGACGATCCGACCGCCCCGGCGTTGATCAAGACCGTGTGGGGTATCGGGTATCGGCTGGAGCTACCGTGACCCTGAGCCTCGCCAACGTCGCGTGGGCGTTGCTCTGGTCGGCCGCTGCCGCGATTGCAGTCTGGTTCGTGCTTCTTCCGGTACGTCGGCGCGCCCTCCTCGGTGTGCTGAGCTCCGTGGTGCTGACCGGCACTGCTGCCTCGTTGGGTGCCATGCTCAGCGCGGTCCACGCGATGTTGCTGCCGACGTCCGAACTGGTGACCGTCGTCGTGTTGACGGTGCTCGCCGGTGTGATCGGCACGGTGGCTGCCGGCGCGGCAGCCAGGCGGCTGGCCCAGGACAACCGGCTGCTGCACTCCGCTGTCGCCGACCTCGCCGCGGGGCGCGTGCCGGCAACCAGCGGCCGTCCGCTTACTGCGGAACTCGAGCGACTGCGAACGGACCTGGCGTCGACGGCGCGTGCGCTCAGCGAGACGCGCGATCGTGAGCGCGGCCTCGAGGCCGCCCGCCGCGAACTCGTGTCGTGGGTGAGTCACGACCTGCGCACGCCGCTGGCCGGGCTTCGCGCGATCGCCGAAGCGCTCGAGGACGGCATTGCCGACGATCCGTCCTCGTACTACAAGCAGATCAGCTCCGCGGTGGACCGGCTCAACGACATGGTCGACGACCTGTTCGATCTCTCCCGCATCCAGGCCGGCGACATCCGCCCTGCGACCGAGACGGTGTCCCTCGACGACCTGGCCTCGGACGTGCTCGTCGCGCTGGCACCGCTCGCGCGGACGAGCGGCGTCACGCTGCGCGGCACTCCGGCAGGAAGCGCCTTCGTCCGCGGCGATGCCGCGCAACTCGACCGGGCCGTGACCAACCTCGTCGCGAACGCGATCCGCCACACGGCTACCGGCGGTGCGGTGACGATCTGCGTCGACCTCGCCCAACAGGATGCCCGGGTCAGCGTCAGCGACGAGTGCGGCGGTATCCCCGAAGCGGACCTGCCGCGCGTCTTCGACGTCGGGTTCCGCGGCGAGTCGGCCCGCACGCCACACGACGACGGCACCGCAGGCGCCGGCCTGGGACTGGCAATCGCCCGCGGCATCGTGGAAGCGCATCACGGCACCGTCGCTGTGGCGAATCATGGCGCCGGCTGCACGTTCCGGCTCGCACTTCCGCTCGTGTAAGCCGTATGAGGAGTTGACTGATCGCGCCGTCGGCGGGACGCTCAGAGTCTCTGTGGAGGAGCAAATCGATGGCAAAGTTTGCCCTGTTCTTCACGTACACCGGCGCGACGATCAAGGGCCTGATGGACAACCCGGGCGATCGCGCTGCCGCCGTACGCGCGACCTGTGAGGCCGCGGGCGGACGGATGGACGGCTACTACGTGATGTTCGGCGCGTGGGACGGATTTGTGCTCGCCGATCTGCCCGACAGCAGGGCAGCAGCGGCCATCAGCTTGGCGGTGAGCAGCACGGGGGCGTTCGGCCATGTCGAGACGCACGAACTTCTCGATGCGGAGGAGTTCACGAGCGTTCTCGACACAGCATCGCGTCTGACCTACAGGCCGGCGGGGCAGTAGCCGGGTCCGACACCCCGCGGTCGGCGACACCCGGACGCGGACTTGAGATCCCACCGCTCCGCGCGTCGCTGACAATGGACTCGACACGGGTCGCGGTGGCTCCGGGCGCGCCAATTGTCTGTCGAGATGAAAGCGCTGGCAGGCTGGGGCGCATGTTGACGTCGGAAATCACGGCCACGGACTACCACACGGGCGGGGAACCGTTTCGTATCGTGGCCGATCTGCCGGTCGAGATTGCGGGGCGCAATGTGGCCGAGCGGCGTGCAGGCGCGATCGAGGACGCCGAGGTTCAATGGCTGCGCGCGGTGCTGTGCTCGGAGCCGCGCGGGCATGCGGACATGTACGGCGGGTTCGTGGTGCCGCCGGACGACGAGGGCGCGGATCTGGGTGTGCTGTTCTGGCACAAGGACGGTTTCTCGACCGCTTGTGGGCACGGCACGATCGCGCTGGGTGCGTGGGCGGTGCAGACGGGTCGGGTTGCGGCCCCGCGGACCGGAAGCGTGGACGTGCGGATCGATGTGCCCTCGGGACGGGTGACGGCACGGGTGCACCGTGCGGACGGGCGGGTGGTGGCTGTCGATTTCCTCAGCGTGCCGAGCTGGGTGATCGCCCACGATGTGGCTGTCACGACGACGCGCGGCGAGGTGCTCGTGACGGTGGCCTACGGCGGGGCGATCTACGCGACACTGCCCGCCGCCCAAGTGGGTCTGTCGGTCAGCCCTGAGCACCTCGCTGACCTGATCGCTGTCGGCCGGGAGATCAAGTGGGCCCTCAACGACACCGAGCACGCCGTGCACCCGTCCGATCCACGGTTGAACGGCGTCTACGGCACCATCTGGTTCGACGAGCTCGGCGACACCGTCGGGCAGGTGCACCAGCGCAACGTCACGATCTTCGCCGACGGCGAGGTCGACCGGTCCCCGTGCGGCTCGGGCACCTGCGCCCGCCTCGCGGTCCTCGCCGCACAGGGCTGCCTGTCCGCCGGGACGGTGCTGCGCCACGACTCGATCATCGGCAGCACCTTCATCGCGACGGTGCTTGAGGACGTCGACGTGGATGGCCGCGCCGGGGTCGTTGCGCAAGTGTCGGGAATGGCATATCGCACCGGTGAGCACGTGTTCTGCATCGACGCGCACGATCCGCTGGTTCCCGGGTTCGTGCTGCGGTGAGGTTCCTCGATGCGAGCGCGGTCGCATCGCTCGGGCCTGCCGCCGCAGTGCACGCCATCCTCGACGCCCTGCGCGGCGGGCTCGACCCCGCCACCGACCCGGCCCGCGTCTCGGTCGAGCTGGGTCACGGCCAGTTTCTGCTCATGCCCTCGCACACCGCAGCGGCGGCAGGGGTCAAGGTGGTCACCGTCGCCCCCGACAACCCGCACCGCGGGCTCCCCCGCATCGAGGCCGTCTACCTGTTCTTTGACGGCGACACTCTCGCGCTACGCGCGATCCTCGACGGCACCGCGCTCACCACGCTGCGGACGCCGGCGGTCTCCGTCGCGGCAATCCTCGCCCGGCTACCGGAGCGGGCGCTGCGCGTGGCAATGCTAGGGGCCGGTCCCCAGGCTGTCGGACACCTGTCCACCCTGGCCGCGCTCCACCCGATCGCCGCGGCCACCTACCTGGTCCGTGACCCGGCGCAGACCCCTTTGCCGGCCGTTGCCCTGGGCGGGCCGCACGCGCAGCGCGCCCTGTCATCGGCGGACGTCGTGATCTGCGCGACCTCAGCCCGCACGCCGCTGTTCGACTCCGCCCTCCTGCGCGACGACGCCGTCGTCATCGCCGTCGGTTCACACGAGCGCGACGCCCGCGAACTGGACGCGGCACTGCTCGGCCGCGCCGCCGTCGTGGTCGAAGACGTCGCCACCGCCCTGCGCGAAGCCGGGGACGTGACCCTGGCCATCGCCGACGGCACACTCGACCCAACTGACCTGCTCCCCCTGCGCGACGTCATCACCGCCACCGTCGAGCTGCCGACCGACCGGCCGCTGGTGTTCAAAGGCGTCGGGATGTCCTGGCAGGACATCGTCATCGCCACGGCTGTTATGCGGCACATCGACGCGCCCACGCCGGGCGAATGACCGACGGCGACCCGTCCGAGCGGTTGCACGGCCTGCCCCCAAACCCGTCAGCCGTCCGGGCAGTTGATAGCGCTCAGCCGTCCTTTGAAAGGCTCGGGTTCCATCTGATGTAGAGCATGGTGGCGTCGTCTCGTAGCCGCACTTGGGCGTGCTCAAGCGTGGATCGGACCAGGCGGCGGATGACTTCTTGGGGGGCTCCACCGGCTCGATGTTCTCGTTCGAGCAGGTCACGTAAACGGTCTTCGCCGAAATGTTCGCCGTCGGGATCTCGGGCTTCGGTGACGCCGTCGGTGTAAAACAGAATCCCGTCGCCAGGTTCCACCGA
The DNA here is from genome assembly GCA_038212215.1 of Mycobacteriales bacterium. GTDB lineage: Bacteria > Actinomycetota > Actinomycetes > Mycobacteriales > Jatrophihabitantaceae > JALZAI01. Next base: position 29,509 of record JBBQUT010000026.1, read on the forward strand.
CACCTCCGTCAGGGTGCCCACGACGGCGCCGAGTCCGCCGACCCCGAGCGGCACCCCGGGCCGGATGTCGACGGGCGGAAGTGTGCTGCCGCGCCTGACGACGATCGGTTGTGGATGCCCACACGTGAGCCAGCTCAGTTGGCCGGTTTCGATGTGCACGCGCGCGAACAGTGCGGTGGCAAAGGTCGAAGGGCCGGGAAACGACCGGGTTGCCGCGTCCAGTGACGTGGCGATCTCAGGTAGATCCTGCCCCTCGCGACGGCTGTGCCGATACGCGCCCACGAGCAGGGACCCGAGGATTGCACTGGTGAGGCCGTGACCCATGGCGTCGAACATCGCGACATCCAGGATGCCGTCGTTGACGGCGTAGTCGAAGCAGTCGCCACCAACTTCATAGGCGGGTTCAAGCAGCCCGGCCAGGGTGGTGCCGCCGCTGGTGAACGAAAGCGGCGGTAACAGCGACCATTGCATTTCCGCGGCGAGGCCCATGTCGTGGCGGCGGCGCAGCAGGTGCGGCAGGTCGGTGTAATGGGCACTGGCCATCACCAGATAGGCCGCAGCGAGGCCCAGCTCAATGCAGAAGTACTCGACGTCCGCATCAAAGACCGGGACCGTCATCGCCAGCACCCCGACCTTGTTCGCCCGCTCCAGCACCGGCACCCACACCTGCCAGGTGTCGCCGCGCTGGGCTGACAGCACGGTCGCGCTCTGAAACGCACGCCCGGCCATCGACCCCTCAACACTGACTACCTCAGGGTGTTGCCCGTGCGGAAGGACATCGGGGTGAGGCATCAACGTTGCGTGTTCATAGTCGATCAGATACAGCACCAGATCCGTGGCACCGAGGGCAGCCGTGGCCGTCATCAGTGTTTCCACGATCGCATCCGGCTCTGCCGTCTGTTGAGCCAGCAGCAGCCGTCCGATCGGACGCTCGGACCGCTCGAGCACGCTCACCTCCGGACCAGCACTGAACGCTCAGCGTCGTCAACCTACGGCATCCGCGCAACGATCACTGCGCACTACCGTCGCGCGAAGCCGCACGTCACCGTCCCGCTCGAAGGCGGTGCTCGGATTCGCCTCGCCAGCCCGTCCCGCAGTCTGCTAAGCGCCTCGGACGACCTCGTAGGTGAGGGAGCTGAGGTTGTCACCGACGGACTCCGCGTTCAGGAGGCGAAGCGAGGTCTTGTCACTGGTCTCGCCGAACAGGCGCTCGCCCGCCCCGAGCACAACCGGGAAGACGATCAGCCGCAGCTCATCGACCAGGTCATGCTCCATCAGCGTGCGCACAAGCTGCCGGCTGGCGTAGACGACGATCTCGCCGTCGCGCTCCTGCTTCAGCTTTGCGACCTCCGCGACTACCTCGCCGGTGAGGACGGTCGAGTTGGTCCACACCGGATCGACCAGCGTTGATGACACCACGTACTTGGGAAGCTTGTTCAACCTGTCCGCCCAGTCGCCGCTGCGCGCCACCCACCGCGACCCGAAGTACTCGTCGCTGCGCCGACCCAAAAGCAGCGCGTCGGCACCCAGCGCCTCGGCGAACTCGATTTTGGCCCACGCTTCGCGGTCGTGGCCGATGAACTGCTGGAACCAGCCGCCGTGCGTGCAGCCCTCCTCACCGGTCGGGTCCTGGACGACTCCGTCGAGCGACATGTTCTCGCTGACCACGATCTTTCCCATTTCGGTTCTCCCGGTCGTTGGCATTGTTTCGGTGGCAGCCGCGGTCATCGACCGGCGGCGCGAGGTGGTGGAGCTAGTCGAGCGTGCGGGGCAAGCAGAAGTAGGGCGCCAGGCATGTCTCGAAGCGGATGAAATCGGAGATGCGGTCCCCGACCAGAGCGATCACGAAGATGCTCGTGAGGTGTAATCCACCAGTGATCGGGTCCCGTTGGTACCCGCCCCACGCGGGTTGACCGTTCGCCCGCACAGGCACCATCCGGTCAAAGCGCGGGTGGTAAGGACGGATCGCGGTGAAGAAGCGACGCACCGCGGCCGTTCCGCGGTACTCGAACGGCAACGGAGGCATCCGCACCCAGGCGTCGTCAGTCATCAGCGCGACGAGCGCGTCGACGTCGAGTTCGGTGAAGGCCGCAACGAACCGCTCGAGGAGTTCGCGCTCCTCCCTGGAGCCGGGCGCCGGCGGCGGTGGGCCGGACCTCCGGGCACCTTCCATCGTGGCGCGGGCGCGCTTGAGGGCATTGGTGACCGCATCCTCGGTGATGCCGAGCAACTCGGCGGACTCACTCGCGCGGTATCCGAGTACGTCGCGCAGCAGCAGCGCGGCGCGTTGATTCGGAGGCAAGAGCTGCATCGCGGTCACGAACGCGAGTGAGATCGCCTCACGGGATTCATAGCGTGCCTCCGGCCCAGGCGCCTCGTCAGAAAGCCCGTCCAGCATTGCGTCGGGATAGGGCTGCAGCCACAACACCTCGCCGATGCGGGTGGGCTCCGGCGGCGGAATGGGCAGTGGCTCGGCGGGCATCGGGCGACGAATCGATGAGCGCAGCGTGTTGAGGCACCGGTTGGTAGAGACGCGATACAGCCAGGTACGCACCGATGAGCGGCCCTCGAAGCCCTCGAGCCCGAGCCACGCGGACAGCAACGTCTCTTGCAGCGCGTCTTCCGCGTCTTGCAGTGACCCGAGCATGCGATAGCAGTGCACTTGCAGCTCTCGCCGATGCGGTTCGACCAGCGCAGCAAATGCCTCTCGGTCACCGGCACGCGCACGCTCGAGCAGTTCTGCCGACATCTCTGCCACCCCCGCGAAGTCTCCCTCCCCGTACTGACACCGGCCGCCTCCGAAACTGGTCGCTGTTCGGGCGACCAGTTTCAGACGAGACCTGTGTCTGTCCTCATGAGCGCGTCCGATCGCGCGAACAGCCGATGAGAACGGAGCACGACGGATATGTCTACGTCATTAGCCGGTGCTGGCCGCGCCGGAATTCCTCAAAACAGAATTTGGACGCTCGCCCTCGCCTCGCTTGGTGTGTTCATGACCGCGCGTGACACGCTGGTCGTCGCCAACTCGCTACCGGCGCTGCGGACGAGCCTGCACGCCAACCTTGGCGATCTGGAGTGGACGGTGAACGCCTACAACTTGGCGTTCGCGGTCGCATTGCTCACTGGCGCTGCCCTAGGCGACAGGTACGGGCGTAAACGGGTCTACTCGCTCGGGCTGCTCGCGTTCACCATCGCGTCGGCCGCAGAAGCTCGATGATGAACGACCTCACGCTGGTGGTGGGCGCGAGCCGAGGCTTGGGACGCGGCATTGCTGTCGCGTTCGCAGAGGCGGGGGCTCCGGTCGTCGCGGTGGCGCGGTCCGGCTCGGCCCTTGCCGAACTGGCCGCTCCCCGTCCGAACGTCACGAGCGAGATCGCGGACGCGACCGACTCGACAGTCGCCGGGCAACTCCTGGCGACGTATCAGCCGCAGGTCGTCATTCTGGTTGCCGGCGCTACACCAGCGGTTCGGCCGCTGCAGGAGCAGACGTGGGAGACGTTCTCGCTCAACTGGCACACCGACGTCCAGATGGCGTTCGTCTGGCTGCGCGCTGCGCTGGTGCAGCCGCTCTTGCCGGGCAGCAGGGTGATCGTAGTGAGCAGTGGCGCAGCAATCGCCGGATCACCGTTGAGCGGCGGATACGCCGGCGCCAAGGCCACCCAGCGGTTCATCACCGGGTACGCGCAGGACGAGGCACTGCGAGCCGGCTTGGGCATCACGTTCGCAACGGTGCTTCCACGGCTGACACCGTTCACCGACCTCGGCCTGCCTGCGGTGAAGGCGTACGCGGCGCGGTACCGGCAGACGGAGGAGGAGTACGTCCACGGGTTGGGTGTGCCGCTGACGCCAGAGACCGCCGGATCGGCGATGCTCGAACTCGTCCGAGCCGATCCGGCTTCCCTCGTCCCGAGTTACCTACTGACTGGCGCCGGGCTCAACAAGCTGCCCTGACCGACGCGGCGTGATCGCCACCACGAGGTCCGGCGAGATGCCCGCCTGCCGTGGCGCGGTGACCGTCATTCCCTGCCGCGCAGCGGATCGCGACCGATGAAGCCGAGCAGGCGGGTCTGCACGTCAGCGTCGTCGGGCACCGGCACCCGGGGCCCGTACTGACCCGAGGACCGCATCAACTCCTCGATCGGCGCCATCCCGGCGAGCAGATCGGCGCAGGTCTGCTGGTCGAGCCCCTCGTCCTGGCCGGTGGAGCGGGCCAGGTCCCAGGTGTGCATGAACACGTCCGAGGTATAGAACCGGTCGACCGCGTCCGGCAACGGCATCTCCCCCACCATCGGGTGCCGGAATGGGGTGGCCGCCTCCGGCCCGTCGAGCAGCCGCTGCACTGCGTCGGCGTGCACCTGCCAGGCGGCGACCGGGTCCTCCGCTGGCGACGGGCCGCGGTCGAGCACCAGGCCGGTCGCGCTCTTCAGGAAGTCCGGGAACCACTCGACCAGGTGAGTGACCACGTCCCGGGCGCGCCATCCGGGCACCGGGGCCGGTGCGTCCCAGTCGGACGCGCCCCGCACCCGAGCGGTGAACCCGGCGGTCACCGCGCGATGGCGCTCGGCCGGACCTGTGGGGAGGGTCATGCGTGCGCTCCTTCGCCGGTCGCGGCGATCTCACCGGCAGCGAGCAGGGCGTCCAACTTGGCGTAGCCCTGGTCCATGCCGACCTCCATCCCGCTGCGCAGCCAGGCGTCCCGGACCTCGAAGCTGTCGCACAGCGACTGTGCGCGCAGCCGGGTGCGGCCGTCGCCGAGGTCTTCGAAGTTGAGCGTTTCCAGCGCGACTGCGTCCGGGTCGCCCTCCCAGGTGAAGGTTTGCACGATCCGGTCCGGCCGGACCTCGTGGAAGCAGCCGTGGAAGGCGAACTCCATCCCGTCCCGAGCGGCGACATAGCGCCAACTGCCGCCGGTGCTGGCGTCCCATCGGTCCAGGGTGGTCGTCATCCCGTCGGGGCCGACCCACCGAACGAACAGCTCCGGGTCGATGTGCGCCCGGAACAGCTGGGCCGGGGTGGCCGCGAAGTCCCGGGTGATGCGGATGATCGGGACCCGCAGATCCGCCTCGATCGCCGCCTTCCTCATCGTGTCGCTCATGCCGTCTCCTCACGTGTCGGGTGGTGCCGGGCCTGCTCGTCGTCGTCCATCTCAGCCAGCACCGCGTCCAGCCGCCGATACCGGGCCTCGGCCCGCTGCCGGTAGCGCTCAATCCACTTCGTCATCAGGTCGAAGACGTCGGCCTCCAGGTGCACCGGGCTGCGGTGCCCGTCCGCGCTGCGGCTGACCAAGCCGGCCTGTTCGAGCACCTTCAGGTGCTTCGAGATGGCCTGCACGCTCACCCGATACGGCGCCGCCAACCGCCCCACGGTGGCGTCGCCGTCGGTCAAGCGCGCCACCAGGTCGCGCCTGGTCGGATCGGCCAGGGCCGCGAACACCTGCGACAGCGGGTCACTCATGTCTGCCCCCGAACCTCAACTGCTTGATTGAGGAGACCGTAGGCCCTCGCCAGACGAATGTCAACCGAATGATTGATAAGAGGCGAGGCCGTCGACATCAACAACATCGACCGGCAGTGCACGGCGCACGCACGCTGATCGGATTCGTCGTTGGATTCTCGGGCAGGATGGCGACTGTGACCCCGTCTCGCACCGAAGCGTTCAGTGACGGAGTACTGGCCGTCGTCATCACCCTGCTCGTGCTCGATCTGCACGCCGACTCGTCCAAGGGTGATCTGGCCCGACAACTGCGGCACAACTGGCCGACCTTTCTCGCGTACCTGGTCAGCTTTTTCGTGGTTGGCGTCATCTGGGTCAACCACCATGCGCTGTTCGCGCTGGTCGACCGCGTGGACCGGGTGTTGCTCTACGAGAACCTGCTGCTGTTGATGTTCGTGTCAACCCTGCCGTTCACGACGGCCACACTTGCGGATTTCCTGCGCGAGGGTGGCCCCAGCGCACGATGGGCGGTGCTGCTCTATGGCATCTCCAACATGGGCATGGCATTCTCGTTCACTGCCCTGCTGGCCCGCATGACGCGGCATGGACTGCTCCGTACGCCGGTGTCCGAGGACGTCGCCAAACGCGCGATTCGCCGATTCGGACTCGGCACCATCGCCTACCCCGTGGCCACCGCTCTCGGGCTGATCTGGCCGCCGCTTCTACTCGGCGCAATGGCCGTGCTCACGATGTACTACATGAGCGAGCACACCCCGATCCTGCCGACAACACCCGCCGCGCCCTAGCTTCTCTGGGGTGACATACGTGTTGACCGATCGCAGCGCCCGGTAGTCGATGGCGGGCCTCAATCCTGATCGGCTGTGCGTGTCGGAGCAGTCGAGTACGGTCTTGCCGTGCCTGCATCGTCAGTGGTCGCTCGGACATGGGTGGTCGTGGCGTCTCACGATCACGCTCGGCGCGGGCTGGCCGAAGGGTTCATCATGGCCAACCACGGCAAGCGGTCTCCCTTGGCCCGGATGAGCGCTGGTGATCGTGTTCTCGTGTACTCCCCCAAGACGACCTTTCCCGATGGTGATCCGTTCCAGGCAATCGCCATCGTTGGGACGGTGACTGGTGCGGAACCCGAGCCGAGTCCCGTGATTCCCGGCGGCTTCCGACTGCGGGCCGATCTGCGGGAAATCGAGCCGATCCGGTTGGCCCAGGTTCGCGACCACATGCCGACTAGCCGACTCCGGTTCGGTTGCTTTGAGCTGGCGGTCGACGACGCCGATGCGATCTGGAAGCTGGTTCCCAGAGCCTGAGTCCGTCGCGCCCGCGTTGCCCGAGGAAGCTGGAGCGGCAGTTGGCGCACGAGACGACCTATCGCCGCTGCCACCCCGGGCCGATAGGTAGTGCGTTCTTGTCAAGGGAAGGGTGAGGCTTCAACGATGCGGTGGGGGGAGCGTGTCGTCGGCGACCCGCGGTGGACCGTCTCGGGCTCGACGATCCGCGTCGCCTCAACCTCGGGCCGCCACGACGACACCAGCAACACGGACGAGGGGATGGACACCAACACGATCAAAACGGCATAGTCAGCACCAACGCAGAGCACACCGCGAACGAGTTACACCACTCGGTGGGACACGACCGGACCGTTGCCTCTGCTCTGACCGATCGGGTCGATGCTCCCGACCCGATCACCGTCGATACCACTACTCCGAGAGGTCAACGCCATCTCCACCAACCGTCGTATCGTTGTGACCGCTGTTCAGAGCATGGAACTGCGCGAGGAGCCGATCCCGGCGCCTGCGCCGGGTGAGATCCGCGCGCGTAGCACCTATATCGGGGTGTGCGGATCGGATACGCACGCCTTCCACGGCCGTCACCCGTTCATCCCCATCCCCTACCTGCCCGGTCACGAGGCGACCGGCGTCGTCGAGGAACTCGGTGAGGGCGTTGCGTCGGTCGCAGTCGGTGACCGCATCGTCGTGGAGCCGACCCTGCCGTGCTGGGAGTGCAAGTCGTGCCGCGGCGGCGCCGAGAACCTGTGCGAGAACCTGCAGTTCTTCGGGTGCGGCTACTCGCAAGGCGGTATGGCGGACCACTTCGCGGTCCGCGCCGATCGGCTGCACGTCATCCCCGATGACATCAGCGACCTCGGTGCCGCACTTATCGAGCCGTTGTCGACACCGGTCCACGCCGGTCGCATCGCCGGGCCGCTTCGGGGTCGCGCGGTCGCCGTGCTAGGGGCGGGCACGATCGGACTGCTCATGCTGGCGGTAGCGCGGTGGTCCGGTGCCTCCAAGGTCGTCGTCACCGACCCGTTGGCCGCCAAGCGCGATGCGGCGCTGCGACTCGGCGCCGACGCCGTCGTCGACGCAACAGCCCCCGATGTCGCCGCTCAGGTCCGAGCAGCGTTGGGGGAGAGCGCCGACGTCGTCTTCGACTGCGTCGCCGTGAAATCCACTACCCGTGCTGCGATCGATATGGTCCTCAAGGGCGGCACGGTGGTCATCGTCGGCGTTCCGGCTGCCGACTTCGAGCTGCCGGTCCAGATCATGCAGGATCAACAGATCCGCCTCCAGGGCAGCGCAACCTACGTCTCGCAGGACTTCGCCACCGCGATCGAGATGATCCAGTCGGGGGCGATCCGCGCCGAAGACTTCATTACCGGACAGTTCCCGTTGGAGCAGGCTGAGCAGGCGTTTGCGGCGTCGACCAGCGGGGAGCACATCAAGGTGCTGATCCATCCGTGAACCCGACGGACGCTAGATGAGCGCGCCTGCAACCGGCGAGCTCGCGGCGTTCGAACCCAGCATCGACGCGCCTTCTCATTCGGACGCGGCCTCAGCACTGCGGACGCGGCCGAGGTGCCGTCACGAGCGCGATGGTCAATTCGGCGCGACTGACCGTGCTGCTTGCCGGTCACACGAAATTTGGCGGTAGGCCACGTTCAGGTACGCCGACCTCAAAGCCATCGACGTCCTCCACGACAGGATGACCGCGTCAGACGCACAGTCCCTCGTGACCGCTGCGGGCATCGCGGAGCTCCGCGTATGACCGGTGTGGCCGTTGGCTTGCTGATAACTCCAAGCAGAGGAAGGTTTGAGCAATGCCGAAGAAGGTCCTTACGGTAGGCGAGATCCTTGTCGAGATCGTGGCCACCACCAAGGGCGACGGCTTTCGCGAACCCCAGCCGCTGGTCGGTCCGTTTCCCTCGGGCGCACCCGCGATCTTCATAGACCAGGTTGGCCGTCTCGGCACGCCGGCGGCCATCATCTCCCGAGTTGGCGACGACGATTTCGGTCGGCTCAACACGGACCGGCTGGCGGCGGACGGTGTCGATATCTCGGGAATCGACGTGGCGAGGGGCGAGACCACGGGCTCGGCCTTCGTCCGCTACCGCCCTGACGGCTCGCGCACGTTCGTCTACAACATCGCCCATAGCGCGACCGGCAGGCTGATCCTCACGCCCGGCGCCGAGGCGCTGATGGCAAGCTGCACCCACATGCACGTCACGGGCACAGCGCTCTGTGCGCCCGGCCTTGCCCACGTGGCACGCGAGGCCATCGCACGCATCAAGGCTCGAGGCGGAACGCTGAGCTTCGATCCCAACCTGCGGCCCGAGATTCTCGACACGCCCGGCCTGCGCCAGGCCCTGCATGACGTGCTTGCCCAGACCGACCTTTTCCTGCCGTCGGGCGAGGAGGTCTTCCTCTTCGCCGAGGCGGGCGACGAGGCTGCGGCGGTCAAGGAACTTCTGGACCGCGGCATCGGCGACATCGTCATCAAGCGCGGCAACAACGGAGCAAGCCACTTCAACCGGAGCAACCGCACGGACGTCAACCCGTTGTCAGTCAAGGAAGTTGATCCGACCGGCGCAGGTGACTGTTTCGGTGGTGCCTTCGTGAGCTTCTGGCTCGCGGGCGCCTCCCCCGAAACCGCCCTCCTCCACGCCAATGCCGCCGGCGCGCATGCGGTCACCAAGCTCGGGCCGATGGAGGGCGCCGCCACCCGAGACGAACTCGATGCCCTGCTTGGGCAGGAACGGACGATCTCATGACCAGGAACCCGCTGCACGATATCGCCAAATGGCGCGACAGCGCCGGCCCGTCAGGCATCCCCTCTGTCTGCTCGGCGCATCCAATGGTTTTGGAGGCGTCCATGCGCGCCACCCTGCCGACGAAATTGTCCCTGCTGATCGAGGCCACCTGCAACCAGGTCAACCAGGATGGCGGGTATACCGGCATGACCCCGATCGACTTCCGCGACTTCGTCGAGCGCATCGCCGATGAGACTGGCTTCCCTGCCGAGCGCATCATTTTGGCCGGCGACCACCTCGGCCCTAACCCTTGGAAAGGACTCCAGGCCGAGGAGGCGATGGAAAAGGCCGAGGTCATGATTCGCGCCTTCGCAGCCGCGGGATTCAGGAAGCTGCACCTCGACTGCTCCATGGGCTGCGCGGGTGAGCCGGTGGCGCTGATGGATGACGAGACCGCTTCCCGCGCCGCGCGACTCGTCGCAGCGGCAGAATCCGCACTGCCGGGCCGCGACATCCCTAAGCCGGTATATGTCATCGGCACCGAGGTCCCGATTCCCGGCGGCGCGATGGAGGCGCTCGACGTGCTTGAGCTGACGGACCCCGCGAATGCCCGAGCGACCGTCCGGATTCACGAAACGGCCTTTGCTGAGGCCGGACAGTCGGAGGCCTTCACCCGAGTGATCGCCGCTGTAGTCCAGCCGGGCGTGGAATTCGGCAGCCATAATGTGGTCGACTACGACAGCGGCAAAGCTCGTGCCCTCAGCGCCACGTTGAAGGATCTGCCCGGCCTGGTCTTCGAAGCGCATTCAACCGATTACCAGACCCGCGCCAACCTGACCGATCTGGTGCGGGACGGCTTTGCAATCCTCAAAGTCGGCCCCGGCCTGACCTTCGTCCTGCGTGAAGCCTTCTACGGCCTCGACGCCATCGCCGAGGAGTTGTTTCCCGGCGGCCGCGATGAGACCCTGCGCGCCACGATGGAGCGGGTCATGCTGGCCGCGCCGAAGAACTGGGACAAGTACTACGAGGGCAGCGATGCCGAGCGCGCACTCCAGCGACACTTCTCCTACAGTGACCGCATACGCTACTACTGGCCACAGCCGGAGGCTGCCGCGGCAGTGGAAGTCCTGTTCGAGATTCTGGGAGACACCGACCTGCCGGAGACGCTGATCGGCCAATATCTGGGGGCGCGTTACCAGGCCGTACGCAACGGGCGACTTGCACCCACTGCGCGCAGCCTCGCCCTGGCAGCGGTCGAGGGCGTGATGCAGGATTACATCTCGGCGTGCGAGGGCTAAGCGTCGGGCACCGTGCGATGAAGGAACGCGGCGCTCCCTTTGAACCTCAGCGAATCATCCCCGCGAATGCTCACTTGAGGTCTCCTGACCTGAGGCTGCAAGACCGTCAATCAATGCCTGTGCGCCCTCGTTCAGCAACGCGGACAGCAAGCGGGTGTAGCTCGCCACAAATCGTTCGTGGTCGACAAGGTCGCCGAACACGTTGCGGTTCTCCACGAACGCCAGTGGTTGCTCGCGCTGTCGTAGCGCCGCCGTCCGGAGCACGTCGGCCAGCGGATCGACGACGTCGATCGCCTCGCCCTGCTCGTCCACGCCTTCGGCGTAGCGGGCCCAGGACGCCACGACAGCGGCGCAGCGCTCGATCGGGCCGTCGTGCGCCAGCTGGTAATGCAGCACCGGGAGCAAGAATTTTGGCATCCGCTCCGAGCTGTCCACGCACAACCGGGCAAGCGTGTCTCGGATCGCGGGGTTGCCGAACCGCTCGATCAGCTGTTCGACGTACTGGTTCAAATCCACCCCCGGCACCGGCCGCAGCGACGGGATCGCCTCGTCGTACATATAGCGCCGCAGTAGTTCGGCGAAGGCCGGATCGGCCATCACGTCGTGCGCGTAGCGATACCCGGCCAAATAACCGGCGTAGCCGAGCGCCTGGTGGCTGGCGTTGAGCAGCCGCAGCTTCATCAGCTCATAGGGCTCGACATCGTCAGTCAGTTGCACACCCGCCTGCTCGTACGGTGGTCGACCGTCGGTGAATACGTCTTCGAGGACCCACTGCAGGTACGGCTCACACACCACCGGCCAGCCGTCACTGATGCCGAACGCCTCGCTGGCGAGGCGTCGATCGTCGTCAGTGGTGGCCGGGGTGATCCGGTCGACCATCGAGTTCGGGAAGGCGACGTGCTCGCCGATCCACTCGGCAAGCTCGGCGTCGCGTAGCCGAGCGAAGCCGAGGATCGCATTCCGCGTCACATGCCCGTTGCCCTGCACGTTGTCACACGACACGATTGTGAAGGGCGTGGTGCCGCTGGCGCGGCGACGGGCGAGCGCCTCGACAATGTAGCCGAACACCGTTTGCGGTGAGTTTCGATCCGCGAGGTCGTGCGCGATGCCCGGGCCGTCCCGATCGAACTCTCCGGTCACCCGGTGGACGTTGTAACCAGCCTCGGTCACCGTCAGGCTGACCATACGAATGGCCGGGTCGACAAGGGTTTCCAGCACCCTGGCGGGGTCGTCCGGAGCAAACTGATAGTCGACAATCGACCCGATAACGCGCGCCGATCGCGAACCGTCAGGTGCTTTGACGATGAGTGTGTAGAGGCCGCTTTGCGCATCCATCACCTCGCCCATTCGCCGGTCGCCCGGGAGCAGGCCGACCCCGCAAATCGCCCAGTCGTGTGCGAGGCCCGCATTCATCAACGTGTCGAGGTACACCGCCTGATGCGCCCGGTGGAAGCCACCCACGCCGAAATGGACGATGCCGACCGAGAGACCCTCGCGGTCGTAGGTCGGCAACGCGACGTCCGGCCGGATACGCTCGAGCGTGGCTGCCCGCAGCGGGACAACGGTCGGGCCCGGGGCCGATGCCACTACCGCGTCCCCCCGCATACCGGTGGCCAGCCGGCGAGTGCGCCCCTCACTTGACCGCTCCGAGAGATAGTCCTTGGACCAGCTTGTCCTGCGCGGCGAAACCAGCGACCAGAACTGGAACCGAGACGGCGACGGTTCCGGCGCAGAGCTGAGCCAGATATGAGTGCTCCGTCTGGATCAGGGTGCTGACGAAGACTGGCGCGGTTTGGGCGTTGACACTGGTGAGTACCTTGGCGAAGAGTTGCTCGTTCCAAGAGAAAATGAAACATATCAGCGATGTCGCAGCGATACCGGGCATCGCGATCGGTGCCACGATCTTGCGCATGATCTGCAGCGTTGTCGCACCGTCGATCGACGCCGCCTCGATGATGGCGGGGGGCACTTCTGCGAGGAACGAGCGCATCATCCACACCGCGATCGGCAGGTTCATCGAGGTGTACAAGACGATGAGCACGAGGATGTTGTCGGGCAGGTGGATCTCTTTGGTGGTGAACAGATAGATCGGCAGGATACCCGCAACCGGCGGCAGCATTTTGGTGGATAGGAAGAAGAACATCGTGTCAGTCCATTTGCGGACCGGTCGGATCGATAGCGCGTACGCAGCGGGAATAGCCAACATCAACACCAGGATCGTGGAAATGATGCTGGTCTGGGCGGAATTGAGCAGCCCTGGTGTGATGTCATTCGTGCCGTTGAACAAATTCTTAAAATTGGACAACGTCAGCGAAGCGCCCCAACTCGGCGGGTAGGTCTGCGCCTTCTCCGGCGAGTGCAGCGACGTCAGGACCATGTACAGGATTGGGACGATGAAGATCAGACCAATGATCCAGGCCCCGAGCCCGACGGCGATCGTGGAGCCGTGTCTGTACTTTTTCGGGCCGGACGTCGGGATGAGCGTTTTGGTAGGCGTTCCAGGCAGGGTGGCAGTCATCGGGCATTCTCCTCCGATAGCAGACCCGACACGACGCGCAGGCCGAACGTCGCGACGATGAGAGACCCGATGACGACCACCACGCCAAGCGCGGAGGCAACCCCGTAGTCCTTGGCAGCATAGAAGACCTCGTAGACCGCATAGGGAATGTTGGTCGAGTTCTGACCAGCGGTCATGCCGACGACTGCGTCAAAGTTCTGCACGATGAAGATGGTGCCGAGGACGGCACCCAGTTCGATATACCTGCGCATGTGCGGCAGTGTCATGCTCCGAAACATCTGCCACGCATTGGCACCGTCGACCGACGCCGCCTCCATGATCTCAGGGTCGCGGGACTGCAGGCCGGCCAAAAGGATCAGCATCATGAACGGGGTCCATTGCCAGATCAGCGCGATCTCGATCGAGATTTTCGGGTGGGTGGACAAGAATGAGATGTTCTGAGCATCCTTCACGCCAAGCTCACCGAGTAGACCGTCGACCAGACCAAATCCGGTCTGCAGCATTCCATTCCCCCAGAAGATGGCGGAGGCAATCGGGACGATCAGGAATGGCGCGATCATCATGGTGCGCACGATGCCGCGGCCGAAGAACTTCCGGTCGAGCATGAGCGCTATCCCGAGACCGAGCAGGACGCTGATGACGACCACGGTTACCGTCATCTGGATCGACGTAATCACCGCGTTGCGGTACTCGGTATTGGTGAAGACCTGTTTGTAGTTGTCGAAGGCTGCGAACGACTTTCCCTTCGCGTCGGGCTGAGCGCTCCAGTTCATGAACGAGATGACGAGCGTCGCGACGAATGGCAACTGGGTTACGATGATCAAGAAAACGAGCGCCGGGAGAAGGGGCGCTCGACGCACCCACGATTCCTTTCCCCACTTGCTGATCTTTGCCGCGTTTGCGCGCTCGTCGACCTCGTCAGAGGTCAACACTTCCTCACTGACTACGGTCGAACTCATGTCCTGCCTCCGAGTTCCATGGCTCGTCTGAGGGCCACTCCGGTCGATCGGCTGCGCCAGCCGACGTGCCCTGATCTTTCGTTGCGAAGAGGGGGCCTGGACCGGTGGACCCGACCCCCTCTTCAGCTGCCCGAGCTATTTTTGCTTGTTTCCCGCCGCCTGAGCAACGCTCTGGCACTGGTTGAGCGCCGAGTCCGTACTCGTCGAGCCGGCAATCGCGCTAGAGATCAACTTCGCGCACGTCAGACCGAAGTCCGTGAACGACGGGATGCCGACGAACTGGATTCCTGAGTATGGGCGCTTCTGAGCGCCAGGATTGGCCGCCGGCGCTTCCTTGATCGCCTTGAGAGTCGGCACGGCGAACACACCGGCGACCTTCAGGTACGTCGGGTCGGAGTACGTCGAGGTGCGCTTACCGGCCGGGACATTGCTCGGACCGGGGAACGGACCCTTGGTGGTGCTGGCGACCAAGTCCTCGTAGGCCTTGCTGGACGCCCACGCGACGAACTTCTTGGCGTTGTCCAGGTGCTTGGTCGCCTTCTCGATCGCCCACGCCCAGGTGTAGAGCCAGCCTGTCTTCGGCACCACGTCGTGCGGAGCGCTGACGTAGCCCATCTTGCCCTTGACCGGTGAGTTTGACGCCTCCAGCGGTCCAGCCGCTGACGTCGCGTCGTACCACATAGCAGCTTTACCACCCTGCACCGCCGCGAGGCACTGCGGGAAGCTGAAGGTTGCCGCACCCGCCTCACCGTCCTTGCGGATGAGATTGACATAGAAGTTCGCTGCCTTCTTGAAGCCGCCGGTGTTCACCTGGGCCTTCCAGTTGGTGTCGAACCAGGCGCCACCGAAGGCGTTGACGACGGTGGTGAGTGGCGCAAGGTTGTCGCCCCAGCCGGCCAGGCCGCGCAGGCAGATGCCGCTCATGCCCGGCACTGTCTTCTTGATCTTGTCAGCAAACGACGCGACTTGGTCCCAGGTCGGGTCAGCCGGCATCGTCAGGCCGGCCTGCTGGAAGACGTCCTTGCGATACATCAGGAACGAGGACTCGCCGTAGAACGGCTCGCCGTAGAGCTTGCCGTTGGCCGACAAAGCCTCAGTCATCGACGGAAGGATGTCGGCCTGGTTGAACGCCTTGTCCGCGGCGATGCTCTGCATGTCCGCGACCCAGCCGGCCTTGGCGTAGTACGGAATCTCGAAGTTGGACAGCGTCGCGACGTCGTAGGTGCCGGATTGGTTAGCGAACTCGGTGCTGGCCGTATCACGCATGTCCTGCTCGACCTTGGGGACGAAGTTGACCTTGATGCCGGTCTGCTTGGTGAAGTTGGCTGCGGTCAGGGCCCTCAACTCCAGCATCTGCGGGTTGTTAACCATCAAGACGTTGATGGACTTGCTGCCGCTGCTGCTGCCTCCGGCCCCACAAGCCGACAGGACTGAGGCCAATGTGAGTGCGGTCGCCGCAATAGCAACGACGCGAGTGCGTCGTGCTGTCGTGGCGGGTCGTTGCAGGTACATGGTGTGGGACCTCCTAGATATTGACTTCACGTCGCGCTTGGGCGCCCGGCGTGTTCACTGGTTCGGGACCCTGCTGGTCGCTTTGGTGGCAACACAACCGGTGTGAGTTCGATGCTGCGAGCGCAAAGTTCCGCCGTGGCCAACCGTGCTGACGTAGGTGAGCTTCCTTGCCGAGTCCGCGACGCTTGCGGGCGCCGACGGCGCTCCGCCGGCAAATGACATCGTGCTCACGAGTGCCGTCGGCGCGCAGCGATACATCGGGCAGTGGAGTCCATGTTGCTCGGTTAGTCACATCGCGACGGTTTCTCTGACGGCCTGCCACGGATTCATCGGGCATCATCGACGTCGATGCGGCCTAGGATGGATGTGTGCTCGCTGCTCGATGACCCACCGCCGCGATTCAATCGCATACATCCAGTCGTGCCCCTCGCCCGTCACTGAACAGTCAGTCTTTGATGCCTCTCTCACCTTCGATCAGAGAGGTCCGTAACACAAGCAGATCGGGTATCAATCCGGTAACACCGGCGCCGGATTGTGCGCTTCCATTTGTGCCACCGACAAAGCCTTATTGCCCGGCGTCGCGACGTGAATACGCATCGGCGGACGAATATGAGTGTGTGGTTCGAATGAGTTCTGAAAACCGGTCGGGCGCGGGCGCGAAAATCTCAGGTGTACGTGTAGCAGGCATTGTTTGGTGATGTGGCTCAGTTCGCAAGGACGTCACTGTCGTAGCGATTGCCCATAGTCAGCGAGGTCGACCGACTCGCTCTCGCTTCCGAGGCTCTCGATCCCGCACCCAACGAACCCAGCGTTGGTGCACTGCGCCAACAGCAGTGCCGAAGTTGCTACGGTGTCTAGCGTTCCAGTGCTGCCTCCTCATCTGCTCGCCCGACCGGACGGTGAGCGACCAGGCTGCATCTACCAACCCGGCGGCACGGTCGTCGTCGATGACACCGCCGCCTGATCGGGTACGCGAATTACACCGAGGGGTTCATGATTGCGTCCGTCGCTCGAAAGTGCAAGCATTTGCGCAATCCTATTGCGAACTTTTGCGCGACGCCGGTTGCCGCGACCCGCAAACGATTGCGCAAACCGCGGGATGGTGGCAGACTGGGCCGATCAGGTAGGGGGCACACGACGATGCGCCGAATGAGCGCGGGTGCCCCTCCTGATTGTCGAGTCGGCGAGCCAACGGCGAACCAGTTGGAAGGCGACGACGTCCGGATCCGGATCGGCACTGCGCATGCCTGACGTTCCCGTCTCCTTCGAAGAATTGGTCGAGCGTGCACGCGCGTCCACGACTACGGGAGACCACGCAATTCCGCGAATCGTCGGCTCACCAGGCTCCGGGAAAGCTACTTCACTGAGCGACTTGTCTACGCGCTCGGCCGAGTGGCACCGGTTCGGGGCGGCGACCGACAGTGGCTGTGCCACGTGCCCATGGACGGATTCCGTCTCGCCGACATCGAACTGCCCCGCACCGATCGAGCCGGCGGCCCGACTTATCGTGACGGAGGGCAACTACCTCCTCCTCGAAGTCGCGCCGTGGACGGACGTTCGCTCTTTGATGACCGAGGTCTGGTATTACCACGCCGACGAGCGTCGCCCCGTCAGTCAACTCGCGCGGCGTCACGTCGAGTTCGGCAAGTTGACGGGGGATGCGCAGGAGTGGGTCAAACGGCACGACGGTCAGGCGACCTCCCGCGCACCCGAGATTGGTCGCTGACCGTGCCGCAGCAGAGCGACTTAGCTCAAATCAGTTGCGCTGGCGATTGTTGGGATTTGTTACATGGCGGGTAACGGACTTCGTCGCGACGTGACGATGGCCGATGTCGCTCGGCTAGCAGGTGTCTCCATAACGACGGTGTCGCACGTTGTCAACCGCACGCGCAGGGTCTCGCCGGCTACCGAGCGTGCGGTGCTCTCAGCTGCTGCAGAGACAGGATACGTGCCAGATCAGGTCGTGCGATCTCTGCGTACAACGGGGTCGCGCACAATCGGGCTGGCGCTCTCGGCGATCTCCAACACCCACTTTGCAGACCTCGTGCGCAGCGTTGAGCGCGCGCTGGCGCGCAGTGGCTACTCATTGTTGCTCGCCGACACCCATGACGACGAGGTCCAAGAGTTACGAGCGATGAACGAATTGCTGACCCGGCGGGTCGACGCAGTGCTACTTGCCCCGTCTGCGAATCCACGACGGGTGCTGGAACACGCCAGACAGCGGCAAGTGCCCGTGGTCATTGTCGACCGCGCGGTCGATGAAAACTGCGATCAGGTCATCGTGGAAAACATCGAATCGACGGCTGCTCTCGTCGAGCATCTGGTTCGCCACGGACGCCGGCGCATCGCCATGATCAGCGGGAAGCCCGGACTGTCTACGACCGACGAACGAATACGGGGTTTCAAGCGTGGCCTGCGCGCTGCGGGCATAAGGCTGCGACCGGAGCTCCTGATCGGCGGAGATTCGACAGTGGACGGGGGCTTCACGGCGGCGAACACGTTGCTCGCACTCGCGAAGCCGCCGGAGGCGTTACTTGTCGGCAACAACGCGATGACGATCGGCGCAGTCCATGCGGCCAGCGATCTGGGTACACGGATCTCGCAAGACCTCGCCCTCGTCGCGTTCGACGACTTCGAATGGGCCGACTTCTTCCGACCTCGTCTCACCGTCATGGCTCAGCCGCTACAAGCCATGGGCGAGCAGGCAGCCAGCATGATCCTGAGCCGACTCGCCGACCCCCACGCGCCGGCGCGAAAACTCGTGATGCGCGCCGAATTGCGGCGCCGAGAGTCGTGCGGGTGCGATCGAGAGGCGTTGCCGCTAACCCCGTTGACATCCGCCGGATCCAACTCGAAGCGGACACAGGAGACCGGAGCTACCCGAGCACCGCAACAGCCGCGAGGAGCCGGACGATCCGCGACGTGACCAAGCAGTTGCAGCGTGAAAGCCGGTCCGGTCGTCTGACCGGACGGCCCTCTGCGACGGTCTTACCGCGGCACGGGTAGCGGTACTACGCCGGACAGCCGGACAGCACCACCTGTCGCTTGGACCAGGACAGTCGAAGTCGCCGTGCTCGGTGTCGCCTGAACTTCAGCGGCAGCACCAAGCCCGACCCCGAGCACCCCCGACGAGCGAGGCGCACATCCACAGTTTGACCTTCATGGTGATCTCCCTCGGGTTGGCCGGTCGCCCGTGCTGCCGGACTCGGGCAGGAGACACTCAAAGCGCCAAAGAGGGGGTGTGGGACCGGCAAAGAACTGGTAAACATCCGGTCGGGGGCATTGATATGGAAGTCCGAATCCTCGGCCAGCTAGCCGTTCGGCGCGACGGACACGAGGTCGCGATCAGCGCCCCTGCCAGCTCGTCCCGCCGTCGGTCTCGGGTTGTCGGCCGTACTGTCCCTACACGATCGACGCGGACGCGGACGCGGCCGGGCAGTGCAAGGCCCCCGACCTCGGCAAGGCCGAAACCTTGATCAAAGCGTCGGACACGAAAGGCCAGCCGATCGTCGTGTGGGCGTTCTCCGATTACCTATCAGTGGCGCGGTATGTCGTCGCTGTCCTGAATCGCCTGGGCGCAAAGCGACCCTGCACTATGTTCCGGACGCCGCCACGTACTTCACCGACCTGGCGAATGCGCCAACCCGGCGGGGACTGCCGGCCGCGCCGAGGCCCCCGATCGTAAGATCACGAACAGCGCTCCGTGGGTGCCGCTGTTCACGCCGGCGTACTCAGACCTCACTTCAACCCGTGTGGGAACTACCAGGTCCAGGGTGGCCAGGCGCTGCTTGACCAATTGTAGGTGCGGTAACTCCCCCGGAACCGGGCCAGACACGTGCTGGCGGCGCAGATCTCGGCGCCCTTATCACCAACGTCAGCAGCGCCAATGCGCAGCCGCCTGTCACGCTGCGTCAACGAGGTCTAGGGCACGGTGAACGGCAACGTATTCCTGACATGTCTCGATCTGCTCCGGCGGTGATGCCCACGTGCGATCGCAGACGCAACGCCCGCGCCGATGTCGCCTCGCCGGACGGTCCCGAGGGCGAGTGCGGCCGCGGCGATGTCGATAGCAACCCAAGTCCACCAGCCGTGGACGAAGGCTGTGTGCGCCGCAAGGTAGCCGATTGGATGGCCGACGATCGCGACGAGGATGCTCACGCCGAGCGCGGTACCGACCTGGCGGCTCATGTTGATCACGGCGCTGCCCGTCGCGGCTCGCGCGGCGGGAAGGTCGACGGTCGCACTCGACAGCAACGTAGGCAGCGCGAGCCCGACGCCGATGCCGCCGACCAGCCAACCGGGGAATATCTCGCCGAAGTAGTTGGGGGTCGAGCCGACGGACGTGAGGACGAGCGCTGCGCCGAACGCGCAGACGAGGCAGCCCGCGGCGATCAGCTTCTCGGCGCTGAATCGTTTGGACAATCTCTGCGCGACGGCAGCGAAGATCGGCACCATCAGCGGTCCAGGCGAGACCGCCAACCCGGTGCGCAGCGCGGAGTATCCCCACACGTTCTGCATCCACAGGATGAGCTCGAGTAGGACGCCGGCAAATGCCACGGAGAAGGCGAGCGTGGAGATGTTCGCGGTGGTGAACGACCGCACCTTCAGCAGGGCCGGATCGACCACCGGCGAATGATGGCGAAGCGAGCGCACGACGAAGATCGCGACCGTCGCGACGGCGGTGACGAAGACAACGATTTCGCGGCCGGCCAGCCAGCCCCAGTCCGGTCCCTTGACCAGGCCGAGAGACAGCGAGCCGATCCCGAGTGCGAGAAGCAACGCTCCGGGTACGTCGGGCCACGGCCCTGACTCGCGGTGGTCAGATCGCGGTACGAAAAGCAACGCGCCGATGAGCGCCAGAACGCCGATCGGCACGTTCACCAGAAACACCCAGTGCCACGACAGAGTCAGCAACAACCCACCCGCGACCGGTCCGGCGGCGGCTGCCAACGCGCCACTCGCGGCCCAGATGCGGACAGCGGCGACCCGGCGGTGTGCCGGAACGGAAGCAACGACGAGCCCCAGGCTGGTGGGTGTCAGCAGAGCGGCACCGACCGCCTGCACGATCCGGAACGCGACCAGCATCCACAGCCCAGTGCTCGCGGCGCAGGCAATGCTGCCCGCGGTGAAGATCGTCAGGCCAAGCACGAATCCACCCCGCCGGCTGAACCGGTCCGCCAATCGCCCTAGCGGGACGAGCAACGCGGCATACACGATCGCGTAAGCGTTGAGCACCCAACTCAGGTCCGCCAGCGACACGCCGTGGAGGCTTTTACCGATGCCGTCGAAGGCCACGTTGACGATGAAGAGATCCAAGCTGGCCATGAACGCGGCCCCGCAGAGCACAACAAGCGCGAGGTTCGGATGCTGGCTTCGGCTCGACATAGTCAGACCCTAGCCGCCTGGCTTTGGTTCTGCCAAGTCAGCGTCTAGGCTTACGCCCGTGGAATCCATCACCTTGCGGGGGAAGCTGAGCGACAGAGACAGCTGGCCGGCGACAAGATGCTCGATCGGCAAGGCCCTCGATGTAGTCGGCACCCGATCGGCGATGTTGATCATGCGCGAGGCCTATTACGGTGCGCATCGCTTCGAAGAGTTCGCCCGCCGCGTCAACATCACCGACGCTGTCGCAGCCGCGCGCCTGCGCGAACTCACCGAAGCCGGGTTGCTCAGCCGCTCCCCCTACCAGGAGGCGGGCCAGCGCACCCGCCACGAGTACCACCTGACCACCATGGGCACCGATCTGCTCCCCGCGCTTCTTGCTCTGATGCAGTGGGGTGATCGCTACCTCGCAGAACAGCCCGGCGGCCCCCTGACCCTCACCCATGTCGACTGCGGCGAACCGATACACGTCGATATCCGATGTGCAGCAGGTCATGACGTCGAACTCGGCGAGCTTGGCGTGCGCGCGAATCGACGAGGCCGTAGGGCAACCAGCTCGCTCGCTCCAGTGGATCTCTCAGCAAACCCGCGCCGATGAGGATGCACGCCCATACGGCGCCCACCGACCTTGCCATCCGGCAGCGGTTCCAGCACCACGCTGCCGACGTCAGCGAGCAGCAGCCCTAACCCGGCCGCACCGTCGCTGTGCGAGACCGACGATGCCGCTCCTCGATGGAGCGAGCGTCATCTACTCACCGTGGTCCGCGCGTCCACATTGGCGCCGTGCCCGGACCGTAGTCCACGAGCCAGAGCGGTCGCGAACGTCGGAGCGAGCGGAAGCACCGGGATGATCGTGGCCTGAAAAGCATGATAAACATCGGGCTTTCCCGTCCACACGTTCGCGGCCGGGCGATTGTGCGGATCGAGTTCGTGTCGCCACGATCCGCCGACCGGGTCGAGAAAAAGCGCGGCTGCGTGGTCCCACCAGATGCGATACCAGCGCTCGTAGTGCGGGTCGCCGGTGACCCTGCCCAATGCCGCCGCCGCGCCAAGGGCCTCGGCGAGCACCCAATGCAGCCGATCCCGCACGACGGGAGTTCCGTCCCAGTCCACCGTGTAGACGAATCCTTCTGCGCCGTCGACCGACCAGCCAAGGCGCAACCCCGTGCGAAACAGCGACTCCGCGTCGGGAAGCAGCCAGTCGGGCGCGCCCGTTCCTAGTGCGTCGCGCAGGTGCAACGCCAGACGCGCCCATTCCATCAGGTGCCCGATAGTGACCCCGTACGGCCGGAACTGGTGGGCGCGATCGGAGCTGTTGTATGCCGGCATTGCCTGCCACGAAGCATCGAAGTGCTCCGCCAGGCTCCAGTCGTTCGAGCGGGCGAAACCGTGCACGACGCGCTCGACAATGCGTAGCGCACGCTCGCGCCACAGGGGCAGGCCAGTAACGTCCGCCGCGGCGAGCAAGGCCTCGACAGCGTGCATATTGGCGTTAGCCCCACGATAGGGGTCCAGCGTTCGGAATTCGGTGTCCCATTCATCGACGAGCAGCCCGTCTGCCTCTAACCAGAATTGTCTTTCGACCACCGCCAATGCGTCAGCGAGCAACTGCTCGGCACCGTCGCGGCCGGCCACCGCGGCGCTGGAGGCAGCCAAAACAACGAACGCGTGCTCATAAGCCCGCTTTTGCCCTGCCGTCGGGCCGTCCGCCCCGACGGCAGTGAACCAGCCACCGTGTGCATCGTCGTGCAGGCGGCCAGACAGCGCCGCGACCCCATAGTCGGCAAGCCTGCCCATCCCCGGCAGCCCCAGCAATTGGCCAAGACAAAAGACGTGAGTCATGCGGCAGGTGATATAGGTCTGAACGGGTTGATCGAGCAACGCAACCCCGAAGTCATCGAGCCACGCGAAGCCCCCGTCGGGATGAGCCGATTTAGCGGCAAAGTTCAGCAGCCGGTCCCGCTCGCCCGCCAGCCAGCCACGGTGAGAAGCCAGTGACGCCCAATTCGGACCCGCAACCGGCGCGCTCTCCACAGCCACAACATGCTCCTTCCCCACCGGACATCCGCTGCGGATTACCCGCTCGCCGGGCGTTAATGGGACACCAAGGTCGGCGGCTTGGCACGGCAAAACTAGCGCAGGCTGACCATTGCTCGATAGGCGGACGACGTCATGAACATCCCCGGACAAGGCCCCGA
This sequence comes from Mycobacteriales bacterium, assembly GCA_038212215.1. Classification (GTDB taxonomy): domain Bacteria; phylum Actinomycetota; class Actinomycetes; order Mycobacteriales; family Jatrophihabitantaceae; genus JALZAI01. The sequence continues at coordinate 52,851 of JBBQUT010000026.1, forward strand.
CGACACACAGGCACTGCGAGCGCGCCTGAGCCGCTACAGCGACGGGGGGCTAATTCCCAAGGCAGGCATGCGACTAACCCGGGAGGCGCTCACCCCGGAGGATCTGGAACTGTTGCGTCGACGAGACATCAGAGTCCACGGACGGGTCTGCGAAGACGTCATTCGCGCCGTGAACGAATCCGAACCTAGCTGGACCCTGCTCGCCGAAAACGGGCTTCTCGAGGACTTGACCGTCAGCGAACTGAACGCGATCTCGCACGCGCTGCGCGGAGGTCCGACCGAACCCGGGACGTGGGCAAACCCGGTCAGTGCATCGCTGCTATTCACCGATCCTGCCAATTTGTTCACGCTTCGCCAAATCATCCCCGGTGACCTCGAGCCACAGCAAGTCACCGGTTACCGGTACGCCTGCTTGGTGACCCGGGACTTCGGCAATCCCGAACCGCTATCGTCGCCCTTACTACCGTCCCCTATCAATCGGGGCTCGGGCTTTCCCGAGATTGAGGGCCGCAGAAGTCAAGCACCGAAACCGCAGTGTCACAAAGGAAACCGTGTCAACTCAGCGAGCGGGCGACGTCCAGGAAACCATGATCATCGACACTCCGCAGGGGCCTCCTCCTACTCAATGCGGTTCACCTGAACGTCGATGAGCCGACGTCCTGGGTGTCTCGATCGGCGGTCTGGCGCGAGTGCAGTCGTGGTCGGACGACGAGCTTGCCCGGCCACCACCAGCACGGATGTGGATGACCTCGATATCGATTGACCCTCCAGGGCCAGCGTGCATCGGATGCGTCGCAGACTGCGTTACATCGCTTGCGACGAGGCACGAGCAGCGGTGCCTCAATCCGAGACCGGGAGGGCCGGGCGGCGGCGCGTGACGGCGTCGCAAAGTGAGATACCGGCGCGGCCCGGCAGCACGCATTCTGACATCCGGGGGGTGACACCGCGCGTACCCGCGCGTGACGACCGCCGGGCACGGGCTCGCACGGAAGGACAGCGATGGCTGACGATCACAGCAGCGTATACAGGCTGATCTATCGCAGCCGGGACCTCATCGCGCCGGAGCAGCGCAAGACGGAACTCGGAACGTTGTTCACGGCGGCTCGTTCCAACAACAAGAACAAGCAGATCAGCGGTGCACTGCTGTTGTCGGACACGCATTTCGTGCAGACCCTCGAAGGGGACGAGACAGCCGTGCGCGATCTCTTCGCGCACATCGAGCGCGACCAGCGCCACGACGCAGTCTCGGTGCTCGAAGCGGGCACGGTCGATGATCGGGTTTTCGCGCGCTGGGCCATGGCCCGTGTCGCGCCGGTCGCCGGCGAGCCGGACACCTACCTGATCGCCCACCAGGACGGGATCTCCCCCGCTGCGAGCCGGGGCACCACCCCGGAGCAGGAAGCGGTGCTGGCGGTCATGCGCAAGGCGATGGAGTAGCAGTCGCGATTCGAGATGACCCGCGCGCGATATTGCCCGGTGACGGTGCGCGGATTCCAGCTAGGTGTCGTGTCGGACTTGGTAGGCGGTGCCCCTGATCCGAGGCGGTCCAGTGCCGGGCTCTGTTGCGTTAGGGGCGCCCGTGGCGTCGGGACGCTGATCCGATGATCGGTTCGAGGTCCGTGTCATCGTCCGCGCCAGCCGGTTACCGGGGTTACGTTCGGCTGCCGCGGAACGAACACGAACCGGTCGACCGGGCGGCGGTGCTCAGGACGTCCAGTCCGCCCCAGTGCGCTTTCTCTCCCGCAAAGGGTCTCGCGTGACCGAGGGCTGAGACGGTCGGCCTCAGCCTGCGCGGCCTCGAGAAGGGGCTTAGCGGCTTCTTCCACCTCAACAACGGACTGACCCTGATCACCCTCGGACTCTCCATCGCGCTCGGAAACCTCTACGCCCGATGGCTGGGAGCGATCGCCGTCCGCGCCGGCCTCGCGTTCCTCATCGGCGGCATCGTCACCGCACACGCCGGTTTCTCAGACGAGGCCGGCCTCGTGCTGGCTCCAGCGCTGGCGCTGCTCGCCGCATTCATGATCGGTATATGTATCCCGATGTGGCGGCGCGCAGCCGCCCCGCTCGGCCTCAACGACCAATAGGCCGGGCACCTGGGCGCTCCTCGCCCCGCATCAATTCGCGACCCCGGTCCCGCAAGGTGTGCAGCGAGCGGTGACCCGGGTCGAGGACGCGCTGAACAAGGTCGAGCGCTCCCGCGAGGAACTCAGTCACGCAGCCTGCGGGGCCTAACATGATCCTTAAGCGACTCACGGCAAGTGGTAGCTGGCATGGAGGTACTGCCGTTGCGCTGGGATCCACCGCCACAAGCGCAACGTTCCTTCGGTTTGGACACGCCGCCCGCTCGACGATTGATCGCTGGGGACAACGCGCCCCTGTTCTGGTCTGGCAAGTAGGTCGAGCATGAAGGTATGAGCGGAGACGACGACCCGCGACCGAGCGATGTCGAGTGGCTCGATACTTCCCCGACGTCCCCGACGTCCCCGACGTCCCCGACATCCCCGACGGCCTGGCGGTGGCGCCGATGGCTGACTCTGCTGTTCGCCGCCGTCGTGTTAGTGGCCGGGATGGGCGTGGTCAATCATCAGCGCGGCACGACGTCGGCGGCGCCGGTATCCAGCCCGGCAACGACAGCGTCTGTGCCTGATACGGGCGGGTCATCTCCGGCGAATCCCGACGGGCGGCTGTGGCCGGCGGCTGCGAGTGGCTGTGGCGGGCAGGCGTACTTGCCGCTCGTCTCGTCTGCGCGGCGGTTGGCCGAGCGGACCGGGCTGCAGGTCAGGCTAGGCCCGCAATTGAACACCGTTGACGTCGATCACGCCCGGGTCAGCCCGCAGCCGGGCCTGCGGTTGGCGGCCGGCGAGTTCGTGTCCCAGATGGTGCCTGAGGGACCCGGCATTGTCGTGCTGATCACTACGTGCGACCAAGGTGCCCCCTCGCGGGTGGTGGCTGTCGATGCCGCCGGCCAGGCGCGTCAGGTAGCGGCGGGGCACTTCGATGGACTGCTCGCTGGAGGCCGCCGTCCGTGGGCCTTTCAATTCCCTGCTGACAACAACGCGGCGGAACGGCTGGACCCGCTCGACGGGAGCGCGCTCCTGACCCTGCCCGCCGACTTCGGGGTCGTCGGCGCCTACCAGGGTCTGATCATCGGCTACCAAGCCCCGACAGCGGGGTCGGAGCCGAACACGTCCGGGCCGCTGGTGATCCTGGACCCGGTCGCCGGTCGGGTACTGGCCACCGTCGGACCGTCCAGCGCCGTTGCGACCGTGAGCGCAGGCCTGATCCTGTGGACAAACGGCGCCTGTAGGGCGGGCCGACGCTGCGTCGTGCACCGCTATGACCTTGCCACCGGCGCTAGCTCCTCCCGCGACTACCACCTCGGCCTCAGTACCGGCGCCATCCTCGGCTACGGGCTGATCAGCCCCGACCAGCGACTCCTCGCCTTCCAACTCCACCGACCGGCACCAGATCCGAGATTCGATCAAGGCCACCCCGGTACCCCGACCGACATCGCCGTCCTGCACCTGGACACCGGCCAACTTGACACCGTGCCCGGCATCGAACTGTGGGCCAAAGCGAGCCCAGGCCTCGTCTTTTCCCCCGACAGCCGGTGGCTGGTCATCGGCCTCGATGAGGGCACCCGCACCAGCCTGCTGCTCTGGCATCCCGGGCTCAGCCACCCCGCATCCGTCGTCGAAGTCCCCGGCCTCACCCTCGACACCACACCAATCACCGCACGCCTGACCAGCTAGCAAAGAGGACCGGCCGAACCTCCGCCGCGCTGGAGCCGGTGTCAGGACTAGCCGGTCATCGGGTGATCGTGTTCGTGCAGGAGAACAAGACCACCGACTGCTATTTCCCGACGATGCCCGTGTGGGGCGCTGCGGTCACAGACCACGCGAACCTGTTGGCGGCGGCGCCGGCCACACCGAGCTCGTCCGCGGCGTTAACCTCGACCTCACCAACGGGCTACTCGAGCACCACCCCCACGGCGGACTCGCTGCGCGTCCCGACCCAGAACTCGACCGCTGCTGCATCACCTCACCCTTACCGCCGACGACACTACAATGGCCATGAAATGATTGGCCGAATGTCGCGGGACCCTACCTCCGGGTCAAGGACCAGCGCGAAAATTGATCATGTGACAAGCGAACCGGTCGACCCGGGGCTTAGCCCAGTCGATGTCCTCACGCGATGGGAACTGTTCGGGGGCACCTGGCGCGTCCTCGACCGGGACGGCGTGCATGTCACCATCGCCCTGTTCCGCTGTGACGGCGGCGAGGAACAGCAACGCCTCACCAGCGCCGACCCTGCTCTCACCTTCTGGCTCAATGACCGAATCAGCAACAGGGGCACCACAAGCTGAGCTGAATCACTCGCTGCGCAAGCCCTGATAGGGGGGCGCATGAGTCTGCGAGCGCCTGGACCGGCCAACCGGCATCCGTACACTCCTCGCGAAGCGTCCCATCGCCCGGGAGCAATGCGCCGGTGGCTGCCGCTGGGCTGCAGCCATGCCACGCCCTTGCATCGGAACGGCGGCGGACAGCTTCTCGGCACACCACATGCCGCCCGCGCCGGTCACAAGCAGCAGCTAACACACGCTTGAGCCCTGAGGCATTCCCCGTTGGTGCTGTTGTGGACTAATAGTCACTATGCGTTTAGTGTTAACTCCTCCGGAGGGAGTGCCAGTGACGTGCTTAGGCGCCGAGTCGTGCGTGCATGTCAAAGACCGTGTTTGGGTTGAAGAGTGCCCGGTCGACCCGCCGACAAAGTGGCGCGCCTGTTCGACCGACAACGCTCGGTGGTTGAGCACGGTGCTGCCGGGTCGCCGCGAGCCGCTTGGAACTCAACAAACTGGGGCAACTAACCGCGGACACCGACTTGGTGCTCGAGGCATCCGCGCAGGGCTCCTGGCGGTCTGATCGAGTGAACACGATCCACGGCGGGCGACGCCGGGAGGTTGTCGAGTTCTTCCGCGCGAGTGACGGTCCGTTGAGCGCTCGCGAGGTTGCTGATGAGCTGGGCCTGCACATCAATACCGTCCGGTTTCACCTCGACGCTCTGGTCCGCCACGGCACTCTGCGGCGCGAAGAAGGTCGGTCGGAGGGCCCGGGCCGGCCCCGCGGCCAGTATGTGCTGGCGCCGGGAATGGATCGTGGCGGTCCGCGCAATTACAAGTTGTTGGCCGAGATGCTGCTCAGTCACCTTGCCGCTGACGCCGATGCCGGCGGCACGGCGGTCCAGGCGGGGGAGGCGTGGGGCCGTTACCTGGTGCCCCCGCCGGCTCCGAGTCAACGGCTGTCGACCGCCGATGGCTTGGCGCGGCTGACGGACCTGTTGTCCGACGTCGGATTTGATCCCCAGCTGTCGCGCGCAGCCGATGCCCACCCCGAGATCCGGTTGCGGCATTGTCCGTTCCTGGAGTTGGCCGAGACGCATCGTGACTTGGTCTGCGCGCTGCACCTGGGATTCATGCGCGGCGCGCTCGAGCAACTCGGGATACCGCTGCACGCGCAGTCGCTGACTCCGTTCGTTGATCCGCACACGTGTCTCGTCCGCCTTGCTCCCACCCACACCGGCCGGGGGAATCGATGACCAGGCTCGGCGACGCTGCCGGCATTGTTGCCGCATTTCGCGTGGCTGGGGATGGCGCACGCAGTGTCGTTCCTGCAAGCGCGGCTGACGTTTGGAGTTCTGGGCATCACGTCGCCGCCAGGTTTGGACATAGGTCGGGTCGTGGTCCGCGCGTCAACATCTGCGAGCCTGTCTTCGCGGCGGCCCTCGTGACCGGGGGTGGGTCCGGCAGGCCACCGACGGTGAGACTGCCTGTGCAGGCGATCATCGCCGGCGCGAGTGCACGCCCTCTCGAGCTCCCCTCGCCTGCATCGACCTGGAGACCCGTCAGGATGGCCCCGCTCGTCGTCATTGGAGTCACGCTGATCGCGAAGCACGCCGATGAGGACGCCGACTGATGCGCGGGAGGCTGTGCGATCGCGAGGATGCGGAGTCGCCGGAGCGCGAGTTCTGTCGCCGCGGGTTCGTCGATCAGCAGTTGGGACAGGTATCCGTCGACATCGCCGGGATGGACCGGGAGGTGCCCCTGCCGATCATGTTCGATTTCTGCAAACGGTGCTGTTCCGCGTGACCGGCGCGCACTTCGATCGGTGGCTGGCACCGTCGGCCTCGCCGGCGAGAGGAAGGACTTGTCGCCATGAGCACGTCTGAGAACGCTTCGAGGCCCCGAACACGAGCGGCGGGGGGTTCGGACGGCGAGCGGGTGTCGAGCCGCGCGTGGCTGATGCTGGCGTTGGCGACAGCGGGGTTCGCGGTCAACTTCTGGGCGTGGGCGCTGCTGTCTCCGCTCGGCACACGCCTGAAGGATTCGCTGCACTTGTCCTCTTTCTCGCAGGCGCTGATCGTCGCGGTACCGGTGGTAGTCGGGTCGCTCGGGCGCATCCCGGTCGGCGCGCTGACCGACCGCTTCGGCGGAAGGGTGATGTTCCCGGTGGTGTCGCTAGTGACGATCGCACCGGTGCTGTTCCTCGGTCTGGTCGGGCATTCCAGCCTCGCCGCGGTGCTGATCGGCGGGTTCTTCCTGGGCATCGCCGGGTCCGCGTTCGCGGTCGGGGTGCCGTTCGTCAGCGCCTGGTTCCCGCCGGAGCGCCGCGGGCTGGCGGTCGGCGTCTTCGGCGCCGGCATGGGAGGGACCGCGATCAGCGCGCTGACCACGGTGAAACTGGTCACAGCGCACGGCTTCGCGGCCCCGTTCGTGATCACCGCGATCGTCCTGGGGGTCTACGGGGTGCTCGCCGCGCTGCTGCTGCGAGACGCCCCCGGGCGGACGGCGCCGACGGAGCCACTGGCTCGCCGGCTCGCGGCCACCGTTCGGTTGCCGATCACCTGGCGCGCGTCGGCGTTGTACGCGGTCGGGTTCGGCGGTTACGTGGCGTTCAGCGTCTACCTGCCCACCTACCTGAAGAACGCCTACGCCTTGACCCAATCGGATGCGGCGAACAAGATGGCCGGCTTCGTGCTCGTCGCTGTCGTGCTGCGGCCGCTGGGCGGGTGGCTGTCGGACCGGTTGGACGCCGCACGGGTACTGATGGGAGCGTTCACCGTCGTCACGGTCGGCGCGTTCGTGCAGTCGGCCACCCCGTCACTGTCCCCGGTGGGCACCATCGCGTTCCTGGCGATGGCCGCAGCGTTGGGCACCGCATCGGGCGCGGTGTTCGCCCTCGTCGCGCAACGCTCCCCGGCGAACAAGGTGGGCGCGGTGACCGGAGTCGTCGGCGCTGCCGGCGGACTCGGCGGGTTCATCCCGCCGCTGCTGATGGGCTCGGTCTACGGCGGGCGCGGCAGCTACGCCCTCGGACTGATCGCCCTCGGCGTGGTCGCCCTGCTCGTGCTCGGCCTGTCCGCAGTCATGGCCCGCGCCGCTCGATTGCCGGGGCAGGTGGCCGCGGGTGTGTGAGTACTGCGGCTGCCAGGACATCCCGGCCATCGCCGCCCTGACCAGCGAACACGACGAGCTCAGGGCGGTGGCACGCGAGGCCGCCCAGGCGGCACGATCGGGTGACCGTGCGGCGGCGGCCGTCACCGCCCGACAGCTACTGGCATTGCTGGCGCCCCACACCGAGATCGAGGAGCGGGCACTGTTCCCAGCAATGGCCGGCGAGTTCGCCGAGCACGTCGCCTCCCTGCAAGGCGATCACCGCCGCATCGAGAACACCCTGGCCCGGATCGCCGACCCCGTCGGAAGCGCCGAGACCTGGGCACAAGACTTCGATGCCGCGCTGGCGGAGCTTTTCCGGCACATCTTGCGTGAACAGGACGGGTTGTTCCCGGCATCGCTGTCCGTGCTCAACCCGGCCGACTGGGACACCCTTGACGAGGTACGTGCCCAGGTCACCGGACGCACGGCTCCGGACACGCCGACGCCGATGCCATCGCTGCCACCCGCACTGAGCCGCACCGTCGTTACCGCACACATCGGATCGCTTTGAGCACCTCGCGAGGGAGCAGACACTGATGACCGAACCCGGCAGCCACACCGGAAACCGTCCCGCACCGGGCTTGGACGATCCGCTGACCCAGGCGCTGCTGCGTGCCGGTCGGCACCTGCGCCCCGGGCAGGCGTCGGCTGACCTGCGCACGTTGCACCGGGTCGGCGGACGCGACGCCGACTCGTTCTATCGCGACCGCTGGTCCTACGACAAAGTGGTCCGCTCTACGCACGGGGTGAACTGCACCGGGTCGTGTTCGTGGAAGGTGTACGTCAAGGACGACATCATCACGTGGGAGGCGCAGCAGACCGACTACCCCTCGGTCGGGCCGGACTCCCCCGAGTATGAGCCGCGCGGCTGCCCCCGCGGCGCCGCGTTCTCCTGGTACACCTACTCCCCCACCCGGGTCCGCTACCCCTACGTGCGCGGCGTGCTGCTCGAGATGTTCCGCGAGGCGAAGGCCCGCAACGACAACGACCCGGTCGCGGCGTGGGCCGAAATCGTCACGACGCCGGACTTGCGGCAACGCTATGTCACCGCTCGCGGCAAGGGCGGTTTCGTGCGCGCGCACTGGGACGAGGCGGTCGAGATCGCCGCTGCCGCCCAGGTGCACACCATCAAAACCCGTGGGCCTGACAGGGTCGCCGGGTTCTCCCCGATCCCGGCGATGAGCATGGTCAGCCACGGCGTCGGCGCCCGCTACCACGCGCTGCTCGGCGCGCCGATGCTGTCGTTCTACGACTGGTACGCCGACCTGCCGGTCGCCTCACCGCAAGTGTTCGGCGACCAGACCGACGTCCCCGAATCCGCCGACTGGTGGGACGCCGCCTACCTGATCATGTGGGGCTCCAACCTCCCCGTCACCCGCACCCCGGACGCGCACTGGATGACCGAGGCGCGCTACCGCGGGCAGAAAGTCATCGCCGTCTCCCCCGACTACGCCGACAACGTCAAGTTCGCCGACGAGTGGCTGGCCGCGCAGCCCGGCACCGACGGCGCGCTGGCGATGGCGATGGGCCACGTGATCCTCAAGGAATTCTTTATCGACCGGCAGGTGCCCTACTTCACCGATTACGTCAGCCGATTCACCGACCTGCCCTTCCTCGTAACCCTGAACCGGCGTGAGGACGGCACCTACACCGCCGCCAAGTTCCTAACCGCCGCCGATCTAGGCAGTACCGAGGAGAACGCAGCGTTCAAGACCGTACTGCTCGACAAGACCACCGGGCAGGCGGTGGTGCCGAACGGCTCGCTCGGCTTCCGCTACGGCCCTGCCGGTGCAGGGAAGTGGAACCTTGAGCTCGGCGACATCCAGCCCGCGCTGAGCCTGGCCGGCGACGGCTCCGAGCCGGTCGAGCTGCTGCTACCCCGCTTCGACGAGCCGTCCGGCGCCGGAGCCACGATGTATCGCGGTGTGCCGACCCGGGTCATCGCCGGGCAGCTGGTGACAACCGTGTTCGACTTGCTGCTGGCCAACTATGGAGTCGGTCGCGAGGGGCTGCCCGGCGACTGGCCGAGCGGCTACGACGACGCGACCCAGCCGGGGACACCCGCGTGGCAGGAGGAGATCACCTCGGTCCCTGCCTCGGCCGCGGCACGGATCGGGCGCGAGTTCGCTGCCAACGCCGAGGCCTCCCACGGCCGGTCCATGATCGTCATGGGGGCGGGGACGAACCACTACTTCCACTCCGACACGATCTACCGCGCGTTCCTGGCACTGGTGACGCTGACCGGCTGCCAGGGTGTGAATGGCGGCGGCTGGGCGCACTACGTGGGCCAGGAGAAGGTCCGGCCGCTCACCGGTCATGGGCTCTACGCCAACGCCACCGACTGGTCGCGCCCGTCGCGCACCATGATCGCCACCGCGTTCTTCTACCTGGCCACCGACCAGTGGCGCTACGACACCGCTGATAACACCCACCTGTCCTCCCCGCTCGGCGACGGTCGCTTCGCCGGCAAGACCCCCGCCGATCTGATCGCAGCGTCGGCGCGGATGGGCTGGATGCCGACCTACCCGACGTTCAACTGGAACCCGCTACAGCTGGCCGATGCGATCGAGCGCTCGGGTCAGGAGCCAGCCGACTTCGTTCGTGACGAACTGGGCAGCGGACGACTCGAGTTCGCCTGCGAGGATCCGGACGCGGAGGAGAACTGGCCACGCGTGCTCACCGTGTGGCGCTCGAACCTGCTCGGCTCGAGCGCGAAAGGCGACGAATACTTCCTGCGCCACCTGATCGGCTCGGGTGACTCCCTGCGCGCACAGCAGACCGAGCCACAAGCCCGTCCGGAGAATGTGCGCTGGCACGAGCAGGCACCGGAGGGCAAGCTCGATCTGCTGCTGACGCTGGACTTCCGGATGACCTCAACGACGCTGTTCTCCGACATCGTCCTGCCCGCAGCGACGTGGTACGAGAAGTACGACCTGTCCAGCACCGACATGCACCCCTTCGTGCACGCCTTCAATCCGGCCATTCCACCGCCGTGGCAAACCCGCACCGACTTCGACATCTTCCACACCCTCGCGACCCGGTTCAGCCAACTCGCCGAGACACACCTCGGCACCCGCAAGGACCTTCTCGCCGTGCCGCTGCTGCACGACACCCCCGATGAGATGGCCACCCCCAACGGCGTCGCCGCGGACTGGCGCGACGACGGCGTGGACCTGGTTACGGGGGTGAACTTTCCCAAGCTACTCGTCGTGGAACGCGACTACACCGCGGTCGCGGCGAAGCTGGGCGCGATCGGCCCGCTGGCCGAGTCGCTGGGGGCGACGACCAAGGGCGTCACGTTCGACCTGAGGCAGCCACTGGCCTACCTGGCCGCGAAGAACGGTGTAGTCCGTGGCGGCGTCGCCGACGGACGGCCGTCACTGGCGCGCGATGCCCTGGCGTGCGAGGCGATCCTTGCGCTGTCCGGCACCACCAATGGGCATCTCGCCGTGGGCGGATTCCGCGCCCTGGAGCAGCGGACCGGGACAAAACTCGCCGACCTCGCCGCCGAACACGAGGGCAAGCAGATCACCTTCGCCGACACCCAGGCCCGGCCGACTCCGGTCATCACCTCGCCGGAATGGTCCGGTTCGGAGGCTGGTGGCCGGCGGTACTCGGCGTTCGTGATCAATGTCGAGCGGGCGAAGCCCTGGCACACGCTGACCGGGCGGATGCATTTCTTCCTCGACCACGACTGGATGACCGAACTGGGCGAGCAGTTACCCGTCTACCGGCCGCCATTGGACATGCATCGGCTGTTCGGCGAGCCGGAACTCGGCTCGACCGGTGAGCTCGGGGTCGCGGTGCGGTACCTCACCCCGCACTCGAAATGGTCGATCCACTCGGAGTACCAGGACAACCTCTTCATGCTGTCGCTGTCCCGCGGCGGTCCGACGATCTGGATGAGCCCCGCCGACGCCGACCAAGTCGGCGTGGCCGACAACGACTGGATCGAGGCGGTCAACCGCAACGGCGTTATCGTCGCCCGCGCTATCGTCTCCTACCGAATGCCCGAGGGCACGGTGTACATGTACCACGCCCAGGAGCGCGTCATCGACGTTCCGATCGCCGAGACCAGCGGCAAGCGCGGCGGTATCCACAACTCCGGCACCCGGCTGTTGGTCAAACCCAGCCACCTCATCGGCGGCTACGCCCAACTGTCCTATGCGTTCAACTATCTCGGCCCCACCGGCAACCAACGTGACGAAGTCACAGTCATCCGCCGCCGGAGCCAGGAAGTGGAGTACTGACATGAAGGTCATGGCCCAGATGGCGATGGTGATGAATCTGGACAAATGCATCGGCTGCCACACCTGCTCCGTGACCTGCAAACAGGCCTGGACCAACCGCTCCGGCGTGGAATACGTCTGGTTCAACAACGTCGAAACCCGTCCTGGGCAAGGATATCCGCGCACGTATGAGGATCAGGAGCGGTGGAAGGGCGGCTGGAAACTGACCCGCCGCGGCCGACTCACCCTCAAAGCCGGTGGCCGGCTGAAAAAGCTTGCCACCATCTTCTCCAACCCGCTGCTACCCAACATCAAGGACTACTACGAGCCATGGACCTATGACTACGAGAACCTGACCACCGCCCCGGCCCAGAAGCACATCCCGGTCGCTCGACCCAAGTCCCTGCTGACCGGCAAGAACATGAAGGTCGAGTGGTCGGCGAACTGGGACGACGACCTCGGCGGCGGGCCCGTACTCACCCAGAACGACCCGATCCTCGCGAAGATCAGCGAGACGGTGCGGCTGGAGTTCGAGAAGACGTTCATGTTCTACCTGCCGCGGATCTGCGAGCACTGTCTCAACCCCTCCTGTGCCGCGTCCTGCCCGTCCGGCGCGATCTACAAGCGCAGCGAGGACGGGATCGTGCTCGTCGACCAAGACAAGTGCCGCGGCTGGCGGATGTGCGTCACCGGCTGCCCGTACAAGAAGATCTACTTCAACCACCGCACCGGCAAGGCCGAGAAGTGCACGTTCTGCTTCCCGCGCATCGAGGTCGGCATCCCCACCGTCTGCTCGGAAACGTGCGTCGGCCGACTGCGCTACATCGGGCTGGTTCTCTACGACGCCGACGCCGTTCTCGAGGCCGCGTCCACGCCGAACGACACCGACCTCTACGCTGCGCAACGCGCCACGTTCCTCGACCCCGACGACCCAGCCGTCCAGCACGCCGCCGAACAGGCCGGAATTCCCCGTGACTGGGTGCAGGCCGCGCAACGCTCGCCCGTGTGGGCGCTGATCAACCGCTTCGAGGTCGCCTTGCCGCTGCATCCGGAATACCGCACCATGCCGATGGTCTGGTACATCCCGCCGCTGTCGCCAGTCGTGGACGTCATCAAGAGCGACGGCCACGACGCCGAGGACGCCGGCAACCTCTTCGGCGCCATCGACGCGCTGCGCATCCCGATCGGCTACCTCGCCGAACTGTTCACCGCAGGCGACCCGAAACCGGTCCGCGACGTACTCGCCCGCCTGGCCGCGATGCGCGCCTACATGCGCGACGTCAACCTCGACCAGCCACGCAGGCCAGAACTGGCCGACGCGGTCGGCATGAGCGCCGCCGACATCGAGGACATGTACCGCCTACTCGCCATCGCCAAGTACGACGAGCGCTACGTCATCCCCGCAGTCCACGGTGAACTCCACGACCAGGCCGGACAACTGGAAGAGCTGGCCTGTTCCCTGGACTACGACGGCGGCCCCGGCATGGGCGGCTCGGGCCCGTTCGGGGAATCCTCCGGCGGCCCGCAACCCATCGCCGTGGAGAACTTTCACGCCCTCCGTCAGCGGCAGACCTCCGACCAACTCGTCGGCCCCGCCGATCAGGGGCACCGCGTGAACCTGCTCAACTGGGACGGCAAAGGCGCCGCCAGAGACCTCATGCCGCCACGCGGCGGCAAGCCGACAGCCGACAGTGACTCCGAGACTGACAGGACCGGCGGATGAGCGGCACAAACATCGACGACCTGGCCCGCACCCGAGCGCTGCAAGCCGCCGCGCTGTGTCTAAACTACCCCGACGACGCGCTGCTGCCGCACGTCGCGCTGCTCGCGGAGACCGCAGCCGTCCTGCCAGCGACGGCCAGCGTGCCGCTGACCCGCTTCGTCGATCACCTGCGCACGACCGACCCCGGCCGGCTGGCTCGTGACTACGTCGACACCTTCGACCTGCGCCGCCGATGCTGTCTCTACCTGACCTATTACACCCACGGCGACACCCGCAAACGCGGCATGGCACTGCTGGAATTCACCCACGCCTACCGCACCGCCGGCCTCACCCTCGCCGGCGGCGAGCTGCCCGACCACCTCGGGCTGGTCTGCGAAGTCGCCGCCCGCGCACCCGACACCGGGCTGGCGCTACTGCGCGTCAACCGGGCCGGGATCGAACTGCTGCGCACCGCCCTCTCCGAGGCGAACTCCTCCTATGTCGCGGTGCTTGACACGATCCGCGCCGTCCTGCCCGACCCGGCGCCGCAGGACCTGCAGCGGGCGCTCGACCTAGCACGGGCCGGACCGCCCGCCGAAGAAGTCGGCCTGGAACCGTTCGCTCCGCCCGAATACATGGGAACCCGCCGATGAACACCCTGCTGTGGATCATCCTCCCGTACCTGTCGATCGCGATCTTCGTCGGCGGCCACACGTGGCGCTACCGCTACGACAAGTTCGGTTGGACGACCCGCTCCAGCCAGCTGTATGAGAACCGGCTGCTGCGACTCGGCTCCCCGCTGTTCCACTTCGGCGTCCTGTTCGTCATCCTCGGCCACATCGGCGGCCTGCTCGTCCCCGAATCCGCGACCGAGGCCGTCGGCGTCACCGAAACCATGTACCACGCCGCGGCCGTCACCTTGGGCACCGTCTCCGGCGTCATGACCCTGTCTGGGATCGCGATCCTCATCTACCGCCGCCGCACCACCGGCCCGGTGTTCTCCGCCACCACCCGCAACGACAAAGGCATGTACGTCCTACTCGTCGCCGCCCTCGTCGCAGGCCTCACCACCACCGTGCTCGGCAACATCACCGCCCACCCGCACGACTACCGCCTCACCGTCGCCCCCTACTTCCGGTCGATCTTCTACCTGCACCCTCACGTCAACCTCATCACCGCCGCCCCGATCGGGTTCCAGATCCACGTCATGATCGCCTGGGTGCTGTTCGCGGTATGGCCGTTCACCAGACTCGTGCACGCCTTCTCCGCCCCGCTCGGATACCTCACCCGCCCCTACATCGTCTACCGCTCCCGCGACGTCACCGGTGCCCGTCCCGTCCGGCGAGGCTGGGAAGCCATCACCACCCCGCGAGACACCCACAAAGACAAGGTCCGCTGATGCAGAAAATCTCCCTCGACGCCACCGCCCGCGAGCAACTCGACACCGCCCGCACCACCGCCGCGGCCAGATCATCGGTGACCGTGTTCGGCGGGCACGAACACGCCCTGCGCCAGACCGTCGTCGCGCTGCTGGCCGGCGCCTCACTCGGCGAGCACGAGAACCCCGGCGAAGCCACCGTGCACGTGCTCAGCGGACGCGTACAACTGACCGCAGGCACAAACACATGGGAAGGCCGCAGCGGGGACCTGCTCATCGTCCCCGACGCCAGGCACGGCTTGCAGGCAGTCGAGGACGCCGTCGTACTCCTCACCGCGGTGCCGCGAAACCACATCCGCTGAGACCATCCTGTGGGGTTCCAAAACCCGATCGTTGCCATTGTTCTGGCGCTACGCGGCGGGGTGGTACTCGTTGATGGGGCCACTGAGAATCGGATGGCGGATGACCGCCGGTAGCGAGTCAACAGGTACTGGTCGAAGCGGTGAGGGCGGTCGAAGGGCTTGGCCCCTGTACGGCCGTTGCTGGTTGTGGTGACGGACGTACTCGTCCAGGAGGCGTCGGAGGTGGCGTTGTCCGAAGATCAGCATCCGGTCGGTCGGCTCGGCTCTGAGGGTGCGAACAAGTCGCTCGGCGTAGCACACCCGGATACATGTCCTACGGGGTCATCTTCGACGACGACAAGGTTGTGTCGATCAGCCAGTGAGAGTCCGAGGAGCACGCCAAGGCGGCGGATGCCGCGCTCGCCGAGTGGGTAAAAGCCATTACCACGATGATTAGCGAAACACGACACACCGGCGACCTGGCATGGCTGGAACTCGCCGCGCGGTGATCGGCGACCACTGACGCCAGACGGTGATCTTCAGGTTCGGCTGCTCGCCGCTGTGGCGCCCCCTGGGTGGAGGCGACCGCTCATCGGCATCATCTGCTTTGATCACGCATGTCACGCTCGGCGGCTATGGTCGCGCCTGCGGCGCGTGTTCGACCGGCTCGGGGACAGCGCCGCCGCCGATTGCGTCGATGGTCAGGGAGGCCGTGGCGCTGAGCAACGGCCCTCCTTCATTGAACGTCAGACCGGTGCGCGCTGGTCTCGCCGACGGTCGCATGCCTGGCGTGGTGAGCGTGTCCGAGACACACCTGCGCGCGACATTGCGCGCACGTCGTGCGAGCGTTTGCTGCGCATTCCCCGGCCTCGCAGCCGCCGTAGTCCGCGGTGGTCCCGTACTTCAGCGCAGGCTCTGTCCTCTTCTCGTTCACCGCTCCATCTCCGCTCAGATCGCTTTCGATCATCGGCGAACCTATCTCTGGCCAGGTCGACAGTGCGTGTGTCGGCGACACGCAAATGCTGTTGCCAGCGCGAGCGCAACTTGGCCCATACCTCGTTCACTCCGATACGTAGTCGGTGATGAACGTGGTCGAATTTTCACGACTGCCGATCCGAACCCAACGAGCGCCAGGATTCGCAGCGACTTGATCGAGAATCTGGGCGTCTCCGCCCAGTTCGGCGAACGCAGCGTTCGCGGCAGCATTCCTGCCCGAACCGACCAACGGCCAGCCCATTCGGCATCCTGCGGTGCACCAGCATCTCTGCTTGCACCGTGCGTGTACGTGACATTCGGCGCCGAGCCGGCAAGCCTCGACCCCTTGAGGATGTGACGGGACTAACTAGGGACCGCTGCGGATTCGGGAGATAGCTGTGTGAGCAACGGTTTTACCATGACGAATCCGATGTTGTTGTGTTCGGCCGACAGTCTTCCGCGCGACATACGGCCGAGCAGAGCCACGGCAGCGGCGGCGAGCCTCTCCAGCGGCCCGAATGCCCGCAGGTAGAAGTTGGTCGCGTATTCCCGCTCGATCGCAAGGCCCTGCTGCTGGGCCCAACGGCGCAGGCCCCGGACGCTCACCACCGGGTCGTACACCGCCGGATACGGCGCGTACCCGGGCTTGCCGGCGTTCGGCTTGTGCTCGATGTACTTCTTGTAGAGCACGTGCACTCGGTGCGGCGAGTGCTTGGTGAGGAATCCGTACACCGACTCGCCGTCGGGCACCCGCACGATCAGCCGACCACCTGGGCGCAGCGTCTTCGCGAGCCGGTCCAGCACGGATTCCGCACCGGCGACGTGCTCGAGTACGTAGCTGCAGTACACCAGGTCGAACGACCCAGGGGTCAACGACACCGAACGCAAATCGCCCAAGACCTCAGCGTCGAGGTCCCCTCTTACCTCGCGCCGAATTCGCAACGCCTCGGGATCGGTGTCGACGCCCGTGATGTGAAGCGCGATGTTGTCGGGTCGGTAGGGCCACTGCTTGCCGCAGCCTGCCTCCAATACCCGGATCGGCTCGCTTCCGCTGCGCGCGCTCACGATTGCCTCGGTCAACAACTCCGCCTGCTCCTGCGGGGATTGCAGCAGCCGAGGCGTTGCCGTCCGCTGCCGAACTTGAGCTGACCTCATGGCGTCCCCACTCTCGGTCTATAAGTCGCGAAGCGTACTTACACGAGAAGAACGCGTCAAAGCCAGATTTTTGGGACGTGTCACGAGCCATGCCGTGCGTGCAGCCGAAGGTTCGTGCGTAAGGGTGCGCGTTTAGGCAGTACCGAATGCCCAGTGGCCGAGACCTGGCGTCGATCGCGCCGCGACGATCTCCCGAGCTGTCGCCGGGTGATGACGACGCCCGGACCGCTTGCTGGGTCGCCGACGGGGTGGTTGCGCAGCGCGGCGTGGCGTGGCGTTGCTCGATCGTCGACTTGATGGTTGCAACTGCTGCGCGGCCTCGAACGACGAGCGGTTTTCCGAGTTCTTGCCGGAGTATCCTGTGTGGTTAACGGCCACGGCGGCCGGTTCTTGCTTGTGGGGTTTGGCAGTCGCTGGTTGCTGGGGTGGCGCTGACCGAGTTATCCATGAGCGGTGTCGGGAAGTAGCGCGTCGATGAGGGTGGACGGCTCTGGGCGGCAAGCCTTCTTCGGAAGGCC
>JBBQUT010000027.1:0-66547 GCA_038212215.1 Mycobacteriales bacterium
TCCACCAAAACAGCCGGCACCCAAACCGAACGCGCCAACAAACTGCAAAGCGTCATCAACTACTGCAACGCCAGCCCCACCTTCAAATGGCTCAACTACTGGGAAGGCAAAGGCGTCGGCGGCGACTGGACCCTCATCGCCACACCCAGCCAAACAGTCATGCACGCGGCCCTGATGAGTGGCTGAGCACCCACCACCGCCGCAAAAGGGGCGAGGACAGCGCAACCCGCGCCGTCCCCGCCCCCTTTGACATCCACCCCCACACGAACACGAGCCCCACACAACACGCACCTCACACGACACGCACCGCCATCACCGCAACATCATCCAGACGGCCACCGCCCGCTAAACCGGCGAGCACGGACACCAGCTCTCGCGGCGTCGCATCCACCGCCTGGGCACGCACGATCGCGGCGAGCCGGTCAACTGCCGAAGTGAGGTCCACGTCCTCACCCATCGAATCGGTGAGCCCGTCGGTGAAGACGATCAGGGTGCTGCCGGAAGGCAAACTGCGGCGTGCGTGCCCGCGCGGGTGTGAGCGCGGCAGCAGCAGCCTGGACAGGCCCAGCATCGGACCGTGCCCGTCCTCGAGCACCTCGGTGCGCCCGTCCGGTAATCGCAATACGGGCGCGGGATGCCCGGCGCTGGCGTACTCGAATTCGGCACCGAATTCAGTCCGGCGCAGTCGGCCGTAGAAGCAGGTGGCCAGGTAGGTCACGCCGGTGCCGGCGACCAGGTCATCGACCGAGTCGAGCACCGCTCCGGCGCAGGCTCCTGGGAAGGCGTAGGCGCGCAGCATCGTGCTGAGCTTGCCCATGACGGCGGCGGAGTCGAAGTTGTGGCCCATCGCGTCGCCCACTGCGATGCCGACCGATCCGTCGTGCAGCGCGAAGGTGTCGTACCAGTCGCCGCCGACGGCGGCCGTGTCAGACGCGGTCAGGTACTCGGCGGCGACGGAGAATCCGGCCAGTTTGCTGACGATCGGTAGCAGACTGCGCTGCAGCGACTCGGCCGCCTCGCGCTCACGGGCGTACATGATCGAGTTCTCGAACATCAGCGCGGCGCGGGAACATAGCTCCTGCGCCAGAGCGAGATCGGACTCGTCGAACCGCGCCCGCGTGCCATCAGCAACGATGCTAATGCTACCCAGAATGCGCTCTCGGCCCGCCAGCGGCAGCACAATCGCGCTCTCGATGCCCAGCTGGCGGCCGATGGAGACAACCTCGTCGTTTCCGTTGCCGAACGACGCTGGCACCGTGTCGACATCACGAATCAGCTGAGCCCTCAACTCCCCGCCGATCACTTTCTGGGTGATGCTCTCGCTCGCCATGCCCTGTGCCATGACATGGTCCAACCGGTCGACCAGTTCCCTGACGCGGGTATCGCTGTCCATGCGCTCGTGCCGGGCGAACGCATGCGGCACGCCGTCAGCGCCTGTCAGATATACCGTGCACCAGCTTCCCAACCGCGGCACGAGCACGTCTGCGAGCAGGCGGCCGACATCGTCCCTTTCCAGCGAGGCGGTCAGTCGCGTCGCAAAATCGGCCAACAGCGCAAGCCGGCCGGCAGCCACCTCAGCGCGCACCAGCGCCGCATCACGGTTGCGTTGCGCGTCAATGCGAGCGGATACGTCGGCCTGCACGCCGACGAAGTGTGTGACCCGCCCCGTATCGTCGATGATCGGGGAGATCGCGACCTCGTTCCAGAACGATGACCCGTCCTTGCGGTAGTTGCGCAACGTCGTTGTGGACGCCCTGCCCGCCAGCACACTGTTGCGGATCGTGTCCACTGCGCCAGGGTCGGTGTCCGGGCCCTGCAGGAAGCGGCAGTTGCGTCCAACCGCCTCGTCGAAGGAATAACCGGTCGTCGCCGTGAACGCCGGGTTGACCCAAACCAGCGGGTTGTCGACCTCGCGCGGGTCGCTGATCGTGAACGAAACTCCCGTCGCGAGCACGGCGCGATCGCGCAGCCGGTCCAATGCTCGCGGCGTTGCCGTGGTCGGTGGAGTGCCCGCGCCATAGTCATCCACAGCGCACCGGGTGGCGACGGGCGCCGTGTGCCTGCGCGCGAATCACCTGATGACCTTGGCCGAAGCCACGCCGCTGCGATCGCGATGGGCGGAGCGGTATGCGCGCGGGCTCAACCCGAACTCTCGTCGGAAGGCCCGCGAAAAGTACTCCGCGGAAATGAACCCGCACTCTTGCGCGATCTTCTCCACCTGCGCCGAAGCGGAGCGCCCAGCGAGCAGTTCAGCGGCGTGTTCGAGCCTGCGACGGCGGATTCGGGCCGCCGGGCTTTCCGTGCCGTTGAAGGCCCGGTAGAGCTGGCGTAGCGAGATGTTGAGCTGGGTAGCGACACCGGCCGGCGTCAGCAGCGGATCGGTCGCCTGCTCGAAGATGATGGTGTCGGTGCGGGTGCGGATGGCGTCCATCTGCTCGACGTCGGTGCGCCGCTTGCGAACCGACGTCCGCAGCAGGAGGCCGGCAAGCGCGCCGAGATAGCGGTCGACACCTACCAGGCTCGTGGACGAGCCCAACTCGTCGGCCCCTGCAAGCAGGAGGCCAACCGCCGAGCGCAGCAACTGCGCCTGGAACTCGGTGAGGTCGAAGGACTGGTCAAACATCTCGGCCAGGCTCGCCGGCTCGACTCCGATCGTGTTGCGCTGGACGTTGAGCGTGAACAAATGAGTGTTGCCCAAGAACTGCTCGCGAATCTCCTCAGTCGGTTCCAGGACGCGCAGCGCCCCGCGGGTCAGTTGCCCGAGCGGATCGAACACCGATCCCGCGCACTCCGCGCGGACGAGGATGTGCACGGCGCTGTCGGCTGGGCCCCCGGGCGGGCGAGCAGGTCGGCACAGTTCAGCCCCACTGAGGGTGGACGCCGACCAGATGCAGCGCGCCCCGCGCAACCGGGCGCCCTTGAAGAAGTACGCCGCACGCGGGTTAGGCAGCCGCGCGATTTGCAGGCCGAGTGGTCCCATGCGCACCCGACCCGGCCACGAGTCGGCAGTCTCGCCCGACACGTCGAGCCAGGCGACGCCACCGGGCGGCGGCACTTCCAGGCGGGGCGTGGCGTCGGCCATCCGGACAACCAACCTCCGTCACGCGCTCTCGCTGAACGCACCGGAGGACATTATCGCGCTACTCCAGCGAGCAGGCGGAGCCGGCACGGGTTCGGGTGTACCCGGCGCACAACGCTGGGGGTTGCCGGTGGGTTTGCCGGACGGGGGTTCTGGGCAGGATGCAGTCGCCGGGGGTGTGGCCGACCGCCCGCGCTCCGTATGCACACCTGTGCCACCACGGCCTCGATGAGCAGGATTGTTCCGATCTGTGACTGGCCATGACCGCCTTACGCTGCCGCGCGGCTCACAAGCGCCCCGCCAGGCGCGTGCATGGGTTTCCCAGCACACGACCGGGATGCCCGAGGAAGTCATCGACGACGCGCTGCTGGTAACCAGCGAACTGGTCACCAATGCCGTCCTGCACGGCGACGCAGACATCGTGCTGAGCCTGGAGCACCTACCGTCCGGCGTGCGGATATCAGTGAGCGACCTGAGCGACGCCGTGCCGGTGGCGCCGCCAACGACGCCCGACCCGGATCGCCCGCAGGGCCGTGGAATGATCATCGTTGCCGCGCGGGCCACAAAGTGGGGCATCCACCGCCATGAGACCGGGCCCGGCAAGACGGTGTGGGCGGAGCTGACGTACAGCTGAGCCCAGTCGGGCTCGCTCGAGTCAGGAATCGCCCGACATCGGCCGGGTGCCATGCTCCTGTTCCCACTGCGCCAACTGCTCGTTCAGGGCGCGCATGAATTCCCAGGCCTGGCTCGACGGTATCCGCACCCGGCTGACGACCTTGGCCGGGGCCAGCGCGAATCGCTCGCCGGTGTTCTCGTCCTGATGCGGGATGGGGGGCATGGTGGACACGGCGAAGTCGAGGACGAACCCATCGGCGTCGTGCCAGATCTGCGCGAAGCCGGCGTAGACCCCGCTTTCTTGCTCGGGCGGCAGGCTCAGCGCCAGGCGAGTCTCGATCGGCATCGGCGATTCGGTCACCCTGCCGACCCTACTGACAACTGTGCGACGAAGCTGCGTCAGCCAAACGCATTCGCAGCGGCACTGGTTGGAATCGACGCCGATGCGGTGACCGACGACGCGCCCGATGTCGTCACTGGAGCTGACGAGGTGACCGGCACCGACGACGTCGCCGGAGCTGAACTCGCCGGCCCGGAGGACGCAGGGGTGGTCGCGGTGCTCGGCGGCGCCGTGGATGACGGGGCACTTGTGCTCGTCGCCGCGGAACTGCTGGGCCCGGGGGAACTGCTCGCCCGGCTGCGCGATCCCGTCGGCGCCAGGTGCGTTGCGGGCGACGACCCGTCGACGGCTACCTGCGCAGGATGGTTGACCGCGGTGCGCGACGTGCGGTGCGGCGAGAGGGGCCGCGCCGGTGCTGTCTTGTCCGCCGACACCGGCTGTAGCACCACCAGCAATACGCCGCACACGCCCGCGAAGACCGCCAGCACGGCCGCGGCGACCAGCCAGCCGAATGCTCGTCCGTGGTGCGGCGCTGCCCGATGCGGCGGCTCGTCATCGTCGAACGGTGCCGGCACCACAGGGGCCACAGCAGCCACGGCCGGGCTGGCTGCAATCGGGAGGGCGGCCGGCAGCACGTCGGCGGAGCGCAGCGTGCGTGCGACCTGCTCCGCCGAGGGACGTGCCGCAGGGTCGTCGGCCGTCATCGCGCTCAGCAGGGCGGGCCACGGCGCCGGGAGCTCGGGGGGCACCTCGGGTCCGCGCGCGAGCCGCGCCATGGCGGCCTGCAACGGTGGGCCGTCGAAGGAGCGTCTGCCGGTCAACGACTCGATGAGCACGAGCCCGAGTGAGTACACGTCGGCCGCAGGCCCAATGTCGGCACCGCGGGCTTGCTCCGGTGCGAGGTAGGACGCAGTCCCCAGCGTCGCGTCCAGGCTGGTGAGCCGTTCGCTGCCCAGCAACCGGACGATGCCGAAGTCCGACAGCCGCGCCCGGACTACGGCTTCGTTGTGAGTGTCGGGGTGGGCTGAGCCGAGCAAGATATTTGCCGGTTTCACGTCGCGGTGCACCATGTCCCGGCTGTGTACGTAGGCCAGCGCCGCGGCGATCTGGATGCCGATCTCGCGCACCTGCGGTTCGGGTAACGCGGTGCCGCCGATGCGGTCGGCGAGCGTCGGCCCGTCAACGAGTTCCATCACCAGGAAGGCGCGCCCGTCTGCGGTGCCCAGCGAGCCGTCGAAGAGGGTGATCAGGTGCGGGTGGTTCAGGGTGGCAAGGGCGTGCAGTTCGAGGCGCTGGCGCTCGGCATCGGACGCGCTGTCCAGGGCGAGTGGGCGGGTGCGAAACACCTTGATCGCGACGTCACGGGCGAGCCTGCGGTCATGGGCCCGGAACACCTCGGCCATGCCGCCGCTGCCGATTCGATCGACCACCTGATACCGGCCGGCGATGACCCAGCCGTCGCTCGATGGCACGGGCGCGGGCGTCGCTGCTGGCTCAGATCGGTCTTGCATGATGTCCGCTCGTTCCTCCCGGGCCCTCGCTCGTCGAGCAGTCCTTACCCATTCTACGTAGGCCCGCTTCGCGATCCGTCATCCCGATAGGGCTAGCGTGCTGTGCCGACCATCACGTGTAAGCGAGATCGTCGGGTAAGGGCGGGTTCGCACTATGTAGACCGGAGGCGTCACATGAGCCGTAGCGTCCGATACGGGTTGCTCAAGCTCGGCGGCCTGGGATTGATGATCACCGCGTTGGTGGCACCGGGCGCGAGCGGGGCCAGCCCCAGTTCGCCGCCTGCCGCCGGTGTCGGCTCGACACAGCTCGCCGGAGTCAACCTCGACATGACCACGATCCCGCAGCTCGAACAGTTGATGAACCGGCACCGGCTCTCCTCGGTTGAGCTCGTCCGGTTCTACCTCGAAAGGATCGCCCGGCTCAACCCTGCGTTGCACGCCGTCATCACCGTGAGCCCCACCGCAGTGGCCGACGCCGGCGCGGCAGACTGGGCCCGTGAACGTGGCGATCAGCGCCCATTGCTTGGCGTTCCGATCCTGGTCAAGGACAACGTCGACACCACCGGGATGCCCACGACGGCGGGTTCGCTGGCACTGGCGGGCAGCACGCCGTCCGACGCCTTCATCGTGACCCGGCTGCGCGCGGCCGGAGCGCTGATCATCGGCAAGACCAACCTGTCGGAGTGGGCCAACTTCCGCTCCTCCCAGTCCTCGAGCGGTTGGAGCGCGGTCGGCGGGCAGACCAACATGGCCTACGTGCTCGACCGCAACCCGTGTGGATCCAGTTCGGGTTCCGGCGTTGCCGCCAGCGCCGACCTCGCGAGCGTTGCAATCGGCACCGAGACCGACGGTTCCATCGTCTGCCCGTCCGCCGCGAACGGTGACGTCGGCATCAAGCCGACCTTGGGTCTGGCCAGCCGATCGGGCATCGTGCCGATCTCGGCCGAGCAGGACACGTCCGGGCCGATCGCGCGCAACGTCACCGACGCCGCTGTCGTGCTCGGCGCCATCACGGGGGTCGACCCCAGCGATCCAGCGACGCAGGCGCAGGCCGGGCACGTCGCCCCCGACTACACGAAGTTCCTGCGGGCCGGCGCGCTGCGTGGCGCCCGGATCGGCGTGTGGCGTGCGGGCAACTTCGGCGTCAGCCCCGAGACCGACGTGATCATGCAACGCTCCATCGCACGGATGAAGGCGCTGGGTGCCACGATCGTCGATCGGGCCGACATCCCTATCGATGCCGCGTTCGGCCGCGAAGGGACCGCGCTGGATTTCGAGTTCAAACACGACATCGCGGCGTACCTCGGCGCGCACACCGGCCCTGGGTACCCCAAGAATCTGCAGGATCTGATCGATTTCGATCGCACGCACCGCAAGGCCGAGATGCGCTACTTCGGCCAAGAGGTCTTCCTCGAGTCCAATGCGAAGGGTTCGTTGTCACTCCCGGCATATCGCAAGGCCCGCCGTCAGGCAACGTCGATCGCCCGGCGTGCCATCGACGACACGATGGCCGAGTTTCACCTGGACGCGATCATCGCGCCCACCAACTCCCCGGCCTGGACGACGGACTTGATCAACGGCGACCACTTCTCGATCGGTTCGTCCACTCCGTCTGCTGTCAGCGGGTACGCGAGCATCACCGTCCCCGCAGGGTATTCATTCCATCTGCCGGTCGGAGTCTCGTTTATCGGCGGACGTTGGAGCGAGCCGGAGTTGATCAAGCTGGGCTATGCCTGGGAGCAGGCCACGCACATCCGCCGGGCGCCGCAATTCCTCGCACACGTTCCAGCCGGTTGAGGCCACGCACGCTCTGACGAGCCGGACCGGGTCTTTGGCGTTCGGACCCACTTCGGCGTGAGGATCCCGTGTGGATGCTGGCTATACGTCGTCTGCGCGGAGCACTGTGGATCAATGCGGACATCGTGGTGGACCTCTTGGTCATGGTGGTCGTGGCGCGACCGGGCGGCGGTGCCGGCAGCTCTCATCGTGCCGGTTGCGTTGTGCGCTGGGCTGGTGCCGCTCAGGTCCGACGTGCCCAACACCGATGCCGCGCTCACCCTGGTCGTCGCGGTTGTGGCCGTCGCTGCCATCGGAAATCGGATCGCTGGCTTGTTGGCCTCGGTCTCGGCCGCGATCTCGTTCGACTTCTTCCTCACTTCACCGTACGAGCGGCTCTCGATCACCGATCGTGGCGACGTCGAGACAACGGTGCTGGTCCTGATCGTCGGCGCGGCTGTTACCGAGTTGGCCGTTCGGGGCCGCCGGAGCAGACAGTTGGCCTTGACCGATGCCAGATATCTGGACGCCATCCAGAGTGTGCGTGCGGTGGCCGAGTCGAAGGCCAGCAGGCACGAATTGATCGCCGAGATCGCCCGTCAGCTGACTGACCTGCTGGAACTGCGCAGCTGCCGATTCGAGGCGAACCGTTTCGGTGGCCTGCCTCGCCTCGAGCACGACGGGCGATTGCGGGTCGGCGAAAGCTACTGGGACGTCGATCAGTACGGCATGCCCGACCGAACGGTCGAGCTTCTTGCCTCGGTCAGCGGACAGGTGCACGGGCGACTGCTTCTGGAACCGACCCCTGGGGTCATCCCGAGCAGGGACGCCCGCCGCTGCGCTGTCGTACTGGTCAGCCAGCTTGCGGCCGTCCTCGGCGCCTACCGCCAGGTGGCGTAGCGCGGCGATCCTTGCCGAGTGGTGGCTACTGGTCCAGTTCGGCGGCGCGGTCGGGCACGGAGCGAAAGAGCTCGCGCGGCGGCCTGACGTAGCTCTTGGCAACCGGGCGCTTCGGCAGCTTGATCGGTGCTCGTTGCACCTCGTTATACGGAACGGTGGAAAGCAGATGGGTGATCATGTTGATCCGGGCGCTTCTCTTGTCGTCACCCTCGACCACCCACCACGCGGCTTCACTGATGTCGGTGTGGACGAACATCTCGTCCTTGGCGCGCGAGTAGTCCTCCCAGCGCAGAATGGACTCGACGTCCATCGCGGAGAGCTTCCAGCGGCGCATCGGGTCGTTGCGCCGCGATTGGAAGCGGCGTTCCTGCTCCTCGTCGCTGACGGAAAACCAATACTTGCGCAGTAAAATACCGTCATCGACGAGTAAGCGTTCGAACACCGGACACTGCGCCAGGAAGCGGCGATACTCCTCCGGAGTGCAGAATCCCATGACGTGTTCGACCCCGCCGCGGTTGTACCAGGAGCGGTCCATCAACACGATCTCGCCGGCCGCAGGCAACTGCGCCGAATAGCGCTGGAAATACCACTGCCCGCGCTCACGCTCGCTTGGGGCAGGCAGCGCCACAATGCGCGCTACTCGAGGATTGAGGTACTGCGTGATGCGTTTGATCGCGCTCCCCTTACCGGCGGCGTCGCGGCCTTCGAAGAGCACGAGCAGGCGCGCACCCTCGGCGCGGACCCATTCCTGCATCGTCACCAGTTCGGTCTGCAGACGTTCGAGTTCTCGCTCATAGGTGCGCCGATTCAGCTGCGATTCGTCCTTCTCCGACCGAGTCTTCTTCGACATCGCGCACAGCCTCCTCGATCGTGGACGTTACGAGCGAGACCGCGCCGCGCCCAGAGCTGAGGATAACGAGGTCGACTCCGTGACGCCGCCAGCGGCGATCTGATTACGTCCTGAGCTTTTCGCTCGGTACAGCAAGGCATCGGCGCAACTCAGCAGCTTGGCCGCTGATTCGCCCGGGCCCTCGGCACAGCCGCCGCTGACCCGTGATGCTCACCTGCGTGCCGTCGGCATCAACCGGATCGCCCGCGGTGGCGCAGCGAATTCGTTCGCCCACACTGAGTGCGCCGTCGACATCGGTCCGCGGCAGGATCACGTCCTCGTCCAGGTGTCGCCGGTTGAATAGCCCGGTGAGCGCGTCAGTGCGGCTCGTCCGATCCAACTCGGCATTGCGGTCGCGAAGCTGATCCTGCAACTGCTTCACATGCATCGCGGAGCCGATACGAGCGAGCAGTTCCTCCGGCTCGAAGGGCTTCTTCAGATAGTCGTGCGCGCCGGCGCGCAAGGCCGATACGACGTCTTCCATGCTGGTGCGCCCGGTGAGGAACACGACCGGGATGTCCTTCAGCTGCGGATCGTCTTTGAGGATGGCGAGCACTTGGAAGCCGTCGAGATCGGGCATGACGACATCGAGCAGGATGACGTCGGGTGGATGCAGCCGGCACTGGGCGATGGCAGACGCGCCGTTCTCGGCCTGCATTACTCGCAAGCGCCTTGGCAACGGCGCGCTGGATCGCGGCCGCCACCTGGTCGAGCGGGGTGAGGTCGGTGACCGCGCCCAGCCGGTGAGCGGCGCGCGGCATTCCGAACACAGCACAGGAGGCCTCGTCCTGCGCGAGCGTTTTCCCGCCGTTCTTATGGATCGCGAGCAGGCCGCCGGGCGCCATCGTCCCCCATACCGGTCAGTAACACCCCGATCGCGCGGGGCCCGAGCGGAGCGATCGAGCCGAACAGCTCGTCAACCGACGGTCGGTGAATCGTGGCGGGCAGGGAGGTCAGTTCCAGGCAGTGGTTGATGCTCAAGCGCAGGTGGGTCCCGCCCGGAGCGAGGTAGACCCGTCCGGGGTTGGCGAGCTGGTTGGCGTGAGCGGTCTCCACCGGCAACGCGGAGACCCGCGCCATCCAGGTGAGCAGTCCGCCGGTGAAATCCGGGTGCAGATGCTGCACAACCAGCACCGGCGCGGCAAGCCCCGTGAGCCCGGACAGGACCCTTGCCAGCGCGCTCGGCCCGCGGGTGAAGCGCCGATCGCGACGACCGGCCCGCTATCCGGCGTTGCGTGCAGCGTTGGACGCGCGATGCCGGCGCGGTTGCCTCGCGGATGGCGGATCACCTGTACCTTGCCGATCTGGCGCACCGTTGCGCGCAGTTGAGCGCCGAGCTCGGCCGTCCACCGGACGGGGGCGGGCAGCGCGTCAAGGGCACCACACAGCAGGGCCTCGACCGCCCGCGCCGAATGCCGATCGTCCACCCCTGCGGTCAGCACAAGGATCGGAGTCGGCGGATGCGCCATCAGCTGCTCGATGATGCGTGTGCTGCAGGCCGCCCCCAGCTGAATGTCGAGCACGATGGCGTCGGGCCGCAGTCGCGCAACCAGGTCGACGGCGGCTTCGGCAACAGTTTCCACTCCGCCGACTGTGATGTCGCCGTCGCGCTGCAGCAGTTCGACGAGCCGCGTGCGCTGCGACGAGACGTCCGCTATCACAACGGCGCGGATCGGTCCGGCGGATGCGATCACGCTGCTGCTCCGAGCAGCCGACGTACCGCGCTGAGCAGGCCGGCCTCGTCGAAGCCACTCTTGACGATGTAGCCGTCTGCACCGGCGTCGAGGCCGCGCTGGCGGTCGGCCTCCGACGATCGCGAGGTGAGGATGAGCACCGGGATGTTGGCCAGCTTCGGTTGCGCCCGGATTGCTTCGGTCAACGCGAAGCCGTCCATGATCGGCATCTCGACGTCGGTCAGCACCAGATCGCTCGGGGCGGGTCGAGCACGACGAGAACCGAGCCGTCCGGCTCGACGCTTGCACCGGCCACAGCGGGCAGGTTCGGCAGCAGTCGGCTGAGCCCCTTGACGACCACATCGCGTTGACCCACCAGCCGATCCACCTGGAAGGCGTGGCGCCGCGACGTGTCCGACAGCACGACGATGGGGCCGGTTGGCGAGCTGCCGGTGCTGCCGAGCACGTTGGCGAGCGCGCTCAGCGTGACCGGAAGGCCGTCGACCCAGACGACTGCTCGGCCCTCAGCTGACGTCCGCCGGGACGGGTCGTTACCTTGCGACAGGACGACACGGTGGAATGGGAGGGCGAAGCGCTGGCTGTCGGATTCAACGAGCAGGCACCTGAGGACGGCAAGCGTGATGGGCACGATGATGCGGAACTCGGTCCCGACGCCGCGCTCGGACGCACCTCGACTCGTCCCCGAGCAGCCTCGACGTTCGCACGGACAACGTCGAGGCCGACGCCTCTACCGGACAGCGTCGGTGACAAACGCAGCCGTCGTGGCTACCCCAGAGGTATCGATTCCGCGGCCGTCGTCGGTCACGGCGATGATGACTTCGGAGCCGAGCTGCATCGCGTGCAGGCGAATAGTGCCGATCGGCGCCTTGCCCGCTGCCACCCGGTCGGCTGGACCCTCGATGCCGTGATCGACAGCGTTGCGAACCATGTGCAGTAACGAATCGGAAAGTTGGTGCAGCACCCCGAGGTCGAGTTCGGTGTCGGTGCCGCGGACTTCCCACCGGATTTGCTTGCCCTGCGCGCGAGCGAGGTCGCGTACCGCGCGCTGGAGTTGGTCAGTGACGGTGGCGACCGGCACCATCCGGGTACGGGTGGCACGATCCTGCAGGTCGTTGAGCGAACGGGAGAGCTCGTTGAACTCGGCGCAGGACGCGGGATCCAGCCCGAACACCGCGGCTGGTCAACCGACATGCGTTCTCCCCTCATCGGCGCGGACGGGGGAACTTGACCCGTTTCGGGGAATGTCTCGTGTACCGAGCGCCGGCATCCAGAGTTCACCTGCTGTTTGCCCGCTCTGCGATACGAATCGCCAAGGTGAATGCGGCGGCCGGGTCGAGCCGCTCGACGGGTCCAGCCGAGGAGTTCGCACCATGTCATCCCGTTTCGCCGCAGTCGCTGCCGGTCTAGGGATTACCGTCCTCTGCGCGGCGGCGGTTCCCTCAGCGCTCGCCCACACGAAGAACGCACCGGTCGATCACGTCCTGCTGCTCTCTGTCGACGGGCTGCACCAGCGCGATCTCGCGTACTACGTGAGCAGCCATCCGCGCTCCGCTCTCGCGAAGCTCGTCGCCGACGGCACGCAGTACACCAACGCGAAGACCTCGTTCCCGTCCGACTCGTTCCCCGGCATGGTGGCGCAACTGACGGGAGGCGGCCCCGGCACGACCGGCGTGTACTACGACGACACCTACAACCCGGCCCTGTTCGCACCGGGCACCATTGATTGCCGCACGGCTCACCGCGGGACCGAGGTGGGGTGGACTGAAGCAGCCGACCGCTCCCAGGATCCCATCACCGTCGATGCCGGGCAGCAGCTTGGCGATCCGGCGCTGACCAGCCTGCCGACGAACACCCTGGAGCAGACGCTCGCGAGCTCGAAGGCCATCACCAGGGCCATTCTCGCGATGACCTCGACGCCCCAGGCTTTGCTGGATCCGGCGAGCCTGCCAGTCGATCCCGCGACGTGTCTGCCGCTGTATCCGCACGACTACCTGCGCGTGAACACCGTCTTCAACGTCGTACGCGCGGCGGGTCTGCGCACGGCCTGGTCGGACAAGCATGCCGCCTACGAGATCCTCAACGGCCCGTCCGGCACCGGTATCCAGGACCTCTTCACCCCCGAGATCAACAGCGTCGCCGACAACGCCGGTGACGATTGGACGACCGACAACGCGCTCACCAAGGAATACGACAGCACCAAGGTGGCCGCCGTTCTCAACGAGATCGACGGTCTGGACCACTCGGGCACCAGCCACGTCGGCACACCGGCAATCTTTGGGATGAACTTTCAGAGCGTCTCCACCGCCGAGAAACTGCCCACATCGGACGGGCTCACCGGCGGCTACAACTCTGACGGTTCCCCCGGGCCGCTGCTGCGCCGGGCGCTCGGTTACATCGACACGCAGGTCGCTGCGATGGTGCGCCGGATCGCGCGCGACGGGTTGAGCGACAGCACGACGGTGATCCTCTCGGCCAAGCATGGCCAGTCGCCGAAGGACCCGAATGCGCTGCGCCGGGTCGACGACGGCGCGATCATCGACGCCATCGACAGTGCCTGGGCCAGCAGCCACCCGAATGCCGCACCGCTCGTGGTGTTCTCCGTCGACGACGACGTCATGCTGCTCTGGCTCTCCGACCGCAGCCCCGCCGCACTCGCCTTCACCAAGCAGTACCTGCTCACGCACAGCGCCCCCGCCAACACGATCCGCGACGGGCTCGGAGTGTTCTCGACGAGCGTTGCGGCGTCTGGCCTCACGTCAGTTTCTACCGGAGCCGACGCGGACCGGCTGTTCGGCGCGAAGCCGGGAGACACGCACGCCCCAGACCTGGTGGGGCTCGTCCAACACGGGGTTGTCTACACCGGCAAGGTGAAGAAGATCTCCGAACACGGCGGCGCTGCCGCAGATGATCTCGACGTCGCGCTCGTGGTTTCCGGGGCGGGCGTGGCGCACCATGCGACGAGCGTTGCGAACGTCCAGACCACGCAGATCGCCCCCACCATCCTCACCCTGCTGGGGCTGCACCCCGACGCACTGCGCGCGGTGCGCGCCGAGCACACGGCCGTGCTGCCGGCACCCTGATCAGCCGCTCAAGTCCGTCTCGCACCCAGGCAATACTTCGCTTCGGGCGGCTACCACCAAGGGACGAACGCAGGCAGGTCCGTCGAGACCTGCTGCGTGAACTGTGGTGCTCGCTTCTGCTGGAACGCCCGCACACCCTCGCCGCCGTCGTGGATGCTCGTATAGAACATCGCGAGCGAGTCGATCCGGTGCGCCTCGACCGGATGTGCCTGCGCGCTGTTGCGGTACATCATCTGTCGCGTCAACGCGACAGCCACCGGCGAGCGGTTCGCGGTGTATGCGTGCGCCAGGGAATGCGCGGCGTCGAGCAACTCCTCGGCAGGGTGCACGGATTTGACCAGCCGCCCACGCAGCGCTTCTTCGGCGTCCAGGACCTCGGCCGACAGCACCCAGTCCAAAGCTTGCTGCATCCCGACGATGCGCGGCAGGAACCAGGTCGAGCACGCCTCGGGGACGATGCCGAGGCGGCCGAAGACGAAACCGATCCGCGCCGAGTCCGAGGCCAGCCGCACGTCCATCGCCAGCGTCATCGTGGCGCCGATCCCCACCGCTGGGCCGTTGATCGCCGCGATCACCGGTTTCAAGCAGTCGTAGATCGCCAGGGTGACCCGGCCGCCCAGATCCCGCACGCCCCGCGCGATGACCGGATCGTCGAGATCCTGCATCTGTGCCACGCCTGGTCGCTGTGACTCGTCCAAACCGAACG
Organism: Mycobacteriales bacterium; assembly: GCA_038212215.1. Classification (GTDB taxonomy): domain Bacteria; phylum Actinomycetota; class Actinomycetes; order Mycobacteriales; family Jatrophihabitantaceae; genus JALZAI01. The sequence goes on from JBBQUT010000027.1 coordinate 14,591, forward strand.
GATTTCCGGACTGCGCCAGATCCATGCCGGCACAAAATGCTCGCCCGGCCCCCGTCACGACCACGGCGCGCACCTCGTCGGCGCCGTTGACCATCGTGAAGGTGTGCTCCAGCTCCTCTGCCATACGCACGGTAAAGGCGTTGAGCTGATCGGGTCTGTCGAGCGTCACCGTCAGAATTCCGTCGGCCAGCTCATGGCGGATCGTCTCGTAGGTCATAGCCTGAAGCCTATTGATGGCGCGAACGCCTCGTGAACGGTCATCGCCCGTCAGGGTCGTCGAGCATCAGGACGTCCCAGACGTGCAGCGCGAGTTGGATTTCCAGGCGCGTGTCGGGTCGGCGCAGCTCCTTCCCGATCAGCGCCTCCACCCGCGCCAGCCGGTAGGCAACGGTATTCGCATGAACCACCAGCGTTTCCGCAGCTGCAGTCGTGGAGAAACTCGCTTCCAGCCAGGCGCGCAGCGTCCGGACGAGTTCGGTACCTCGACGCGCGTCGTGCGACTGCAGCGGGCCGATGAGCGCCTGCGCGAATTGCCGCAGCTGCATCGGCGGCGTACCGCTCATCAGCAGCAACGACGGCACGCTCAGGCCGCGGAGATCCACCAGTCCACCGCGCTCGCTCAGCCGGCGCAGGCGCGCGGCGCCGACGGCAAGCTGGTAGGAGCGCGAATACTCCTGCAAGTCGGCGACCCGCTGGCTGATGACGAGCGAAACCCGCGATCCTTCGGCGTGCAGCGCCGCCTGGTCGTGGACGCGGCGAAACACGTCCAGCGGTCCGACGGTAGCAGGCACCAGCAATACCAGACGGTCCTCGTAACGGCCCGTCAGCAGGGCCGTCCCAGCTGCCTCGCGTGCCAGCGCGCTGAACCGGATCGGTGTCGGCTCATCCTCGACGCTCAGGACGCCCAGCCAGTGCGGTGTCGACAGATCGTGTCCGAGCGCGCGCGCACGGTCCAGCAGCGCGCGAGGCTGGGCCACACCGTCGGGCCGCAGCAGATCCGCCATCAAATCGCCGGACAACCGCTCCTCGACCTCGGTCAAATGCCGCCGCTTCAGCACCTCGACGGCGACGACGAGCGCAAATCGTTCGATGACGCGTCGTTGCTCGGGATCAGGCGCATCAGCGCTGCCGCTGACCCACAGGCGCCCGACATGCTCGCCGCCGACGACAACCGGGGCAACCCAGGTACCGGTGCCGGGCCCTGGCACATGGGTGACTTCATAGCGTCCCAGGTCGCGAGCAGGGTCTGCAGGGACCGAACCACGCCGGGCGTCCGGGTGTGGCGGGGCGACGTAGCGGCCATGCGCCGCGCTAGCGACGACCGATCCGCCGGCATCCTCCAGCGTGACAGAGGCTTGCAACATGTCGGCGAGCGCGGTGAGCAGCCCGTCGAGCCCGATGTCGTCGAGGACGAACTGCATGAGCCGGCGGTGTTGCTGTTCGGCGCGCTCGAGCACGGCGCGTTGCCGGCGCAACTCGGCGATGATGTTCTGCTGCGCTGCGCGCAAGCGCGCGGTCTGGATGGCGAGCGCGGTCTGTTCGGCCAGCAACTCGGCGAGTTCGACATCGAGGGGGGCGAACTCGTGGGGCGCTTCGAGATAGCCGACCAGGATGCCTACCACCTCGTCCGAACCCCGCAGCGGCGCGGCAAGCAGGCTTCGATATCCCTGTGCGGACGCCAGCCGCGGCAGCCGTCCGTAGATCGCCGCGTCGGGCTCGGCCACGTCGCGGACCGTGATCGTGCGGCGCTCGCGAAAGGCACGTGCTGCTGGCAAATCGAGACCGGGGGCACCAGGATGAATGAGCAACGCCGCCTCGTCGCTGATCAGCGCGATGTAGTCAGAACTCAGTCCCGACCAGCCGGCAATCGTGACCCGCTCGCGCGCGGGGTCGGCCAGCATCACGGCGCAGAAGTCGAATCCGATGAGTGTGCAGGCCCGGTCGGCGACTCTGGTGAGGATGACGTCCAGCGGCTCGGCAGCATTCACCGCGCGGGCGATATCACCTATCGCGGACAGCCAGGTGTGTACGAGCGGGGGGAAGGTTGTCATCGCCACATCCTTGTGTCAGCACACCGTTGGTGAGCGTATCTGCTGTGGTCGCAAACATGGCGTGCACTGCGCAGCCGCACGATGATCGTGGTTCGTAGCGCGCCGTCGTCCGAACCAACCAAGGAGGCCGCCGTGTCGCTGGCGTTCGCATTGCCGTTACCGGGGGCGCAGCTGTGAAGCCGCCGCCCTTTCGCTATTGCGCGCCGGGCACGGTCGCGCAGGCGCTGGAGGAACTTGTTAGTCACGCCGAGGAAGAAGCGCGGGTTCTTGCCGGTGGCCAGAGCCTGGTCCCATTGATGAATTTCCGGTTGGCGCAGCCCGGTTACCTCGTCGACCTACGCCGCATTGACGAGCTGGCTCGGATCGTCCTCGACGGCGACGTGCTCAGCGTAGGGGCGATGGTCCGCATGTCCGCCGCCGAACGCTCGGCCGAGCTCAACTTCGCCGCGCCCATGCTGAGCGAGGCCCTCACCTACGTCGCACACCCGACGATTCGCAACAGCGGCACGATCGGCGGCAGCATCGCGCATGCCGACCCGTCAGCCGAGCTTCCTGCCGTCGTCCTCGCGCTGAACGCCGAGCTGGTCGTGGCCGGCCCGACCGGGCGGCGCACCATCGCCGCCACAGATTTCTTCACCGGACCGTTCTCGACCGCGCTCGCGCCCGACGAGATTCTCTGCGAGATCCGCATTCCGCACCGAACGGGGGGCCAGTCCTTCGTCGAGTTCGCCCGCACCCACGGCAGCTTCCCCCTCGTCGGCGTCGCGACGGCCATCGACCTAGTCGACGCCGAGGTCGTGCACGTGTCGATCGCGGTGGCCGGCGTCGCGGCGACGCCCGTCCGAGCCGAAGCCGCCGAGCGCGTGCTGCTCGGCGCTACCCCTGACGACATCACGATCCGCGCGGCCGCTGATGCCGCGGCGACCGCGCTCGCGCCCTCGGGCGACATCCACGCGAGCTCGCAGACCCGGATAGACATGGCGCGCAGTTACGTCCGGCGCGGTATCGAATTGGCTCTCAATCGCGCCGAGAACGGCAGGTGAACAACCATGAACAGCCATGACATCACGTTGACAGTGAATGGCCGCGTCACAAAGATCTCTGTCGAGCCGCGCAAATTGCTCGTCGATGTATTGCGCGAAGATCTCGGCTTGACCGGCACGCACGTCGGCTGCGAGCACGGCGTGTGCGGCACTTGTACGGTGCTGCTCGACGGCCGGAGCATCCGGTCCTGCATCTGCTTCGCGGTGCAGGCTGACGGAGCTGAGATCCGTACCGTGGAAAGCCTCGCGAGTGGAGCGCAACTACACCCGCTTCAGGACGCATTCTGGGAAAAGCAAGGTCTGCAATGCGGATATTGCACACCCGGAATGCTCATGCGCAGCGTGGAGCTCATCGAGGAAAATCCCAAGCCCACCTTGCAGGACGTACGCGACGGCATCGCCGGCAATCTGTGCCGTTGTACCGGGTACCAGTACATCTGCGAAGCCGTCGTGGCCGCAGCCGACCGGATGCGTGACGGCGACGGTCACGATTCAGGCGAGAACCAGAGGGCAGCGTCGACGGAGGCAAGCACGCCATGACCGCCACGAGCAGGCCCGCGCCTCCCCCGGTTCGCGAGCACAAGGACAACCTGAAGTGGGTGGGCAAGTCCATCCGCCGCATCGAGGACCCGAAGTTCCTGCGCGGTCGCGGCGGTTACATTGGCGACCTCGTTGTAGCGAACATGCTGCACTCTGCTGTCTTGCATAGCCCGCATGCGCATGCCGTCATCAAGAGCATCGACACCACCCGGGCGGTGGCGGCCGAAGGCGTCCACGCGGTCATCACCGGCAGGGACGCCGCAGAACTGACCGATCCCATGCCGGACTTCGGGCCGAACCCCGCCGCGCACACGTGGCGATGCCTCGCCGTGGATAAGGTGCGTTACGTCGGCGAGGGTGTCGTGGTGGTGGTGGCCGACAATCGCTATCTCGCCGAGGACGCGCTCGCCCTGATCGACGTCGAGTACGAGCCGCTGCCACCGGTCGTGGATCCCATGCAAGCGCTGGAACCCGGCACGCCGCTCGTCCACGATGCACTCGGCTCGAACCAGGCCTACGAACGCAGCTTCGACTTCGGCGACGTCGACAAAGACTTCGCCGAAGCAGACGTGATCATCACCGATCACTTGCGCTGGCATCGATCCGGCGGCCAACCCCTCGAGACAGTGGGCGCGATCGGCGACTACGACGTGTCGAACGGGCAGATGGTGATCCACTGCAATTCCTTGAGTTTCACCAGCTACCTGTTCATGGTCGCGGGCACGCTACGCATTCCCGCGAACAAACTCGACATGCGTCCGGTGCCGGCCGGCGGCAGCTTCGGCTCGAAGCTGTTCGCCACGAAATGCGCGATCATCGCGGGGATGTGCTCGCGCGTTGTGGGCCGTCCCGTGAGCTACCTCGAAGACCGCTACGAAAACATCGCCAATTGCGACCACCACGGATCTGACCGCATCTACGACGTTGAGCTTGCGGTCATGCGCGACGGCACCATCCGCAGCATCAAGATCGACACAGTCGACGACTACGGTGCGTACATCCAGTTCGGCGTCGGCCATCACGGCAACGCCTTGGCGCAGGTAGTCGGGCCGTACACCATCGGCAGCGTCCGCTACCGCGTGCGGGCCGTGCTGACCAACAAGAACCAGCAGGGCGCGTACCGCGGATTCGGTTCCGAGGTCAACAACTGGATGCTGGAACAATTGGTCGACAAAGCTGCGCGGGAGCTCGACATCGATCCTGTCGACATCCGTCGGCGCAACTACATCAGGCGATTCCCGTATTTCATCCCGACGGGAAACGTCTACGACTCGGGCAATTACGACGCCGTGCTGGATAAGGCGCTCGCGTTGTGCGGCTACGAGCACTGGCGCGAGGTGCAGGCCAAGGCGCGCGCAGAAGGCCGATATCTCGGTATCGGACTGATCGCAGCGCAAGAACGCTCGGTGTTCTCGGCAACGGAGTTCTGGTTCTGGTTCGACGAGCCGACCGCACCGGTGACGTCCATGCCCGAGAGCGTGACGCTGAACGTCGACGCGACCGGGGGAATCACCGCGACCCTGTACTCGCAGGCGTTCTGGGGCAACTCGCCGGAGACCATGGTCGCGCAACTCGTCGCCGAAGAGTTCGACTGCGACCCGCACGATGTGTCGATCGTCTACCAGGGCAGCAGAAACGGGCTTCCAGCCACCGGCCCCGGCGGCTCGCGGACGACTGTCATGCTGGCCGGCGCCATCGAGGGCGCCACCGCGAAGATCAAGGCCAAGGCGACCCGCGCGGCCGCACACCTGTTGGAAGTCGACGTCGAGGATCTCGAATGGGCCAACGGCGGAATCCAGGTCAAAGGTGCGCCGGACGCGCGTAAGACGCTCGGCGAGATCGCCGTGCTCTTGCATCTGTTCAAACACAGCTTCCCGGACGACATCGAGTCCGGCCTCGAAGAGTCGAAGGTGTTCGATCACCCGTACACCACGATGCCGTCGGCGGACCGCAAAGACCTCGGCGTCTTCTACCCATTCATGGGCCACGCGTGCCACATACCGGTCGTCGAGGTCGACATCGAGAGCGGTGCTGTCAGCTTCCTCGACTACACCGCGGTGCACGACTGCGGCACATTGGTCAACCCGCGGTCACTGGCTGGGCACATCCTCGGTGGCACGACACAGGGCATCGGAACTGCGCTGCACGAGGAATTCGTGTACGACGACAGCGGGCAATTGTTGAGCGCGAGTTACCTCGACTACCTGATGCCGACCTCGTTGGAAATGCCCGAGATGAAGATCGGTCATCACGAGACACCGTCGCCGTACACCCCCTACGGAATAAAGGGCGGCGGTGAAGGAGGGCGGATGATGGCGCCCGCCGCCATCAATGTTGCCGTGAACGACGCGCTCGCCCCGCTCGGCGTTCGGCTCACGGAACTTCCGATGACTCCGGAGCGCGTGCTCGCGGCCATCAGGAACGCCCGCGCGACGTGACTGATTTCGCCGCCGACACGGTGGTGCGACCGAATGACGGCACCGTCGCGGTGGTCACGGGCGCGAACCGGGGCCTCGGGCACGCGATTGCTGACATGCTGGCACGCGACGGATACACCATTGCTGCAACCGCCCGTGACATCACGACGCTGGGAGCGGTCGTGGCGCAGATCGAGGCTGCCGGTGGACGCGCCGCTGCCCTGGAGTGCGACGTCCGCGACGAAAACTCGGTTGCAGCGATGGCGGCCGGTGCGCGCCGACTCGGGCCGGTGCGTACCGTGGTCGCCAATGCCGGTATCGCCGGGCCGACTGCCCCCCTGCACGAGATCTCGCTCGCCGAGTGGCGCGATTGCCTGGCGACCGATCTCGACGGGGTCTTCCTGACCTTTCGCGCCTTCGTCGCGGACCTCATCGCTGCTGGCACAGGTTCTCTCCTCGCGGTGTCCTCGATGACGGGAAAACGCCCGTTGCACGGACGGACCCCTTATGCCGCAGCCAAGATGGGCGTGATCGGCCTGGTTCGCACGCTCGCCACGGAACTGGGGCCACACGGCATCCGGGTGAATGCGGTCTGCCCGGGCGCGATCGCCGGTCCGCGCATCGAAGAAGTTGTGCGCCGCCAGGCGGCGGCACGCAACATCACCGAAGAGCAGGCACTGGCCGCTTTTACCCAGGCATCTCCCCTGTCGCGTCTGGTCGAAGCGAATGAAGTCGCCGCCGCGTGCGCGTGGCTCTGCTCCGACGCTGCCGCCGGCATTACCGGTGAGGATCTCAACGTTTCGGCGGGCGCCGTCATGTACTGAAAGGATTTAGCATGCACATCATCGATCTGTCGCAGGACATCTACGAAGGCATGAAGGTTTATCCCGGTCATCTGAAGACTGTGCAGTTCGAGCATGCGACGCACGACGAGACTGCGCCACGCTTCGACGGTGGTTTCTCCTTTCAAACGACCGGTTTCATGCTCAACGACAACGGCCCGACTCACGTTGACTCCTTCTCGCATCTCGATCCGGATCCGTCCGCGGAAACGATCGAGAAGATGGCGCTCGAGTTGTTCTTCGGCCCAGCAGTGTGCCTGGACGTGACCGGGTTCGCGCCGCGCACCGACATCACCGCCGACGACCTCGACCGCATCGAGGCTGCGTCGGCGATCGACGTTCGTCCAGGCGACATCGTGCTGTTCCATACGGCTACGTGGAACCGGTACGCCGGTGACAAGCTGTACCTATCAGAATTCGCCGGTCTCGATGCGTCGGCCAGTGAGTGGATCGTACGGCGGCAGGTGAAGACGTTCGGTGTAGACAGCCCGACCCCCGACAACCCGGCGAGCACAAGCTATCCGTGTCACATGATGTGCCGGCGCGAGCACATTACGCACTACGAGAATCTCGCCAATCTCGACCAGGTGGTGAACACGCGGTTCACGTTCGCCGGATTCCCGCTCAAACTGCAGGGCGCCCACGGCGGGCCGACGCGCGCAGTGGCACTGGTGTCCTGATCTGCTCCGCTCGCAATTCGGGCTACGAGTCAGCGTGCAGGTACCGCTCGATAAGCGATTGTGGCGCGCACGCCAGATAGCCGTCCACAATCGCTTCCCGAAGCGCGTTCCCGGTGACCCGTTCGAGCTGAATCAGCACGGCAGGGTAATCGGCAAAGTGCGCGATCGTGAAGAAGGCTTCCGGATTCGCGGCGAGGACCGCCTCTTTCTCGCTGAGGTCGGCGACCGATACCGCGAGAATGGGACCGGCCGGCGCGGGGTTATTGCCGAAACGTTTGATGTCGGCTTTGCTGAACGGGCGTTCCCAGGCGAATCCCCTGCCGTGCACCGACCATGTGCGGTTGGCATGCCGCTGGCCTTCCGTTACCTCCGGCAGTGCCAAGGCCAGCCGGGCGGCGTCATCAATGCTCAGCACGCCGTCAGGGTACTGGAGCGCCCGCGATCATTCGGTACGTTCTCCCCGGCTTTGTGGGCCGGGCACTGCCCGTTCCGGGCGTCGGAATGGCGCATGCCGCTACATTGAGGTCGTGTCTTTCGATGTCACTGCTGATGCCTATGGCCGGTTCATGGGTCGCTACTCGCAGCCATTGGCCACCGAGTTCCTGGCAGCGACAGGCGTCCAGCCCGGCTGGCATGCTCTGGACGTCGGCTGCGGACCCGGCGCCCTGACCGTACAACTGGTCGAGCGGCTCGGTTCGGCAGCAGTGACCGCTATCGACCCGTCCGAAAGCTTCATCGAAGCGATTCGCGCCCGGCTGCCAGAGGTGGACGTCCGGCGGGGAGTGGCCGAACAATTGCCATTCCCGGACAACAGCTTCGATCTCGCGCTCACCCAACTGGTCGTGCTTTTCATGGCTGATCCGGTGGCGGGGCTCGCGGAGATGGCGCGGGTCACCCGGCCCGGCGGCGTGGTCGGGGCGTGCGTCTGGGATCACGCCGGTGGAGGCGGCCCGCTGTCGCTGTTCTGGGACGCTGTGCGCGGGCTGGACCCCCTCGCCCGCGACGAATCCGCGTTTGCCGGTTCACGTGGGGGTCACCTGGTCGAACTATTCGAGAGCGCGGGCATGCATCGACTCGATTCCAGCCTGCTGAGCGTGCGCGTCCGCTTCGAATCCGTCGACGAGTGGTGGGAGCCCTACACCCTGGGCGTAGGCCCTGCCGGTGACTACGTCGCGCAGTTGTCGAACGACCGACGCGCGCAACTGCTTGCCCGCTGCACCGAGCTGTTGCCGCCGGCTCCCTTCGACATCGAGGGACGCGCCTGGACCGTACTCGCGCACATTTGACGGCTACGACGGATTCGCTCGCCGCGCTCATCAGCGCAGCAGCGGCTCCACCTCGCGACCGACGAACTGCGCGAACTCGGCCAGCGGGGGCGCCGCGTCCCCGACCGAAAGCAGCGCCACGGTGCTCGCCCCCGCGTCGAAATATCGCCCGACCGTTTCCGCAACATCCGCAGCCGTTGGTCGGTCGGTCACCGGCACGAAGACAACGACTTCAGGCGCACCGGCGTGCCCGCTTCGAGCATGGCCCGCACGGACGTGACCCACGGCGCCGGGCAGCTCATCGAGGCTTGTCGACCCGGTCAAGATCACCCCGTCCCCGACCTCGCCGGCGAGCTGGAGGGTGCGCGGACCGATCGCGCCGACCAGTACCGGCGGAACGTCGTTCGGCGGCCACGCCAGCCGCACGTCCTCGAGTTGTACATAGCGGCCGGAGCTAGACACCGTGTTTCCGTGCAGTAATTGCCGCAGCGCTGCCGTGTATTCACCCAGCAGCGTCATCGGCGACTGCGCTCGGGCGCCCACTTGCGCCATCCAGTCCAGGACGCCATGCCCGACGCCGGGGCGCAGCCGGCCCGGGAACAGCCGGGCCAGAGTGGCGAGTTCCATCGCGGTCAGCGCGACATTGCGCAATGGCGCGGGCAACAGCCCGATACCGACGCGCAGCTGCTGCGTCCAGGCCAGCACGCTCGCAGCGGTCGCGATCCCGCTCTCGGCGAAGCAGTCCTCCCAAAGCCAAAGTTCGGCAACACCAGACTGCTCAGCCGCGAGCGCGACATCTCGGAGCTCCTCCGGTCGACGGTCGGGCGGAAAGATCACGCCAAGATTTGCCATGCTCGCCAGTATCGCGACACGCACCGACAACGACCCACCGTGCAGCCGGTCCACGCATACGTTTGGTGACAGCGTTCACCGACGTCAGGAACAAGGATGATCCGCAGCACGGGCGCGCCGCGCGCGCCGGCCACCCCGTACGCCCTCCCGTACGGGGTCTTCTCCGACAGCGGCGAACCCCCGCGGGTTGGGGTCGCACTCGACGACGGCGTCCTCGATCTGGCCGCCCTCGCCGACGACGGTCACCTCAACCCCCGCGATGACATCTGGCGGGCACCCTCTTTGAATGCGTTCATGGCGCTCGGACGGGCTGCCTGGCGCGAGGCACGAGAGGAGTTGACCGCACTCGTGGACGAGACGCCGCGCGGCGAACTCTCCCGCTATACACGCTCGCAGCGCACCGTCAGAATGCACCTGCCGATCACGGTCGCTGACTACGTTGACTTCTATTCCTCAGAAGCTCACGCAACGAATGCCGGGCGCATCTTTCGCCCGAATGCTGACCCACTGACACCGAACTGGAAGCACCTTCCGGTGGGCTACCACGGCCGCGCCGGGACGGTGATCGTGTCAGGCACCGACGTCCGCCGCCCCCTCGGACAGCGGCGCGGCGATCGCGGAGCCGAGCCATCGTTCGGCCCCACGGCACGCCTGGACATCGAAGCCGAGGTCGGCTTCGTCGTTGGCACGCCGTCGATGCTTGGCGCTGCGGTGCGCGTGGACGACTTCGCGGAGCATGTGTTCGGGGTCGTCCTGCTCAATGACTGGAGCGCGCGCGACATCCAAGGTTGGGAATCAGCGCCACTCGGACCATTCCTCGGCAAGTCGTTCGCGACTTCTATCTCGGCCTGGGTACTTCCCCTGGACGCGCTCGACGCCGCGTGGGTTGCCCCGCCCGTCCAAGACCCCAGACCGGCGCCGTACCTTCGCGGCACCGCGGCTCGCGGCCTCGACCTGGCGATCGAGGTCCGGTTGAACGGCACGCCGGTGTCGCACCCGCCGTTCCGGGAGATGTACTGGACGCCCGCCCAGCAATTGGCCCACCTGACGGTGAACGGCGCATCGTTGCGCACTGGTGACCTCTACGGGTCCGGCACGGTGTCCGGCTGGCAGGACGACCAGCGAGGATCGTTGTTGGAGCTTTCGTGGAACGGGGCGTCGCCGATCACCCTTAGCGACGGCAGCACGCGTACCTACCTCGAGGACGGCGACACTGTGTCGATCACCGCCACCGCGCCCGCGTCGGGCGGCACCCGGATCGCACTCGGCGAGGTGGTGGGTACGGTCACCGCCGCACGGCGCGCTTGAGGGATGCTGGCGGACGTGGAATTCACCCAGAGCTTTGCATGCACGCCGTCCGAACTCTTCGGCATCCTGGTCGCCCCGGAGTTTCTCGAAGAGTTCGCGAGCGAAGTAGGGGTCACGCAACGCGCGACGCATGTGTCGCAACCGAGCGACAGCACAGTTGTCGAGCTGCACTGGAAATTTCCGACCAACAATGTCCCCGCCTTCGCCCGACGGTTTGTGCCCGATGTCGTCGAGCTGGATTGGCGGACATCCTGGACCGACCTCGGGGGGGATTCGATGTTGGGCACATACCTGGCTCGGTCCGGGGACCCGTCCGCGCAATTCACCGGCAACATGTCGATCCGCGCAGCCGAGGGCGGCCGCAGCGAGCTGCGTCAATCCGGTTCTGTCCATGCCGAGCGGCGCGGATTGATTCCCGGGTCATTCATAACGGGCCCGCTCGAAAGCCTGTTTCACGCCGTACTCGCGGATGAGGCTAAGGTCGTCGCACGATGGCTGAACCAATCCGCTTGAGGCCAGCGCGGTCGGGAACGTGGGAGTCTGTGTCGCCACGATCCGCCGACCGGGTCGAGAAAAGCGCGGCAGCGGTGGTCGGAAGACAATTCCGGCCCGACTCTTCACTCCTTGGTAAGTAGGACGGCCAGCGTCGGGCAGGCGGCCGCGGCGCGACGGGCGTGTGCAGCAAGCTGCTCGGGCAGTTCCGGACCGTCGAGGATCGGATAGCCCCACTCGTCGAGCTGAATCCACTCGGGCAGCATCTCGGCGCACAAGCCGTGCGCGTCGCAGGTGATCGGGTTGACGCGGATGCGCATCACGTCACCTCCAGTCGGTCGTCGGAGCGGGGACGGGAAGCATCGGTGCGGCTTGCACCGCGGCACACGGGCCGGAGGTCGCGTGTCGATCCGCCTCACCCGCGAACGTCGACAGCGCACTTGCGATCATGCGCGTCGCGCCGTCGGGGTGGGCGCACGCGCCGCGGCGTGGAATCACCGACAGCCAGCGGCTCATCGCTGGCTCGAGCTTGCCACTGGTGGCCAGCTCGGTCAGGCCGGCAGCCAAGGCAGGCAAGCCGTTGAAGCAGGGACCGCACTGGCCGGCGTTCTCACGGGCGAGATATTCAGCTATCCGGGCGGCCTCGACCAGTCCGCAAACCCCGTCGGCGGGTAGCGCGATCAGGATCCCGGCGCCGAGCCCACCGCCTGCTGCACGCATCGCGTAGTGCGTCAGGGGCAACTGCCAGGCCTGTTCGCGAGACATCCACGTGCCGAAGTAGCCGCCGACGAGGACCGCACCGGACGCGGTGAAGGAATGGCCGACCGCCTCCAGGACCGCACCGACAGTCGTCCCGGTGGGTGCCTCGGCGACGGTCCTGCCGCCCGGCGTCGTGATCGTCAGCAGCATCGTGCCCGGCTCGTCGGCGTCACCGACCGAACGGAACCAGGCGGCGCCGTGCCGCGCGAGCAATGCCAGCTGTGCGAGCGTTTCGACGTTGTGCACGAGCGTCGGCCGCCCGTCGACACCACGCTCGAAGATGCCCGGGGGACGGAACGTCGGCTTCGCTTCCCCGCCGTTGATCCAATGCACGACGGCGGATTCTTCGCTGGACACGTAGTGCCCAGGGATCTGGTGGATTGTCAGCGACAGGTCGCTGCGTTCGCGCAACGCCGCGGTCATCGTCGCGATCGAAGGGCTGCCGCGGTGCACGACGAGGTGGATCTGCTGCGCGCGGACCGCCCGCGCGGCGATCACCAGTCCGTCGAGGACGAGGTGCGGGTTGCGCGTCATCAACACGACGTCCTTACCGCTGGCAGGCTCGCCCTCGGCGCCGTTGCCGACCACGACGGGGCGCTTGCCCGCGCCCACCGTGCGGGCCTTGCGGCCGGCCGGGAAACCGGCGCCGCCACGGCCGAGCAGCCCGCTTGCCTCGATCTCACGGATCAACGTGTCGTTCGCGCGTTGCCTGGGGCCAGCGGCGGGCAGCGGGCCGTGCACGGCGAGGTGGGCGTCCGCCGACAGGGACTGATTGCCGTCGATGCCGGCCAGTACCCGCGGCGTCCAGGGCACCGTCATGAGCGTCCCGCCACGCTGCGGACAGGTCCCTGCGGGCTGTCGGGTGTGACGATGCGCAGGACGGCCGCAGCAGCGACCGCGAACGTCGCGACAATCGCCAGCCAGAAGCCCCACTTGTCGGTCGCGCCGTCGGTACCGGTGGAGATGAAATGCACCATTCCCAGCGTCCAGGCGAGGTAGGAACTGAGGTGGATCGCGCGCCACACTGGTTCCTTCATCCGCACCCGCAAGAAACCGCTCACCGCGACGATGAGCAGCAGGTCGAACGCGACGGTTCCCCACGTGACGTCCAGCGTCTTGTAGCTCGACGCAAACGGCACGACCGCCGAAGCCACGCTGACGTTCACGTAGGAATCGGCAACGGTTGTGACGATGTGCACCACGATGAATAACAGGCCGAGCACGTTGACGTTGCGGTGCAGCGCCTGGGTGGCGAAGCGCGGCCACGAACGCGACGCCAGCGTGCGCTGCGTCGAGGCGACGCCGAGCACGGCGCCGATCGAGAGCAGCACGAAACCGACGACCGCTGTGCTGCGGGTGGTGTACCAGAGCGGATTGCTGTTGAAAACGCTAGCCGCGGCAATGGTCGACATATGGCGATCCTTACACTTTTGCCGTGTCGGCGGGCCATCCCCCGAGCACTGAGACCGCGCCGTCCTGCGCGACGAGGCGGGCAGGCACGTTCTGCTCGGCCAGCCACTTCTTCGCGCCCGCGCCGCGAACAATGGCGGCCGTGGTCATGGTGTTGGCCAGCACGCAACTGCTCGACGCGACGGTCACCGTGCGCCAGATCGGCTCGGCCGGACGGCCGGTGTGCGGATCGATGATGTGGTGCATCTGCTGCCCGTCATGTGCCCAGCGGCGCCGGATCGTGCTGGACGAGGCCACCGCCGACCCGGCGGGAAGCGCGATCGAGCACTCGGGCTCGCCCGACCCGTCGCCGACAAGGATGCGCCAGCCGCCGTCGGGACCGGGACCGGCCGTGGCGATGTCGCCGCCGAGGCTCACCAAGACGCCGATGCCGAGGTCGTCGGTGATCATCTGCGCGATCAGATCGGACGTGAAAGCTTTGGCCGTGGCTCCAAGGTCAAGGCTGAGCCCAACCGGAACGGTCACCGTGTCGCGATCGATGACGATGTTGCGCCAGCTCATCGGGCGGTTGACCAAGATGCGCCCGCCGGCCACAGACGCCGAAGCCAGCGGCAGGCTGATCGCCGCCGGGCCGGTGGTGAGTCGAGAGAAGTCGCGGTCGTAACCGATCCCCCGCATGCCGTTGCCGAGAGTTGGGTCGACGTCGCCGTCGGTAAGTTTGGCGGCGTCGAGTGCGACGGTGAGCAGTTGCTTGAGCAGCCAGCTCACCTGCGTGGGCGCTCCGGCCGAGGCGTCCAGGCGCACGAGTTCCGAGTCGTCGCGGAAGCGGCTCGCGGCCGCATCGACATCACGCAGCCACGAGCGCGTCCGGTCGTAGGCATCGGCCAGGAACTCCGGGGCGCTCACCACAATGCGGGCGGTCGTGCTCCACACGGACCACTCGGCGGTGTCGTCCGAGATGCGGACGGCGTCGAGCGAACCGGCGAAACGATCAACGCCCGTCATCGTGCTCATGATCCACCCGTCGAGGCCTGCGAGCCCCCGTTGGTAGTAGTCACCGAGGTGTTGGCGGCCGCCGCTGCCGCCGCCTTGGCCGCGGCAGCTCGTGCCGCCGCAGCCGCCTGCGCTGCCGCGGCCTTTGCCGCCGCGTAGCGCGACGCGGAAGCGCTCCCGGTCGCGGCCTGCACATCGTCCGCCTTGGCGGCATCCGCTTCGACTGCGGCAGCCTTCGCGGCCGCCAGCTTGGCCTGAGCTTTGGCTGACGCACTGGCGGCGGCAGCTGCCGTGTTGGCCGTGGACGCCTGGCCGGTCGGCTTCGATGCGGTCGAGGCCGCGGTGGCGAAGGCCGTGAGCCCGACGGCGCCCGCGACCGAGGCAGCAACGATGGCGGCGGTGGCGACCCGGACACGCCGATCACCGATCTCACGAAGGTTACGGCGTGCGGCCGCACCACGGGGGGTGGTTTTCGTTGTCATGAAGCAAGACTCTCGCGCGAGGCTGTCGGGATCCGCTCCGGTTCCTGTCGAAACCCTATGAATGATCCCCGACTGGATTCATAGGATTCTGATAGGCCCCCGACATTGCGCCGATCAATGGGATCTGCACCGTCGGACAGATGAACCCCTATGCTCCGAAACGCGATGTCGCGCCGTCCAGCGTCGCCGTCCCCATTAGGGTCGACTCGCGGAGGACCGCTGAGCCGCCCTACGGAGGTCCGATGACCGAGCGAGCGCAGCTGACCCGCCCTGACGGTTCTGCCATGCGCGTGCTTATCGTCGAGGACGAGGACACGCTTTCTCAGCTGCTGTCGATGGCGTTCAAGTACGAGGGTTGGGACGTGCGTACCGCAGCCGACGGCCCTGAGGCCGTGCGGGCCGCTCGCGATTACCGACCCGATGTCGCCGTGCTCGATGTGATGCTGCCCGGCTTCGACGGCCTCGAGGTCCTCAAGCGGATGCGGGCCGAGACGATCGACGCGCCAGTGCTGTTCCTGTCCGCGCGCGACGCCGTGGACGACCGCATCGCCGGGATCACCGCCGGCGCTGAGGACTACGTCACCAAGCCGTTCAGCCTCGAGGAGGTCGTGGCTCGCGTGCGGGGCATGCTGCGCCGCGTCGGAGCAGCGATCGCCGACGACGACACCGTCATCATGGTAGGTGACTTGTCCCTCGACGAGGACAGCCGGGAGGTCACCCGCGGCGGTGACCAGATCAAGCTCACCGCTACCGAGTTCGAAGTGCTGCGCTACCTGATGCAGAATTCGCGTCGCGTGCTCTCCAAAGCACAGATCCTCGAACGCGTCTGGCACTACGACTTCGGCGGCCAGACCAACGTCGTCGAGCTTTACATCTCCTACGTGCGACGAAAGGTCGACGCCGACCGCGTACCCATGATCCACACGGTGCGCGGCGTCGGCTACGTGCTCAAACCGGCCGAGTGATGTCCGAACCGTCCGAGCGTGGCGGTGCACCCCGCCGACGCCGGCGGTCGTTGCGCGTCCGGCTGATCGTGGTTCTCGTGGCACTGCTTGCTCTCGTCTCGGCGACGATCGGCGTGGTCACCGTGCTGTCCTTACGCGGCTTTCTCATCGGTCGCCTCGACTCGTCGCTCAAAGCCGCGGGCGGACGGTCGGTCCAAGCCGGTCAAGGCTCACCGGATGGCGGCGACGCCGATGAGCCGACGGGTAACCGGTTCCTGCTCGCGCCGGGCCAGGCTGCGGGCACGCTCGGAGCGCGGATCAAGCAGGGCACGATCGACCAGGCCGGAGTGTTGGACGACGAAGGATCGATCAAGAACGTCTCCTCGTTGTCGGTGACTTCGCTGCTTGCCGTACCCGCCGACAAACAAGCGCACACTCTGCAGGTCGGCTCACTCGGCAAGTTCCGGGTGATGGCAGTGCGCACCTCCGACGGCGATCTGCTCATCACGGGTTTGCCGCTCGCGGACGTCGACCGCGTCATGTATCGCTTGATCGCGATTGAACTCGCCGTGGCTGCAAGCGCAATTGTCGGCGCCACCGTCGCCGGCGGTGTCATCGTGCGACGCACCCTTCGTCCGCTGCAACGTGTCGCCGAAACGGCCGAGCGCGTCAGCGGCCTCCCGCTGGCGCAGGGCGAGGTGGCGATCACCGAACGCATCGGGCCACACGAGGTCGACGACCGGACGGAGGTCGGCCAGGTCGCCGGATCCGTCAACCGACTGCTCGACCATGTCACCGATGCGTTGAACGCCCGGCAGGAAAGCGAGATGAAAGTCCGCCGCTTCGTCGCCGACGCCAGCCACGAGTTGCGGACTCCGCTGACAGCGATCCGCGGTTACGCCGAGCTGACCCGACGGGTACGCGATCAGGCACCACCCGAGATCGCCTACGCCATGCAACGAGTGGAATCCGAGGCCGGCCGGATGACGACGATGGTCGAGGATTTGCTGCTGCTGGCCCGCCTGGACGCCGGCCGTGAACTCGCGCACGAACCGGTCGACCTCACTCACCTGCTCCTCGACGTGGTCAGTGACGCCACCGCAAGCGGTCCGGATCACCAGTGGCGAGTGGAACTCCCCGACGACCCGCTCATGGTGACCGGCGACACCGACAGCCTGCACCAGATGTTCGCCAACCTGCTCGCTAACGCCCGAATCCACACGCCGGTAGGCACCACCGTCACGGCCAGTCTGAGTGCCGCCTCACCCGGCACGGCCGTTGTGACGATCGCCGACGACGGCCCGGGCATCGCCGCCGACATCGTCCCCACCGTGTTCGAGCGCTTCGCCCGCGGCGAGTCCTCGCGCAGCCGCGCGGCAGGTAGCACCGGCCTCGGACTCGCCATCGTGCGCGCCATCGTCGAGGCCCACCGCGGCTCGGTAACGGTCACCAGCCGGCCCGGCCAGACCGCCTTCGTGGTGCGCCTGCCGGCCGGTTCTCATTCATAGGGATTCGACAGACTCGCGACACAGCGGCCACAGGCGGCGCGGCGAAGCTTGAGTCATGACAAAGAACGCCAGCCAGTCGCCCTTCACCGCTCCCGCCGTCCGGCGCAACACCCGGGAGATCGGTGACCGCAAGGTCCGCGCCGCAACCGTGGCCCTGATCGCCGCGTCGTTGGCCGGAACTGTCGCGCTCACCGCCTCCAACAGCGCCGGATCGGCCATCACGGCTTCCACCGGAACGGGCACCACCGGCACGACGAGCGCGACGGCGGGCAACACCACCACCGCGAAAGCCAGCGGCACAACGGTGAGCACGACCAGCGGCACCACCCAGGCCAAGACCAGCGGCTCGTGAGGGCGCACGACCTGGATTCGCACCGCCTCAGACAACCACCGCTGCTACCGCCCCCCGGTAGCGGCGGTGGTTCGATTCCGGGTCCCGCAGGGTGTACGTCTCGTGCACACAAGTAATCGCCGGCCACGTGGCGGTCGGGAAGGGGATGTTATCAACTCTCGGTCAGCCAAGACGTGACGCGTTGATTTGTGATGTCTTGGCTGAAGTAGGTGCAGTGCCAGACGTCGCCAGGTGGGAACGTGTACGAGTTCGATGCGAGCACCGGGAACCCCGGATCCCCGTCCACCGTCCCCACGCCGGCCGTGGGGACGGCGACGTCGTTCGGGACGTCGCTGAAGACGACGTCGGTCCCCCCGTCCTTGAGCAAGTTCAGCAGGCCGCCCGTCGGCTCGAAGTTCGTCGAGATCGCGTAGTGCAGCGCTGGCACACTCGGCGCCAGGTTCAGTGCGGTCATGATGTTGCTGTCCGGCTTCATGAACACCAGGCCGGGCAGGCCGCCCTCCGCGCCCATTCCGACGATCTTGACGATTTCGACGACGGTCTCCATGACGGTCGTGACCTGAGACCACGGCCCGGGTGGGATCTTCCGCAACAGACTCGAGAACCGGTTCAGCAGGCTCTCAAGGTTGGCTGGATCGACGAGAACCGTACCGGCATTGGGAGTGCCCACGAAGACGATCTTGCGGACCGTGACGTTGTTGATCGGCATCGCGAGCTCGCCACTGGCCGTGGCCAGCTCGCCGGACAAGATCCGTGCGACCAGGCCGCCGCGGCTGTGAGTAAGGATGTCGACGTCGAGCGTTGCGCCGTCCGGGACCCGGTTGAGGAACTCGCGCACATTGTCAAGGGCGTCCACGTAGGCCGTCGGGTGGTCGAATCCTATGACCGCGGCGTATTGACTAGCCAACGCCTTGAAGGTGCCCACGTCCAAACCAGAGAAGCAGTTCTCGATCGTGCTGAAGATGCCGTGCACGAGGAGCAGGACCTTTTTGCCCGACAACGCCCGCCAGCCCGCATCGCTGAGCGCTAGCCACTCCGGCTTGTCACCGACCGGAACGGCGAGTTGCCTGATTGCATAGGGGTGCGCGTTGTGCTCCCACACCTTGGCGATCTCTTTCGCGATCAGGCCCACTGCGAGCTTTGCGATCGGGTAGACGAGGACGTGCAACACACGTTTCGCGATCCATCCGCCGAGTCTGTCGGTGGTTTGCTCCGTCGGCTCGGTCGCAGCAGCGAGCCGACGCGGGGAGATCCGGAAGGTGAGGACGTTCGCCCGCGCCGCGGATTCAGGCGATCGGTCCGGGAAATGCCACGTGAGCAGTCCGCTTCCCTCGTCGGCGATCATCAGCACTGCGGCTTGATTCTCGTCGGGCGCTGGCACCTCGAGCGTGGCCAGATCCTCCGGTGCGCGACCAGTCGGCGGTTGCGACGCCTCCGTATCGACCTCGAGGTCGATGGCGGCAAAGTGCTGGAGGCCAGCTGTGTGGAGTATCCGCTGAAGATCCTCATCGACGCTATCAACGGCCACGCCCCGCCCGTCCGTCGAGTCCCCGCCCGGCCGCACCTCCGCCGTGCCGTTGATGCCCGGTGCCGTCAGCGATATGCCGTTGTCCAGCAGCAGTGGGGTGCTCGTTCCGGTGAGGTCAGCCATGGGCGTACTCCTTCTGGGTCAGCGAGCGGCGGTGAGCTTCAGACCGGGGTGTCCGTAGTAGACGTACGCGAGAGGGGTCACCGTGCCGGCACCAGCTTCGGTGTCGAACCACTGCCGAAGCTCGGTCAGCGCCTGTCCGACGGGCACACCATCATCGATCGTGCGGCGGTAGAACTCGACCGCGAACCGGTGCGCGACCGTGTCGTCGACAGTCCACAACGGCGCAATGCAGGCCCGGCAACCCCCGGTGAGGAAGGCCTCCGGCAGGCCGCTGTATCCGCTTAACGAGATGCCCGATTCTGCAACCTGACATGCGTTGAGGAAGACGAGGGGCCGGGACTTCTCGGACATCGCTGCATCAGCGAGATCGAGCGGGTCGACCCCGCGGCCGCTTGCCGGCGCCAAGTGGACATCTAACGGGCGCGAGACATCGTCGCCTCGCCCATGCATCGCGAAGTGCACCACGCTCGGCTGCATCGCCGCACCCGAGGCGTCGAGGACTCTGTTGTCGAGCACCTGGAGCATCCCGGCGTCGTCGGACAGTTGTACAGCCTGGTATCGCTCGGCGATCTCTTTCGACTCCTCAGTTGCTTGAGGAAGACCCCCTTTCGCGTCCTCGGCATAGCCGCCAGTCACCACCACCATTCCAGCCATATCGATCGCGTCGGCCGGAGGCCAGGCGGGACGGTCCGGCTTGTATCGGGAATGCACGGTCGTCTCGATCCATCGGCCGACATGCCAGACAGAGGCCAGCGAAGCGCCGTCGAAGGCGGCCGGTAGCAGCGTGACGTCGACGTTGTCGTCGGACAGCCAGGCGAGCTCCCACGGCACGAACGGGTCGTCTGTGATCAGGAGCAGGGTTGGCACCTGCTGCTTACGCGCACAGACTCGCCAGACACTCTCCAGTGCCGCCCAGAACTCCGCAGGCACCACTTTGGTGATCTCCTGGCACATCCCGCGAACGTGATACGCAAGCCACTCCGTGCCCTCCTTGATCTGCAACCGCTGGAGCATGTCTTGAGCGAACGCCCGCGCGGAATCCTGGGTGAGCGGTCGCACCACATCGTCCGTCGGCAGTACTACCTCGACGTGTGGTGTTAGGAACCGCCACTGAACTTCGCTGCCCGCGCCGACGACGATGTGCACCGTGAGGTCGGGTGCCTGCCCCTTCGTCGCCTCCGCCACCAGCCCGTTAGCCGGCTGCACCACCTTCTTGTTCGAGCGGCGAGTGCTCGGCCGGATCTGTACGACCCGAAGGCTTCGGCCGCAGGCGATCCCGTCCCTTGCAAAAGCAACAACCAGCGTGCCGTCCGTCGTCGCTGTCACTTTCGATGCACGCACGGTGAACGTTGTAGTTGCGGTCGTCGGATCGATCCTGTTGACACTCAGCGAACGGCGCACACCGTCGGGGAACGTGAACCCGATCCCGATGATCTGGACATCGAAGTCGATCACGGGGGGAGCGTCGGGCAGCACGATCTCGTCTGCCGCAACGCCGTCAAGACTGAAGCCGACCGAAAGGGTGAATTCGGTGCCCCCCGCTACCGACTCGGGCGCCCCGACTGCCGCGAACGCGCGGAAGTCGCCAATGTCGGTCGCTGCCGGGACCCCGAGAGGGGCCGGTGGCGCCGCCGCAGACGTCGGCGGAACGCCGTGTTGACCCCGGTGGGCTCCGGCAACCACGCCCTTCACGCTTATGCCGTCGAGCACGACGACAGGGCCGTGACCCGGCCGCAGCCGGGCAAGTTCGCTGTGTTGAACCGCCTTGATCCGCAATCCACCAAGGTGCGAGAACAGTTCGTCCAGGTCATCGTCATGGTGGTCGTCGTCTTCGACAGCTGCCCGCAACCGGTCCAGGCTCGTGAGTAGGTAGCCGCGGCTGTCGCCAAGCACAGCGTGGGTATACCCGGGCAGGTGAGAGTGTTTTCGCACAACCGCGCCCAGGGCATCGCGACCAGACACCGCGACGGCGCGTTCAATGATCATCAGACTCCCGGCACCTAGGGTGCCGAAAGTGTCGCGGATCTTGCGTGCGCGATCAATGGCTAGCTGCAACTCCAGATAGGCGTTGCCATCTGTTCCGCCGAGCAGTCCGGGCAGTTCGACGACGCGTGGCTCGGCGCCGATCGGGTCACGATGTTCAGTCGACACGCATCGTGTCCGCCCGTGGCGCCCGTTGCCGGACCGACGGCATTAATGCGGCCGTGCGCATCTCGCCATCACAGATCCAACGACAATCATTCCTGATCATAATCGTTTGTAATGGTCATGAAAGATGAGTAAAGGACGACTCTAGTTCGGATGATCTTTAGAGCCGGGGGGCGACA
The DNA here is from genome assembly GCA_038212215.1 of Mycobacteriales bacterium. Lineage (GTDB taxonomy): Bacteria > Actinomycetota > Actinomycetes > Mycobacteriales > Jatrophihabitantaceae > JALZAI01. The sequence continues at coordinate 36,507 of JBBQUT010000027.1, forward strand.
TGTTGAGCTCGCTCATGTGATCAGGTCGAAGTGGCAGCTAGTTCCGCTGGCAGTAGTCAACTTCGCGTCGCAGGTGATGACCGGCGCGGCCAGTTGCTCGGCGAGGGCGACGTACGCAGCGTCGTATGCGGTGACGTTCGCGCAGAGCACCCAGATGCGATCGAGGAGCGGGGCCAGTGGCATGCGCCGGATCGGGATTCCGGCGAGATGGCGCAGCGCAGTCGGCACTGCTCTCTCGACGGCCGGCTTCACGCGGGCAAACCCGCGCAGGGCCGATACGACCTCAACGTCCAGATGCGCTGGAGCGAACAGCGCGTCGCCGGCTGCGAGTCGATTCACGACATCGCCGCGTCGTGGATCGTCTGAGAGGTAGAACGCCACGAGTACGGAGGCGTCAACGACCGCGAGACTCACGAGGCTTCGCGGACCTCACGCACCGCCGCAACCGCGTCCTCGAGCGAAACGTCGCTGGCATCCGCCGGCTGATACTCGTCGAGGTAGTCACGCAGCCGCGCGACCTGGGCCGCTTCGGCCAGGCGATCGACGACGTAGGCACTCAGTGATTGCCGATTGGTCGAGGCTGCTTCGGACAGCGCGGCATACACGTCGTCAGGTACGTCGCGCAGATTCATCCGCCTCATGGTGCCAGTATGGCACCAGCATGCCGCTGCCAAGTTAAGTCCAGGGAGCAATGCAGCTGCCGGCCCGTCACGACGGTGCGGCGACAAAGACTCCGGCCCCGGCGGCGGCGTCTGCAAGTTCCCGGTCGTAGGTGATGATCTCATCCGCTCCGACGCGAAGTGCTGTCGCCAGGTGCATCGCGCCGTTCGAGCGAAGTCGACCCGGCAGGGTGCCCGCCGTGAGCAGATCGCCCCGGGTGAGATCGATCAGCGTGACAGCATCGAGGACGGCCCCGACGGATGCGGGATCAACCTCGTCAGGGTGACGGTTCGATGCGCGGTGCAGCTCCGCGTGCAGCAGCCATGAGGCGACCACCTCCCTGCTTCCGGCGTCGACCGGCGACAACAGGTACAAGCACGCCGTCGACGGTCCATCGACTGTTGTTGCTCTTGACGACGCCCTTGGCCCAATCGCGGCCCGTGCGCTCGTTGACACCAACTTCGCGTGAGGCTTCCAGCGGTCTCATGCCTGCATCCAACAGCTCGAGAAAACGAACCCGGCGAGCAGAAGGGGGCCGCCCACAATAAGGACGACGCCCCTCAGATCGATCTTGCATCGCAACTCCTGATCGCTCAGGTGTTGCATCGACCCCTAGAACTCAAGAATCCGGGGCCTTCAGCTCCCCCGACTGGACTCGAACCAGTAACCCTTCGATTAACAGTCGAATGCTCTGCCAATTGAGCTACGGGGGACCGTTCTCACCGGCTTTCCGGTACCCGGGACGCGCGGCCGGGACAGCTTATCCCACGCTGGAGGAACTGTGCGCGAGGGTTAGAATTGCGCCCAGACAACGGGGAGGAGAAGCGGTATGAAGCTAGCGTTTCTGATTGGCGGCGCGGTCGGCTACGTTCTCGGCGCGAAGGCAGGCCGCGAGCGTTACGAGACCATTGTCCGAAGGGGCCGTCGGATCGCGGGCAGCCAGACCGTGCAGTCGACCGCAGGCGTGTTGCAGGCCCGCGTCGACGCGCTGGCCCACCAGGCCCGCTCGCTCGTCGCCGCGCGACTCGGTTCCGGGTCCGAGACGCCGGCGCCGACGGGGAGCAGCAACGGCTATCACCGCTGAGCTGCGCCGCTTTCTTCCTGCCACTGCGCCCGTAGCGCGGCCAACCGCTCGGTGAGCGCCGAGCGCACCTGATCAGTGTCCGGGGTGTCGGATTCCAGCCGGGCCCACCAGCGCACGCCGTCCTCGCCGGGCACGTGCCGGGCGACGAAGCGGGCCGACCCCCCGATGACCGGATGAACTTCTGATCGCACGACGCTGGCGTCCACCCGCTTTCGGACGGTCGGCGGCAGGTCGCGCGGCGTGCTCAACTCGGCGGCCAACTCCGGACGATCGACGAGCAGCAGGTCGTCGAGGACCTCGGCTTCGGTCACGCACAACCGACCGTCCTGCCAGACGGCCCGGTTCACCAGATGCCACCCGATCTCACGTGGCCCCTCCGGGGAGGGCCACCACAGCCCGCGTGGGGTGGCCAGCACGACTGCGCCGCCGGCGACGTCCGCCCAGGAAAGCACCCGCTCCCCAGCCGGCAACCGGGCCACGACGTCAGCCGGCGGGGCGTCGCGAGGATGGAACAGCTTCATCTATAGCCCGCCGATCGCGCGTTCGCGTAACCCGCGGCGGTAGCTCTCCAGCGCGATCAGCTCGCCGAACAAGCGCGCGTGGTCCTCCGGCTCGTCCAGCGGGTTGACACGCTGGAGCCGTCCCTTGAGGATCGCCACCTGGCGCGACGCGACGATCTCGTGCATCCGCGCCAACACCGCGTCGGCGTAGCGCTCCTGACCCTCAGTGCCCGAGTGCAGCGGCTCGACGGTCAGCGCGTGCACCCCAGAATGCAGCGGTTCCTCCAGGTGCTCCACCACCGCGGCCGTCCACGCCGGGCCCGTGACCGCGGCCGCGGTGCCGCCCGCCGAGGCGATCGCGCGGCGCAGCGCGCGGTGCGCCGGCACCAGGAATGCCTCCTCTGCCAGTGTGTCGAACTGCGGACCGGCGACGGCAGGCAACTGCAGCGCAATCTTCAACGCCTCGCGCTCCACGGTCACGACTGCCTCGTCGACCCGCTCGCGCTCCGGCGGACGAGCCTGTTCAGCCCGTCCGCCAGCTCGAAGCAGGCCGCGCACCCGGCGGACCACGTCGAGGGGCTCGGCCACTCCGACGAGCCCGCCGAGGCGCCGCGCGTAGTCGTCACGCAAGCCCTGGTCCTTGATCTGCGCCACCAGCGGGACACCGCGGTCCAGCGCCGCTGCACGTCCTTCCGCGGTGTCCAGGTTATGCCGACCCACCGTCGCGCGGAGCACGAACTCGACCAGCGGGATCCGGCGCGCTACCAGATCGAGCACCGCCGTGTCCCCGGACTTCTGCCGCAGCTCGCAGGGATCCATGCCCGTCGCCTCAATCGCGACGAAGGTCTGCGCCATGAACTTCTGGTCGTCACCAAAGGCGCGTTCGGCGGCCTTCATCCCGGCCGCGTCGCCGTCGAAGGTGAAGATCACCTCACCGGTGAAGGAGTCGGAATCCATCAGCAGCCGCCGGATCATCGACACGTGCTCGGAGCCGAACGCCGTGCCGCACGTCGCGACGGCCGTCGTCACCCCGGCCAGGTGGCAGGCCATCACATCGGTGTACCCCTCGACGATCACGGCCCGGTGCTGGCGGGCGATCTCGCGCTTGGCGACATCGACGCCGTAGAGCAACTGGCTTTTCTTGTAGATCGGCGTCTCAGGGGTATTGAGGTACTTGGCCTCGATGCGGTCGTCATCGTAGAGCCGGCGCGCACCGAACCCGACGACGTCGCCGCTCACGTCGCGGATCGGCCAGACCAATCGGCGGTGGAACCGGTCGATCAGGCCGCCACGGCCGCCCTCGCGCGCCAGCCCGGCCAGGGTCAGCTCCTGCGGGCTGAACCGCTTGGCCAGCAGGTGCTTGGTAAGCGCGTCCCAGCCGGACGGCGCGAAGCCGCAGCCGAATCGCTCGGCGCTGTCGGGGTCGAAACCCCGCTCGGCCAGGAACTTGCGCGCCGCGAGCGCGTCTGGAGTGGCGAGCTGCTCGGCATAGAAGCGAGCGGCCTCGGCGTGCGCCTCAATCAGCCGGCCGCGCTGGCCCGGCTGCCGATTCGGCATCCCGGCGCCCTCGAGGTAACGCAACTGGATTCCGGCCCGTCCGGCCAGCCGCTCGACGGCATCGCTGAAGTCAAGGTGCTCGATGTCCTGCACGAAGCGAATGACGTCGCCGCCGGCCGAACACCCGAAACAGTGGTAAAGCCCCTTGGCCGGCGACACCGACAACGACGGGGACTTCTCGTCGTGGAACGGGCAAATGCCCTTGAGGTTGCCCCCGCCCGCATTGCGCAGCTGCACATGCTCGCCGACGATGTCCTCGATCGCTGTCTTCTCGCGCACCAGCGCGACGTCTTCGTCCCGGATGCGCCCTGCCACGTCTGAGAGTCTAGGCGTGGCAGGGCGCCGAACGCGGCGATCTGCGGACGGCTCAGCCGGGCAGGTTGATGTCCTTCTCCTTGTCCCGCTCGATTTGGCGCTCCTCGAACTCGACTGCCATCTTCACCTTCTCGGGCTCCATCGCCAAGCTGATCGCGTAGTAGAAGATCACGAGGCTGAAGGCGATGACCACGAGCAGGTCGACCCAGTCCGGGAGAGTGTTGTGGCCGCCGTAGCGTCCGAGCAGGCCGAGGATCGTCATGCCGATCAGCCACGGCCAGATCCACGACGCCGCGCGCCAGTCGATGTCGGTGCGCCGAACGTCGTTTCGGCGGCGCAACGCGATCTCGAAGAACACCCGGCCGAGGAAGATCGCGACGAGGATCTTCCAGTTCGCTTCGAACCCGCTCCAGTAAATGATGAGGTTCGCCGCGACGAACGCAACCGGGTTCATGACCTTCGGCACCGGAATGCGGTACGGACGCGGCCGCTCCGGATCACGCAGTTGCAGCGCAGCGAGCGACACCGGCGCGAACGCGTACATGATCGACGTCGCCTCGGTCACCAGCCCCACGAGCGACGCCCAGCTCGGGAAGGGCAGGAACATTATCTCGCCGAGCACGAAAGCCAGCAGGATCGACCAGACGGGCACCCCGCGCTTGTTGGTCTCGGTGAGCTTGTCGGTGATCACATCGTCCTCGCCAATCGCGTAGGACAACCGCGCCGACGTGCCGATGTAGATCAGCCCGGTGCCACCGGGCGAGATGACCGCGTCGATCAGCAGGATCGTGCCGAGCCAGCTCGCCCCGACGGCGAGTGCGATCGTGTAATACGGACCGAAGTCGCCCGCACCGATCGGGTGCGCCCAGCCGTGCGTCAGATTCGAGGGCGACAGGCCACCAATGAACGCGATCTCGAGCATGATGTACACGGCGGCGCCGATGAGCATCGCCGAGATGATGGCGCGGGAGATGTCCTTCTTCGGGTCACGGGCCTCCCCGGCCATCTGCACGGCCTGCTCGAAGCCCTGCAACGCGAACACGACGCCCGCCGGAAGAGCCGCGAACACCCCGTGCATGCCGTAGGGCATGAAGCCGCCGCCGGCGGTGAAGTTCGAGGTGTGGAAGCTCAGCGACATGATCACGATAACCGCCAGGATCGGCACAGCGGTCTTCCAGATCACCATCAGTGTGTTGCTGTCCGACAGCAGCTTCGCACCGAGCAGGTTGATCACCGTAAACAGCATCATGCACAGCGACGCGACGACCAGACCGGTGCCGTTCAGCGTGCCGTTCGTGTTGAGCATGTCGAGATTCTTCTGCGCCCATTTAGTCGTGTTGAGGTACGAGATCGCCGCCTCGACCTCAATTGGGGCGATCGTGACGGCCTGCAGATACGCCGACCAGCCCGCTGTGAAGCCAGCCAGGGTGCCGAACGCGAAGTAGGGGAAGCGGGCGGTGCCACCGGCCACCGGGTACGCGGCACCGAGTTCGGCGTGCACGAGGGCGAGGGTCATCAGCATGAACGCAGCCAGGATCCACGAAATCAAGGACGCCGGCCCGGCCTTCGTGGCGGCGGTCAGCGCGCCGAGCAGCCAGCCGGAGCCGATGATCGAACCGAGCGATATGAACATCAGGCCGAAGAAGCCGATGCTGCGTCGCAGCTCCGTGGAGCGTTCGACGCCAGTCTTGGCCGAACTGTCTAACGCCATGCGCGGTACCCCATCTACATTCCGAGCGTTCACGGACAGTAATCGGGGAGCTTCCTCCGCGCCGAAGATCGATGTCCATGATTTCGCGCTGAGCTCCTATCAGCGTCCTCTCAGGCTGTCCGGTCGAATCAGCCGCTCGTGCCAAATGAGCGCGGCGGAATCGGTGAGTTGCGCGATCTGGTCGACGACCACGCGGAGTCTCCCCGCGTCGTTGTCGGCCACCCGCCAGGCGGCGAGCAGGCCTCGATCCAAGCTCTCCGGGGCGCCCGCGAGCACCACGTCGACCAAATCGGTGAGCACCCGACGCTGCCTCACTTGGCGTTGTGCAGCCTCCGGCCTTGCCATCACGAAGTGCGCTGCCACGGCCTTCAGCAGCGCGCACTCTGCGGCGACGACGGCGGGCACAACCAGGTCCGCGCGGTAGCGGCCCAGCGGGGCGGCCCCGTGCACAGCGCGGGTTGCAGTGATAGCCGCCGCGGCGAAGCGTCCGGTGAGCTCGCTCGTCGCCCGCTTGGCGCTCGCCTGTGCTGCGTACGAGCCGTCGTAGGCCGCCAGGTCGCGCAGCGTCGGCAGCCCGAGCAGCGCATCGAGCACCGGCAGAAGTTTCTCGGGGGTGTCTCGGGAGTACATGGCGGAGGCAATCTGACACAGCGATTCACGCGCCGCGTCGTCGACGGCCGCGAGCCGGATCATGCCGGCATGCACGCCATCCTCGACATCGTGGACGGAGTAGGCGACGTCGTCGGCCCAGTCCATCACCTGCGCCTCGAGGCACCGACGCTCGCCACTCACGCCCGCGCGCAGCCACTCGAACGCTGGTGCGTCGGCGGCGTACGCCCCGAACTTGCGCTCTCCCTCGCGGCGCTGCCACGGATACTTGCACGATGCGTCGAGCGCGGCGCGGGTGAGATTGAGCCCTGCGGGTTCACCGGACGGGTGCACGGCCCGGGCCTCGAGCCGGGTCAGCACCCGCAGTGTCTGCGCGTTGCCTTCGAACCCTCCGCAGGCGTCCCCGGCGAGATTCAGCGCGTCCTCGCCGTTGTGGCCGAACGGCGGGTGGCCGATGTCGTGCGCCAGGCCCGCCGTGTCGACGAGGTCCGCATCGCAGCCGAGTGCCGCGCCGATCTCACGCGCGATCTGGGCGACCTCGAGCGAGTGGGTCAGCCGGGTCCGCGGGAAGTCGTCCTCGCCGGGCACGACCACCTGGGTCTTGTCAGCGAGGCGGCGAAACGCATAGGAGTGCAGCACCCTGGCCCGGTCACGCTGGAAGTCGCCACGTTCCAGGGCACCGCTTTGAGCGCCGGCGCGTTTCGGCGGCTCGGCCGCCCACCGTGCCCGGTCGCCGGCGTCGTAGGCATACATGCCGCGCTCAGACCTGATCGTCGACCCAGTCCGTGAACCGCAGCAGGGTGTCGACCCATAGTCCAATCGTGTACTTGAGTTGCACCCGAGTCACACCCGGTTCAAAGTCGAAGCACTGCTCGGCGCAGATGCCGACCCGGCCGTCGTCCGGCAGCACCGTGTACACCTTGGGAAAGAGCTTGATCCGGTTCCACTCGTCCAGCAGGAGAGCGAGCGAACCACGGTTGTCGACGTCGAACCGCCGGTTCATGTACAGCCTCGCCTGCAGGATCTCGCGTCGTTCGCCGTAGAAGAAAAAGAAGACGCTGCACTTCTCCCACCGCACGACCAGGTCGCCGTCGTCGTCGATCGAGTGCTTCAGCCCGAATTCGTCGAGGATCTGTTCGACCAGCGCGAGCGTCGGCAGCACGAGCGTGCCACCGTCGGGTTCGCGCCGCCGCGACTCGAGCGAACTGCTCATCTCCTGCGATGGGGGACGGGAGCGGCGCCAGAACACGCCATGACGTTACCGCGCGAGTCCACCGGAGATCCGGGTCAGTCCTCGGGCACCGAGCGGCCCGCTTCCAGGCGTGCGACCGGCACGCGGAATGGCGAGCAGGACACATAATCGAGCCCGACCTGCTCGAAGAAGTGCACGGAGTCAGGGTCGCCGCCGTGCTCGCCGCAGACGCCGAGCTTGAGTCCCGGGCGACGCGAGCGGCCCTTCTCTGCACCGATGCGGACCAGCTCGCCGACGCCCTCCCGGTCGATTGACTCGAACGGGCTGACCCCGAAGATGCCTTTCTCCAGGTACGCGGAGAAGAACGCCGCCTCGACATCGTCGCGCGAGAACCCCCACGTCGTCTGGGTCAGATCGTTGGTACCGAAGGAGAAGAACTCGGCGGCCTCGGCGATCTGGTCGGCGGTCAGCGCGGCCCGCGGCAGTTCGATCATCGTCCCGACGAGGAATTCCAAGTGCACCCCGGTTTCGGCGCGAACCTCACGCGCCACCTTGATGATGTCCTGCTTGACGGTCTCGAACTCCTGCACGTTGGCCACCAGCGGCACCATGATCTCCACCCGGGGCACGCCGCCGACCTTGATCCGCTCTGCCGCGGCTTCCAGGATCGCGCGCGACTGCATCGCAAATAGCCCCGGGATGACAACGCCGAGGCGGACGCCGCGCAGGCCCAGCATCGGATTCTGCTCGTGCAGCTTGTGGACCGCCTGCAGCATCCGCAGATCGCCTTCGCGCTCCTCCCCGCGGGCCTCGGCGACCGCGACGCGCACCGACAGTTCGGTGAGGTCCGGCAGGAACTCGTGCAGCGGCGGGTCCAGCAGCCGTACCGTCACCGGCAGACCGTCCATCGCCTCGAGGATGCCGACGAAGTCCTCACGTTGCATCGGCAGCAGCTTCTTCAGCTCGGTTTCCTGATCCTCGTCGGTGTCGGCCAGGATCAGCCGCTCGACCATGCTGCGGCGCTCACCGAGGAACATGTGCTCGGTGCGGCACAGCCCGATGCCCTGCGCGCCGAAGCGGCGAGCCCGCGCGGCGTCCTCGGCGTTGTCGGCGTTCGCGCGTACCGACATGCGCCGCCTGCCGTCGGCGTGCTTCATGATCCGGTCGACGGCCACCACCAGGTCGTCGTCGTGATCGACCGTGCCGTCCTCGAAGTAGCGCACCACCGGTGAGTCGACGACCGGCACCTCGCCGAGGAACACGTCGCCGGTCGTCCCGTCGATCGAGATCAGGTCGCCCTCGTGCAGTTCCAACCCGCGCGGACCCTTCAACACCCGCTGCTTGGTGTTGACGTCGAGCGACTCCGCCCCGCAGATGCAGGTCTTGCCCATCCCGCGGGCGACGACCGCGGCGTGCGACGTCTTGCCACCGCGGCTGGTCAGGATCCCCGCCGCCGCGATCATGCCGTTGAGGTCGTCCGGGTTCGTCTCGCGGCGCACCAGGATCACCGACTCACCCGAGCGCGACCACTTCACCGCGGTGTAAGAATCGAACACGACCTTGCCGACCGCAGCACCGGGCGAGGCGCCCATGCCTTGCGCGATCCTTTTGCGCGAGGCGTCGTCGTCGAAGCGCGGGAACATCAGCTGCGCCAGCTGCGCGCCCGTCACCCGTGAGGTTGCCTCGTCCATGTCGATCAGGCCCTGGTCGACGAGCTGGGTCGCGATGCGGAACGCTGCCGCCGCGGTGCGCTTGCCGACGCGGGTCTGCAGCATCCAGAGCTTGCCGCGCTCGATGGTGAACTCGATGTCGCACAGGTCCTTGTAGTGCTCCTCGAGCGTCTGCATGTTCTGGAGCAAATGCTGGTACGAGCGCTTGTCCAGCTGCTCCAAATCCGCCAGCGGGACGGTATTGCGGATGCCGGCCACGACGTCCTCGCCCTGCGCGTTCTGCAGGTAGTCGCCATAGACGCCCTGTGCGCCTGACGCCGGGTCGCGGGTGAACGCCACGCCGGTGCCCGACTGCATGTCGAGGTTGCCGAACACCATCGCCACGACACTCACTGCCGTCCCCAGATCGGACGGGATGCGTTCCTGGCGCCGATAGATCACCGCACGCCCGGTGTTCCAGGAATCGAACACGGCGCGGACAGCGAGGTCCATCTGCTCGCGTGGCTCCTGCGGGAACGAGCGGCCAGCATGCTTGACGACGACCTCCTTGAACGCCTCGACGAGCTTGCGCATGTCGCCGGCGTCCAGATCCAGGTCGTTGGTGGTGTCCTTGGCGTGCTTCGCCGAGTCGATCGCGTCCTCGAAATGCTCGCCGGCGATACCGAGCACGGTCTTGCCGAACATTTGGATCAGGCGCCGGTAGGAGTCGAACGCGAAGCGCTCGTCACCGGCCTGCGCGGCGAGCCCGCGCACGGACTGATCGTTGAGCCCGATGTTGAGAACCGTCTCCATCATCCCGGGCATCGAGAACTTCGCCCCGGAACGCACCGACACCAGCAGCGGGTCGTCGGACTGCCCTAACCGCTTGCCCATCGCCTTCTCGAGATCCTGCAAGTGCTCGGACACCTCGTCGGAGAGTTCCTCCGGCTCGCGTCCGGACTTCAGATACGCCTGGCAGGCCTCAGTCGTGATCGTGAACCCAGGCGGCACCGGCAGACCCAGGTTGGTCATCTCCGCGAGGTTGGCTCCCTTGCCGCCCAGCAGGCCCTTCATCTCCTTGCTGCCCTCGGCGAAGTCATACACGTACTTCGTCTGCCTCGACTGGCCCGTCATCTGCGTCTGGCTCCGTCCGGTCAGGGATATCGGCGATTTGAGCAGCCTAAGCCGTTACCGCCATCACCGGAGCGCAGACCGACCCAGCTCACACCCGACCTTCGCTTCGCTCGTTCGGGCGGCCCAGCCCGATCACATTGGTTCGCTCGCAAGCGTCACTCAGATGGGCTGCCCGACCCACTTTGAAACGCTGAAGCAGCAGGACGCCTGAGACCGCGGCCGCGGCAAGCGCGAGGTAGCCAGGGAACGCGAGCGCCGCGAGCGAGGGTCGCGACACGGCGAGCACGCAGCAGGCGTTTCCGGCGACATCCGCTCCCCAGGAGGGCAGCGACTCCAGGCGGGGTTGCCGCCACGCCTCGCGCAGTGTCGGATACAGCGCGACAGCGTCGCAGACAACGGCTGCGGCGGCTGCGGCGGCGGTCGTCAGCGCTCCCCACTGCCACAGCGCCACCCCGGCTAGGGCCGCCGCCGCGAGCAACCAATCGACGCGCCGTCCACCCGGCTTGCCGTAACGCGGGCTCGTGCTGATCAGAAATGTCGCCACGCACGCCACCGTGTCGATGCCGGCCGCGTACGCGCCGGGTCCGGCTCCGGCTGCGTCCGAAGTCGCGAAACCGAGCACCCCGACCACGGCCCAGACCAACCAGGACGCACGTTGCGGGCGAGTGTTGCCATGCAGTACGTCAAGCAGGTAGTAGCCGGCGGACGCGGCGATGACGAGTGCGCCGATCAGACCCATCGTTTCGCGCACGGCAACCCCCTGGTGCGTCACACCGGGGTCGCGCCGACGCTCACCCCAAGACAAGAGTTCGCGCGCGGAGCTTTGATACGACGATCAGCCGCCGCTGTCGGCAAGTTCGGCGCCGGACGGGACGGCTCGCGAGTGGCGATCGGCCAGCCAGCCGGTCGGAAGAGCGACCGGGCGAGCGCCACCTGTGCGCCCGCGGGGCCGTCCGACACATGCCGCGGGAAACGCCTGGGCCGGGTCGAGGCGGGCGAGCAGGTCGTCGAGTTCGGCGAGCGAAGACGACTGTGCCAGGGCTGCGCGCAGCTCGCCGCCGACGGCGAATCCCTTGAGGTACCAGGCGACGTGCTTGCGAAATCCGGTGACGCCGTGCTGCTCACCGCTCCAGTCGGCGAGCAACGCGGCGTGCCGGCGCATCGTCCCAGCGACCTCGCCGAGGTTCGGACGGGCCCGCTCGGGCCGGCCGGCGAAGGCCGCCGCCAGGTCGGCGAACAGCCACGGGCGCCCCAGGCAGCCGCGCCCGACCACAACACCCGCGCACCCGGTCGTGGCAAGCATGCGCAGCGCGTCGTCGGCCTCCCAGATGTCGCCGTTGCCGAGTACCGGGATGTCGAGCAGATCGGCCAGTTCGGCAATCGGCGCCCAATCGGCCGTTCCGCTGTAGAAGTCCGCGGCCGTGCGCCCGTGCAACGCGACGTGCGCTACGCCGGCGTCCTGAGCGCGCAGGCCGGCCTCGCGGAAAGTGACATGGTCGCGGTCGACGCCGACGCGCATCTTGACCGTGACCGGCACGACGCCACGTGCCTCGCGCACTGCCGTGGTCACGATGTCGTCGAAGAGGCCAATGCGCCAGGGCAGCGCCGATCCCCCGCCCTTGCGCGTGACTTTCGGCACGGGGCAGCCGAAGTTCAGGTCGATGTGGTCGGCGAGGTGCTCGTCGACGACCATGCGGACTGCCGCACCGACCACTGCCGGATCCACGCCGTAGAGCTGAATCGAGCGCGGCGTTTCGTCGGCCTCGAACCGGATCAGCCGCAGCGTCTTGGGATTGCGCTCGACCAGCGCGCGAGTAGTGATCATCTCCGAGACGAACAGGCCGCCGGACATCTGCTCGCGGCAAAGCCGGCGGAAGGCCGTATTGGTGATGCCGGCCATCGGCGCCAGCACGACCGGTGGCCCGTCAAAGAACAGCGTCTTACCCGGGGAAAGGCCCCGCTCGGACGCGGGGACGAGCGTAGGCATGCTCAGCAGCCGAGCAGGCGTGCCGCCAGGTAGCTCTCCACCTGGTCCAGACCGATCCGGTCCTGCGTCATGGTGTCGCGCTCGCGTACGGTCACCGCCTGATCGTCGAGGGTTTCGAAGTCGACGGTGATGCAGAACGGCGTACCGATCTCGTCCTGGCGCCGGTAGCGACGTCCGATGGCCTGTGCGTCGTCGAAGTCGACGGTCCAGTTTCGCCGCAGCGCTGCCGCGAGATCCCGCGCGACCGGCGAAAGATCGGCGTGGCGCGAGAGTGGCAGCACCGCCGCCTTCACCGGCGCGAGCCGCTTGTCCAGGCGCAGGACGGTGCGCTTTTCGAGCTTGCCCTTGGCGTTGGGCGCCTCGTCCTCGTGGTAGGCGTCGAGCAGGTAGGCGAGCACGCAACGGGTCAGCCCCGCTGCCGGCTCAATGACGTACGGCGTCCAACGCGCGTTTTTCTCCTGATCGAAATACGTCAGGTCCGCGCCCGAATGCTCGGAGTGTGTCGAGAGGTCGAAGTCGGTGCGGTTGGCAATGCCTTCGAGTTCGTCGAATTCCTTGCCGCCGAAATTGAAGCGGTATTCGATGTCGACGGTGCGCGTCGAGTAGTGCGACAGCTTCTCGTTCGGGTGCTCGTAACGGCGCAAATTCTGCGGGTCGATGCCGAGGTCTATGTACCAGTTCCAGCGCTGCTCGAGCCAGTACTCGTGCCACGTCTCGTCGGTGCCCGGCTCGACGAAGAATTCCATCTCCATCTGCTCGAATTCACGGGTCCGGAAGATGAAGTTGCCCGGCGTGATCTCGTTCCGGAAGCTTTTGCCGGTCTGCGCGATCCCGAACGGTGGCTTCTTGCGGGCGGTGTTGAGCACATTGAGAAAGTTGACGAAAATGCCCTGGGCGGTTTCGGGACGCAGGTAGTGCACCGCCTCGTCGTCTTCCACGGGGCCGAGGAACGTCTTGAGCATGCCGCTGAATTGTTTGGGCTCGGTCCATTGCCCGCGCGTGCCGCAGTTCGGGCAGGCGATGTCGGTGAGCCCCGATGGCGCGCGGCCCTTGCGTCGGTGGAAGTCCTCCTCCAGGTGATCGGCACGGTAGCGGCGATGGCAATTTCGGCACTCGGTCAGCGGATCGCTGAACGTCGCCAGGTGACCGGACGCTTCCCACACCGGAGTCGCCAGGATGACCGCGGAATCGATGCCGACGATGTCGTCGCGGCTGGTCACCATCGACTTCCACCATTGCCGGCGGATGTTCTCCTTCAGTTCGACGCCGAGCGGGCCGTAGTCCCACGCCGAGCGGGAACCACCGTAGATCTCGCTGGATGCGAAGACGAATCCCCGGCGCTTACACAGGTTGACCACTGCGTCATTTCTGGCAGCGTCATTTCTGGCAGCGGCTGAGTCGGACGGCACGAGGGTCTCCACTGTTGTTTCGGGTCGTCAGGTCGGACCTCCCAGGGTATCCGGCGAGCCGGCGCTAGTTTTCCGCGTCGGCCTCGAGGTCACTGGCGCGTTCTTCCGAGGCTCCGCCGGGTGCTACATCGAGCAACGGTTCGTAGCCGCTGGGCAGATCCAGCGCGCCCGCGAGTAGCGGCGTCGCTCGCAGCTTCACGTCGTACGCACCAAGCGCGCGGCGGTACGAGCCGACGTCGGCCCATTCGGTGACGAGCACCCAGGTCTCGGCGTCGTCGGTGCTGCGGGCCAGGGTGCCGCGTTGGTACCCCGGCCGGACGGACAGCGCATCCAGCGCGTCACGGGCGCGGAGCAAGACGTCCTCGCCACCGCGAAAGTGCGCCAGCGAGATCATTTCGGCACGATCTGAGCGTCGATCGGGCCGGCGGCGCCGAAGCGGCGGTTGCGCTGGGCGTAGGACACGCACGCGGCCCAGAGGTGCCGTCGGTCGAACTCGGGCCACGGCGTGTCCAGAAAGATCAGCTCCGCGTAGGCGGACTGCCAGAGCAGGAAGTTGGACGTGCGCTGCTCGCCCGAACTGCGGATGAACAGGTCGACGTCGGGCAGTCCCGGCTCGTCCAGGTGTGCCTCGATCGTCCGCTCGTCGATCTTGGCCGGGTTCAGGGTGCCCGCCTTGACCTCACGTGCGATCGCACGCACCGCGTCCACGATCTCGGCCCGGCCGCCGTAGTTCACGCAGAACTGCAGCGTGAGCCGGTCGTTGTCGCGGGTGTAGCGCTCGGCGTCCTCAAGCTGGTCGATCACGCTGCGCCACAGCCGCGGCCGGCGCCCCGCCCATCGGATCCGCACGCCCAACTCGGCAAGCTCGTCGCGCCGGCGTCGGATGACCTCCTTGTTGAACCCCATCAGGAAGCGGACCTCGTCCGGGGTGCGCCGCCAGTTCTCGGTCGAGAACGCATAGGCAGACACCGTCGACACACCGATCTCGATCGCGCCGTGCAGAACGTCGAGCAGGGCCGCCTCCCCGGCCCGGTGCCCTTCCGTACGGGGCAGGCCGCGTAGCTGTGCCCAGCGACCGTTGCCGTCCATGACGATGGCGACGTGCCGCGGCAGGGCCGAACGGGCGATGACCGGAGCTTGTGCGCCCGAGGGATGTGGCGGCGGCGCGGGCCAGCGCTCCGGTCGGGCTCGGGGAGCCGCTGGCACTGCCATCGCGACAGGCTATCGCTCCCGGCAGCCGCGGCGGGTCGGGCCGAACCGTCGGCTGCCGAGTTATCCTGTTGATACTGGGAGCACAGTCAGTCCGGGTTCCGCGAAGCCGCTCCGCCGCTTCGCCGGTGCTGGTCGCCGGACACTCCGCGGTTCCGTAGCGAACCGACGACCATGATGGGTATTGCAGCGGTGAATGATCACGACGATATTTTGGACTCGGTTGCCGACGACGCCCTCGGCCTGGCCGCCGGATTGGCTGGGCTGTCGCGCCTTGTCGCGGGCGCTGGAACGCTTGAGCAACTGCTGACCGAGGTCGCGAACTTCGCCAAACTCGCCGTGCCCGACGCCGACGGGGTCGGGGTGACGATGCTCGAAGCGGGTGAACCCGACACCATCGTCGCCTCGGCGACGTTCGTGCGCGACGTGGACGCGGTCCAGTACCGCCTCGGCGAAGGGCCGTGCATCTCGGCGGCCGCGTCCGGCTCGACGAACATGTCGAGCGGGTTGGGTGAGGATTCTGCGTGGCCGCGATTCGGTCCGGAAGCGGCCGGACTGGGCATCCACAGCGCACTGTCGTTGCCGTTGATCGTCAACGGCGAGGTGCTGGGGGCGCTCAACGTCTATTCGCATCGGCGCAACGCGTTCAAGGGCACCTCGCGCCGGGTCGGGGAGCAGTTCGCAGTTCCGGCGGCGGTGGCGATCCACAACGCCCGGGTGCTGGACCAGTCGCGCCAGACCGCCGCCCGGCTCCAGGCGGCGTTGACGAGCCGCTCCACCATCGATCGCGCGGTCGGCATCATCATGTCCAGATCGGGCGTGTCCGAGCAGGACGCCTTTGTCCGGCTGCGGATCATGAGCCAGCACGAGCACGTCAAGTTGGTGGTCGTCGCCGCGAACCTGATCGAGGAATCGGTGCGCCGCGCTCAGGCCCGCACCCCGAGAACGGAGATCACCGAACACTGACCCCGGTGGCGAGCCGCCCTGCATCACAGCATCAACTGCGGCGGTCGGTCGTCGATGGCCCCCCGCGCTGCGGAATCAGGCACGATCCACGAGCGGCAACGAACGCAGGCCACGCTCAAGGTGCCACTGCAGGTGAGCCGCGACCAGCCCGCTCGCCTCGCGCCGCGCGGTCGGCGCGCTGGCGTCGGCGACGGCCCAATTGCTGCCGAGCAGCGCGGACAGCAGAACCACCGACTCGGGCTGCGGACTGGCTGACCCCGGCGGGCGGCACTTCGGGCACACCGAGCCGCCGGCCGGGACGTTGAACGCGCTGTGCGGCCCGGGAGCGGAGCAAACCGCGCACTCGTCCAATGCGGGCTGCCACCCCGACACCGCCATCGCCCGGATGAGGAAAGCGTCGAGAACCAGTCCGGGGTCGTGCTCGCGTTCCACCAGCGTCCGAAGGGCGCCGACGACGAGCAGGTAGAGCCGCAGCGCCGGCTCGCCCTCCTCGGTGAGCCGCTCGGCCGTCTCGCAGATCGCGCACACGCTCGTCCAACGGGAGTAATCGGTTGCGAGCTGCGCACCGTAGGCCGCGATCGATTCAGTCTGGGTGACCAGGTCGAGGCCCCGGTGCCCGCCGGGCTGGCGCTGCCCCTCAGGCAGCCGCGAGTGCAATTGGACGTCGATGTGGCTGCCCGGCTCCAGCCGGGCGCCGAACTTGGACGTGGTGCGGCGTACCCCCTTGCCAACGGCGCGCACGCGGCCGTGACGGCGGGTGAGCAGCGTGACGATGCGGTCGGCCTCGCCCAGCTTGTGCACGCGCAGCACGACCGCGTCATCACGGTAGAGCGGCATACTCCGATGGTCCCACTGCGGGGCCACTGCGGGCCGCGGACCCGCGCAGGCGCCGGTGCAGCAACACCGCGAACATGCCCATCAGCATCCCGGACGCGATAGACACCGCGAACCCTGCCCTGGCGCCGTGCGCGTCGGCGATGCGGCCGACGACGGCGGCGCCCAGGCCGTAGCCGATATTGAGCCCGGTGATCAGCCAGGTCAACCCCTCGGTGAGCGACGTCGCCGCAACGACCCGGTCGACCAGGCCGAACGCTGTGATCAAGGTGGGCGCAGTGCCGAGCCCTACCACGAACGCGCACAACGCGAGCACGCCGACATTGACCGCCGCGAGGAACACCACCGGCAACATTGCGAAGATCACGGCTTGGAGGCGGAAGCGGGTGAGGATGTCGGCCTGCCAGGTCCGCGCGCCGTAGAGCAGCCCGGCGACCGCGCTGCCCGCCGCGAACATGGCCAGCACCAGCCCGGTCAGACCGCGCTGCCCGTGCTGGCCGCAGAAGGCGACCATGGCGAGTTCCGCACTCGCGAACAACGCGCCCATGGCCGCGGTGGCCAGTGACAGCAGCACCATGCCGGGCTCGCGCAGCGGGAACGGATGTCTGGGGCTGCCTGGCGGATGAGGCTCCGGTTCGGTCGCCCGCTGTGTCCACAGCCACCAGGCGCCGACACCGATCAGGGCAGCGCACACATAGAGCACGATCACCGGGTCGGCATGCGTGGCCAGCACCGTGGCGACCACCGGGCCGACCACGAAGATCAATTCGTCGAGTACCGATTCGAGCGAGTACGCCGTTGCCAGCTCGGGGCGGCCGGCGAGCGCGAGCGACCAACGCGCGCGGACCAGCGAGCCCACCGACAGATAGCTGAATCCGATGAAGAAGGTGGGGGCGAGCAGGGCCCAGTCCGGCGCGTCCTGTTCCAGCAGGACGGCCAGCAGGACGGTGCACGCAAGCGTCACCGCCGTAGCCGGAAGCAGCATGCGGCGCTGGCCGTAGCGATCGACCCAGCGGGCCAGCAGCGGGTTGCCGGGGGCGCCGCCGAGCACGTAGGTGGCGCTGAGCACGCCGGCAAAGCCGTAATGCCCGGTCTTGGCGGAGATGATCAGCACGATGGCGATCGGGTAGATCGCGATCGGCATGCGCATCACGAAGCCCGCCGCAGCGAACGCCGCGGCGCCCGGCGCGCGGAACACCGCGCGGTAGGTCGCGAACACCTAAAAACCCAGCCGATCCAGCTTCTTGGGGTCGCGCTGCCAGTCGGCCTCGACGGCGACGTGCACGTCGAGGTGCACCCGGCCACCCAGCAGCTCTTCGATACTGGCGCGCGAGCGCACCCCGATCCGCTTGAGACGCGCGCCGCCGGACCCGATGACGATGCCCTTTTGACTGCGTCGTTCGAGATGGATCGTCGCGTAGATCGCAGTGATGTGCGGACGGTCGGGCATCGGGTGGCGTTCCTCGACCGTGACTGCGATCGAGTGCGGCAACTCGTCACGAACCCCGTCGAGGGCAGCTTCGCGAATCATCTCGGCGATGCGGGTGTCGATGTCGTTGTCGGTCGTGACGCCGTCCGGATACAACTGGGGTCCCTCGGGCAAGTGCGCGACGAGCAACTCGGCGAGCAGTTCGACCTGCTCCCCGGATTGTGCGGACACCGGGACGACGTCCACGAAGCCGGCCAGTTCGTTCACCGCCATCAACTGCTCGGCGATCCGCGTGCGCGACGCGAGGTCGGTCTTGGTCACGATCGCGACCAGCGGCGCCCGCAGGGCGGCCAGTTCGGCTGCGATGAACCGGTCTCCCGGTCCGATCTTCTCGTCCGCGGGAACGCAGAAGCCCACGACGTCGACGTCGGCGAGGGTCGCCCGCACGACGTCGTTGAGCCGCTCGCCGAGCAGTGTCCGCGGCCGGTGCAAGCCGGGTGTGTCGACAAGGACGAGTTGAGCGTCCGGACGGTTGACGATCCCCCGCACGGCGTGTCGCGTCGTCTGCGGCTTGTCGCTAGTGATCACTATCTTGCTGCCGACCAGCGCGTTGGTGAGCGTCGACTTTCCGGCGTTCGGGCGCCCGACGAAGCACGCAAAGCCGGAGCGGTGGAGCACGGCTGCAATTGTCTCAGACGGCCGCCACATCCTCATCCGCTAGCGCCCTGCGCCTGGGTACCGTCGACCTCATGCGAGCCTTCCGTTTCGCGGTTCTGCTGGGCGCGGTTCTGCTGGGCGCGGTTCTGCTGGCGGCGTGCGGCTCACAGGCACCTTCGCCGGTGACGACGTCGACGGCGACGGCGACGGTCACGAGCACGCGTCCCGCTCCGCCGTCCGGCGCGCTCGACTCCGGTCCGACGACCAGCGCGAGGGCGTCGTCGTGTCCGTACCTGTCCCAACAGTCCGCTGCAGGGAAGGTCGGCATGCGACTGGCGCGCATCACCGCACTCACGAGCGGCGGGGCGACGGTGGGCTGCCGCTTCTACGCGCTGCAAGGCTCGCCGCTCTCGCGAAGTGAGCATCTGCCGGGACCGCACCAACCGGCGCTGGAGATCCTGGTCTCGCGCTACCCGTCCGATCTCGCCGCGCACAACGCGTTCGTCCGTCTGGATCAGGCCGAGGGCACCAACCCGCAGCAGGCCAGCATCGTGGGCCAGGCCCCCGGACTGTGCTTCCAGACGTCGTTCGATGCCGCCGACAAGGGCAAGGACTGGGCTTGTGCGTTCAGCAAGGGCAAGCTCATGGTCGTCCTGCGGACGGTGGTAACGAAGTCTGCGCTCAACGTGATCCTCGTGTCCCGGGCCGTCGCGGCGCGTTTGTAGCACTGGGGCAGAGATCTCGAAGTGCGTGAGCCAATCAGGGCTCATGTAGTGCGTTCGTTGGCCGATGTATTAGTCGGTTGGGGCGAAGACGTCGCGCCGACGTCGTACGCCCGTTGAGAAGCAGAACCTCAAACAGATGGTCAAACCGGTGAAGGATCGCGTTGTCGCGACTGAGCGGGAACGCGTTGCCTCGACGGCTGAGGCGGGCGGCCGACTGCGGTTACGCCGCCGGCCGGTGCTGGTAGTGGCGGTGTCCTTCGCCGAGCACGACCAGGTGATCACCCAATTTGGAACCGCTGTCGCTGCTGAGCTGGCCAGTTCGGTGGCCGCCGCGTTCACCGACAGGCTCGAGGGTTCATGGGTGTTGGCCGACGATCCTCGCGGGGTTCTGCTCGTCGTGCCGGGCGTGGGAGCGACGACCGCGGAGCGGGTGCTCGGGCGAGTGCGCGCGGTTGTGGCGGCGCTGCACTTTCACGCTGGATCCGAACTTGTCTTGGTGACGCCGCTGCTGGGTTATGCGACCGTCCATTCGGGCCACCCTTACCCCGCGCGAACGCGGGCGCTCGAAGCGTTGACGGCGGCCGCGTCGCGGAGGGACCTCGTGCCCGTGGGTTGGCGCCCGCTCGCACGCGCTCCCCGGGACTCGGGCATTGGTGCAGCCAGTCGTGAGCTGCGGGACCGCCACCGGCTCAGTCTGCAGATCGGGTTGACCTTTGCGCTCGCCCTCTTCGTGCCCTACGCCATATACGAGTTGGCAGGTTGGCTGCACGTCGCGCGAACAGCGACGACCATCATGTATCTCGTTCTCACCGTCGCGCTGCTCGCGAACGCGCTCAGCATTTACGCCGAGTCTTTCGCCGCACTGGATCCGGTGCGTCCACCTGAGCTTGCGGGCTCGGAATTGCCGAGTGCCAGCGCAATCATCGCGGCGTACCTGCCCAACGAGGCCGCGACGATCCTGGAGACGGTCAAGGTGTTTCTGGGTCTGGATTACGAGCCCGGATTGCAGGTAATTCTCGCCTACAACAGCCCACACTCGCTCCCAGTCGAGGCCGTCCTCACTGAACTGGCCAAGCACGAGGATCGCCTCGTGCTGTTGAAGGTGTCCGACAGCACCTCCAAAGCCCAGAATGTCAATGCTGCGCTGCAGTTGGTGACCGGCGACATGGTCGGCATCTTCGACGCCGACCACCACCCCACCTCCGGCTCGTTCCAGCGGGCATGGCACTGGCTGTCACACGGGTACGGCGTCGTGCAGGGGCATTGCGTCATTCGCAACGGGGCGAATTCCTGGGTGAGTCGGACAGTCGCCGTCGAGTTTGAATCGATCTATGCCCTCAGCCATCCCGGACGCGCACAATTGCACGGCTTCGGCATCTTCGGCGGCAGCAACGGCTACTGGCGCGCTGAGCTGCTCAGAGAGGTACGTCTGCGGGGCGCGATGCTCACCGAAGACATCGATTCCTCGTTGAGGGTGACCTTGCGCGGACAGCGGATCGCCAGTGACCCGGGTCTGATTTCCAGAGAACTCGCGCCGACCAGCCTCAGAGTCCTCGCCGGGCAGCGCCTTCGATGGGCTCAAGGGTGGTCGCAGGTATCGCTCGAGTACGCCCTGTCCGGGCTCCGCAGCCCCATTCTGAGCATGCGACAGAAATTCGGGACCACGTTTCTGCTGTGCTGGCGCGAGCTTTACCCGTGGCTATCTCTGCAGATGATCCCTCTCGTCGTTTATGTGCTCCTGCATCGCTCCAGCGAACCGTTCAACTGGTTCGTCCCGCTCCTGATTCTTTCCACGATCGTCACCTTCGCGGTCGGGCCGGTGCAGACCGCCCTGACCTACGTAGTCGCGGCCCCGGAAGTGCGGACCCACCGGATGTGGTTCCTGCAATACGCGCTTGTGAACCTGTTCTTCTACACCGAGTTCAAGAACACACTCGCCCGGGTGGCGCACATCAAGCAGATGATGGGTGAAGAGGTTTGGCGAGTAACGGTGCGCGATCCCGCCTTCGACTCGAACGCATTCGAGGAATTGACGGCGACGTCCGGCGTCACGGTTGTCGGGTGAAGATCTCTACGGTTGACGAAGGGCAAGCCAAGACGCTGCCCACCTACGCCGACAAAGCACCATCGACGCGCATGCACGACCTCGAGGGCTACCGAGGGCTGGCCGCGGTGGGCATCGTCGTCTTTCACGCCTTCCAGTTCGCCAGGGGAAACGCGTCGAGCAGCTATGCCTATCCGCACACGGTCGCGCAGGCCGTTCTGCGCAACCTCGACGGCCTGGTCAGCATGTTCCTCATTCTTTCCGCGTACCTGTTATACCTGCCCGTTGCGCGCAAGGTTCTGCAAGGCGTGCAGCCGGGCCCTGTCAAGCTCTTCCTGATCCGCCGGGCCACCCGAATCCTGCCGCTGTACTGGTCGGCGATCCTTCTCGTATGGTCTTACCGCAACACCAGACTGCCGGGCGACTGGGTGGACCTCGTCGAGCACCTGACCTTCATACAAGTCTTCGACACCAAGAGAATCTTCTACACGATCGGGCCAGCGTGGTCACTTTCCGTCGAGATCTGGTTCTATCTCTTCCTGGCCGCCGGGTATGTTGCGCTAAACCAACTGGTCGGCCGGACGACCGGTGCACGAAACAGACGGCTGCTGCTGCTGAGCGCGCCGGTGGTTCTCACTGTCGCATCTTTCGCGTGGCAAGCATGGGCGCTGTTCGTAACGCACCAGCCCGCGACCCGATGGGCCATCTGGTTCAATCCGATCGCTCGTGCCGACATGTTGGCCATCGGGATGTTCATCGCGGTCATTCACGCTTCTCGCTTCTCATCCTCCCCCGTGCGTAGGCCGCTGCTCATCCTGCTACGCATCACCGCGCTCGGGCTGCTGGTCTACGGGTGCGCCATTCGCACCGACGATCCCACCAGAATGTCGATCTTCAATCTGGTGTCCGCGCTCGCATTCGGGCTACTCATTGCCAGCTCGGTTTTCGACGACCCCAAGCACCTCTGGCGTCGAGCGCTCGCCGGGCGGCGGCTCGCGTGGCTCGGTCTCACCAGCTACAGCCTCTACATCTGGCACGAACCGGTCCTGCTTTACCTCGATACCCACTTTCACCTCAACCACGCGCCCCAAATGTTTCCGGTGATCGCCGTCCTTCTGGTCAGTGCCTCAGTCCCGGTCGCGTGGCTCAGCCACCACGCCATCGAGAAGCCACTCGGCCGGCTCCGATTTACGGTGGACAACCGCGGGAACCACCGCGACTACTACCCGCCGACGAACTGACCCCGGCTTCTCGTTCCGGAGTGCGCCGAACGCAGAATTCGCGCACCGCAGGGGCCGGCGTTACCGCGCTCGCGACCGTTCTGAGACGTTGCGTAGACAGCGAACACGTCTCGACCGATCACTGCAGCAGGGTGTCAGTGCAACTGTCCGCGACGCCGTCGAAGTACTGGTCGAGGACGCGCTGAAAGATCGGCTCGCGGGGCTCGGCGCGCAGGAAGAGCGTCACCGATGAGCGCAGCTTCTTTGCGTCCACGACGCCAAGGATCTCTGTCGCAGTGCGGCCCTGCGTCGTGTCGAGCACCTCCGCGCACTCCAGCAGTCGCGGCCCGAGTACCGGATGCCGCAGGTACTCCCGTGCTTCCTCCAGCGAGGCAATCGCGTAGCGCTGCGAGGTCGCGGTTGTGCCCAGGCCCGCGATCTGCGGGAACACGAACCACATCCAATGGCTGCCTTTGCGCCCGCGCTCCAACTCTGCCAACGCGCTGTCATAGATACCGCCGTCGCCCTGCGCGCGCACAAATCGCTCCAGGTTGAAGCGGTCTACGTCGCTCACAGCGCACGTCCCGTCCACTCTGGTTGATAATCGACGTCGGACACTACTCGCTCGGACAGGCGGCAAGATGGCGGCACGGCAGGCCCACAGACGGCCGCTGACCCGGCGGCAGTTATTTGCCGCGACCGCAGGCGTGCTCGCGCTGCCGGCGTGCTCGTCGGCCTCGCACGCGCCGTCCGGTACGGGGCGTGGGCCGTCCAGTACGCCCGCATCGGTGCGACACGACTACGGCAGCGACCCGTCTCAATTCGGCGAGCTGTCGCGACCGAAGAGCGCATCGAAGCCTGGCACGGTCGTCATCATTCACGGCGGGTTCTGGCGGGCTCAGTACAACCTTTCCCTGGGCCGCCCGCTCGCCGCCGATCTCGTCCGGCGCGGCTACACGGTCTGGAATCTCGAGTACCGCCGAGTGGGCGACGGTGGCGGGTGGACGGCGACGTTCGACGACGTCGCTGCCGGTATCGACAAGCTGGCCGACCTGGGGGTGAACACCTCGCACGTCGTCACCATCGGGCACTCGGCCGGCGGACAACTGGCCGTCTGGGCGGCCGCGCGTCCGAAACTGCCCGTCGGGGCGCCGGGTGCACGGCCGACGGTGACCGTACGCGCCAGCGTCGCGCAGGCCGGGGTGCTGGATCTCGGGCGGGCCGCCCGCACCGGCGTCGGCGGCGCCGCAGTGCCCGATTTGCTCGGCGGCAGCCCTGATGAGGTGAGCGAGCGGTACCGGCTCACCGACCCGATCGAGCTACTGCCGATCCTGACCCCGGTCCTGTGCGTCCACTCGCGTGCCGACGACAGTGTCCCGTTCGCGCAGAGCACCGCGTATGTCGCCGCGGCCAAATACCTGGGCTCGCAGGCTTCCCTGAGCGAGGTCGACGGGGATCACCTCGACCTCATCGATCCGTCCTCGCCGGCCTGGAAGGTAGTGGTGCAGGCCCTGCCGGCTTTGCTCGCCAGGTGACGCTCGACCCGGTTGATCCAGGCCAGCGGCTTGCCGCGCGCGTGAACCGATACGTCGTCCGGGCGTTAGTACTAGCGCGATAGTCCTATAGCCGACCCGCGCCGTGGCGCACAGACTCAACCCAATGCACGTACTGCTCGGGAGGGAGTGATCATGTTCGTGAACCGGCTTGTACTCGCGGTCGCCGCCGCCGCAGCGGCGGTCGGCGTCGCGATTCCAGCAGTCGCGGGCCTGTCGGGCAACCCGTCCTTCAGCGAGCGCATCCCGGTTCGCCCTCCGACGTCGGCACACATCGTCGAGTACAACCCCAATGGCAGCGTTCACCAGGACGACCGAGACCCGAGCGCAGTACGATACACACCCACCAGCACGAAGAGCGACGACCATGGGGCCGAAGCGGCCGTAAGCACGAGCACCGAGATTCAGGAGGCCCGCGATGCCACCAACGCGTCTCGGTCTGCTGGGGACGGGCAGCAGCGGGCAGACCGAAGGGGTCGCGCGACCGGTTCGCCTCATCGCGCCGGCGAGCCCACGCATGACGCTCGCGAGCCGCGCCCGACGCCTACCCCGCAACCCTCCGAGGACAACGGGGGCCGCGTCGGCGACGCTTCCCACACCAAAGGCCGCGGACCAAGCGGGGGCGTCAGCGCCCCCCACGCCGTCACCGCGACCAGAAGCGATGGCGGCGGGGGCAGCAGCGGTCGATGACCACTGATTTCGAGGTCGGCGCAGCACGTCCGCAGACCGGCAGCTGGCACGAGCTCATCACCGCCTCGCCCGGACGCCGGGCAGCGTCGCAGCGCCTGCCTTCGCTGCGCTCGGTGCTGCTGCGTTTCGCTCTCGCCGCGATCGGCGCGCTGATCCTGGTCGGCGTGGCCGGCACGATCGTCAGCCGTAACACTGCCGAGGACCAGTCCGTTCACGACGTCGCGCAGCTGACGAACGTCATCGCGAACAGCGTGGTGCAGCCCGCTTTGAAGGACGCGATGGCGACCAACTCCGACGCCGCCAGACGGGGCTTGGACGCGTTGATTCGCAAAGGCGTGCTGTCCTCTTCGCTGGTCCGCGTCAAGATCTGGACCCCGCAGGGGCAGATCGTCTACTCCGACGAGACGCTGCTTATCGACAAGCGCTTCGACCTCGACGCCCAGGTCCGTGAGACGTTCGCTCACCCGCAGACCCGCGCCGAGATCAGCGACCTGTCGTCGCCGGAAAACAGATTCGAACGCGGCCAGGGCACGATGCTCGAGGTCTACCGACCGGTATGGACTCCTGGCGGGCACGAACTGCTGTTCGAGACCTACTTCCGCTACGACCAGGTCACCGCGCGGGCAACCCAGCTGTGGCACGGTTTCGCCGGCATCACGCTCAGCAGCCTCGCCGCCATCGTAGTGTTGCTGGCTCCGCTGGTGTGGACGTTGCTGGCGCGGGCCAGGCGGGCCTACCGCCAGCGCGAGGCGATGCTGCAGCAGGCCATGGACGCCTCGCTGGATGAGCGCCGGCGCATCGCTGCGACGCTGCATGACGGCGTCGTCCAAGAACTCGTCGCCGCTTCCTTCGCCGTTGCCGCCGGGGCGCAGAGCGCGTCGGCGAACGGGGACCGCGATCTCGCGGCGCGCCTGGACGAAGCGGGCGATGCGGTGCGCACGAGCATCGGTGGGATGCGCTCGCTGCTCGTCGACATCTATCCGCCGAACCTGCAGTCGGCGGGGTTGGTCCCGGCACTGCGCGATCTTGCCGCCACCAACGCCGGACGCGAGCCCGGGGTCGTCCTCGATCTGGACGAGCGCGCCGCGACGGCACTCAGCGCCGAACAGCAGCAGGCCTGTTTCCGGATCGCCCAGGAATGCCTGCGCAACGCCACTCGGCACTCGCGGGCGACAGTTCTGCAGATTTCACTGCACCGCGACGGTCGTGAGGTCGTGCTGGAAGCCGCCGACGACGGCGTCGGCTTCGAGATGCCCGCCAATCCGGCGCACGGGCACTTCGGGCTGGCGCTGATGACCGACCTCGCCCGTGACGTGGGTGGCGAGCTCGCATTGCGTACCGCGCCTGGCGAAGGGACGGCCTGGCGATTGCGGCTGGACACCGCGTGATCCGCGTGCTTTTGGTCGACGACCATCGCCTGGTCCGCGCGGGTCTGGTCTCGCTGCTCGGCGGCGCGAGCGACATCGAGGTGGTCGGCGAAGCCGCCGACGGCGCGATTGCCCTCGAGATCGCCGCCACGACAGAGATCGACGTCGCGCTGATGGACCTGTCGATGCCGGTGCTCGACGGCGTCGCCGCCACGCGGGTCCTGCGCGAGCGTCACCCGGACATCAAGGTGGTGGTGCTGTCCTCGTTCTCCGACCAGTCGCGGGTACGTGACGCGATAGCAGCGGGCGCTACAGGTTACGTCCTCAAAGACACCAGCCCGGACGAGATGCTCGCCGCAATCCGCTCGGCGGCCGCAGGGCACGCCCCGCTGGACGCCCGGGTGGCAGGCGCCCTCCTGCCGAAAGCCGACTCCGGGCCCCAGCTCAGCGACCGCGAGCAGCAGGTGCTCCGCCTTGCCACCAAGGGCATGGCAAACAAGCAGATCGGACGTGCGTTGGGCATCACCGAACGCACCGTCAAAGTGCACCTCGGCAACGTGTTCCGCCAGCTCGGCGTGAGTGACCGAACGTCCGCTGCGATGTGGGCCCGCGAGAACCTGCCCGCCGAGGGCTGAGGGCGCGCTCGGGCATGAGAAAGCCGACCGGGCGCCCCCACTGTGGGAACACCCCGCCGGCTCGCCGTCAGGTCAGTTCTTCTTGGCGGGGAACAGCGGGAGCACGCTACGGCCCCAGGTTGCGTTCGTCACGGCGCCCGCAGATGCGTACCAGGCCAGGAACGCGACGCCGATCCCGATGAAGCCGCCCGCGTGGGTGAGCGACAGGTTTTCGTTGAAGGCACCGAGGGTGAGCAGCGCGAAGGCGCCCAGCAGAGTTGCAAAGACGGTTGTCAGCACGGCGCTGGTGTTGATCGAAGCGATCGTCATGTACACCGTGAAGATCGTCCAGGTCAGCAGGAAGATGCCGGTAGCCGTGTGGGCATCCGCCGGGGAAGGGTGGCCGCCACGTACTTGACGTAATAGAAGAAGGAGATCCAGAAGGCGCCGTAGGACGTGAACGCAACGGCGCCGAAGGTGTTGTTCTTCTTGAACTCCCACATGCCGGCCAGCAGCTGGGCGATTCCGCCGAAGAGGAGCGCGAACGGCAGCACTACTGCTTCCAGCTTGGGGTTGCCGACCAGACCGGCGTTGAACAAGCTGAGCACGAACGTGGTGGCGGCGAAGCCGGCCAGACCCAGCGGAGCGGGATCGGCGATCGCGTCTCGCGTTCGACGAGCTCATGCACCAGCTGCGCCAGGATCCGCGGGTCGGCGTGGTGACCGGGGCGCGAAACGGGCTGGACGCGCTGCGCCAACTCCGCGGCAACCGCTTCGACGCCGTCTTTCTCGACGTCAACATGCCGCAACTGGACGGGATCGAACTTGCAGCCGTCCTTGCCGGACTCAAGCACCGTCCGCTCATCGTGTTCGTCACCGCTCACGACAGCCACGCCGCGGAGGCCTACGCACTGGACGCGGTCGACTATGTGCTCAAGGCGTTGCGCGCCGAGCGCGTCCAGGACGCGTTGAACCGCATCGAGCGGCGGCTGCTGCCCGATGTCCCGGGCGAAGTTGACGACGCGCGCGTGCTTGAAACCGTGGCCGAGGACGACCTGGCGGCGGTGAAGGTCGACGACGGGAGGCGACGGTTCTTCGTCCGCCGTGACGCCGTGCAGTTCGCCGAGTCGCACCGTGACTACGTGCACCTGCACGCCGGTGGCGAGAATCCAGGCGTCCATGTCCTAAGGATCCCGCTGTCGGTGCTCGAGTCGAAGTGGCAGAAGCACGGCTTCCTGCGGGTGCACCGGAGCTACCTCATCAACCTGCGCTACGTCACTGAGCTGGCGAGGGATCCAATGGGCGCTCAGCTGGTGCGCGTCGCCGGGCAGGACCTGTCGGTCAGCCGCCGCATGGCCGCTGCGTTGCGCGACCGGGTGGATGAAACGAGCCGGCGCGGCGCGAACCAGCGCCGATGACCCAGCCACGGCGCGAGCGGGTAATGAGCCCGCAGATGCGATCAGCGCTCGGCTTGCCGCCATCGGCTCTCAGCGGCGAGCAGCAGCCTGCCGAAGCTGCCCCGGCGAGCGCGGAAGCCACGCTCCCGGCGCTGGCAGTCACCCTGCGGGTTCAACGCCGCCTCGCGATCCGGACGATGTCGATCCTGATCGGCGCCTTGCTGCTCGCGCCGTTGCTCCTTGCGGTGCTGCCCGGGCTGGCTCGGCTTCACATCGGCGCCATCCCGCTCGTCTGGATTCTGCTCGGCGTGCTCGCCTACCCGGCTCTGCTTCTGCTCGCCCATCATCATCGCCGAACCGCCGACCGACTCGAGGCGGCACTGGCGCTGCGCGACGATCGGGCCGCGCAGTAGATGGCTGCGATCCTCGCGATCGTCGCTGTGCTGCTTGCGAGCCTCGCCGTCGCGTCCCTGGGCGTGCGGACGCTGCGCGGAGCCGGCGACTTCCTCGTCGCGGCGAGATCGATGGGAGCGCGGGCAAATGCCACGGCCATCGCCGGCGAGTACCTCTCCGCCGCGTCGTTCCTCGGCTTCGGCGGATTCACCGTGCCCGACTTCGTCGAGGGCCGGCTCGCGAGCCTGCCGCTGCGCCGGCTCGTCGCCGGCGTCGCGTTCGTGATCAGCGGGCTCTATGTGGTTCCGCAACTCAAGGGCGCCGGCCTCGTGCTCGTCGAGGTCGCGTCGATTCCGTACCCCGTCGGCGTCGCCGGGACGGCCGCGATCATCGCCGCCGTGGTGGTCGACGTGGCAACGTCCACTGATCTCGTTGCCGGGTGTCGGGCATCCGCTCTTCACGACTTGGGCCATCCTAATGACCTTCACGTTGGGCACGGCGGGGCTGCCGCACATCCTCGTCCGCTTCGGAACGAATCCCACCGGTCGCCAAGCCCGTCGTGCCGCCGTTGCGACGGTGGGTCTCGTGGGGTTCTTCTACCTGTTCCCCAGCATCTTGGGCCTGCTCGGTCGCTCGCTGGCGCTGGCGCTGTATTTGAGCTCGAAGACCGACGGCGTGGTCGCGCTGTTGCCGAGCCTCAGCCTCCGGCACGGCGGCGGGGTGTTGACCGCACTTACCTCGGCAGGAGCGTTTGCGGCGTTCCTGTCGACATCCACCGGCCTGCTATTGACGGCCGGTAGCGCGATCGGGCAGGACTTCGCGCCGCGAGCACGGGACGGGCGGGGAGCAGTTGCGGTCCTGCGAGCCGGCATAGTGATCGCTGCGCTGGCGGCGTCCCTCGCCTCACTCGCCGTGCGGGACGTGGACATCAGCGTCTGCGTCGGCTGGGCATTCTCGATAGCAGCGTCCACGATCACACCGCTGCTCGTGCTGGCGATCTAGTACTGCAGCCGTAGTTCGTGATCATTGGTTTTCGCGGCGTCGATAGTGGCAGTCGCGGGCTCGGGATTGGTGTCTTCGGCGCCAGGTTGACCAGGTGAGCAGCGTGGTGAGGCTGTGTGGTCCGGCGAGCAGTAG
>JBBQUT010000028.1:0-61745 GCA_038212215.1 Mycobacteriales bacterium
CCACCGGACCAGGATCTTCGATCCCGGTCCCTCGAGGAAGCGTGGTCAAGGAAATTGTCATATCGGGGAAGTCTCCATCCCCGCCCTCGGGTCACTGATTGTCAGGGGGCGAGTGCCTCAACCCAGGTTGACACAGAGGGCCCCCGTGCGGACGGCGATCGTGAGGCGCTGCGGATTCTGCTCGTCGGGCGTCGTGCGCTAGCGGATACGCAGACACGTAACAAGAACCAACTCAAGGCTCTGCTGCTCGCCGGCGATGCTGCCGAGCGCGGCCTGTCCACCGGCGACCTCACTGACGCCCGGCTGCGCATCATCATCCGCCGTCGCGGCACTGCCACAGAGACCCGGGTTCAGGCGATCCGCCGGGCCGAGGCGCGCCGACTGGCCCGGGCGATCCTCGACGCCGAGCGCGAACTGCGAGCCAACAAAAAGCAGCTGCGTCAACTCGTCGAGGCGCACGCACCAGCGCTACTGACCCGCTACGGCATCGGCCCCGTCAGCGCCGCCCAGGCGATCATCTCCTGGTCCCACCACGGCCGCTGCCGCTCCGAGGCCGCCTTCGCCAAGCTCGGCGGCGCGAGCCCCATCCCGGCCAGCAGCGGCAAGGTCGTCCGGAATCGGCTCAACCGCGGCGGCGATCGCCAACTCAACAATGCGCTGCACACGATCGCGATGACCCGCTGGCGCAGCTGCCCACGCACCACCGAGTACATCGCACGGCGACGCGCCGAGGGCAAGGGCGACGGCGAGATTCGCCGCATGCTCAAGCGCTACATCGCCCGAGAGCTTCACCGAACACTCAACACCGCAGCCGCTTGACAACACATAGAAGCGTCTTCTGGTCACTGACCCAAGCCCGGGTCGTGATCACCGACTGGAAAGACGAGCACCGCCGACGACACAGCTCGCTCGGCTACCAACCCCCACCCGTCTACGCTGCTGCATGTACCCACCGATGAACGACTCTCACACCGAGTGGATCAGTTCTTGGGTCCGGCCAGATCCACTGATCATGTCAAGCAGGGAAGTACTCTTGTCCGCGTGCGTCCACTCGCGAACCTGTTCTCTCCTCTCACCAGTCGACTCCTCTACTTCCCCGAGGGAACCCGGCTGCCGTCTGAGGAGACCGACCTCGAGTTGAGGGTCGGCGGGATCGCGCTCCGGGGCTGGGAGGTCAATCCTGGCGAGAGCCGCGCGCTGGTGTACTTCGGCGGCAACGGCGAGGGTCTGGACTGGCTGGTGGAGCCGCTGAGCTTGAACTTCCCCGACCACACGTCCTACCTAGTCGCGTACCGTGGGTACGGCGCGAGCGAGGGCAAGCCGTCTGAGCGCGTCCTTACCACCGATGCGCTGGCCGTGTTCAAACACGCCTCCGCGCGGCATCGCGGCTCGGTCGACGTGATCGGCCGCAGCCTCGGCAGTGCAGTTGCGGTGCAGGTCGCGGCGCACCGTCCCGTCCGGCGGCTGGTGTTGATCACTCCCTTCGACAGCGTGGCCGCCCTCGCCCCGAGGACTACCCGCGGCTCCCGGTGCGACTGATGCTGCGGGACCGCTGGGACTCTGCTGCGGTCGCCCACCGACTCCGAGCGCCTGTGCTCGTCGTCCGTGCCGGACGCGACAAGGTCGTCTCCCCGGCCGCCACCGACCGGCTGCTGGCGGCGCTACCCGCCGAGCCCCAGGTACTGAACCTGAGCCGGCGCAATCACGACACGGTGGACGCTGACCCGGCCTTCTGGCCGACAATCGTCGAGTTCCTCGCGCCCTGACCGGTCAAGCATGCGGATGCACCGCCGCCGCGCACGCCTACCTGCCCCGCGACGTGGAGCACACGCAGGAAAGGCCGTCGCAGCGCTCGTGCGCCTTCCAGCGCCACGTGCTGCTGAGCCAGGCACGCCTTTGCGATCTCTCTCCTCCAAGGCCAAAATGCAAGAGCATGTGTCCTTGTCGCTCACGTAATTCCTCAGGTTGAGGCGGTTGTGTTAAGTCCTCGCCCAACGCCCGTGTTGAAACAAGGGCTGAGCGTCCGCCAAGAGATCATGAGCGTCAACCAGAGCAGCATCGATCAGTGCAGTCGTTTCCCTGCCTCCCAAAAAGGATAGTCTCGTCAACGGTGATCGAAGCTGCTCACAGCCGCTGTCGGTCAGCATCTTCGCGGGGACATCGCTGCCATCTGATCACGCCCCGCAAACGACCGTTTGTGGGACAGTCGGTGCCTGCACAAGTCCGCAGATACACATGCCGAGATGGCGAATCGAACGGGCACGTTGAGCCGACTCAACGGTGCAGCCGTAAGGGACGGCCATGGCAGTGCAAGCGCCCGTGCTGCGCGCAGGACCGTCGATGTGAATTCCTCACTTATGCTAACCCAATGTCGGCCTCGCGCAGCCGCGAACGACTGCTCGCAATCCTTGGCTGACGCTCGTACTCGGGATGCCCTCGCTCCCTAGGCGCGCCAAGACCCATGTCGTGGATCGCTCGGTCAGAATCGGTGAGCAAATCGGCGAGTCTGGCGCGTACGCCCGCGTTCGCGAAAGATCGGAGCATGCCAACTCAGGTCGAACTACCGCCGGACGCCGAGACCATCCTTGCAACGCTCGCTGGCGACGGAATGCTGTGGCTGAGTCAGGTGCCGAATAAGGGTCCGCGGCGCGAACCCATCTATGCGTTGTTCCCCGACATCAGGAAAACGGGGGTCTACGTGGTGCGTGACGCCGTGCGCCAGCCTGGGCTGTTCTACGTAGGGAAGGTCGTTCAAGATCCTCAGACCGACACGATCAATCCGAACGCTGATGGAATCATCGGCAGGTTGAGCGGTCATCAGAACATGTCCGGTTCGAATGTTCTTGCGAGATGGTTCCAGCATATTCATCCAGAGGTTCCGATCCCGACCAAGCTTCGTGCAGGTTCCTTGCGTGACCGTGTTCGGACTGAGGCCGCGGATCGACTAGAAGTCGCCTATGCCGCCTGTGCGCCCCACGCTGCGAACCGAATCGAGTCCTACGTGATCAAACGGGGGTTGCCTGGTGACGGAGTTCCGCCGATTCTCAACTCGCCGAACTGGAGATCCCCGATCTCCAAGATGGACGGGGACGCCATGGGCTCCGATGAACTCGACGCGATCGAGCAGCGTGCCGATCCCTACACCGGACCCGGACGCGATGTCGTGCGCCTACTGGGGGAAGTCCGACGACTCCGCAGCCTCGGCGACGGAAATCGGCGGTAGAGAAGCGAGCCGGACGACGGCGCGTACAGCCCGACAACGCCAGCACGTTCAAGCGAACGCGGCCCGCGTCCCTAGCGCGATACCCGTCTGCGCGCCGTCGGTCACGCTGTCGGCCAGCGCAAATGAATCGGTATGGGTTTGGGCTGCTGACCTGGCCGGCTGCCAGTCAAATGTCACCGGATCGTGCAGCAGGACCATCTCAACGAAATCGGCACGCTGCGCTCGCCGGTACGACTCGTAGCTGGCAAAGTCTCGACCATGGCTGACTTCATCGCGACGCTCGCCCCAGACCGGTTCGCCAACTGGGCAGTGTGCAAGAGCCACGGCCTCTGGGGCCTCGTCGGGCGCGGGACTAACTGGGAGAGCAATGGCCGGCGGGTCCAGACTGGTGACCGAATCTTCGTTTGGCGAGGAGGTAAACCCAACGGCTTCATTGCCCAACTCGAAGCCACAGGACGCATGAAGCTGCCGGGGCAGCCAGGGGTCCGGATTCCGTGGGACGAGCCGGACTGGTTCGGCGGCGTCATCCCGATGCAAGTTGTAGCCGAGCTACATCCGCCAGTCGGCGACCGCTTCCCCAACGAGAACGGTCGGGTGGGGCTTAGGTTCGGCTTTAACAACACCGCTTTGCAGCACATCTTCGAGCAGATCCCGCCCGAAGTCGCCAGCCGGATCAGAAGCATCTTCCCGTCGTAAGATTAGCTGGACGGTTCCCGATTGGAGCGTCGTCGACACCACCCAATCCCCAGTGCAGAGGCCCGTCCTTCGACGGCACCAAGGCGGTCGAGCTAGCCTCTCCTCGTCACGCCGCTGCGGAGCATTCGCCCATGAGTCGATGCCAACGAGTGGGCCTGGCAGCAGAAGGGGGCAAGGTACGAGCGACGTTGACGTGCGCTACCGAGCCGTCGATCTCGAGCATGATCCGCGGCCGGGCGGCCCGAGCAGATCGGACCGTATGGCGTTCGACGGTTACCGCTCATGCTTGACATGCGCGCGCTACGCGCTCGGCGCATCCCCGAGGACGCCGTCAACCAGACCTCTTCCGGCCAAGAGGTGACCGATCATGACCTCCAGGTTCGCGGCAGCAATCGACACGTCGTGGTAGGCAGGATCGGTGGGCGCAGCGGTGATGCCGCTGCGCACAGTCGGCAGAACCGTGACGTCCGTTGATGACCGGGTTGCGTGCTGGGGCGTCGGGCCAGACATCCGACGATGCCAACTTGTCAAGCTGCGTGGTGTTGTCCGGTGGGCACGAACGCCTTCTGTTCGTCGTAGGCGGTTCGCTGCTGCAGGCAGTGAAACAGGATCCCCATGTAGCGGTTGGACAGGTTGCGCAGGGCGGCGGCGTGGCTGTCGCCGTGTTCACGGCGCCGGTCGTAGTGGGCGCGCGCGCCGGGTGACTGGCGAAGCAGCGAGAAAGCCCAGAGATATCCGGCCTGGCCGAGGCGTTTGTTGCGCACGACGCGCATGGACACGACGCGTTTGGTGCCGGAAGCTCGGGTGACCGGGGCGGTGCCAGCGAACGCCTTCACGGATTTGGCGTCAGCGAAGCGAGAACGGTCATCGCCGAGTTCGCCGAGGATCCGTGCGCCGAGCACCGGTCCAAGACCAGGCAGGCTGGTGATCACGGTGGCGTCGGGGTGCTCGTCGAATCGTGCGGCCATCGCGCTCTGCAACCGTTCGGCGTTCTCGGACGCGGTCGACAGCGAACGCAGGTAGGCGGGGGCCTGCTCGCCCATGGCCTGTTCGACCAGCGGCGGTTGACGCAGCTGCTCGCCGCGTAGCCCGGACCAGATGCGTTCCAACCTCGGCGGGGATGCCCCGTTGCCGCCCCGCTCGAGTGAGAGCTGCGGTGAGCGAGCTGCGCCGCAACCGCGCCGCGTGGACGGGCGTCGGCGCTACTAGCAGCACCTCGCGCGCGACCGGGGCCGCGAGATCGGCGAACGTGTTGAGTGCCGTCGGGTAGTACTCACGCAACAGTGAGCGGAGCTTGTTCTGGGCCTGCTGTCGATCCCAGACCGCGTCCTGCTGGGCGCGGGCCAGCACCCGCACTGCTCGCACGAGTTCGGAGTCGTTGGGTATCGGCCGGTGCGCGCTGCGGTTGGTGCGCAGGATGTTGGCCAGCACGAACGCATCACCGGCGTCGCTCTTGGCCCGGCTGACCGAGTACCGGTCGCGATAGCGGGACGCAGCCAGTGGGTTGATCGCGTAGACGATGAAGCCGGCCGCCAGCAGGGCCGCCGGCAGCAACCCCCTCGCGGTTTCTATCGCGATCGGCGTCGCGTGCTCCCCGTCAGCGGTCGCGCCGTGCTCGGCCAGCAGTCTCAGCAGCGTCGTGAAACCGACGGCGTCGTCACCGATGCGCCGCTTGGCGACCAGGTTGCCGTCATCATCGACGAGCGCAACGTCGTGATGATGTTCGGCCCAGTCGATGCCACACCAGATCGTGCCCATCACTTGCTCCCCTCCAGTTCCGGAACGAGCATCCAGGCGTGGATGCGCGGCGAGCCCGCAACGATCACACGACGCCCTAATCACCAGGGCTCAAGGCCCGCCATCCGACCGGTCGTTCGCGATCGCCAGCGACCGTCACGGGTCTCCGTCTGCCCCAGGGCTCGCGGCCCGGCCAATACGAGAGATGACCATGTCAGCGGCTCACGACGCGAACCTCCCGGAACCACCACCAGAAACGATGGATCGACACGCGGTGGGCGGCCGAAGCGATGACCGGCCGCCCACCGCCCCGGACGCCGCCGTCTTCCCACCGTGGGCTCTCACGCCCGGATACCGACCAGCAGTCACCGCACCAGCTACAAGGACGTACTCGTCACGGTCTGGCCCCGAAGGACTCGAGCCGCCTGTCCCACTCCGGTGATCAAGTAACGCCCTCGCGCTCTGATTAGTCCCACTCGATGATCCGTTCGAAGAACGAGCGGACCATCCGCAGCCGCTGGCGATGGGTCTCGGCTGAGATGGTGCCGCCACGTGGGTGCGGCTTGTTGGCCATCCAGACCTTGAAGTCCTCGATGTCATCACGGCGCACTGCCGCGACCGAGTCCAGGCCGGCGTCGGTGATCATCCAGCGGGCGAACTGGCGCAGCGAGTTCTCCGCGACGTCGACGCTCTTGGGTGCCTGGAACGCTGCCAGGCGTTGCAGGTAGTGCTGCAGCGTTGCCACGATCTGCGGCGCAGCAGCCTGGATCTGCGCCCACTGCGCGGCGGCGGTGCTGTCCGCGATCGTCCGGCGCCGGCCAGGATCTCGTCCAGACCTTAGGCCGACAGCGGCTGCCCGCGGCGTTGGCCCTTCAACACCACAAACACCCGGTCCGTCGCGGCGCCGTGCGGTCGTTCGTCGTGCAGGTAGTCGCCCAGGACGTCGAAGAACCTGTTCGCGACCGGAACCACCCGGTGGTGTCCGCCCTTGCCCTCGACGATGAACAGCCTGCGGTCAGCGACATTCACGTCCCCCAGTCGCAGGCCCAGGACCTCGCAGCGTCGTAGTCCGCCCAGCAGCATCGCGGTCACCATTGCCCGGTCCCGTGCCGTGCGCAGCGCCGCGAGCAACGCGTGTACCTCACCCGGCGAGAGGATCGTCGGCAGCGTCCGCGGCACTCGCACCAGCGGCGCGGTGCGCGACGCCGGGTCCCGCCCGCCCGACGCGCGTCGACGGCCCGCGCGGCGCCGGGTTCACCGAGACCGCGGTATCGCCGCGCGCGATCAGATAGGCATAGAACCCCGACACCGACGACAACCGCCGCGCAATCGTGCGCGCCGATAAGCCCGACTCCCGATCAGCCAACCGCACCACCGACCGGTCACCGCGCTGGTCAGCCAGGAACTCGAACACGTCGGCCGGCTTCACCTCGAGCGGGTCCTTCTCCACGACCGTGAAGAACGCCTTCAGGTCGAAGGCCACCGCCCGCAGCGTGTTCGGTCGAGCACGCCCAGCAACGAACTCCAGATAGCGATCCAGCAGCGGATCACCGAGTCGATACCGCACCGCGCCCGACGTCGAGGCCGAGCGCACCAAGCACAGAGAAGTAGTCATGACCGCACGCTGACAGCGGCCCACCCGCCAGCCCGGTATGACACGAACATCACCCGTGTATTAGGCGTTCGGCTCGGACGGTCCCCCGAGTTGCACGTCCTCGCGCGCTGTCGTAGGCCACAACTGCCAGTCACCGAGCCGTAGGCCCGGGGTCTGCCGCGGCTTCCGCAACAGCCTCGATGCTGTTCCGCTCGCGGATGTCACTTCCCGGGCCGCGACCGTCACTTCTCTAAGTAGCAGGGCACCACGCGCTGAAGGAGTGACATCGCATGCCTATCGCTACCGAGTTCGAGTTGACGTTCGGCTGCGGCCACGTCGGCACCATTGACCTGTCCGTTTTGCCGGCCGACCGCCGCGGCGGGCGTATCGCCTACCTACAGGACAAGGGGTTGTGCGGCGACTGCTTCGAGGCGACCCGCGAGAAGCGCCGCGAACTGGAGCGCACCACCTGGGTGGCCGCTCGTCGTAAGGAGGAAGACGCACTGGCAGCGCAGTGGGCCCGCGACGAGCGGTACGCGCCACTTGCCGGCAGCGCCAAGCAGGTCGCGTTCGCGGCGCGGGTGCGCTTCGACCTGATGCACCAGCTCTATGAGTGGGCCGTCCAGGACGGGCACGACCCAGCCGGGTTCGAGCGCATCGAGCAGTCCGCGAAAGGGGTCGACACCGCCCGCTGGTGGCTCGATCAGAGGCCGCTGGTCGCGGACCGGATCGCCGACCTGGTGGAGCTGCTCGACGCCGCCGCCAACGCGCACGATGGCTTCGGACCCATCGTCTGCGAGAACACGGCATGAGGACGGTGCGCACGCTCTCCTCGCGCGGATACGCCGGGCCAGGGGGCGGCCGCGTCGGCTACGTCGAGGCGCCAACGGAGTATTACGGCACCTCGCGCCAGGTGTGCGGGTTGTGGCCGTTCGCGGCCGGTACCGGTGCCCCGACGACCGGTGTCCCGTTGGGCACGCACATGCGTACCGGAGCGTGGGTGTGCGGGGACCCGCTGTCCTACTTCACCCGCGCGAACCTGATCCGGGTGCCGTCGGCGTTCCTGTTCGGCCAACCGAGCCTGGGCAAGTCCACGTTGGGCCGGCGTTGGCTGATCGGCGCGGAGTGGAACGGCTACAAGCCCTGGGTGCTCGGTGACCTGAAACCTGACTACGTCGACCTGATCACGGCGATGGGCGGGCAGATCATCACCGTCGGCCGTGGCTTGGCCGGGATCAACCCGCTCTCCGGGGGAGACCTGGCCGCGATCCTGCCGAGGATCGCGCACCTGCCTGAGCTGCACCGCAGGATCCGGCAGAAGGTTCACGGCCGCCAGCTGGCCATGATGCGGCTGCTGATTTCCCTGTCGCGGCACCGCTCGGTCAACGGTGACGAATCGACGCTCCTGTCGGCGGCGATCCGCCTGCTCGACGAGCGGCACTGGACCGCGGGCACGACACCGCGGGTCGGGCACCTGATCGAGCTGCTGACCGACGCCCCACGCGAGCTGCGCCTGGTGATTCTGGCCGGCGACGACGAGCCGTACTTCCGGCAGATCTCCGACGGGCTGCGCCGCGCGCTGGCCGGCCTGCTCGAAGGGCAGCTGGGCGACGTGTTCGCCCGCGACACCACGGTGTCCTTCGACGTGCACGCCAGCGCGGTCGACGTCGACGTCTCCGCCATCGACGGCAGCGACGTCGAGCTCGAGGCGGCCGTGCTGACCGCGACCTGGAACGAGGGCTTCGCCGCCGCCGAGGCCGCGAACGTGCTGGCCGACGCCGGCCTGGGCCCGCAGCTGAACTTCTACCTGACGATGGACGAGCTGTGGCGCGCGATGCGCGGCGACGGGGAGATCGTCGACATCATCAACGACCTGCTGCGTACAGACCGGCAGAAGGGCATGGGGGAGCTGTTCATTTCCCACTCGATGGGCGACCTCGACCAGCTCGCCAGCCCCGAGGCCCGCAACAAGGCCCGCGGCTTCGTCGAACGGGTCGGCATGATCGGCTGCTTCGGACTGCCGCAGGTCGAGTTCGGCCGCCTCGCCGACGTCGTGGAGTTCTCGAACGTCGAACGGTCCGAGGTCGTGTCCTGGGCAGCGCCGCCGTCGTTGGACACCGCGACCGGTCGCATGTCGGCCCCGCCCGGGCGCGGCAAGGTGCTACTCAAGATGGGGAACCGTCCCGGTGTGCCGGTGAACATCAAGCTCACTGAGGCCGAGAACACCGCAGGCGTGCACGACACCAACAAGCGGTGGCACCACCGGGGTCGATCAGCATGAGGCGCACGGCATGAGCACGCCGGTCCGGGCAACCGGGCGAACGCTGGGGGAACTCGAACGCATGGCTCTTGACGACGGCATCAACGGCGCTGCCCGCCTGGGCGAGCTGTGGGACGGCGCGCTGCGCGTGAGCTTCCGGCTGGGCTACGACACCGGTCACCAGCGCGGGGTGGCCGTCGGCCGGGCTGAGGAGGCCACCGCCTGGCAGGCGATCGTGACCGGCTACTCGGCCGTGCTCACCCAGCCCTCCCGTGAGGAGCTTGCTCGACGGCGCAGGTCCGGCAACGAGCCATGCTCGGCGCGCTGCGACCGGTGCAGCCAGTGCGTCCGTGCGGCCGTGGTGGCCCGGAACCTGACGCGGTACGGCGGCCCGGACTACCCAGGCGCCGCAGCGACTCAGCGGCTGGGGGTGGGCCGTCGATGACCGAGCCGCAGAGGCGACCCAACGACGGATTGCTGCCTCTGATCGCGTTGCTGACCGGTCTCGGCATCGCGCTGATGGCGTGGTGGCCGATCGTCACTGTCGCCCACCTACATGCCCACGGCCGTAGCGATCGGCCCGTCCCGGTCAACCCGGCCAAGCTCGCGGTTGGCCTGGCCCGCCACACGGTGATGTGGCCGGGCGACCCGGTGCTTTGGCTATACGGGGCGCAACTGGCTCTGGTCATCGTCGCCGCTGTGGCGTTGTGGCGGGCCGGGCGACGCCGCGCTCTCGGCCGGACCCGCGCGGACCGGGCCACCCGCCACCTCTCCCGCCCGTCAGAACTGGTGGGACTCACCCCGAGCCAGGTCCGAGAGTCATCACACCGTCTACGCCCCGGCGTCGTCGGCGACGACTCGGACCAGCACGGGGTGCTGCTCGTCGAGACGCTGCTGAGCCGCACGCCTCTGCGGATGTCATGGGAGGACATCGCCGTGGTGATCGCCGGCCCCCGCGTCGGCAAGACCACCAGCAACGTCGTTCCCGCGATCGTCGCCTACACCGGCCCGGTCAAGACCAGCAGCAACAAGCCCGACAGCCACGACGCCACCCGCGAGATCCGCGAGCGACGTGGGCGGGTGTGGCTGTGCGACCCGCAGAACTTGGTTGGCGCGGTCGGATCATCCGGCGGCTCTGGCAGTGGCTACCGGGCCGATGGTCCCGCGTTCTGGTGGAATCCGCTCGCTGACGTCACCGAACTGTCGGTGGCCCGCGAGCTGGTCCAGGTCATGATCGACACGACGGTCGACGCCGACGCTAAACCCGACGCGTACTTCCACCCGACGGGCAAAGCGACCCTGGTCAACTACGTCTTCGCCGCCGCGCTGGCCGGCAGGACGCTGCTCGACGTCGACGCGTGGCTGTCCGACGTGCAGGACACCGAGGCCGCCAGCATCCTCACGCAGCGCGGGTTCCCGGCCGCGGCCGCTCAGATCAAGGCGGTCCTGGCGAAGCCGGACCGGCAGCGTGATGGTGTCCTCGGCACCGCGCAGAGCTGGCTGTCGGTGATCACTGACCCCCGCTACGCCGCCTGGATCACCCCGTCCGCCGGTTCCAAGGACGATCGGAAAGCCAGGTTCGAGCCGGCCGCGTTCGTCCGCTCGAGTGCGGACACGATCTACCTGCTCAGCCAGGAGGGTCCGGCCTCGGCGGCGTTCGTGACCACGGCGCTGAACGCGGCGATCGACCGGGCCGCGATCGCCTACGCCCGCACGCTGCCCGGTAAGCGGCTGACCAACCCGGTGCTGTCGATTCTTGACGAGGCGGCGAACACCATCCGCGACACCACCTTGCCGGACAAGGCCAGCCACTACGGGTCACGCGGGCTGCCCACGGCCATCGTGCTGCAGTCCTGGTCCCAGGGCGTGCAGGTATGGGGCGAGCGGGGCATGCGCAAGCTGTGGTCCGCGGCGAACGTCAAGATCTACCTCGGCGGTGTTGCCGAGACCGAGTTCCTCAAGTCGATGTCGGACCTGGTCGGGGACCGCGACGAGCGGTACTGGACCTCCAGCAGCAACCGCGGCGGCACCTGGGGATCGGGCACCTCCTCGACCTCGACGACCGAGCAGCTGCGCCGCGTCCCGATCATGTCCGTCGCTGAGCTCGCCGCGCTGCCGCGTGGTCGGGCCCTGCTGTTCTCCAGCGGCAACCGGCCCGCGCTCGGCCGGCCCGCACCCTGGATGGCCGGTCCCTACGCCGAGCAGATCAGCGCCTCCCTGGCCAAGTGGGAGACCGAGGACCGCCGTGAACGGCGCGTCGCCGAGACCAGCTCGGCGGGCGCCGAGGCGCGGCGCGCGGAGTTGCGCGACCACATCCTGAACGACGAGCGCCTGGCCTCGTCGCTGAGCAACGAAGGAGTACTGCTGTGAGTGACTCATCGAACGGGCGAGAGGTCGAACTGGACCAGCACGGGCAGGCCGGGCGTCAGGTGTCGGCGCTGCTGTCCGCGGCGCTGGCGGCGGCCCAAGCCGCCGCGCAGGTCGCCGCCCAACGCGCTCGCCAGCACACTCGGCAGGCCGAGCAGCACACCCGGCAAGCCGAGCAACGGACCCGTGAGCACCAGCGTCAGGCCCAGCAGGCCGACGCCGCTGTGCAGCGGCAGCTCGAGCGGCAACAGCGCACCGAACAGTCGGTGCGTCACCGCCAGTGGGGTCTCAAGCCCACCGCCCAATGGCTGCACGACAA
Source organism: Mycobacteriales bacterium (assembly GCA_038212215.1). GTDB lineage: Bacteria > Actinomycetota > Actinomycetes > Mycobacteriales > Jatrophihabitantaceae > JALZAI01. Next base: position 12,197 of record JBBQUT010000028.1, read on the forward strand.
CCCGCTGTCCGCGGCCGCTGCCTGGGCGTCGGCCGACGTGCACCGCGGCGACGACCCGGTCGCCGTCCGGCACGCCGCGCAGTGGGAGAGGGTGTTTCAGCGGGAAGGGATCGACGTCGACGACGTCCGCGCGAACGCGCCCGCCGCGGTCGCGGCCGCCGAGCAGGCGCACGGCACCGCGACAGGCTCGTCCACGTCGGGCGGACCGGCCGAGGTCGCCGGCGAGCTCGCGGCGGCCGAAGTGGCCGCCGGTGCTGTGGTGGCGGGAGCGGTCGACGTCGCCGAGGTTGCCGGGCAGGGCCACGGCCCCGGTGCTGCGACGCAGTGGTCGGCCTACGCCGACGGCGCCCCGGCCGCGGCGCTCGGCGGCCGCGGGGTGTCCATCCCGCCGCGCCAGGTGCTCGCTCAGGCACGGGAGACACCCGACCTGGCGGCCACCGCGGCGCAAGGGTCAACCCGCGCGGCCGAGCTGATCCCGTCCACGGGCCTGGACCGATGACCGACGACGAGCTGCCCAATTTCGTCTATAGCTGCGTCGAGGACTTTTTCATCAACCTGCTCGCGCCGACCATCGAACGTCGGCTCGATGCTTCCGGCGCCGGCACGCTCACCTGGTGCCCCCGGTGGTGGCAGCACCCGGAGGCGATCGCCCGCCTTGAGGCACTGTGGCGCGCGTGGGAGGTGTGCCGAGACGTCGACGGCGAGGCCCCATCGCGTTGGTTCTGGCAGCACTGCGACCCGATGCTCACTGTCCTCATGGATGCGAAGACTGGCCCGCTGAGCGACTGCAAACCAGACGAGCACCGCAAGTACATCAACGCCCGCCACCTACCCTGCGAGCAAGCTCCCACGGGGTTCTGGGGGAGCTTGCTTGAGCTAAGTTAGCCGCCGCCGTGGCGTCGACGCAGGGGTCTCAGCTAGGAGTACAGGAAGCGCAGCACTTCTGCGTCACCGTGCGCAGGCTGCAGCTTGAACTTGGAGCCCTTGTCTAGCCCGGGTTATTCACGTGCTGGGCGGCCTGTCGGCGTGTAGATGAGAGAAAGTGCCTGCCGCGTAGGCGATTCTGTGATTGCTGAAGTCAACGGATCGTCAAACGTGGAGGCACTTCCTTGGTGGAGCATAGACGTGCTCGGGCGCGGTTGGTCGTCACGGCGGATGGGTCCGGGGTGGTGTCGCATGCCGGTGCTCGGTTGCTGTCGGATCTGGCGGATCAGACGACGCTGACCGCCCGGCTTTCGAGCGGCCTGTGTGGGCTGGCTCGGCGCCGGACCCAGCACGATCCGGGTCGGGTGTTGACTGATCTGGCGGTCGCGATCGCCGACGGCGCGGAGTGCATCAGCGACGTCGCGACGCTGGTGGATCAGCCTGGTCTGTTCGGTCCGGTCGCCTCGGACACCACAGTGTGGCGACTGCTCGAACGTCTCGACGCTGCGCAGCTGGCGCGGGTTGCGTCGGCCCGAGCTGAGGCGCGGGAGGTTGTCTGGGCGCAGCGGGCCGAGGTGACCGGTTCGGCGTTCCCGCCCGCGGTCACCGCCGGTCGCGAGGTCGAGGAGCTGCGCATCGACCTGGACGCCAGCGTCGTAATCGCCCACTCGGAGAAAGAACAGGCGACCCCGACGTTTACATGTTGACTGAACTAACGAGCATGACGGGCGTGGCGTTGACGGGCGGGCGAATGGTGCCGACTTACGGTCCGGGCTATGGCCGATGTGCTGGGCGGAGAGCGTGATCTTGCGTCGCTGATCGTGCCGAGGGTTGGTGCGGTCGTCTCGGCCGATGACGTGTGGGAACCGGTTCGGCTGCTGGACTCGACCGGCGCTGCGGTTGGTGTGGTGCGGGGGTTCTTGCAGGATCTGCAGGCGGTGGGACGATCCGTGGCGACGCAGCGTTCGTATGCGATGGACTTGCTGCGGTGGTTCCGGTTCGGCTGGGCCATCGATGTGCGGTGGGATCTTGCGACTCGGGTCGAGGCCCGTGATTTCTGCCGCTGGCTGTCGTTGCGGGACAAGCCGCGGGCGGCGGGAGCGGCCGCTCGCGCGGTGCGTGGTCAGCCGAACGCGGTGACGGGCCGGCCTGGGCCGGGTGATCGGTATGCGGCGGCGACACGGGCGCATTCGGAGACGGTGCTGCGGGTGTTCTACGAGTTTCATCGCGACGCCGGGACTGGCCCGATGGTCAACCCGTTCCCGCTGGCACGGGAGCGTCAGGGTGGACGGCCGAACGCGCACCACAACCCGATGCAACCGTTCCGGACCGAGCGGGTGGGGTTGTATCGGCCACGGGTGCCCAAGCGGATCCCGCGCTGCATCCCTGACGAGTTGTTCAACCAGCTGTTCGCCGGGCTCGGCTCGCACCGCGACCGGGCGTTAGTCGCGCTCTGGGTCTCGACCGGAGCGCGGGCCGCAGAGCTGCTCGGCGCCCGCTGCGGAGATGTCGACCCGGGCCAACAGCTGGTCACCGTGGTCCGCAAGGGCAGCCGCGCGGTTCAGCAGCTGCCGGCCTCACCGGACTCGTTCGTCTGGCTGCGCCTCTATCAGGCAACGCTCGAGGAAGGCGCGCCGGCCGGCCGCGACGATCCGCTATGGCTGACGCTGCGCAGACCGCGGCGGCCGTTGACCTATCCCGCAGCCAGGGCGATGTTCGCTCGCGCCAGCGGTGCGTTGGGCGCGAACTGGACCGTTCACGACCTGCGCCATACCGCCGCGTATCGGATGGCGCGCGACCCGCTGGTGCCCTTGACCGACGTGCAATGGGTCCTTGGACACGCCCAGCTGTCGACCACGCAGATCTACCTCACGCCCATGCCGGGCGACGTGATCGCCGGCATGCTTGCCCACCATCGACGCAGCGAGCAGACCGGTGAGACTGAGCCGGTTTGTCTTGACCCCGAGGCGCTGGGCGCGGTCTCTAATGGCTATCGCCGCGACACGCTGGATGTGCTGTTCGACGGCCGGTCCCGATGACCGCAACCGTCCTGACCAATGCGGGCGCTGCGGCGTCGGCCGCCGGTGTCGTCGGCGTCGGCCCGGATATGCAGCAGCTGCGCGGCTCCTACCCGCCCCGGATTTGCGCACCGCGCTGGCCGGCGACCGAACTGTCCGCCGAGGCGGTGCTGGCACGGCTGCTCACCGCGCCGTTCACCGCCGACATCGAGAACAACCGCGAAGCGCTGCAACGCCGCCGACGCGGCCTGCGACGGGTGTTGGGATGGCTGGGCGACCAGCCCGGCGACACATGGCAGGCTCGGTGGCTGGCCAGCGGCGCGGACGCGATGGGCAACGCCGCATGGTGGTCACTGGTGCTCGCGTGGGTCCGGCCACGGCGAGCCGGCGACGGGGTGACGGTGACGAGCAACCTTCGAGTCTGCGGGCAGATACTCGTCAGCGCCGACGTGATCCGCCCCAGCCTGGACTGGGTGCTGACTCCACGTGCACCGCAGAATCTGGTCGCCTCGATGGCCCAACTGCGGGACCCCGCCGGCTTCGCCGAACTCGCGGCGCTCTGCGACGCGTCCCCGGCCGGGCGGACAATGAAGACTGCGGCGTTGCGCCGTGCGGCGACAATCCTCGCCGTCAAGGGCGGCACGCTGCGCGAAATCACGGTCGGGGACTGCCTGGAACTGTCGGCCGCGGTCGATAGCCGGTCGGTGCGCCGCAACGCGGCGATGGGGTTCTACGAACTGCTGCACACGATGGGCGTGTTCGGGCCGGTCGCCCCGGCGCGGATGCGGGCGTTCGCCACCACAGGCCAGCTCAGCCCGGCGCAGCTGATCGACCGGCACGGCATCGAATGCCGCCCGGTCCGCGACCTGCTCGTGGCCTACCTGCAGGAACGGCAACCGATGCTGGATCACACCAGCCTGGCCAGTCTCGCCGCTGCGCTGGGCGGGTTGTTCTGGCGCGATCTGGAACGCCACCACCCGGGCATCGACTCGCTGCAGCTGCACCCCGACGTCGCCGCCGCGTGGAAACAACGCGTGATGATCAAGACCCGGCGGGTCGTCGGGCCGGACGGCCAGATCAGCCAGGTCCGGGAACGACGCGCCGGCGGCCTGCACAACCTCGCCGGTGTCCGCGCGTTCTACCTCGACATCGCCCAGTGGGCGATGGAAGAACCGAGCCGGTGGGGACCGTGGGCGGCGCCGTGCCCGATCCGCGCCGAGGACCTGGCTCGGCAGAAGGAACTCCGCTCCCGCAAATCCCGCATGGACCAGCGCACCCGTGAACGGCTGCCCGTGCTGCCGCTGCTCGTGCGGCACGTGCACACCCTCCGAGTCGACGCCTCCGCCCGACTGCAGGTCGCGCACGACACCGCGCCCGGGACGACGTTCACCGCAGCCGGCGGCGAGCTGCGCCGCAGCACGACCGGCGCCGAATCCGCCCGGACCTGGGCCGAACACCCCGCCGGCGGCGGCAAGCGCCGCGACCTGACCGGGGAGGAAGACCGCGCGTTCTGGACCTGGGCGGCCGTGGAAACCCTGCGACACACGGGTATTCGCATCGAGGAACTCACCGAACTGTCCCATCACAGCCTGATCCAATACACGCTTCCCGGCACCGGCGAGCTCGTGCCGCTGCTGCAGATCGCGCCGTCGAAAACCGACACCGAAAGGCTGCTCGTCGTCAGCCCGGAACTCGCCGACGTCCTGGCCGCCATCATCACCCGCATCCGGCAACCCGACGGCGCCGTCGGCGCCGTCACCTCCTACGACTCCCACGAACGGACCTGGAACCCGCCGATGCCGCTGCTGTTCCAACGCCGGTTCAGCATCGAGCAGCGCGCCATCCCCGCCGCCACCATCCGCGACTGGCTCAACCGCGCCCTCGACGGCAGCGGCATCACCGACGCCTCCGGGCAGCCGCTGCGGTTCACCCCGCACGACTTCCGCCGCCTGTTCATCACCGACGCCGTGCTGCACGGCATGCCCCCACACATCGCCCAACTCGTCGCCGGCCACCGCGACATCAACACCACCATGGGCTACAAAGCCGTCTACCCCGAGGAAGTCATCAACGGGCACCGCGCGTTCATCGCCCGACGCCGAGGCCTGCGCCCGAGCGAGGAATACCGGGTCCCCACCGAGCAGGAATGGGAAGAGTTCCGCGGCCACTTCGAACGCCGCAAGCTCGCCCTCGGCACCTGCGGCCGCTCCTACGCCACGCCGTGCATCCACGAACACAGTTGCTTGCGATGCCCACTCCTACGACCAGACCCAGCCGAACGAGACCGACTCGTCGAGATCCGCGACAACCTCATCGCACGCACCGCCGAAGCGCGCCGCGAAGGTTGGCTCGGCGAGGTCGAAGGACTGCAGATCAGCCTCGATGGCGCCCGCCGGAAACTCGACCACGTCGACCAGATCACAAACCACCGCCGCAGCCTCCCACTCGGCATCCCCACCTTCAGCGACACCGCCGGACGCACCCTCACCGGCCCCACCACGCTGAAATGACCCCGCCCCAACCGTCACCCGATGTCCCATTTGTCTAGTGCAGAGAACAAAGAGACGTTCGGGTTCCACCAGATGCTCGCGACCTTGGACAACACCGGTGAGTTCCTGGCCGCGCAGCTTCGTCCCGGCAATGCCGGTGCGAACATCGCCGCCGACCACATCGCAGTGTTGGATGCGGCGTTGGCGCAGATCCCCGACCAGCACCGTTTCGGGACACCGATCCTGGTCCGTGCCGACACCGCCGGCACCACGAAGGCGTTCCTGGCCCACATCGTCGGCCTGCGCGGTCAGGGCATGACGCTGGACTTCTCCGTCGGCTGGCGCCTCGGCCAACCGGGCAACGCGATGCACGAAGCGATCGCCGCCCAGCCCGATCGGCTCTGGGAGCCGGCCATCGACACCGACAACGAGTTGGCCGAGCCTGCCGGCGTGCTCGAGCTGACCGCGCAGCTGCTGTGGATCAGCCCGCGGGCGCTGGCCGACTACCCGGCCGGGATGCGGATCATCGTGCGCCGTGAACGACCGCACCCCGGCGCCCAGCTGGATCTGTTCGAGACCTCGGCCGGCTGGCGCTATACCGCGTTCGCGACCACCAGCCGCATCGGGCAACTCGCGTGGCTCGACGCCCGGCATCGAGCGCACGCCCGGGTCGAGGACCGCATCCGCTGCGCCAAAGACACCGGCATGCGCCGGTTCCCGTCGCGGGAGTTCGGCATCAACCAGGCCTGGCTGATGGGGGTCATGATCGCCGTCGACCTGCTCGCCTGGGCACAGACCCTGATCCTGCACGACCAGCCCGACCTGGCCAAGGCCGAACCGAAGACTCTGCGCTACCGGCTGCTGCACAGCGCCGCAAGAATCACCCGAGGACAACGAAGGATCCGGCTACGCATCGACCGCACCTGGCGCTGGGCCACCGTGCTCGCCCTCGCCTTCCAGCGCCTCGCCGCGCTGCCACAACCCGCTACCTGACACCGCCACCGCCGACCCAACGAACACACCGGAGCAGCTGGCACTCGCAGGCCAGGCGCTCACCGCTGCCCGACCGCGGGCAACGAGCCACGAAGATCAACTCATCCCGGAACGATCAAGACTGCGACTCTGACGGATAAGCAGGGTTAGTGAGCGAAGAAGCCACGAACGAAGCCGTGAAAATGGCAAGCATGGTAATCACGACTCGACCCTATTCGCCCGGTCCTCTGTCACCTGACGGAGCAGTTGGGTTGCTTTAAGTCCTCGTTTATCTGCTTCGTTTCTCCACCAGTCCCAGCATGAGCGCCGCATACGAAACGCTATCGGGGCCGTAGGGTCGTCTAACTTTGGTCGGGCCATATTCGTAACGTAATCCAATTTGTTACGACAATCCAACGAAATGGCAGAAAAGTTTACTGGCGCCGACGAGCGCATCTGGTTAAGGGTGCGAAATGTGTGCTTGAACTACGAGGAACACAACCCACCGGTCGTTTACTCTCTGGATGCGCTCGAGTTCCGCCGCCGCGTCCCAAGCGTCGGAATCGCCGCTTGACCGGAGCTTTGCCACCCAACCGTCAAAAACGTTGGGGTGATTCTGGTAGAGCAGCTCATGAATGAACGACTCGCTTAGCCCCGCAAACCGCAGGCAACCAAGAGTCACGGCGGCGGATTCTCGGTAGTAGTCGGGGATGCCCTGCATCCAACTCAGGTGCGCCCTGGCTCTATCGATGTAGTCGCCTAAGCCGAACGGGGTCAGGTCCACAGCTCATTGTGGGCGTTTCGCCTGCTCGCACGCAATAGCGTCTCGTGGCCCGGCCGCGTCGCTGGACAAACACAGCGTTCATCTGGACCATCGAAGGCATGGCTAAACGAGTTGTAACAACTACCGACTACACGGACGACCTTGACGGATCAACGGCAGCGGTCACCGTGACGTTTGGTGTGAACGGAGTTTCTTACGAAATCGACCTCAGCAAATCCAACGCAAGGGCGTTCGACAAGGCAATGGCGGTCTGTGTCGGTCACGCTCGCAAGGCTCGTGGTCCCCGGGCTCGATCCGGGCGGGCGGGCGCTTCTAAGGGAGGCCGTGACCTCGGGGCGATCCGCGAATGGGCGAGGAGCCAAGGCATCGAGGTTTCCCGATCGCGGCCGGATAGCCAAGGCTGTGCTCGACGCGTACGACGCCGCTAACTAAGGCCGCCGTCCACGGTTTCCGGTGACAGCCCCCGCTTATCGGGAACCGTCGGACGGTCCACCCCGGCCTCGCACGGTAAGCGCCGCCGCGCGTCATGCCACCACCAGGTGATGAGCGACAAGCCGGCACCAGCCATCAGGCCATCGAGGACGAGTAGCACTCGGTAAGCGTCTCATGCGGTCCGGTGCCGCCAACATCGACCGCCGAAGCTGCGGGCCATGGTCGGACAACCCGGATAGCTGCAACGCGGCCGGCAGGTGACTGAGCAGTAGTACCAAGCTCACGCGGTTGGGCACACCCTCGGCGCTACGGAAGCGGGCGCTTGAGCGTGCCCCAGTACCGGGCCGTGTTGTGCGACAGGACGTACGTGAAGTGCTCGGCGACCAGCTCCCAGCCCTCGTTGCCGACGAGATCGAGCGTCTCCTTCCAGAGGACCTGAGCGTGCTCAGTCGGGTCCTCTTCGCCCCCGCCGCACGTCACCTTGGCTGTCTTGTATTCCCATCGCTGCATGGCCGTGATCTTAGACAGCAGGGAGCGCTAGCCCGCGATCTCCTCACCCGATCTGCGAGCCACGAGTCTGCTGGGCTCCACGGTCATGCTTCGGGTTCTCGCTGGCGTGTACGCCGAACTCGCTGACCGCCAGATGCTCGACGACGAAGACATCGTCGAATTCTTCCAGCGCTTGGCGCCGGCGATGTCCGGTCCGGTCGCACCCGGCAGTATCTGGATCGAACACGTGCCGGATGCCGTGTTCAGCGTTGGAGCGCTCTCGCCGCGCAGCCGCCGGCAGGACCTACGCACGCTGCGCGATGCGATGGTCAAGTGGGCTATAGACAAGCCGATGTGGCTGACCTGAGCAGACTCCGCAGCCAAAGGGGGTCCGACCATCAGAACGGTCAGGCCCCTCTCTGCTGTGATCTGCCGGCGGCACCGGTCCCAGCAGAGATGGATGATCATCTCCCCAGAACACCAACCGGCCGCACGGTCTTCGACTCGGGGTGCTCAGACGGCCGAGATTTCCCCGGACAGGGACCATCGACCCGGACAGCGCGGGTCGGCTGCGCCCATCATGATCTCGGCGGCGACGCACAGGTCATCGGCTGGGTTCCACTGGACGCCTCGTGCTCCGAACGGCCTCACCAGTCGGCGGAACCCGAGGACGGCCCACTGGTTGTCACTCAGTGCCGCACGCAGATTCTGCGCAGTCTCTGGGCTGTTGGCCGATAGGCGTTCGCTGACCACGTCGAGGCGTCCAAGGTCGTCGTGACCATGCAGGGCGCTGATCGCTCCGTCCAAGACCGGCTTGCCCAGACCGCCGAGGGAATTGGTTGGACCACCTACGCCGGGTCGCAGAACGAGTCGAACAGCGAAGCGGGCAAGGTGCGCATGGTCGAAAGCCGGCGGCGTGGCCTGGGCTCGGATGGCAGCCCACACATGCTCGGGCTTGTCGGCCCGGCCGAGGCGAACGCCGGCAAAGGACGCGAGGGATTCCCTCATCTGCCAGTGCGCGAATCCCGTAGCGGGGCCGCCGAGCTGGTAGTCGTGATGGTGCGCGAACTGCTGACCGGAAGGCGCGAGTGGCGGCAGCGCGAAGGCACGTTCGAAGCGAACACCGGTGCTCACCAGGTGTCGTGTAGCGCTCGCGCCCACGTTGTACAGCAGCACGTTCTCCACGTCGGCGAACTCGCCGTCGTCGGCGGCGGTGTACACGGCGTGGAGAGGGCGGCCGGCGATCGGCACCATCAGGTGGAGGGCATCGCGGAGCTCGCCGCGCAGCTCGAGCATTGCGCCGACCGGCTCGAACGGCAGGCGTCGCGTCGACCACGCCTGGACTCGTGCGCTGTCGCCCTGGACGACAAAAGTCCGGGACGGCGCTCATCGCTCAGGCTCGTGCGGTCCGATGCATGGCTCCGCTGCCGTTGGCATCTGGTCGACCACGGTCTCGGCTCCGGCAGCGCGCGCTTGCCGGGCGGCTTCGAGTACCTCGGTCCCAGAACGAGTGAACTGCCATCCGCCGCCGCGGCTGGATGCCGCCGCGGTCTCGACAGCCTGCCGGGTCGCCTCGGCCGCGCGATGTTGGGCAACAGTCGCCTCCTGCTGCGCGGCGATTGTCCGCAAGATCTGCGCCGCCAGCTCAATCGCCTGGACGATGAGTGCCCGGACCTGGACGTGATGCGGGGCGTCCGCGAGGCTCGCGGCCATCAGCACGCGTGAGGCCCCACCGAGCAGTGCCGACACCTCTGCCACGATCTCGGTCGGGGGCGTCGCCGGTTCGGTCCACACTGCGGGGGGACGCTCCGTACGTTGTCCCGCGTCGACCACTCGCAGCTGCGCCGCGTCTCCGGGAGAAACGTCCACTCCGATGCTCGTCGCCGTCGGGGTCGCGCGGTTGATCGCCTGCCAGGCCCTAATCAGGTCGCGACGCAATCGGTCATCGGTTGTGGTGGCGGCGGCCGCCGCCACGACACCGGCGGACTCTGTCGCAGCGACGTACCAAGAGAACCGGTCCTGGAGCGGAAGCTTCTGCAGCCGGTTCGCGGCCTCGCGCATCGCATCAGCCGCGCCGGCGAGGTTGCGGGGCTCGGCCTTACGCCGTGCGGCAGCGTCTGAGAACCAGGCCGCGGCCGCGGCCGCGGCCTTACGCTGCTGCTCGGTCTGCCCCCACCTGGTCCGCAACGCCGGCAGCCGAAGATCCTTGCTCAGCCGCCCGCCGCCGTACCAGACCAGCGGCTCGCGGCCGCCGGTCTTCGCGGCCACTGAGTAGCCGGCCACCGTGCCGCGGTCATCGCGGGCATCACGGGCGCGCACGACCAAACCCTCGCCCCGCAGCCGCTCGACGAACTCTGGTTCGGACCGCGCGCCGGTAGCCACAGCCCGCACGATCGTCGCCACCCGGTGTTGGTTCAGGTCCGACACGCTGGCCACCCCCCCCGCTCTGACCGCCTCGACCTCCCTGCGGGACAAGCTGCCGGCCAGGCCTTGCCCGGCCGGAGCGGTCGCCGTCAGCCCGAGCTGCTCCTCGAGTTCGATGCACGCCTCCCGCCGCCGCATCCGGTCATAGGACAGCTTGTGCGCGCGGCCGGAGTCGTCGCGGACCAGGGTAGCCACGAGGTGGATGTGGTCGTTGCCGTTGGCCGAGAGGCCGTGGTTGATGGCCACCCAGTGCACCTGGTCGTCGAACCCAAGCTTTTCCGCGAACCGCCGCGCCACCTGCTGCCACCGCTCGTCGATGAGCTGGCCGTCCTCCGCCGGCAGTGACACCGCGACGTGATAGACGTAGCCGTCCTTGGTGCAGTCACCGTGGCGCACCACCGGGTCGTGCAGCTCGGCGATCAACTGCCGCGTGGTCGCCGCGTCGGGTTGCGCGGTCCCAATCCAGGTCGGGTCCGAGCACGCCACCACCCGCTGGTTCGTGTGCTCGTTCGCCCGGCCCGGACCGAGGAGGTACCGCACCAGTCCGCCGATGTCGTGCCCGCGCAGCGCCTTCGAGATCACGCGCGCACCCGCCCGCCGACGACGGCGGCAACCTGGTCCACGGCCTCCTCGACGCGGGTCGCGAGCCGGTCGACCGCGTCGAGCACTGCCGGCAGGCTGTCATCCAGCTCGCCGGTCGCGTGCAGCTTGGCCGTGAGCTGGTTGAGGTTGTTCGCGACGCCGGCGAGCACCCTGCGGGTGCCGGACAAGTTCGTGACCGCGGACTTGGCATCCGCGGAGTCGACACCCTCCGGGCGCATCCCGGTGACCGCGAGATACGACGGCACGGTCAACCCCGCGGCAGCGGCTCGCGCCGCCACAGCCCGGTACTCCTCGACGGTGAACTTCACCTGGACGGCAGACCTACGGCCGCCCACCACGCGCCTTCGTCTGGCTGTCCCCACATCAATAGACGTGCAAGGGGCCGACCCGAAAGTGACACAGACTCCGGAGATTCGTTGCCCAGCGCAGCGCTCGGGACCGCCGACCGGATCTAGGTGACCCGGGCCGGTCACCCAGATCAGCTATGCCGAAGGCACCTCTTGCTCCGCGGTCACCTACCGGAAGATGGGTCCGCGTGACGAGCCCGCTTATGACACCGACGAAAGTGCGGTAGGCCGCTCCACAATCTCATTGGGACCGCACGCCACTCAAGCGAAGAACGACTCACTGCCGCCGCCGACCGCGAATGCCGACAGAGTCGGGCCACAAACCGCAAACACCGGCCAGCCGATTTACCGGTAGTTAGCGCCCCAAGCGAATTCCGAGACCCAGATGAGCAACTGCCAATCCGTCTGCCGGTCTTTGAGCGCCCGTCGGGCCGACGCCGCTCAAAACACTCGCGAAAGTTGTAAGACGTCGGAGAAGCCGCGGCCATCAGGGTCCCCGATCGAGGGATCCAGCTGCCGGAAGGGTCGGCTTCCGGCAGGCCGGGCCACAGCGGTTCGAGCAGGCCGGCGCCTCCCCGCGCGATCGTCCGCCATCAGCCGGAACGCCGGTTGCGGCCGGGCGAGTTGCACCAGCGCGGGAGCGGGGTGTCGGGCGAGGCAGGTGTCGACGCCGAGCAACCGGGGGCATCGCTGCCCGGCGCACGTCCACTACGTCGGCCGAATACCCGTCACGCAGTGTCGTTCCCACAAGCGCCACGTCCGTACTGCTGTCGAAGGTCAGCCCCGCGCCGCGACCACGACGATGTCTCGACCAGAGCCCAGACGTCCGTCGACGACAACGACGAGCGAGCCGCGACGCACCTCGGGACGGCCGAGGTACCCTACCGGGTGATAGGGCGATCACGCGGTCCGTACGGACGAGGACATGTCCACTAGACCCGTGTTGCGCCACCGGTGATGGCGCTGCGTAACGACTCGTAGCCCGGGGCGAACGGGATCCGCTGAGCAGCACTACTAGGATCACCACCGACCCACACTGGCATCGGCGGCCTCGTCCTCGCAGCCCGCGTTCACCACCTCACGGGGAACTACAACTAGGTCGACGGCTTTCTTGTGGTCGGCCGGCGAGCCGCTCTCGCCGAATGGCGCGGTCTCAACGTAGACGAGTCGGCGGGGCCTGAGGCAGTGCCCAGCGCAGCGGCCCACTGGGTGTCGCGTCACCCGTGGTCCGCCGCCTGCGCGTCACGCTTGAATCCGCGCACCCAGCGGTCGCCAGCAGCCGGTGCCGGTGCCGCCGTGGACAGCCCGGCAGCGAGGACGGCAGGGAGACCGCCACCTGGCTCAGTGGCTGCGTCCAGTCGTCTGGCAGTCCGGCGAGCACGCCCGCCGGTGGCCGGGCCAACTCGGGCGCATCGACGATCTGCGCGACGTCAGCACCGCGCCAACCGCTTTACCCGCGGCCGCAGGCTGGTCGGTCCAGCGGTCGACCAACTCGGAAATGCGCACCGACAGATGGTGGGTGCGGCGCAGCGCCGCGCGGGCGAGGTCGGCGGCAACGGCACCCAACGAGTCACGGACCCTGGTAGGTAGACGCCCTGGACTTCCGCCGGTTCCACCTGGCGGGCTGAGTGCTGGCACACTCACCACGTGACTGGCTCGAAGCGCGCAGGAGTGCATGTGCCTAGAGAGCTGCTCGTTCGGCTGGCGCTCGACAATGCGACGTACGCACTTGCTCAGGACGACGTCGAGAAGGCGTGGGGGTGGCTGGAGACAGTCTCCGCTGCGGAGCGCCCGGCCGCCCTCACGGGTCAAGTCCTCGATCGGCTGTCCCGCGCAGCGGCGTCCAGGGGCGAGTGGGAGGTCGCGCTCCGCTGTGCCGCTGACGCTGGTCACGCCGAGCCGACGCCGGGGCGTCAGGGCCGCGTCGGCCTGCTTCGTCATCGGACCGCGCTCGTGAGCGATCACGGGTGGCAGGTAATTAAGGCGAAGGTGCCGCCCGCCGCCCGGATCCGACCCGACTCGCTACAGCCCGAGATTCGCTGCGTGGCCGCGTGCGGCGCGTACTACTCGCGCAGCCGAGGAGGGGACGCACCGTGGTCGAAGTACTTGCGCCTCGCCAAGGCTCTTCACATGCCTGAGGAGGAGCGGGCCGTGGTATTCGGGCTCGCCGCCGGGTATTTCGCGCGCTTCATCGCCGAGGACACCGGCCTCCTGCTCAATGTCGACGCGGCCGTTCCAGTGCCAGCGAACCCAATGCGCTACGTCGGTCGGATGGGCAGCTTGCCTGATGATCTAGCCAGAGTCGCCGGGTCGAGTCTTGGCCTCTTGTTCGTACCTAACGCGGTCGCTTGGCGCGTGGAATCTGTCGACATCGAGATGAAACGGCTGGGCTGGAGCGAGCGGCGGCGTGCAGCGGACACGGCGTTCTGCCCCGGCCCCCAAGAGCAGCAGGTCCGGGGACGCGCGGTTCTCCTGGTCGACGACATCACCACCTCAGGGTCGACGCTGCGCGCCTGCGCCCGGGTTCTCCTGTCCTCAGGCGCGGCGAGCGTTGACGCGTGCGTGCTCGCGCACACCGAGGGGTAGCAGATCCAGGTCGTCGAGTCACGGCTCCCAGAGGCTCGTAGGGTCACTCACCGCCGAGAGGATGCTCATCTGTCCGGCGGTCGCCGCCACGACCTCCGCCTGGCTGTTCGCGGCGGCGATCGCCTGCGCGCACATCTTAAGCGTGCTGCCCTCGGTGCAGACGTCGTCGACCAGCAGGATCCGGCGCGCAGTGGCTACCTGGTGCTCGACCTGCAGCTTCTGCGAGTAGGCGGCCTCGAACTGAGCCGCCGTATAGCCGTGGCCTGTCCTCAGCTTCCGCTTCGAGATCGCGCCGCTCAGCCGCAGCCAGTCCCGCACAGGTGTGTGCAGCAGCCGCCCCAACTCCTTGGCGAGCCCAAGCGTCCTGTGAAGCTCCCCCGCTTTGGCCTTGTCTGGCGACAGCGGCACCGGAATTACGGCGTCGAAGTCGAGGCGGTGGGCTTTGGCCAGCGCACGGTGCATCCCGAGCGCGAGCGGGTAGGCGAGCGCTGCCTCGCCCGTCTTGTAGCGCATGAACAGTTCTGATGACCGTTGAACCCCGACCCGTACTACCCGGCCGCGTCTGAGAAGGAAGCAGCGGCCCGGCACGACCCAGTAGGCGGGTGCGTACCGGTCGACGTAGCCGTCAAGCCTCGGCGGCACCTGCAAGATCTGCCGATTCACGGTGGGCAGGCGACTCCATGCACGGCATCCACCGCACCCGCGCGCGGCGCACGACGAGGCTGTCGTGGCCACGTCGCATCGAGGGCCGACGTCCAGCTCGACCGGGAGGACGAAGACTTGTCGGTAGCGGGTCGCCACGACCGCCGCGATCGACGTCGACTGAGCCGGCGTCGTCAGCGGTACGGTGGTGCTGGAGTCGGTGATGCGGAGAGCGATCTCCGCGTTGTCGTAGTCGACCTCTTCGATGATGCCCTTGGCGTACACACCGTTCTCGAACTTGTGCGGCCCGTGGAAGTAGACCCACACCTCGTCGCTCACCTCGACGGCATCGATGTACTTCTTCCAGCCAAGCCGGAGCGTGTGCCCGTGCTCGGCCCGCGAGGAGATCTGCGCTGGCGTGAAGCCGTCGTAGCCAGAGTAGATCTTGTAGACGTACTTCATCGGGCCACTCCCGCGAGCTGCAAGAGTTGACTCGGCCGCCGCAGCACCTGGCTGACATCGTCCGGGGCGGACGCGGTGTAGCCCCAGGAGGCCCAGGCGAACGGCATCACGGCCGCCCGCGCGGCGAGCGCGTCGTTCGGGTCGTCCCCGACGTACCAGCAGCCAGGCGGGTTCAGGTGCAGGCCAGCGCACGCGGTCAGCAGCGGGTCCGGCTTCGGCTTATGGCGACTCGTCGCGCCGTAATCCACCAGTACGCGGAACAGCCCAGTCAGCCCAGTGCTCGCCAGCATCGGCCTGGCGATCCACCCCGGCAGATTGGTGACGACGCCGAGCGCTACGCCGTTCGAGGCAAGCCGCCTGAGTGATCGCTCGACGCCCGGGTAGAGGGCGATGCGGTTCTGCGGGTCCGAGCACGCGCGCGCGAACGTGCTCGGCGTGTAACCCGCTGCCCTCAGCAGCGCCGCCGCGTTCGTCCCTCCCGCGACAGCCTCTGCCTTCCTGGGGGCGGCAGCCACCCGCCGGTACCACGAATCGCTGTCCCAGACGGTCCCGTCTAGGTCGAGGATGACAGCCGTCGCAGCCACGATGCCCAAGCCTGTTCCTCCCGCCGGTCCTCGGCGAATAGGGTCCCGTTCTCGTCGTCCCCAATCAGGCGGTTGCCACTGGTTGCGTCCGTGCCGTCTGGTCGAAACGCCGCGACCGGTTTGTGCTGCTCGACCGCGAATCGGTAGGCGTTCATGGCACCGCCTTTGGCTGAGGACTGGCCCACCAACACGCCGAGGGCGAGTGCGACGATGGTTTTGTTCCGCTTCCGCAGGGTCAATGCAGCAGCCGCCGTCCCGAACGCGAACTCACTGAGGAAGGCAGCGCTCGGGTAGTCGAGCAACTCGCGCCACAGCGATCTGTTCTCCGGCGGGAAGGGCCGGTCGAGCCCGCTCGGCATGACGCACACCGTTGCGCCCCCGGCGTCGCGCGCCGCCCGGTGGGCAACGGTGTCAGCGCCCAGCGCGAAGCCGGACACGACTGTCCACCCTGACGTGGCCGCGTATGTCGCGAACTCGCCCTGCCGAGCCTCGTAAGCACCGCCGATACCGCGGGACCCGACGCACGCCACTGCGCGGGTATCGCGGAGCACATCCAGGTCACCGTGGACGTAGACGACGGGCACCGGGTTGTTGGACGCCCATAAGTTCACCGGGTAGTCGGGGTCGCCGTGAAGCAGGATGTGGGAGTTATTCCGCGCGGCTTGATCGACCTGCTTGAGGGCGCGCTCCTCGAACTGATCGAGGCCGTCGCCGACAATGCGCCGCAGTTCGGCGCGGAAGGTGTCGCCGCGTTTCCCGGCGATTGGGAGCCGGTCCACGTTTGCGAGGACCTCGCCTGGCGTGAGGCCGCTTGCGTGGAGTTCGCGGAACTTCTGAGGCCCGAATCCTTTGACCGATTCGAGAGCGTAGGTGGCCGCCAGCACACTCACGGGGGGAAGGTGAGACGGCGCATTCATGTCCTGAATCTTGGCACGGCGTCGGGTCGAGCCCGCCCACGGTCCTCCTCACAGTTCTTCGACCTCGTTTCCGAGGATGCAATCGCCTCCCAGTCCCGCCTGCTCTAGTCCCGTCTATTCGGCGCGCGGTGACGCGTTACAGCCAGCGCACCGAGCACGGTCAGCGCATTTCACCGCTTATCGCTCGGACCGCTTCCGTGCATGATGAAGGGGGTGCCGCCGGAGGAGATTCGGGAGCACTACACGGAGATCAACGGGGTCATGTATCCGCCCAAACAGGTTCTGTCGGTCCTCACCGGCCGGGAGCGAACCTCGTTCACGACGATGGAAGCACAACGAGTGCTCGCCAAGATCGGCTTCACGAGCCATCGTATCGGCGAGCAAGCCCGCAGCAGCGACGCGAGGCAGATACCTGGGGCGACGGGACTCGATCGGACCGGACAGCTCGAAGCGGCGGTCGCTGTACCTCAGGAGGCCTTCGCGTCCCTCACCGCGCGCGTCAGGAAGCTAGAGCGGCGTGGCTGAACTCCAGCTTGGGTTTCGTCAGACGTGCCAGGTAAGACTTGGCATGAGTTTCCAGAATCCTGGATGCACGACTTGCGCCGCCAGGCAGACACGCCGCGACGGGGGAAGACAAACATCCCGGAACCTGGTTTCGTAAGCTCACGCGCCACCCGCAGACGCCGTCAACCGGGGTCGCACGGACGGAGGAGAGTGATCAATGAGCCCGGCGAGGAAGCCAGCAGACGAGGTCCAAGCCACTGACGACCCAGGCGTCTCGCCTCGCAACAAGTTGAACGCTCTGACGGCGAAGGAGTGGCTCAGCGAGAGCGTAAGCGTGTGGACGCAGCGAGGGCTCGGGGCCGGTCACGCCGAGGCCCAGATTGAGAAGCAACATCCTGCGCCCTTCTCGTACCAAGATGTGGCTCGTCTGGTTCGAATGTTCTCTAAGCCGGGGATGACGGTCCTCGACCCGTTCGTTGGTGTTGGGTCTACGCTCAAGGCCTGTGCGCTCGAAGGTCGGCGGGGCATCGGCATCGAGCTAAACCCAACCTTCGCCGACCTAGCCCGACAGCGGCTTGAGGTCGAGGTACCACTAGAGCTGCTTGTGGCGAACGAGCAGATCGTCTACGAAGGCGACGCCCGTTTGGTTTGCGAGAAGCTTCAGGACGACGAAGTCGACTTGATTGTCACCAGCCCGCCGTACTGGGGCATCCTCAATAAGAAGGCCGACCATAAGGTCAGGGAAGCGCGCGTCAATAAGGACCTTGCGGTCAACTACGGCGACGACCCGCGCGACCTCGCGAACATCACCTCGTACGGGGACTTCATTGATGATCTTGCTTGTGTTCTTGAAAACACAGGCAGGGCACTCAAGCAGAAAATGCATCTCGCGTTGATCGTGGGAGACTTTCGGCACGGAGGACGCTACTACCCATTCCACGCGGACATCGCTCGGGCGATGGAGGAACGCGGGTACGTGCTGAAGGCCATGAACGTGCTTTACCAACGTCACAAGCGGGTGTTCCCGTACGGTTATCCAGGCGCTTACGTGTCGAATGTCCACCATCAGAACATCGTCATCTTGCGAAAAGAGCTATGACGCCCGACGGAGTCGTTGTTGAGGGAGACTGTGTCCAGCAACTGAGGTCGCTCGACGACGGCTGCGCGCGTCTTGTCATAGCCGACCCGCCGTACAACCTCGGACCAGCGTTCGGCATTGCTAAAGAGTGGTCCCGGTCGCCTGATTGGGCGAGCTGGTGTGAGACATGGCTGAAAGAGTGCACACGCGCCCTGACCGAAGATGGGTCGATCTTTGTGTACGGGATCCATCATTACGTCGGGTACATGCAGACGATGCTCTACGACCTTGGTCTCGAATACCGCCGCATGATCATTTGGAGATACGAGAACGGCTGGAGTCGGTCAAGGAAAACGCTGGCGACTCATTACGAACCGATCTTGTGGTTCTCGAAGTCTGGCGAATATGTATATGAGACGATCCGTGAACCTTACAAGAGCGTCGATCGGCTGAAACACCCCATCCGCAAGGGCGGCAAGACCTGGACACCGCATCCGGACGGACGCATGGCCGGCGATGTCTGGAGTTTCCCCACTCTCGCTGGCCGACGCTTTCGAGACGAGAGAGTCGACCATCCTACGCAGAAGCCGCTCAGCCTGACCGACCGGATCGTCCAGCACTTCTCAATGCCAGCAGACGTAGTCGTGGTTCCGTTCGCCGGAAGCGGCACGGAATGCGTGAGTGCCCTACGCAACGGGCGACGTTTCTGGGGCTGCGACATCAAGCCTGAATATGTTGCCCTAGCCAATGAGCGCCTCAACCAAGCCCGAGCGCAGTTGAAAGATCAGCAGCAAGATCGTTGAGGGGCTCGAAGCGTTTGTCGCCGTCTGGCTCAACGAGAAGCGCAGCGATGTCCTCCGAGCCGAGGTAGCTGACGAGCTTACTGCTCAACTCCTTGTCGAAAACCGCAATCTCTCGCACCGCACGATTAGGCCACTCCGGCGACACATTGAAATAATGATACCAAGACAACTGCCCAGCGGCGAGACGACACTGAATTTCCGCGTCCGAAGCGACCGTCTTGACCTCGACCAGCAGCAACGCTTTATCAGGGTGTTCCGAGACGAACAACAAGTCGTATGACAGTGGATCTTCGTACATCTTCCCGTTAGCGTTGATAAGGCTTGCAAGCCGTCGAACAATCTGTTGGTGCCTTGCTGTCCGCTGTGCCAGCAGCGCCTTCGCTTGCTCCTGCTCCTCTGGCGTCAGCGTGGTCGAGGCGGGAGGCGGCTGATCCGGGTACTTACCTGCCGTATCGCGATCAACCTGGCGACGAGTCTTGGGCCGGTTGCGAGCACGCACGCTTTGTTCAACTACCCGCCTCGCGCCACCACGCGGGTCCCCGACCAGTGCAGCGCCGTCCGGTGACAGCGTCCAGACGTTGTGGGCGTCCGTGACAGCGAAGCCGGCAGCCCTCGCGAGTGAGGGCAGGATCTTGACCGCGTTGCGGATTGTTGGTTTTCTCGCATCAAGCTGCGCCGCGCGCGAGCTCGGGTCTAAGGCATAGAGCGCGCGCACCCGCGCGAGTTCCTGAGGTGAATCGGTCTTAGCCTCGAGCGCTAGCTCCAAGCCCGCCCTATTGTGGCTAGGCCCTTGCGCGAGCAGGTCAAGAAGCACTCGGACGGGGTGCGAGGAATTCCCGCCCTGATCTGTGACCTCCAACTCCCAAAGGGCCTCAGCAAGAGCAGCGCGCTCTTGTTGGCTGCCCGGGGTCGAAGCCAGGAACTCGGCGCCGTTCGCGGTCAGGGCACCAGATCCGTCGATCCATCCGAGGGCGGAAAGCGTCCGGCGCATCTCTCTCGCGTTGGTGCGTGCGCCTTGCTTGCTGCCCGGCTTTGCCTTCTCCAGTGCTATGCGGTCAACAAGCCGCTCAGCAAGGTCGGATGCGTCGTAGTCGAGCCCGCGAAATGTGTAGAACCCAAGCTGGGCGAGCCGGTACCCGAGCGCTCCGTCGTCGTAAACGTTGACGCCAGAGTCATGGAGGTCGATCAGCGCCTGGAGGGTCCTCCGAATCCGGACTAGGTCACTCGCTTGGTTCGGAAAGTTCTTCAAAGCGCAGCCTCCGGCTAGGTGCGATAATTCTTATGCACGTTAGCGGCGTGTGAACCCGTTGCCCAGTCTTGAGGCTGGCGAGCGACCATGGCGACCCCGTTAGCCACGACGATCATGCCTTAAAGCGCCGAAGCGGCCGGTAAGGCTCACTCGTGCCACGAAACCCAGATGGCCCGGCCCGAAACGACCCCGGCGCAGCGACGGCGGAAGGAGATCAAGCGTGTACTCGGTAAGCTCCTTCGTACCCGTTTGGAGAAGCACAGGAACTCCTAGTGCCAATGCCCCGGCTGGGTGCAGGCGGTGACAGCGGTGCCGCTCTCTTACGCCGCGAGACCTGACTGTGCCATCGCGGTCATGTCCGCAATGCCCTCAAAGGGCGAGGTTCTCCCACTCGCCTGACTCCAGGAAAGCGGTCGCGCCACCGTGGAACGCCGTGGCTCGGATCGCCTCAAGGAGCAATTGGCCTTCCGTCGACATCGGATCGGCCATGGCGCCACGTACCCGTGCGTAGACGGGTACCTCGCGTAGCAGCTCACGAATGCGCGCTGCGACGTCGTCGCCGGCGCTGAGATCGACGCTAGATCCACTGGCGCGGAGCGCTGCGCTCCATTCCGCTTGTCTGTCCATGCTGAGGGTGTCGTGCGGGTCGAACGGCTCAAGTTCGAGTGCGGTGAATCCCGGGTACGCGCAGCACACTTGCTCTATCAAGGTCGTGGCTTGCGCGTCGACGTCGTCAGGGAAGTCGATTGGTTCGCTCAGCCCGGTCTCGTCGCCGTCACCGATCAGTACTGCTTTCCCGCCGCCAATTGGCACCAGGGAGCCGCCGCCCTGCCAGCTCGGCATTCCCGTGTCGTTGCTCCACTTGTATGAGGCGACGGCATGCTCACGCAGCTCGTCAAGGTGTTCTATGTCGTCGTCGTCCTCCGGTTCAGCCAATCGCTCCCAGTCCACGTCCCAACTCAGCGCGAATGGCAGCGCAAGGGGATCGGGCCACTCGACGGGAACGTGCTCGACTCGATTTCTCGGTGCCGGAGGCGGCGCGCCGTCCAGTCGAGCGAGAATTGTCCGGGCTACGGTCTCATCGATTGCCACCAGCTCGGACTGTAGGGCCATGCGATGGGCAATGGGGTCACTTTCGATAGGCGGGTAGTGGGACCGGTACGCCGCGGCCCGCTGGTCGGCCTCCTCCGGTGTGAGGTGTCCTTTCAACAAGCTTGCGGCGGCGGCGGTGAACCCTCGTTGACCCCACTCGCCGGCGGCCGGGTAATTGGGCCCACGTGGGCCTGACAGTCCGCGGTCGCCGAGCGTGCGCTGGATGAACTGGCGCAGCGCAGGTGCATCCTGCACCCCCGACAGTAGATCGGCGCGCCCCTGCGAAATCGCGCGATCGCCCGCCTGAAAGACGGCCTTGAGCTCGTCGAACGTCACAACACTGTCCTCGCCGGGCAGTGGATCGGGTGGCGGATCGAGTCGCAGCCCGAAGCTGACCCAGCGCATCGCTGTCCACCCGATGACACGTACCCCGTTGGCGAGGCCACCACCGAACCCCTGGATAGCATGAACCCCGCCGTCTAGGAACGCCCACGCCTGCACGGCTGGCCCGAGCGGTGAGAGAGGCCACCCGCGGTAGGACAGGTCACTACTTGAAAGCTGTTCAACCAAGAATTCGTCCGGCCCTGGAGCCAGACGCCACGACGCCTGGACGCCCGGCAGTGACTCGAATGCATCCGACCACGAATAACCGTTGTTCATCGAAAGCCTTCCTCTCGTCGCGACACAACACGTGCTGCCTTACAAATCGGAACCCTGAGCTCAGTCAGTTTCTCGCGAGAGTGAATTCCGCCGCCCGTCTCGGAGCACTGTCCGATCAGCGCTGGGCGCGCGTTTCGCGACAGCCTGACAACAAGGTTCACGGCCAACCCCCTGCGCCCTGCGCCGGGACAGCACCCATCGGTGGGCGAGTCCGTTGGTGCGCGAGTGGGTCACGAATTTGGCGCCGGTTGACCCAGATGCGGTTGTCGTACCGGCGGCGCGCGGTGCAGCCAGCTTCCTCCAGGGCGTGCCGCATGTTCACGGCGCCGCGGGGGTTGGCGGTGTGGAGACGGATGGAGCCGATGCGGTAGGCGTCGCCGGTGGCCGCTGCTGCCACGAGCTCGTTGATGGGGATCGCTGTGAACGCGCGCCCGGTGCGGCGGTCGCTGCTGAGGTCATGGTCGAGCCGGAGTTCATCGATCTCGTGGTCTTTCGGTTCGCGGAGTAGGTCGATGGCATGTTGTGCGTCTCGGGCGATGCGACATGGTCGACCGTCGCGGAAGCGGCGCAGGTCGTCGACCAACACAATCAGCGCCGTCATGGCTCGGACTCCGCGAGGGGTGACGCGGTCTCGGCGTAGCGGCATAGGGCGTTGACGAGGCGGACTTGGTGTGGGGTGAACACGTCGGCGTCGAGCAGCGCCGGGGAGCACACGAGGATAGCCATCGCCCGCGCCCGGGAGACGGCGACATTGAGGCGGTGGACGTCGTAGAGGAACTCGATGCCGCGGGGGGCGTCTGCCGCCGACGACGACGCCATTGAGTAGATGACGACTGCGGCTTCCTTGCCTTGAAACTTGTCGACTGTTCCGACCTGGACGCCCAGAGGGACCGCCTGGCGCAGACGCGCGACGTGCGCGTTGAACGGGGTCACGATCAGGATGTCGTCGGGCGTCAGCGCGCGCTGGTCACCGTTCTCGTTGACCCATTCAGCTTGAAGGAGTTCCTCGACGATCCGGGTGACCACGTCGGACTCTTCCGGCGAAGTTGCACTGTTGCCGGTGTGCATCACCGGAACCATCCGCAGCCCCGAGCCGCTCCAGACGCCGTCGACCACGGCCTGCCTGACTAGGTGTCCGCGGGATTGGAGGCGGCCTTCGTAGGAGGTGACGGACACGAACTCGGTGATGGCCGGGTGCATCCGCCACGTCCGGTCCAGAAACACTCCCCGATCCGCGGGCACGGTGTCATGGTCCTCAAGCAAGTGACCGAGCACGGACACTCCCGCGCCCTGCGGATGTATCGCCTGGGTGGGTTGGGTGAGCTGCTGAGGATCACCGAGCAGCACGAGGGATCGCGCGGCTCGACTCGCTGCGACGGCGTTGGCGAGAGAAAACTGGCCTGCCTCGTCGATGACCAACACGTCGATGGCGTCAGTCAGGTCGTCGGCTGCCCACAGCCAGGCGGTGCCGCCGACGAGGCGGTGGCGACCGGTGGTGAGCGCGTCGTCCACCGATGCGGCGCTCTCGGCCCGGTCGACAATCGGAGAGCCGCACCACTGCTCGTCCTTGTCGCAGCGCTGCAGTGCGGGCCGGGCCACCTTCGTCAACAGGCCGCCGATGACTTGGTGTGACTGCGCGGTAACCCCGACCCGCAGGCCGAGGTCCAGCAGCGCACGGATGAGCCTCGCGCCGGTGACGGACTTGCCGGTTCCCGGCGGCCCCTGCACAGCGAGGACCTCACCCTGCAGGGCGCTGCCGAGCCGCAGCACCGCCTCTGCTGCAACCTCGCCGTCACCCACGGGCAGACCGGCCGGGACGGCGCGGCGCAGCAGTCGGGCAGCCAGGCAGTCCTCCCCACCTAAAGTGCGCTCGGCGATGTCCGCGATGGACCTTCGCAGCGCCGTAGTCCGCACCGGCGCATCGCGCCCGATTCCCCGAACTAGCGCGGGTTGGCGGCGGCTGCCGATCCTGATATCGACCCAGCCCTGGACGGCGTCGACGCCGACGACCTCGCCGATGGATTTGTGGTCGTCGACCCCGAGCGCCGTGTCGCCCACAGCGACTTTCGTGTCCTGCGGCGGGAACGGGTACCGGTGAACGTGCGAGCGTGCGATGTCGTACTGCCAGATCGGTGCGCCGAGGCCGCCGATGGCGGTGCCGTCGTCGATCAGTGCGTCCTCGTCGAGATCCTCGAGGCGGAACACGTCCCACCACGCCGGGCGGGCTTCGCGCCGGTGCCACCCGACCAGGCCGGCCAGTAGCGGTTGACCGCCATCGGTGCAGCGCTCGGCCAGCGCAGCCTCGGCCAGTTCTTCGGCGCTCGCCTCGACGGACTGCCCGGCGGCAGCGTCGCGCGGGAATGTCGTGGCGTGGATTCTTTCCAGTTCTGCGCGGCGCTCCTCGAGCCAGTCGTGCAGGTCATGCGTGGAACGGACGTCGTCGAAGTTGTAGGCCGCGATCGCCGCCAGGGTTGCGTCGTCCTTCTCGACGAGCCATTTCTCGTAGGCCAACACACTGGAGATGGCTTCCGCGACCTGGCCGTCGCCGTCCCCGTGGCCGCGGACGTTGCCCCAGTAGAACGCCTCCAGCTTCTTGATGGAGTAGGACTCTTTGCTGATCCGCAGCCCCTGCCGCACGACCGCGTACAGGTCGACCAGCACCTCCGCACGCAGCAGGACGTCAAGCTCAGCCTCCCGGACCGCGTGCCGGGACGTCAGCCGCTGCAACGCGGCCTTCTCATACGGCGCGTAGTGATAGACGTGCATCCCGGGGTGGGCGCGCCACCGCTCATGCATCAGATCGATCAGCGTCACGGTGAGCGCGCGTTCCTCGGCGGGCGAGTGCGCCCAGATCGGCGTGAACGTGTCGTCGCGGTCGCCGATGCCGGCGAGGTACTCCAGCCCGTCGGGCTCGACGTAGCGGTCGGCCTCGAAGTCGAGGTACAAGTCGGCCGGGTCTGGTTCGGGCAGCCGCAGCAGCCCCTGCCCGGGGCACGGCTGGAGAAGTTCATAGCTCGGCTCCTGCGTGCTGCGTTCCGCGAGCTGCAGCGCTGCTTGCTGCACGAGTCGCTCGCGCGATGACCGGCCGATCGAACGCGGGAGCGCGGCCGGCGCCTGGGTGGCCAATTGCGCGAGGGTCGTGATGCCGGCCTGTTCCAGCTCATGGCGCTGGCTGCCGGGGAGGAACGCGACGAAGCTCAGGTGATCGGCGCGCCGCCACCCGCGGGTGCATTCCATGCGCCAGCGGCACTGCTCGCACTGCGGCACGGGCTCAGCGACCGTCGCTGCGCGCAAATCCAGGAAGTCCTCGAACCGGCTGGTGACCCGTCGAGCGTAGGCCTCCACATCGGCGAAAGGGTAGCTGTGTTCGATGCCGTCGCCGGCCACCACCGTGAGTGCGCGCGGCGGCTCACCTTGGATGCGGCGCAAGTGCTCACCGTAGGTCGCCATCTGCAGCAGCGCGGGAACCTTGAGCCTGCGCGCGAGCTTGGTGTCTGCGACGTCGTAGGACCAGTCGCCCAGCGTTGATGGGCGGTCAGCACGGAACAGGAAATCGGCGTGCCCACGGCGACCCTCGTGCAGAAACGTCGCCTGATAAATGACCTCCGCACCGCCGCACATCGCCAGCGTCGTCGCCTGCGCAGCGGCAGCGACGGGGACGCCGTCGGTCACGATCTCTACCACCTGATGATCGGTGCGCAGTCGGGCGAGGTAGGCGGCCTCGTGCTGCATACCCTTCTCAAACAGCAGCTCCAACAGCTCGTCGGTGGGCGACCACGGCTTGCCCCTTTCGCCGTTGGCGACGGCGAGGTCCAGCGCGGTGAGGTGACGACACGCCACAAACTTCGTCAGGTCTGTCGGGCTGACCACCAGCCCGGACCCATCGCGCCTAATGTCGCCCTCTGTCCACCAGGTCAGCCACCTTCGGTTTCCCGTTCATCACGCGAGGCGAGATCGATGCGCCGCTCGTCGTCCGTCACGAGCGCAGCCCGCCTTCCGGCGACGCTGCCGCCGCCAACCCCGCCGCCGCAATCCATCCTCCTTCGCCGACCACTTGCCGGGCGGCGTCCCGGTCGGAGTCGCTCACCGTGTCAGTGTGTACCGGTATTCCGTCGGTACCAAGGTGCACACTCGCCAGCGACGCACACACTTACCCAAGCGGTAAACGAAGTTGAAACGACGGTACTGGGGATTGAGTCGATTAGAACGGGCATGTCGACTAGAGCGGGACGTAGTTGACATGGCCCCGTTGGCCGGAGTATTCGGCTGTCAGTTCAGTCTGCGGGTACTGGCGCAATGGAGTAGGCAGTACCTGTGCCCCGTAAGTTGCCCGGTGAACTGGCCCAGGCGCTTCGCCTCGCTCATGGGGTGGAGTTGGCTGCGGGGTCCTGGAATCAGCTCACCCGCGCGCGCCAGGGCACTGCTGCGCTACTGGCAGCTGCACGCGCTGCGGGGTGGAGCGCCGCCGAACTGGGGTCAGTTCTCGGCATCAGCCGGGGAGCAGTGCAGAACCGTGTCGACCGGCGGCGGATCACCACGCCGTGGAGTGGGTTAAACGTGGCCGTACCGACGAGGATCGAACGGCCGGTACCGCTGCGCAAAGTGCCGGTCGAGCAGCGGGACTGGCTCTACGCAGGCGAGGCGGGCGGGGTCGCCCGGAGCACGCTCGAGCAGTGGCGACGAGCTGGGCTGTTACCCGCGACGCGGCAGTTCAGCCGGGCCGTGTTCATGTATGCGCGCAGCGACGTCGAACGGGTGATGGCCGCCCCGTCTTACAACAATCACGGGGTTGACCGGGCCACCGTGCTGGAATGGATCAACGGCTCAGGAGGCTGAGCTAGGCCCTTGGCGGCCTAAGGCATGAATGGATGGGTGTCTGGCTTTGCGAGTGACCCCCAACGCGATCAGGCGACAGCGGCGCCCACCCTTTTGCCGGTGCTGATGAAGTCTGGCGTCCGGCGCCACAAAGTTCTGCTCGGTCGACTGTAATCGCGATCCTCGTGGTGGGGTGAGGTTCAGTTGAGACCCGACACAGGGCACGCTGACGCAATGCCCGTCGTGTCGCTGCCGGCTCCAGTCGCGCTCGCGCGCCTAACCGACTCGCTGACGCCGCTTGGCGTAGCCGATCCGGTGTGGGAGCCGAAATTCGACGGCTACCGCGTAGTCACCGCGGGCGGGCGCTTGTATTCGCGGCGGGGTACCACCCTTACCGCGTTGTTCCCCGATCTCGCGCCGGTACTAGCCGCCCGGCTGCCCGCCGACCTGGTTTTGGATGGCGAGCTGGTGGCGTGGGACGTCGCTGCGGGCCGGCTCGACTTCGCCGGTCTGCAGGCCCGCATGACCGCCGGTCGGCGGATCCGCTCGGTGGCCGAGCGTCGTCCGGCGCAGCTCGTGGTATTCGACGTGCTGGCCGCGGATGGTGAGGACCTGCGTGGCCTGCCTTTGCGTCGGCGCCGCACGATCCTCGAGCGGGCCCTGTCCGGGCTGACGTCGCCGATCGTGCTGTGCCAGCAGACGAGCGACCTCGCGATTGCTGAGGAGTGGTTTCGCACCATGACCGCCGCCGGAATCGAGGGTGTGGTGGTCAAGGACGCCGCCGCCGTCTATCCAACCCGGGCGGGGCAACGGGTGTGGTGGAAGGTCAAGGCCAAGACAGCATTGGACATGCTGGCCGTCGGCTTCACCGGATCGGCCACCGCGCCGAGGAGCCTGGTGCTGGCCTTCCCCGGCGTCGTCGACGATGCCGGTCAGCCGATGACCGCCGGCTCCACCACCGTGCTCACGAAATCTGCATCCCGCTCTGTCGCCCCGCTGCTACGGCCCACCGGCGAGAGCTTCGAACGCACCTTCGCATGGGGCGCCCGCGAGCCCAGCACCGTGACCGTTATCGAGCCTCTGGTTGTGGAGGTCGAGGCCGACGCATCTGCCGAGACAGGCGTGCTTCGCCATGCCGCCCGCCTGCACCGTGTCCGCCCCGATCTCGACGTCGACGAGCTCGGATGAAGCCCGCACCTTCGCCCCTGGTCAGCGGCGCTTGCTGTAGCGGGGGCTGGTCCACCGGTACCCCTTGGGCGCCTCCAACTCGGTGTCGTGCTCAAGCACGCCGAAGTATCCGAGCTGAGGTCCCGGCGGGACGGGCCACCAGCGCCGGTCGTCGTCGAGGCGGACCCGCGGAACGCGGCCATAGTCCTCATGCTCGATCCGTTCGACGTACCGTGCCGCGGCCCAGCCGCTGCACCACAGCTCGGTGGGTGCTTCTAAGTTGCGGGCGATGTGGCGTTCCCAGGTCAGCAGTGCCCACCAGCCGCCGGCCGGGTCGCTGCCCCATGCCAGCAGGTGCACGCCGTGCTGGGGCGGCAGCTGGAGCTGCACTCGAGGTGGGCCCCACTCCGGCACTGTCGACCCCCCTCCGGCGCCCCGCTCCGGCACTGTCGAGTCCCAGAAACTGTCGAGTCCCAGAAACTGTCGAGTCCCGTGACTGTGCCACGATAAAACATATGTTCGATACGCTGCGCCGTGGTCTGGTCTTCGACCCTCACCCCTCCCGAGACGACCGGTGCTGAACCGCGCGGGAGTTGGTGGGTGAGTCAGGGTCGGGAGTCCGATGACGCCTGACGCGCAGCGCGTTTGTCGACCGGACAGCACGGCGGATGCTGCCTGTTCGCTGCAGCGGGTTGCCAGCCGCGGGGTTACGGCCAGCGCAGGTGCCGCGGGTTCCGTGGGGAGGCGACCGCGCCGGTCTTGGTGCGGTACTTGTCGGCGAGGGTCTTGCTGCGGGCCGTGCAGACGAGGATCGCGTCGTCGCGGGCGACATCGGCGGCGATCGCGCGCACGAGCGCGAAGCCGTCGCCGGTGCCGCGCCGGCCGCCTCCGGTGGCCGGCCAG
Source organism: Mycobacteriales bacterium (assembly GCA_038212215.1). Classification (GTDB taxonomy): domain Bacteria; phylum Actinomycetota; class Actinomycetes; order Mycobacteriales; family Jatrophihabitantaceae; genus JALZAI01. The sequence continues at coordinate 41,141 of JBBQUT010000028.1, forward strand.
GCGGCCAGTTCGGTGAACAGGACCGGCCGTCGGCCGGTCTCGCGGCTGGTGGTGGCCGTCCAGCGGCGTAGCCCGCGACCCTGGCTCTGCTGGACGAGGGCCGGGACGGCGTAGGTGAGCGTCGGCAGCAGGATCAGCACGCCGTACCAGGCGAGGACGACCAGACCTGCCGTCGCGCTCGGCCCGAGCGGCGCGACGATGAGGACGGGCCCCAGGATGAGCACGCCCAGGAGCAAGCCGGCAGCGGCGAACAGGAGCCGGTGGCCTCGTGGCCGACGGGGCGGGCCGGCCGCGGCGGGTAGCCGGGCAAGGTGGGTAGAGGCGGCGCCGAGTGAGGCGAGGAGCTCGGGGCGCCGCACGATCGGGGTGCTGGTGAGCAGCCACATGAACGGCAGGTCGAGGTAGGCCAGCCACCAGCGGATCCGGCGCAGGTTGCTGTAGGCCAGCGCGGTGCGGGTGATAGTCCCGGCGGTCTGGCGTAGCGATGTGCAGCCGTACACGACGCCGGAGGGTGCGCCGGAACCGTGGTGAGGGCGTAAGTCTGGTTGCCCGATCGCCTTGGTGTGGCGGTCACGGTGTACGTCAGGCCGGCCGGTCAGGGGTGTATCGCGATCGCGATGAGGGCGGCGGTGATCAGGAATGGGCCCAGCGGGAGTGGGTCGCGGCGGCCGGTGGCGAGCATGCCTGCGGCGACGAGGCCGGCGGCGAGGAAGCCGAGGGCGAGGCCGGTGACCATGGTCGGCCAGCTGCGCCAGGCGAGGTAGCCGGCGAGTAGCCCGGCGAGCTTGACGTCGCCGAGGCCTACGCTGCGGGGTGAGGCCAGCGCGGCGAGGTACAGCAGCGCGAACACTGCGGCGCCGCCGACGGCGGCTCGGGCGAGGTCGTCCCATCGGTGGTCGATGCCGGCAGCGGCGATCAGCAGTACGACGCCGGCGCCAGCGGCGATGAGGAGGATCTTGTTGGGCAGCCGGTGTTGTTCGGCGTCGACGAGCGCGAGGACCGTCCCAGCGAGGGCGAGTACGAGGAACGCCGGCCAATCCGCGTGGTCACCGGCGCCGGCGCCGGCGAGACCAGCGAGCACCGCTGCGACGGCGGCGGTGAGGACGGTGCGTCGGAGGGTCGTCGTGCGCGGGCGCCACCAGCTCGCCGAGCGGGTGCCGCTGTGCGCGGCGGCGGGCAGGGTGAGGCCGGCGAGGTAGGGCGCTGCGAGCAGGCCGGCAGCGGCCGCTGTTGCGGCGGCCAGCATTGGCATCGTCATTCGCTCATTCCTCCGGTGTTCAGGATCGCACCGGTGGCGGCGGCGCTGCGCTCGCCACGCAACCAGGCCAGCTGGGCGTGGTCTTGCTGGTCGCGGTCCAGGCCGTGGGCGAGCCATGCCGCTTCGGTGGACGGGCAGGGCCACGGCAGGCCGTGGGCGCACAGGTCCCAGCCCTCGGTGACGTCGGGGATGGGACACGGGGTAAGCCGCTGCCTGATCTGCTGCAGCCGCCGCTCGAGGTCCACGGCGGACCGGTCCGCGGTGCTGCCGGCCGCGGTGTGGAAGGCGGTCATCAGAACGTCGCTCCTGCCATCGCTCGAGCCGGCTCGACAAGCGGGGCGACGACAGCGAGGACGTCGCCTGCGGCTTCGAGCGTGCCGGCGGGGTCGTCGGCCTGGTCGTCGGTGCCGAAGAGGCCGACGAGGAAGTGGGCGGCGTCGGGGTGGTCGGCGGCGAATTTCGTGCAGTGGATGACCCACATGAGTGGTGACCTCGGTTCGCTCGGGTGCGAGGGGAGAGAGGCCCCCCGTTTCGGGCGGCCCTCCCCGCGTCGCGGCTCAGCTGGCGCTCACGGTCTCGGGAGTGCGGACAGGCGTGTACTTGGTCGACAGGCCGTGGTGGTCGGCGCTGATCCGGCGGCGCTGCCGGGTGGCGCCCTCGGTGTCGCGGTACTCCTCGACGTAGAGGTTGCCGGCGATCAGGAGCCGGGTGCCCTTGGCTGCGCTGGCCGCGAAGTGGATGGCCTGCTCCCCGGACACGGTGACCTCGTAGAAGGTCGTGCCGGTGTCCTCCCAGCTGTCGGTCTCGGCGTTGTAGCGGCGGTCGTTGACCGCGACGCTCACGTTGGAGATGGCGACGGGCTGGGCGGTGCGCTTGCTGGTGAACTCGCGCAGGGTGGCGTCATTAGTGGCGTTGCCTTCGATGACGATGAAGCTCATGACGGTGGTCCTTTCGGTCGGCGCCTGCCGGGCTGTCCGGGTTGGCGGTCGATGGAGTTGGAGTCCAGCGGGAGAGGGGTTCTTCGGGTCGGTGTGCCTTTCGGCTGACCCCTTGCGTTTCCCTCCCCCGCCGGGCAAGGAGAGAGAAGGGGCCGTACACAGCGGCCGGAGCGCACGGTGGAGCGCCCGCAGCGCAGCGAGGACGAACGACCTTGCACGCAGGTCCGCGGCCCACACTCGAATGCCCGGCGCGGGGTGGGAACGGTGACGAGGTGTCGAGCGTGCAGCGCCGCTGAGGCCCGCGCTGGGACTCCGGCAGCGCCGCGCCGTCGCAGTGCCGACGTCAGGACGCTGGCGCGAGCTCCATGCGACGGCCTTGTCACGGGACCATGCGCTGCCGTGGGTCAGCGGCTATCACCTCCGGCAGGCCTCTCCGCATTGGACGTGCGGGACAGACCACCGAAGTGACATGCACGCCGATTTTCAGCAGGCCCGCCAGGGTCAAGTCCCGGTGCGCAGTGGCTCAATGACGAGGGGCTGCGCCGCGCGGCGCCGGCATCGGTGCATCGCTTCCAGCTGCCCTGCCATTCGTGGGGGGTCAGGCTCGGCACGTTCGGGTCCAGGCCGGGAGCCACTGCTGGTAGAAGTCGAGAAGCTGTCACGCTGGCGGGTGGTTCGAGCCAGCTGGCTGGGCTTCTTCCGCGACCTGACCGTCGTGGGCTGAGCGGCGTGCGACTGGTGACCAGGGCGCGCACCGTAGCCTGGTCGGCTCTGTCGGCGCCACAGTGCCCGGCGTGGCTTGGCAATACTCATTCGCAACATGGCAGGTGGCGAGACGTTTCCGCTGGTCCACATACACCGCGGGGAGAGGACCTTGGCAGCGTGACCCGATGGTGAGGCCCAGCGGCAGACCTGTCCCTCCCGGCGCGTGGCGGATCTCGACTGGCCAGTGGGAATCGTGCCCCTTGCAGAGCAGCGGGATCACCTGAATCAGCGTCCAGAAAGATCGGCCCGCGAGGTGACGGGTTCCTCGAAGAAGGACTTAGGTCAGAGCATTCAGAACCAGAGCGTGGCCGGTTCTTGCGGGTATCGACTGGGCGGTGAACATCACCAGCTCTGCGTTGTCGACGGTGAAAGAAAGAGGCTTCTGCACCGGCGGATGACCCACGATTTCGGCGGCCTGGTCGAGACGGACCGTCAGCTGCGGCGCTTCGGTGACGGGCTGCCGAGCGTGGTCCAGCGCTCCTTAGGGTCTGCTCGTGGAATATCCGCAGGCGGTCGAGCATGCGGCGTCGCCGCGGATCTCGGCCCGCCCGCGGGAGCGTTGCACGGTCGCCGCGGTCCACGACGACCGCTTCGACGTGATTGTCGTGGCCGACACTCTGCGGCAAGGACACCGACGTTGGCGGGTGCTGCCGGTCCTCTCACCGGTACTGGCCGAGATCAAGGCGGTGATTCGCGACCGGGATCGGCTGCTGGAGTCGCAGAAGGCTAGCGAGCACCAGGTGCGCATGGTCTCCGGGGCCTACCCGGCGCCGGCGCGGTTCTTCTCGTCGATCGATCGGCGGATCACATTCATTCACAGGCGGGCGTGTTGCTTGTCGGTGAGAAGGTCGGCGCCGGCACGCAGCATCCGGCGGATGCCAGAGAGCGGGTCACCGGTTCGGGGGCGGTGTCCACAGGTACCTTCCTCAGCGCGTTGGCGGCATCGGTCGAGGATGTCGCCGGACTAAGCTAAGCCACGACATGGAACGGTCCGTCTACGGATTGCGTCGGGCAAATCTTCGGCCGGCGCGGTCTTGACCTCGGTGAATCCGTCCATTGCCGACTACCTGTCATCCGTCGCGGGTTAGTGACACTTTCGCGGTCGGGGTCGCGGCGGCTCCCGCTAAAGTCAACGTAACAGCGGAGACGGTGGCCCCCGTCCAACACCTCCCGCCGCCCGAATCAGCCTTCTAAGCCGATTCTGCAGTCCCCATATCCAGCATTCGTGACAATTCATCGATACAGCGCTGAGAGAATATGTCCATCGGCTTCGGCTTGCCTGACCAATTCGACTGTACCCACAGGCAGGTGTCGCCCGGCACCGACTCGGGTATTCTAAAATACTGGTTGCCAGAAATCCGCCGACCGATCAACACAAACTTGCGGCGAGATTCGCAAAAGATTGGGGTACCTGCTACGTCAGAGTTGCGCGCGGCGCCATCGTGGGCAAGTTCGATGATGGCGAGCAGGTCACGGACAAAATCGTGTGTCTTAGAAGAATCCACCGCATCACCAGACGCCGCACTGGAATAGATGGCCTTATATAAGTAGGGCTCAGTCTTGAATGCAGGCAGCCACCTTCGCAAAAAGTCTCCTGACACTACCCGCGTGACCGGCAGGCCATCCCTGAACGCAGAGTAGGTGGATCGTTCGCTAAACATAGTAACGACGCCTGCCCACGCCGTGCCCAGCATGGCTAGCATCCGGAAACCGACAAAAAGCCCGATGGCAATCCACAAAGGTATTTTGACAACCGCCGGCGACGAACTACTAAACGTTAATGGGACAATCGCGGCATAGAATGCTATCCCACCTAAGATAACAAATAATACAGCGACGTTGGATCGGATCGTTATCGAGATGCGTTTCGCACAGACCCCTCCCCAAACTAACGGGAGCAGGGGCCATTGACTGATTCGGGTCCACCGCCCGGTAAGCAGTGACATTGTCGCTCCGATTGGCCAACTTGCCACATAAGTCACGACACCAAAGGCGACCCAGGACGCCCAAAACGGAGGCTTTTGCTGGTCGCTCAGCGCGCTTGCCAACCGCCCAGATAAATAGAAGAACGAAACCAAGCTAGTCACACCAATCGCACAAAGTACGAAGGTGCTCCTACGCCACCACGGTATTCTAAACTCGGTTGACGAGGTCCAACTGCCGCCGTGACCACCCGTTCCCGAAAGATCGACGTTAGCGGCGATTGGCGCGCCTAGAAAATACGATAAACTGAGCAGCGCGCCTGCCAGGAGGACAAACACTACTTGAGAAACAGATACGCTGCGCTCAAGTTCGAGAACCCAGATTATGAGAGAGGCGAGAAGGACCCACGATATAAGCCGCACTCGGGTAAGTTGGACTACAAGAACCCAAATTCGGTGCCAAAACGCGGGGGGGCTCAATCTGCGCAACTGTGCATCCAGCGCAAACTTCTGTTGTCGCAACTGGCCGGACGCCATTATACGGAACAGCATTTGCCGGGTTAGCTGTTCGAGCACCTTGGATAGTGGGCGCTGCCGGCTCACCATGGCAAAAGCAGCATTACGCAGACGCAAGCTACCATCACGGAAGGCATTGGCGAGTAAAACCTCCCTGACGTGTGGTGAGGAGGGTCCGAGCAGTTCGATTGCCCAGCGGTGATCAGAGAGGCTGCCGTTGATTGACGCGGCCAGCAATAATTGGTCGGCGCTGTCACTGGTACTCGGTGGCAGAGCGTGTGTCCCGACCCGGGAGATTCCCTCGTCAAGCAAACCTAGCAAATGTCTCGAAGATTCGGGCCAGGTGAAGTCTTTGAACCTATTTGCGCGGCGAAGTGCAGTTCGCTCCTCGTCAATATTGGACTGACGGTAGTCCGGTACTTGGAGCGCGCACTCCGCCAGGGCGGAATCGGCTGCAAGCATTATGGACGCGGAAAGTTCGCTAGCTGGCCCGTGGATCTGAAGCGCTGTGACCGCTGATTCTCGCCACTCCGACGAGGTAGCTAGTTCGCTCGCCGGTATGAGTCCAGGCTCGTCGAATAGGTAGCAGCTTACAAAGTATTCTTGAAACCGCCGATGCACAAATGTGGTAGGGCGTGGCTCACTGGTCGTTGCAGCGAGCGGGTCACGCCGCATCAGTTTTACGAACTCTAGTACGTCAATTACTATGCTCGCAGTTTCCGCTGACAGGAGCGATTGTGTCTGGCAAGCTTTCGCGAGACGGTCTCGGTCTGGCGACAAACCACGTAGAGTCGGATCCGTTGAAATTGCGATCGCGAGGGCACGGGCACCTTTGACGACCGCGTCAGGGGTCACACGCTTCTTCTTGATGTAGTCCGCGCCAACCAACGAGTTAATTTGGGTATCGACATGTCGCTCGAACAGCTCGTACGCCGTACGGGGCATTGTCGCTGACGTGTTCCGTTTAAAGCTCTCCGCAAGGAGGCTCAGAAACAGAGGTATGTTTGCCAGATCAGCGATGACGCTGGTCGGTGACTGCAGCTCGTCCATGACGTCCTGAATGCGCACCTTGGGCAAGCGGAGACGCCCCAGCAGATCAAGTTGTTGCTCGGAATTCAAAGGAAGTATTGTAAACCGAGTCCATAGGGTTTGTTGCGGTCCTCTGAAGTATCGCGACGCCACGACGCCTCGGCATGCGGCGCGGCTGGGTCGGGTGAGAAACGCTGCAATGGCATCGGAATACAGTTCGGCTACCCGTTCGTAGTTCTTGCCTGATACGACACTTGGTATCTCGTCGAACGAATCGAAGAGGAATAGCCATGTACCGTTCTCGAGACCGCGATCAAATTGCTCATTGAGGAAAATGACGTCGTCATCGTGGCAGTCTTGCGTTAGAAACGATAGAACAAAGTTCCGTACGCATTCCGCGTCGACCTGACCGCTCGGGCGAAAAGCTTTTAAGTTGATATACAACGGAATGGTGGCTTGTGCTCTCTTGCTTCGTTTCGCGCCGTCGAGAACTTCCATGGCTAAGTTCCGCAACGCGATGCTCTTGCCGCAGCCCGGCTCGCCTTCGAGGACAATTAGTGGCTCGTCACTTCTCCGGAGCGCCACCGATAGACTCTTCTCGCGCCGAAGTCCGTGCGATGACGAGGATACGTGCCATTTGCGTCTATGCCCTGTGGCCTCGACATTGGCCTCAAGCTCTGTGTAACGGCCCCGATGCCATTTCTCGTCATCATTTATCTGTTTTATACGGAGGTACAGGTAGCTGCAAAAATTTTCTCGGTCCGAGCGCAGTTGCTTCCAACGCTCGATCACGTTGCGAGCGCCCTTCAATTCAGTTCCGAGCGCCTTCGCCTCTGATACTGCCTCGCGAATCGATTTGAGAAATTGTGTGGCCGCGACGAAAAATCCGGTCACGGTCACCAGTCCCGCGACGGCTATGGCAATCCAGACACTCATTCAAGCTCCCCCGAAGACAGCGCTTGGTCCCGTCGACCTCACGCGGTGCACGCGGTTCGCGCGGTGCGTGAATCTTCCATAGTTGGTGGGGAGACGGTAGCGCGCATCCGTTGGGCAGACGTGATCCTAGCCACCTCGGCACGGAGCGCGGCTCAGATCTACGGACAGGCAGCTCAGATCTACGGACAGGCAGCTCAGGGACGATGGGCGGGCCGTCGAGCGCACGAGTTGGCAATTGTTGGTATTACCAGTAGTCAACCGAGTCTGTGCGCCACTCGGTGAGCATCCTTTGGGGGGTGTGATGTGCTGGCAGCAGAGTGCCCGGGCCGACGCTGACTAAGAACGCTGCAGGTCATTGTCCGTAGCGATGGGCCGTCGTGCAGTCGCGGACCACTTTGACGGCGTGGCGTAGTTGGTGCCCGTCGGTGACGATGGAAATGACGATTACCGCAAACCGCGATATGGCCGGGCCGCAGGCTCCCGGGCGTTGGCTTCCGCGTGCAGCGAGAAGGACTCGGCGTGCTGCGGCTTCTGGCCGTGTTTGATGACCACGATGTTGCGTTGCCGACCGGCCCACTGCGCGGCATATGCGGGGTCCAGCGGCCGGTAGGAGATGGTTACCCGTTTACGGGCCAGGTGCGGTGCGGTTCGAGGAGGCGGACGATCTCACTCACTGATCCGCGTAGCGCGCCCTCCATCGCCCAGGACACCGTGATGCCGCACTAACAATTGCATCGGTCGCATAGTTCGTGCTTGGCCGAGGGCCCGGCCGGTTGCCGGTCCAGCTCGGTGTGTGCGTGCCCGGCGGCGTAACGGGCGTCGTCGAGATCGGCGGCCGCAACGGGGTGAAACGCTGCCCCTGCGGCCATGTCTGCGGGTCGCATGGCTACCGCGCCGGTGCCGGCAAGTGCGGCGATGATGTCGGGCAGGTGCGCGCCCATCTCGGTGGCCCCGTCCTCCACGCCGCGGCGATTCTGCTGAGGTCGCCGTGAAGACGACCACGGTGCCGCGCCGCGGACCCCACAGGCGGCGTCGCGTTGGTGGCCGAACACCTGATCGGTGCGGATGCCGGCGAGATCCGATCCGGCGCCCCTTCAGTCATGGCGGCAGCCTTGAACCGAGACACCGTATGGTCCGTGCTCATGAGTCAACCTCGCTGGCGATCGTGTGGCCGGGGTCGGACACCGAATCGATCGTTACCGACGGCGCCGTAACGTCGGGCTTCAGCGGCAAAGACTCCACTGAGCAGGACAGAGCCTGGGTCTGTGCCGCGCCCCTGGCCGTACATTCCGCCACGGCCGTCTTGCGGCCCGCCCTGCGGGATGCGCTGCGCGAAAATGTGCTGTGACCACCGGCTTCGGTATCACGGTCGATCGAACGTAGTGCTCCGGGCACCGCGACCAGGTCAGAGGCGGGAGCTGAGTCCTTTTGACGCGGCAGAGCGGGACGGCCGGGTTACCGGCCGGCCAGCTCTTGAGGACCCTGAAGCGTCGGCCTACTCAGTGGGCAGCTCCAGATGCGGCATCCGTCGCGGGTCGATCGCAGTGGTGAGCGCTGCCTCGAGGAGGCGAGCCGCGGTGTGATCGGGGTCGTCTTCCAATGCTCGGTCGACGGCGATGGAGGCCAACGCGCCGTCTCCGAGCCGCCAGGTTTTCCAGGCGAACAGGAACAGGGCCGGCGCTCGTTGCCCCGCGGGCAGTGTGCGCGCCAGGTGCGCGAACAGCTCCCGTCCGTCGAGGCTGCCGTCTTCGATCGCCATCCACACGGCGTCGCGGAATGGGCAGTGGCTGAGCGCCACACCGAGGCAGACGGTCTCCTCGTCGGTCCAGCGCCGGCCCGGGCGGCGGTCTGCCTCCAGCATGGTGTTGTTGGCGGTTACGAGCGCGTCGGCGAGTTCCGCGCGTGCCCGCTCGAGTTCGGCGGTCAGGCGCTGGCCCTGATCCCCGTCGGGCTGCAGGGCCGTGGCGAGGTCATCGCGGCTGGCCAGCGGGGCGTGTCCCTGGAGCACGAACTCCGCGGCCACGGCGCCGGGCTGCGGGATCGAGTGACCTTCGGGTGGGCAGCAGTCCTCGGTTGGGCAGGTCAGCGACCAGTACCGGCCATCGGCGACCCGCAGGTGCTCGGCGAGCTGTAGGCCGGCCGCGCGTGCGGCGGCGGCGACTGGCTCGGGATCGGCGGTGGGCCCGTAGGTGAGCGCGATGATCGCGGTGGCATCCGCCTTGTCCCGCAGGGTGTACGCCAGCGTAGTGATCTGCTGCGGGGTGAGGCCGTCGAGGTCGACGCGGGCGGTGACGGCCACGGTGTTGGCGGCCAGGCCCACGATGACGAGGCTGTCGGTTGGGGTGAATCCGAGCAGGTAGGGCACGGCCTCGACGAGGGCTGCCGGTCCGGTGAGGGTGAGGGGCGCTGCGTTCATGACGACTCCTGTCGGGTGGTGTCGGGTGCTGTGGGTACCGATGGGGTCGGTTGTCGGTGGCCTCCGCTCGGTCCGTCCCCGTCTGGCGTGCGGACCGTCGGGTCGGGTCATGAGGCCGCAGTGCCAGGGCCGGGCGTAGCCCGGTCACGAGTGACGCGCAGCGCCCTGGCGCGCAGGCCGGCCCGGCCCAGGCTTGGCGAGCCAGACGAGGGGCCGAACGGCAGCCACCGTCGAACCCGCCGGGTGCAGCACCACCACCCCGTGGATGTCGCCTGTGCACAGTGCCGTTCAGCGAGACGCCGCCCCGTTGTCGTCGTGGTCATCGCCTGTCGTGCCGGCACATCGGGCAGGCGAGGACGCCGCGTGTGGGGGAGGGGATGTCGCCGGCGGGCTGTCCGTGTGGACACGGCACGCCGTGGATCAGCTGACGCTGGTACTGCTCGCGGGCGGCGAGGTGCGCCGCGTGCTCGTGCTCGCCCGCGAGATCAGTCGGGTCGAGGTGGCGCAGTAGGAACGCCAGATAGCCCCACGGTGAGCGCATCGTGGTGCCCGCTCGGTGATGCACGCTGCCGAAGCGGTCGCGGACCGTCTCGGCCGGACCGCCGGGCACCGACCAGCCGTGCAGCTCGAGCAGCCGGTCCAGGTGGGCCTGCAGGTCTCGCGCGGTCCAGCCGGCGAGCGCGAAGCGGTGCAATGGCGGCATGATCCGCTGGTGCGGGACGTGGCGCAGCCACGGGACTCTGGCGCGCAGGTCTTTCGCCAGCCGGACCACCCGCTGGTCCGTCCGGTATGCGCGAACAGCGCGCCCGTCTTTGCTCGGTGCACGGCGCGCAGCGCCGGTCCTGCTTGCTAGTTCTGGTGTGAAGTTCTGTTCTCCGGCAACAGAAGTAACCCACCTAACCCTCCGGGTGGTGGGGAGGTCGCAACCTGCATCTGCGGGAGCGTCCGCGGCCGGGGAGTTATCCACAGGTGCCTCAGCCGGCGGCTCGCCGACGCGGGGCTCAGTGGCCGCGTGCGGCGTCGGCCGGCGTACGTGGCGCGGCAGGGTGCACGCCCACACGTTGCGCCGTTGACGCGCCCGTGCGCCAGTGCGCCACAGCTCCGCGCGGTCCGCGCGGGTGAGGTAGTTCTTGCCGGCGCGGACGAGCATCAGCCAGCCGCGTGCGCAGAGGACCTGGACAGCCTTCTGCACGGTTGTCAGGGCGTAGCCGCTGCTGGTGGTCACCGGGGCCCAGCAATTGACCGCGTCCGTGTTCAGCTGGGCCGCCTTGGCGGTCAGCGCGGCGTTACCAGGCAGCGCGTTGCGCCCGGTGGCGCCGTCCGCAGCAGCGGACACGGCCACCGCGACGGCGAAGACCGCGCGCACGCTCACCGGTCCCCTGGTGCCGACCGCCGAGCGCAGTTGCGTGACCTCGTCACTGTGCAGGTCCGCAATCAGCTCTGAGCGCCAGTGCTCACGGCTCCGCCAGGCCGGCGTGGTGGCGTAGGCGCCCGGTTCGCTCACGCCGTAGGGCGGCCGTCGACGGCGCCGGCGCGGCAGATGCCGGCGGGGGCGGCGACGCGCCGCGGTCCTCACGCCGCGGCCGCCGAGCGGGTGCGGTAGCGCACCACAGTGCGCGCCGAACGTCCAATCGCGTCAGCGACGCTGTCGGCCGACGCACCGCGGCGGGTGAGTTCGTCGGCGACGACGCGCTGCTCGGCGCGGGTAAGTCGGACCCGCCGCCCGGCGATCGCCTCGGCGATCGCCACAGGATCCACGTCGTCGACGAATGCAGCCGGCCTCGCGGCGGGGTCGTCGAAATCCTTACCCTGCCAGCGCGACGGATCCGCCCAGCCGTGGCGGATCGCCCAGGTCTCCGTACGCTCCAGGTCGCGGCCCTGGCCGGGCGGAGTGCGCCACCAGCAGTCCTCATACAGCGCCGCGACCGCGGCCGCCGTGGCCGCCAGAACGCGGTCCTGGCCGACGGTGCGCAGGCTGGCCACCGCGCCGCGGGTGACACCGAGCCGCGAAGCGAGCTGCGCAGAGGACCAACCGGCCGCGGCCAGGGCCTGCAGCCGCCGACGGGTCCCGATTGCGGGGGCCCATGCCGTGGTGCCCCGCCAGGCTTGCTCGGCCTGGCGGCGTCGGTGATGCCGGGCGGCGGCCGCGTTGGCGAGGGTGCATGGAGCGCAGCGGCAACCGTCGCGGTTGTACGCGCCGCGGGAACCGTGGTTATGGCGGGCGCGCAGGCAATGGCAGTCCCGGTGGGTCCCGGCGGCCTGTTGGCGGGTCAGCGCCGATCGACGGCGAAAATGCCGAGCAACGGCGGCGTGTCAGCTCGACCAGCTGCTAGGAAGTTTCCGGGCAGCGTCGTATGCTGGAACGGCACGAAGCCTCCAGTTGAGTCCTGGGTGGACTAGTTGGAATCGCGCGAAACGGGTCGGCTAACCCGCTCGCGCATGCAGCATCAGGCGGCGGCGGTCCATTCGGACCCCGCCGTCGCTCTATGTCATGGAGCCCGTGGCTGAGCACGAGCGCCACGTGGCCGGCGCGCCCGCGCTCGAGCGGCTCGGGCCTGATTCGAACGGGCAGCCGGGACCATGATCACGTGCACTTCGCGTGCGCTAAGTACCGGAGATATGCGGTCAGCCACGGTATTCCCCGGGCTGGTCCGTGACCGCAGAAGGCCCAGAATTACTGGGATTCTGGGCCTGATCGTGCTCTAACTCTGGATTTCCCAAGCTGACAGTGCGGGTTCGATTCCCGTCACCCGCTCCACGCTGGAGGCCCGTACTCCGGGGGTTGTAGGTGATTTCCGGGGCTTGCGGGACGGCCGCTGAGCGGTGTTTGCGGACGGCGTGCGACATCTTGACGATTAGCGATCGAGTCATGGCGCTGGATGTCGTCCTGGGGGGCCATTTCACGACGCTGAATTTCGTCCCGGCGATCAAGCTCGACGCTCCGCTTGGCGAGCGAATCGTCGGGGAGTCGGTGGACAGTTGGTGCGAGCCGCGCTCGCAGTAGCCGGATCGAGATGCTGCCCCCTCGTGTCCTTGAGGGAGAGCCCGACTATTACTCCCGCTTCGGTTTCGTGCCCGGCAAGCAGAAGCAGTCGCGCTTCACCACTTGCCGAACCCGACGCGGCTGAGCCGTCCACGCCAAGTCGGCAATTCGGCATGCTCGCGCGGCGCTCCTCGGCATGGCGCAATGGTTGCTGATGACTCGAGCGGAGCCCCGACTGGACAGCTCAGGATGTCAAGAGGGTCGGCTGCCGGAGTTGGTCGAGCGACAGCACCGACTCGTCAACGTCGACACACAGGTTGAATCCGAGTTCGGCCAGCACGGGCCGGTAGCGCGCGTTGGCAACAATAGTTGTGACGCCCTGGTCGATGGTGTCGCGCAGGGCACTGTACGCGCGCGCGCCGGCGACCCCGTGGGGCGTTCCGGCAGTGGTCTCGAGCAGCTCGAGGCGGCTGCGGTGCTCCCTCGTGCCGGGTTCGCGGGCGATCACGCCCGACGGCGGGCTCACCGTCGGTGGTGTTGACGAACGCCTGCAACCACGCGATCAGTCTGCCCTCGTCTACTGCCCGCCGAGGCGCTGCAATGTCCAGGCCGACACCTCGCAGGTGCCAGCCGCCTCCGCGCGAGCCGAGCGGCACGTCGCTGACGTAGTAGCCGCGCGGGGTCACGTCGGGGCTGTCAGCAACCAGCAGATGAATGATCTCGCCCGCCGCGACGCGTCCCGCGCGCCGTACCCAGCCGGTGTCCAGCTCCTCCCTCAGCCCGTGATCTCAAGCACCAAGTCTTCGGACGACGGGAACGGCATGCCTGACCAGAATCCTTCGGCGACTGGCGGGCGCGGCAGCGGGAAGGACACCGCATACGTGGCCGGGTCTTTGCGCCACCTGAACAGCACCGTCAACCCGGGCCCGTGCACACCCGGCAGTGCGCCGACCGCGGAGGAGACGACATCAACGCCGTGGAAGCCGTCGGTCACGGCACCGTGGTGCAGAACAGCCTCTCGCAGCAGCAGCTGCAATCGCTCGAGTGACCACGGGTTCTCCACGACCTCAGCCTGACAGATGCCGGCTTCGGTGGCTGGTGCCTGTCTGCTGGATCAGCTCGAGGTGTGTGATCGACGAACGATCTGACAGTCGGCGTGATCGCCGCGCCTACCGCGGCTTCATCGCGGCGGGCAGCTCCAGGGGCGGAGTGACGCCGTCGCCGCTGCACTTCTCCGTACATGCGTCCGCGCACCAAGCCTTAGCTAGGAGCGTCTGAAGTCCTCTGACGTCCGACCCCGCGCGATGCACGCGCGATCCCCCGAAAGACCCATCGGACTCGGTGGAACGGGTGCGCTCGGAAGTCGGCGGCCGCCTGACAGGTCTGCGAACGCACTTAACTACCTGCTCACTAGCGTCGGCGACACGCCGGGTGGAGGTCTCAAGCCCAGTCATCGTAGTTAATCGCGGGGTTCAGGAACTGCCGGTGCCACAGCCGGTCTCGCTCTGCATTGGTCAGCTCGGCGTCGTCGGCCGCGTCGCTCCACTGGTCGTTGATCGTCTCGATCATGGCGTCGAAGGGGTCGCGGGCTGCAGATTTAGTCAGTTGGTAGATGTCGCTGGCGGCCATACACAGTCCGAGCCTCGACGCCCGGTTGTGTGAGCGGTCGATACCCATCGCCTGGGCCGCGGTGTCACCAGTATGCGCAGACGGGCACAAGTCGTAAGCGGGCGTCAGGGTCAGGGCGTTACCGTCCCAGAATGCGGCGTGATTGCGCGCATGGTCATCGGTGTTGCTGACCAGAATGTTGAACACGATTCGAGAGAACAGTTCGCGTAGCGTCGCCTTCGGGTCGGTGAAGCGGCGGCGGATCTCGTCGGCCAGATCGGAGTAGCCCAGGTACTGGTGGATGCCACGCTCGTCGCCACCAAGGACTGTCAACGCAGACACCATCAGCTTGCGCTCGCCGACAGTCCCCTGGGCGGATCCGACACAGCCGGGTCGGTCGAAGCGATCGACCAGCAGCACGTCCCGGTCGAGTGCCCGCCACGCTCAGACCGACCCGCCACGCTCAGACCGACCCGGCGCGCCAGCGACATCGCCGCTACCTCCGCCTTGATCACCGGGAACGGATCGGCCGCAAGCGAGAACTTCGCGATCATCTCCCGCGGTCCGGCGGCAGTCTCCTCCCGCAGCAGCACTTTCGGGCGGGCACCACCGATCGACGTTGCGTTGATCAGGGCGTCAGCGAGCACGCCGGAGACCTCCGCGCCCTCGACGAAGTCCGCTGCCGCCTGCAGCAGCTGCGGAAATGGCGCGCTTCGGAGTCGAGGTACGTACTCACGGGCGCTGTGCTGGAAGTCGAGGCCGCCGATGCGGTCGCTGCCCGCCTCACGCAGGTAGGTCAGCAGCGGCAACTGGTTCGGATCGCCGGAGGCGCCGTGCCTGCCGGTCAATCGATCGAGGATGACGCGTTGTCCCCAGGCATCCGGTGCCGCATCCCGCAGGCAACTGGCGACGGGCAGCTCGACCGGTGGGGGAATCGGACCTTCGCGAAGCGGCAGCTCCGGTTCGTACAATGCGATCGCGTCAGGGCGAGCGCGATAGGTCGCGCCGTAGGTGAAGACCAGACGAGGACCGTCGGCGTCGACACGGCCGGCGACAACCGGCTCCGTTGCGCCGGGGAACCACACCCAGACGAACGACGACGCAACTGCTTCAGCGGCGCGCCGCTCGACGTTCGCCATCAGAAGTCATCATCCGGCGCGCTGCGGCGACGCACCCGCGCAGGCAGCAGCGTGACGGCGTCCCTCGCGCGTGCCCACGCCGCGTCAATGTCCTCAGCGTCCGCGAGCAGGTCAAGGCCCACCAGGCCGGCGCAGCTAACAGCGCTACCTCCCGCAAGGTTCGGCCGACTTCACGTGCCCCGTGACGGCCCGCTGCGCGCAATGCGCCGCGTTCAGTGCACCCCCGCGACGATGCGCATGTCCCGTACCGCGCCGCCGTCGAGGGCAGCGAGGGCTTCCCGGTAGGCCGCGCTGTCGTGGGCGTGCCTTGCCGCCTCGACGGAGCCGAACTCGATGATCACGGTGCGGGTCTTCTCGCCCGCTTCGTAGGTCTGTTCGGGCAGACCGCGGGCGATGAACGTGCCGCCCGCCGCTTCGAGTGCGGGTCCGGCCAGCTTTGCGTACGCCGCAACCTTGGCTTCGTCGATGATCTCCCGATACACGCTGATCCAGTAAGCGGTCATGACGTCATCCTGCCCGACCGCCGGCTGGGATCGAAGTCAGTCGTGAACGCGGCTCGGCGGCGGGTCGTGCCCTTGCTGACGGTGGCCACCTGCGCTGGTTGGGTGCGCCGGTTACCTCGTGACATCGATGATCGCGCGATCGAGCATGTCGAGGCCAAGATCGAGTTCGGCATCGGTCACCGTGAGCGGTGGAGCAATGCGAAACACACCGCCCATCTGGGGAAGCTGCACGATGTTCATTGACAGGCCCAGCTCGAAGCAACGGCGACTGATCGCGGCGCCGGTCTCAGGCGCGGGCTTGCGGGAGGCTCTGTCGGCGACGACCTCGACGCCGAGGAGTAGCCCTCGGCCGCGGATGTCGCCGATGCATTCATGGCGCTGCTGCATTTCCAACAAGCCGTGGTTCAGCCGCTGGCCGGCCTCGAGCGCGCGGTCGGCGAGTCGCTCGCGCGCCAAGACCTGGAGCACAGTCAGGCCGACCGCCGCGGGCAACGGGTCGGATACGTGCGTCGTGTAGAAGAGAAAGCCGCGCTCGTGCGCTCGCTCCTCGATCTCGCGGGTGGTGAGGACGGCCGCCAGCGGCAGACCGGCGCCGAGCGTCTTGGACAACGTCAGCACGTCGGGCGTCACGGCGTCGCGCTCGTGGGCGAACATTCTCCCGGTGCGACCGATGCCGGTCTGTGCCTCGTCGAGCACGAGCAGCATGCCGCGCTCGTGACACAGCTCACGTAGGGCGCGGAGGTAACCCTCGGGCAGATCAAGCACACCGCCCGAGGACAGGATCGGTTCGGCAATGAAGGCCGCCAGCCCGCCGGCAGTCTGTCGATCGATCAGGTCGAATCCATCGTCGAGCTCCCGCCGCCAGTCGAGGCCGCCGTCCATCGTCGTGAAGCGCGGCCGGTAGGCATTCGGTGCAGGAATCGCCATTGAGCCGACCGCGGCGGGCCCGTAGCCGCGACGGCCCGCCGAGTACGTGGCGGCGGCCGCGCCGCCGGTCATGCCGTGCCAGGACTGGCTGAACCCCACCACCTCCCAGCCGCCGGTGACCAGGCGCGACATCTTCAGCGCCGCCTCGTTGGATTCGGCCCCGGTGCTCAGCAGCAACACTCGATCCAGGCCAGGAGCGAGCGAACCCAGCGCCTCGGCAAGATCGATGACCGGACGGGACAGCATGCCAGAGAACAGGTGGTCCAGCTCTCCAACCATCTCGCGGACGACCTTGACGATCGCCGGGTGAGAGTGCCCGAGGATGGCGCTCATCTGGCCACTAGTGAAGTCCAACACCGCGCGTCCCGCAGCGTCGTACACGTAAGAGCCAGCCGCACGCGCGGCGATGAAAGCCAGGAAGTCTCCTGCCCCGCTGTACCGGACCATGTAGCGGGCCGCTCGGGCGAGATCAGCCCGATCGGCGGCGGAGGGCTCGCTCACCGCCCTAAACTACGCCAGGCAGGCTGACCCTCAATTTTGCCACCCGCAGGCGGCCTATCACCCAGATTCGGCAGATATAGCAATCTGACATCACTCGACTGCACCGAACGATTCCACAGCCGAAACCCGATTCGTGACGCCGAGTCGCAGATAGATGTTTCTCCAGGTGTTTCCGCACAGTGCCTTCGGAGATTGCAGATGCCGCGCAACCTGCCGATTGGTCTGACCTCCCGCCACCAGCTGCATCAACTCCCGCTGGCGGGTTGTCAGTGCCGAATTGGCAATCCGCCGATGCCGGAATCCGACGTCGCGCATTTCGGCGAGATGGGGACGCACCAGCCGGAGCAACAGAACCTCGCGATCGGAGAAGTCAATGCCGTCCTTACGCCAGAAGACGATCCGATGGCTCACCGGACCGCGTGAGGACAGCGGTACGACCAGAGCGTGCCGGCATTCCATCAGCCGATGAAACTCTGTCTTTGGCGCAGCCGCCGGCCGGGAGACGGCGAAGTCCGTATCGCGGATCACCGTCGCGTAGTCGCCGGTTCGTTCCGGATGACTCGCGGGCCACACCCAGAAATGCCGCCAGAACACGTCCAGGATCTCGTCCGGGCCCGCAGCGGGTTCCTGGTCATCGTGGGCGCATAAAACCTGCTGTTCCACGGCGTGATGCGAATGTGCGCTGTAGGCCGAAAACCCTGCTCGGTCGCAAGGAATGAGCTCCACGAGGTCGCGCAACACTGACGTCGGCAGCGGATCCCCGTGTTCGCGCAAGCGGCTGGGATCACAGATATCGGCCAGGCGCTCCAGGTCCCGCAGGGTAAGCGACTCCTGAATTGACACCCAAATCACCACCCAAACTCCAAGTCAGATGTTAGCCCAAGCCAGGCACGTGAAGACCGGGGAACGCAGCTCCAGACGTCGATGCCGTCCTCGCTCGTCAGTCGCTGATGGACGTGCCGGCGCTCCACCCATGCCAACGATCGATCTCCATGTGGACGCTGACGCGAGCGCGCTCCCGGTTCCGGTACGGCTGATCGGTGTAATGGCGCGAGAGCCGGTCGATGTCGCGAAGGCCCTCGTCGTCGAGGATCGAGACGACGTGCCCTTGCACGCTCACGTGCGTGTACCAGTCGTTCTGGGCCAGTGCGGTCAGTGAGACACGGGGATCGCGGTGGAGGTGGTTGAGCCGCGCTCGGGCAGCGTCCAAGCCGAGCAGGATGGTGCCGTCGGGTTCGAGCAGATACCACGTGGCCACGGTGACTGGCCGACCGTCCGCGGCAAGGGTTGCCATCACTGCGGGATTGGGTTTGGCGAGCAACTCAAGAACGTTCTGGGGTAGTGGCAGGGCTGGCACTGGACACCTCCGAGGTCGCGATGAGCGCTCAGTATCTTGCCGATAGCTCGCGTCCCATAATCTTGATTGATTCCAAAAAGAGGGCCAAACTTCGAAGCATGAGCATGACCCCTGATCCTCGAAAGGATTCCAGTGTCTGATGGTCCTGACGCCGTTGTCGGCGACATGAACGAAGCAAGCGAAGGACAGTGCCCGGTCTTGACCGGACGCCGCAAGCACCCCACCGAAGGCGCGGGGAACCGCGACTGGTGGCCGGACCAGTTGAACCTGAAAATCCTGCGCAAACACCCGGCCATCGCCAACCCCATGGGCGAGGACTTCGACTACGCGGCGGCGTTCGGCACCCTGGACCTCGTCGCCCTCCGCAGGGACGTCGACGAGGTGATGACGACGTCGCAGGAGTGGTGGCCCGCCGACTACGGCCACTACGGGCCGTTCTTCATCCGGATGGCTTGGCACAGCGCAGGCACCTACCGCATCCACGACGGCCGCGGCGGCGCCGGGGCCGGCATGCAGCGCTTCGCACCCCTCAACAGCTGGCCGGACAACGGGAATCTCGACAAGGCGCGCAGGCTGCTCTGGCCGGTCAAGAAGAAGTACGGCCGCACGGTTTCGTGGGCCGACCTGATCGTCTTTGCCGGCAACTGCGCCCTGGAGTCAATGGGCTTCACGACCTTCGGCTTCGCCGGCGGGCGGGAGGATGTCTGGGAGCCTGACGAGGACGTCTACTGGGGCCCCGAGGACACCTGGCTCGGCGACGAGCGCTATGCCGGCGACCGCCAGCTCGAGGGCCCGCTCGCCGCCGTGCAGATGGGCCTCATCTACGTCAACCCGGAGGGCCCGAACGGCGAGCCCAACCCGCTCGCCTCGGCCCGGGACATCCGCGAGACATTCGCCCGGATGGCGATGAACGACGTGGAGACCGTGGCTCTCATCGCCGGAGGGCACACGTTCGGCAAGACGCACGGGGCGGCCGACCCCAACCAGTACGTCGGCCCGGAGCCGGAGGGCGCGCCGCTGGAGCAGCAGGGCCTGGGCTGGATCAGCAGCTTCGGCAGCGGCAAGGGCCGCGACACGATCACCAGCGGCATCGAGGTCACGTGGTCGGCGACGCCGACCAGGTGGAGCAACCGCTACTTCGAGAACCTGTTCGGCCATGAGTGGGAGCTGACCAAGAGCCCCGCCGGGGCCAACCAGTGGCAGCCGAAGGACGGCGCTGCGGCCGGCACGGTGCCGGACCCCGAGGACGGCTCGCTGACCCGCCCCCCGACGATGCTCACCACCGACATCGCACTGCGGGTCGACCCTGTCTACGAGCAGATCTCGCGCCGTTTCCTCGAGCACCCGGAGGAGTTCGCAGACGCCTTCGCACGGGCCTGGTACAAGCTCACGCACCGCGACATGGGCCCGATCCAGCGCTACCTGGGCCCGCTGGTCCCGCAGGAGACGCTGATCTGGCAGGACCCGGTGCCCGCCGTCGACCACGAGCTCGTCGACGCCGCTGACATCGCTGCCCTCAAGGCGCAGCTCCTGGCATCCGGGCTGTCGGTGTCCCAGCTGGTGTCCACCGCCTGGGCGTCGGCATCGACCTTCCGCGGCAGCGACAAGCGCGGCGGAGCGAACGGGGCGCGCCTGCGCCTGGAGCCGCAGAGCGGCTGGGAGGTGAACGACCCCGACGAGCTGGCGGGCGTCCTTCGGACCCTGGAGGGTGTCAGGCAGTCCTTCACCAGCGGCGGGAAGCAGGTCTCGCTGGCCGACCTGATCGTCGTCGGTGGCTGCGCCGGAGTCGAGCAGGCGGCCAGGGACG
>JBBQUT010000029.1:0-61249 GCA_038212215.1 Mycobacteriales bacterium
CCCTACTGCTCGCCGGACCACACAGCCTCACCACGCTGCTCACCTGGTCAACCTGGCGCCGAAGACACCAATCCCGAGCCCGCGACTGCCACTATCGACGCCGCGAAAACCAATGATCACGAACTACGGCTGCAGTACTAGGACGCCAGGAAACCGAAGTCGATGGCATTGCCGGACTGGTAGCTGTCATGCAACACAAGCAGGTCGTAGCCGAGATCGCCGATCATCACCGCCGCCATCGACGCGACGATCAGCCTCGTCGCGGGGCAACGGTCGCCCGCGAACACGAGGCTGCTCACCACGACGAACAGGATGCCTATGTCCATGACCGGGTAGGCGAGCGTGACCACGCGTTCGACGACGCTCAGTGCGTTGTCGCGGGCATAGGAATGCATGAGGAAGTGCCACAGCAGCGCCAGCGCGCCGATCGTCACGATCGGTGCGTCGAGGCTGTCCTCGGCAGGGCGCTGACGACGGACTCCGCGGGCAAGGCGAACCACCGCCACGGCATAGAACGGGTAGGGAAACAGGTACAGGGCGTCCGCGATCGAAGTGAACGGCACGTCCTGATGCAGGACAGCCTCGTAGTAACTCAGAAAGGAGTCGCCCAGGACGAAGCTCGTGACGGCGATGGCGAGCAGCCATCAGGTTGCTCGCTCGGCAGGCCGGTGCAAGTGCAGACCAAGCAGGATTACGACGACCGCGGACACCCTGATCAACGCGTACACAATTTCGCGGGAGAGGGTGCCGGGCATGAGTATGCCGCGATCAGCACGGCGCCGCCGGCTGATGCGAACCGCCATGCCACGCGTGCGACCACGGCTACGATCCCTTCGCTTCTCGCTCGCTAGGATTGGCAGCCGGGTCGCGATCTTGAGGCGTTACGTCAGCCGCTCGGCCCGAAGCGCTCGACCCGCACATCCGAAGCCGGAACACCCAGTTCGACCAGGGTGCTGCTGGTGGCTTCCGCGAAGCCCGCCGATCCGCACACGAAGTACGTTGCACCCGGCACGAGGGCAGCTTCCAGCTCGGATCGCGTGATGCGATGCGCGGCTCGTCCAGTCGAGTTGGTCTCTCGAGTCAGCGCGATCAGGGCGCCAGCCGCATCCAGCTCGGCGGCGTAGGGCAACTCGCGCAGCGTGCGCGCCGCCACCGCAATGCGTAACAAGCCGCTTCGCCCGTGCACGCGGGCGGTGCGTAGCATCGCGACGATCGGTACCACGCCGCTGCCGCCTGCCACCGCGACGGCCGGCGTGTCGGCGCGCCAGACGAACCAGCCGCCGATCGGGCCGCGGACGTCGAGGACGTCGCCCGCCTCGAGCGCATCGGCCAGGTAGGGCGACACCTCCCCGTCGTCGATCCTTTCGACGTAGAGCTCCACCCGCGGATCGGACGGATCCGAGGCGAGCGAGTAGGACCGTTGCGCCCGGTAGCCGTCCTCCGCGGTCAAGCGCACCACGTAGTGCTGGCCGGCCAGGTGCTCGACCCGATCGGCGACCTCCAGCCGCACAGCGACGCCGTTCGGGGTCGCCTGTGTGACCTTACGGACGGTGGCCCGCCGCCAACCGCCCACGGGCGCGGTTGGACTGAGCTGATCAGTCACCTTGGTAGCGCTGCTCGCGCCAGGGATCGCCGACGTCGTGGTACCCGTTGCGTTCCCAGAACCCCTGCTCGTCATGGTCGAGCAGCGTCAGCTGGGTCACCCATTTGGCGCTCTTCCAGAAATACAGGTGCGGAACGAGCAGGCGGACCGGTCCGCCGTGTTCGCGGGTGAGCGGCTTGCTCTCGTGGGACCAGACCACCCAGGCGCGGCCGCCGCGGACATCGGCCAGCGGCAGGTTGGTGGTGTAGCCGGTGGTCGAGGTTGCCAGCAGGTGCGTCACCGACGGCTGCGGGCGCGCGGCGTCGAGCAGCACATCGAGCGACACGCCGTCGAACCAGGTGTCCAGCTTCGACCACGTCGTCACGCAATGGATGTCGCCGCGGTATTGCGACTGTGGCATCAGGTGCATCTGCTCCCAGGTCCACGTTTGGGGCTCGTCCACCAGACCGTTGACCGTCATCGTCCAGCGATCTGGATCCAGGCGCGGCGTCACCTCCGCAGTGAGCACCGGCCAGTCCGTCCCGACGTCGTACTGCCCCGGCGGCAGGCGTGCGTCACGCTCGCGCCGTCGCCCGAGGAAACCCTTGCTCGCCACGGTCTCGACCCTACCGAGTCCTACCGAGTCATGATGGGGTACGCGCCGCGTCGGTGCGGTCGACGAGCCCCGTCAAGACGGTGTTCACCGGCGAGTCGATCAAGGCTGTGACACTTGTGCGTGTTTCGCTTGGCTGTGCCTTCGCCGGAGTCCGTCGTTTCGAGGCGTCCGCCGCGAGCCGTTCGCGAGTCGCTGCGGTGAGTGCGCGCGCGATGCGCAGGTTCCGCGTGCTCGGCGCCGTTCTGGGCTGCATCGGGTGCGTCCTCGTGAGCGCGCCGGCCGGTCTCGCCGCGCCAGTCAGTAACGGATGGGGTCCGCTCGGCATCCCCTACATCAACGGCGTCGTGTGTAGCACCGCTCATCGCAGCACCGCACTTGTCTCGTGGCCGAGCCAACGCACCGGACCCGCCTACGCCGTCGGCCCGGTGCTTGGCCCACCGCAGGGCACGACCGGTACCTTCGCGAACCCTGCCGTTGCGGCGAACCAAGTCACGCCGCTGCCGAGCACGAACGACAACGCAGCATTGGCTTACCTCATCTCGGTCCACGGCAGCAGCGCCGACCCGGCCACCGTCGGGAATGTCGCCGCTATCGTGTCTGGCCGGCGCGCGCCGAACCCGGTCGCTGACGAGTGCCTCGCGGCGCATGCGGGGGGTCTCGACGCGACGGCCGCCGACGCGATGTGGAGCGAGGCCCAACAGCTCGCCGGGCCGTACCGGGTGAGCCTGAACGGTGGATCGGCGAAACTGATACTCGGCTCGCAAGTGTCGATCACGGCCCAGGTGCTGTCTGCGGCCGGTGCCGCGGTGCCCGGATTCGCGGTCACTTTCAGCACGGCCGAACCGGGCGCTTCACTCCAGCCCACGACGGCCACGTCAGATTCGCAGGGGGTTGCGCGAACGCAACTGGGCCTCGCGCCCGGATCGACGGGCACGAGCGTGCGCGTCGAGGCGGCGGTGACCGCGCCGATTCGGCTCACGCAGTTGTCGGTGCCGGGCGCTGTCGCCTTGGTCGTCCCGGATTCCGCCGAGGAGTTCCGCGCAGAGCTGGCGGTGGCGGTCGACACCACGGCGGACCCGACTCTCGCCGCGTCCGCGGAGCCGAACCTGTTGCTTCCTGGTGGCGACGTGCACACCGGGCTGAGCGTGAGTGGGATGCGGGGACACAACGGCACCGCGTCCGCGCAGCTCGTCGGCCCGTTGCCGTTCGAGGCCAACGTCGGATGCAGCCGCTACCGCGACGCCGATTGGCAAGCGCTCGCGACGCGGACGGGCACGGGGACCGCAACATTCGGTGTCGTCGGAGACGGCTCGTACGCGGGCGCGAACACGCGGGTGGTGGCGGCGGGCTGCTACCGAGTTGCTGGGCAGATCGCCACCACCAATGCGAGACCGAACGTGACCCGCAAGCTCGCGTCCGGTGCCGTCGTCACCGTCGCGCCGGTCGGCGTCACCCAGGCCCCGGCCGGGCACGGGCTGGCGGTCCCCGGGCCGTTGACGACGACAGTGCGCGTGAGTGGGACGACCGCAGCGTCGCTGACCCAGTTCGGCGGGCAGTTGCTGGGTCCGCGCCTGGCCGCCAATGGATTTTGTCCGGCCTCCGGCTGGGGCGGGGTTCCCGCGACCGCGGGACTCACCGCGACCGCGGCTCCGGACGGCGGCTCGGTGGCCTTCACCAGTCCGGTGCGTCAGCACGGAGACTGTTACGCATTCCGGCTGCATGGTCTGGTCACGCTGCCCCGCATCGGCAGCATCGCGATCGCGATCGCGCCGACGCAGGCGCAAGACTCGACGCTGATCCTGCGTCCGGTGGCGACGGTCACCGCGCTGTCGAGCAGTGCGTTACAGGCCGGTGGACGGTTGCGCGCCACGGTCAACGTCACCGGCACGCTCACGCAGCCGGCGCTGCTGCGAATCGAGCTACGGCACTTGGCCGATTCGTGGCGCGGTTGCTTCGGACGTGATTGGCAGGGCGCCTCGATTGTCCGCCAGCACACAGCAGACCCCCTGCGCATCACCCACGGCGACGGCACCTACAACGTGGCGACCCCGGTGGTGCCCACCGACGGCTGTTGGGCTCCAGTGCCGGTGCTCACCATGCAGGCAGACCCTGCCATCACGGTGCGTGGTCTGCCGACGCCCGGGACGATGACGGCGTTCACCAGCACCCGCCCGAATCACGTATCTGCGCTGCCGGAGAACGGCAGCGATGACCCGCTCGCTCGGCTACGGTTGCTGTTTGCGATTGTCTTGATGTCTGCGCTGCTGGCAGTGGCGCTACTGGGCACCTGGTTCTGGGCGCACCGCATGGTCGCCTTCGCTCGCTCGGAGCCCGCCGAACAGTTCCGGCTGTGACTGGCGTGCATCACCGTCAAGTAAGGGTGGGCAGCGCCTCGGATCGTCCCCTGCAATGGGCCCACCAACCGAAGTCGAAAGGCCACCCGAGGCGCCGCCCCCACCGTGATGCTGAGCTCCCGTCGGAACCGCGGACACACGGTGGTTGTCAAGTGGAGGCCGATCCCGACCCGGAGGTCGATCGGGTCGGGACCAAGCCTCCGAGGCGAACTTGCGCAGGGGATACAGGAACACCTCGTCGAGCCGCGCGGTGTAGCGACCATCGCGCTTACCGCAAATGTAAGGCCCGTGTGAGTCGCCGTCAAATTCAAACGCAGACGCGCTCAGACCTGCTGTGCCGAATGAGTTGCATGCATCCCGTGAGCGGCGTGCCCATAGCAGTAATGGCCGTCGCAGACCTCGCAGGTAGCGCGGGCGACCGAGTCGCAACCGGCGCTCTCGCACGGCCCGTACTCCGGGGTCGGCCCGTACTTGGGTTTGGACGGCATCGCGTTCCTCCTGTGGCCGCACCCAGCGGGCGAGGACATGTCGAGTGGCGTTGCGCGCGCGCCACTGCTCCAGTCAAGCACTGTCCTGGTCATGCACCGACCGCGCCGTACTGGGGTGCGCCGTAGCGAGCCGCGCCGCACCGAAGCAGTGCGCCCGAAGCACGGTCCGAGCTGCGGGCGAACGAGCGGTACCTGCGAAGATTGCCCTACCCACACACGAGGAGCAGGCAGATGCCGAAGAAGGGGACCGGCCCGTCCGTAAAGGACAAGCGGCTGTACAAGGCATTGCGCGACGAGGGGATCAAGAAGAAGAAGGCAGCGCGTATCGCCAATTCGGCCGCGGCCGAATCGGGACAGACCGTGGCCGAACGCGGTGGGCAGTCGGACTCTTACGACGAGTGGACGAAGTCCGCGCTGCTCGCTCGCGCCCGCCAGGTTGGGGTAACGGGCCGCTCGACGATGACCAAAACCCAACTCGTCGAAGCGTTGCGCAGCTAGGTCTGGGCTGGGGCGCGCACTAACTGACAGTCAGGGAAGCATGCATGTTGGCGTGGTAGCTGCAGTGGAACTTGTACGCGCCGGGCTTACTGGGCGCAGTCAACGTCGCAGTGCCGGATGCGGGAACCATAACGTCGAACACTCCGCCGGTGTCGGACGTGACCGTGTGCGCTTGGCTGTCCTCGTTCTTCACCGTTATCAACTGCGCGGCGCTGATCTTGCCTGCGATCGAAAACGCGAAGTTCTTGATCGTGATCGTCGCTGCACCGGCGGAAACCGGCGCCTTGCTGCTGGACGGAGCGGCTGGCGTGGACGTCGCTGACGTGGTCGGTGCGGGGGTTGTGGTGCTGCCCGCCGGCGATGAACTCGCCGCCGTCTTCGAGTTCGAACTGCATGCAGCAAGCGTTGCTGCGATCAGTAAAGCCGATCCGATGACTTTGCAACGGTTCATGTGCTGTGCCTCTCTGGTGCGTCCACCGCGTCGGTGAACTCGTCTATCGATCGCAGGATCGGGTTGTCTGCGCATCGAGCAGATCTGCAGGCGCCCCGGCAGGACGGTCAGTCACCCGTCCAGCAGCCCAGGACGACCGAGGCGATTTCGTAGGCGAAGTCGTCACGCTTCTGCTGCTGGCTGCCGAACTGCGCCGGCAACCGACTGGCGTCGACCTGCAGCGTGTCGTTGTCCTTGACGAGGGCCACGACGCCGGTCGGCGTCGCGAACGCGAGGTCGGTCAGACCGGCGACGCTGTGCGCGGTGCGCAGTCGCCTCCGCAGTCGGTCCGCAAATGACTTGGCCTGCGCGGCGTCGGGCGATTGCTGCACCGACAACACGAGTGGACCCATCGGCAGCCGGTATGTGCACGTGAAGCGGTTGCGCGACCATGTCGAGGTCGGCGCGGGCGTCGACTTGAGAACGAGCGCAGTGGCGATGTTCTTTCGGACGTCCAACGAGCAAATCATTCGCGCCGCGGCGTTCGGGCGGCTGTGCGTGCCAATTGAGCGGGATGGTCCGATCCTGCTCGGACCCATGGTCGAGCCGCCCGGCATCACCATCCCTGGGGTCATGCTCGCGCCATTCGGAGCCGACGTCGACCGAGGGGTGGTACCCGCCTGCGACGAAGCACACCCCGCGAGCAGCACCGTGCCCGCGAGCAACGCTGTGCCACGCCAATGTCGGGTAATCATGAGAAAGACTCCTGTCGGTCCTGCGGATTGTCAGCCCGGGCTAAGCCCGGCGGGAGGAAACGAGCGATGCGTAGGCGACGATATTGTCCTCATAGCTCTTCACAGACGGATCAAATTTGCCTCCGCAGGTGATAAGACGGAGCCCGGCGTGATCGAGATTTCCGTAAACTTGGAGCGTCGGGAAATGCTTCTTCGGATACTCCACGACTCGCTCGATTTCGAATACCGCGACGGTCCGGTCAGCCCGCGTCACCGCGACCCGGTCGTGCTGGCGGAGATCACCCAGCCGGTAGAAGACACCTGGGCCGTATTTCGCCGAATCGATATGACCGAGCACAATCGACGGGCCGAGCTGACCGGGTGTCGGCGAATACTTGTACCAACCGGTGTGCGAATCCCGGCCCAAAGGCGGAACCTGAACGGTTCCGTCAGCGGCGAGCCCGAGTTGCTGCACCGTTGAGGTGACCCCGATAGCGGGGATGCTGATGCGCACCGGGGTAGAACGAGGTAGTAGGGGCCCTCGGATGACCGGCTTCGCCGGTCGGGAACTGTGCACGGGCAGGCGTGTCGGCGCGGCCGACGATGGAGTGCTCGGTATGACCTGAGCCGGAATCGCTGCGGTAGCAGGAGGTCTGGGCGCATGCCGTTGAGCGCGCCAGGCCACGATGAGCACGGCGACCGCTGCGATGAGGAGCACCGTGCCCACCGCGCCGTAGACGCGGGCGCGGTGGGCACGGATGTTCATCGGACTGACTAGCTACTCGTGATCAGTTCTGGCGAGCGGTGCGACGACGAGCAGCAAACGCGCCGCCGGCCGCGATCAGCAGGCCACCGCCGAGCAGCAGAACCGACTCGTCCTGGATGCCGGATGTGCTGCCGCCACCAGTCTGCGGTGCGCCGCCGGGAACGCTCGTCATCTGCGACGCGGTTACCACGCCGCACAGGGCAGGCGAGGTCGCGGCGAGCGGGAGAGCCGGAACGAGATCACTCTTCTCGCCCTGCGCCTTCTTGCTCAGTGTGGCCGGGTCGAGACCGTGGACCACGATGACCGCAGTGCCGGCCTTGAGCGCGGCCATGGTCTTGCTGTCCAGAGTGAAGCTCCGGCTGTAGGTGAACGTTGCGCCGCTGGGTGCCACGGTCAGGGTCGTGCCGGCTGCCGGGCTGGTGTCACCCGAAGTCGACAGCGTGGTGCCGATGCCGCCGTAGGACGGTGCGCCTTCGGTCGTGCTGACGACTCCGTCGCCGTTCGTGTCGGCGGACGTGGTCGGGCACTGGCCCTTGCCGTCGATGTGAATGTGCTGAACATGCGGGTAGGCGTTGCCGCCAAACTTGTCGGCCAATCCGCTCACGTGCTCGGTGACGGTCGCCTGCGAGCCGTTGAGCTTCAGCATGAAGTCTCCGGACCCTGTGACGTGATTGATTGCCTGGAGGTTCGCCTGGTAGCTGGTGGTGCTAGCCGCGGATGCAGTTCCCGGTAGGCCAATTCCCAGCCCGGCAAGTCCGAGGGCGGCGACCGGCACCGCCCAGCGCAATGACTTCTTCATAGTTCTCCTTCTCAACCGAGCCGGCGCGTGCCGCCGTGCCTTCCCCGATGTATTCGTGTTCGCTGGGAGTTCGGTTTCACCGCAGCCTCAATCCGGTGTTGAAATGGGACGAGTTGTGATTTCCGCATTGATTTGGCGCGGCATTCTCGCTGGATTGCGGCCGGGCGGGGGCACCGCCGTTGACCCCGGCCGGCCTATCGAGGCTTAGATGGAGCCGTGATCGCCAACGAGTGGTTCCTCACCCCCAGCGAGCGCGGCAACCCCGCCACCGAACTGGATCGTCGTCACTCTGATGGGGCGTCCTGGACGTCCGGAAACGCCGTGGAACCACTCGTGCACGGAGCCGCATACTTCGCGCAATTGCTGCGCTGCGTGCGGCTGATGCGCTCCGGTGATCTGCTGCTGTTCGCAGATTGGCGCGGCGACCCCGACGAACTGCTCGACGGTCCGGGGTCGGCGGTGGAAGAAGTGCTGGCGGGGGCGGCACAGCGCGGTGTCGTGGTCAAGGGACTGATCTGGCGCTCTCATCTGGACCGATTCAGGTTCAGCGAGCAGCAGAACCGGCACCTTGGCGACGCGATCGAAGCCGCAGGCGGTGAGTGCTTGCTCGACATGCGCGTGCGAGTGGGCGGCTCGCATCACCAGAAATTCGTCGTGCTGCGCCATCCGGGCCGTCCCGAACTCGATGTGGCGTTCCTGGGCGGCATCGATCTGTGCCACAGCAGGCGCGACTCCAGCGACCACGATGGGGACCCGCAGTGCCAACCGATCGCCAAGGTCTACGGCGAGCGCCCGCCATGGCACGACGCCCAGTTGGCCGTGCGCGGCCCGGCGGTCGGCGACGTGGAGACGGTATTTCGGGAACGATGGACCGACCCGGCACCGCTGGTTCGCAACCCGATCGATCGGATCAGCGAGCTCGTGCGACACACCGACCGCTCGGCTGGTCCGCTTCCTACCCGGTTGCCGGACCCGGCGGCGCGGGGCACGATGCACGTCCAGCTGCTGCGGACCTATCCGCACCGCCGCCGCGGCTACCCCTTCGCCCCGGACGGGGAACGCAGCGTGGCTCGCGCCTACGACAAGGTCATCGAGCGCGCACGAAGCCTGATCTACGTCGAGGACCAGTATTTCTGGTCTGCAGAGGTGGTCGGATGTTTCGCGCGGGCGTTGCGCGTGAATCCGGCCTTGCGCCTGATCGTGGTGCTCCCGCACCACCCAGACCAGGACGGCCGGATTTCGCAACCGCCGAATCTGGTCGGCCGAGCGGCGGCGCTGGCCGAGGTTCGTGCGGCAGGCGGGAACCGCGTGGGCGTCTACGGGATCGAGAACCACGACGGGGTCCCTGTGTACGTCCACGCGAAGGTTTGCATCGTCGATGACGTCTGGGCGTCGGTCGGTTCGGACAATGTGAACAGGCGTTCGTGGACGCACGATTCGGAGCTTTCGTGCGCGGTGCTGGACGAGCGCTGCGACGCGCGGGAGCCGCGCAATCTCGATCATTTCGGCGACGGGGCGCGCGTCTTCGCCCGTGAGCTGCGGCTGGAATTGGCTCGCGAGCACCTCGACCGGCCGAACGGCTCGGACAGCGACCTTGTCGATCCGGTCAGCGTTTTCGACACGTTCGCCGACAGCGCGCAGCTGTTGCAACGTTGGACCGACGGCGGCCGGCGCGGCCCGCGGCCCCCCGGGAGATTGCGGCCCTACCTAGATCCCGTGCTGCCTCGCAGCACGCGGCGGTGGGCGACCCCGCTCTACCGCGGTTTCTATGACCCGGACGGCCGTCCCGCCCGGCTGCGCCGCAACCGGCGCTTCTGAAGTTTGCGCCGAGCATGGCGAGGGTAAGGACATTCGATGACAGCTAGAGAGGAACCGTCGTGAAGACCCTGATCATTGTGGTGATCGTCGTCGTGGTGCTTCTGGCGATCGTCGCCGCGCTGCTCCTGCCGAAGATGCGGCAGCGCGCAGCCGAACGACAGCAAGCCGAAGCCGAGCGTAATCAGCTCCAGGCCCACGAGCACCTGCTCAAGTCTCGCGAACACATTGCGAGCGCAGAGGCTGAGCGCGCGGCCGCAGAGGAGCAGGCCGCTGCCGCCCGCCGGGAGCGAGCGGAAGCAGATCTGCGCGTTGCCGAGGCCGAGAATCAGTCCCGGGAGCGCGTAGCCGAGGCTGAGTCGCACCAGACTCGTGCGCAGGAGTTGGAGGATCGCGCGGTCGAACTCGACCCGCGGCTGGGTGACCGTTCAGGGGAGGATCGAAACGCCGCTCGCTAGGTAGTACCCACCGATCACTGGCTCACAAGGGAGTGTCACATGATCGTTCTCGGCATCATCCTGCTCATCGTGGGATTCATCGCAAAGGTCGCCATTATCTGGACCATCGGCATCATCTTGATTGTCGTCGGCGCAGTGCTGTTCGCGCTGGGTTCGGCAGGGCGCGAGATCGGTGGCCGCAAACACTGGTACTGAGCGGGTCTCAGCTAGCAAATAGTGGTTCGGACACCAAACGGTGTCCGAACCACTTTTGCGTAAGACGGCCCGCTGTTTCGCGAGCTTGTTACACGGTCGCGGCTGGCTGCTCCGCGCACGCGGTCTCGGCGGATGCATGAGCATCGCGCGCCGCTGAGACACCCTCGCATCGTTCGGGTTTGTTGAGCCGGCAAGCAACTCGCGCTGGCCTTGACGGCGCGTCAATTATTAGCCAGAATCACACACGACGCGCCGGGCAAGCTCGTCGTCCAACTTACGTTGGACTCGCGGCCAGACCGCCTATTGAGACACCCGGCGCGTCGTCCAATGTCGTCACCGATGCGACCTCATCGCCACGTGCCGCTGGACTGCGCGGCAGTAGACGCGCCTCAGCGTTTCTCGGTCATCAACCCCACCAGTGTCGGCTGTGTGTCTTGTCACCCGCTGCCTGCTACCGGGAGTTCGCTCGACCAACGGTCGGGGCGCCGCTGCCGGTCAGCGCTCAGCCCCGCCGTCAGCCCTGCAACGCGCCGGCCCACCGCCAGTCACCCTCGGGGCCGAGAAACTCCACCCGCTGGACCTCATCGTCGAGTTCGTCGCTGTCGCGCGCCCACGCCAACGCGTCGGCATGCTCGGCGAACTCACGCTCGTCGACCACGTCGCCCATCGGGTCTAGGAACCGGTAACGCAGCACGCGGATCAGCCCGTCCGCACCGTGACCGCAGTGCGTGGCGTCTCGGAGTGCGGATAGGACGGCTCGACGCGCAGCACCCGGGCAATTCCACGCGGCAGGTACCAGTTCCACCGGCCGAACAGAGACACCAGCGACGGCACGAGAATCGAGCGGACGACCGTCGCGTCCAGCAGGATGCCAATGCCGAGCCCGGTGGCGAGCACCTTGATGTCGGTACCCGGCCCGGAAGCAAGCGCGGCGAAGGCGAGGAACAGAATCAGGGCCGCGCTGGTGACCAGTCGCCCGGTGCGCCCAACGCCTTCAATCACCGCCGCGTCGGTGGAGCTCGAGGCGTCATATTCCTCCCGAATGCGGGAAAGGATGAACACCTCGTAGTCCATCGACAGCCCGAACAAGAACGCAAACAACATGATCGGGATCCAGAAGGTGACCGCGCCGGTCGCTTCGATCCCGAAGATCGTTTTCGAACCGTGGCCCTCTTGCCAGAAGAACACCATCAAACCGAGCGTCGCCGCCAGCGACAGCAGATTGAGCAGAACCGCCTTGAGAGGCACCAGCAGGGATCGGAACGCGCGCACGAGCAGCACGTACGTCAACAACGCGATGATCGTGAGCATCAGCGGGAAGTTTCCGTAGACGGCGTGCAAGAAGTCAATCTGAGCGGCCCCGACGCCCGCAATTCCCGCTGCGCCACCAGCCTCGCTCTTGACCCGTTTGACGACGTCGACGCTCTTGGAGTTGACCGTTTCCTGGTCCGGGATGAGTACCACCGCGGTCTGCCCGCCGCGGTTACTGGCGGCATCGGTCGGCACCAATGCATGGTCGATGCCGTCGACTCGGGCGAGGCGAGCGGCGAGCGGCTTGGCCTGGTCCTGGCCGACCACCACCTCGATCGGGGTCAGCGCGCCGGTCGAGACGCCGCCGCGCTCGAGGGTCTGCAGGGTGTCGTACGCGGGGCCGCTCTTGGCCAGCGACGCAGACGACGCGAGGCCGATCTTGACGCCGAGGAAGACACCGACCATCGCGGCGAGGGCGGCCAGCGCCGCGATCGCGGCGACCCAACGCCGCCGTACGATCAGCGCCGACCACCGGCTCCAGAACTTGCTCGCCCGGTTCTCGTGCCGAATCTTCGGCCAGTCGACACGGGGTCCGATGCCACCGAGGATGGCGGGTGTCAGGCTCAGCGTCGTCGCCACGCTGGCCACCGGAATCAGCGCGCCGCCGTAGCCCATGCTTCGCAAGAAGGGCACCGGCAGCACTACCAGCGCGAGCAGGCCGATCGCGACAGTGATCCCACTGAACAGGACGGCATGCCCGGCCGTCTGCACCGCGATGACCACGGCGTCGTGATTGTCGCGGCCGTGGTCACGCTCCTCTCGCCATCTGGTGACGAGGATCAGCGAGTAGTCGATGGCGACGCCCAGGCCGACGAGCGCCACCAGGAATTGCACGATGAACGACACGTCGGTCACGTAGGTGATCGGCAGTAGCAGCAGGAAGGTCGCCAGGATGGACACCGCGGCCACGATGAGCGGCAGCAATGCCAGAAACGACGCGAACACGAAGGCAAGCACGGCCAACGCGCCCAGGGCACCGAGCAAGGTCTCGCCAAGAACTCCGGGGCCGGTGCCGCTGTCGCCGCCGGTCGCGAGTGGGTCCTCGCCCGTGACGCCGATCGTGACACCGGGCGGCGCAGCCTGCTGCGCAGCCTTGCGGATCGGTTCGGTCAGCAGCGTCTGCGTCGGGGACGGATCGAAGCGCCAGAACACGAGCGCGTAGGAGCTGCGGTCGTCCTTGGTACGAAACGCCTTGTCGCCAGTGTTCGCCTCGTCCAGCACGCGCACATTCGGCACTTCGCGCGCCACCGCCGCGAAGGAGTCGGCAACCTCGCGCTCGTGCCC
Source organism: Mycobacteriales bacterium (assembly GCA_038212215.1). Lineage (GTDB taxonomy): Bacteria > Actinomycetota > Actinomycetes > Mycobacteriales > Jatrophihabitantaceae > JALZAI01. The sequence continues at coordinate 13,331 of JBBQUT010000029.1, forward strand.
CGTCACGGTCTGCCCGCGCGGCAGCGTGACCGCCACCAGGTACGGGTTGGTGTCCCCGCCGTTGCCGAACACCTGCTTGATCTTGTTCGCGGCCACGGTTCCGGGCTGTCCGGGCAGCGAGAAGTCGATCGTCAACCGGCTCGTCGTCTTGCCGGCGAGCGCGATACCGGCAATCAGGACGATGCCCCAGAACGCGACGACCGCCTTGCGGTGCCGCAGTACGAATTCCGCCCAGCGTTGCATGTCGTTGTCTCCTCACCGACGGTGACCGGGCCACCAACCTTGCGGGCACGGTCGTCCGAAAGTCGGATCGCCATCCGATCGGCCCATCTTGCCCGTTCGCCGCGATTCTGTCCCCGGTTCGCCCCGGCGTTTCGACGCTGTTCACCGGACGTGCCCGAGTGTGAGCGTCACCCGCGCCCCACGCGAACGCGCGTCGGCCACCCGCAGAACGCCCGCGTGGCTGGTAGCGACGGCACTCGCAATGCGCAACCCGAGACCGTCACCGGGCAACGATTCGCCGTCGGCGCGCGAAATCAGTGCCTGCACCTGTTCGAGCGAGCGGAAGCCCGCCCCGTGATCCTGCACGGTGATGCGGAGCGAATCCGACTCGGTGCAGGCTGTGATGGTGATCGTTGCGCCGGGGTGGGCGTGCCGCAGCGAGTTGTCGACGAGGTTGTCGATCGCTTGCCGCACCCGCATCGCGTCCACATGCACGATGACATCGGGGCTCTGCACCTCGATGGCGACCTGATGGTGCGCGGCGCGAGCCCGGGTGGCCGCCGCCGCACCGTCCAGCAGCACGGCGAGCCGGCAAGGTTCACGGTTGAGTGGGATCCGCCCGCCACGCATGCGGGCGAGCGCCAGCAGGTCGTTCGCCAGCCGAGTCAGCCGGTCGGCTTCCTCGGTCGCGCTGACGATTGCGGCCGAGAGGGCGGCGCCGGTGCGCGGACCGGGCCACGTCCAGCTCGGCCTTCAACGCGGTAAGCGGGGTGCGCAGTTCGTGGCTCGCCTGCTCCAGGAAATCCTGATCGTGGCGGGCCGCTGCCTCCAGCCTGTCGAGCATCTCGTTCAGCGTGATCGCGAGGCGGCGCAACTCGTCCTGCGCGTCCGGCAGATCGAGGCGGTGATCCAACCCGGAGGCAGTGATCGCTGCCGCCTGCCGGCGCAGCCGCTCGACCGGCCGGACTCCGAGACCGGCAACGAGCCAGCCACTAGCGAAGTAGCCAACACGCCGACCGGACCGGCGACGGCAAAGACGGCCGCCAGGTGACGCAAGGCGTCGCTACGGTCGGCCATTGTGGTACCTACGACAAGCACTCGCGGGGTCGCCGGGCCGCGTACTGGCACCGCGAGCAGCCGCGCGGTGTCCTGGACGCCGGGAACCTGCCGTTCGAAGAAGGTAGGCCCGCGCACGTCGCGCAACTGCCTTGCGGACAGCAGCGGCACGCGCGCGAACCCGGCGCTCGAGCGCATCGACCAGTAGACCAACAGGCCGATCCCCAGCAGCAGGAGCGCCATCGCCGCGGCGAACGCCGCGGTGATGCGCGCCTTAATTGGTAGCCGGGCGAGCCAGGTCATCGCGAAGGCAGTAGCCGGCGCCGCGCAACGTCTGCAATGAGGCGCGATCGAAGGGTCGATCGATTTTCTCCCGCAGGTAGGACACGTAGACGTTCACCACATGCAGGTCGCCGTCGTAGGCGTCGTCCCAGACGTGCTCGACGAGGCGGGTTCGGCTCAGGCTCTCGTCCGGATGGCGCATCAAGTACTCCAGTAGCGAGAACTCTCGCGCTGTCGGCTCGATCGTGATCCCGCCGCGACGAACGGCCCGGCCGGCCGGATCCAGCGACAGATCGCCGACGTGCAGCGTCGCCGGGCGCGGCGTGCGGCCCCGCCGGAACAACGCGCGCAACCGCGCTGCCAGCTCGTCCAGGTCGAAGGGCTTGGCCAGATAGTCGTCGGCACCGACGTCCGGGCCCCGGATGCGGTCCTGGACGCCGTCCAGAGCGGTCAGCATCAGGATCGGCGTCCAGCTTCCCTGTGCCCGCAGCCGCTCGCAAACGGTGAACCCCGTCGACGTCGGGCAGCAGCACGTCGCTGTACGGCCCGGCGCGGATGTCGATGCTGCGCGCGCTGTCGGTCGCCGCCAGCATTCCGGCGCTGGTCTTCCTCAGCACAATGGTGCGCGGGGTTGAACTCTCGCCGAATCATCGCCGCCGATCTGTCGCCGAATGCCTGAGCGCCGGCGACGACCAGCGGGCCCGACAGCGCAGCACCCCACCATGTCGGACACCGCCCGCGCCACGTGACAACCGACTCGACCACCAGGGCACCGAGCGCGAGGACGCCGAGGAGAAGTCGCACCGCCGAGATGTGCACGTCGAGCTGCACCAGGCCTTCGGCGGGCGCAAGAACCGCGAACACGAGCGCGACCAGCCGGGCGCGCCGCAATGGCGCCATCGTGCTCCACCGCTCGACTCGAACCACACCGACTACATCGGTTGGCAACCCCAGAAATCAAGCGATCCGCTGCTCGATCCACGAGTCGACGACATCTGCAAGCACCGGCAGCGGGAGAGAGCCGCTGTCGAGCAGGGTGGCGTTGAACTCGCGCAAGTCAAACCGGACGCCGAGCCTGCGTACCGCGTCCGCCCGCAGCCGCAGAATCTCGCGCTGTCCGGTGAGGTAGGCCAATGCCTGCCCGGGCCAGGCGATGTAGCGCACGACCTCGTCGGCCAGGAAAGCCTCTGGCAGCGGGACGTGCTCGATCATGTACTGCGTGGCGCGTTCGCGGCTCCAGCCGAAGGCGTGCAAGCCGGTGTCGACGACGAGTCGTGCCGCCCGGAACAACTGCGTCCCGACAGCACCAAGTTGCGCCGTGACCCCGCTGTAGAGCCCAAATTCTCCTGCCAACAGCTCGGCGTAGAGGCCCCACCCTTCGGCGTGCGCAGTGACGATGAGCTGCTGCACCCTCGGCAGGTCATCGAGGTGTTGCTGGCGCGCGAGCTGCGAATGATGACCCGGCACGGTCTCGTGAAAAGCCACCGCTTCGAGATCCCAGCCGGTGCCGGCCGTCGCGCGCGCCGTATTGAACCAATACGTGCCCGGTTTGCTGCCGTCGCGTTTGGGCGGTGAGTAGTGCGGCGCCATTCCGGAGGCAGCGACGGTGGCTGGCATCGGCTCGACCGCGCAGGGCCCGGGTAGCGGCTCAGGCATCATTTCGTGGGCCCGGCTCTCCGCCCGGCGCACGGCCGCGCGGGCGGAGGCCAGCGCGTCCTGCGCGTCGATCGCATCGCCGGACCGACGAATTGCGGCAAGCACGTCGGCCAGCTCAGTGAGACCGAGCGCGGCACCGAGCTGACGGGCCTGCGCGTCGAGGCGTTCGATCGCGTCCAGGCCGCGCTGGTGCAGCTCATCAGCTGTAAGTGACAACGTCGTGTGTATTCGGATCGCGCGCTCGTAGTCCTCGTCGCCACCCTGCAGCGCGCCGACGCCGGCCTGGTCGTCGGGCCGGCAGCCGGGAAGCAGTTCGACCAGCACTTCGCGCCACCGCTCGATCGCGGGCACGACGTCACCGGCGATGGCGGCCTCAAGATCGCTTCGCCAGGAAGTCGCTGCGTCCCAGCCGTCGGGAGCAGCTGGCAGTAGCGCGGCCGGAAGCGGCGCGGCTAGGGTGCGATCGCACCAATCCAGCGCCTGCTCGACGAGCGAGCGCACCGGCAACCGCCCCCGCCCTCGGCCCTCCCGCAGCTGTTGCGAGCCGGTGTCGATCCACCGCGTCGACGCCCGTACGCGGGTGAGGTAGTCGGCGGCTGCGCGGGCATCGGGAAGACTCGTGATCGCCGTCAGCGCGAGCAACGCGGGCGGCCCGTCCAGCGGCAACGCCGAGACGGTGTGGTCTGCCGGCTGCATCGCGATCGCGAGCCCGCGACTGGTACACGTCTCGACAATGACCCCGAGAGTCGCGCGTTCGGCAACGCTCGCCGGTGCCAGCGCGGCCGCGCGGGCGCCGATATCAGCGAGCTCAGCGAGATGACGCTCGGCCGCGCTACGCGAGTTGTCCGGCACGAGGGCGTCGAACTCGCGCATGCCGAGCATCGTGCCCAGCCACGGGTTGGCGCTGAAGATCCGGTCAGCTAGTTCGTCAGCGAGGGCGCGGACGTCGGAGTCTGGCATCGGGCCATCATGTCGCGTTCGCTGGCTCACTCCTCGGGTGGCTGGGCCGCCTGCCGCGGATCGGGAGTTTCGCGCGTGGGCGGCTCGGCCGCGGCCTGACGCGCGCGCCGCTGGTCGATGACCTGGCGCGGTACAAGCCATCGCACGAACGCTTCCCCGGCTTGTCGTGGCGTCCGTGCGCGCGGTGCCGCCGAAGGCTCGGTGACCAACGTCGGTTCGGCGGCAGGCGGCGGTGCGACCCCGGCCGGATACTCGTGACGAAATTGCGGGTGATCGTGCCAGCAGTGATCGTCGAGCTCGGTCTTCCAGTTAAAGCGCAGCTCGCACTTCGGGCACTGGTGAATCGACATCGCAGCGACTCCTATCGCCGAAGGTGCGCATTCGCGGCGTTGCCTACTGTAAGCCGCTGGGCGAGCGGGAGCTAGCGCTTGAAGATGTGTCGGCGCAGCGGCTGGTGAGGGCAGGCCCTTCGGCCCTGTCCGGTGAATGCTGCCCTGGCGAAAGCTGGGCTCAAGACAAGAGAGGATCCTGGCATGTTCAAGACGATTGTCATCGGAACTGACGGCTCACCCGAAAGCGCGCAGGCGTTCGAGATCGGACGTTCCATGGCGCGCGAGGCCGCCGCGCGAGTCGTGATGGTTCATGTCGTTGAGCTCGTCGGCGGCAAGGGCGGGGTGCATACCCTAGCTATCGACGAGGACCGGATTCGTGCCGACATCGACGAGCAGGCCGACCAGCTTCGTAAGGACGGGCTGGAATCCGAGCTCGTCATCGAGCAGGTTGTGTTCGGCGGTCCGGCCCACGTCATCTCCGACGTCGCCAGATCCGTCGACGCAGACGTGATCGTCGTGGGTAGCCGCGGCCGGACTCCGGTCAGCGAGCTGCTCACCGGAAGTGTCCCGATCCGGCTGCTGCAGACGGCGCATCGGCCAGTACTCGTCGTCCCGCTCCCGTAGCCGAAACAGTCAACTCAACGCGGGCACTCTGCAGCCGGGTCGCCATGATCGTTGCCCCGTGCGCAGCGGTTGACCGCTGCAGGAGGGACAACGATCACCGATCAGTCGCGCCCGAGCAGGGCGAACGAGAAATCGAAGGCGGTGCCCTGCGCGTTGCGCGCGTGCAGCCGCATCTGCCCGGACGCGCCTCGGTAGATGCCCGTACCGCCGGTCACCGCGAGGGTCGAATCCGAGACGTCGAGGAACGGGCCTTCGACCACGATCGAGCCGCCTCGCAGCGTGGTCGTCCACGAGCATTCGAAACTCACGCCGACCTCGGTCCGCACGCACGACCCGTTGTCGGTACCGATCTGACGCTTGTCCGCTGCATTGAAGATGGGGTTGGCGAACGCGAGGACGTCACCGAGGCTGTCGCCTGCCGGACCGGTGTCAGCGACCGTGTCAGTCAGCGCATGCTCGACGACCGTGAAAGTGCCTGCGGGCTTTCCCCGGTGCCCGTCTGATTGCGCCGACGCAATGGCGCCGCCGGTGATCGCGACCGCCGCAAGTGCGCCTACCGCCACTGACATCATGATCGACTTTCGCATGACATACCGCCCTCGAGGTTGTTCGAATGGGACCGGACGCAGACCCCGGCGGGGACGCGAGCCTTCCAGACGCTAGCGGGTTCGCGCTGCGGTGGGGAATTCTGCGCCGAACTTGGCACCCTGAACTGCCCGCTCGTCCGCTACGGCCGGATTTGGTCGGCCGAGCAGTCGGATTTTCCAAGTCAACATGCCCCGGGGCGCGTTCCGCGTTGTCCTGGCAACGGCGGGTAGCCGAGTTCGGCGAGCACCTCGTCCGTTGGGCGGGGACGGGCCCGCACGCCCGCGACGAAACCGCGGACGAACGCCCGCCGAAGCACCGCTCGGTCCTTCGAGCGGCGCGCGGTCCGCGACCACCTGCGCACCGTGGACGCGGTGTAAAGACACCGCTCGAGCGGGCCGAGCGTCCCTCGGCTGGTCAACGTCCAAATCTTGTTACGCACCTCGTAGAAGAACCGCTCGCCCGGGTCGTTGTCCGTCGAGCCGAAGGCGCGGGTCTTGTGCACCACGACGCTCGCAGGACACAGCAGCCCGACATCGTGGCGAAGCAGCCGCGCGGTGAATTCGAAGTCGTCGTTCCACAGGAAGAAGTCGGCGTACGGCAGCCCCGACCGGCGGACCGTGGCACCGTCGACCAGTATCGAAACATTCCCGCGAGGCAAGACGTTCCGGCGCGCGGCAGCACAATACCTGCATCGCTATAGTACAAAAATGGCAGAGCTACTGGACGAGCTACGCCGTTATCTCGACGAACCCACCGCTCGTGGGCTCGCCAATACGCTGAGTCGCGCCATTCGCGAAGGGTTGCTGCTGCCGGGGACCAAACTCCCCCCGATCCGCCGCGTAGCCGCCGAACTCGGTCTCGCGCCCGCGACGGTCGCGGCCAGCTGGGCGCTGCTGGTCCGCGCGGGTGCCATCCAGACCGATGGTCGGCGGGGCAGCACGATCGTCGACACCGGCACCCCGGGATCGCAGCGCTACCGCCGCGCCCTGGAACAACCCGGCCTGTTCGCCCAGGACTTGTCCACCGGGGTTCCGGACCCAGCCCTGTTGCCGGATCTCAGCGCGGCGTTGGGCGATCTGACCACCGCGGGGACACCCGGCGGATACCTCGACGACCCCGTCCTTCCCGAACTGGTCGACGTTTTGCGCGCCGACTGGCCCTACGACAGCGAAGCAATCACCGTCGTGGACGGTGCGATGGACGGCGTGGAACTCGCGGCGCGAACGCTGCTCAGATTCGGCGACCGGGTGATCGTGGAGCATCCCTGCTTCCCGCCGCTGCTGGACCTACTCGACGCAATCGGTGCCCAGGTGGTGGGCATCCCGCTCGACGAGCACGGCATGCGCGTGCAGCCTCTCGTCCAAGCGCTCACGTCACCCGTCGCCGCGGTGTTCCTTCAGCCGCGCGGGCAGAACCCGACCGGTGTCTCACTCGACCCTGCGCGAGCGGCTGAGTTGGCGACCGCCCTGAGCGGGCACGATGCCGAAATCATCGAGGATGACTCGGTCGGCGCAGTCGCTGCCACCCCGGCCATCAGCCTGGGTACCTGGCTGGCGAGCCGGACGGTGCACGTCCGCAGCTTCTCCAAGTCGCACGGCCCTGATTTGCGCCTGGCGGCCCTCACCGGGCCGCATCGGCTGATGAACCTGATCGTGCAGCGCCGGCAGTTGGGGCAGGGTTGGAGCAGCCGACTACTGCAACGCATCCTGCTGAACCTGCTCACCGACCAGCGCGCTGTGGAACAGGTCGCCCATGCCCGCGAGGAATACCAGCGCAGGAGGGTTCTGCTGGTCGACGCCTGTGCCGGTCACGGAATTGCCGTCGGCGGCAACGACGGCTTGAACCTGTGGATACCCGTGCACGACGCGTCGACGGCCGCGGTCCGGCTCGCCAGTCAGGGCATTGCCGTCGCGCAGGGATCGCCGTTCGCGGTGTTGCGCGACCCGAAGCAGCACATTCGGGTGACCAGCGCCCTGGTCGCTGACGGGCACACGGATCTTGCCGCCCGGATAGCGGCTGCCGCAGAGGCCGGCCCCAGGCGGATAGGCCGGTGACCTGGGGCCGTGCGCGCTCACAGAATCAGTGCATGCTCATATTCGAGTGAGTGGCGAACCCGAAGAGGTCGAACCAGCTCAGCCCGGACGCGGCGAGCCCGAACGCGGTGACCGCGAGCACGGCCACGAGGGCGACGGCCATGCCGTGCGCCGACACGCGCGGTCGCCGACTCAGCCCGGCCGGAGCCCGGAGCAGGACGAGGGCGGCGAGTAGTGCACCGATCTCCAGTACGCAGGCGACGCAGTCGGGTAGACCGATGGCCTCGGGCACGCCGGGGTCAGGTCCGAACGGCATGCCGACCGTGCGGGACAACAGCCACAGCACAAGCGGCCCGCCAGAAAGCGCCGCTGCCGCGGCCAGCACGCCGCGTTGCGGCGCCCGCGCCGGCACCAGGGCAGCCGCGACCCCAACCTCGCCGGCGGAGAGGAGAAGGAAGAACCATCCTGCTGCAGGCCATTCACTGAGGTGCTCGGAGATGACAGCCGCGTGGATCGCTGCGGCCGCGACAAGGGCCGCAACCAGAAACAGGCGCACGTCGCCGCTCCGGTTGCGGGACAAGCGTGGCGCGAGACGCTCGAAAGACCGCCGCGTCGTGCTGAGCTTCAGCCGCGCGCCGCGCATCGCCACCAACCACGCGACGAGCACGAGATTGGTGAGCACGACCCAGCGGCTTTCGTACACCACTGCACGTGCCGTCGCGACGAGCGTCAAGTGCTGTTGCGCCACAGCACAGTTCCCGCTGCAGGCCCCACGCATCGTTTCCATCACCCGCAACTGCTGGGATTGCAGGTGATAGTCGTAGGCGGAGTTGAGCACGATATCCGCGAGACCGACTACCGAGCCGGCCGCGACCAGCATCAGGGCCGTGCCGACGAGCGCCTTCGGTGTGCGCAGCACCGGGCCGAACCAGCGCATCGCAAGCATGAAGACCCCGAGTACGGCGAGGACAACCACCGGCAGTACGAGGGTGGACTCACGCCACCAGCTTCCGAACGGTGTCTGGGTGCGCTCGATCGAGCCGACCGCGCCGCGCACCGAGATCATCCAGAATCCGTCCGCGTAAGCCATCGCCGCAGCCAGCGGCAGGACGGTCGTCCAGGGGACGGCGAGCCGCCGCTGTTGGATCGCGGCGGGTCGCCCGCTTGTTGACTCGATGGACGCGGTGGGCAGCGAGCTGTCTATGGACATGATGGTCATCGCCTACGGGGTGATTTCCCAGCCGAACATCATCGCGTGGTCTTCATGCGCCAGGTTGTGGCAGTGCGCGACGTAGGGTCCGATGAAGTCGCGGAATCCTCGGTACACGATCACTGCCTCGCCCGGGTCGAGCGCCGCCAGATCCTCACGCGAGTAGTCGTCCGGATGCGCGGTGGTGCCGCCGCCAGTCACGTCCTGGCCGTTACGCATGACGGTGCGGTGTTCCTCCATGTGCAGGTGGAAGGGGTGCACCCAGCCGCCCCCGCCGTTGCGGATTTCCCACAGGTTGAAGCTGCCCTTGCGCTGCTGGGCCAGTGGCGTCTTTCCGGCCTTGTTCTTCAGGCTGGTCGCGTCGACCGCAGGATTGAAGGGGATGCCGTTGATGAGCCACTGGGTCTCACCGGTGGAACCTCCGTGCTCCACCTCGAAGATCATGCGGTTGTCCAGCATGGTCTTCCAGTTGCTCGGCAGCGGCGGAAGGTCACGCATTTTCGTCGGGATTTGGCTGTCGTCGGGGACGATGTCGCCGATCACAAACTTCAGCACCGGCACCTTGTAGTTCGGGTCCGGGGAGAAGCGTGAGGAATTGGACCACATCCGCCCGGTCGGCATCTTCATGACGTCGGTCAGGTAGATGACGTCGCCGGGGCTCGTCGGCGAGCCGTCCTGGTATTGGGTGAAGTCGATGACAAACTCGCGGCGCTTCGCCGGCCACAGTTCGAAGGAGTCCCGGACGATCGGGAAGGGCAGCAACCCGCCGTCCGAAGCGATCTGGGTGAACTTCATGCACTGCTGGGCGTCGGGAATACGGTACTGACCCTCGAGTTCGTCGCCCGAGTAGCCCAACGACGTCGACGACTTTGGTCCATTTGTCGAACTCATCAGCTTGAATTCGTAGATCCGGGCCACAGAGGCGTCGAGGAACCGGAAGCGGTACTTGCGCCGCTTGACCTCCATCACCGGGTACGCCGTGCCGTTGACCGTGAAGATGTCACCCACGAAGCCGTGGCTCGGGTAGTGCTTGAAGAAGGTCTTGCCCCACCATTCCGGGTGTGCACCCGGGTTCTTGGCGTCGGGGAACTCACCCATGGCATCGTGCATGTCGTTGTGGACCGTGACGCCGTCGTCCAGCCGGCAGTCGTAGAAGGCCAGCGGGACGTCGTAGTCGACGTCGAAGGACCCGTCGGCGTTGTCGGTGCGGACGCCGGGCAGCCGCAGACCCTGCCGCTCGTCACCCATGTCCATTCCGTTGGTCGGGTCATAGATGGGATACAGGCCGACCAGGCCCTTGTAGACGTTCGAGCCGGTGTGGTCCATCCGGTGGTCGTGGAACCAGAAGAAGCTCTGCTTCTCGCGTTCGTCGTTGCCCGCGGGCCAGTTGAGGTAGAGGTTGTCGACGAACTGCTGGGGCCGGTAACCCATGTACTTCGGCCCCGAAATCATCGAGTAGTGCGGATTTCCGTCGCTCTCGGGGGCGGTGTGGCCGTTGTGCAGGTGGGTCAGGAAGGACCAGTCCGGCGCTCCGAAGTCCTGCCGGTCGAGGTTCATCGGGTTTTCGTCCAGGTGGTTCTCGAATCGCACGAGCACGGGCTTGCCGTACTCGGCGTTGATTTTCGGCCCGGGGAACGTGCCGTTGAACCCGTAGATGGTGCTCAGCGGCAAGGTGCGCTTCGTCCCGGCGCGGTAGGACTTGCCGGATGCGTCGAAGGAGACGGTCGGGCGGCCGTTCTTGTTGATCGCCATCACTTGCGAGGAGGTGAAGGCGTGCGTGTTCACCAGAATGTCGATCTTGTAGACGATCGGGTCGGGGGAACCGATGTCGCTTGACCAGATCTGGTGCCGCTCGTTCTGCAACGAGTTCTGCTGGCCGGGCCCGGGCCCCGGCGGCTGCGCCCACGAGCTGTACACCGACTGCGGCACGGGTGCGAGCGCCTTCGGGATGGTCAGCGTGTCAGTGAACGGCGTGAGGATCAACGGGCTGGTCGGGAAGTTCTCGATAATGATCGAGTCAGCCAGTACCTGCGACGACGCCGCGAACGCACCATCGCGCGAGTTCAGGCCCCGCTGCGAAAGGTAGGGCGCCACGACCTTGCGCTCGGCGCCGACCGCGGCACCGGCAATCCCCAGTGCACCTACCCGCAGCAGCGTGCGTCTGGATAGCCCACCTCGATCGCTCACTTCAGTAGTCATCGCGTTGACCCTCGGCTCTCTGTGTTGATCCGAATTGCAGACTGTGACGATGTTCATCTCGCCCAGCCCGGCGTTCGCAGCGTGCGGCGATTACCGTCGCTCCGAACTTGCTGCTGCCGAAATTAGGTGCCGGGCGTCAAACTCCTGCAAAATCTCAGCTTCGGGTCGATCGTGTACAGCAGGAGGGCCTTTGGCTCCGCGCAGCTCGTATTGCTGAAATTTCGAAGGGGCGCACGTCCGCAGGCGTAAGTTTGACAGTGACTGGGACGCTCAGTCAGTCCGGGACGAGTCGGCCGCCCGCCGCCGACTTCAGGGGCGTCCGTTCCGCGCCGGACGTGCAGGTGACCGGACTACGGAGATCACCATCGCTTCGCCGACACCACTGAACGATCTTTGGATCTGGGCCCGCGGGAGCGGGCTGGAAATTGTGCTCATCGTGCTGGGCGTGCTGCTGATCGCGCGCCTGGTCAGATGGGCCGGCGCCCGGGTCACCGACCATATGGACGAGCGCGCCGCGGAGGCCGACGAACTCGTCCGCTCCGAGGTAGCCAAGCATCGACAGGCACTGGCGCAAGTACTGCCGTGGTCGGTGCTCGTACTGCTCTACAGCGCCGCAGCCATCCTCATCGTCCAGCGGCTCGGGCTTCCGGTGGCGGGCTTCGTCGCTCCGGCCACGGTCGCAGGGGTTGCGATCGGGTTCGGGGCGCAACGGGTCGTCCAAGACCTCCTCGCCGGTTTCTTCGTCATCGCCGAGCGACAATACGGCTTCGGCGACCTGATCAGGATGTCGGTCATCGGCGTCCCCGCTCCGGTGCTCGGGACGGTTGAAGATGTGAGCCTGCGCATCACCACTGTCCGATCGGCCAACGGCGAGGTGGTCATCACGCCGAACGGGCAGATCGTCCAGGTCACGAATCTTTCCCGCGATTGGGCCCGCGCTGTCATCGACGTACCCGTACCGGCCACTGCCGATGTCACCCAAGTGAGTTCCATCCTCAAGCAGGTAGGGATCGCGGCCTTTGCCGAGCCTGGATTGCACGCGCTGCTGCTGGACGCCCCCACGGTAATGGGCGTCGAATCGATTGAGGTCGATCAGTTCAAGATCCGTCTAGTGGCACGCACCCTGCCGGGAAAGCAGTTCGAGGTCGGCCGCGCGATCCGAGCCCGGATCACCGAGGCGTTGCTGCACGAGGGCATCCACGTCCCAACCGCGCTGGATACCGCCCCACCCTCCGTCGCCGAGGACCACACCGCAGCGACAACCGTCGGATGACGCGCGAATGGTTACGACCGCGCACTTCGACCGTCGGTCTCGCCGGCATCTTCTTAATAGTACTGGTGATCTACATTTTCGTCCGGCCCACGCCGACGACCGTGAATACGACGACAAACCCATTCACGACGCCGGTGCCGAGCAGTTCGAGCGCGCCGCCGACCGACGCGACATCGACGGCGTCGAGCAGCAGCGCACCGTCCTCGAGCACCACCCCGCACTCACCGACCGTGTCCAGCGCAACGTCGCCGAGCCTGCCAACCAGCGCTACGCGCCCGCCGCTCTCGTCCTCGGCGCTATCCTCGAGCGCTGCCACGACGGCTGCGGCGCCTTCGGCCAGCCCCTGATCGGATCAGGGTGTCGCGGGCACGCCGCCGACCTGCGCCGGAACACCGTCCACAGATTCCCCGTATTCAGGGCTGTAAATGCGGCTGTGCCGGAATGTGTCCACAAACTTCTGTAGGCGCGGATCATCGGGCGTGCGCAACCTTAGCTGGTGGCCCCAAGCGCTGATCACGATCGGGCTGGGCAAGGTGCTGCTGACCCACGGGCTCAGATCGAGGTAGCGGTTGGACAGACTCTGCGTGCCCGCTGCCGCGGGCGGCTCGACAATCGTCTTCTGCTTCACGACGAACGCGACGAGCGCGGCCACTTGCGAGGCTGAAATGTTTGGGTTGTAGGTGATCCAGACCGCACCATGTTCGAGATTGTGGATGGCCCGCTCGCTGGGAACCGGCTCGGTGTACACGCCGGCGTTCATCCAGGTGGCAGCGTGCGGTCCGCCGACGGGAGGCAGGATGGCGTAGCGCACCGGGCCGGCCACATGCTGATGCTCAAGCGCACCGGCATGTGCTGACCCGTCACCCGGCCACCCGGTGGTGTCCCAGGCAAGCACACCGGCGATTCCCGAGGCATCGACGACACGTTTGGCGCCTTTGTCAATCGTTACCGGACCGGCCGGTGTCGCCGGAAGCACTTCGCCCGTCGACGACTTCGTCTTCCCATGATGGCCGTGCGACACCGCGATTGCGACAACGGTGCCGGCGAACAGAACCAGCGCGGCGACCGTGGCGACCAGGCCCCACGGCGTCCGCCGCTGGTCGACGATCGAGCGGCCCGGCTTGCGGGTTGGCGGAGCTAGCGGGGTATCGGACGGTGCGGACTTGCGACGAGTCATCAACTGCCTCCGGATCGGCGGGCGTCGGCCGGCGATCCGGTGCGGGTGCGTCGCGTCGCGTTGCCACTACCTTCCTCATCGTGATCGACAAGGCGTCTCGGCGAGTCCGACCTTTGACATGCCCGGTGCGGGCCGAACGTCCCGACCTGTGGCGGGAGCGGTCCGCCGTATCTTCAACTGGGGTATTTCGGCACTATCCTGCTGTGGCGATTCGTGCCCAGGATTTACCTTGGCAGATCGCATGCGCAACCGCTCGGCGAGTGTCGGATGACGGTCTCGCAATCAGCGGCGCGAGCCGCCGGTTCGTTTCGACCCGACGGACCGGTCGTCGCGATCTCGGTTCGGGATCTCACCATGTCCTATGGCGATGTGCAGGGTCCTGCACGGCATCGACTTCGACATACAGCGCAGCGCGGTATGTGCGATCGTCGGGCCGAACGGTGCAGGTAAGACGACCGCTGTCGAGATTCTCGAAGTGTATCGAATCCGCCGAAGCGGCACCGTGAGCGTATTGGGGTCGATCCGGGCCGGCCGACCCGAGAATGGCGAGCGAAGATCGGCATCGTGCTGCAGACTTCCGCGATGCCCGCTGGGCTCCCGTCAAGCACCCCAACAACGCTCTACTCATCCCGCTGAAACCCCAATGCCCACGGATTGCGGGTCGAATGGGTCGACCTCCTGGTGATTGTCATATGGGCCTGGGCGGATTGATAATCGCGTTGCGAGGCTTTCGGTGGACCGCCACCGGCGCACGCCGCAAGCGCACGGCGAAGTCCGCCTAATCGCAGGCGGTTATCGCGGCCTGGCTCGTCCTGATAACTGCTCGACCAGCTTGAGCAGGGCGGAGTGGTCGAGATTTCCGTCACCCTGGGCTGTCAACGCACCGATGAGCTGAGCGACGAGTGCCCCGAGCGGGATGCTGACTCCAGCTTCGCGTGCCGCGGCAGTGACAATGCCCATGTCCTTGTCGTGCAACGCGATCCGGAAGCCAGGCGTGAAGTTCCGTTCGAGCATGGAGCGACCTTTCCGCACCAGGACCGTGCTTCCCGCGAGACCGCCGCCCAGAACCTGCAGCGCAGCGTCGGTGTCGACGCCGTGGGCCTCGAGGAAAACGATGGCCTCGGCGAGGAGTTCCAGGGCACCCGCGACGATCAACTGGTTCGCTGCTTTGACGGTCTGCCCGCTACCCGCAGGACCGACGTGCACGACGGTCTTGCCGAGCGCGTCGAAAACCGGCTTTGCGGCATCGAAGTCCTCCGCCGCTCCGCCGACCATGATCGACAGCACCGCCTCGATGGCACCTTGCTCGCCACCGGAAACGGGAGCGTCGAGAACCCGCAGCCCGCGACTGGCGCCTAGCGCTGCGAGTTCGGCAGCGACGTCCGGCCGGATGCTCGAGAAGTCGATGACAAGAGTGCCCTCACGTGCGCTGTCGAATACGCCGGCGTCGCCGGTAAGCACTTGCCGGACGTCGGGCGAATCGGGAACCATCACCGCGACCACGTCCGCGTCGGCGACCGCCTCGGCGATACTGGCCGCCCCCCGGCCGCCGTCTGCGACTATTCGCGCGACCGCTTCCGACGAGCGGTTGTAGCCGACGACGTCGAAGCCGGCCGACATCAGATTTCTCGCCATCGGAGCACCCATGATGCCCAGACCCACAAAGGCGACGGTACTCATGGCGAGTCCCCGTTCGGTTGCACGACGGCGCCGCGCCGGATGCGCGGCAGCCAGGCCAGACTTTCGATCGTGGACGTTGTGGGCTTGTATTCCAGCCCTACCCAGCCGGCATAGCCGCGCTCGTCGAGGGCGCTGAGGTGCCGATCCAGATCGAGCGATCCACTACCGGGTTCGCCGCGCCCCGGGACGTCGGCGATCTGCACGTGTCCGACGTCGGCGCAGTGTGCAGCGATCGCCGCGTCGAGATCGTCTGCATTGGTGGCCAGGTGAAAGAGATCGCACAGCACCATCACGTTGGCGGCGCCCGACTCCCTGGCCCGGCGAACGACACCGACGGCGTCGTCCGCGCTTCGCAGTGGGTAGGGCTTGGGTCCGCTGAGCGGCTCGATCAGGATGGTGGCCCCGATTTCCGCGGCAGCGTCGGCCGCGCGGACGAGATTCTCGTTGCCGAGCTCGTCCTGGTGGGCCGGGTCGACGCCGTCGACGCGCACGCCGTAGAGCGCGTTGAATGCCGAGACGTGCAGTCGAGAGCCGATGCCGACGGCGACTGCGATGTTGTCGCGAAACTCGCTGCTGCGCGACGGGATGGACAGCACGCCGGCGTCCGCGCCCGCGAGGTCGCCGCCGAAGAAGTTGAGCCCGACCAGTTGCACGTCCGCATCCTCGATCGAGGCGACGAAGCCGTCGACGGCGCGATCAGGCGGGACTGGGGTCGGGAACGGCCACCAGAACTCGATGGCATCGAAGCCGGCCGCGTTCGCGGCGGCGGGCCGCTGCTCGACGGGCAGTTCGGTGAACAACATCGAGCAATTGGCGAGGTAGCGCAATGAGTGATTCACGGATTCGTCCGCATGAAAACCTCACTCCAGGTACGTGTCGATATTGCCCCGCGAAGCACCGGTCCGGTCCGGACGCGTGGCGATGGCCAGGCTACCGACTCACGAACTGTGGTGCGGCGCGGGTATCTCTCGGCGATCTCTCGGGGGCGCGGTAGGGCGCCTGCGGGTGCAAACCGTTGCCGGGCCACCACGGTGTCACCTTCAGCCGGTCCGGCCACCCACCCGGGCCATGTATCTCACGAGATTGCGCGCGCTCTGTCTTGCATCGGGCCCCTTGTCAACTGGAGATCGCTATGGCCGCACGCTACGAAGCGCAACTTGCCTACAGCTACCGGCGCGCCGCCGCCGTCCTGGATACGGTTGATTTCACCGCCGAGACGGCGGAGCAGTCCGCGGCGCTGCGGCGGGTGGACGCCCTGTTGGTTGAGGCCGCCGCCGACTACAACGCGCGCCGCTTCACCGACGCGATCAATTCCTACGATACGGCGCGCGACGTGCTGTGGAAGCAGCTTTACCCGTTGACGACGCTCAACGAAACGCTTGCCTGGAACACCGACCTGCTGAATACATTGGTGTCCTACTCTGCGGAGTGGCTCAACGTCCTGCCCGTCGAGCAGGCCACCGCAGGTGTCCGCCCGCGCGAACTCACGCCAGTTGACGCCCCGGTGTATGGCCTGCTCAGCTCCGCAACCGACGCGAACGGCACCGCCGCCGTCGCAGACTACGAACTCTCGCAGACCCTCGAGGCGTCCGGAAACGCGGCGTCGGCGAAGTTCTTCGCCGAGCGAGCGACCCGCCAAGCACCAGATCTGATCAAGCAGATCACCGCACTCGAGGCTCACCCTGTCATCGCAGCGCCAGTCCGGCTACGAGCGGCCGCTCCGGTTCTGGGCGAATTCGGCACAGCGCGAAATGCCGTCCTGAATCGAAATGGCGCGGCAGCATTCATGCCCGCCTCGGCGCCGGTCGTCGTGCCGCCGCAATTCACCGTCGGGCAGCGGGTCTACACCGTCGCTGTGAACGGCGCAGCGCAGTCGCTCGCGTGGGCCGAAGGCGAGGCGCCCCCGCTCGACTCGATCATCAGCAAGGTGTATTCGGCCCGCACGTCGGCGACTTTCCTTCCGGACGTCCTGATCAAACCCGTGACGGCCGCCGACGCCGCGATCGCCATCGCTCACGCCTGGTACTACGAGAGCACCCTCGGGCTAGCCGAGTGCTACCACGCCATGGGCGAATACAGCGAGGCCGAGACGTGGTATTTGCGTGCGGCGTCCTATGCGTATCTGAACGTGACGATCGAGGCGCCCTACGTCTGGACGCACCTTGCGCAGCTCTATCTGGACTGGGGCAACTCCTACTTCCGCGACGAGGACGCGCAGACCGCAACTACAATCTATGAGAATGTCCTGCTGCTCGGCGGTTCCGCCCCCACCTCGCAGCTTTACACCCTCGCCGGCCTGAAGACCCCGGCCGACGCGGCCCGCGAGCTCATCGCCGCCCTCGCCGACCCGTCGGCGGTCGAGGTCAATCCCGCGATCGCCGCGGTGATCTTCGACGTGCAGGCACAGCTCGCGAAGATCAACGGTGGGCTGGACTACTGGGGGCACTGGGCCCACAGCATTCCGATCTGGACGTTCGACTACCTGCAGTCGGTCTCGGTGAACTTCTGCCAGCTCGCCATCGGTGCCGAGCGAGACGCGATGTCGTTCTGGGAAAAGGCCGACAGCGGCATGCTCACCCGCACCCAGCTAACCCAGAACATCGGTCTGTCGCAGGCCGAGCAGAGCGCCGCCAATCAGCAGGTGAGTGCCGCCGCAGCCGAGGCAAGCGCCTACCGGGCCGCGCAGAACGTCGCCCAGCTACGCGCGAACGACGCGAACGCGAACGCGAACGAGTACGCGTCCAAGTCCGCGCAGTGGGTCATGCACCAGGCTCTGCAAACCCAGCTCAGCGGCGGCGACGACGGTGACGCCGGGCAGCTGAATCAGCTCGCTGACCGGATGATGAGCGGGTCATACTCCCTTTCGGACGGCCGTGGCACCCTCGCCGCCGCCGAGTCGCTGACCGCCGCCCGGCTGCAACGCGACTACGAGATCGACACGATGCGCCGCCAGGCCAACGAACTGCAGGCATCGGTCACGCAGGCAGCCGCCGAGGTGGCCGCCGCCGACGCCCGAACCGCGGCGGCGCAGGCAAGCGCGCATGCCGCCGCCGTGCGTGTCACGCAGGCACAGCAACTGCTCGCGGCCTTCGACCAGCAGCGCTTCACACCCGACGTGTGGAACGCGCTCGGCAACAGCATGGAGGCTCTGTCCAATCGCTACCTCGCCTGGACGCTCGAGATCGCCAAGCGGATGCAACGCGCGTACAACTTCGAGAACGACGTCGACCTGCACTTAGTGCGTGCGGACTACTCGTCCAGCGCCGTGCACGGTCTGCTCGCCGCTGACACTCTCATGGCCGACGTCCAGTCCTTCACCTACGACCTCGTGACGTCGGTGGCCCCGAAGCCGCAGCCGCTCAAGCAGACCATTTCCCTCGCCACCCGCTACCCATTCCTGTTCGAGACCCAGTTGCGTCCCACGGGGACGATCGATTTCCAGACCGACCTCGACGACTTCGACTCGGTCTACCCCGGCACGTACGCCGGGCGCATCGAGCATGTCGAGGTCGCTGTCGACGGGATCGTTCCCGCCCGCGGCATCAGCGGTTCGCTCACCAACGCCGGCATCTCGCACTACCGCACACCGTCGAGTTCCAGCGGCACCGTCAAGCATCGCGTGCAGAATCGCGAGACGCAGATCCTGTCCGACTTCGACGTGCGAGCGGACGCGCTCGTGGACAAGAACGACGCCCGGCAGTTGGCCATATTCGAGGGCGCGGGACTCGCCTCGACCTGGACATTGTCGTTGCCGCCGGACGTGAACCAACTCGACTTCAACAGCCTGGTGGACGTGCGGCTGACTTTCACCTACCGCGCGCGTTTCGACCCCGACCTGCGCTCGTCCGTGCTCGCCGAACTCGCGTCCCGGCCCAACATTCACCAGCGGCAACGTCCGTTCCCATTGAGGTGGGTATTCGCCGACGCATTCTTTGCTTTCTATTCCTCGGGTGTGCTGGAATTCTCCCTCGGTGCCGGGGATTTCGCAGCCACCGAGACCAAGCCGGTCCTCACCGACCTGAGCCTGGTCATTGCCACCACACCGCACGCGAAGCTCGCCGGGATCGTGCTCAAGGTGAGCGCGCCCGGGTCCGCACCGGCGTCGGTAACCACGGCGGCCGACGGCACGGTCGCGGCCGCGGACCTCGCCGCGGCGGTCACCGGACAGTCTGCATACGGCGCGTACCGCATCGAACTCGACGCCGCCGACAATCCGAGCTGGGTCACCAACGCGGCGCTGGATCTCCACGACATCGACAACATCGCGCTGGTGGTCGGCTACTCGTTCACCCCACGCGGCTGAGTGCGGCGATGAGCCTCGACATCGGTTTTGCGAGCCAGACTCCGTCGCTTCCCGGCGGCGGTGGCATTGGCGGGCTCGGCGAAACGTTCGCGCCGGATCTGTCGACGGGCACCGGCACCCTTGCCGTCCCGATCGACCTGCCGAACGGACCGAACGATTCCAGTCCGAAACTGGCGCTGCGCTACGACTCGGGAACCGGGAACGGGCCCTTCGGTGTCGGCTGGACCCTTGCGCTGCCCCGTCTCATTCGCACGACGACGATCGGACGGCCGTTCTACAACGACACGGACACGCTCGTCCTCGAGGGGTCGGGGCCGCTCGTCCGTTTGCCGGACGGGTCGCTGCGGCCGCAGGTCGACACGGGCGACTGGCGCATCGCCGCCGCGGGCGAGGGCTTCGTCGCGACCGACCGTGCGGGCACGCGTTTCCATCTCGGCACCACGCTGGATTCGCGCATCACCGGCGCTGGCGGAGGAACGTGGGCCTGGTTGCTGCACCGCATCGAGGACAACCTCGGTGAGCAAACGCAGTTCGGCTGGCGCGCGGCCGATGCGCAGCGCTACCTGGACACCGTGCGCTGGGGACCGTTCGAGGCTCGCTTCGGCTACGAACCCCGGCCGGACGTGCTGCGCTGGGGTCGCGGCGGGTTCCTGCTGCGCACCGACGAGCGCTGCGTGTCGATCGAACTGCACATCCCTGGGCAGGCCCATTCGCTGGTGCGCCGGTGGAGCATCGGCTACGAGGCGGCGTCGCTCAACGGTGCCTCGCTGCTGTCGTCAGTCGGGCTCACCGGATTCGCCGCCGACGGCGCGAGTCTGGCGGCGCCCGTGCTGCGACTCGCCTACACCGGGGCCGGGTCGGCCGCGATCCGGCGGATCGACCCTGAGGACGATCGCGCCGCGCCGCCGGCGCTGACCGAGGACGCCCGCGTCGAACTCGTCGACTGGACGGGCACCGGAACGGCTGACGTGATCGAATTCGGAACCGGCGGCAGCGCGCGGGTCTGGCCCAACCTCGCCGGCCGCTTCGGGCGTCCGCAGGGCGCTGGTGTGGTGCCCGAGCTTGCCGGTGTGCAATCGCGGGCGGGACTGCTCGACCTGGACGGCGACGGCATTGCCGACATCGTCCGCTCCGACGTGCCGCTCGTGCGCTACCAACCGCGCACACCGGACGGGCTGGCGAGGCCCGTCTCCTTCGCCCAGGCTCCGGCGGTCGCGCCGGGCAGCCCCACAGCACGCATCGCCGACTTTGACGGCGACGGCCGCCCGGACCTGTTGTGGAGCACCGGGCGATCGCTGCTGCTCGCGCATCGCGACGAGGCAGGTGGCTGGCTCGCTGTGCCGGACGTCATCGCCTCCGTCCCGGCCGGGCCACCAACCGATCTCGGCGATCCGCGAGTCTTCTGCGCCGACATGACCGGCGACGGCACTCCCGACGTCGTCCGGGTGGACGGCTCGGGCGTGACCTACTGGCCCTACCTCGGCGCCGGTATCTTCGGTGAGCGGGTGCAGATGACAGACCCGCCCCGGCTCCCGTTCGACTGCGACCCGTCGACCGTGCTGGTCGTCGATGTCGACGGTGACGGCTGCGCGGACGTGCTCCACGTCGACAACGGCACGCTGACCTGGTGGCCGAACCGGTCGGGCTGCGGCTTCGAGGCGCCGCGCGTGGTCGCGCATCTGCCGACCGGCGCGATGCGCACCGTCCGGGTCGCCGATCTGCTCGGCACCGGCACGCCTGCACTCTGTTGGACGGCGCCGATGCCGTCCGGACGCGGCAGGTGGTTCGCGCTCGACCTGCTCGGTAGCGGACCGGTCTCGCTGCTGTCCGCGGTGGACAACGGCTCGGGACGCACGACATCGATCACGTGGTCGACCTCCGCCCAGGAGTCCGAGCGCGACCGGGTGGCAGGCACTCCCTGGAGCACCCGGCTACCTGTCGTGCTGCCGGTCGTGACCAGCGTGTCGATCACCGACGCGACGACCGGGCCGGTCACCGTCACCAACTACGCCTACCACGACGGCCGCTACGACGGCGCGCTGCGCGAGGTGTGCGGGTTCGCCCGGGTGACCAGCGAGGAACTCGGCGACCCCAGCATCGCGACGCTCATCACCACTCGCTGGTTCAGTGTCGGGTTGCACGAGGACGGGTCGGAGCCCGCGACGAGCGACGAGCGCGTGCACGCGCGGGCGATCCGGGGCCGCCTGCTGCGCCAGGACCGGATCGGCGCCGACGGGTACCTGTTCGACCGGTTCGAGCAGCAGTGGCGCGTTGCAGCGGGCACGGCGGAGCACACCGTCACGCCGCGACTGGTGGGCGCCACTCGCTCGAGCTTCGAGGGGCAGGCGGCTGCCGTGTTCACGATCGTGACCGAGCAATTGGCGTGGGACGACGAAGGCAACGTCGCCCAGGCACGCGAGCGCGGCTATGCGGGCTCGACGCCGACCCACGAATTGCGCACCGATACCGAGTACGCCCACGACCCCAATGCGCGCTTTCGGCAGCGCGTCTCGCGGGTCGTACAGCATGACGGCTCCGGCGCGCTGCTGTCGGACTTGCGGACGTGCTACGACGGGCTGCCGGAGGGGCAGGTCGGCACCGCGGGGCTCGTCACCGAGCGGGTCGCATTGACGCTCACCGACGAGCAGGCGAATGCCGTCTACGGTGCCGAACTGCCGGACTTCGCCACCGCCGGTTACACGCGGCGGGCGGGCACGAATGGGTGGTGGGCGAATCTCGGCAGCTACGCGCGCACCCTCGGCGCCAACGGGGTAGTGCGCGGCACGATTGTCGGGCCGCTGGGTGGCGCGAGCACCCTCGAGTTCGACGGTACGGGCTGCTATCCGGTGCACGTCACGGACGCGGTCGGTAACGAACTGCACGCGCAGTTCGAGCTGCGCAGCTACCAGCCGACGTCAGTCAGCGATCCGTCCGGTGCAGTCACCGAGGCATCCTTCGACCCGCTCGCCCGGCTGGTCGCCGTGATAAAGCCGGGAGATTCCGCCGCGGCGCCGACGCAGACCCTGGCCTACGACACCAGCGCCGTCCCCACCGTGGTCGCGGCGTCGCTGGCCGCCACTCCCGGTGGCCCACGCCGTGTCGAGCGGCAGTTCGTCGACGGCGGCGGAAGGATAGTCCAACAGCGGGTCAGCGATGAGAGCGGCGAGATCGCATCCGCGACGACGGCGTACGGCGTGCGTGGCGTCACCGCGCGCTCGTACCTGCCCTATCGCGCCGCGACGCCGTCCTACGACGCGCCAGCCGCCGATGCACCGCACACGTCATACAGCTACGACGCGCTCGGGCGCATGCTTACGGGGGTGCGGCCGGACGGCGCGCTTGCCCGCGTTCGTTACCTGCCGGGCGTGATCGAGGAGCGCGACGCCGAGCAGTGCCGCACCGACGCCGGGGCGCCGCACGCGGGCGCGCTGACCCGGCGCTTCGTCGACGTCGCCGGCAAGATCATCCGCATCGAGCAGGTGTTGGACGGCGCCACGGTCACTACGATTGACCGCTACGACATCAAGGGCGAACTCGCCGAGCACGTCGACGCCATCGGCACGACGACGACCCTGGAGCGCGACCTGCTCGGACGCCCGATCCGTGTCGTACGCCCGGAGTGCACCCAGATCGTGGTCAACGACCCCGCGGGGAACGTGATCGAGACGCGCACAGGCAGCGCGCGGGTCTTTCGCGGCTACGACCTGGCGAACCGCCCGACGACGGTTCGGCACGACACGCCGTCCTCGGCACCGGTCGCGAAGTTCACCTATCACGACTCGGTGGCCCCGGCGCCGGCGGATGCCGGCGTCCACACCGACGGAGGGCGCCTGGTGCGCGTCGACGACGAGGGTGGCGCCACGGTGTTCGACTACGACGAGCGGGGTCGGATCACCCGCAAGGACATGCGGCCGGTCGGCGCCGCCGGGGTCGTTCTCGAGCTTGTACACCGTTCGGACGAGCTGCTCGACCGGGTGAGCTACCCGGGCGGCCTGGTCGTCGACTACCGGTACAACGCGCTGGGAGGACTGTCCTCGATCAGCGGCGTCGTGGACGCGATCGACTACGACCTCGCCGGACGGCGGACCCGCGTGCGGTACGCGAACGGTACGCAGGAAGTCGACGACCACGACCCGCTGACCGGCTGGCGTACGTCATCGGTGCTCAGCGGCCCGGCCGCGACGCTGCGCCATACCGGATACGAGCACGATCTGGTCGGCAACCTGACAACACTGTCGAGTCCGGACCCGACCCTTGCGTGGGACTACTCCTACGACGACGGATACCGCCTCGTCCGCGCGTCCTCAGCTGGTGGCGCGAACGACTACGCCTACGACGCGGCGTTCAACCTGACGTCCAGCAGCGCGGTCGGGGCGTACTCCTACGGAGCGAACGGTGCTGCCGCGACGTGCCTCACTGGCATCGGTGCCGACGAGTACGGCTACGACGACCGCGGTCACCTGGTGTCCGCGCCATGGGGTGCGCACACCGTCGACGCCGAGGGACGGGTCCGCGCGATCGCGCTCACCGGCGGCGACTCGGAAGCACTCACCTACGGATGCGGCGGGGCGCTCGTCCGGCGGGTGACCACGTCCAGCGCGACGACGCGCGAGATCAGCAGCCCTGACCGGCTGATCCGCATCGAGGACGGCGTCCTCGTCGCGCAGATCAGCGACGGCTCCCGCATCGTCGCCCGCGGGCAGTCCGGCGCACTCGACTGGCTGCACTACGACCACCTCGGCTCGCTGGTGTTGATGACCGACGCATCCGGCGCGGAGATCCTGCGGCTGACCTACGACCCGTACGGCCAGGTGCTCACCCGCAACGGCGTGGCTGTGGCGCCGAACGGGTTCGGCACCGGTGAAGATATTGGCCACGGTCTGCTCCTGCTCGGAGCCCGCTGGTACTCCCCGCGCATGGGCAGATTCATCTCGCCCGACCCGATGGTCGGCGACATCGGTGATGCGGCCGCCTGGAACGCCTATGCCTACTGCCGCTGCAATCCGACGAGCTACACCGATCCGTCCGGACGAAGCTTCTGGAAGATATTCGGCGCGATCCTGGCGACGGTCGCGATCATCGCCGTCGCGGTCATCGTCACCGTGTGCACGTTCGGTGCGGCCGGTCCGGCGGCTGCAGCGCTGACGGTGGGTGGCCTGTCGATCACCTGGGGCGCGGTGTTCGCCGCGACCGTGGTCGGCATCGTCGCAGGCGGGGTCATCGGCGGCATCGCTGCTGCGCGCGGCGGGGGCGACGCCGGCGACATCTTCCTCGGAGCCGTCGTCGGCGGGGCCGTCGGCGGCTGGGCAGCCTTCGGCGCCGCGTTCGCGGGTGTCGCCGTGGCCGGCGCATTGGGCCTCACCGGCGGCACGGTCGCGTGCGGCGCGGTCGCCGGTGGCGTCGCCGGAACCATTAACGGCGCCGCGATGGGCTTCGCCGCAGGATTCGCAGGCGGCAAGAACAACGGGCTCAAGGACGTGATGCTGAAAGTGCTCGTCGGCGCCGTCACCGGTCTCGCCCTCGGCGCGGCCCTCGGTGCGCTCAGCGGGGTCGTGGCGCCGAAGGACAGTGTCGGCAGCGCGTTGAGCAAGGCAGCGAACCCGGACCCGCCCACCGGCGGAATCGGCCCGCTGCCGGGCCAGCCACCGAGCGGTCTCACCGGGCCTCCCGCGCCGATCAACGACATCGGGGCGGCAGCGCTCAAGGTAGGGGGCGGGCTGGCGGCCCGACTCGCCGGCGCGCTCGCGCCCTACGTCGCCGCCGGCGTGGCTCCGGCGGCCGCGAACGGTTTCGTCTTCGCGATTGTCGTCGACTCCGGCGCGGCCGCCAGCGCCGAACTGTTCGACGACTTGCAGAAGTATCTGCAGACCCACTCGGTCAACCTGGGGCCGTTCGACTTCATCAAGTCCGACTTCTGACACCAAGTCTCTAACGGGTTCACGGCGCGGAACTGATCGCGAGCGGGACGAGCGGAC
The DNA here is from genome assembly GCA_038212215.1 of Mycobacteriales bacterium. Taxonomy (GTDB): domain Bacteria; phylum Actinomycetota; class Actinomycetes; order Mycobacteriales; family Jatrophihabitantaceae; genus JALZAI01. The sequence continues at coordinate 38,901 of JBBQUT010000029.1, forward strand.
CGGTCAGCCGATCGCGCAACCCGGTCGCGCGCGCGGCCTGGCGCTGCACGCAAGCGAGCACTGAATCGGCTGATCCGACGAGCCGGACTTCACGCGCGGCGCGGGTGATCGCGGTGTACAGCGTCTGCCGCGTCGCGAGCGGCGACGCCGCGCGAGGCAATAGCACGGTCACTGACTCGAACTGGCTGCCTTGGGCGCGGTGCACCGTCATCGCGTGCAATGGGCGCACGTCGCCGAGCCGGACGAGCGGCAGCGTTGTCGGCGATCCGCCACGGCGGAACGCGGCGACGAGATCGCCGCCCTGCCGCACGACGACGCCGGTGTCGCCGTTGTACAGCCCGATCTCGTAGTCGTTGGACGTCACGAGCAGCGGCTGCCCGGCGTAGCGGCCGTCGCCGCGTGCCTCGACATGCGGGGCCAGCCATTGTTCGGCCAGCTCGCCCCAGTGCCGGGCGCCGCGGGGTCCGGCACGGTGCGCGCAGAGCACGCGGTGGCGATCGAGAATGTCCAGCGCTGCGAGCACGTTTCCGTCGCGTGCAGCGGTGATCAATGAGGTTTCGTGTCCCAGCACTTCCGACCGGATGTCGGCCAGCGCCGCCTGCGATACGGCGGCATCGTCGTCGATCTCGTGAAAGATCACCCCGTCCGGAGCGGAGCGCAGCAGGGTCAGCGCATCGTCGCCGCGGCCGGCGCGTACCGCCGCGGCGAGTTCGGCAATCGGACCGCCGGCGTCGAAGCGGTGGACGGTCCGCAGCGCGACGACTGCCTCGCGGAGACCCGCACCCGTCCCGTCGGCGCGCTCGGCGACCGGCACACCGTCGGTTGCGCGGGCCAGCCGAGACCGGAAAGCCGCGGTGACCGGCCCGATGTCGTCCTGATCGACGAGATCGCCGAGCACCGCGCCGGCCTCGACGGAGGCCAATTGGTCGGGATCACCGACGAGCACGAGCCTGGTCGCCGGCCCGAGCGCCTCGATCAGGCGTGCCATCAGTGTGAGCGACACCATCGAACTCTCATCGACGACGACGACGTCGAACGGGAGGTGGTTGTCGCGGTCGTGCCGGAACCGGCTCGAGGTCCCCCGACGCCAACCGAGCAAGCGGTGCAGCGTCGAGGCCGACAGCCGGGCGAGAGCGGCGCGGTCTTCAGTCGTGAGGCTTTCGCTGGCGGAGTGGACGGCTTCCTCCAGGCGCGCGGCCGCCTTGCCGGTCGGCGCCGCGAGCGCGATCCGTAGCTGCGGGCCGAGCGCCCGCAGCAGCGCTGTGATCAATTGCGCGACGGTAGTCGTCTTGCCGGTGCCCGGCCCGCCGGCGATGACTGCAACGCGCGAAAGTGCTGCGACCGCAACGGCGAGTCGTTGGTCCGCGGTGTTGTCGCCGACAAACAGCGAGTCGAGGTCGCTGCGCAGTCGGGCGGGGTCGACATCGTCGGGACGGTCCAGGCTGCGCCGCAGCAGATCGTCGGCGACCTGCACCTCTTGGCGCCAGTACCGGTCCAGCCAGAGCCGCGACCCGACCATCTGCATCGGTGGCCCACCGGCTGCGCCGGTGACGAGGGGGCTCGCCGCGCAGGCTTCGACCCAGCCGTCCGCGGCGGGCCACGGCAGCCCGACCGCTGGCTCGTCGGCCTCGTCGATGTCCGGGATTATCGTGTCGGCGGCATCTGCCAGATCCAGTACGACCGAACCGTTGCGAGTGCCGCGGACGGTCAGCGCCGCGGCAAGCAGCACGCGCTCATCCGACTCCGCCAACAGCACTCCCAGTCGCTGGGCCACATGGACGTCGGCAGGCACCAGTACGCCCGCCTGTCCGAAAACCGCAAGCAGGCCGCTCGCGCGCGATGCGGCGAGCCGCGTCATCCGGACACCCCGTTGGCTAAGGCGTCCGACAGGGCCACGACGAGGGCCGCAGGCGGCTGCCACGCGAACACGCCGGGCACGGTGCCGTCGGACGCCGCGACGTCCGGGCCGCACATGCCGCGCAGAAACAGGTAGAGGACGCCACCGAGGTGCCGCGCGGGGTCGTACTCGGCGAGCCGCCAGCGTAGGAAGCGGTGCAACGCAACCTCATACAGCAGAGCCTGCAGTGGATAGTGAGCGTGCATCATGGCTTCGGCAAGCGCGCCCGCGCGGTAATTCCAGGCGGTCAACGCTTCGTCGAAGGCGCCGAGCCGGTTCGTCTTGTAGTCCACGACGAGGTAGCGCCCGTCAACCCGCAGCACGGCGTCGACACTCCCGCCGAGGTATCCGCGCAGCACCGCGTCGCCGACGACGGGATCCTCGAGCAGGTCTGCGTACGGCGCGAGCGGATCGTCGAGCGGCAGGTGGGCGCGCAACACTCCCCCGAGATCACGCAGCACGCTCGTCCCGTTGGGCTTTTCACCGCCGCGCAGCGGCAGCTCGAAATCCAACTCGACGAGCCGGTCGCTCGGCGCGATGTCGGCCAGTGCCCGTCCGCCGGTCAACGGCCCGAGCGGGGTCCGCAGCGACGGCAACAACGCCTCGGCCAGCTCGTCGGCGGCAAGCCCCGGCGGACCGAAGCGGGCGAGTTGCGCGCCGACCTTCGCACGCACTTCGGCGCCCAGGTCGGCAGCCGTGGGATCGGCCCGCTCGAGCACCGCGTGCACGAGCGTCCCGAACGCCGTCCCGCCGGGCAGCGCGGCCATCGGCGACCCGACCTGTCGTAGCGCTGCATCTGAGTCGAGCGTCGGTGGCGGTGCCGGCGTCACCGGTTCGTCGTCCTTCTGCGCCACCTCGGGCTCGCTGCCCACCGCTGGCGTTACCTCGTGCGCCGCGTGAGTGAGTGCGCTGTAAGACGTTCGCCGCCAGCTGGCGTCCACGGTCCGACGCAACACAGCCACTGACAGCGACGCTGTCGAGCGGATCGATCCTTGCCAGCGCACCGGTGGCCGGGGTGGCGCCGCGGTGACCGACAGGCAACCGGTCAGGGCGCGGGACGTCAGCCGGCGCAGCGCGGTCGCGTCGTTGGGCACCGGCAACCGCTCAGGCACCTCGGCCGAAGGCGCGTCGGCAAACAGCAACCGGTGCAGCGGCGCGCACTCGGTGTTGTGCGCACTCGGCGCCCACCAGGCCGTGACGTGCGCCTGCGCGCGGGTCATCGCGACGTACAGCAAGCGCAGGTCCTCACCGAACTGCTCGGCCTTGTCCCGACGCTGGTCGGTGTCGAAACCCTTCGAGCCACGCCCACCGACGTTGCGCACCCGGTGCCCGTCGGGATCGTGGAACAGCGGAATCTCGGGTTGGAATACATAGCGGTCCCAACCGAACGGTACGAGGACGATCGGGAACTCCAGGCCCTTGCTCGCGTGCACCGTAACGACCTGGACGGCGGCAGCGTCTGAGTCGAGGCGGCGGCTGCGCTCGATCGCGGAGTCCTCGTCGGACTCCTGGACCCGGCGGCGCAGCCACTCCAGACTGGCGGTCAAGCCGAGCTGTGCGGCCATTGCCGCCGCGTGCAGGGCCTCGCCGACGTGGCGCAGGTCAGTGAGGCGACGCTCGCCGTCGACCTGCCCGAGCAGCCGAGCCGCGACCTGCTCGTCACGGCTGATCGCCTCGAACAGTGCGGCGATGCCTCGCTCGGTGAGCACCCCCAACCAATGCCGCACCCGGAGGGCGAGCGCGTCGAGGTCGTTGCGCTCGAGTCCCTCGGCGTCCCACCCGACGAACGAAGTGATCGCAAGCCGGCGCAGGCGCGCACCGCGGTGCGGCTGTTCCAGCGCTTCGAGCAGCACCACCCAGTCCGTGCCGCCGACGGTACGGAACACGCTGGACGTCGTGCGCTGCACGGAAGGCACCCCCGCCGCGAGCAGCGCCGCGTGGACGAGATCGAGTTGCACGCCGGTGCGCACGATCACTGCGATGTCGCCCGGACGTACCGGCCGCGCCGCAGACCCGTCGCGCGGGGTGAGCATCGGCGCGGCGTCGAGCAGTTCGATCACGCAGCGCACGACGTCGGGGATGAGGAGATCCCGCGCCTCCCCGACAGTCAGCCTCGCGTGGTTCCCGCGCGGCAGGACTCTGATCTGGACCGGCGTCTCCGCCGTGTCCAGGGCACGGCCGGCGTGCGCCGCGGACACCGGCCGCACCAGGATGCGCGGGTCACCCAGCGCGGCGCCGCGGAACACCGCCTCCAGCCCACGCAGCAGATCCGGATCGCTGCGCCAGTTCTGCACCAGCGTGGCGCGGTGATCGGCGATCTGCGCCGCAGCGAGGTAGGCGTGCACGTCCGCGCCGCGGAAGGCGTAGACAGCCTGCTTCGGATCACCGATGAGCACGAGCGTGGTGTGGCCGTGGAAGGCCAACCGCAGCACGTCCCACTGCACCGGGTCGGTGTCCTGGAACTCGTCGACCAGCACGACCCGGTACCGGCTACGCAGCCGCTGCGCCGCCGCCGGACCCGAGCGCGGATCGGCCAGCGTTGTTTGCAGCCGGGTCAGCAGATCATCGAAGCTGAGCAGGTAGCGCTGGCGTTTGCGCCGCTCGACCTCAGCGCGCACGGCGTGAGCGAACCTGCACCGCAGGTCAGGCGTCGTGTTCGACGGCGTGCCTTCGGCGACAAGCCGGGCCTGCCCGTCCTGGACGACGGCGCGCGCGAGCGCTGTTGCCTCGGCGAGAGACAGCGGCGGATCGCCCGCGTCGGGGCGGGCCCACTTGCGCAGGTACAGGTCTTCGACGACCTCGACAGTCAGATCGTCCAGGTTCTCGACCAGGACGGCGGTGGCGTCGACATCGCCGACGGTGCCGAGACCGACCAGCACCTGCTGGCAGAACTGGTGGGTAGTGGCGACCGTCGCTGCGTCGAACGACGCGAGTGCCTGCACGAGGCGGCTTCGCCGTCGTGCGATCTCGAGGTCGTCACCGGTCGCGAGATGGGCCAGCAATCCGTCGGAGGACGCGCGCGCGGCGACCGGGTCGGCGAGTCCGTCACGCGCGGAGACGAGGCGTTCGCGCACCCGGTCGCGCAGCTCCTGCGTGGCGGCGCGTCCGAAGGTGACGACCAGCAACTCGTCCAAGCGGGCAACGCCCTCGGCGACGTAGCGCGTCACCAGACCGGCGATCGTGAAGGTCTTGCCGGTGCCGGCGCTGGCTTCGAGGACGGTCGTCCCCTGCGGCAGTTCACCGAGCAGATCGAAGGCGACCGTCATGAGCGAGCCCCGCGAGCGAATGACGCATGGGGATGGCCTTCGGGGGCCGGAGCGAAGCGGAGGGCCGTCATGAGCGAGTCTCCGTCTCGGCGTCGAGGAGCGGCGTCCAGAGCCGGCGGGCGAGCGCCCCGAACCGGGTCGTCTCATCCGGCCAGCTGTCTGCAGGCTCGGACATCAATCCACTCAGCGTGATCCTCGCGTCGAAGACCAGGACGTGCTCGCGCTCGGCATTCTCGCCCTCATTCGAGAATCTGTTCGTCTCCCACTTGGCGCGGGCCGCAGCGCAAGCCTCGTCGACGTCGTCGCCGCGGTAGCGACGCTCGGCGTAGGCCTCGGAGGAGACAAGCGCCATCGGCACCGGCGCACGCAGACCTGCGTCGCGCAACGCGACGAGATCTGCCAGCACGCGCCGCGCCGTCGCCGGAGCGACTCCCCCGACGATCGAACGGCGCGCCGTACCGCTCCGCCCTCGCCCGACCGTGACCGAGCGCAGCGCGCTGTCGTCCAGCGACGCCGTGAGAGCGAGGTGGCGCACCCACGCCGCAAGTCGGTGCTTTCCCGCCAGGTTGGAGTAAACGACGGACAGGACCGTCTTGCCGCGAACGCCACCAACGGTCCCGGCCAACCGCCGAGGGGAAGCGCCGTCGACAGGCACCGAAACGTCTACCGACTGCGGCGGTGTGGCCCGTTCGGCTTCGCAGGCGACAAGCAGCGCTTCGACGGTTCTGCCGATGTCGCGCAGTTTCGTCGTCGCGAGCGGGCCGGGCGGCAAGTCACCACGGCGTCGTTCGAGCTCGGCACACGTTTTACGGGTCATCCCGCTCAGGCAGTTGCGCAGGATTCGCTCGCCGATGGCCCAGGTCTGCAGCGGGTCGAGTTCCACCGGGAGCGCGTCCACGGGCTCGTCGTCCGCGTTGTAGGTGCTGATCTGCAGCCGCTGGCGCAGGAACGCGCGCGCCGGGTGCTGCAGAAAGCGGATCAGATCCTCCAGCGCGATCGTGTCGTGCGCGGGCGCCGGGTCGAGCGGACGAGCGACGAGTGGGGGTACGGCACGGCGCTCGGTGGCGGCTGCCCGGGCGCCGGCCAGCCCGACCGGGTCGAACGAGAACGGCCCGAGGGCACCGAGATCTCCGCCGGTGAAGTTGCGCGCGTCGAAGGGCTGCAACGGGTGGCGGAGCACGACGTGTTCGCGTCCGGGGCCGCCGTCCGGCGTGGCCGCACTGGCGTCAACCGCGTCGAGCAGTTCACCTAGCGGCACGCACGGCGGCACCTCGGCACCGGTGCGCGGGTCGGCACCTGTGTAGGTGATGACGAGATGCTCCTGCGCGGCGCAGATCGCGTCCAGGAACAGCTGCCGATCCTCGCTGCGGACGTCATGCTCCCCGGTGCGCGGGTCGCGGGCGAGCACGTCGTCGCCGTCGATCAACCCGTGCCGCGGGAACGCCCCGTCGTCCATTCCCATCAGGCCGACGACGCGATGCGGAACCGAACGCATCGGCACCAGGGTGCACACGGTCAACGTGCCGGTGCGAAAGCTTGAGCGGGTCGGACGCCCGGCGAGGTGCCCCGACAGCATCGTCGCGACGTCCGCGCGAGTGAGCACAACGTCGGTCTCCCCTGCGGCGTCGGCAAGATCGCCGAGCTCGCTGCGCAACTGGACGGCCTGCCACGCCTGAGCGGGTTCCCCGAGTGAGAGCACGATCTCGGCGAGCAGCGTCATCCATTGCGACACGGTGCGCGAGAGCTGCAGCGCACGTACGGCGGTATCGACGCGATCGAGCAATTCTGCGAAACGGCCGACGAGGTCGATGTCACCGCTGTCGACGTCGTCGAGCGGCAACACGCTGCCGATCCAACGATCGCCTTCCTCCATTGCCACGCCGAGCAACATCCGATCCAGTGCCACGCGCCAGGTGCCCTGATCGAACTCGCCCAACCCGTACGGAGTTCGGTGCTGCGCGTCGAGCCCCCACCGCGCGTTCGCAGTGCTTGCCCAAGCACGCAACTGTTCGATGTCGTCGTCGGTGAAGCCGAACAGTGCCCGCACCGGACGGGCTCCGGCGAGGTCGAGCAGTTGGGTTGCGGTGACTCGGTTGGCAGCGAGCGTGAGCAGTTGGCTGAGCAGGGTGAGCAGCGGGTTTGTCTGGCGCAGCGACCTGTCAGCGACGCGCACGCGCAAGCGGGCGGCCGGGTGTGTGCCCGACTCCTCGACCATCGCGAAACATGCGGCGACGAGCGGGGCGAAGCCTTCGACGTCCGGGCACATGATCACGATGTCGCGTGGCTCGAGAGTGGGGTCGTTATTGAGCAGCCCCAGTACGACCTCGCGCACGACTTCGACCTGACGGGCCGGGCCGTGACAGGCGTGGACACTCAGGCTGCGGTCGTGCTCGCCGGCGCGGGTTGGTGTTGCCGGAACCGTGTCTTGGGCGAGTTCGGTCTGCAGCCGTCCAAGTACTGTGTCCGGACGGGCGCCGACGTCGTGATGGGTGTCGGTAGCGAGCGCGGCGGGCAGCAGTTGCTGCAATTCCCGGATATCGCGCGACATCGAGGCGAGCAGCGGATTGCGCACCAGTCGGTCCGTCTGATCATCTCGCCGCCGACCGGGCGACGTGTCGGCCGTACGCAGCGCATCCCACAGGGCGGGCGAGGGATGGTGCAACCAGAGGTGCACGTCACGGTGTTCGCACAAGGCCCGCAACACGGCAATACGGGTCGGGGAAATCCGGGTCGCCCCGAAGATCGAGAGTCGCTGCGGAAGGTCGATCGCGCCAGGGTGCGATTGCAGGCGTGCACAAGCATCGTCGAGCAACTCTGCCGGTGACGGCCCTAATTCCGCGCGCAGCAGTCGCCAGAGTTCGGCCTGCCACGTGACGTCGTTGGGCAACTCGCCATCCTCGTTCGCGCGCCAGGCGTTGAGCATCGCAGGGCGAGCGCTGGAGTAGGACGCGAAGTGCCGGGCGAGCTTGCTACCGACGGCGAATCGCCGTCCGCGATCGGTGCCGCCGGCCGCGAGGCCGAGGTGGACCGCGAGCACGCGGGCCCACGGCGCGCCCGGCGCACTCTCGTCGATGATCTTCATTAGCGGCCACACGGCCCGCTCGGCGGACCACGACTCGACGCTGCTGGCGTAGTTCTCGTCCGCGGCAGCCGCTGCGTCGTCGAGCAGTCGCGTCGCCGAGGCGAAGACGACATTCGCGCACACGCCATCGCCGGCCACCGCACCGAGGCGATGACTGAGCCGCTGCGCGAGCCAACGTTCGACTCCCATGCTGGGTACCGCCACGACTTCCGGCGCGAACGGGTCCCCGGACGGTGTGGACAGCACCACCCCGAGCGCATCGACGAGCGGATCTGCCCGCTCGGAGCGGTGGATCAGCAGCACCGGCCCATCCCTCGCACGTCCACCCCATGATCATCCGTCAGATCGCTCGCCGCGCCAAGCACGCCGCTAGCGGGATCTTGCACCCATACCAGCGCAGACAAGACGTGATTCGTTGACGGCCTCGGCGCGCGAGGAATAGTTTCCAAACGCGCGCCCGTCAGCCGACGCCCCCAACGCACGATCAGTGTGGCGCATCGCTTGGTAGGAAGGAACGGTATGCGTTCACGTCGTTGGCGACCGCTCGGGATCGGGACCGTCGCACTCACCGCTGTCGCGCTGCTCGCAGCCGCGCCCGCCACTGCGGCCAGTGCCGGCGGCCCGCGCATCAGCACTGTCGTGTCGGGTCTGAACTCACCGCGCGGCGTCGTGGTCGATCGGCGCGGCAACATCTACGTGTCCGAATCCGGTGTCGCCGGAGCCGGCCCCGCCGGCCTGACGATGAGCGGACGGGTAAGCCGCTACAACCGGGGTTCGTCCACGCCGACGTGGTCGACTCCCTTCGAATCGGTCTACGCGACAGTGGACGGTGCCACGGCGCCGGACGTGCTCGGCCCGGAGCAGCTCAGCTCGCAGGGGTTCGGGTGCGCCATGCACACCGGCTGCCCGATCTCGCTCATCACCAGCGACTCGCACGACGGCGTGGCGGCGTTGTCCGGCGGTGCGGTCCAGACGACCCAGGCAGGGCACCTGTTCACGCTGAACCGGCGGACCGGCGAGGCCACAGATCGGGCCGATGTCGGCGACCAGAACTACGCCTTCACCAACGAGCACAAGGACCTGTTCCCTAGCGACTTCCCCGACTCCAACCCCTTCGGCGTCCTCGTGACCCGCTCCCACGGCAAGGTCCGCACCTTCGTCGCGGACGCCGGTGCGAACACGATCGACGAGGTCATGGGCGACGGCACCACTCGCGTGATCGCATTCATCCCGAACGAGACCGCTGCGCCGTTCCGCGACGCCACGCCCACCTGCATGGCGCAAGGCCCGGACGGCATGCTCTACGTCGGCACACTCGATCTGATCGCCAACTTCGGCGCACCCGGCTCCTCACATATCTGGAAGGTCGATCCCAACGCGAACTTCCCGACCGAGCCGACGATGTTCGCCTCGGGGCTCACGACAGTCACCTCGTGCACCATTGATGACCGAGGCGGCTTCTGGGCCACCGAGTTGTTCGCCCCGAACCCGACGGGCGCACCCGGAGATGTGGTTCGCGTGTCAATGCGCAACCCGACTCAGATCCGCCACATCGGTCTCGGCAGCCTGCCGCTGCCGATCGGCATTGCCGTCGGACCGGGCCACTCGATCTACGTCAATGTCAACTCCGCCGGAGCGCCTGGCACCGGTGCGGTCATGCGCGTCCGCACCTGATCCGGGGATCGCTCCCTCGGCCCGTCTCGTCGAGCGAACTCACCACTGACGCAGCGCGTTGGCCAGCGCATCGACTGCAGTCACGGTGAGTTCCTCGAGGGACGGGCTGAGCGGTGTCGGCCAGGTGGAGAACTTGGCAATCACCAATTCGTCCGACGGAAGCACGTAAATGTTCTGTCCGTAAATGCCGGCGGCGATCAGGAATGGCGCAACCGGGTCGCGCACCCACCAGCAATTGCGGTAATGCGCACCGGGCGGTGCCGGTCCGGGATGGTCGCCGGACACGAAGGCCACCGCGCCGTCCGGGGCGCCGCGCGTGGTGTCGGCACGCCACGCGTCCCCCACCAGGGGCGGGGACAGGTATTGCGCCCCGAAGCGTGCCAGATCACGCAGGGTGGCGCACATGCCGCCGTCCGCCATGGCGTTGCCGTGTGCATCCAGCGTGATCTCCGCGTCGTATTCGGCGCCCATCGGTGCCCAGATCAGTTCGGAGATCAATTCGTGCAGTCGGCGGCCGCCGGCACATTCGAGCACCCAGCCGAGGACGTCGGTGAGGATCGAGCGGTATCGAAACGGGCCGCCGTGTTCGCCATCGTTGACGAGCGTCCGGAAGTAGGAAAGCGCGTCGGCCGGTCGCGGTCTGCTGTCGTCCGGCCGCCAGTGGTACACGCGCTCGTACGTCCGAACGTCTGCATCGACGTTGTCGTAATTCTCGTCGAAGCGGGTGCCGGTACGCATGTCGAGCAGGTGCTGCACCGTCGCGCCGTCAAAGGACGTTCCTGACAGTTGCGCGACGACGGAGGTGACGGGCGCGGACACGTCGAGGGCACCGCGTGCCGCTAGGGCGCCCGCGACTGTCGCGACGACCGACTTCGACACCGACATCATGAGATGCGGCCGGTCCGTCGTCATGTCGTTGAAGTACCGCTCGTCCACGATGCGGCCACGATGCAGGACGAGGAATCCATCGGTGTAGGTGGCTTGGAGCATGTCGTCGACGCTCAGCTCACGGTCGTGGAACCGGAAGGACACTGCGCCGAGATCGGCCGGTGCAGACCCCAACTCGGACGCGTCGGGTGCGCGTGGAATCCGAGCCGTCGGGACGAGTTCGCGGACGTGTTGAAACGCCCATCTGTTGTGCGGGGGGTCCTGCCAGTTGCCCAAGGTGACCAACCCGTCGCCGAATGGCGGCGGCCCGCTCATGCCACTCACAGCGCGGGCCGCGGCCCAGCCTCGGCCCACCAGCCGAGTAGCTGTTCGTGCGCCGCGGCGATCCGGAACGTGGTGACATCGTCGTAGGTGCGTCCGACGACCGATACACCGATCGGGATGCCGTCTGAGGACAGCCCCGCAGGCACGTTGATCACCGGGCAGCGGCTCGCGATGTTGAAGGGTAGCGTCATCATCACGTCCAGCCAGTCATCGCTGGGTCGGTTCGGCAACCGATCGCTCAACTGCCAGTCCGCGGGTAAGCCCGCGACAGCGAAGGTGGGGCAGAGCAGCGCGTCGTAGTTCTCCAGCAGGTCACCCAACGGCTCGTAGATGCGCGCCTCCAAGACCAGGCCCGCCACGACGTCATGCTTCGAGACACCCTCCGCGTCGCGGACGAATTCGCGCACGTAGGAGGTGAATTCGTCACCGAGCTCGCCGAACTCCGCCGAAATTGTAGGGGCCATGATTGCGCCGAAATGGATCCGGGCCGCTCGCTTGATGGCAGCGAGTTCCCAGGGCAGCGACACGAGTTCAACGTGGGCACCGGCCGCGCGCAACCGGTCGGCTGCATGTTCGGCGCACGCGGCCACTTCCGGCGCGACGTCGAAGCAACCGAGATCGGGCGAGAACGCTATGCGCAGGCCGTGAATGGGCTCGAGCACCGACGGGATTTCCAGCTTCGGACGGATCGACACGACATCGCTGGGGTGCGGGCCCGCGATAACGTTCTCGAGCAGCGCGCAGTCGGCGACCGTGCGGGCGAGCGGGCCCTCGTGGCAGTAATGGTCGAGGTTGAAGATTTCGACCTCGGGTACCCGGCCGTACGGTGGCTTGAACCCGACCACGCCGCAGAATGACGCTGGGATGCGGATCGATCCGCCGATGTCCGAGCCGGTCGCGAGCGTCGTGCTCCCGGCTGCAAGCGCCGCGCCCGACCCGCCGCTCGACCCGCCCGGTGAATAGGCGAGGTTCCAAGGGTTGCGGGTGACGCCCCACAACGTGCTCCACGTGACGGGCGCGCTGGAGAACTCCGGTGTCGCGCTGCGTGCGTGGACAATGCCGCCCGCGTCGAGAATGCGTTGCACGAAGACGGCGGTCTTGTCAGCGACATTGTCACGAAGCCGCACCGAACCGAGAACATTGGCTTGACCGGCGATCGGCGCTTCTTCCTTGACCGCGACGGGGATACCTTCCAGTGGCCGCGCGTCGCCTGTTGCATAACGCTTCTCGGCTTCGCGAGCTTGTTCGAGTGCCGACTCGTACAACGTGGCCGGGAACGCATTGATGAGCGGTTCGACCGACTCCGCGCGCGCGATGACTGCGGTCATCAGCTCGACCGGCGAAAGCTCGCCAGTCTTGAACCGCGCTACCGCCTCGGTCGCCGACAGGTAGCAAAGGCCGCTTTGCTCATTCGGGCGGACAAGCCCCGTAACATTTGTTCGCTCGCAAGCTTCGCTCACATTGCCTTCTTCCGAAGCTCCTCGATGCGCCGCCGGACCGGTTTCCACCCGGGGTACGGGACGCTGGCCCGCAACAATTTCGTGTAGTCGTCCTGCGGATTGTCCAGGACGTTCGCGGTGCTACCGCGTTCCACGACCCGGCCCTGGCGCAGCACAATGGTTTCCTGCGTGAGCTGGCGGACGACCGCGAGGTCATGGCTGATCAGCACATAGGACACGCCGGTCTGGTCGCGGATGTCCGCGAGCAGGTTGAGCACCTGCGCCTGAATGGACACGTCGAGGGCCGCCACCGACTCGTCCAGAATCAACACGCGCGGCTCGGCGGCGAGTGCCCGGGCGATTGCTACGCGCTGCCGCTGCCCACCGGACAGCGAGCCCGGCAGCGCGGAGGCCTGGCGGTCGTCCAGCCCGACGAGGTCAACGAGTTGGGCGACTCGTTCCCTGCGGGATTCAGCGGTCATCTCGTGATGCAACCGCAAAATCTCTTCGATCGCCTGGTGCGCACTCTGGCGCGGGTCCAGGCTGGTGTACGGGTCCTGGAACACGATCTGCACTTCGCGACCGCGTCGGCGGCGGTCGCGCGCCGAACGAGTCGGATGGGACCGGTCGTTGCCGCACGCCGTGATCTGCCCCGCCGTCGGGCGTTCGAGGCCGACAATCATTCGCGCGACCGTTGTCTTTCCCGAGCCGGATTCACCGACGATAGCGAGCGATCCCGCCGGCGGCACGGTGAAGGAGACGTCGTCGACCGCGGTGAGGTCACCGAACTCCTTGCGCAGCGACTGGACCTGCAGCACCGGCGCCGTCATGAGCGAGCCCCGCGAGCGAATGACCAATGGACATGGCCTTCGGCGGCCGGAGCGCAGCGACGGTCGGTCATGAGCGAGCCCCGCGAGCGAATGACCAATGGACATGGCCTCCGGCGGCCGGAGCGCAGCGACGGTCGGTCATGAACGAGTCACCGTTCCGAGCCGTCCACGCAGTTCCTCCGCGCGAAAGCATCGCGACGCGCCCGTGTCGAGCTGCGCGAGCGGCGGCACGGCACTGTGGCAGACATCGGAGGTATAGCTGCATCGCGTGGTGAACGCGCATTCGTCCGGTGGCGCCTCGAACGCGGACAGCGGTCGCCCAGGTATCGCCAGCAACCGATCGGCCGTGCGGGTGATGTCGGGACGGGCGGCTGCCAGCGCGGCGGTGTATGGGTGCAACGGATCGTCGTGCAGCAGCCTCGACTCGCGAATCTCGACAATCTGGCCGGCGTACATCACCGCTGTGCGGTCGCACACCGCGGCTGCGAGTTCGAGGTCGTGGGTAATAAAGATCATGGTGAGGCCGAACTGTCCGCGCAGATCATCGAGGATCGCCATGACTTCGGCCTGCGTGGTGACGTCAAGTGCGGTCGTCGGCTCGTCGGCCAGCAGCAACCGCGGTTTCGTCAGCAGCGCCGACGCGATCATGACGCGCTGCAACATGCCGCCAGAAAGCTCGTGCGGGTATTGCCTCAGCCGCCGGTCCGGATGATCGATGCCGACCTGATCAAGCATGTCGGTAGCCTGTCGACGCGCCTCGTCAGCGCCGACGCCCATATTCGTCCGCAACGCTTCGGTGACGAAGTCGCCGACCCGGCGCACCGGGTTCACGTGCGCGCGTGGATCCTGAAACACCATTGCGACCTGCTGGCGGTACCGGCGAAGCGCCGCGCCCGATAGCCCCGCGATGTCGGCGCCGTCGAAGCTGATCCGCCCGCTGACCTGGGCACCGCTCGGCATCAGCCGATCAATCGCCCGCGCAGTCATGGACTTGCCCGATCCCGACTCCCCCACCAGCCCGAATGACTCGCCGGCGCGCAGGCTGAACGAGACGTCGCGCAGCACCGGCCGCAGCCTTGCGCCGACCGGCAACTGCACGGTCAGCCCATCGACGTCCAACAACTGCTCGCTCATGCTTGCTCGAACAGACGCTCGCCGAGCAGATTCACGGCGATCACGACAAGCACGATCGCGCTGCCTGCACAGAGTGCCGGCAGTGGATAGCCCTGCACGATGCCGGCCTGGTTCTCCTCGATCATCACCCCCCAGTTGGCTGCCGGCGGCTGAACGCCCAATCCGAGGAAGGAGATCGCGGCGAGGTCCACCATCGCGTAGCCGAAAAGAATGGTCGCCTGCGCGACGATGAGTGCCCCGAGGTTGGGCAGCAGGTGGCGCAGGCAAATCGACGTCGCCGATGCACCCTGCACCTCCAACGCCGCGACATACGGACGGCTACGCTCACGAAGCGCCGCGCCACGCAGCACTCGCGCGACGTAGGGCGTGTAGGCGACAGCTAGCGCGAGCGATGCGGCTGTCAGCCCGGCGCCGAACACCGCGGTGGCGAGCACCGCCAGCAGGATCGCAGGGAAGGCGAACAGGATGTCCAGTCCGGAAGAAATCACCGCATCGACCGCGCCCCGCCGCCATGCCGACACCAGTGCGAGCAGGACCCCCGCGACGACGCTGAGCGCGACGACCGAAAGCGGACCGAGCATCGAGCTCGGCGCCCCCGCGAGCAAGCGCGAGAAGACGTCGCGGCCCTGGTAGTCGTACCCAAGCAGGTTCCCCCCGGACGGTCCCACGTAGGTGAGCGAGAGGTTCGGCAGGTTCGGGTCGTCCGGCGTGACAGACGGTCCGATGATCGCGGCGAGGACGGCGACCAGCAGCACCGTCGCGCAGACTACGCCCACGACGCCGGTGTCGCGCAGCCGTCGCACGGCACCCCGCCGGCGGTCGCCGATTTCGACGACCTCGAGCGCAACAATGGTCGTCATTGGGCACGGGTCCCGAGCGTGACGCGGGGATCAAGCAGCGCGTACGCGACGTCGACGAGCAGGTTGACGACGACGAACGCAGCGACGAGCACCAGCGAGATGCCCTGAACAACCGCGATGTCCTTCGACTCCGCAGCTTGGACGAGGTAGGCGCCGAGGCCGTTCAGGCTGAACGCGGTCTCCACCACCGCCGACACCGCGATCAACGAGGCGATGGTGATACCGGTGATCGTCGCGATCGGGATTGCCGCATTACGCAGCACATGTCGGCGCACCAGCGCTCGCCTCGGAATGCCTCGACTGACAGCGGTCTGCACGTGGTCCCGTCCGCTTTCGGCACGCACCGCCGCGCGGGTGACCCGGGCGACGATCGCTAGCGAGGAGATGGCGAGGGCGACAGCGGGCAGCGTGGTGTGGCGGATATTACTGACCACGTCGCTGCCATTTCCCAGCGCAGGGAACCAGCCGAGCTTGACGGCGAACAGCAGGATCAGCACGATCGCCGCCACGAACGCGGGGATTGCTGCGCTGATGGCGGTGACTACGAGGACGCTGGTGTCGAGCATCCCGCGCCGCAGCCCGGACAAGATGCCCAGTCCGATCCCGATGACCACGATAATGATCGAGGCGTAGAGCACCAGCCCAGCCGTTGTCCAGATCCGCGACGCGATCAATGTGGTGACATTCTCGCGCAGGGTGATCGACAGGCCGAGGTCGCCGTGCGCCACGTTGCTCAGCCAGTACCAGTACTGCTCGAAGAATGGCTTGTCGAGATGGTAGCGGGCCTGCAGCGCTTGCAAACTGCTCGGCGGCAATGACCGGCCCCCAGACAGCGCCGCAAGCGGATTTCCCGGCGCGAGGAACAGCGCGCCGAAAATCACGAAGCTCGCGATCAGGAGGCTGGCGAGCAACATCACCAGCCGACGGAGGAAGAACCGTCGACGCATGTGTCAGCCGACCCCGCCGAGCTGATCGGCCCAGGGGGCGAACATGTAGGAGAAAGACGCAGTCGCGCCGCTGAGGTGCTTGTTCATCAGCAGCAGGGATGTCGGTTGCACGTTCGGGATCCACGGCAGGTCGGTGATGGCCAACTGCTCGACCTTGGCGATGAGCCCGGCTCGCTTATCCGGATCTGCAGTGGTTCGCGCCTGACTCATCAGAGCGATGATTTGCTTGTTGTCGTACCGATCGTAATTCTGCGAGCCTTCTGGCAGAACCAGGGTCGAGAGCAGCGCCGCCGGATCGGCATAGTCGCCGTAGTTGACGGTCAGGAAGCCGTCAATGCCGACGCGTGCCTTCGCGTCGATGAAGAAGTTGATGAAGTTGTTCGCCGACACGGACTTCAATGACACCTTCAGCCCGATCGCCTGCCCGGCGGCCTGATAGGCACCTGCAACAGCCGAGATGTCGGCAAGTTGGCTCGACGTGCCGATGGTCAGCGTCTTGCCCGCTGCCCCCGCTTGCGTGATCAGCTTTTTCGCGCCCGCGATGTCCTGCTTGAGCGCGGGCGCCTTGTTGTATGCGGCGTCGAACACTGATTTGCCGTAGCCGAAGGTACCGGGGCTCGAGATCCACCGCGGTATCAGTGCGGCGCCTTTGTAGACGGAGTTGATGATGCCGTTGCGATCCAGCGCCATGGACAATGCCCGCCGGACGCGCACATCACCGAGGACGCCGGTCCGGCTGGACACGATGAACGCGTCGGTCAACCAACCCGGCCCCTGCACCACCTTGACATTCCGGTCAGCCTTGAGCTGATTCAGCGTGGAAATGCCATAGGAATACGCTCCGGAAATGGCGCCCGTCTGCAATCCGGAGGTGAACGCGGAGATGTCAGGGACGCCTTTGAGCAGAATCTTGCCGACCCGCGAGTGCACCGCGGTGTTCCAGTAATTCGTGTTGGCGACCGCGGTCACGCCGACTCCAGGAGAGAACGACGCGAATTTGTGGGCGCCGGTGCACATGATGCTGCCGCCAGGCGTGCCGTACTTCTTACCTTGCGCCTCGGCAAACTTCTGCTCGATGACGATGCCAGGCATCGAGGCGAGTTCACCTTGCAGCCAGTAGTCCGGCTTCGTCAGCGTGATCGTGATCTGGTTGGAGCCGGTGGCACTGATCGATTTCACGCGGGTGAAAACCTGGGTGTAGAAGCCACCGAGTTTGCTGTCCCGCGCCCGGCCCAGGCTGTAGACGACATCGGCGGGGGTAACCGGATTGCCGTCCCAGAAGTGGACGCCAGGCTTGAGGGTGAGCACGTACTCGGTCGGGGACGACGTCGACACGGTGGCCAGGCCCGGACCGACGGAGCCGTTCGGCGATTGCCGCAGCAGCGATTCGCAAAGCAGCGAGACGGCAGTGTTCTCGGGATAGTCGAATGCGAAGATGGGGTCGAGGGAGTTGACATCCCGGTAGACGGCCCAGGTTACCGATGAGACCGACTTGCTGCCCGGCGCGGTCGTCGCCACCAGTCCTTTGAGGGGATCGACGTTCCCGCTTGTGCTCGCGGAGTTTCCGGCAGAGCGCCCGCAGGCGGCGAGCAGGCCGATGGCGGACAGGGCTGCGACCGCCGTGACGGCCATGCGACTGCGGAGCATCGTTCTCCTTGTGAATTCGTCTCGTCGACGCTAAGTCGACTCGTGGACGGGCCGGCCGCGAATCCAGGTCTGCTTGACCTGGGCAGCATAGATCTCGGTGGGCTCGATATGGGCAAGATCGGCGTCGACAACTGCGAAGTCGGCGTCGTAGCCGGCTGCAATCGCGCCGGCATGGGCATCCACGCCGTTGACGGCGGCGCTGCCTGAGGTGTACCCGGCGAGTGCGCTCGTGAGGCTGATCGCCTGCTCGGAAAGGAACGGGTCCTTGCCGGAGCCGCCTGCGGCGCTCGGCAGGCTGCGGTTGACCGCGACGTGGATGGCGAGCAACGGGTTCGGGCTACTGACCGGCCAGTCGCTTCCCGCGCACATTGCGGCGCCTGCCGCCTGCAATGCACGGAACGGGTATTGCCAGCCGGCGCGGCGTTCCCCGAGGTAAGGAATGGTCAGCTCGTCCATCTGCGGGTCGTGCTGAGCCCACAACGACTGAATGTTGGCTGTCGCACGCAGGGGGGCGAAGCGCGCGACATCGTCGGGGTGCACAACCTGCAGGTGCGCGATGTGGTGGCGCCGGTTGCTGCCCGGGTTCGCCGCGCGCGCGGCCTCGATCGCGTCCAACGCACTGCGAACGGCTCGATCGCCAAGGGCATGGAAGTGGACCTGGAAACCTTCGCGATCCAGCGCAGTGACGTATGTCGGGAGCAGGTCAGGGTCGATGAAGTCCAGACCGTGGACGTCACCGTCGCATCCGTCCGCGTCGAGGTACGGCTCGAGCATGGCCGCCGTGTGGTTCTCCGCCACCCCGTCCAGCATCATCTTGACGCTGGACGCCGCAAAACGCTGACCCGCTGCTTGTGCCCGGCGCTGCAGCAGGTAGTCGAGCTGCTCAATGTCTCGGTTACGGTCCCACCAGAGCGCGCCGACGACACTGGCTAGCAGCGTGCCGTTGGCGTCCGCGCGCAGGTACGCCGGCAGGGGGTCGGCTCCGTCCTGGTAATCGCCGACGATCGCGTCCTGCCAACCCGTGACGCCCAGTGCAGTCAGATGATTCTGCGCAGCCAACAGCGCGACGTACCAGTCGTCGGGCGTGAGGGCCGGAAGCAGCCGACCCACCAATCCGGCGGCGCCTTCCTGCAACATGCCTATCGGGACACCACCGGCGTCGCACTCGATGCGGCCGTCCGACGGATCCGGTGTCTCAGCGTCGATTCCGGCCAACTCGAGCGCCTTGCTGTTCACCCATGCGCCGTGGCCGTCGCGGTTGGGCAGGAACACCGGTCGGTCCGCGACAACCGCGTCGAGTGCCGCCTTCGATGGGATGCCACCGGGAAATGCCTCCATCGCCCAGCCCCCGCCGGTTATCCAGGACTCGTCGGGGTGGCTGCGTGCGTAGGCGCTGATGATCTCGACGTAGCCCTGCTCGGTCACTGCCTCGCGAAGGTCACAGTGCTGAAGCTGATTTCCGGCAAATACTGGGTGGGCGTGCGCGTCGACGAAGCCCGGCAGCAGCGTGCCACCCTGCAAGTCGACAGGCTCCGCAGCGGCGAGCGGTTCGGCTGCGCCGACGTTCGTGATCCGGGCCCCCGCAACACGAACGGTCATGCCCGGCGGCAGGAATTTCACACCGTCGAAAATGACGCCGTTGTGGAAGACCACCTCGTCGTCGCCGTGACCGGTCACGACACGCTCCTGCCTTAGGGGTCTCGGTAACTAATCACGGCACAGATGCATGTGTCAACGCCTCTGACTAAGCTTTTGCGAGAATGCAATGGAGCATCGATGACCAATGATCTTCGTGCCGAACGCAAGCGGTCCGGCAGGCGCCCGCGCGGCAGCCTGACGCCGTGGCGCATCGTCGACGAGAGCTTGCGATTACTTGACGTCGACGGCGTCGTCGGCTTCAGCCTGCCGAAGTTGGGACGGGCGCTGGGCGCCCACCCGACCGCGCTGTACCGACACTTCGCGAGCAAGGACGACCTGGTACTCGCCATCGCCGATCGGCTCATCGAGGATGCGATGGCTGGCTTGGAACCGAGTGCCTGCTGGGTCGACACGCTTGTCGATATCGCGACGCGCATGCGGCGCACCTACCGGGCACACCCGGCCGCGGCGTCGTTGGCAGCCTTTCGCACGACGCGGCGGCCGGCAGAGATGCGTACGGTCGACGTCATTATCGGAGCCGTACTTCGTGCCGGATTCAAAGGCAAAGAAGCCGCTGTTATCTACCGTGCTTACGCTGACTTCATGCTGTCGTTCGCGGGCGGTGAATCGTCATTCCTATCGTTGGACCCCACCGTCCAAGAGGCGGATCGCATGGCCTGGGCTGGCGCCTATCTCACCGCTAGCCGCGCTGATTACCCACAGATATGGCGAATTCGCACCACACTTCCTGATGTCGAGGACGATGAGATCTTCCAAACCATCCTTGCGATGGTCATGGACGGGCTGGTCGGACGCTCGCCCAAACCGTGCGAATGCGGCCGTCACGCGTCCACGGCAAAAGTGCACAAGAAGTGATAGCTCGTACGCGGGCGGAGGGGAGCACCGCGGCCGAGGCGGAGCCGCCGTGGCTGACGTCGGCTGTCTTCAGCGTGGGAGCGGCCTCGTTCTTCAGCGATGCCGGCCACGAACTGGCTACGAGCGCACTGCCGACCTTTCTGACATCGACCCTGCACGCGGGGCCGGGTGCGCTCGGCGCGATCGAGGGCGTCTCCGACGCGCTGGTCGGACTTGCCAAGCTGGCCGGCGGCCCGCTGTCCAACGACCCCAAGCGCCGAGCCGGGCTCGCCCGCGGCGGGTATCTGGGCACCGCGGTCGCGACCGCAGCGATCGGGCTGAGCACCGCGGTGTGGCAGGTGGGCATTCTGCGGGCGATCGCGTGGATGTCGCGCGGCATCCGGTCGCCGGCGCGCGACATGCTGCTCACCTCACTCTCATCGCCGAGCACATACGGTCGCGCGTTCGGCCTGGAGCGTGCCGGGGACAACGCCGGCGCCATTGTCGGCCCGGTACTCGCGGCGGGGCTCATCGGGGCAGTCGGCGTCCGCCACGCGATTGTGCTGGCCATCGTGCCGGGAGTGTTCGCTGCCGTCGCGATCACCATTGCGGCCCGCGCCGCGCAACGACGCCTCGGTGACATCGTCGGCCGACGGACCCTGTCCTTCAACCTCGCTGCACTCTGGCGTGCCGGGTTGGCCCGGGCGTTGACTCCTGCACTGCTGTTCGAACTCGGCAACGTGGCGAGCACACTGCTGATCCTGCGCGCGACCGACCAACTGCATGCGGACGGTCGGAGCCTTACCGCGGCGACGAGCCTCGCGATCCTGCTTTACGCCGCGCACAACGCCGCAGCCACGGTTGCAGCGATGGTCGGCGGTCAAGTCGCGGACCGGTTTTCCCCGCGTGTCGTGTTCGCGGCCGGTGCACTGGTTTACGTCGGCGGCTACCTGATCTTCGCGTGGAGCCAGCGCGCCTGGCCGGTGTTCCTCACCGGGTTCGTGCTCGCCGGCATCGGCATCGGCTTCGGCGAGACCGCCGAGTCCACCGTCGTCGCTCAGGCGCTACCCGACCACCTGCGCGGGAACGGCTTTGGGGTGCTTGGGCTGGTCCAGTCCTTCGGCGACATCGGCGCAACGCTCGTAGCGGGCGTCCTCTGGTCATTGGCCTCCCCCACCGTCGCGTTCACTTACGCTGCTGCATGGATGGCGGCCTCCGTCGTGGCCTCCGGGGTCACCCATGTAAAGGGAGACGGGCGGGGCGCGTCCGGCCAAAACAGCGTTCGGTGACCTCGAATTGCGGGACCTTTGCCGGTCAGGATGCTGCACATCGGCACATGGTTTTGGATGAATGAAACTGACCGGCCAAGGCGTGGAGTCGGGCAACATTGCGCACCGCTGACACCTCTAACAATCTTCGGTCGGTGTGCGGCGCACAGCTGTGCGCCGCGGCGAGCGTCGTGTCCGAGCACAGCGAGCGGGACCTTCTTGTAGGGAACGCCCTACTTCTCGACGAGCCACCGATTCGACCGACCGGTCGGTACGCTGGGGGGTCAGTGGTGTCGGGTGTTGAGGCGTGGGGTGCGTGACGGGTCGATCCAGGGTCGATCCATGCTGGCGGGATCCAGTGGGGTCGGCCGTTGGTCATGACGCAGTGCCAGTCGTTTTGTTGGAAGGTG
Organism: Mycobacteriales bacterium; assembly: GCA_038212215.1. GTDB lineage: Bacteria > Actinomycetota > Actinomycetes > Mycobacteriales > Jatrophihabitantaceae > JALZAI01. The sequence continues at coordinate 61,060 of JBBQUT010000029.1, forward strand.
CGGTGGTGGTGTCGGCAGAGCAGGGTGCCGTCGTCGATGCTGGTGCGCCCGCTGTGGCGGTGCTCGGTGATGTGGTGGGTTTGGCACCAGGCTGGTGGGGCGTCGCAGCCGGGGAATGAGCAGCCGTGGTCTCGGGCGATGAGGGCGAGGCGTTGTTGTTCGGTGAAGATGCGTTGGGTGCTGGAGTAGG